>NZ_JOEQ01000010.1 GCF_000721075.1 Streptosporangium amethystogenes
AAGCCTGGCAGTGCACCGACCCCAACGAATGCCACATCGTCTACGCGAACAGCGCCACCGCCCTGTGGGACCTCATGCAACAGACAGAACTCGACCTCCAGCGAGCCACACCACCCGGCACGGCCAGCCGCTCGGACCCGGAACCCGTACCCCTGGCCCTACCTCCAGGACACACCGAACCGAGCCCCTCGCCTCCAGAGGGGAGCCAACCGTGATCCCTCCGGCGGGCGAGCGGCCGCACGCCACCGGATGGCACCCCGGTGCCGTCGCCGCCCTCAAGCACCTGCGCACCGAACTGCACACCCACCGCATCTACCCGGCCATCTCCTACGACCACGGCCGGCCCCGCCTCGCGATCAACACCGACCTGACCGTATGGGCCGACACCGCAGGCACGGTCTTCTGCTGGGGACCCCGCCTCCTCGAAGAACCCGCAGAGCAGGCGCCGGCAGACGACCTACCGCAGGTCGCGCACCGCATCGCCGGACGACTCGGGGAGCACTACGCCGAACCGACGGACCCACCCTGAGCCGCGCGGCGGCACGGCGATCCCACCTCCCGTGCCGCCGCGCCCCCAACTCCCTGCTGGGCCTGCATACCTGATGGCCCAGATACCGGTGTTCCTGATCGCGCCGGCCGCGCCGGGCAACGGTAACCCCCTGGCGTGCGCCGTACTTTAATAAGCGCCTGCACCTCAAAGGGAGATGGCTTCCGTCCGTCTGAGCCTGGGTGGCGGACGCCTACCCGCGATGGTTCGCTCGGGGCAGCGCCAACAGCACGAACTCGGGCTCAATGAGCACTCCTCGACCAACCAGGCGTGCTGCGCGGCCGATCCGGTGCCCTACCAGCTGATCCACGACGTCGCGCACGGATCAGCCGGTGCGGTACTCCACCCATGCCCGGCAAGCCGTGGCGGTCCTCGCACGCTTCGCCCGCAGATGAGCCGGACCGACCTCGGCCAGGCGGGCGGCGAACAGAGCACGAGTCGCAGCCAGTGCGGTCACCGCGTCCACCGGAGACGAACCCCACGCGGGCCCCCAGGCAGCGACCCGCTCAGCCCCGGCAGGCGTGTGCCCGGCATCGATCAGCCGTGGAACGAGCAAGGCGACGTCCACCCACGCGGCACCCTGACAGGCCATGGACCAGTCGACGACCAGACACCGATCATCGTCGACCAGGAGATTGCCCGCGTGTAAGTCCGCGTGCAGCAACGTGCTCCCTGTCAGGTCGTCCAGGTCCAGGGTTTTGACGAGCGGCCCGTAGTGAGCGACCTCGGGCCACGGGTCGGCCAGGACGTCTTCGGCCGCGCGTAGCAGCGCGAAGACCTTGACCGTCACTGACGGCGCCCCAGGCCAGGGGCAAGGTATGCCGATACTGTGCACCGCGTCCATCACGAGGGGAAGGGATGGCGAGCCGGGAGCCAGGTTCGCCTCTCGGCCGGGCGCGTGCTCGAAGACGAGTAGGTGCCAATCAGCGACATCATCGGCCCACACCATTCGGGGTGCTGAGATACCCGTGGGGAGCGCCTGGTTGGCGGCGCGCTCCCGTACGTAGTGAGGAGCGACGGGTGCGGCGGAGGGGGCAGCCTTCACGAAGAAAACGGCCCCCTCGGCGGTGGTGACGTGTGCGGCGATTCCAGAGGTCAGACCGGCCTCGGCCGAGCGGATGTGAACGACCGGGCCGATCTGCTCCTCGATCGCCGCACGAGCGGGATCGGGCAGGTCAGCCCACTGTCTTCTGCTTTGGACTGTCACTGCACCCCGCATAGCACTGGTTGCACTTGCCACTGCTGCACTCGGCGGAGGTCGGCCATACCACCGGGTCCACCCGGTAACCGGCGGCCTCCATCGCGGCCATCGTAACCGCGAGGCTGCCCCCGGCCTCGGTTTCGCTGGGGATGTCGTCGGGGGTGTGGTGGATGAACCGGCCGGCGACCCTCGTGCAGAAGTCCCGGTACTCGCGGGTGTACATCAGGAACGTGTGCCAGCCGATGTCGACCTGCTCGGACGGCCCGAGGCCGGCCCCGGGGTTGGCGGCGCAGGCGGCGAGGAACGCGAGCGCCTGCTCCAGGATGACGTCGGCCTGGTGGGCATGAGCGGGGTGATCGACGGCGATCCGCGCGGTCAGCCGGTCGAACAGGTCGGGGCTGATGAGGGTGCGGGGGGTGGTGACGGGCCGGTCGAGGATGACGGTCATGGCGAATCCTCCTTTTGACGGTGCCGGTTGGCTTACGCTTCCACGGTCGCCGCCGCAGGTCGGGGCTGTCATTGCTGGGCTGCCCGCCGATTATTGAGAGTGAGGCGTCAATTACACACACATGGCCTACACGGTAAGTGCCCAGTCGGTTACGGTGCATCGACCGGCGTGCGTGACGTACGGAGGTGCACCCTCATGGGGCAGATCACCAGGTCCAGACGTGCACAGATCCAACGCGAAGCGGCCAGCATCCGCATCCGTGGGCAACGGGAGGGCTTCCCGACCGAGCGAATCGTCACCGTCCTGCGCAGCACCTGCCAGGAGTTGACCCCGCTGGAGGCATGGCGGCTGGCTCTCGGCTGGTCACGCGCCCAAGTCGTCGCCCAGGTTGCAGCCCTGTACCTCGCTGACGGACTACACCCACCAGCCCTGTCTGAGGCGATGCTGTGCCGCTTCGAACACGGCCCTGACCGGCCGGGCCAGGAGTACGCCACGATGCTCGCCCGTGCCTACGGAGCGCACCCGGATCAGCTCGGCTTGCGGCCACGGTGCGTGTGTGGGCGGGGCGAGCGGGAATACGGTCAGCCGTACGAGCCCCATCCCGAGTGGGCGCCGGTCCTGCTGCCAGGAGTAGAACTGATGAGCACAGCCAGTGGACTGCCCGCCATCCGAGAGTCACTTCGCCTTGCCCTGCTGGATGCCCCGCACGGCAACCCAGCGGTGGTGGAGCTCGCCGAGACGGCTGTCGAGTACTACGCGCTCACCTACTCCCGCCACGCCCCCATGCCCCTCTTCAACGAGGTGCATGCCGCCCGCGGCCTCCTGGGCGACGCACTGGCCACCCCTGCTGACGAGGTGACCGGGACAGAGCTACGCCGCACGGCCGGATGGCTGTCCGCGCTCCTCGGCAACCTCGCCTTTCACTTGGGCGACCACAGCGGAGCCCGCGCCCACCTGGCGGTCGCCGGGGCACTCGGCGACCGCACAGGGGATGCCCGGCTGGCGGCGTGGACGCTCGGAGCGCAAAGCATGATCGCCCGGCACCGCCAAGATCTACCCGCCGCTCTCGCCTACGCTCACGCCGGTGCCGGGCAGGCTCCGTCAGCGCTGGTGCGTGCCCAACTGCTCGGCTGGGCGGTGCTGCCCTCGCCGGCCCAGACAGGTCAGGCCGCAGACGCTGAACACGCCCTGGGGGAGGCGACCAGTATCCTCGCCGCGGACCCTGCCGGTGGGGAGCCGGGTCGGTTCGGGTTCGACGCCGCCGAACTGGACTTGCATGAGGCGGAAGCGTGGCTTGCCCTGGGGCGCACAGACCGGGCCGCCGGCCGCGCTGAGACGTCGGCCGCTGGATGTGTGCCGCACACCCCGGGCTGGGCGGCGGCGACGCTGGTCCTCACTCAAGCGGAGGCGCTGCTACATCCGGGGGACGCTGCGGCGCGGGCTCTCGACGTGCTGGAGCGGATCCCAGCGGAGCGGCTACGCTCCACTGCCCGGGAGCGGCTTCAGCGGGTCGTGGCCACGCTGGGCGACATGGACATCGCCACGGTGCGAGACCTTCATGAACGGGTGCGGATACTGCCCCCGCTGATCGACATCCACGGCCGTAGCACCGCCTGAAGGCGAGATGCGCCCGCCGTCCAGCGAGAGTCGGAGACCTCCGCGACGCGGACTCGACATCTCAACTGGTCGGGGGCTTCGGTGCGGCAGGGAGTGGCCGACGATTCTCACCGACCCCGGAGGGTCGGTGCCGGCCCCTAGCGGCCTAAACCGATGGAGAGTCTTTTGAAAACGCACTGTGATCATCCGGGGAACCTGTGCATGCACTGCCATCATGGCTGACCGAGCCGCTGTGGGGCGGCACGGCGATCCCACCTCCCGTGCCGCCGCGCCCCAACCCCCCGCGGGCGGTGGTGCACAACCAGGGACCGGCCGGACCTCGCCCCGGAAAGACGTGTCGCGTCACCGCCGGGGAAGGTCAGCGGACCTTGCCGAAGAACTCGCGGATGTCGGCGGCGACGTGATCGGGCTGCTCCATGGCGACGAAGTGGTGGCCGCCTGGATTGTCTTCCGGCCAGTGAAGGATGACGGTGTGTCGTTCGGCGAGCCGGCGGATTCCGGGCGGTCCGCTGTACACGCCGGTCGGCGCCGTCGTCTGCCCCTCCGGCCAGCCGAAGCCCGTGCTGTCGTAATAGGGCCAGGAGGAGGTTCCCAGCGTTCCGGTGAGCCAGTAGAGGCTCACGTTGGTGAGGATCAGGTCGCGATCGATCACCTGCTCCGGCGGTTTCGCGGCGGTGGTGAACTCCTTGAACTTCTGCGTCATCCAGGCCAGCGCGGCGACCGGAGAGTCGTGCCATCCGTAGGCGAAGGTCTGGGGCGCCGCGCGCAGCAGCCCGTGATGGTCCACACCGTTCATCCAGTCCTGTTGCTGAAGCTGCTCATAGGCCGCCCGCTCGTCGGCGGTCATCTCGGGAACGTCGTCTTCGGTGGGGAAGCCGAGCCCGCCGATGACATAGACGCCGATCACGTGCTCCGGGGCGACCTTGGCGACTTCCGGGGCGACGTACGCGCCGAAGTCCCCACCCTGGGTGCCGTAGCGGTCGTATCCGAGGCGGCGCATCAGCTCCGCCCAGATCCGCGCCACGCGCGTGGCGTTCCAGCCGGTCTCGCGCGGCGGCTCGGAGAACCCGAAACCGGGTAGCGACGGCACGACGACGTGGAACGCCTGGGACGGGTCACCGCCGTGCGCGCGGGGATCGGTGAGGGGGCCGATGAGGTCGGTGAACTCCACGAACGAGTTCGGCCAGCCGTGGGTGAGGATGAGCGGCAGGGCGTCGGGCTCGGCGGAACGCACGTGCAGGAAGTGGATGTCCTGGCCGTCGACCTCGGTCATGAACTGCGGAAATTCGTTCAGTCGTGCCTCGTGCAGGCGCCAGTCGTACTCGCCGCGCCAGTATTCGGCCAGGTCCTTGAGGTAGCCGGTGGGGACGCCCCGGCTCCACTCCTCGCCAGGAAGTTCCCGGGGCCACCGGGTGCGGGCCAGCCGGTCGCGCAGCTCGTCCAGATCTGCCTGGGGGATCTCGATGCGGAAGGGGCGGACCTCGGTGCTCATGACTCTCCTCAGTGGGTACGCGATGCCCCGCCACGTCGTCCCCGGGCAGGCCCGGGTGGTACGTCGCGGTGACATGATCGAGAGTAGGAACCATCTAGGTCATTTCTTGTCCTATATGGCCGGGCATGATGGATCCCATGAGCGACACCCCCGCACGACTGCTCAAACTGCTGTCCCTGCTGCAGACCCCGCGCGAATGGCCTGGCAGCGAGCTGGCAGAGCGCCTGGGAGTCAGCCCCCGGACGATCCGCCGGGATGTCGACCGCCTGCGCGAGCTGGGTTATCCGGTGCGGGCGGCGATGGGAGCGGTGGGCGGCTACCGGCTCGCCGCCGGTAAGGCCATGCCTCCGTTGCTGCTGGACGATGAGGAGGCGGTGGCCATCGCGGTCGGCCTGCGCATGGCGGCCGGGACTCCGGTGGACGGCATGGAGGAGGCGTCCGTGCGGGCCCTGGCCAAGCTGGAGCAGGTGCTGCCGTCCCGGCTGCGGCACCGGGTCGCCACGCTGGCCGCGGCCCTGGTCTCGATGCTGGCCGGGAACGGACCAAGTGTCGATCCGCAGAATCTGACGGTGCTCGCCGGCGCGGTCGCCAGCCGCGAACGCCTGCGGTTCGCCTATCAGGCGGGGGACGGGAGCGAGACCAGACGCCTGGTCGAGCCGTACCGTCTGGTGGCGGCCGGGCGCCGCTGGTACCTGCTGGCCTACGACAACGATCGCGATGATTGGCGGACCTTCCGCGTCGACCGGATCGGTGATCCGTGGCCGACCGGCGTGCGGGTCCCGCCCCGCGAGCCGCCCGAGCAGGACGAGGCCGCCTTCGTCGTCGACAAGCTGTACTCGTCGGCACCCACCTACGAGATGCTGGCGACCCTGCGCCTTCCGGCCGACCAGGTGGTGCGACGGCTCGGCACCGCCCCGGGCGACGTCCAGCCGATCGACGAGTGCAGCTGCCGTCTGCACGGGCGCGCCGACACCCTGGAGTGGCTGGCCTCCCGGCTGCTCCTGCTCGGCTGCGAGTTCCAGGTGCACGAGCCGCCCGAACTGCCGGCGTACCTGCGTGCGGCGGGCGCCCGCGCCGTCCGCGCCGCCGGGGGTCCCGACGGGGCCGACCGGGATGTCGGCACCGATTCAGGCGGAGGCATCGGCGTGCCACCGACCTGACGGCCGACGATTCCCCGGCTTCTGCATGCGTCGGCTCACCGGGGCCGGGTGACCGGGACCACGGCGAGCAGGTGGTCCAGGCCTTTGAAGTCCTTCGGGTTGCAGGTGTAGAGGGGTAGCCGGTTCGCGATCGCCACGCAGGCGATCATCAGGTCCGCTGTCCGGGGGCGGGGTTTGCGGCCGGAGGCGATGACGGCGGTCCACAGCTGGCCGTACTCGCGGGCGGCGTTGTCATCGAAGGGCAGCGGGTCGAACTCGGCCTCGGCGGTTTGCAGGATCCTCATCCGCTGGGCGAGTTCCTGCGCTCCGCCGGCCGTTAGTACGCCGACCGACAGCTCCGCGGTGGTGATGGCACTGATCATCATCTCGTCCGGCAGTTCGTCGGGGTCGATTCCAGCACGCAGGATGAGAATGTTGGTGTCAAGCAGGCCTTGAGTGGGAGTCATTCCCCGTCCTCCGCGAACTCGCCTCTACTGTAGGCGCGGTCGTAGGGGTCGTAGAGGCCGTCGTTGACGTGCTGGTCCATGTCCTGGCGGTACTTCCGGTCGTCCAGGAGCGGCATGGCGCGGGACACGGCGGCGAACTCGGCCCGCGAGACGGCCCGGCGCCGACGACGGATGGGAACCAGATCACCGATGTGATGGCCGTTGCGTGTGACGGCGTACCGCTCTCCGCGTTCCAGTCCATCCATGATCTCCGCTGACCGGTTACGCAGATCGCGCTGGGAGATCTGGTGGGAGTGGTCGGGCTCAGGAATGCTCACCCATCAACTCTAACTCCGTGTGCCACCTAGTGCCACCAGGTAGCACCTGAATGCTCCCTGCGATCCGCCGCTAAGCTCCGAGCCGACACTGCTCGCGGCTGTTCGAAGCCTGGCACTCCGCCCCCGACCAGTGCCACATCGTCCACGCGCACAGCGCCACCGCCCTGTGGGACCTCATGCAACAGGCAGAACTCGATTTCCGTCGGATCACATCATCCGCACCCAGCACGGCCAGCCATCCGGACCCACCACTCCCGGCCCTTGGGCCCGTACCCCTCGCCCTACCCTCAGAATGCGCCGAACGGCCCCGGGGCCACACCCCTCACCGTCGGAGGGGAGCCGGCCGTGATCCCTCACCCTGACACCCCAGCGGGCAAGCGACCGAACGCCACCAGATGGCACCCAGGCGCCATCGCCGCCCTTTTCTGGCCCGTGTACAACCTCTTCGATCATGGCGCCGGGTCACGCCCGTAGGGTGACCCTGCACAGGAAGGCGATTCACCATGGCTGCTCGACCGTCGGTCGACGAGACGGACCGGCCGATCGGACCGTTCGTGATGCTCGTCTTCGTCTTCGGCGCGGTGTTCTACGTCCTGGGCCCACTGCTGGACGATCCGTCGCGCACGGTACTGGCCGAGCTGCCGGTCTCGGCGTTGATGTTCGTCTGCCCAATGATCGCCACAGCCGTTCTGGTGCGCGGTCGCGAAGGTGTTCGCGCGTGGCTGCGGGGAGTGTGGCCTCGTCCGCGTCTTTCCGATGCGCCGTGGTACGCGGTGTCGGTCGTGCTCATGCCGCTCATCGTCGCCGCTGCCGCAGTCGCGGCCGGGGCAGGGGCCGGGCCGCCGGGCGCGGTGGTCACCTGGGACGCCGTTTTCGGTTTGGCCGTGCTCTATCTGATCAGCGCCGTGGCCGAGGAACTGGGCTGGAGCGCCTATGCCACCGGCCCGCTGCTGCGTCGGCTGGGCGCGCTACGGGCCGGCGCGGTGATCGGTGTGATCTGGGCGCTTTGGCATGTCGTCCCGTACGTCCAGCAGGGGCACGGGCTTGACTGGATCGTCGGTCAGTGCGTGTTCACGGTCGGATTCCGCATCGTCTTGGTCCACCTCTACGCGGCCGGAACCGGGGTGACGGGCCCGACGCTCGCCCACGCCGCCTACAACGTTTCGTGGTCCCTGAGTCCCGTCTACGACCCGGCTATCGCCGCGGTGTGCGTGTTCATCGCCGCGGTCGTGGTCGGGGCAGCACGGTCGATCACTGCGCCGACCGACTCTTCATGTGGCCGGTAACACCAATACGCATCATCGGCGTCTCCGCGTTGCGGTCAATTGAACCGAGAGGGCGTTTTGATAGTTTATGAGTGATTGATTCCTGCATATCTGCAGGAGTACCTTCCGGAAAATCGGTGGACGGCGTCGTTATGGTGCTCGTATGACGATGGTGGATGTGGATCGTTTTGTGGCCGAAGGGTTCGTCAAGCTGGAGGCGGCCGTACCCCGGGAGATCGGGGACGCGGCCAGGGCGCTGGTATGGCAGCAGATCGGTCTGTCGCCTGACGACCCCGCCGGCTGGCGGCAGCCCGTGGTGTGGGCCGCCGACCTGACCGGCCACGGACCCTTCGGGGAGCTCGTGCGCAGTCCGCGGCTGCATGAGGCGCTGGACGAGGTGGCCGGTCCCGGTGGGTGGGTGCCGTCCGGGGCCATCGGCAACATGCCGATCCGCTTCCCCGGTATGGCGCCGGTCGACGATCGGGGCTGGCACATCGACGCCTCGGTGGCCCGGCCCGACGGCTCGTGGGCCGTGTCGGGACGGCCGGAGGCGATGCTGCTGCTGGTGTTGCTGTCGGAGGTAGGGGAGGACGACGCGCCGACCCGCATCAGGGTGGGCTCACACCGGGACTCCATCGGGGTGCTGGGTGAGCAGGTGCTCGACCCGTTCGAGGCCGGACCGCTACTGGACGCGGCTTCCAAGGACAGGCCGACGGCGTACGCGACCGGGCAGCCGGGCGACATGTACCTGGTTCACCCGCTGACCGTGCACGCGGCCGACGAGCACCGGGGGACGCGACCGCGTTTCATGGCCCAGTCACCGGTGTTCCTGACCTCGCCGGTCGCGCCGGGCACGGGTAACGCCCTGACACGCGCCGTACTGTATTGACATCCTCTCCGCCCTAAAGGACGGAGGTTCCCGCCTGCCGCGTGGGCTTCGGGTGGGTTACTGCTTCGCCGCGCTGCGCCGGAACGAGTACCGGTCTTACCTGCGCTCCACAGTCGTTTAGTCTCTCCGCCTGTCCGGCGGCGAGAATGTTGATCGCAGCGTTGATGTCCCGGTCGTGGGTCGTGCCGCACGGGCACGTCCAGGACCGGACGTTCAACGGCATCGATTCGGCATGCCGCGGGACCCGGCGGCGGACTCGGCCCACGAGACGGCCCGGCGCCGCCGGGGGGACCGGATCGCCGGTACGGATCATCGGTAAGACTCTCGGTCATGCAGATGCGGATCGAACTGGTGGCGGTTGTCGTGGAGGACTACGACCGGGCCATCGAGTTCTTCACCGATGCCCTGGGTTTCGAGCTGGCCGAGGACTCGCCGTCGTTGACCAACGACGGCCGCCCGAAGCGGTGGGTCGTGGTCCGGCCGCCGGGAGGCGAGACCGGCATCCTGCTCGCCCGCGCGGACGGGGAGCGCCAGGCCGCCGTCGTCGGGGAGCAGTTCGCCGGGCGGGTGGGGTTCTTCCTGCGGGTGGACCGTCGTGGCTACGAGGTCGCCCACGGCGATGAACACGACGTTCGGCAGGCTACTCCGAGCGGATGAACTCGCCCATGGGTGTGCGGAGTTCCCCTTCTCCGGTGAACTCCACCCGGGACTGATCGAAGCGGAAGACCAGATCGCGTACCGGTTTCAGCTCCTGGAAGTCGCCCTGGGCGATCATCGCGACCAGCGGGCCGTCCGCGCGGCGGGCCACGGTGGCGGTCAGCGGGCCGAGACGGTAGGTGCCGCACAGGGCGTTCAGCACGGTGTCGGTGAGGTGTGCGGTCTCCGGCACCCTCTCGAAGCGGATCGGGGCGACCGCCGCCTCCAGCGATACGGCCATGGCCGTGACATCGCCGTCGAGGTCGTGGAAGAACTGCACCGGTAGCGGGGTCTCGACGCCGCCCAGGTCGACGAGGAAGGTGAAGACCTCCAGGTGGCGGTGGTCGAGGCGGCCGGTCAGCGAACGGTAGCGTCCCGCCAGACCGTCGCCCTCGGCGAGGACGGCCACCTCACCGTACGCCGGGTGCCGGTAACGGCCCACGTAGTCGTGCGGGGGCCGTACCGGGGCCAGGTTCCCGGCGGTGGACGTCGTGTACCGCGCGGACTGGTCGCGGCCCTGACGCACTGCGGTCTCCAGGGCGAGAAACCGCTCGCCGTGCGAGCGCGGCGCCAGATCCAGCAGGCGGTCGTAGATGAGGCAGGGCAGCGCGTCGCGCAGCGCGGTGCCGTCCCGGTTGGCCAGCACCACCACGCCGCAGCCGGCCTCCGGGATGGCGCCGACCTTCGAGGAGAAGCCGTCGATGTTGCCGCCGTGGTGCGCCAGGCGGTGGCCGCGGTAGTCCTCGACGATCAGGCCCAGGCCGTAGCCGACCGGGCGGCCGGCGGCGAGCGGTGAATCCTCCGGGAGGGGGGCGGCCGGGGCACGCATCAGCGACAGGACGCTCTCCGGCAGGAGCGGGGGGCGGCCGTCGACCGGAAGGCCCAGCAGGGTCAGCAGCCACGGTGCCAGCTCCCCGACGGAGGAGTTGAGAGCACCGGCCGGGGCGATGAGGTCGAGCCGCGCGTGTGGCACGTCCTTGACCGGCTCACCCGGCGAGGCGGACACGTACGGTGTCGCCGCGTCGTCGTCGGCCCGCGTCACGTCCACCGAGAAGTTGGTCCGTGGCATGTCGAGCGGGTCCAGCAGGTACCGTCGCACGGCGTCCTCGTAGGAGGTGCCCGCGACGTGCCCGGCGAGTTCGCCCGCGACGGCGTAGAGCAGGTTGTTGTACTGCCAGGTCTGGCGGAAGCCCCTGTTCGGTTCGAGGTCCCGCAGTCTCGCCACGATCTGCGCGCGGGTCAGCTCGTCCCGGGCCGCGTACCAGAGCATGTCGTGACGGGGCAGGCCGGAGCGGTGACAGAGCATGTCGAAGACGGTGAGCTGCTCGGTCGCGACCGGGTCGCGCATCCGGAAGTCCGGCAGGTACTCCCGTACCGGCCGGTCCCAGGCGAGGGCGCCCTCGTTCACCAGGACGGCGCACAGGGCGGCGGTGAACGTCTTGGTGGACGAGGCGATCGGGAAGAGGGTGCGCGGGGTGACGGGAAGGTTTCGCGCGAGGTCGCGCAGGCCGAATCCCTCGCAGAGGACGATCCGCCCGTCGGCGACCACGAGGACGGCGCAGCCGGGCACCTCGAACCTGGCCCGCTCTCTCTCGACGATGTCACGGAGGTCGCCGACCAGATCATTCGCCATGTCTCCACCTCATCACACCGGCACCGCCGGACGCATTGTGACCGCCCACCAGAGCGGGGTGGCCGATTCGGGCGGACGGCCAATGACCACCCCGGCATGTTGGCCGGTGGGCCAATGCGGCGCGGCGCCGGTTACCGCGATGCTCGCGGGGTGAGTCGGGGAATCGAGACGCCGGCCGGTACGGCGGCCATCCGCCTGCCGGAGGGCCTGGACACGCCGGTGCTCGTCGTGGACGCCGCGCGGCTGGACGCGAACATCGCCCGGATGGCCGCCCGGGCGCGGGCCGCCGGGGTTCCCCTGCGTCCCCATGCGAAAACTCATAAATGCGCGGAGATCGCCCGTCGGCAGCTCGGCAGCGGTGCCGCCGGGCTGACCGTGGCGACCCTGGGCGAGGCCGAGTCCTTCGCCGCCGCCGGTTGTGACGACCTGTTCATCGCCTATCCCCTGTGGGCGGGCGGCCCCCGCGCCGCGCGGATTCGCCGGTTGCACGAGACCGTACGGCTACGGGTGGGCGTGGACGGCATGACGGCGGCCGAGCTGCTCGCCGCGGCCACCCGGGGTGCCGGCCCGCTCGACGTGCTGATCGAGATCGACTGCGGCGGGCGCCGGACCGGTGTCCCGGCCGAGGCCGTCGCCGGCCTGGCGGCCGGCTGTCTGCGGCTCGGTCTCAACGTGCTCGGCGCGTTCACCCACCCCGGACACGCCTACGCCACGCCGGCCGGTGCCGAACCCGCCGCCGCCGACGAGCGGACGGCGCTGGCCGTCGCCGGGGTCGCGCTGGAGAGGCTGCTCGGTCACCCCCCGGTCCTGAGCGGCGGTTCGACGCCGACCGTGGTCGCGGGCGTGGCGGCGCCGGTCAACGAGGTCCGCCCCGGCACGTACGTGTTCGGCGACCGGCAGCAGACGTACCTGTCGGGCATGTCCGCGCACGACATCGCGCTGGTCGTGGCGGCCCGCGTGGTCAGCACCCCGCGCCCCGGCGAGGCGGTGATCGACGCCGGTTCCAAGGCGCTGGCGAGCGACCGCCCGGCCTGGCTTGAGGGGTACGGCCGGCTGCTGGAGGTTCCCGAGGCCACCATCGACGCCATCACCGAGGAGCACGCCCTGGTCCGGGGGTTCCGGCATCCCCTCGCGGTCGGCGACCTCGTCGGCGTGGTGCCGAACCACGTGTGCACGGCCGTGAACCTGGGCACCGAGTTCGCCGTGGTGGCGGACGGCGCGGTCGTCGACCTCTGGCCCGTGTTCTCCCGCTGACCGTGCGTGTCTACGCGGGGGCACGCACGGTCAGCGGGTCACAGGCCGTCGCCGATGCCGGGGACCGCCGCCATGAGGGTGCGGGTGTAGTCCTCGCGCGGGTGGTTGATCACCTCGTCGGTGGGCCCCACCTCGACGAGCCGGCCGTTGTGCATCACCGCGATCACGTCGGCGACGTAGCGGACGACCGCCAGGTTGTGGGAGATGAACAGGACGGCGAGGCCGAGCCTGGCGCGCAGGTCTCGGATGAGGTTGAGGATCGCCCCCTGCACCGACACGTCCAGGGCGGAGGTGATCTCGTCGGCGACGAGCAGTTCGGGGCGGGCACCGAGGGCTCGGGCGATCGCCACCCGCTGACGCTGGCCGCCGGACAGCTCGCGGGGGTAGCGGGAGGCGACGGCGGCGTCGAGGGTCACCAGGTCGAGGAGGCGCGCCACCTCCGTGGCCCGCTCCCCTCTGGGCAGCCGGATCCCCTCGGCGACGCTCGCCCCGACGGTCAGCCTCGGGTCGAGCGAGTGGTACGGGTCCTGGAACACCATCTGGGCGTGACCCACCGGGATCCCGGTGATCGTGCCGGCGCTGACGGGGGCGAGGCCGACGAGTGCCCTGGCGAGGGTGGACTTGCCGGAACCGGACTCGCCGACGAGTCCCACCGCCCCACCAGGCGGGATGTCCAGGCTCACGTCGTCGACCGCGGTGAACGCGCCGTACCGCACGGTCAGCTGGGTGATGTTCACGGTGTTTCCTCCCGTACCGGACCGGACCTCGGGTACCAGCACGCGAGGCGCCGGCCCGCGCCGTGCTCTTTCAGCGGCGGACGTTCGGTGACGCACAGCGGTGTGGCGAAGCCGCAGCGCGACGCGAAGGCGCACCCGCCGGTCGACTCGGCGTCGACCGGCGACGGCGGGCGGCCCGGGATCGTGGCGAGGGGGCGGTCGCGGTCGGTTCGCATGTCGGGCAGGCAGGCCACCAGGGCGCGGGTGTACGGATGGGCGGGTTCCGGCAGGTCCTGGACCGGTAGTTCCTCGACCACCCGCCCGGCGTACATGACGACGACCCGGTGGCAGATCTGCGACACCACCGCCATGTCGTGCGAGATGAACAGCACGCCGGCGTCGGTGCGGACGGTGACCTCGGCGAGCAGTTCGAGGACCTGGCGCTGGACGGTGACGTCGAGCGCGGTGGTCGGTTCGTCGGCGATGAGCAGTTTCGGGGTGCCCATCAGGCCCATCGCGATGACGGCGCGCTGCCGCATGCCGCCGGAGAACTGGTGCGGCCGTTGCCGGGACCGCCGGTCCGGGTCGGGGATGCGCACCTGACGGAGCCGGTTCACCGCCCGGGTCCACGAGGCCCGCCGGGACAGTCCCTCGTGGACGATGGGCACCTCGGCGAGTTGCGAGCCGACGGTGAGCGCCGGGTTGAGTGACGACATCGGGTCCTGGAAGACCATCGCCAGTGCGGTGCCGAGCAGTCTGCGCCGGGCCGCGCGGGAGAGCCGGTTCACCTCCTGCCCGGCGAGGGCCAGGCGCGCGGTGGTGACGACGCCCGGGTACGGCACCAGCCCGCCGACCGCGAGCGCGGTGAGACTCTTGCCACTCCCCGACTCCCCGACGATGCCGACGATCTCGCCGGGGTTCACCGACAGTGACACGTCCCGGACCGGCCGGGCGCCGCCGGGGAAGGTGACGGTGAGACCGCGCAGTTCCAGCGCGGCCGAGGGGGTGTCCGCGGGTACATCCACGGGCGGCGCGGGGGCGGCGGGCCCGGTGGGAGCGTGCCGGCTCTCCCTGGCCGCGATCCGGGCCATGCTCTCGCCGAGCAGGTGGAAGCCGATGCCGGCGGCCATGATGGCGACCGCGGGGGCCAGCGCGACCTCCGGGTGCACGTACACCCGGGACAGCCCCTCCGACAGCATCCGGCCCCAGTCGTACTCGGGCGCCTGCACGCCGAGCCCGAGGAAGGAGAGCCCGGCCAGCCCGAGCAGGCTGGATCCGAGGATCATGGTGATGTTGAGGATCAGCGGCTCGGCCACGTTCGGCAGGATGTGCCGGAGCAGGACACGCCGACGGGGGACGCGCAGCATCCGGGCCGCGGCGACGTAGTCGGAACCCGCGACGGAGGCGGTGAGCGTGTGGGTCAGCCGGGCCACGGCCGGGGCCGCGGCCAGCCCGATGCCGAACACCGCGCCGCGTGCGCCGAGGCCGAGCACGATCGTGGTGAACATCGCGAGCAGCAGACCGGGGAAGGCCACCAGGGAGCCGATCAGGCCGACCACGAACCGGCCGGCCCGTCTGGGCAGCACCGCGGGCAGCGCGCCCAGCGGGATGCCGACGACGGTGCCGATCAGCGTGGCGGCCACCGCCAGGAGCAGGGACAGCCTCCCTGCGACGAGCACCCGGGCGAGGATGTCCCGCCCCAGGGTGTCGGTACCGAGTGGATGGCCGGGGGAGGTGCCCTGCAGGATCTTCGCCGCGTCGATCCGGGCCGCGTCCGTGGCCCACAGGGGCGGCCCGATGACCGCCAGCACGACGAACGCGGTCACCAGCAGCAGCCCGGCCAGCCCGGCGGGAGAGCTCCGGAGCCGCCGCATCAGCTCTCCCGGATTTCGGATCGGGGGTCGAGGAAGGCCAGCGCCAGGTCCACGACCAGGTTGACGACCAGCACGATCGCGCCGTACACGAGGATCGCCGCCTGGGCCACCGGATAGTCCTTGTCGATGATGGATTCGATGATCCGTGAGCCGAGGCCGGGCCAGGCGAAGACGTACTCCACGACGACCGTGCCGGTGATCAGTGAGGAGAGCAGCAGGCCGCCCACGGTCAGCGTCGCGGTCAGCGTGTTCGGCAGGAGGTGGCGCAGGTGCAGACGCCAGGCCGGCAGCCGTTTGGCGCGGGCCGACCGGACGTAGTCCCGGCCCAGCTCGCGCAGCGTCTCGACGCGGACCAGCCGGGCCAGGACGGCGGCGGGCCCGATCGCCAGGGCGGCGACCGGCAGGAGGTACGACTCGGGGCCTGCCCGGCCGGCCGGGGGCAGCCACCGAAGGTTCACCGCGAACACCACCACCAGGCCCACCGCCAGGAGGAAGTCGGGGATGGTGCCGAGCGCCCCCGACACGCCGGTGAAGGTCAGCTCGCTGCCCCGGTTGCGGCCGTTCTCGGTCCGTACGGCGAGCAGCATGCCGAGCGGCACCGCGATCAGGAAGGCGACGGCGACGGCGAGGGCGGCCAGTTCGAGCGTGCCGGCCAGCCGGTCCGAGATGATCTCGGTCACCGGCTGGCGGGAGGTGAAGGAGGTGCCGAGGTCCCCCGAGAACAGGTCCCGCAGGTACCGGCCGAACTGGGTCGCGATCGAGTCGTCGAGGCCCAGTTCGGCCCGGCGCTGGTTGACCAGGTCGACCGGCGCGGTCGGCCCGAGCGCGGCCCGGATCGGGTCGCCGGGCACGATATGGATCATCGCGAACGACGCCGTCAGCAGTACCAGCATCGAGGAGACGAACCTCGCGAGGCGTCTCGCGATCATCGATCAGTCCTTCAGCATCCGGGTCAGGGTCGGTTGCGCCAGCCCGCCCGGTATGAACGTCTCGGCCTTCTTCGTCGCGAACAGCTGGGTCTCGCCCGCCACCGGCACCACGTCGAAGTTGTCGAAGAGCGCGGACTCGGCCTGGGCCCAGGTGTCACATCCGCCCTCGTCGGGGAGCATCCCGGCGGCCTTGCCGGTCAGCTCGGTGTACTTCGCGTTCTGGATGTTGGCGAAGTTCGAGCCGTCCGGCACCGTGGGCCCGGACAGGTAGCCGGTGAGCTGCGACGGCAGGCTGACGCCGATCGCCACGGTGGAGACGTCCCAGTCGCCGGTCTTGAACAGCGCGTCGCTCCACGCGCCGCTCGCCGAGCCCTTGAGCTGCACCGCCGCGCCGATCTTCTTCCACGCGTCGGCCTGGTACTCCGCGCCCGCCTGGGGACCCGCGCCGTAGTCGGTGTTGTAGATCACCTTGATGGCCAGCGGTCTGCCGTCCTTCTGCCGGATCCCGTCCGCACCGGCTTTCCAGCCGGCCGCGTCCAGGGTGGCCTTCGCCGCCTCGGGGTCGTACGCCGGCCGGTGGCCGGTGACGCTGTCGGCCCGGCACGGCCGTGGCGAGAGGGTGGTCATGCCGGTGGTCTTGGCGCCGGTGCCCTGGGTGGAGATCTTCGCCAGTTCGTCCAGGTTGACCGCCTGGCTCAGCGCCTTACGGACGGCCGGGTCCGCGCCGGGCCGTCCCTTGCCCTGGTTGTAGAAGAACTCGCCGTTGCCACCGGGCTGGTCGGTCTTGGTGATCCCCGGCGCGTTCTCCACCCGGGCGCGGTCCGCGCCGCTGAAGGTGGCCGCGTTGATGCTCCCGGCCAGCAGCAGGTTCGCGGCGGTCGACTCGTTGGAGACCACCTTGAGGACGACCGTCTGCGGGATTCCCCTTTCGCCGGTGCCGCTGCCGCCGGGTCCCCAGGTGTAGCCCTTGCGCACCGTGAGCGTGTAGTGGTCGCCCGGTACCGATTCGGTCAGCTGGTACGGGCCGGAGCCGGAGGTGGTCGTGGCGAGGGTGGCCGGGTCGGTCAGCCCCTTGCCGCACACGATGAAGACGGCGACGGTGCTGTGCAGCAGGAACGGGCTCGCCTCCGGGGTGCTCAGCGTCACGGTGCCGGCCGTCTCGTCGGCCCTGGCCCTCACCCCCGCCGGGATCAGGACGCCGAGCAGCGGCGACTTCGTCGCCGGGTCGGCCACGTGGTTGACGCTCCTGGCCACCTCGGCGGGACCGAGCGGCGAGCCGTCCGCGCAGGTGACGTTCTTGCGCAGGGTGAAGGTCACCGACGAGGGCTCCACCTGCCAGCTCTCCGCGAGGCCGGGCACGAGCCCCCCGTCCCGGCCGATGTAGGTCAGCGTGTCGTAGGTGTGGGACAGCAGGAGGTTCGTGCTGCCCTGGACGGCGGTCGCCGGGTCGAGCGCGCCCGGGTCGGCGGCGATGGCCATCGTGAACGTCGCGTTGTCGGCGTATTCGGCGGACGCGGAGGTTCCGGTGCCGCCGGGCCGTACCGGCGACGCACCTCCGCCACAGGCGCTCAGGACCAGCGCGGAGGAGGAGAGAAGGGCGATGATCGCCGGTTTTTTCAATGTCACTCCCGTGCACGATCTGGGATCGGTACGACGCGACCAGCATGATCGCTGGATGTGCCGTTGTCTTCGGCAGGACGTACAAGATCGGCCACGGTGATTGTGGGCTTCACCAAGGGGTTCACCGCCCCGGCGGCTATCCGAAGTCGGCCAGCCGCATCTGCAGGTGCAGCAGCAGGCGCTCGTCGGGCTGGTCCAGCCGCAGCCCGAACAGCGCGCTCGCGCGGCCCATCCGGTAGCGGAACGTGTTGGCGTGGACGTGCAGCCGGGCCGCGGCGGCGGCCACGTCGCCGCCCGCGTCGAACCAGGCCCGGAGCGTGGCCAGGTAGGCGGTGTCGTGTTCACCGTCGTACTCGGTGATCCTCAGCGCGGTCCCGGACTGGAGAGCCTCGATGTCGCAGGTGGCGTCGGCCACCTCGGAGAGCAGCAGGGTGTCCCGTTCGTCGTCGACGTGCACGATGTCACCCGGGATCGCCTCTCCCCCGATCCGGGCACGCAGGGCCAGCAGCCGGTCCAGCTGCCGGCGGGTCCGGGAGAGGTCCTCAAGCCGGTCGACGGGGTCGCTGACGGCGATCGTCCCTTTCCCGGTCTGGTCGCCGGCCGGTGCCCGCCGGGAGAGGACCGCACGTAGCTGGGCGTCCAGCCGTACCCTGCCGGTGTCGGGCAGCAGCGCGTACACCCGGCCGTCGATGACCGCGGCGAGGCCGTATCCCTGGAAGCGTTGCGACTGGAGGCTCAGTACGTCCGACAGCCGCGCGTCGAGCAGTTCGTGGTCGCCGTCCTGCTCGCCACGGCTGAACGCGACGAGCACGGTGGGTCCGGGCAGCGCGTATCCGAGGGCCCTGCCGGCCGACTCCGGCCGGTCGAGGAGCTGCCGCACCAGGTGCCCCCGGGTCCGTCTGCCGGAGGAGGCGAAGTGGTCCTGGTGGGCCAGGCAGGTGGCGACCACTTCGGCCGAGCGCCGCAGGATCTCGTCGGCGCCCGGGTTGAGCGTCTCCCTGCTGCCGACGACCCAGATCGACCCCAGTGGCTCGTCACCCGCCCGGACGGCGACCGCGAGCCGCGCCGTGCTCTCCCTGCCGTCGGTGAACTCGGCCACGCCGGTACTCCGCCACAGCCGGGCGTACCAGGCCTCTCGCTCGACATGCTCGGGGACGGCCCGGTCGAGGATGCCCTGCCGGCGTACGTCGTCGACGGGCTGCCCGGGAATCGCGCTGAACGCGACGACTCGGCGGCTGGCGTCCTCGATCGCGACCGCTCCCCCCAGCGCCGCCGCCAGCGCGTCGGCGAGCTGGAACGCGTCGTGCGCGGCGAGCTGCCCGAAGGAGTCGCGCAGCACCAGCTTGACCCGGTCGTAGATGTCGCTCCAGCGCGCGTCGTCCGGCGCGACGAACACGGCCGTTTCCTGCCGCGCGCCCACCATCGCCTTGGCGGCCTGCGACTCGCGGACCGCGATCGCGACACAGGACGGTATCCCGGCCTCGGGGGTGGTGCACAGCGCGAACTGGTCCGGGTCCGGCTCCGGGTCTCCCGGCCCGTGGATGATGACGCCGCGGACGATGGCGCCCGGTTCTGAGATCCGTACGGGGTGCAGGGCCGCGCCGCCCAGGGCGACACCGAACTCCTCGACCGGCGCGCCGCGGAACGTCTCAATCACCGGTCCAATAATACGGATATCCCGGATAAACTACATCAATATTCGCATTTTCCTCCTTTTGCTGTATTTCGTGAGCATTTAGCTTTGCTATGTGTGTATAAACCAATAAATATCACCGCTTCGTCGGGGTTCTGTGCGGTCACCGCTGCGGCGCCGGTGACTGCGACGCGCTGCGCGGTACGACTCCGCCAGGGTGGCGGAGTCGTACCGCGCATCGGCATGGAGGGAGCGACCGGCCCGGCGGCGCAGGGCGCCGTCGTCACCGGGGCCGGCCGAGCGGGTCCGCTACGGGGTGGCGGCGGCCGCCGCCGCGTAGGCCTCCTGCTGCTGCGACTCGAAGTAGGTCCCGACCAGCTGCGGGCCCTCCAGCCAGGCGGCGATCACGTTCGCGGCGTTGGGGTCGCCCTCGTTGCGGCTGGACACCGCGGTCTGGATCCCCACACCGGTGACGGGGTCGTACTCCTCGAACCACGGCCCGCCGCTGGCGCCGGCGCCCAGCGCGCTGGGGATCCTGGGGTCGAGGTAGGGGAAGGCTCCCTGCACGGCGGTGCCAGTGGTCTGCAGCATCACCTTGCCGTCGTTCTCCCGCTGGTCCGCCACGAGGATGCCGTGGTTGATCGGACCCGCCGACGGGTTGGAGTTGATCGGAGACCCGAGGTTGTTCCGGCTGGAGTGGTACCAGAAGCGGGTGTTGTCCTGGGAGTAGCCGATGACCGTCCGCTGCCCGGCCCGGGGCCGGGAGAAGGCGACCTGCTGACCGCCCGTGACGTCCTGGATGGGACGGACGTCGGCCGGGTTCTTGACGGTCAGCGCGGCCATGTCCTGCCCCAAGGCGAAGTAGGGCGCATAGCCCCAGGTCGAGGTGAGGAAGACGTTGGTGACGACCCAGACCCCGTAGGGCGCGATCGCGGCGTCGGGGTGTCCGTTCGGGTTCAGCGCCGCCTTCGCGTCGAGGGTGGCGCCGTCGAAGCCGGGGATGAAGACCGAGTTGAGGATGACCTCCCTCAGCGGGGGAACCTCGGTCTTGACACAGTGCCCGGCGGTCAGCACGACACTCTTGTTCGCGCTGTTCACCACGTTGCCGGAACAGGTGGATTTGAGCAGCCCGTCCGGGATGTTCGCCGTATCCGTGGTCGACTTCAGCGTGAACATCTTGCCCACCGTCCGACCTGCCAGACCGGTCTTCGGGGTGGGGCTGCTGAGCGCGTCGTCATGGCCGGAGGAGACCGCGGTCGGGCTGTGACCGGACCCGTTCGCGACCTTGAGGTTTTCCAGCGTCCAGAAGTCGGCCACCTGCTGCGGGGTGGCGAGTTGACCGTTCACCTTCCATTCCAGAGGCAGTTGGGCGGGGCCGGCGGCGTGCGCCGGGGTGACCGATCCGGCGGCCAGAAGGGCCAGGGAAATGGCCAGAACAGTCAGGCGTCGTGCTGTTCTCACATGGGCTCCCGAAGAGCGCGAAGGGGATTTGAAAGCAGGCTAGAAGGCCGCGCGCCCCGTTGGCTTTGGCGGAACGGACGAGAACCCGGACCGGTGTTTTAGGTGTCGCCTGAAGCATTGGTGCGAATGTCGAACCGGCGACCTACGAGAATCTCAAAATGACAGATCGAGGGTTGTCTGAGCGGCTAATCAACGCACAAACGACATTAAGTGGCTAGCCGTAAGTAGGCGCTCGGCGCATCTGGTTGCCGGACGTATGCGTGCCGTACCGGCCCGCCACGGCGTGCCGGCGAGCAGGTCTACCCGGAACCGACCATCCCGCAGGCCGAGACCGTCTCCTGACCGTCTGACAGGCGTGCCGCGTTGTGGAGCGGAAGCAGTGGTTCACAGCACCCCACCTGGGCCCGCCCGCCCCCGCGCGGGCGGGCCCAGGTGGGGTGCTGCGAGAGTTTCGGACAGGCAGTTCGCTGGGATTAGAGCCATCTGAAATCCGTGAGGGGCCGCGGTCAGGAGTTACCCCGGCAACCGGCCGGGTCATTGTTGGCGGCTGTAGGCGTGGATGGCCAGGGGGCAGAACACCACGAAGAGGGCCGCGCACCAGATGAGCGTGGTGGTGACGGTGCCGCCGACCGGGGTGCCGTTGAGCAGGGCGCGGCAGGCGTTCATGACGTGGGTGACGGGGTTGATCTCGGCCCAGGTTCGCAGCCAGCCGGGCAGGGTCTCGACCGGAGCGGCAAGGCTGGTGCCGAGCTGCAGGGGCAGGAAGCTGATGAAGCTGATCGCCAGGACGGAGTCGGCGCTCTTGACCAGGACGCCGACGAACACGGTGACCCAGCTGAGGCAGAAGCCGAAACCGATGGCCAGGCCGGCGGCGGCAAGGGCGGCCGCGAGGCCACCGTGGACGCGGAAGCCGAAGAGTGCGCCGATGGCGAAGAGGATGGCGACGGCGAGCAGGTAACGGACGAGGTCGGCCAGCACGGAGCCGAGCAGGGGCGCGAGGCGGCTGATGGGCAGGCTGCGGAACCGGTCGGTGACGCCGTTCTTGAGGTCGAGGTTGATGTTGGTGCCGGTCGAGACCATCCCGGCGAGGCCGGCGCCCATGACGAGGATGCCGGGAAAGAGGTACCGGAGGTAGTCGGCGGTGGAGCCGGCCACCGATCCGCCGAAGAGGTAGAGGAAGAGCACCATGAACAGGGCGGGTGTGACGACCCCGTTGATGATCGGGCCGGGGTTGCGGGTGGTCTTGGCGAGACTGCGGCGGGCGAGCACGAGGCTGTGCCGGAGCCAGGCGAGCGGACGGGTACGCGGCTGTTCGATGGCGGTCATCAGGCGGCCTTCGTTGGTTCGGTAATGGTAGGTGCCCCGGTCAGGGCTAGGAAGACCTCGTCGAGGCTGAACACGGTGCCGGTCATCAGGCGGCCTTTGTCGGCTTGTCAGTGTCGTTGGCGGCGCTGGTGGGTGCTCCGGTCAGGGTGAGGAAGACCTCGTCGAGGCTGGGCAGACGCAGCGACAGTTCGGAGACGCCGATGCGGTGTTCGCGCAGCCGGGCGGTGATCTCGAAGAAGTCCTCGTCACCGGCGACCGGCACGACCAGTTCGTGACGGGTGGAGCGTTCTGGGGTCCGCCCGGCGACCTTGGCCAGGATGCCGGCGGCCACGTCGGTGTCGGCGGGGTCGTTCAGCCGTACGGCGATGGTGTGCCCGCCGACCTCTCGTTTCAGGTCCGCGGGAGTGCCGGAGGCGATGACCCGTCCCTGGTCGATGACGGTGATGGCGTCGGCGAGGGCGTCGGCCTCTTCGAGGTACTGGGTGGTCAGCAGGACGGTGACGCCGTCGGCGCTCAGGCCGCGGATCATCTGCCACAGCTCGTCGCGCTTGCCGGGATCCAGTCCCACCGAGGGCTCGTCGAGGAAGACCACCTCGGGGTGTCCGACCATGCTCGCGGCCAGGTCGAGGCGGCGGCGCATGCCACCGGAGTAGCCGGCCACCGGCCTCTTCGCCGCGTCCTCCAAGCCGAAACGGGCCAGCAGTTCCGCGGCTCGCCGGAGAGCCTGCGCCCGGGGCAGGTCGAGGAGCCGGCCGATCATGACCAGGTTCGCCAGCCCGGTCAGCTCCTCGTCCACGCTGGTGTGCTGGCCCGACAGTGCGATCCGCCGACGTACCTGTCCCGGCCGGCGTGCCACGTCGAACCCGGCCACGGACGCGCGTCCGCTGTCGGGACGCAGCAGGGTCGCGAGGACGCGGATCACGGTGGTCTTGCCTGCACCGTTGGGTCCCAGCAGGCCAAGCACCTGCCCGCGCGGAACGGCCAGGCTGACACCGTCGAGCGCGGTGACCTTGCCGAATCTCTTGGCCAGTCCCTCGGTCTCGAACCCATGATCGCTCACCGTCACCATCCTTCGTCTCGGTCAACTCAAATGTTCCTAACATCTGAATTTTGAGAGTATCCTAATGCCGACGATCCAAGGAAAGGAACCGCGATGGTTCGACTGACTCGGGTGCAGCAGCAGGAGCGCACCCGGACCTCCGTGCTGGCGGCGGCGCGGGAGGAGTTCACCGAGCACGGCTACGCCCTGGCCAAGGTCGATCGGATCGCCGAGCGGGCCGAGCTGACCCGCGGAGCGGTGTACTCGAACTTCCCGAGCAAGCGCGCACTGTATCTGGCGGTGCTGATCGACATGGTGGAGAGCGCCGCCGTGGGTGCGCCGACATCGCCGACATCGCCGACATCGCCGACGTCGCCGGCCGATGCGCTGGGCGCGTTCGCCCGGACCTGGCTTGAACGGCTGCCCCTGGTCGGCGACACGGCCTCGGGAGGGCGGCTGCACCTGCGCTCGCTGGTCGGCGTCCTCGATGACGAGCACGGGCGCACGGTATTGGCGCAGGTCGTCCGGCTGGAGGCGCTGTTGCTGGCCATCGCACTGGAATCGTGCGAACCACCGGTGCGACGTGTACGGCTGGCCGAGCTGGTGCTGACGCTGCTGGACGGTTCGGGTCACCTGGCTGAGAGCGCACCGGGATTCGGTGACCCTTTCGACCTGGCGCGTGCGTGTGAGCATCTGGCCGGGATCGATCTCGCCGACACCTGGACGCCGTCGTATCTGCCCTATGTCGCTCCGGCGCGACCGTGTGGGGACGCGTGGGATCCGCCCACGGAACTCGCGGATCAGATCAGCGGGGATCGGGTCGACGTCGGCGCCGACGGTCTGATCGCGGTGCTGGGGGCCGGTCGTCTCGCCGCCGCCGAGGAAGCCGTCCGTTCCGCCCGGCCCGGCGATCAGGTGACGGTGGTCGTCGTCACGAACGATCCCGCCGAGACGGGCCGCCTGGTACGGCTCAGGATCACCGACCTCCTCGGCTGCCTGCGGCGGGTGTTCGCTCCCGGGGTCTGGCAGCGCGTTCGGCTGGTCCTCGATGACGGATCCCTGACGGCGTCGGCGATCGGCCTGACGGACCTCGACGACGAGACGGAGTCCGCCGTACGCGTCCGGGGCGGCGCGATCGTCGCCCGAGCCCACGGGCGAGGCGCCGCGTACGCGGCATCGACCGCCGGCGCCTCGAACGGCACGCAGACGCGGGATGCCAGGACTTGACCTGCCCCCTTTCCCGCAGGAAGACGGCCCGTGAGGGTTCCTGCTTCACCGCCAGTCGCCCACCAGGAGGAATTCCCCCTTATGAACCGACCCGAGCTTCCCGCGACCGGCACCGGCCTGCTGGTACTGCACGCCCTGCGCTGCGGCGGCAGTGCCGGCCTCACCCGCCTGGCCAGGGCCACGGGTCTCGGTGAATCCGATGTCGAGTCCGAGCTGATCGACCTCGCGGTCGCCGGTCTCGTCACGCACATGGCCGGCGAATTCGGCGGGTGGAGTCTGTCGGACACCGGCCGGGTCGTGGACGCCGAACGGATCACCGACGAGCTGGAGTCGGCCGGTGCCCGCGCCGCCGTGACCGCGGCGTTCGACGGCTTTCTCGTGCTCAACCCGGAGTTGCTCGACCTGTGCACGGCATGGCAACTCCGATCCGTCGACGGTGTCACGACCGCCAACGACCACGGCGACCCCTCCTACGACGCCCGGGTCCTCGCCCGATTCGCCGAGTTCGACCGGCGCGCCGCCGTCGTCGGCGCCGAGCTGTCCGCGGCGTTGCCTCGATTCGGCCGCTACCGAACCCGCCTCACCGAAGCCCTCGATCTCGCCACCTCCGGCGCGTTGGAGTACGTGGCCGACGGCACCGCGTCGTACCACGCCGTGTGGGCCGAGCTTCACGAGGACCTGCTCGCCACCCTTGGGATCCCCCGATGGGTATGAGATGGATTCGCCCGCTCTCCACGCGGGTCGAGGAGACGGCGGAGACGCTGGGCGGCAAGGCACACGGCCTGGTGGTCCTGCGCCGTCTCGGGTTGCCGGTGCCGGCCGGGTTCGTCGTCACCACCCAGGCATGTCGCGCGTTCCTGCGTGACGGGCGTCTTCCCGACGGACTCGACGACGAACTCGCGGCGGCCGTCACCGACCTCGAAGCCGCCACCGGGCGCCACTTCGGGGGATCACAGGTGCCGTTGGCGGTGTCCGTTCGCTCCGGGGCCGGGGTGTCGATGCCCGGCATGATGAACACGATCCTCAACCTCGGCCTCACGACCGGAGCCACGGCCGGGTTGGCGGCCGAGACGGGCGACTCGCGGTTCGCGCTGGATTCGCGGCTGCGGTTCCTGTCCAGCTTCACCGCCGCGATCACCGACCTGGACGTAGGGCGGGGAGCCGGCGACGAGACACCGATCCGGCGACGAGGTGACCGGCCGATTCCGGACGACGCGTCCCGGCAGTTGGAGCTGGCGGTCAGGGCCGTGTTCTCGTCATGGGACACACCGCGCGCCCGAACCTACCGCGAACTGCATGACATCCCGCACGACCTCGGCACGGCCGCGATCGTACAGACGATGGTGTTCGGGAACCGCGATGACCACAGCGGCACCGGAGTCGCGTTCAGCCGGGACCCCAACACCGGGGAGAACGTCCCGTTCGGCGAAGTCCTGTTCGGACACCAGGGCGAAGACGTCGTCTCCGGCAGATCGTTGACCCGGCCCCTGCACGAACTCGCCGACCGGGAACCGGCGGTATGGACCGGCCTCCTCGACGCCCTGGGCCGGGTCGAGGGGCACTACCGCGACGCGTGCTACGTCGAGTTCACCTTCCAGGCCGGGGAGCTGTGGATTCTGCAGGTCCGACCTGGCCGGTTCGTCGGGGGGGCCGCCGTCCGCGTGGCGGCCGAGCTCGCCGACGAGCGCGTGATCGGACGTCACGAGGCGCTGCTCAGGATCTCACCGCGGCATCTCCAGCACGTCCGTACACCCCGGATAGTGGCAACCGCCGACATCCTGGCCCGAGGGCTGGGCGCCTGTCCCGGTGTCGCGGTCGGCAGGGTGGCGACCACGGCCGACCGAGCGGTGCGGATGGCCGCGGACGGCCCGGTCATCCTGGTACGGCCGGAGACCTCCCCGCACGACATGCGCGGCCTGGCGGTCGCCGCCGGAATCGTCACCGCCCGTGGCGGGCCGGCCAGCCACGCCGCGGTCGTCGCACGAGCGATGGGAAAACCCGCCGTCGTGGGGGTCGGCGACCTCGTCGTTGACGTCGCCGGCGCCTCGGTGCGAGCCGGTGGGCGCACCATCGGTGAGGGCACCCTCGTCACCATCGACGGGACCGGTGGCGAGGTCGCCCTCGGCAGCCCCCGTACCGTCACGACCGCGGCCGACGTCCACCTGCGTCGCCTCCTCGAATGGGCCGACGACGTATCGGGCGACCACTCCGAACGCGACGAGACCCGGCGCCTCGACGCCGCCCATGCCGTACTCCGTCACGACTAGGGCCGGTACGGACTTCGAATCCACAAGATGGCTCCGCGGAGGCCGACCTCGCGGGGCAAACGCTGCCCGATGCCTGCTCCGGTCCGGCCTTTCACGGTGACGGGCGCGTCAGGACAGCCTCGAAAAGCGCTCAGCGGCGCCCCAGGATCACTCGTCACCGGACGAGGGGCGGTCCTGGTTGATCTACGGCTTTCCGCCACACCGCCACTCAGGGCCGCACGCCGGACCCGAACCCCGTCCACCGCAGGTCAGCCGGGAGGTGACCCATGTCGTTGTACAACAGCACCGTCGGTGCCACGCCGTCGCGATACTCGATCGCCGTCAGCGCCGTGTTTCCGCAGTTCAGCCCCAGCCACCGCGCCGGTGGCGCGTCGAGGGCGTGCCGCACCAGCCAGGCCACCGGATAGGCGTGGGTGACCAGGACCTCGTGGGTCTCGGTTTCGGCGGGGCGCGCGAACCTGTCGATCAGCGCGTCCGCGAGGGCCGCGCCCGCAGCGGCTTCCGCGGCGTCGTACCCATCGAAGAACCCCGCCCACGCGGGGGGCATCTCGTCCGGCACGTGCGGCACGTGGTCGACCAGCTCGGCCGCTTCCCGCACCGCGACGCCCGGCAGGTATCCACCGACGATCCGGGCGGAGCGCACCGCCCGGGGAAGGGGCGAATGCCACACCGCGTCGACCGGCAGGGCCGCGAGGCGCTCCCCGACCAGTTCCGACTGCCACCGCCCGACCTCGGTCAACTCGCCAAATGGGTCCGCCGCGCCGTGCCGAATCACGTACAGGTGCCGAGTCGCCATTGTCAGCCCCCGGGTCTCAGGTCCATACCGCATGGCAGGAGCCGACGCTCGTCCCCGGCGCGGGCCCGCTCGGAAGGTTCGAGCACAGCGCACCCCTGGTAAGTCGAACCATCACTGTTCCTCCCCTGGCCAACCCGAACAAGATACTCACAAAATCCAAATGGTAACAACATTCGAATAGGCGAGACCGGGGCAACGCGGACAAGCCAGGCGCTGTAGCGTCGCAACGCTACGTCCGGTGAGTGCGCCGGAGCATCTTCCGGCCAGGGCCGACAGGATCCGGTCGAAGACCTGGGATCAGTCAGGCCCCACCGGGAAGTGCTCGTCCACATCACCTCTGTCAGTCACCGGTGAAGTCGGGTTGGCGTCCTTCCTGGATCGAGGCGAAGCCTTCGCGGAGGTCCTGGGTGCCGAACATCAGTTGGTAGCCCCGGCGTTCCAGGGCGATGCCGGCTTCGAAGGAGGCGTCCAGGCCGAGGCGTACGACCTCCTTGATCTGCCGTACGGCCAGGCGCGGGCGGGAGGCGATCAGCGCGGCCAGTTCAACGGCCCGGCCGATGGCGTTTCCTTCCACCACCTCGGAGACGTAGCCGAGCCGGTGGGCGTCGGCCGCGCTCAGGGGGGCTCCGGTGAGAAGGGCGTACATCGCGTTCTGCCGTCCGATGGTGCGGGGCAGACGCTGGGTCGCGCCGCCGCCGGGTACCAGGCCGATGGTGACCTCGGTCTGCGCGAAGCGCGCGTTCTCCGCCGCGATGACGAAGTCGCACTGGAGGATGAACTCGTTGCCACCGCCGAACGCGTCTCCGTTCACGGCGGCGATCACCGGCTTGCCGCTGTACCAGAACGCCTGGTGGGTGTAGGCGCGGATCGCGCCCACCACGTCGCGGTCGGCCTGTTCGTTCAGGTCGGCGCCGACGGCGAAGACGGTGTCGCCGCCGGTCAGGACGATCGCGCCGATGTCGTCGTCCCTGTTGAGGGAGTCGATGGCGGCGGCGAGCAGCTCACGTACCTCGGTGTTGAGCGCGTTCCGCACCTCCGGCCGGTTGAGCCGGACGATCGCGACGCCGTCGCGGGGCTTTTCGATCTCGACAACTGCCATGGTGGCCTTTCGGTCGGCCCGATCGCGGGCGGAGGGAGGTCAGCGGTGGGACTCGAAGGTGTCCATGTTCGGGTTGTTCCTAAGCTTTCCGAAGATCTCGGAACCGCCATTGATCCAGTACGGGGACTCGGGCGCACCGGTCGCGCCGTCGAGGTCGGTGACGCCGATGAAGCAGATCATGAACCAGATCAGCTCCGCCGCGAACATCTCCGGGTGCTCGCGCGGGATCCGCCCGCCGACCCGCCGAGTCCACTCGGTCATGGCCGTGTCCAGGTCGATCCGGAAGCCCAGCGTGATGTCGGGGAGATCCGTGTCGTGGAAGGTCACCAGAAGCCGGTCCTTGTCCTCCTCCTTCGCGTATGTCACCCCTTCGAAAGTGAACGCGGGCCAGAAGGGCCGGTCGTGGAGGTACTCGTCCTCGGTCGGCGGGTGCGAGGTGCGGCGGTTGGTGCGGTAGCGGTCGCTCAGCAGCGACCACATGTGGCCCCGGATCACCCCGAACAGCGCGGTGTCCTCGGTCTGACCGCCGTCATGTGCGTGCGTCGTGCCGTCCTTGGCGGGATTGCCGTTCACGTTGCGTACGCTCCCTCGGTCGTCATTCCTTCGGACTGGATACGCGCCTTCATCCGCATCACCGCACGCGGCGCGTTGACCCCGGCCGCGGCGACGACCCGGCCCTTTCGGAAGTAGGTCACGAACGGGTGCCCGCCCGCCCCGGCCGTCTCGACATGGACCTCGTCGTGGTCGCGCGCGTGGCCGACCATCTGGTACTTGAGCCCGTACTGGTCGGACCAGAAGTACGGCACGTCCGCGAACGCCGGGGGCTCCCGGCCCTGCTGCCCGGCCTGCCAGCTCTCGACGGCGTGCCGTGCCTGGGCCGACGCGTTGCTCCAGTGCTCGACCCGCATCCGGCGCCCGAACAGGGGGTGCCTCCAGTTGGCGACGTCCCCGGCCGCGAAGATGTTCGGCCGCGCGGTGCGCAGGGCCTCGTCGCAGCCGAGGCCGTCGGAGAGGTCGAGCCCGCTGCCGTCCAGCCAGTCGCAGGCGGTCACCGCGCCGAGCCCGAGAACGACCAGATCGGCCGTGGTCTCCCCGCCATCGTCAAAGGTCAGGACGGCCGGGCCGTCCGGGCCGTCCGCCGACAGGCCGGTGACGGTCGTCAACAGCCGGGTCGTGACGCCGTGGGCGCGGTGCCGGTCCAGGCAGAACCGCCCCAGCTCGGCACCGAACACGGGCTCCATCGGCAGCCGCCCCTGCACGACCAGTTCCACCGGCAGTCCGCAGGACCGCAACGACGCGGCCATCTCACTGCCGATCAGGCCCGCGCCGACGACCACCGTGCGCGGCCGCCCGGCCAGCCGCTCCTTGATCCGCTCGGCGTCGGCGAGGGTTCGCAGGCAGTGGACCCCTGGCAGCCCCGCGAACCCCTGCGGTACGCGGGCACGCATGCCGGTGCAGACGAACAGGGCGTCGAAGGGGATCCATTCGCCGTCGGACGACTCCCCTCCGGCCTCCGTCTCACGGGTGACCAGCACCCGGTCGGCGTCCGGGTCGAGCCGCGCGCACACCGCGCGGTCCGCGATCCGCAGCCGCAGGCCGTACTCCTGGGCCGGCAGGCGGATCCCGTCGGGGGTGACCTTGCCCTGGATGAGTTCCTTGGACAGGGCGGGCCTGGAGTACGGGGCCACGCCTTCGGGTCCCCGTACCCAGACGACTTCGCCGGTGAAGCCGCGCCGGTCGAGTTCGGCGACCACCGTGTGCCCGGCGAGCGAGCCGCCGGCCACCACGATGGTCTTTGAGGTGTTGCCCGCCACGGTCGTTCATTCCTCCAGGGTCAGGGCGAGGACCGGGCAGGAGGTGACCGACTGCCGGACCTGGGCGTGGATTGCCGGGTCGTCGGGGATCTCGTCCACGATGTGCAGCGTCAGGTCGTCGTCGATGTCGAAGACCTCGGGGGCGATGCCCATGCACACGCCGTTGCCGTCGCACAGGTTGCGATCAACAGTGAGTTTCATGTCGTGTCCTCATACAAGTTTTCAGAGGGTGGCCGAGGGCTTGAGGGCGCTGTCGGCCAGGTCCACGTAGTCCTGGTAGCGCTTCAGCAGCCACTGGTTGAACTGGAGGAGCGACTCCTCCTGGTAGGAGTAGCGGCCGGGACGGCGGAAGCGGGAGCGCATGCCCTTCTGCAGGGAGGCGTCCGAGCTGGCGTCCTGCAGATGGAAGAGGACGAGACCATCCTGGGCGATCTTGTAGAGCTGCTCGAAGCGGGGGTGCTTGGTGGACTCCTCCGGATACAGGTGGCCGATGCGCAGGTTCATGTGCTCGGGCCCGTCCGGCAGGACGAGGTAGTAGAACAGGCCCTCCGGCACCGCCCCGAAGCCCAGGTTCGGCGGGATCGAGGCGAAGATGACCTGGTTGCGTTCCTTCTCGGTGAGCGTCGGGATCACCGGGAGCAGGGCCTTGGTGGTCGGGTTGAAGCCGGCGTCGGGGTGGTAGAAGCCGGTCGGGTGGTAGATCGCGCCCTCGTCGGGGCTGATGTCGACGAAGCTGGTCAGCCTGACGTGCGCGAAGTCGTGCAGCATGCCGTGGAGATAGGCGCTGTGGTATGGCTCGATGCCGTTCTCCAACTGGGACTTCCAGTTCCAGTTGTTGTCGCGCAGCTCGGCCACCGGCATGCTCAGCATCTCGCCGATGTGGTAGTTCTCCAGCTCGGCGGTCAGCTTGGTGAGCGTGGGCGCGAGCGGCTTCGCGTCCGGGTCGAGGTTGGTGAAGACGAAGCCGTTCCAGATCTCGACCCGGTGCGAGGGCAGGTAGGCCTCTCCCTTCAGGTTCTTGAGGCCGATGGTGTCGTTCATGGACGGCGCCGCGATGAGGTTGCCGTCCAGGCCGTAGGTCCAGGCGTGGAAGGGACAGCGGAAGAGCTTGCCGGTGTTCCCCGACCCCTCGCACACCAGGTGGGCCCGGTGCGCGCAGATCGGAGAGAGCACCCGGATCTCCATGTCCTTGCCGCGGACCATCATCAGGGGTTCGTTGCCCATGTCAACGCGCACGAAGTCGCCGGGCTTCGGGATCTCGTCGACGCGGCCGAGGCACAGCCACTGCCGCATGAAGATGGCCTCCTGCTCGAAGGCGTAGAACTCCGGATCGACATAGCACTCGCGGGGAAGGTTCCATCCGGTGGCCATGTCGCGGGAGCCCTCTTCGATGACCTTGAGGATCCGCCGGAGGTTCGTTGAAACGGGCGCCTGACCCATGATGGTGGTGCTCCTTAGGACTTCTGCGATACGTGTGGAATGACGCCGGGCATGGGAGTCACACCGTGCTCTTGGTGCTCTCCTGGGCGTCGGGACTTTCGGTGGCCTGGGTGGCCGGTGTGCTCTCGCGGACCAGCAGGTGGTTGAAGAGCAGGTTGAGCAGCAACGCCACCAGCACGGTGGCCGTGATGGCGCTGCCGAGGATGAACTGCGCGTCCTGGTGGAAGTTCTGGTAGATGGCGGGCACCACGACCGGCAGCATGCCGACGCCGAGAGCGACGGCGACGATGAGCAGGTTCTGGTTGCCCTCGAAGTCGACCTTCTGCAGCATCTGGATGCCCACGGCCGCCGTCATCGCGAACATCACCAGGCCGGCGCCGCCGATCACGGGCCCGGGCAGGCTGGCGACGACCTCGCCGAGCTTGGGAATGGCTCCCATGATCACCAGCAGTACGCCGGTGACCGTGATGACGTAACGGCTTTTGACCTTGGTAAGGCTGATCAGCCCGACGTTCTGCCCGAACGTGGAGTCCGGCACGGAGTTCATGAACCCGGCGAGCATGGCGGCGAGGCCGTCGGTGGCCAGCCCGCGGGCCATATCCCTGTCGGTGACCTTCTTGCCGACGGCGTCGCCGATGGCGAGGACGCACGCGGTCATCTCGCTGAAGACCACGACCATGGCCACGCACATCGCGATGATCGGGACGACCCGGAATTCCGGCGCGCCGAAATGCAGTGGCGTGGAGAAGCCGAACCACTTGGCACCGGCCACGGACGAGAAGTCGCCAAGACCCATGGACCAGGCGATCACCGCCCCGATGACAAGGCCGAAGAGCACCGAGACGTTGCGGGCGAACCCCTTGAACAGGCGGTTCACCAACACGATGATCACCACGACGGTGAAGGCCAGCAGGATGTACCGCGCGCTCGCGTAGTCCGCCGCGGCCGGATCGGAGCCGATGATCAGATCGGCGCTGACCTTGATCAGCGAGAGCCCGATGATCGTGATCACACAACCGGTGACCAGGCTCGGGAAGAACCTCAGCACCTTGGAGAACGGCCAGGCGATCAGGATCCCGAAGACGCCGGCCACGATCATCGAGCCGTACATGGTCGGCAGGCCGTACTCGGAGCCGATCAGGATCATCGGGGTGAGGAAGGTGAACGAGGCACCCGCGACCACCGGCATCCGGATGCCGAAGAAGCGGGTCAGGCCGACACTTTGGATGATGGTGGCGATGCCGGCCACCAGCAGGTCGGCGTTGACGATCAGTGCGATGGTGTGCGTGTCGAGCTTCAGCACCGCGCCCAGCACGAGCGGAACGGCCACGCAGCCCGCATACATGATCAACATGTGTTGCAGGCCGAAGAAGAACAGTTGGGGGATGGGCAGGACTTCGTCTACCGGGTGGCGATTCGAAGTCGCTGGCTTGGGTGCGCGGACGGTAGGTGACACGGCGGTCTCCTGGGCACTGAGTGAAACGCGCCCTGGTCCCTCCGGCGGCGTCGACAAGGCCAAGATCCGGAGTTATGGGCGGGCGTATGCAATACCTGCCTGAGCAGGAGTCCTCGTTACTCCGACGGTCGAGGTCACCCGTCGAAGATCCGGTTCAGTGAGTATCCGGTAGTGCGGTATATGGAGATTAAGGGCGTCCCATATCAGTGTCAACGACTTGTTTTCCTGCGGATCGCTTCTTAGGATCCTGTATACCGTATCCCTGATTCGACCCTTTGAGCGGAGACACAGTGCAGCCGACCGCCCGGCGGATAGGCATGATCACCCCGTCTTCCAACACCGTTGTGGAGCCCGTGACCGGTGAACTGCTGACCTCCCGGCAGGACGTCTCGGTCCACGTCACCCGGCTCCGGGTGACGAGCATCAGCCTCGATCCCGCCGACACCGGCCAGTTCGGCCAGGACTCCTTCACCGACGCCGCACGCCTCCTCGGCGACGCCCGCGTCGATGTCGTCGCCTGGAACGGCACCTCGGGCTCGTGGCTCGGCCCCGGCCGGGACGAACACCTGTGCCGGGCCATGGAGCAGGTCACGGACACTCCCGCGACGACCTCGACGCTGGCCGTCCTGGAGGCGCTGCGGACCTTCGAGGTCCGGCGCCTGGGCCTGCTCACGCCGTACACGCGGGACGTCGGTGACGCCATCGCCGCGCACTACGCGGACCACGGCTTCCCCGTGCACGCGGCCCGCCACTTCGGCCGCACCACCAACTACGACTTCGCGCTGACCACGAGCGCGGAACTGGACGGAGCCTTCGACGAGCTCGCCGCCGCGGACTGCGACGCCGTCGCGGTGGTGTGCACCAACCTGCGCGCCGCCCACCTCGCCGCGGGCTGGGAGAGCCGGACCGGCGTCCTGGTGGTCGACAGTGTCGCGGCGACGCTGTGGCAGACCCTCGGACTGGCCGGAGACACGACGCCGATCACCGGATACGGCCGGCTGCTCGCCGGCCCACCCGCAACCTCCAGGCAGAGATGAGGCACACCATGGCCAAGGAAATCAAGATTCTCATCGGGGTCGACGTCGACGCCGTCGCCGGCTGGCTCGGCTCCTACGGCGGCGAGGACTCGCCGAACGACATCCAGCGCGGGGTGTTCGCCGGCGAGGTCGGCACCCCGCGTCTGCTCCAGCTCTTCGAGCGGTACGACCTGCGGACCACCTGGTTCATCCCGGGCCACTCCATCGAGACCTTCCCCACCGAGATGGCGGCCGTCGCCGACGCGGGGCACGAGATCGGGGCGCACGGCTACTCCCACGAGAACCCCATCGACATGTCCCCGGAGCAGGAGCGGGACGTGCTCGGCCGTTGCGTCGAGCTGATCCGGCGCCTGTGGGGACGCCCGCCGCGCGGTTACGTCGCCCCCTGGTGGGAGATGAGCCGCGACACCCCGGCTCTCCTCAAGGAGTACGGCTTCTCCTACGGCCACTCGCAGAACTACAACGACTTCCATCCCTTCTACGCCCGGGTTGGCGACGAATGGACGAAGATCGACTACAACCGCCGGGCCGAGGACTGGATGAAGCCCCTCCAGCACGGCACCGAGGTGGACCTCGTGGAGTTCTGCGGCAACTGGTACGTCGACGACCTGCCGCCGATGATGTTCGTCAAAAAGTCCCCCAACAGCCACGGCTTCGTCAGCCCCCGCGACGTCGAGCAGCTGTGGCGCGACCAGTTCGACTGGGTCTACCGCGAGTTCGACTACGGGGTGTTCCCGGTGACACTGCACCCCGACGTGTCCGGGCGGCCCCAGGTGTTACTGATGCTGGAACGGCTCTTCGAGAGCTGGCTCGACCTGCCCGGCGTCGAGTTCACCACCTTCGACACGGCGGCCGACGACTTCCGGCGGCGCTATCCTTTCGAGGGCACCGAGCGGCCGGCACCGGTCGGCGACGGTCCGGGATCGAGACGGAAGACCGGGGGGACGGCCCTGTGAGCAGGCAGGCGGACGCGTCGGGTTCGTTCGACATCGACGCCGACTACAAGCCGCTCAGGGACCGCGTCCGCGACGAGCTGCGCCAGCGCATCATCGACGACGTCTACCCTGCCGGCACGCGGCTCGTCGAGACCGAGATCGCGGCCCAGCTCGGGGTCTCCCGGCTGCCGGTGCGCGAGGCGATCCGGGCGCTGGAAAGCGAGGGGTTCGTCAAGACGATCCCCCGGCGCGGCGCGGTCGTCGTGGAGCTTTCGGCACAGGACATCGAGGAGCTGTTCGACGTACGCGAGACGCTGGAGGTCCTGGCCAGCCGGCAGGCCGCGACCCGGGCCACCAAGGCCGAGCTGCGGCGCGTACGAGGCATACTCGCCCGTGGCCGCAAGGCGCTCGACACCGGTGACCGGGTCGCGCTCGGCAAGGCCAACGAGGCGTTCCACGACGAGATCCTGAAACTGTCGCACAACAGCCTGCTCCAGACCGTGCTGGAGCCCCTGCAGGGCCGCCTGCACTGGCTGCTGCGGCAGACCGGCGACCCGTACGACCTGTTCGAGGAGCATTCCGCGTGGTTCGAGGCGATCGCCTCGGGCTCGGCCGATCTCGCCGCCGAACACGCGCGCAGGCACGCCCGGCTGAACCGCGAGATCGTACGGACGCTCCTGGCCGAGCGGCAGCAGCAGGCCCCGCCGGCCTAGAAAGCCTCCGCGACTTCCACGTCACTCCGGCGAGCGCCGGCTGAGCCTCACCACGTACCGCGACTCGGTGGACGAGTCGTCCCCGCCTCACCCGTCGCCCGGCGACGCCGTGATCTCTTTTTCGCCTTCCCACCGACCAGGAGCACCACCATGTCCGATCCCACGCGGTCCGATCCCACGCGGGCGACCCTCGACGCCCTGAACGGCACCGACGTCCATCTGCGTCACGTCTGCAAGGCACGCGACGCCACCGACCGAATCGGGCCTCGGCGATTCCTGCACGCCGGGCCGCCGATCGAACTCGCCGACATCCCCGGGCCTATGCGGGGCGCGATCATCGCGGGTCTGCTGCTGGAACGGGAGGCCGGGTCGGCCGCCGAGGCCGAGGCGATCATCGACCGCGGTGAGGTGAGCATCAGCCCCTGTCACGACGCGAACGCCGTCGGGGCGATGGCCGGGATCATCACGCCGAACACCCCCGTCGTGGTAGCCGAGACCGCGGACGGCGGCATCAGAACGTTCTCCCCCCTGAACGAGGGCGTCGGCGGGGCCATGCGCTACGGGTCGTACGACGAGGTGACCCTGGCACGGCTGCGGTGGCTCGGCGACGTGCTCGCCCCGGCCCTCGACGCGGCCCTTCAGCACTCCGACCCCCTCGACCTGCTCGCCCTGGTGGCCGAAGGGCTGCGGCGCGGCGACGACTGCCACAACCGGCTGGTCGCGACCAGCGCGACCCTGCTGGTGACGCTCGCCCCCGGCCTGCTGCACGCCCCCTTCGACCGGGGGGACATCGCGAAGGTGGTCTCGTTCATCGCCGGCAACGGGCACTTCGCGCTGCCCTTCGCGATCTCCGCCGCCAAGGCGGTCACGCTGGCCGCCGGCGGGATCCCCGGCAGCCCGATCGTGACGGCCATGGCGAGCAACGGAAGGGAGTTCGGCATCCGCGTCAGCGGGCTCGGCGACCGCTGGTTCACCGTGCCCGCCCCGATCGGCGACCCGGTCCTGCTGGAAGGGGCGACCCTCGACGATGTCACCCCGACCATGGGCGACTCGATGATCTCCGAGACCGCCGGCTTCGGCGCCTTCGCGATGACCGCGGCACCGGCGATCATGTCCTTCGTCGGCGGTGACATGGCCAGGGCTCAGGAGATCACCCGGAGCATGCGGGACGTGTGCGCCGGGACCAGCGGGCGTTTCCTCATCCCGGCCGAGGACTTCCGGGGCACGCCGCTCGGCATCGACGTGCACAGGGTGCGCGCCACCGGCATCGAGCCCGTCATCAACAACGGCCTCGCGCACCGGGAACCGGGACGCGGCCGGGTCGGCGCCGGAATCACCCCGATTCCGGTGGAGCCGTTCGCCGCGGCGAGCCGGGCGCTGGAGGAGACCGTTCCCGAACGGGTCGGCGCGGCGGACGGACAGGGGCGCCACGCGTGAGCGATACGAGCATTCCCATCTTCACACCCGCCGAGCTCGCCGCCGTCGCCGGCCGATGGGGCCTCGACCCCGGCCTGGTGGACCGGCTCGGCCCCGCGATCGACCGGATGCGCGACACCTACGGCCGCGTGCGGGAGCTGGCCGCCGAAGGGCGTCCCCCCGAACCGCCGCCCATCGCGGTCACCCGGGTCCCGCGCGGCCCGGACGATCCGCACGGCGCCTGGCTCTACCGGATCGACGACCCCGGGCGTCCGGGGAACGGGCCGCTCGCCGGGCGGACGGTGACCGTCAAGGAGTCGATCGCGGTGCGTGGAGTGCCGATGACCCTGGGCAGCCGCCTCATGGCCGGCTTCGTCCCCGGGTCCGACTCGGCGGTCGTCGGCCGGGTGCGAGACGCCGGAGGGGTCGTCGTCGGCACGTCGGTCTGTGAGGACCTGTGCTACTCCGGGTCGAGCTTCACCAGCGCGCACGGACCCGTCGGCAACCCCTGGGATCCGCGTCGCTCGGCCGGCGGCTCCTCCAGTGGCGCCGCGGTCCTGGTGGCGACCGGGCAGGCCGACTACGGCATCGGCACCGACCACGGCGGCTCGGTCCGCAACCCCGCCGCCTGGTGCGGCGTCTTCGGTCTCAAACCGACGTACGGGATCGTCGAGTACGACGGCGCGATGCCGACCGAGCGCACGCTGGACCACATCGGCGTGCTCACCCGGAGCGCCGCCGACCTGGTCGCCTTCCTGGAGGCGGCCGCGGCGCCCCCGGGTGGGGAGCACGAGTCGTACACCGGCCAGTACGCCCGCGAGATCACCGGGCTGCGCGCCGGAATCCTCACCGAGGGATTCGGCTGGCCCGGCCGCTCCGACCCGCGTCTCGACGACCAGGTCCGCGAGTCCGCATGGGCGCTGGAACGGCTGGGGCTGACCGTGTCGGAGGTGTCGGTGCCGCTGCACCGGTACGGCAGGGACATCCACCTGCCCATCTCGATCGAGGGCGGCCTCACCACCGTCTTCGAGTCCCGTCTCCAGGGCAACAACCACTTCGGGCCCTACCACCCGAACTTCGGGGAGACCTTCGGCGAGGCGCTCGCCCGCCGCCCCGAGGACATACCGGTCGGAGGGGTACTGGCGCTCGTCGGCGCCACACTGCTGCGGGACGCCACCCACGGCAAGGTCATGGCGTACGCGCAGCAACTGCGGGTGCGGCTGCGCGAGCAGGTCGGTCGCGCGCTGCGCGAGGTGGACCTGCTCGTCCTGCCGAGCGTCCCGATGCCGCCTCACCCGCTTCCGGCCGACCCGCGCGAGGCGGTGATCGGCACCGACCTCCCCTTCGAGATGCACGACAACAACTGCGTGTTCAACCTCACCGGGCATCCGGCGCTCAGCGTCCCGTGCGGGTTCGTGGACGGACTGCCGGTCGGCATGCTCCTCGTCGGACGACCCGGCACGGACGCGCGACTGGTCCGCGTCGCGGCCGAGTTCGAGGAGCGCGTCTTCCGCTGCCCCCCACCCCCGCGTCACGACCCGGACGCGGGCCTTCCCACCGCGAGGAGCGGACGATGACCGAGCCGGCACTGAACTTCTTCGGCGAACCCCTCGAATCCTGCGGCTTCGACCCGATCACCGGATACCGCCGCGACGGCTACTGCTACACCGGCCCCGACAACCCCAAGGGGCACACCGTCTGCGCGATCGTCGACGAACGCTTCATCGCTTTCCAGACCACGGCCGACAACGACATCGCCACTCCCCGGCCCGACCTCGCCTTCCCCGGGCTGAAGCCGGGTGACCACTGGTGCGTCATCGCGTCGAAGTGGTACGAGGCGTACCTGGCCGGCCGCGCCTGCCCGGTGAACCTCGCGGCGACCAACATCCGGGCGCTGGAGGTGATTCCGCGTGCGGCGCTGCTGGAGTACGGGGTCGACCCGCGTACCACGGCCCCGGACGACGGCCGGAACACCTCACCGTGAGCCGCTGGAACGCGCTGCGCGCCTACACGGCCCTGCCCGCCACCACCGGGTCCTGGTTCCTGGCGGTCACGCTGATCGGCCGTATCCCCGCGACCATGGGGCAGCTGGGCTCGCTGCTGCTGGTCAGCGGGGCCACGGGCTCCCTCACGCTCGGCGGCGCCACGGCCTCCGCCTTCGCCGCGGGGCAAGCGGTCGGCGGGCCGCTCGTCGGGCGAACGGCGGACCGGTACGGGCACCGGCCGGCCGGGCTGGCCGCGGCACTGCTGCACACGGCGGCCCTCGTCCTGCTCGTGGTGTGCGTGGTGCGGGGCATGCCCACGTGGGCGGCGCTGGTGTCGTCGGTGGTCGCGGGCTTCTCGGTGCCGCAGGTCGGCCCGCTGTCCCGGGCCCGCTGGACCGCGCTGGCCCACCGGGGACGGCTGCCCATGAATCGCTTCCCCGCGGCGATGAGCTTCGAGGGAACGGGCGACGAGTTCGCGTTCGTCCTTGGGCCCGCGCTGGTCGGCGTCATCGCGACGGCGACCTCGCCCCCCACGGCGGTGCTCGTGGCGGCAGGGCTCACCGCCACGATGTGCGTGGCGTTCGCCCTGCATCCCACGGCCGCCGCGGTCACCAGGGGTGGGCGTCGGGACGGGAGCGCCGCGGCCCCGGTGCTGCGCGGCCCCGTGTTCCTCCTCGCCGCCGGGCTGACCGGACTTGGCTGCTACTTCGGCTCGGTGCAGGCCGGCGTCACCTGGCGCGCGGTCGACGCCGGTGCCGACGGGGCCGCCGGGCTGATCTACGCGATACTCGGGCTGAGCAGCGCCCTCGCCGGCGTACTCGTCCCGATGCTGCCCGCGTCCTTCACACTGGCCCGCCGGCTCCAGGCGGGCTTCGTCCTGCTGGCCGTTCTCACCGTGCCTCTCGCGATCGTCGGCGGGCTGCACATCGGCGGTCTCTGGCCACTGGGCCTGCTGATCGTGCTGCCCGGTGTCACCATCGCACCGATCCTCGTCACCGCCTACACCCAGGGAGAGATGACGGTCCCGGTGGAGAGGATCTCATGGGTCATGACCTTGCTCACCTCCTCCGTCGTCGTCGGCTACGCCGTCGGCGCGCTGTTGTCGGGCACCCTCGCCGACCGTTACGGCCCGCTCGTCGCCTTCCTGATCGCGCTCGCCGCGGCCGGCATCGGCATCATGGCCAGCACCCTCGGCCGACGCCGTCTGGCACTGCTGCGCCCCGGGTAGCCTCATCCCACCCCACACCCCGAAGTGCTCGAATAAGCATTAACAGGGTGATATCCGGCATTCAGCTTGATCCAACAGGGTATCGGTAACAAGCCCTAGGATCATGAGGATGCGGATCGATCTGGTGGCGGTTGTCGTGGAGGACTACGACCGGGCCATCGAGTTCTTCACCAACGCCCTGGGTTTCGAGCTGGCCGCGGACTCGCCGTCGTTGACCAACGACGGCCGTCCGAAGCGGTGGGTCGTGGTCCGGCCGCCGGGGGGTGAGACCGGCATCCTGCTCGCCCGCGCGGACGGGGAGCGCCAGGCCGCCGTCGTCGGGGAGCAGTTCGCCGGGCGGGTGGGGTTCTTCCTGCGGGTGGACGTGGCCGAACCCCCGGCCACCGCCGGCGCCTGCTTCCCCTCCCCCGACGCACGCACCTCACGCTGCTGGGCGCGGGCGCCGCCACCGTAGCCGAGATCGCCGCGTCGGCAGCCGGCTGTCTGGATCCATGACGCTTTCGAGGCGGTTCGGACCCCTCTCTGGGGCGCGCCCGCCGGACGGACGGGTGGTCAGCTCCAGTCCCACTTGTGACCCCAGTAGCTGTCGGCGGTGATCTCCTCGGCGGTGTAGGAGGTCTCGTCGACGAGCATGCCCTCGCAGCCGACCTCGAGGTCCCAGCGGCCGGGGGTGCGCACGTAGAAGGAGACCATCTTGTCGTTGGTGTGCCGGCCCAGCGTCGAGGAGAGGTGGTAGCCGCCCGCCGTGACGCGGTCGAGTGCCCGGCCGACCTCATCGAGAGTTTCACACTCGACCATGATGTGCACCAGCGCCGGCGCCTTGAGGTCCGGGGTCGGCAGGATCGCCAGGCTGTGGTGCCGGGCGTTAACGCCCATGAACCGCAACCGGATCGGGCCGTACTCGGGCGGCGTCTGAAGGCGGAACGCCCCGCGGGGCAGGAAGCCGAGGGTTTCGGCGTAGAACCGGTGGTCGCCCTCCAGATCGCTCACCGGCACCACCACGTGGCCCATGCCGAGCCGCCCGGCGACGAAGCGGTTGCCGAACTTCGTCGCGATCGGGCTGTGGTCCAGTGCGGGACCGTGGAAGACCTCCAGTGGAGTCCCACCCGGGCTTTGGAAGGCGATCCCCGCCTCGACCCGGCGGGCCTCGGCGTCCTCCAGCGACAGCGGCTTCGTCGCGATGCCCGCCGCCTCGACGGCCGACTGCACGCGCCGCAGCGCCAGGTGGTCGCGGACCTCCCACCCGATGGCCTCCACCCGGTCCTCCTCGCCGGGCAGCAGCACGATGCGGGCGTGCCGCTCGTCCATGCGCAGGTACAGAGCGTCGGATTCCGGCCCGGTGCCTTCGGCGAATCCGATCGTGTCGAGGGCGAACGTGCGCCACGCGTCCAGGTCCGTGGCCCGGACGCGCACGTAACCCAGCGAGCTGATGTCGGTCATGCCCATCTCTCCTGAATCGATTGAAGTGTTGGTCGAGATCGTCCGCGGGGATCAGATCAGCGCGCGCAGCGCGCCCTGCGGCTCGACACCCATCTGGGTCAGTGCCGTCGCGTGGTAGGTGTTGCCGGGAATGTGGATGGCGTGCTGCAACCCGACGTGCGCGTCGCGCCAGAACCGCTGCATCGGGTTGTTGCGGCGCACCGCGTTGCCGCCGGATCGCGCGAAGATCTCATCGACCGCCGACACCGCCCGCCACGCGCAGCGAACCTGGTTGCGCCGGACCACGGCCCGATCCGCGAAAGTGATCGGCTTTCCGGAGTCGGCGAGGTCGTAGAGCCGGCTGATGCCGTCCAGTAGTTGCAGCCGCGCGGACTGGATGTCGGACGCGGCCTCGGAGATCGCGTACAGCGTGTACGGGTCGTCCTTCACCTTCGCGCCGGAGGCCGTCACCCGGTCCCGCTGGTAGTCCAGGTGGGTGGCGAGCACGCCCTCGCAGATACCGATCACCGCCGAGGTGATGCCCAGGGGGAACATCGACCAGAACGGCAGCCTGTACACCGTCTCGGTCCGGCCGGCCCGCTCGGCCGCGACCTCGCCCTCGGCGACCTCCGCGGCGTCGATCGTCCGGTAGGCGGGGATGAACGCGCCGTCGACGATGATGTCCTTGCTCCCGGTCCCGCGCAGTCCGATGACGTCCCAGGAGTCCTCGACGATCGTGTAGTCGGAGCGGGGCAGCACCACGTGCAGTCCCTTCATCGGCTGCGCCGGCTTGCCCTCGGCGTCTCCGAGCAGCGCGCCGAGGAAGATCCAGTCGCAGTGGTCGGTGCCCGAGGAGAACTGCCAGTGGCCCTTGAGGATGTACCCGCCGTCGGTCGGCGTCGCCACCCCGCTGGGCATGTACGGCGAAGCGATCCACGTGTTCGGATCGGAGCCCCACACCTCCTCCTGCAGCCGGCGGTCGCACAACGCCATCTCCCACGGGTGCACTCCACCGACCCCGCACACCCAGCCCGTTGAGCCGCACGCCTTCGCCACCGCCATCACCGCCTCGGCGAAGTCCCGGGGATGCGCCGCGTATCCACCGAAATCGGTCGGCTGCAGCAGCCGCATCACTCCGGTCTCGCGGATCAGCTTCACGCTCTCGTCGGACAGCTTGCCCAGGCGCTCGGTCTCGTCCGCGACCGCGGCCAGCCGACCGGCGATCTCCTCTACTCGGGAAACAACTTCATGCGCCATCAAGGCACCTCCGGACTGAATCTGAGAGGGGTCGCAATCCGCCGTTTCTGTGGCGGCTCGCTGACGCTAAGCCGCTTTCGACCACCAGGTCACGGCACATCCCGCTGGCCGGGACTGCGCGAGGGGGTACGGCGGGCGGGCCCGTCGTCCGCGGCGGGAATGTGTCGGCGCGCACCGCACGGCGTCGGGAAAAACGGAGATCAGCGGCCGTGGGCGAGTGGTGGCCCGGGCAGCGCCGACAGCCATGTCCCGCTCACCGGGACGTGGCAGCGGACGGGTTCTGGGCGTGGTGACGGGGCGGGAACCGGCCCGGTCACCGTTTTCCGGAGTACGGCGCGAGGAGCAGCCGCACGCCCAGCCGAATGTCGGCCTCCGCCCTCGACAGCGTCGTCTGGCCCCCGAGGGTCGAGACCAGCACACCCCACCAGCAGTGCGTGAGCAGCCGCACCAGGCTCAGATCCTGTCCGTTCGACTCCTCCGCCCCGATGATGCGCAGAAGAATGCGGCCGAGCCCGGACTCCGTCGGTTTGACCTCGTCCATCGTCACCGCCACATATATGGCGTTGGTGGCCTGGAACATCGCGGCGGCCAGTATCGGCCGCAGCAGCAGATGGCGGCTCAGCCCCACCAGGATGTCGGTGACCCGGTCGACGAGGTCCTCGTCCTCACCGGGCCGCCAGCTTTCGTGGAAGGCGCTGATCTCCGCCTGAAAGACCGCGGCGAACAGCGCGTTCTTGGAGGGAAAGTACCGATACAGGGTCGCGATCGCCACGTCGGCGTCCTTGGCGACCTCGTGCATCTGCACCACGTCGATTCTCTTGCAGGCGCCGAGCGCGGCAGCGGCGTCCAGAATGCGCTTTTGCCGGGCGATCTGGCTCTTCGAGGTCGGTGACGCCGGAGCCCGTGCTTCGGCGATTCTCGCCACGAATCCCCCTTGTCTGCTCTGTCTACTCCCGTGTGAACCGTGGGCGAATGCCGATTTCAGGATATCGGCCACCCAACGAACGTGGGCTCCACCGCGTCATCGGAGTGGAGCCCACGTCTTCAGCGCCCCTTCGTGCCGAGTGGTCGGCGGGGGCGGCCTCGTCAGCCGTCTCAGAGATCGGGAATCGGGATGACCCCGAGGCGGACGGAGTTCTCGATGCTGTCGCGCAGTCTCGTGCAGGTCGGGACGACACCCTGGTCGGTGTGCCGGCTCAGCTCGACGCACTGATCGGTCTCTGTGGTCCACTGGACGAGCGTGTGCGCCAGGCTGTGCTTCTTGACCAGGACGCACGAGCCGCAACTGCTGCAGGACACGGGGCGCACGGAACATCTCCTCGGTTGCGATCACTGACGTTCTTGACGGTGGTGGCGCGTCGTCGCGAGGCGCCACCACCGGCCCGTCCCGGCCGATCGGCCGGGACGGGCTAGGCCCGTTTTCCGCATGTGCCGCATCGTTGCAGGTCAGCAGCTATATCTGATCCAATGCCGCGGGTAATCACCCCAGGTCGATCGGGGTCACGTACGTCCTCGACGTCGACGTAGAACTGGTCGTACCAGCGGCGCAGCTGGTAGACCGGGCCGTCCTCCTCGCACAGCAGCGGATTGTCGACCTTGGCCTTGTTCTTCCAGATCTCCACATCCTGCAGGAAACCCGTCTCCACGCCGGCCGCGAAGCCTGCCGCCATCGCCTGCGCCTCGTCGTCGGAGACGCCCTGGGGCTTCTTGACCATCGCGCCCCACTGGAGCACGAAGCTGGTCGGCGACACCGGGTAGTGGCAGTTGATCAGGACGGACTCGATCGTCTGCCCCGCCACGGTGTGCCACAGGTAGTCGATCATGTACGACGGGCCGTAGTACGCCGCCTCCGAACGCCCGTCGGTCCTGTCACCGGAGTAGTTCGTACCGACCTGGATATCCGGACGGGGCCGGCTGTTCATGTACTGCGCGGCGACGTGCCCTTCGAAGACGTTCTTGAAGTACGTCGGGAACGCGAAGTGGATGTAGAAGAAGTGGGCCATGTCGACCACGTTGTCGACGATCTCCCGGCAGTTGGAGCCCTCGATTTTGATCCGGTTCCACGTCCAGGAGGTCCACTCCGACGTGTCCACACCGGCGATCTCCGGGATCGTCACCTCCGGCGGGGGCGGGTTGCCCTGTGGGTCGTGCCAGACGTACAGCTGCGCGTTGCGCTCCAGGGCCAGCCATGTCCTGGTGCGTGCCCGCGGCGGCACCCGGCGGGCGTACGGGATGCCGGTGCACCGGCCGTTGCCCGCCCAGCGCCAGTCGTGGAAGGGACAGGCGATCGCGTCGCCCTTGACCTCCCCCTGGCTGAGGTCGCCGCCCATGTGAGGGCAGTAGGCGTTGAGGACGTTCAGCTTGCCGGTGCTGTCGGCGAACACCACCAGCTTGGTGCCGAATGCCTCGACCTTGTGTGGTTTGCCGCCCCTGAACTCGTTCGCCAGGCCCAGACAGTGCCAGCCTCGTGCATAACGCGCCGGAGGTGGGGCCGCCTCGATCACACGAATCTCGTCGTCACCGGCAGTTTGTATCGACGTCATGAAGTCTCCCTTGCCGTCCAATGCGCCCGGGCCGAATCTCCCTGTCCGCGGGATCCTCATCATGCGAAGCCGACGGTGTGCGACACCGCCCCTTTCCCACTGACCGGGACCTCGTTTCGCAAGTCATGGCAACGCGTTCCGCGAAACACCGGTCTCCGGTCTCCTGTCTCTCGTCGAGATCGAGCGGTGAGAAAGCCCGTCCCGCTCGCCGGGAGGACGAGTTGTGGGGCATCCCGGGCACCGACACCGTGGGATCGACCGATTCGGGCGAAGGAAATCACCCGATCCGGGCGAACGAAGGAGACCGAAGGCCGATATGACCACTCACCAGATCTTGACCGGGCCCGGCAGCGGGGATTCGACACGCGCTCCGGACCCGGCCCCCACCGTGGTGAAGCACCCGTTGCGGGTGGTCCTCGTCGTCGCCTTCGCGACCCTGGTGACCACGCTCAACCAGACACTGGTCGTCCCTGTCCTGCCCGAACTGCCCGGCCGCCTGGGGGTCACGCCCTCCGTCGCCACCTGGCTGGTCACCGCGACGGTCATCGCCGGCGCGGTGTCACACCCGGTGCTGGGCAGGCTGGGCGACCAGTTCGGGATGCGCAGGATGATGATCGTGGCGCTCGGCACGATGATCCTCGGGTCCCTGATGTGCGTGATGAGCGACAACATCGGCGTCCTCATCGCCGGGCGGACGCTCCAGGGGGTCTCCAGTGCGACGATCCCGCTCGGGATGAGCCTGGTGGGGGTGGTCCTGGAGCCAAACCGCCGCGCCTCCGCCATCGCCTCCGTCAGCGCGATGATGGGGATCGGCGGCGCGCTCGGGCTGCCGACCGCCGGGCTGGTCTCCCGGCTGTGGGGCTTCCACGGGCTGTTCGCCGTCTCGGCGGTCGCGGGTGCGGTCGCGGTGGCCGCCCTGCTGCTGGCGGTCCCGGCGCCTCCCCGGCGCGAGCGCACACAGCGGATCGACCTCCTCGGCGCGGTGCTGCTCACCTGCTTCATCGTCACCCTGCTGGTCGGGCTCGACCGCGGTGGCGAGTGGGGTTGGACGAACGCGCTGACCATCGCGTCCTTCCTCGCGGCGCTGGTGTCCGGGTGCCTGCTGACCCTGGTGGAGCTTCGCCGCCATGCTCCGCTCATCGACCTCAGAGCGGCGTTGAGCCGCTCCTCCGCCACGATCAACGGGGGGTCGATCCTGATTGGTTTCGCGCTGTTCGCGAACTTCCTCGGGATCGTCGGACGTCTCCAGGCGCCGGTGTCGACCGGTTACGGGCACGGGCTGTCGGTGTTGATGACCGGTCTATGCCTGCTGCCCGGAGGGCTGCTGTCGGCGGTGGTGGCGCCGCTGTCGGCCAGGCTGAGCGCGATCGTCACCCCACGGGTGACGATCGCGCTGGGCTGTGCGGTCTCCACCGCCGGGTTCGCGGCCCAGATCCCGCTGGGACACGGATCGCTGTGGGTGCTCGTCTGCGTGATCGCCGTTGTCTCGGCCGGCAACTCCATGGTCCTGGCGAACCTGCCCGCACTGATCCTTCAGGTCACGCCGGAGGCGAACATCGGCGTCGCGAACGGGCTCAACTCGCTGGCCCGCGCCGTCGGCATGTCGGTGAGCAGCGCGGTGTTCGGCATCGTCACGACGATTCCCGTCGGCGCCGCGTTCGTACCGCGCGGCTCCTACGACGCGTTCACCGCCGCCGGCGCTGCCGCGGCGCTGGTGGCCCTCGTCCTGTTCCTGCTGCAGCGCCCCCTTCGCACCGCCACGGCCCGGTGAGAAAAGAGCAGCCGCTCCACCGATCCGAAGATCGGTGGAGCGGCTGCCCCTGGTCCGCCGGGCGGTCAGCGTCCGCTGTCCGGACCCGCCGCCACGGTGACCGCAGGCGGATCGAGCAGCGAATCCGAGTCCTGGCCGATCATCGAATCCTGCTTGCGGATCCGCAGGACCGTTGAGGCGAGGAGCAGCCCGACGATCACCAGGCTTACCAGGAACACTCCGCCCGCGGTGATGGCGTTCTCGGGGTACAGGACGGCACCGTCCGGGGTGCGCATCGCGAGCTCCCCCATGATGACGAACAGGATGACCGGTGTGGTACTGGCGAAGCCGCTGTAGCTCACCTGCACCATCCCGGCGATGGAGCCCTGCTTGTCGGCCGGGGAGCCGGCGATGACCATGCCGGGGATCGAGCCATAGGCCAGGCCCGTCCCGGCGCCCACCAGCAGGGCGGCGATGAGGACCTGCGGGTAGCTGCCGTGGTTGAAGCCGAGCTGAAGACCGCCCAGCAGCAGGAGCAGCAGACCGATCCTCATCATGGTCGCGCCGCCCACACGGCTGAGCAGCTTGCCGACGACGACGCCCATGACCACCATGGCCACCGACTGGGGTGCGGTGATCATCGCGTACTCCGACGCGGTCATCCCCAAGCCGTAACCGAGCCCGGCGGCGCCCGGCGTCATGCCGATCATTGGAAGGATCGAACCGGTGATGGCGGTCGACCCGTATGCGGTGGCGGCCGTCACCGCGGCGAGCAGAATCGGCCGGCGGGCGAAGATCCGCAGGTCGACGATCGGCTGGGCGAAGTTCAACGACCGCCTGACGAACCCGACCAGAAGCAGCAGGCCGACTGCTAACGCGCCCAGCGTGGCGACCGAGCCCCAGCCCCACCTGTTTCCGGAGCTGATCCCCAGAAGCAGGATGCCCAGGCCGAAGCCCAGCATGCCGGCGCCCAGGAAGTCGACCCGCGAGGGGACGCGGAGCCGCGTCTCCGGGGTGGTGAGCAGCAGCAGCGGCGTGAGGATGATCATCCACAGCACGTCGAAGGCGAACAGCCCACGGAAGCCCCAGTTGTCGAGCAGCCACCCGATGAGGAACGGCACGCCGATGGAGAAGACCCCGGTGCCGGTCATCGCGACCGCACTGGCCAGTGGCAGGATCCGCCGAGGGTACACGTCGCGCATCAGCGAGTAGCTCAGGAACATCGTAGGCAGCACGGTGCCCTGCAGCATCCGACCCGCGACGAGCACGCCGAAGGTCGGCGCCACGGTCGCGACGACCGAGCCGACGGTGCTCGCCAGCAGACAGATGATCATCATCCGCCGCTTACCGTGGATGTCGGCCAGCTTCCCCACCAGCGGGCAGAGGACGGCCCCGGAGAGGATGAAGCCGGTGAGGAGCCAGCCTCCCTGGTCCGTCTTGAAGTGGGTGGTGATCGCCGGCAGCGCGGTCGTCACCAGGCTGTACCCCAGCGCGGTCCCCTCCAGGATCATGACCATCGTCACCATGGAGAGGACGAGCCGCGGGGTCCACCCGCCCCTCTCCGCCGTCGTATCTGTCGTACTCATCGTCAGGCCTCCAGAAAAACGTGATATTTCAATGAATCTCGGCGTGGCCGCGGACTCCGGCGTCTTCGTGGCTCAGGTCCCGGCGGGGGGTTGCTGTTCCTCCTTGGCACCACGCGGACACCGCGGTGTCACGCACGTCTCTCAGTCGATGACGGACCGCGGGCCCCCCACGACGGGGGTGCGGTCATCTCGCCCCGGTGGGGAGCCGCCGGGGCTCGGGGAGGTCAGGGGCGGCGCGGGGCGCGACCGGCCCGTCTGGTTCAGGCCGCTGCGGCGGACCTGCCGGCGCGGCGGCCGAAGAAGGCCCCGTCACCCAGTGAGGTGCCGCTGCGGTACCCCCGGGACGGGATGCCGCAGCCGACGAGCCCGTCGAAACGCTCCAGCCAGCCCTCCCAGTAGACGGTCGGCTTGCCCTCGGCGGGGTCAGGTCCGGTGGCGAACTTGAGGAAGGCGTACGGCGCCGTCCTCGCCGCGCTCACCGGCGGTCCTTGCACCCAGGCCGGGCGCCGCCGGACGCACCGGCCGACGGCGCAACACCGTTGACCATCATTTTCGGCCTCCTGTTCGCCGGTGACTGTGCCTTTCACCGAGCACCTGCGATGAGCGGCGTCGTGCACTGGCGCAGACGCTAAGCGCCCGGTGACATAGATCACGTCGGGCATCCCAATGAGCGGGACCCGGTGGTGAGAAGGCGGTCACACAAATCTCATCCACACGGCGACGTCCGTACCTGGCGGCCGGTCGGAAGCGGTGATCGGCAGGCTGTTCGCGTCGCCGGTCGAACCCTCACCCCGGTCTTGCCCCGCGCGTCCTGCTGAGCGGGATCGGCCCGGGAACGCGGCGAAGCCGTTGATTACGGTCCGGTTACCCGGAAGACCACACCCCGGGTTCCGGCGGGCCAATACGGACGGAAGTGACGATTCGGTGAGCTCCACCTGTAGCTGGGCGAAGGACGGCGGGTTCCACATCGCCGACGCCCTCGCCTTCGGCCGGGTCGCCGGCCGCACGGCCGCCGAACCGCCCGCCATCACGAGCGATCTGGAGGAGATCAGTGCCAGTTCAGTGGGATGAGACGGCCGACGTCGTCGTCGTGGGGTCCGGGGGCGCCGCGCTGACGGCAGCCTACACAGCGGCGGCGGGCGGATTACGCACCCTGGTGCTGGAGAAGACCGAGTACTTCGGCGGCACCAGCGCCTACTCCGGGGCGGGCCTGTGGCTGCCAGGCAACCACATCCTGTGCCAGGCGGGTGTCGAGGACAGTGTGGAGCGGGGGCTGGAGTACTTCCGGGCCGTCGTCGGCGACCGCACACCGGCCGCACTGCAGGAGGCGTACGTCTCGACGGCGCCCGAGCTGGTGGAGTTCCTGGACCGCGACCCGGTGCTGGAGTTCGAGCACCTGCCGTTCCCGGACTACTTCGCGGCTCCGGGGCGTACTCCCGGCGGCCGGGGGATCCGCCCCAAGCCGCTGTCGGCGCACCTGCTGGGCGCCAGGCTCGGTCAGGTGCGCCCGCCGATCTCGATCGACCAGTTCGGCGTGCCACAGGACCAGGAGACGCTGACCGGGGGCCAGGCCCTCATCGGCAGGTTGCTGCTCGCTCTGGACGGCACCGGGAACGCCACGCTGCGGACCGGAATGCGGATGCGTTCGCTGGTGGTCGAAGACGGCCGGGTCGTCGGCCTGGAGGCCAAGCACGAGGGCCGCACACTGGTGATCCGCGCCGAGCGCGGCGTGATCGTGGCCGCCGGCGGGTTCGAGCGCAACGCGGAGTTGCGGCGCGAGCTACAGGGCCTGCCCGGCGCGGACTGGTCGTCGGCCGCGCCCGGATCGAACACCGGGGACGCGCTCGCCGCACTCCAGGCGGTGGGCGCCGCGACGGACCTGACCGACGAGGCGTGGTGGTGCCCGGCCGTGCTGTTCCCCAACGGCCACGCCGCCTTCACCCTCGGTCTGCGCGGAGGCATCTTCGTGAACGCCGCGGGCGAGCGGTTCGCCAACGAGTCGCTGCCGTACGACCGGATGGGCCACGAGATCCGCGCGGGGCACGCCACCGGGGTGTCACACCTGCCTGTGTGGTGGATCTTCGACGGGCGCTTCGCCAACGCGCCGGGGATGTCCCAGCCCGCGCCCGATCCCGAGGCGTTCCAGGCGGCCGGCCTGTGGCGCACCGCCGACACGCTCACCGCTCTCGCCGAGCGGATCGGCGTGCCCGCCGACGTGCTGGGCAAGACCGTCACCCGGTTCAACGGGTTCGCCGCCTCCGGCGTGGACACCGACTTCCACCGGGGCGAAGACCCATACGACCGGTTCTTCGCGTCCGGCGACGGCTCGAACCCCACCCTCGTCCCGATCGAGCGGGCCCCGTTCCACGCGTTGCAGGTCGTGCTCGGCGACCTCGGCACCAAGGGTGGCGCGCGGATCGGGGAGGACGGGCAGGTGCTCGGCGAGGACGGAAACGCGATCCCCGGCCTGTACGCCATCGGCAACTCGGCCGCCTCGGTCGCCGGGCATGCCTACCCGGGCCCCGGGGTCCCGCTCGGCTCCGGAATGGTCTTCGGCTACCGCGCCGCCACCCGGCTCCGGACGGAGGACCGATGAGCGCCGGGAAGATCAACGATGCCGTCGTCCGTTACCTGGACGCGGTGGCGAACGGAACCGCGGACGACATAGCGTCCTGCTACGCGGAGGACGGGACGCTGGAGGACCCGGTGGGCAGCGAGCCACGCCGGGGCCGCGCCGCGATCCGTGAGTTCTACTCGGCGCTCGAGGGCGCGTGCCGGGACACGGAGTTGCTGACCGTCCGCGTCGCCGGCGACAGCGCCGCCTTCTACTTCCGGGTACGGATCGAGCGGGGTGACCGGACCTTCGAGATCGAGCCGATCGACGTGATGACCTTCGACGAAGAACAGAGGATCACCAGCATGCGGGCGTTCTGGAGCGGCGATGACATGCGGGAGGCACGGTGAATCCTCGGTGCGCGGCCGGCCGGGCCGTCGTCTTCCGCCGTCGGGCGGACCGCCCGGCCGCATAGGTCGAACCCGTCCATGCCACAGGCCCGGCGCATCGCGCCGGGCCTGTGGCCGTTCCACCCGCCCGTCCTGGTCCCACCGGGATGCCCGGCGGGACCGGTTGGCATCAGACCAGGTTGTCCTCGACGGTCAGGCCGAACTCGCCCTTGCCGTACATCCCCAGGGCGCGCTCGGCGTCGTTGGCGACGTGCACGCTGCCCGCGTGCGCGTCCCGCCAGGCCCGCTCGATAGGGTTGCCTCGGCCGAGCGAGTTCCCTCCGGCGGTCTTGAAGAGACTGTCGATCGCCTCTACCGCCCGCTCGGTGGCACGGACCTGGTCCCTGCGGACGCGCAGCCGCAGCTCCATCGGAATTCGTTCGCCCCGGACGGCGTACTCATACACCTCGCGCACGTTGTGGTCCGTCTGCAGCACCGCCGCGTCGATCTCCGAAGCGGCCCGGGCCACCGCGACCTGGGCGAACTGGTCCTCGGCGAACCGGCCGCCGCCCAGGCTCAGCCGTACCCGGTCACGCATCGCGGTGACGTAGGCCCGGTAGCAACCGGCCGCCATGCCGACGACGGGAGCGGTGATCGCGTTGGTGAAGACGGTCGCGAACGGCATCCGATAGAGCGGGCCGGTGTTCACCTTCTGGCCGGGACCGCGCAGTTGTGCCTGCTCGTAGTTACGCATGGCGCGGTGCTCGGGCACGAACACCCGCTTCACGATGATGTCGTTGCTGGCCGTGCCGCGCAGTCCGATGACGTCCCAGACATCCTCGATCACGTAGTCGGCGCGGGGGACGAGGAGGGTCATGAAGTCCACCGGCCTGCCCTGCTTCTCCACCACCAGGCCCCCGACCATTGCCCACGACGCGTAGTCGCAACCGGAGGAGAAACGCCACCGGCCGGAGAGCTCGTATCCACCCTCGACCGGGGTGAGCCGCCCCACGGGAGCGTACGACGAGGACACGAGCACGTCCGGGTCCTCCCCCCATACCTCGTCCTGCGCGGCCTCGTCGAACAGGGCGAGTTGCCACGGGTGGACGCCGAGCACGGAGACCACCCAGCCTGTGGATCCGCAGACCGCGGAGATCTCCCGGACGACCTCGAAGAACCTCACGGGGTCGCTCTCGGTGCCGCCGTACCTCCTGGGCTGCAACATCCGGAAGACCCCCGTCTGGATGAGCTCCCGTATCGTCTCCTCGGACACCCGCCGGTTCACATCGGCTGCGCCTGCCCGCTCCCCGATCTTCGGCAACAGCGCGCGGACCACGTCCAGGACCTCGTCACCCGCGGGAGACACGGAAGAGTCGCGTTCGCCCGGCCCGTGCCGTTCACTCCGGTGCGTCGTACCGAATCTCATCTCCCCGCCGCGAGGGCGACCGCGATCTCGATGAGCTGGTCCTCCTGGCCGCCGACGAGCTTACGGCGCCCGGCCTCGATGAGGATCTCGGCGCCCGACACGCCGTACTTCCTCGCCTGGCGGTCGGCGTGCTTCAGAAAGCTGGAGTAGACACCGGCGTACCCCATGGTGAGCGACAGCCGGTCGAGCAGGCACTCGCCGTCCATGATCGGGCGGACGACGTCCTCGGCGGCATCGATGATCTTCAGGGTGTCGATGCCGGTGCGGATGCCGAGCTTCTCGGCGACCGCGGCGAACCCCTCGACGGGCGTGTTGCCGGCACCGGCGCCGAACCTTCGCGTCGAGCCGTCGATCTGGAGGGCGCCCGCCCGCACGGCGATGACCGAATTGGCCACGCCGAGGCCGAGGTTCTCATGGCCGTGGAAGCCGACCTGGGCATCGGGTCCGAGTTCGGCCACGAGCGCGGCGATCCGGTCGCCGGTCTCCTCCATGATCAGCGCGCCGGCCGAGTCGACCACGTACACGCACTGGCATCCCGCGTCGGCCATGATCCGCCCCTGCCGGGCGAGGGCCTCGGGCGGCTGGCTGTGCGCCATCATCAGGAACCCGACCGTCTCCAGGCCGAGCTTCCTGGCGAGACCGAAGTGCTGGATGGAGATGTCCGCCTCGGTGCAGTGGGTGGCGATTCGGCAGATGCTCGCTCCGTTGTCGGCGGACTCGCGGATGTCGTCCTGGAGCCCGAGGCCGGGCAGCATCAGGAACGCGATCTTCGCCCGCTTCGCCGTCGCCACCGCGGCCTTGATCAGCTCCTGCTCCGGGGTGTGGCTGAAGCCGTAGTTGAACGACGAGCCCCCGAGCCCGTCGCCGTGGGTGACCTCGATCACCGGCACGCCCGCGTCGTCCAGCGCGGCGACGATGGACCGGACGTGCTGAGGCGTGAACTGGTGCTGCTTGGCGTGCGAGCCGTCGCGCAGCGACGAGTCGGTGATCCGGATGTCGAGGTCGGAGCTGTAGGACATGGATCGATCTCCCTGTGACTAGGAGCGCTCGGCGAGAATGCGCTGCGCGAAGCCTTCGCCGACCTTGGCGGCGGCGGCGGTCATGATGTCGAGGTTCCCGGAGTACGGCGGCAGGAAGTCGCCCGCGCCCTCGACCTCGATGAACACGGCGACCCGGGCGAGCCCGCCGCTCGTCGGCGTGGGGTCGTCGAACTGCGGTTCGGCGCGCAGTCGGTAGCCGGGCACGTACGATGCCACGGTGTCGACCACATCCTTGATCGAGGCCGCGATCGCGTCCTGGTCGGCGTCGAGCGGGATCGAGCAGAACACCGTGTCCTGCATGAGCATCGGCGGCTCGGCCGGGTTGAGGATGATGATGGCCTTGCCCTTCCGCGCACCACCGATCATCTCGATGCCCCGCGCGGTGGTGCGGGTGAACTCGTCGATGTTGGCCCGGGTCCCGGGGCCCGCCGACGGAGAGGCCACGCTGGCGACGATCTCCGCGTAGGCCACCTCGGTCACTCGGGAGACGGCGTACACGATCGGAATCGTCGCCTGCCCGCCACAGGTGATCAGGCTGACGTTGGGCACGTCGAGGTGGGCCCCGAGGTTGACGGCGGGTACCACCGCCGGCCCGATCGCGGCCGGGGTCAGGTCCACGGCCGGGATGCCGAGCGCCTGATACCTGGGCGCGTTCTCCCGGTGGACGTACGCCGAGGTCGCCTCGAAGACGATGTCCGGCCGTTCGGCCTGGGCGAGCAGCCACTCGACGCCCTCGGCCGAGGCGATCAGGCCGGCGGACTCCGCCCGCTTCAGCCCGGGACTGTCCGAATCAATGCCGATCATCCAGCGCGGCTGGATGAAGTCGGAACGGAGCAGCTTGTACATCAGGTCGGTCCCGATGTTGCCCGAGCCGACGATCGCGGCGGTTGCCTTGGTCACTGTGTCACCCTCATTCGAATCGAGCGGTCACGGAGCCGAGCCCGGAGAACTCGGCACGGAAGTTGTCTCCGGGGCGCGCGTCGATCGCCCTGGTGCAGGACCCGGGGAGGATGACGTGCCCGGCCTCGAGCTTCACTCCGAAGGAGGCCACCTTCCTGGCCAGCCAGGCCACGGCGGTGGTCGGGTTCCCCAGCACCGCGTTGGTGTTGCCCCTGGTGATCTCGGCGTCACCGGCGTAGAGCACGGCCTCGATGTCGGCGACGTCCATGCCCGCGGCCGTCAGGTCGGCCGGGCTCATCCGGGCGTCACCCAGGATCACACCGGCCGAGGACGCGTTGTCCGCGATGGTGTCGGCCAGGCGGATCCGCCAGTCCCTGATGCGGCTGTCGATCAGTTCGATGCTCGGCACGACGTACTCGGTGGCGGCGAGCACGTCCTCCTCGGTGCATCCCTCGCCCGGAAGGCTCGCCCCGAGTACGTATCCGATCTCCACCTCGATCCGGGGGTGGCAGTACCGGTCAGCCCGGATCGGCGTGTTCCGCGACAGCACCATCGTGTCGAGCAGATGACCGTAGTCGGGCTCGTCCACACCCATCATCCGCTGCATCACCGGGGAGGAGAGTCCCACCTTGTGTCCGTACACCCGGGCTCCGGCGGCGAGACGGCGGCGGATGTTGATGAGCTGGATCTCGTAGGCGTCCACCACGCCGATGTCCGGGTATGCGTCGGTCAGCGGTTCGATCGGCACCCGATCCCGCTCGGCTTCCCACAGCCGTTCGGCCGCGGACTGTCTTCGCGTTCCCTCCAGCATTCAGTTCTCCCGAATTCGTGTCCCGCATCGCGCTTGGGCGGTGCGGGCGGTTGATGGATGGGGGTGGTCAACGGTGACGCGAGGTTTCCGTGACGGTTCCCCTCAGCGAAAGAGTTCTGACGCGGACGAGGTTCACTCGTCGTAGGTGATCCTGAGACGCTCGCTGAGCGGGGTCGCCTGGCAGGAAAGGATCAGCCCGTCGGCGAGGTCCTGCTCGTCGAGGACCGTGTTGCGCTCCAGCGCGACCTCGCCCTCCAGCAGCACACAGGCACAGGCGCTGCAGGACCCCTCACGGCACGAGTACGGCGCCTCCACGCCGGCCGCCAGCAGCACGTCGAGGAGCTTGTTGCCCTTCGGCCAGGTCAGCCTCCTCTTCTCACCGTCCAGCTCGATCTCGACCGTGCTGCCGGGGCCCGAGGAGTCGACCGCGACACCGGGCCCGGCGAAGGGGTCGGTGGCCAGCGATTCGAAACGCTCGACGTTGATCCGCCGCCTCGGGACACCCAGATCGGCGAGGACCTTCACGGCGAGGTCCATGAACGGGCCGGGGCCGCAGACGAACGCCTCCCGGTCGGTGTACGGCCGGGTCAGCGCGGCCAGGCCGGCCACGCTGGGCAGGCCCTGCACCGACTCCAGCCAGTGGACGACGGTCAGCCGCTCACCGTACTCGGCGGTCAGCGCGACCAGTTCGTCGCGGAAGATCACCGAGTTCTCGTCGCGGTTGGCGTACAGGAGGGAGACGGCGCCGGCGCCTCCGCGCAGGCACGATTTGAGGATCGACATGACCGGTGTGATGCCGCTGCCGCCGGCGAGCAACAGCAGGTCCTCGTCGAGCGAGGCGGGGACGAACGTGCCCGCCGGCCGCAGCACCTCCAGCACGTCCCCTTCGGTGACGTGATCGCAGATCCAGTTCGACCCGTAGCCGCCCCGGGTGCGCTTCACCGTCACCTTGAGCTTCTCGTCGCACACCGGTGAGCTGCTCAGGGAGTAGCAGCGCGCCGCGCCCTCCGGGCGGGTGGTGGGCACCCGGATGGTGAGGAACTGGCCTGGCCGGTAGCCGAACCGGGTGTGGTCTCCATCGGCGGGCTCCAGCACCAGCGAGTGCGCGTCGGAGGTCTCCCGGATGACCTCGACGACCCGCGCCTTCAGCGGTCCCGGCTGGGTCATGCTCCCCACTCCTCCCTGGTCACGGAAACAGCCGGCTGGAGTCGCCCCGCCGCGTGCCGGGCGGCGATGTACCCGAAGACGATCGAGGGGCCGATGGTGGCGCCGGGACCCGCGTACTCGTTGCCCATGACCGATGCGGAGGTGTTCCCGGTGGCGTACAGCCCTTCGATCACCGAGTCGTCGGGGCGCAGCACCCGGCTGTGCTCGTCGCAGACCAGCCCGCCCTTGGTGCCGAGGTCGCCGGCCTCGACGCGGAAGGCGTAGTACGGCGCCTTGTCGATCACGTCGAGGTTCGGATTCCTCAGCGTGGGATCACCGTAGTAACGGTCGTAGGCACTGTCGCCCCGGCCGAAGTCCTCGTCCTTGCCGGCCCTGGCGAACCGGTTGAAGCGCTCGACGGTCTCGGTCAGCGCGTCGGCGGGCATGCCGACCTTCACCGCCAGCTCGGCGAGCGTGTCGGCGCGGAACGCCACGCCCTGCTCGTAGAACGCCTCCGGTATCGGCATCCCGGGAAGGATCTGCGCGAACGGGTACCGTGCCCGGGCCTTGGCGTCCATCACGAACCACACGGGCACGTGCCCGCCGGCCAGCTGGTCGTGCACGAAGTTGACGTACGGGGCGGACTCGTTGGTGAACCGCCGCCCCTGCTGCGACACGATGACCGACGGCGGGATGCACCGCTCGGACACCAGCGGGATGGTCGCCCCCGCCGGGTGCCGTACGGCCGGCATCCACCAGGCGTCGTCCATCAGGTCGAGGGCCGCACCGAGCCGCTCTCCCGCCAGGATGCCGTCGCCGGTGTTCTCCGTGGCGCCCATGCCGAAGTCGGTTCGGCCGCCACCGGGCAGGTACTTGTCGCGCATTTCCTGGTTGTGGTCGAAACCACCGGTCGCCAGCAGCACCCCGTACCTGCCGCGGATCCGGACGGTCTTCCCGTCGCGCCGAGCGACGATGCCGGTGACGGCGCCGCTTTCGTCGGTGACGAGTTCGGTCATCGGCGTCCGCAGCCACAACGGGATCCGCGCGTCCTTCAGCGCCATCCGCAGCCGGGCGACGAGCGCGCGCCCGCCGGTGGACATGTGGCGGCGGCGGAACAGGTTCGACGAGACCCGCCAGGCGGCGACGATCGACGCCCGGCGACCGCTCCAGGTGCGCTTGACCATGGCCAGGTCGTGGTAGTCCTTGCTGGTGACCCACAGGCCCAGCGGGCCCTTCATGCCGTTGGGGCGCTGGTACTTCTCGTCCTCGCCGAGCTTTCGGGTGTCGAACGGGATCGGCTCGATCGACCGGCCCAGCGGCCTGCCGCCTTCGAACTCGGGGTGGTAGTCGGCGTAACCCCTGGTCCAGAAGAACCGGATCCACCTGCTCCTGCCGAGCAGTTCCATCGCGGCCGGGCCGTTGTCCACGAACGCGTCGAGCCGGGCCGCGGGGACCCTGCGCTCGGTCAGCAGATCAAGGTAGCGGCGGATGGACTCGCGGCTGTCGTCGTGCCCCTCGGCCCGCAGGGTGGGATTGTTGGGGATCCAGATGCCGCCACCGGAAATCCCGGTGCTGCCGCCGAACGCCGCGCCCTTCTCGACCACCACCGCGGACAGGCCGCTGTCGTGCGCGGTCAGCGCCGCCGTCATGCCACCGCCGCCGCTGCCCACGATGACCAGGTCGAACTCGTGGTCCCACCCACTCACCGCTCATCCTTCCTACTGAGGAAGGCCAGCACGACGCTCTCCCAGGCGGCTTTCTGCTCGATCATCACCCAGTGACCGCAGTCGGAGAAGATGTGCACCTCGACGTCGGGGATGGTCCGCATCGGCAGGATCGCCATGTCGACCGGGCTGACCCGGTCGTCGCGGCCCCAGGTGATCAGCGTCTTGGCCTTGATCTTGTGCAGCATCGCCCAGTACGGCGGGGTGTCCGAGGCCGCGGCGGCCGCGGCGCCGGCGGCGAACGCCGCCTTGCCGTACATCTGGCGGGCCCCTGCCAGGGTGGCCGGTTCGGTGGCCAGCGCCCAGCGCTCCTCGATCAGCTCCTCGGTGACCAGGGAGCGGTCGTAGACCATGGAGTCCAGCCACTGGATGAGCCGTTCCCTGGTGGGCTCCTCGGTGAAGTCCATGAGCAGCCTGATGCCCTCACCGGGGCCCGGGCTGAACAGGTTCTTGCCGATGCCGCCGATGGTGACCAGCCGGCGCACCCGGTCGGGGTAGGCCATCGCCACCTGGGCGCCGATGGCTCCACCCATGGAGTTCCCGATCACGTCGGCCTGCTGGAGCCCGAGCCCGTCGAGGAAGCGGGTCACCGCCGTCCGCCCTCCCACCATGGGATGTTCGCCGGTGGGGTCGCTCACCCCGAAACCGGGGAACTCCAGGATCAGGCAGCGGAAGTGCTCCGCCAGGACCGCGAGGTTGCCGCGGAAGTTCCGCCATCCGGTGACCCCGGGCCCCGAGCCGTGCAGAAGCAGCAGCGGCGGGCCCTCGCCGGCTTCGTGGTAGCGCAGTACACCCTGGTCGGTCGCAAGTTCCCGCGCCGTCGACTCATAGGTCAGCTCGGTAAGCATTCATCCGTCCCGTTCATCGCGGAGTATCGGCTTCGGGGAAGGTAGCCCGCGAGGGCCGGCGAGCGGGTCGTTCCTCCCGATGAGTGAGACCCGGCCCACCTCCGCCCGGGATCGGCCGGGACACCGGGCCGCGCCCCGTACCCCTTCCGCTCAGCGGGATCCGGCCCCGGTGAAGCCCGCCGGAGGTCCGTAACTTCGTTGCCCGAAGCCGCCGACGGGGCGGCGCCCGACGTTACCCGAGGTGAACCGCATGACAGCCGAGCCCTCACTCACTCCGGACTCCACCGGTGTGGCTCCGCCCGATCCCGCGGAAATGCGGCAGGCGATGGGCATGTTCGCGAGCGGCGTGACGGTCATCACCGGCATCGACGGCGGAGAGCCGGTGGGATTCGCGTGCCAGGCGTTCGCGTCGGTGTCCCTCGAACCGCCGCTGATCCTTTTCTGCGCCGACCACAGCAGCCGCACCTGGCCGAGGATCAGGAAGTCCCGGAGGTTCAGCGTGAACGTGCTGGGCGAAGGGCAGTCCGACCTCTGCAGCCGGTTCGGCTCCAGCAAGGGCAGGAAGTACGACGGGCTCGGCTGGGAGCTGTCCCGGTGGGGCACTCCGGCGCTGCGCGACGTGCTCCTGCGCGTCCACGCCGAGGTCGCCGACGTGCACGTCGCAGGGGATCACGATGTGGTGATCGGCCGGGTGCTGGAGGTGGAGCGGGACGCCGAGCGGCGTCCCATGGTGTTCTTCCGTGGGCGGTTCGGCATCGACCATGAGACGGACGCCGAACAGGCGCTGTTCGCTCCCGGTCTGTGGGGCTGGGCGGATCAGTGGGACTGGGATCGGGCTTGGGAATGACGCCGGGCCGTGCGGATCACAGCCAGCCGTCGTTCCCGCCCATGGTGAGCAATCGGTTCATGGTCTCCGTCGACCAGTTGCGGTCCGGCACCCGGGCGGCTTGACGGGATCGCCCCCGCTGGTTGTCCAGGTCAGGGAAGAGGGCAAGTGAGGCCTGCCGTGCCGCGTCGACCACCAGCGGGGCAACGTTCTCCAGCGGCATGCGGGTGTCGCCGACGAGAGAGATGCTCGCCACCGGGCCCTCGTGGCCTCGGATCGCCGCGGCAGCACACGAGATGCTGGGGACGTTCTCGCCCCGTTCGAAGGCCAGCCCCTGGCGCTGCCGGATGCGATTCAGCTCCTGGTGCAGGGTGCCGATGTCGCCGATGGTGCGGCTGGTGAGCCGGCTGACCTTGCCTCCGACCAGTTCCTCGACCCGCTCGGGCTCCAGCCAGGCGAGGATCGCCTTGCCCAGCGCGGTGGAGTGCGCCGGGGCACGGCCGCCGACCCGGGAGGGCACGGACAGGGCGAACCGCCCGCCGGCCTTGTCCAGGTAGAAGACCTCCGAGCCGTCCAGGACCGCCAGGTGGACGACCATCCTGGTTCTCATCTGCAGGTCGTGCAGCAGCGGCGCGGCGGCCTCTCGGATCTCGCCGTGGCTGCCGTCACCCCCGCCGATTCCTAGCGCCCGCTTGCCCAGGCTGTAGCCGAAGGACGAGTGCTCCAGCCAGTTCAGTCGTACGAGTTGGTCAAGGATGCGATGCGCCGTCGAGCGCGGCAGATGAGTGCACCGAGCCACGTCCTCCAGGGTGAGATGGGTGAAACGGCCGTCGAACGCGTCGATGATCAGCGTCATCCGCTCGACCATCGACGGCGGGAGCTCTCGCCGCGCGGGCGCGGCCTGGCCAAGCTCAGAGAGAGCGGTCATCACATCTCCCCAAAACTGAAATAAATTCTTGTTTCGGAATGTAGCAACGAGACGGGCAACAGGGAAGAGATGGAGAAAGATCACCGAATGATACTTTTTGTTCGGTTCGTCCCATGGGACACGAGAGCCCGCCCCCTCTACTCCGGGAAGATTTCCGCGAGGAGCTCCGGGGTGCGAGAAGCCGCTCGCCACGCCGCGGAGCGTGGCAGCGCGCCGAATCAGATTCATGCCATATGTAACATGTAGCTAATAAGTGCGTCAACGGACACAACACCGTCATATCTCCGCAACAAACCTGTGTAAGCCAGCCCCGCGCTTGAGCCTCTCAGCAGCGTGTTTGGCTGAGACGGACCCCGGAGCGCCCCACTGATGGCAGCCCAGCCGGGCCGCCCCCGTTGGCTACGACACGACGAACATCTGCGATGAAAGGTGCAAGCGGGCATCTAGCGGAATGCAATGATCCACTGACACGATCGGGGCCGCTGCAAAGGAGGCTTCCCCGTGCGTCGTCCCATCCCCCTGGCCCTCGCTGTCGCGATCTTCGCGCTGTCGGGGACGGTGATCTCACCCGCCCAGGCCTCGGCCGGGCCGTGCAGGCCCGGTCAGGGTGCCAACCTGCGGGGAAGGGACTTCACCAGAGGCGCCCCGCTCCCCGCCGACCTGCGCTGCGCCAACCTGACCGGGGCGAAGCTGAACGGCGTGGAGCTCATCCAGAAGGACCTCACCGGAGCGATCCTGCGCGGCGCCTCGCTCAAGCAGGCCAATCTCACCCAGGCCCGGCTGAAGTACGCCGACCTGCGGGGTGCCGACCTCACCGAGGCCGAGCTGGGCCAGATGCACGCCGACCACGCCGACCTGCGGGACGCGATCCTGGTCGACGCGGAGGCCGGGCAGGCGGAGTTCCCCTACGCGGATCTGACCGGGGCGAAGCTGACCAGGGCCGAGCTGACCCAGGTCAACTTCACCGCCGCCAAGCTGATCGACGCCGACCTCGACGAGAGCACCCCCGGTCAGCTCAAGGCCCGCAAGGCCGACTTCACTCGGGCCAAGCTCCGCGAGGCGAAACTGAGCCAGTCGAACCTGCGCAACGCGACGTTCAAGTACGCCGACGTGAGCGAGGCCGAGTTCACCCAGGCGGAGCTGGACGGCGCCGACTTCACCGGCGCGCTGGTCCAGGGGGCGTCCTTCATCCAGGCCGACGACGTCGATCTCACCGGCGCCAAGGGCACCCCCACGGGCCTGACCGTCCCGCGGCCGACCTCGTTGCCCACCTCCCAGCCCGAGGATGCGGAGGAGGCGGACACTCCACAGGCGGAACCCGCGCGAAGCGTCGGTCCGTCCGTGGGGCTCGTCATGGTCGTGCTCAGCGCGGTGGGCCTGGCACTGACCGTGGTGGCCTGGGGCGTCAGCGCCCAGCAACGGACCCGCCGCGCCGCGCGGTTCGCCGTGGTGCGGCGCGGCGCCGAGGAGGACATCACCCGGCTGGGCGAGGAGATCGACCAGCTCGACTACGAGTTCCAGGTCAGCGGACGTGGCGGCATGACCGCCGACCACGACTGGCGGCACGCCCTCGACGCCTACGAGGCCGCCAAGCAGGCCCTGTCGATCGCCCGCCGTGAGGAGGAACTGCACTTCGTGGCCCGCGCCGTCCAGGACGGCAGAGCCGCCCTCGCCCGCCTCCGCTCCCGCGTCCGCTGACACCGTCCGGCAGGACGGCGGCAATCGGGAGCGCGCGGCGGTCGCCGTACGCCGGGGTGCTCCGGAGATTCCGGCATCCGCTTCCAACCTTCGGCCCCTCGGCGGAGTTGTTTAGTGCATGGACCGCTATGAGGGGTTCCAGGAGTTCGTGCATGCCCGTCAGCAGTCGTTGATGCGGACCGCCTACCTTCTCACTGGAAACGCCCACCTTGCCGAAGACCTGCTGCAGACGGTCCTCACCAGGGTCGCCTCCCGCTGGCCCAAGCTCGCCCGGAACGGCAACATCGAGGCATACGCCCGCAAGGCGCTGGTCAACCAGCACCTGTCGTGGCGCAGGCGAAAACATGTCGAGCTGCCGAGCGCCGCGTTGCCCGAACACGGCCGGTCGCACGACGAGTCGACCGTACGCCGCCTGGCCCTGCGCCAGGCGCTCGGCAGGCTGACCCCGCGCCAGCGGACGGTGCTCGTCCTGCGCTTCTTCGAGGATCGCACCGAACACGAGACCGCCCAGCTCATGGGCTGCTCGCTCGGCACGGTCAAGAGCCAGACCCACCACGCCCTGTCGCGCCTGCGCGTCCTGGCTCCCGAACTGGCCGATTTGCTCGCCGACGTACCGACGGAGGTGCACCGATGAACCTGCTCCGCGACGAACTGCACCGGATCGCCGACGAGGCCCCCCAGATCGATCTGGCCGACCGTGCCCTCAAGGGGGCCAAGCGCGGGCGGGCCATCACCATGGCACTGGCCGTGGTCATCGCCGTGGCGGTGCTGACGGGCGGTATGGTCACCGTGGTCAACGGCGGTCTACGCGGCGAAAGACCCGTCGTGCTGACGCCTGTCCCCGCGGTCGCCCCCGTGTTGCCGAAGAAGGACATCGGACCGCTGGCCCGCGCCTACACCTACTTCTGCCCGCCTCCCACGATCGACGATACGGACTGTGTCGACGGCCAGTGGCGGGTGGTCACCGCTTCCGGCATGACCTACAAGCTCACCGCCGCACTGGGCCTCAAGAACACGAACAAGAAGGTCCTGCTCGGTCCGGTGGCGATCACGCAGAACGGCCGGCGGATCGCCTACTACAGCGAGAAACAGCAGACCTTCGAGGTACGCGACCTGCGGAGTGGCCGAATCTGGAAGGCACCGTTCACGATCTCCAAGAATGAGCTCGCCGGTGAGAACTTCCTACGCCTGTCTCCCAACGGTCTACACCTGCTCTATGCGAACTTTGGCGGCAGATCCAAGCCGTACAGCGTCCTGGTCGACGTGGCGGAAGGCAAGACGACCACGTTGAACGGCACCTGGCTCCCGGTGAGCGTCGACGACGACGGCGGCTCGGTCACGCAGGTGATGCCGTACGACGGAACCACCCGGATCCGGGTCCTGGGAAACGAGCCGCTCACCATCAAGGAGGCCACCCACAGCTTCAGCGCCCTCGGCCCGGACGGGCGCACCCTGGCCAGAATCGGCTCGACCCGGAACCGCGATGCCAAGCCGGAGCTCAGGCGCCCTCGGACGATCGTCACGATCGATGCCATCGGCGGTCACGAAAACCCCGAGGTGCCGATCCAGGGAATTCCGGAAGAGCTGGTCCCCTCCTACCTGGGCGGCTGGGTGGGCGACACCGAGGTGACTCTGCTCGCCGTACCCGAACTTTCCGGTTCGGGCACGCCGGCGCTGTACGTGCTGGACGTCCACACCGGCAGGACCAGACAGCTGCGAACCCTGGACTCCGAGACCTCCGGTGTCCTGCCGGGAATGGTCGGGTAGACCGGAAGGCGCATGGATCGGCGACTCCCGTCAGGTGCCCGAACCGGGGCCCCGCGGATCGGGGTCACCCGGCGCTCCGCGGCCGAGTCGACGGCGTCGTACCAGGGCGGGCAGCCACGGTGCGACGCCGAGGACGGCCAGCAGCGACAGCAGCGGTATCCGCCACCACCACGAGATGCTCGCCGGTGGCGGGGGCGGTGTGGGCGTCACCCACGGCCGTGCGGTCTTCGACCAGGCCAGGAACGCGTCGCCGATCGGGAGCAGGCCGAAGGCGTACCGCTTGGTCCACGGGGTGTCGAGCGGCAGACCGGCCAGTTCGCCGTAGCCGGCCAGCGCCTCGGCGAGCGGTGCGTCACCGTGGACCTGGGCGGCGCCGAGGGTGACCGCGGTGGCCGACAGGCTCACCCCGAGCGGGAGCGGCCCCGAGTCGACGTCGGCCGGACCGTCCAGGCCGTCGGGGTACTCCCGTACGGCGGGTCCGAGGCCGAGCGGCGAGACGACGTAGGCGTCCCGGAAGCGCAGGTACTGCTCGGCGGCGAAGGCCGGGTCGATGTCGATGAGGAAACGGTGGATGACGCTCTGCGAGGTGCCCCTGGCCACCTCGGCGACCTCGCCGGTGTCGGGGTCGGCCCGGTGCGGGAGCAGCCCGGTGCGCGGATCGAGCCGCCGGCGTACCTCCCGCAGCCACCGCTCGGTGGTCTGGGCGAACCGGGCCGGCAGCAGCGTGTCGTGCAGCCGCAGCGACGCCATCGCCACGGTCGAGTCGACCGGCCACGCCTGACCCGGGTAGGCCGTCAGGTACGGCGACGCCGAGGCGTCGAACGCCGCGCCGAGTTCGGCGGAGTCGTCGGCGAACCGGCGCAGCTCGCCCGGATCACGCCGCCCGGCCGGTTGCAGGCTCAGCACCTGACCGCGCAGCCAGTTGCTCCAGCCCCGGTAGAAGACGCCGTACGAGGGGGTGAGGTCCGGGCTGAACGGTTCGCGGCCGGCTGGTGACTCCAGCCGCTCCAGCGCCCACCGCGCCTCCCGGAGCGCCACCGCCCGCTCGCCCGCCGGTTCTCTGATGCCGATCTCGGCCCAGCTCAGGCCGTACAGCGCGTGCAGGAAGAAGTACCCCTCGGGGAACAGCCGCTGTGCCTCGTCACCGGCCCCGCCCTCCAGCGCGGCGCGCAGGAACGTCAGCTGCCGCCGGACCCCGGCCGGTTCACCGGCCGTCCCCGCGGTGGCGGGCACGACCAGCCGCACCGCCCCCACCAGCGCGCAGACACCGACCACGACGGCGACCAGCCGACGCGCCCGGCCCAGCACCCGACGCGTCGTTGACCGCGGCTTGGACATCCACCGATCTTAGTCCGGCACCCGGTCGCACAGCCGGAACGGCGGAAGCGCCGACGCCTCGAACGGAGCGGGATCCGACGTACACCACATGCGTGATCGGCTCGGTGGATCCACCATCGCGGAGTCGTGGACGGCGTACGCCGCGTCCCGGTGGCCGGTCAGATGCCGCTGGGGGTCATGGGCTGCATGAGGCGGCGGGCGGCCTCGGTGACGGAGCCGGACAGGGAGGGGTAGACCGCGAAGGTGTGCGCGACCTGGTCGACGGTCAGGCGCTGCTGCACGGCCACCGAGACCGCCAGGATCAGCTCCGAGGCGCGGGGGGCAACCACCACGCCGCCGAGGACGATGCCGGTGTGCGGGCGGCAGAACAGCTTCACGAAGCCGTCGTTGAAGCCCTGCATCTTGGCGCGGGCGTTGGTGGCCAGCGGCAGCTTGACGATGTTGGCCTCGATCTCGCCGGCCTCGATCGCCCGCTCGGCGATGCCCACGGCGGCGATCTCGGGGTCGGTGAAGATGGCGGAGGCCACGGTGGCCAGGCGGAGCGGCTGCACGGCCTCGCCGAGGGCGTGCCAGACGGCGATCCGGCCCTGCATGGCGGCGACCGAGGCGAGCATCAGGACTCCGGTGCAGTCTCCGGCCGCGTAGACGCCGGGGGCGGAGGTGCGGGAGACCTTGTCGACCTGGATGAAACCGCCCCGGTCGAGGGTGACCCCGGCCTCCTCAAGACCGATCCCGGCGGTGTTGGGGACCATGCCGACGGTCATCAGGCAGTGGCTGCCCTCGGCGGTCCTGCCGTCCTCCAGCGTGACGACCACGCCGTCCGCGGTGCGCTTGACGGATTCGGCGCGGGAGCGGCCCATGACGTTCATGCCGCGGCGGCGGTAGACCTCTTCGAGGACCTCGGCGGCGTCGGCGTCCTCGTTGGGCATCATCCGGTCACGGGAGGAGACGAGCGTGACCTCCGAGCCCAGCGAGCGGTAGGCGCCCGCGAACTCGGCGCCGGTGACGCCGGAGCCGACCACGATGAGGTGCTCGGGCAGCTCCTCCAGGTCGTACAGCTGCCGCCAGGTGAGGATGCGCTCGCCGTCGGGCTCGGCGCCGGTCAGGATGCGCGGGGTGGCGCCGGTCGCCACGATGACGACGTCGGCGCGGATCGTCCGGTCCCCGGCCCTGACCACCTGCGGGTCGACCAGCCGCCCCGGTGCCTTGATCACCTCGACGCCCTCGGCGGCCAGTCGCGCGGCGATGTCGGCGGACTGCGCCTTGGCGAGCTCCTTGACGCGCCTGTTGACCAGCGGCATGTCGGCGATGACGCCGCCGACGTCCCCGTCGGGACCGCCGGTGAAGTGCACGCCGAGCATGCTGGCGTCGAGAAGCGCCTGCTTGCGTACGGAGGTGGCGATCAGTGTCTTGGAGGGCACGCAGTCGGTGAGCACGCAGGCCCCCCCGGGGCCGTCCTGTTCGACGACGGTGACCTGGGCCCCCAATTGGGCGGCGACCAGCGCGGCCTCGTATCCACCGGGTCCGCCACCAATGATCACTATCCTCGTCACGTACCCCATTCTCCCGCATGGCGCGACCGGCCATCGCTCGGCATCCCTCTCAAAGCACGAAAGTCCCCCAAAACCGTCGTAATTCCACGAGACATCGGCGTGGCTTCGAGGCTGGGTGAGCGTCTCGCGGATCTTCGATTAGTGTTGGCCAACGTGCCTGTCTACGCCGCTTACGGCAGCAACATGGACCCGAAGCAGATGGCCCAGCGGGCCCCGCACTCCCCGATCAGGGGGACGGGCTGGCTCCAGGGCTGGCGTCTGACCTTCGGCGGGAACGATCTCGGCTGGGAGGGCGCCCTCGCCTCCATCGTCGAGGACGCCGCAGAGCAGGTCTTCGTGGTCCTCTATGACGTGCCCGAGTGGGACGAGAGCTCCCTCGACCAGTGGGAGGGCGCGGCTCGCGGCCTCTACCACAAGGTCAAACTCCGGGTGCAGACCATGGAGGGCGAGGTCGTGGCCTGGTTCTACGTGCTCGACGGCTACGAGGGCGGGCTGCCCTCGGCCCGCTATCTCGGCATCCTGGCCGAGGCGGCCGAGCGCGCGGGCGCCCCCGACGACTACGTCAAGGAACTGCGCGGCCGCCCCTGCACCTCCCTGGGCGGCTAGGCCCGTTTTCCGCATGTGCCGCATCGTTGCAGGTCAGCAGCTATATCTGATCCAATGCCGCGGGTAATCACCCCAGGTCGATCGGGGTCACGTACCCGAGGCGGGCCGGGTCGGCCGCGGCTCTCCTCGCGCGCAGCAGGAACGCGGTCAGCACGGCCACCCCGGACAGCGCCTGCGCGGCCACCAGGGCGCCGAGGGCGGTCGGCCCGACGGCCGGCGCCAGTAGCGCAGGGGCGCAGCCGAGCGCGGCGATGTCCACGCCGGTCATCGCCCAGACGAGCGGGCCCACGGGTATGGCGCCCCCCGGGGTGTCGATGACCGGCATCGAGTGATCGACGAAACCCCGCCGGGCCATCCGCAGGGCTCCGGCGGCCAGGGCGGGCGCGGACAGCGGGCCGAACAGCCACCACGGGCCGGCGGGCAGGGCACCCATCGCGGTCAGTCCGGCCAGGGCGAGGGTGAGCCAGGCGGCGCTCAGCAGCATCGGCAGCAGCGCCCGTGCGGTGAGCGCCGCACGGGCGCCCACGCCGAAGAGCCGCGCCAGACTCGGGTCCTCCTCGTCGCGGCGCGCACCCGTGGTGCACGCCACCGCGGCGGTCAGCGCTCCACCGGCCACCAGGATCATCGCGACCGGGGAGAGACCGCCTGCGGCCTGGGCGGCCAGAGCGGGCAGTGCGGTCGCCGCGAGCAGGGCGGCCAGCCGACCTGGGCGGCGCCCCAGCCTGCGCCAGTCCTGCCAGGCCAGGGCCAGCGGGGCGGACAGGGGCCGCGGGAGCCGGGGCATCGGCCCCGACAGGGACCCCGACAGCGGCGCCGGCCACGGGCGGGAGCGCAGGGTGCGCCCGCGCCAGTGACCGTCCTCGGCGATCCAGGTCAGGGCTCCGAGTTCCAGGGCCACCGTCGCGGCGGCCACCCGGCCGGCGCGGGTGGACGCGGCCAGGACGGTACGCGCGTGGACGCGCCCGAGTGCCGCCCACGCCCGCCGTACCAGAAGGGCGGTCACGGTGCCGCAGAGCGCCGCCGAGGCCGCGCCCAGCGAGACCGGCGCGTCGGCGACGGCGACCAGCAGGTGCCGCCCCGGACCGCTGCCCAGCACCGCCGCGAGCGCGGCCACGATCACGAGGACGACGAGCGCCCCCTGCAGCCACGAGTCCCACTGCGGGGACGCCTGCGCCAGCACGGCCGCCGCCATCCCGCCGACCGCCGCCGAGACTCCCAGGAGCACCGCGGTGACCAGCCGCGGCGTGAACTGATCCGGCGCACCGAGTACGGCGAGCAGCGCCAGGCCCAGTCCCACTCCGGCCAGCGAGGAGATCGCCGGCAGGATCACCGCGCTCCGTCCCAGCACGGTGCGGCGCGGGAGCGGGGAGAGCAGCAGCCAGGCGGCGTCGGCGGCCGGCAGCGCGACGGGGCCGAGCGTACGGGCGAGCGCGAGGAGGCCCGCGTAGGCCAGTGCGATCAACGCCACCCCGGCCCCGAGCCTCGACGGATCCGCCTGCCCGGCCATGGCCGCGACTACGGAGGCGACGGGCTGGGCCAGCACCGCCACCGCCATCGCGAGCCCGAACAGGGCGACGTACCGGTCCGACCAGCTCATCGGTGTCCGGCCACCCGACCGGATGAGGGCCCGCACGGCCCGGACCTCGTTCACGCGGCGGCCTCCAGCGTGATCCGGCGTGCGCGGGTGATCCGGGCGAAGTCGAGGTCGTGGGTCGCCATCACCACGGCACCACCGGCCGCCGCGTATTCGGTCAGCATGGTCGCCAGCCGCTTCCTGAACGTCGCGTCGAGTCCGCGCTCCGGCTCGTCCAGCAGCAGCAACCGGCTCGGCCGGAGCAGGGCCATCGCCAGCGACAGCCGCTGTCGCTGGCCGGTCGAGAGCGTCAGCGGTGCCATGTCCGCTCTCCCCGCCAGACCGAACACCTCCAGGGCCGTCTCGACCTCCAGACGGGACGAGCGGTGTACGGCATGCATCAGTTCCAGATGTTCCCGCACGGTCAGCCCCGGGTACCACGCCGGTTCGTCGCCGACGAGGAGGACATCGCGCCAGAAGTCCGAGTCATCCGCCGGCGGCCGATCAAGGACGCTGACCTCGCCGGACCTCGGCGGCTGGAGACCCGCGAGGCAGCGCAGCAACGTCGACTTGCCCACGCCGTTCACCCCGACCACCGCGACGATGTCACCCCGGGCGACCGTGAGGTCGACACCCCGCAGGATCGGAGTACCGCTCAACTCCACTCGCACGTCACGGACCACGATGATCGATTCAGCCACCATTTGACCCTAATCCACGACCACCGCCTCCCCCGGTGGCACGGAGGTCTCCGGGAGCGAGGCGCCGACCCGGCAGACCGGGTACGACAAAACACAAAAAGGAATGAATAAAAGTGCTTACAAATGAGCGGATGAATAGCTGAAAGGCGCGACGTCCCGATGGACGCAGCGTTCATCCGTCCACCCGGACGGCGAAAATTGTTAACGTTAACTATTTGCGGATGTGTCGGATCTGTTTCGGACTGATTTCTGTCAGCTTCGGGGAGACCTGACAGAAAGTCAAGCTTCGGCCCGCCCCATCCTCCCCGCCGACCGGCCCTGAATCCCGCACCGATCGCCGACCAGGGCGGTCACCACTTGATACACGCGTACTACCGACCGGACCAAGAGTCGGCGCAAAGGAGGGGGGCGTTTCGCCGAAGCGGCCGGCGATCCGGACGAGCCCGGTTTCGAGGACGGCCACGACCCACACCGCAGGATCGCGCGAACGAGGCCTTGACAGCAATAATGATAACGCTAACAATCAGCTCATAATTACGCGTCCAACAATTAATACGCCTTGAGGGAGCAGCGCCGCCGAAGGCCCCGCGGCTCAGGTGTCCGGTCGGTGGCAAAGACGGCGCCGCGGTTCTCCCGGCCGGCCGGGAGAACCCTCATGCCTCAGGGAGACCGGCACCGCCCCACCCCCCAGGGAGGAAGACCATGCACCGGCACAGATCGATACGGGCGACGCTGGCCGCGGTCGTGTTCGCGGCCGTCACGCTGGTGACCGGCCACACCGCGCAGGCGGCCGCCCCACCGCCCGGATCGGCGACCCGCTACACGATGACGGCGTTCACCAACACCAGCGAGTCGAACATGTACGTCTACGAGTCGCCGGACGCCACCGGGTTCCGGTTGCTCCGCGGGCCCGCGTACACCCCGCCCTCGGGACTGATCCGCGATCCGAGCATCATCCGGCACACCGACGGCCGCTACTACATCGTCTACACGACGAACTGGACCGGCAACACGATCGGCTTCGCCACCAGCACCGACCGGGTCAACTGGACCTTCCTCCGCAACCACACGATCCCGGTGGCCGGGGTGGCCAACACCTGGGCCCCCGAGTGGTTCGTCGACACCGACGGAAGCGTCAACGTCATCGTCTCCCTGTCCACCACCGGCGCCGATTTCAAGCCCTACAAGCTGACCGCCACCAACGCGGCCCTCACCTCCTGGACCCAGCCCACGGTCCTGTCCGGCATCGGGCCCAACTACATCGACACCTTCGTCGTCAAGGTGGGCGGCACCTACCACGCGTTCACCAAGCAGGAGACCAGCAAGTACATCGAGCACGCCACCGCGACCAGCCTCACCGGCCCCTACACCTTCCGCCACACCGGCAACTGGGCCGGATGGGGCAACCCGCGCGAGGGCCAGGCCCTGGTTCCCCTGGACAACGGCGGCTGGCGGATCTACTTCGACGGCTACACGGTGGGCAAGTACTTCTTCAGTGACAGCTACGACGGGTTCGCCACCTGGACGGCCCCCGCCGAGTTGCCGGGCCTGAGCGGCTTCGCCCGCCACTTCACAGTGCTGAAGGAGGTCGTCTCCGGCGGCGTCACCGTCCCCGCGGGCAAGCGCTCGCTGCGGTCGGTGAACTTCCCCGACCGCTACGTCCGCCACCTCGACCAGCTCGGCCGGATCGACCCGGTGAGCTCGTCGAGCACCGCGCAGACGAAGCAGGACGCCACCTTCACCGTGGTGCCCGGCCTCGCCGACCCGAACTGCTCCTCCTTCACCGGAGCCGACGGCCGTTACCTGCGGCACTGGGACTTCCGCATCCGCCTGGACGCGAACGACGGCTCCACGACTTTCAAGCAGGACGCCACCTTCTGCGCCAAGCCCGGCTCGGCCTCCGGTTCGGTGTCGCTGGAGTCGTACAACTACCCGGGCCGCTACCTCCGGCACTACAACTACGAGCTGCGGGTGGACCTCTACCAGAACTCGGACACCTTCCGCGCCGACAGCTCCTTCACCGTCGTCGCCCCCTGGGCCTGAGCGCGAGGGACCGAACCGATGCTCATCCGAAGAATCCTCGCCGGGCTGTCCGCCCTGGCCCTCGTCCTCACGGCCGTCTCCACGCACCCCGGGGCCGCCTCGGCGGCCACCTACTCCGCGTACGTCATGGGGTACTTCACCGAGTCGCCCAGTGGCAACGGCGCCGACTACGGGCTGCACCTCGCGGTCAGCACCGACTCGCTCAACTGGACGCCGCTGAACCAGAACAACCCGGTGGTCACCCCGGCCCAGGGCACCGGGGGGCTGCGTGACCCGTTCATCCAGCGGAAGCAGGACGGGACCTTCACGATCCTGGCCACCGACCTGAAGGGCACGGACTTCTCCCAGCAGAACCAGTACATCCACGTGTGGGACTCGGCCGACCTACGGAGCTTCACTGGCTACCGCCGGGTCAAGCTGCACTCGATGGCGACCCACTCCTGGGCGCCGGAGTCCTTCTGGGATCCGAGCCGCGGCCAGTACGCCATCATCTACTCGGCGCACAACGGCGTCCGGGACGTCATCATGGTCAACTACACGACCGACTTCGTGAACGTGGGCACGCCGCAGGTCTACTTCGATCCCGGCTTCAACATCATCGACGCCAACGTGCTGGTGGGCAACGGAACCAACTACCTGTACTACAAGAGGACGGACGGGGCGCTCTTCGGCGCCAGGTCGTCCTCGCTGAACCCGCGCAGCTTCGACGGCGGCACCTACACGAGCGGGATCGCGCACGGTGGAACCGAGGCGCCCATCGTGGTCAAGGCACTCGACAGGAACGTCTGGTACCTGTGGGGTGACACCTACACGCCGAACGGGGTGTTCTACGCCTGGCAGACCACGGACATCAACGCCAATGCCTGGTCCGCGGTGAACCAGCGTGCCTACACCCAGCCGCTGAACTCCAAGCACGCGACCATCACCCCGATCACCGCCGAGGAGAGATCGGCGCTGCTCACCAGGTGGGGGGCGCCGAGCTGGAACCGGCTGAAGTCCTACAACCTCCCCGACCGCTACGTGCGGCACGCGGACAACGTGGGCAGGATCGACACCTACCCGTTCGACCCCTACCAGGACCAGCAGTGGAGGGTGGTGCCGGGACTGGCCGACTCGGCCGGGGTCTCCTTCCAGTCCGTCAACTTCCCCAGCCGCTACCTGCGGCACTCGAACTACGCGCTGGTGACGAACGCCAACGACGGCACGGCGACTTTCAAAGCCGACGCCACCTTCTACCAGGTCTCCGGATTCGCCGACGCGAGCTGGAAGTCCTATCGGTCGTACAACTTCCCCGACCGGTACATCAGACACTCGAACTACGTGTTGCGGATCGACCCGATCAGCGGCGGCTCGTCGACGACGGACAAGCAGGACGCCACCTTCCAGCTCCTGAACTGAGCCGACGCCTGTCCATGGCCGTCCGACGGACGGTCATGGACAGGCGCACAGGAAGTGGTACGGAGCGGACGGGGTAGCACCGCCGACCGGTACGCTCGGTGAGGTGAGCAACGATCCCTATGCACTCGCCACGGACGCCGCGGACGCGCTGAGAAGCGCCGTCGGCGTGGACTCCTTCGACGTCGCGCTGGTGATGGGTTCGGGCTGGGTCCCGGCCGCCGACGCGATCGGCGAGACGGTCGCCGAGATCCCGGTGACCGACCTGCCCGGCTTCGCGCCGCCCGCCGTGGCGGGCCACGCGGGCCGGATCCGCGTCGTGCGGACCGAGTCCGGCAAGAACGTGCTGATCTTCCTCGGCCGCACCCACCTCTACGAGGGCCGCGGGGTGGAGCCGGTCGTGCACGGGGTACGGACCGCGATCAGGGCCGGGGTGGGCACGGTGGTGCTGACCAACGCCGCCGGGGGCCTGCGCCCCGAGACCCAGGAGGTCGGCGAGGCGGTGCTGATCAGTGACCACATCAACCTGACCGGTGCCAGCCCGATCACCGGCGCCACCTTCGTCGACCTCACCGACGTCTACACCCCGCGGCTGCGCGAGCTGGCCCGCGAGGCCGACCCGTCGCTGGCCGAGGGCGTCTACGTGGCCTTCCGCGGCCCGACGTACGAGACCCCGGCCGAGGTCCGGATGTGCCGCATCCTGGGCGGCGACATGGTGGGCATGTCCACGGTGCTTGAGGCGATCGCGGCCCGCGAGGGCGGCGCCGAGGTGCTCGGCATCTCCCTGGTCACCAACCCGGGCGCCGGTCTGGTGGGCGAGCCGCTCAACCACGAGGAGGTGCTGGAGGTCGGCCGCGCCACCGCCACCCGGATGGGCGGCCTGCTGGCCAGGGTCGTCGGCAAGCTGTAGGCCCCACGACCGGGACCACACGGCCCGAACTGCACGCCGGGACCACCCCGGCCAAGACCACACAGTCTGGGACCACCCCGGCCCCGGGAACCGGCCGCACCCGAGGACCGGTTCCCCTCGGGGAAACGGCTGGCTTCCACGAATCACCCTGCTTGCGAGTACGTGCCCGATGCGCTTGCTGAGCAGGCCAGAACAGAGACACCCGGCTTTCAGGAACCCCCCTGCTTGCAAGGGTTCGACCGGCGACGGGCCCAGGCCCGAGAGGTGACGATGAGCAGCGATCTCGCGGGGCCCGCCCGTTCCTGGCTGGCCCAGGACCCCGACCCCGACACGCGCGCGGAGCTGACCGAGCTGCTGGAACGCGGCGACGGCGACGCACTGCGCGAGCGGTTCGGCGCGAAGCTGGAGTTCGGCACCGCCGGGCTCCGCGGCGAGCTGGGCGCCGGCCCCAACCGGATGAACCGGGTGACGGTCATGCGCGCCGCCGCCGGTCTGGCCCGCGTCCTCGGTCCCGGCAGGCACGTCGTGATCGGCTACGACGCCCGGCACAAGTCCGACGTCTTCGCCCGTGACACCGCGGCCGTGCTCACCGGGGCCGGACTGCGCGCCTCGGTCCTCCCCGCGCCGCTGCCCACGCCCGTACTGGCCTTCGCGGTCCGCCACCTCGGCGCCGACGCGGGCGTGACGGTCACCGCGAGCCACAACCCGCCCCGCGACAACGGCTACAAGGTCTACTGGGGCGACGGCTCCCAGATCGTGCCGCCGATCGACGCGGAGATCTCCGCCGCCATCGACGCGGTCGGGCCGGTCTCCGAGCTGCCCCTCGGCTCCCCGGACGACCCCGCGTGGACCGCGCTGGACGACGGCGTGGTGACCGCCTACCTGGAGGCGGTGACCGCGCTCCCGATCGGCACCGCCCGCGGGCTGCGGGTGGCGTACACCCCGCTGCACGGCGTCGGCGGCGACACCCTGGCCAGGGCCTTCGCCGCCGCCGGGTTCGACGCGCCGGCCGTCGTCGAGGCCCAGGCCGCCCCCGACCCCGATTTCCCCACCGTCGCCTTCCCCAACCCGGAGGAGCCCGGCGCGATGGACCTCGCACTGGAGCTGGCGGAGCGGATCGGCGCCGACCTGATCCTGGCCAACGACCCCGACGCCGACCGCTGCGCGGTCGGTGTGCCGCTGCCCGGCGGCGGCTACCGGATGCTGACCGGCGACGAGGTGGGCGCCCTGCTGGGCGAGCACGTGATCGGGCAGACCTCCGGCGAGGATCGCCTGGTGGCGACCACCATCGTCTCCTCGTCCCTGCTCGGCAAGATCGCCGCCGGGTACGGGGTACGCTACGCCGAGACCCTGACCGGCTTCAAATGGATCATGAAGGCCGGCCCCGGCCTGCTCTTCGGGTACGAGGAGGCGCTGGGGTACAGCGTCGGCTCCGACCTCGGGCTGCCCGTGCACGACAAGGACGGCATCGGCGCGGCGCTGACCGTGGCCGGGATCGCCGCCGGGGCCAGGCTGGAGGGCCGGGGCCTGCTCGACCTCCTGGACGACCTGGCGCGCCGGCACGGCCTGCACGCCACGTCCCAGCTGTCGTTCCGGGTGGCCGACCTGTCGCTGATCGCCGGTGCCATGGCCCGTCTTCGGGCCACGCCACCCACCCGGCTCGCCGGCCGCGAGGTGGAGACCGCCGAGGACCTCAGCGAGGGCACGGGCGGGCTCCCGCCCACCGACGGCCTCCGCTACCACCTGTCCGGCGGCGCCCGGGTCGTCGTCCGGCCCTCGGGTACCGAACCCAAGCTCAAGTGCTACCTGGAGGTCGTGGTTCCGGTGGCCGACGAGGTCGCCGAGGCCCGGATGCGGGCGGTACGGGACCTTGACGCGCTGAAGGCCGACCTCACCAAGGCCCTCGGCCTCTGACCGCGCCCGTTCCACGGCCGGGGACGATCATGCTTCCCCGTGATCGTCCCCGGCCACACCACCTCCCCGAGCCCGGCGCCACCGCGATCGGGGCGATCAGACCAGGAAGGCCGCGACCACCAGCAGAGCGGCGACGGCCACGGCGGCCAGCGCGCTCGGTGCCCAGTTCATCCTGAGCGCACCTGTTTCGGGAGCGGTGCCGGCCTCGCTCGTCACCCCGGCCTCCGCCTCGGACCCGATCGCGTCGCTCTTCGGGGTCCCGGCGGCCGAGGCCGCCCGCCTGGCGGCCTTGGCGCGTTCGGTGATCTGCTCGGCCACCCAGTCGGCGTGCGTCTTGCCCGCCATCGCCTCGGCGGCGGCCTGCTCGGCCTTCGAACGGACCGGCTCGGTCCTGAAGCGGCCCCGCGCGAGCGCGGGCCTTCCCTTGCGCACGGCCGCCGCCCGCTCACGGGCCGAGGTCTGCGGCGCCCAGCAGCGGACCCTCCGGCCGCCGGAGGTGATCGTGACCGAGTGCGAGACCGTGACCTCGTCCACTCCGCTCCAGGGCACGAAGGCGTTCCGCAGCGGGTTGCGGACCAGCACCCCCTCCTCGGACATGACGATCATCGGGCGCAGGCAGGTGACGAAGACCAGCGCGGTCAGCACCCCCAGCACCGCCGCGGCGACCATCGAGAGACGACCGTTGTAGCGGACGACCAGATCCACCGCGTTGCCCGCGGCGAACACCATCCAGAGCCAGCCGACGACCATCGCGAAGTTGGAGCGGAACACCTGCTTCATGAGAAAAAGCTCACTTCACTCGTACGAACCCGGTCACGCCTGCCACTTGAGGCGCGCGAAGCCGGGCTTGATGACGCCGTTGATGAGCGCCAGGCGCTCGTCGAACGGCAGGAACGCGGACTTCATGGCGTTGACCGTGAACCACAGCATGTCGTCCCAGTCGTAACCGAACGCCTCCGACAGCTTGACGAACTCCTCGGAGAGGCTCGTACCGCTCATCAACCGGTTGTCCGTGTTGACGGTCACCCTGAAGTTCAGGCGGCGCAGCAGGCCGATCGGGTGCTCGGCGATGGAGGCCGCCGCGCCGGTCTGCAGGTTGGACGTCGGGCACATCTCCAGCGGGATGCGCTTGTCCCGGACGTAGGCCGCCAGGCGGCCCAGCTTGGGCTCCCCGTCGTCGGAGACGGAGATGTCGTCGATGATCCGGACGCCGTGACCGAGCCGGTCCGCGCCGCACCACTGGATCGCCTGCCAGATCGACGGCAGGCCGAAGGCCTCGCCGGCGTGGATGGTGAAGTGGGCGTTCTCCCGCTGGAGGTACTCGAAGGCGTCGAGGTGACGGGTGGGGGGGTAGCCCGCCTCCGCGCCGGCGATGTCGAACCCGACCACCCCGGCGTCGCGGTAGCGGACCGCCAGCTCGGCGATCTCCATGGACCTGGCCTGGTGACGCATCGCGGTGAGCAGGGTGCCCACCCGGATGCCCCGCCCCTCGGAACCGGCCCTGAAGCCCTCCTGGACCGCCTCGATGACCTCTTCGAGGCTCAGGCCCCTGGAGGTGTGCTGCTCGGGCGCGTAACGCACCTCGGCGTAGACGATGCCGTCGTCGGCCAGGTCCTCGGCGCACTCGGCGGCGACCCTGACCAGCGACTCGCGCGTCTGCATGACGCCGACCGTGTGGTCGAAGGTCTCCAGGTAGCGCACCAGCGAGCCGGAGTCGGAGGCCTCCCTGAACCAGGCGCGCAGGCTGTCGGCGTCGGTCGCCGGCAAGCTGTCGTAGCCCGACTCGCGGGCCAGTTCGATGATGCTCTCCGGCCGGAGCCCCCCGTCGAGGTGGTCGTGGAGCAACACCTTCGGAGCCAGGCGGATCTGCTCAAAAGTGGGTGGCTGACTCATCTACATCCTTCCAGCGGGGGAGACCTCGACTTTAGTCACGGGACGGAGTGCTTAACGTGTTCACGACCGGCCCGTCCCGGTGCCGCGGACCTGGCCGACGTCGTGCGGGACGGCTAGTCGTCGCGGTTGGCGGTCTCGGGAGAGAAGGCGGGCAGGCAGATGGCCACGTACTCGGCGCCGTCCGGCCCCGAACGGTAGCGGATCCGCTCCCCCGGCTCGCAGGTGAACACCTGCCCCGCGGCGACCTCGGTGACGCCCCCGTCGTGCTCCACGATCACCGTGCCTTTGAGCACCAGGGTGTACTCGGCGAACTCCGGGGTCTGGGCGGGCTCCTCCCAGCCCGCCGGGGCGGCCATCCGCGCGATCGAGATCCGGTCGTCGCCGCTGTTGACCAGGCCGACGTACTCGTCGATCATCTTGCCGCCCGGAACGGGAATCCGCGTCGCACTGTCGATTTTGCGTACCATCAGACCAGTCTGTCACTGGTCACGGGGTGCGCCGTTCAGTGCGCGACGTCGATGATCAGCCGGTTCGGGCTCTTCTGCTCCAGCACCCGGAACGGCGCCCTGTGGTCGAGGACGATGCCCACGCTCACCACTCCCTCGAAGTCCCCCGTCTTGACCACGCTCTGCACGTTGCCGAGCTGTGCCTGGAAGATCGGCCCGCCCGTCCAGGTCGGCTTGCCCGCCCCGGAGTGCGCGACGGCGGGGCTTATCGCCAGCTGGAGGTAGGCCCCGCCCTTGACGTCGACCCGATCGCCGGAGCCGTCCTGAACGAGCTCGGGCACCCAGCGCGCCGTGTAGCCGGGCACCTCTCCGTTCAGGTCGATCACCACCCGGTCGAACCCCTGGTGCCGGCCGAACCTGGCCCCGGTGACGGTCGGCGAGGCGACGGTGGTGCGCTCGACCTCGATCTCCTTGGTGCTCGTCGGGGGCCGTAGCCCGGCCGGCGTGGAGTTGGGCGTGGTGGTGGGCGTGATGACCACCGGGGCCGTGGCCGGGGTCCCGGAGGACGGGGGCGCGCTCTGGGTGGCCGATCCACAGCCCGCCAGCAGGAAGAGGGGGACGAGCGCGAGGGGAACGAGGGTGCGGTTCATGATGAGCCTCCTGCCCCGTTAGATGCCCGGCTCTCCGGAGAGGTTCACCCTCCGCCGTACACCTGGGCCCTGGCCCGATCGTGACAGCCTGTCGAAGGACGAGTCAAGCACCGCGATCACGACCGGACCCGCGGCGATTCGCCGCCCGGCCCGGTCCGGAGGGTCGTCAAGACCGGCGGTGCGGCACACACCACCGGGCCTCACCACCTGTCGGCGGTGAGGTCCTCGCGTGCTCGGCGAACGGCACCCCCGGAACGGCCCGGCGGGTCCCGCGCTTTCCGGTGCCATGATGTTCGGCGAAAGAACTGCCGGGTTCACCCGGCGGGTGAATCGCCTCCCTGCCATGGGTTCGATGTTCGAAACGATCGGGCCCACCTCCGCCGAGGGAAGTGAGATCAGGGAGCGGAGGAGTCACACGGGCGTTGGATATCAGCAGAGCACGACGTGCTGGTACCAGCCGACTTCGCCGAGGATGAAGGTCCGCTGCTGGCCGGCGGTGTAGGTCTTGCAGCCCGAGTCGGGTAGGGCGCCGAAATGAACGTTCAGGTTCATCGTCTTACCGCAGTTGTTCTTGATGACAATCGTGGGTTTGGTGGTATCGCGTGCCACACACGATGGCGCATAGGTTCCGTCCGCGTTCGCGGGGGTGGCGGCCAGAATGCCTCCGACCATCACACCGGCCGCGACCGCAGCCATGATTCCCGCCTTGGCCTTGCGCATCTTTCCCCTTAAATTGTCGTATCGCCATTACCGGCAATTCAGGAATTTCGCGCGTATTATCCAAAGCCGCGTCGAAAATATCATTGAATTACCATAGATAGACTAACGACAGAAAAGAAACCGACCAATACCACGCTAGATTGAAATTGCCGTAAACCTACGCGGTAGCCGTGACGACATTCAAACGGTCAGTAAGGTTCGCTCCACGGACGACTCGGCTATCCGGCGCTGCGGACCCCGCACGGCACACACCTGCGCCGTGCGGATGCGCCTTCGGCGCCGGTCAGCCGAGGTCGGTGACTTTACGCCTCGGCACCGGCCGCACGGATCCGCTCTGAGCCACGCGGTGGCCCGCTCCTACCGGGTCAGGCCGTGATGCGGTCGATCACCAGCGGGAGCAGGGCCGGGTCGGCGCTCTCCCCTACGGTGTAGGCGCCCTCCAGCGCGGCGAGCGCCCGCTCGAAGCGGAAGATCTCGTCGGCGTGCAGCGTCATCAGCGGCTGCCCCTCGCGGACCAGGTCCCCCGGCTTGGCATGCAGCACGATGCCCGCGCCGAACGACACCGGGTCCTCCTTGCGCTCCCGGCCCGCACCGAGCCGCCAGGCCGCCAGGCCCACGCCGTACGCGTCGAGCCTGGACAGCACACCGGACGCGGGCGCGGTGATCTCCATGCTCTCTGTGGCCCTGGGCAGCGGGGCGTCCGGGTCGCCGCCCTGGGCGGAGATCATCCGGCGCCAGGCGTCCATCGCCGAGCCGTCCGCGAGGGCCCGCTCGGGGTCCTTGCCCCCGGACAGGCCGGCCGCCTGGAGCATCTCCCGTGCCAGCCGTACGGTCAGCTCGACCACGTCGGCGGGGCCGCCGCCGGCGAGCACCTCGACCGACTCGGTGACCTCCAGCGCGTTGCCCACGGTCAGGCCCAGCGGCCGGTCCATGGCGGTCAGCAGCGCGACCGTGTTGACTCCGGCGTCGGTGCCCAGCGCGACCATGGTCTCGGCCAGCTCGCGGGCCCGCTCGGGGGTCTTCATGAAGGCCCCGGAGCCGACCTTGACGTCCAGCACCAGCGCGCCGGTGCCCTCGGCGATCTTCTTCGACATGATCGAGGAGGCGATCAGCGGGATCGACTCGACCGTACCGGTGACGTCGCGGAGCGCGTACAGCTTCTTGTCGGCCGGAGCGAGCCCGTCGCCCGCCGCGCAGATGACCGCGCCGGCCTTGCCGAGCACGTCGAGCATCCCCTCGTTGGACAGGGACGCCTGCCAGCCGGGGATGGACTCCAGCTTGTCCAGGGTGCCGCCGGTGTGGCCGAGCCCCCTGCCGGACAGCTGGGGCACGTACCCCCCGCACGCGGCGACCAGCGGAGCCAGCGGCAGTGTGATCTTGTCACCGACACCGCCGGTGGAGTGCTTGTCCGTGGTGGGCCCCGGCAGCGCCGACCAGTCCATCCGCGCCCCGGAACGGATCATGGCCTGGGTCCACTCGGCGATCTCCCGCCGGTTCATGCCGTTGAGCAGGATCGCCATCGCGAGCGCGGACATCTGCTCGTCGGCGACGACGCCCTTGGTATAGGCGTCGATCACCCAGTCGATCTGCTCGGCCGACAGCTCACCGCCGTCCCGCTTGGTGACGATGACGTTGATCGCGTCCATGCTCAGGCCCCCCGGCTCAGGTTCTCGGGCCCGAAGGCGTACGGCAGGATCTCCGACATCGGCTTCGGGCCGTCGATGGTCTCCAGCAGCAGCTCGGAGCCGCCGAACTCGTACAGCAGCTGGCGGCACCTGCCGCACGGCATGAGCAGTTCCTCGTGCCCGTCGACGCAGGTGAAGGCGACCAGGCGGCCACCACCCGTGGCCTGGAGCGCGGAGACCAGCCCGCACTCGGCGCACAGTCCGATGCCGTAGGAGGCGTTCTCGACGTTGCAGCCGGACACGATCCGCCCGTCGTCCACCAGGGCGGCGGCGCCGACCGGGAACTTCGAGTAGGGGGCATAGGCATGCCCCATGGCTCGCACGGCCTCGACCTTGAGCGCCGCCCAATCGATTGCCACCATCAGTGCTGTTCCCCCCGGCGGTAGCGCACGCCGTCCGCCTGGGGTGCGCGCAGGCTCTGCGAGGCCGCGGAGAGCACCAGCAGCGTCAGTACGTGCGGTGTGATGAAGACGAACTCGTTGGGCAGCTTATCGACGGTCATCCAGAGCCAGACCAGCACCACGGCGGCGAGCACGGCCGCCACCGCGGCCGTGTACTGCCTGACACCGGGCTCTCCCGCGGCCAGGCGCCTGCGGACCTCGCGGCCGGTGTAGATCAGCAGCAGCAGGGCGCCGAAGAGCAGCAGGCCGGTGACCGCCTGGGAGCTGCGGAGCTGGAGGCCGTCGGCGTAGCCGAACAGGGAGGCTCCGGCGGCGAGACCGCCGGGCCGCCAGTTACCGAAGATCATCGCTGCCAGCCCGATGAACCCCCGGCCCGCGGTCTGCCCCTCGACGTACTTGGTGGTCACGAAGACCAGGAAGACGCCGCCGAGGCCGGCCAGCGCGCCGGAGATGACCGTCGCGACGTACTTGGTCAGGTAGACGTTGACGCCCAGCGACTCCGCCGCCCACGGGTTCTCGCCACAGGAGCGCAACCGGAGTCCGAAGGAGGTGCGCCACAGGAGGAAGAACGTCAGCGGGATCAGCGCCACCGCCAGGATGACCAGGACGTTCACGTCGTGGGTGAGGCCGCGCAGGATCCCGGCCACGTCGGAGAGCAGGAACCAGTGCGTGTTCTCCAGCTTCCCGAGCAGATCGGGACCGTCGGAGAGGAGCGGCAGGCTGACGCTCGGAGCCTCCGAGGAGAGCGTGGGCGAGGAGGTGATGCCCGCGCCCTTCTCGCCCGCGGCCGTGCCCTGCGCGTACAGCACCTCGGACAGGAAGCGGGTGACGCCGGGGCCGAGAAGGTTGATCGCCACACCGCTGATGATGTGGTCGACGCCGAACGACACGGTCGCGATCGCGTGGATCAGGCCGCCGATCGCGCCGCCGGCCAGGCCGGCGAGCAGCGCCGCGGTGGCCCCCCACTGGTAACCGGCCCATCCGGCGAACCAGGTGCCGAGCACCATCATGCCTTCGAGACCGATGTTGACGATGCCCGCGCGCTCGGCCCACAGCCCGCCGAGACCGGCCAGCCCGATGGGGACGGCGAGCAGCAGGGCCGCCGAGAAGGTTCCCGAGGACGTGAGCTCGGGCGCATCCGCGATGACCCGCGCCAGGGAGAGCAGCAGGATGAGCACAGCCACCCCGACGAGCGCCAGGTGGTAGCGGCGTACGCGGCGGGCTTCCGAGGATGCCACGGACGTGGTCATGCGGCCACCTCTGCTCGCTGAGTGGTACCGAGTTGACGGGCGGCCCGCCGTTCCTCCTGGCGTATCGACATCCGGCTGGTGACCTCGTTGGCGATCACGACCATCAGCACGATCGAGCCCTGGATGATGGCGACGACGGAGGGCGGGATGTCGGCGAACTGCAGGGGCGCGGACGCGCGGTCCAGGAAGCCGAAGAGCAGCGCGGCCACCGCGATGCCGGCGGGCTTGTTCCTGCCCAGCAGCGCGACCGCGATGCCGAGGAAGCCGAGGCCGGCGGTGAAGTTCGAGCCGTAGGCGTGGGTACGGCCGAGGATCTCCGGCAGACCGATCAGGCCGGCGATCGCACCGGAGAGGACCATCGCGGAGATCACCATGCGCTTGGCGTCGACGCCGGAGGCGAGAGCGGCCGGGGGGTTCAGGCCGCTGGCCTTGACCTCGAAGCCGAACCGGGTGCGTTCGAGGACCAGCCAGATGATCACCCCGAGCAGGATCGCCACCATGAGGAAACCCCACAGGCCGCTGCGCGGAGCGGGCAGGCCGAACATCTCGAACAGGACGTTCAGGTTGGGGAACCAGGCCGATTCCGGCAGCTCGGGGGTGGACGTCGTCAGCTTCCCCGCCGTGCGTTCCCCCGCGAACGGGCCCCGGACCAGGAAGGCGGCGAGGTTGACCGCGATGTAGTTGAGCATGATCGTGGAGATCACCTCATTCACGCCCCTCGTCACCTTGAGTACGGCGGGGATGAACGCGTAGAGGCCGCCCACCAGCATCGCGACCACGATGATCAGAGTGATCTGGATCGGTCCGGGGAGCACGAACTGGGATCCCACGAAGGCGGCGACGATCGCCGCGATCCGGTACTGCCCCTCGACACCGATGTTGAAGAGGTTCATCCGGAAGCCGATCGCGACCGCGAGTCCCGCGATGAACAGCGGGACCGCGCGGTTGAGGATGAAGGTGAGGGCGTTGACCACCTCTGGCTGGGTGTCGCCGAAGTCGAACATCGCCCCCAGCGCGGTGACCGGGCTGGCTCCGGCGGCCAGGATCGCGATGCTCGAAATTCCCATGGCGAGCAGCACGGCCACCACCGCACCCGCCACGGTCAGCAGCGTGCGTTGCAGCCTCGCGGGCATCATGCCTTCTCCTCCGCGATGGCACCGGTCATGTATCCGCCGAGTTGTTCGGGGGTGACCTGGCCTGGGTCGAGGCGGGCCACCATGCGCCCGCCGTAGATGACGTGGAGGGTGTCCGACAGGCCGATCAGCTCGTCGAGGTCCGCCGAGATCAGCAGCACCGCGAGGCCGCCCGCGCGGGCGGCGCGCAGGTGGTCCCAGATGGCGGCCTGGGCGCCGACGTCCACCCCCCGGGTCGGATGGGCGGCGATGAGGAACTTCGGGTCGCCGCTCATCTCACGCCCGACGATCAGCTTCTGCTGGTTGCCGCCGGAGAGCGCCAGGGCGAGGGTGTCGATGCTCGGGGTACGGACGTCGTACTCGTGCACGATGCGCTCGGTGTCCTTGCGCGAGGCCGCGCGGTTCACCCAGATCCCCTTGCGGGCGGGCTTCCTGGTCTGGTGTCCGAGCACCCGGTTCTCCCACAGGGACGCCTCAAGAAGCAGCCCCTGGCGGTGCCGGTCCTCCGGGATGTAGCCGATGCCCGACTCGCGGCGGCGGAGCGTGGACCAGGCGGTGATGTCCTCCTCGGCGAGAAGGATCCGCCCGCCGTCGAGCGTCCGCAGGCCCATGATGGCCTCGATCAGCTCGGACTGGCCGTTGCCCTCGACCCCGGCGATGCCCAGAACCTCACCGGCGTGGACCGTGAAGCTGACATCGGATAGGAGTGGTTTGGCACCCGTTCCCTGGAGTGTCGCGTCACACACGTCGAGGACGACGCGGTCGGTGACCGTGGAGTCCCTGGTCTCCGGGGTGGGCAGCTCGCTGCCGACCATCAGCTCGGCGAGCTGCCTGGCCGTCGTGGAAGCGGGATCGACGCTGGCGACGGTGGTGCCGCGCCGGATCACCGTGATGGCGTCGGCGATGCTCAGCACCTCGTCGAGTTTGTGCGAGATGAAGATGACCGTGAAGCCGTCGGCCTTGAGTTCGCGCAGGTTGGCGAAGAGCTCCTCGACCTCCTGGGGGACGAGGACGGCCGTCGGCTCGTCGAGGATGAGGACGCGCGCTCCCCGGTACAGGACCTTGAGGATCTCCACCCGCTGCCGGTCGCCGACGCCGAGTTCCTCGACCATCCGGTCGGGGTCGACCCGCAGGCCGTGATCTCCCGCGAGCTGGACGATGCGCTTGCGCGCGCCCTTCACATCCAGGACTCCGGCCTTCGCGGGCTCGGCGCCGAGGATGATGTTCTCCAGCACCGTCAGGTTGTCGGCGAGCATGAAGTGCTGGTGCACCATTCCGATGCCGGCCGCGATCGCGTCGCCGGGGGTACGGAAGGTGACCTCCTCGCCGTTGACGTAGATCTTGCCCTCGTCGGGCCGCTGCATGCCGTACAGGATCTTCATCAGCGTGGACTTGCCCGCGCCGTTCTCGCCCACGATGGCATGCACGGAACCGGCCTCGATGACGATCCGGATGTCATGGTTGGCGACGACGCCGGGAAAGCGCTTGGTGATGCCCTCCAGCTTCACCGCGGGGGGCGTCACGGCCGGGGTGTCCGAGCTCGTCGACAATGCGTTCTCCTGAGGAGCCAACCGGCTCGCGGATCGTGATCGAGACAGGGAGAAGCCCGGGGGGTGCCCCCGGGCTCTCGGAAGTCGCTCCCCGTCCCCTTTTTTCGAGGGGTACGGGGAACGGGCTTACGGCTTCGAGGGAACGGTGATCGAACCGTCGACGATCTTCTTCTTGGCCTCGTCGACCTTGGCGGTGACGTCGTCGATGAAGCCACCGGAGGTGGACAGGCCGACGCCGTCGACCTTCAGGTCGTAGATGGCGTTGGTGCCGCCCTTGGCGCCACCCTGGAACGCCTTGATGAACTCGAACACGCCGACGTCGACCCGCTTGAGCATCGAGGTCATGATGACCTTCTTGAGGTCGGCCTCCTTGACCGTCTCGTACTGGTCGGAGTCGACGCCGATGGCCTGCTTGCCCGCGGCGGCGGCGGCCTGGAAGACACCCAGGCCGGAGTCACCGGAGGCGTGGTAGACGATGTCCGCGCCGTCCTGGTACATCTTCTCCGCGGCGATCTTGCCCTTGTCCGGGGCCTTGAAGCCGCTGAAGTCGCCGTCCGGGGTCAGGTACTTGATGTCGATCTTGACGTCCGACTTGACCGACTTGGCACCGGCCTCGAACCCGGCCTGGAACTTCTTGATCAGGTCGTTCTCGACGCCGCCGACGAACCCGAGGTGGTTCGACTTGCTCTTCTCGGCAGCCGCCACGCCCGCGAGGTAGGAGCCCTGCTCCTCGGCGAAGAGCAGACCGGTCACGTTCGGCCCGTTGGAGGCCGAGTCGACCACCGCGAACTGGAGGTCGGGGAACTCGGTGGCGACCTTCTGGATGTCCTCGCCGTAGGCGAAGCCGACACCGACGATCGGGTTGTAGCCCGCTTCGGCCAGCTGGCGGAGCAGCTCGCCGCGGTTGGAGCCGTCGGCCGCCGGGCTGAGGTCCTTGATCTCGGCGCCGAGTTCCTTCTGCGCGCGCTCCAGACCGGCGTAGGCGGAGTCGTTGAAGGACTTGTCCCCGCGACCGCCGACGTCGTAGGCCAGGCCGATCTTCAGTCCAGACGCCTGGGGTGCCTCGCTGCTCGCCCCGGAACTGGCCGCCGGGCTCGCCGTCGTATCCGTACCGCCACCACAGGCGGCCGCTGCCATGAGCATGGCACCCGCCGCGGTGACCATCGTCATCTTGCCGAACTGACTGCGGAGCAAGGTGACTCCTCCGTCCCTCTTCGCCGTACCGAATTTGTGCACGCGCGAAGGAACGCACGGCAACCCTGGACGGAATGTAGTTGGTCGGATAGAGCACTCCAAACCATCGCTCAAGTCCGCAACCTGCCTGTTACCGACCTCAAGCGAGACTGTGACCAGAACGGATCCCACTCCCGGTGCCTTTTCGAGGATTCAGGGCTTCCGAACACCTGCCAGGCGGCCTCTCCCGTCCGGGATCCGCCGTTCCGGAAACGACGGCGGCTGTGACCAAACTCTCCCGGCCCGGTAGAACACACAGCGGGCCCGGAGGGGGGACACCCCCGCCGGACCCGCGTGGTCAGCGCGTCAGCTGTCGGCCTTCAGCGCCATCAGGGCCTCGCCCGCGACGGGCCGCTGCCCCTCCCAGAGCGCGGTCAGCGCGGTCGCCGCGAGGAACCGCACCCCGACGCCGATGGCCCTCTCGTCCACGTCGAAGGTGCCCTGGTGGATGTCCGCCAGGTGCGCCGTTCCCGGCTCGCGGGTGCCGAGCCTGGCGAACGCGCCGGGGATGGACTCCAGGTACCAGCCGAAGTCCTCACCCCCCAGGCTCTGCTCCGTCGGCCCGGAGGCGCCCTCGCCGAGCACGCCCTCCGCGGCCTCGGCCAGCATCTGCACGCTGACCTTCTCGTTGACCACCGGCGGCACGCCGCGCGTGTAGTCCATCTCGGCCTCGACGCCGTACGCGCCCGCGACCGACTCCAGCAGCGACTTGATCATGTCGGGGGCCGCGTGCCAGGCCGCCTCGTCCAGGCAGCGCACGGTGCCCTCGGCGACGCCGTCGTCCGGGATGGCGTTGGCCACCGAACCCGCCTCCACCCGGCCCCAGACCAGGCTGAGCGAGGAGCGGGGGTCGACCCGGCGGGAGAGCGCGGCGGGCAGCTCGGTGAGGATCTTGGCGAGCGCGAAGACGAGGTCGGCGGTGAGGTGCGGCCTGGCGGTGTGCCCGCCGGGACCGCTCACCCGGATCGTCACCTTGTCGCAGGCCGAGGTGATGGGACCGGACTTGAGGCCGACCCTGCCGACGTCCAGCCGGGGGTCGCAGTGCAGGCCGAAGATGCGGTCGACACCGCTGATGCCACCGGAGGCCATGACCTCAAGCGCACCGCCGGGAAGCTCCTCGGCGGGCTGGAAGATCAGCCGGACCCTGCCGGGTAGCAGGCCGGCCTCGGCCTGCTGGGCGAGGAAGAGCGAGGTGCCGAGCAGGACCGCGGTGTGCACGTCGTGGCCGCAGGCGTGGCACACGCCGGGGACCGTCGAGCTGTAGGAGACGTCCTTCTCGTCCGGCACCGGCAGCGCGTCGATGTCGGCCCGCAGTGCCACGGTGGGGCCGTCACCGCTGCCGACGTCGCAGAGCAGGCCGGTGCCGCGCGGCAGCACCGAGGGGACCAGCCCGGCGGCTGTCAGGCGCTCGGCGATGCGCTGCGTCGTGCGGTATTCGGCGAACGCGAGCTCGGGATGCATGTGCAGGTCTCGACGGAAGTTGATCAATTCCTGCTCGCGACCGGCGAGGAACGTGTCGAGTTCTCCCCGCAAATTACGCCCCCGCATTGTTCACCGTCCTATTCCGCGCCGGCGGTCCTTCATCCTCGACGCACCGTGCCACTGCCCAGGATCTCGAAACCCATGAGACAGTCTCGAAAAAAAGTGATCGCCACACCGACGGGCCGGAGTGGGTCTCACGGGCCGTGTCAGCACGGGCTGGTCGACGCCGACGCGGGAGCTGCGAGCCTGTGGTCCGGGGCAGCCGTCGCATTGGCGATGACAACGACTTTATCTCGCCCCGCGAGCAACTCGCCGACATCCACGCCAAATGTTTTGCCGCCCCATACCTCACTCGTACACCTTCCCCCCCGAGAGAACCAGACGGGATGACTCATATTGACTACGGGACGGTAGTCGTGTGGGGTGACGGCCCTGCCGGAGGATGACAGCTCCGAGCCACTTCCAAACATCGCCGACCTGGCAATTTACCTGACCTTCGGTGCCGGTCATCGAACCCGGCGGAGTGATGCAAATGGGATGAATGCATGTTTCACTCCTCACATGATCGCTAACATCCCATTCGGGGAGAGGCAGTCGCGTTTGAGCATATTTGAACCGGACGAGGGCATGCTGGTGGTCCTCCCCTCGTTGTCGCTTCCCCAGGATGAACTGCGCAGGATCACCGGAGCCCTCTGCTACGAGGAACGACTGCTCTTCCTGCTCCTCACCCTGAGAGAGCCGAAGGTCGAGGTCGTCTACCTCACCTCGATGCCGGTGAACGACGCGGTCGTGGACTACTACCTGAGCTTCCTCGACGATCCGGACGAGGCCCGCACCCGGCTGCAAATGATCAGTTTGGATGATCCGGACACGCACCCGCTCAGCGAGGCGCTGCTGCGCCGCCCGGATGTGATCGAACGTGTCCGCGCCGCGCTCGGGAACCGTCGAAGGACCCGCGAGGACGGCGGCGGCGCCTGGATGGTGCCGTTCGTGGTGAGCGAGTACGAGGAACGCCTCGCCGAACTGCTCTCCCTGCCGGTGTACGGCCCGGCCACCTCCCTGGCCCACCTGGGGTCCAAGAGCGGTGGACGCGCGATCGGCGACGAGGCCGGGGTACCGACGGTCAGGGGCTTCGGCGACCTGCGTTCGCTGACCGAGGTGGAGCACGCCGCCCGCGCGATGAGCCCCACGACCAAGCTGATGGTCAAGCTCAACAACAGCTACTCGGGGCTCGGCAACGCCATCGTGACCAAGGACGACCGGCCGCTCGTCTCCTGCCCCACGAGCTTCTCCGCCGCCGACGAGAACTGGACGACGTTCGCCGAGAAGATCGCCGAGCGGGGGGCGGTGATCGAGGAGTTCATCGAGGACCGGCCGCTGCGCTCCCCCAGCGCGCTGGCCAGGATCACCCCCGGCGGCGGCTACGACGTGGTCGCCACCCACGAGCAGGTCCTCGGCGGCCCCAACGGGGATGTCTACCAGGGCTGTAGCTTCCCGGCCCGGCGGGAGTACCGCGCCGAGCTGGGCGCGTACACCGAGCGGATCGCCGGGGTCCTGGCGGACCGCGGCGTGGTGGGACTGTTCGGCGTCGACTTCTTCGCCGTCAAGACCGACGGCGGCTACCGGACGTTGCTGTGTGAGATCAACCTGCGCATCGGCGGCACCACCCACCCGCTCGGCGCCGCGATCCTGACCACCGGCGCGTCGTACGACCCCGGCACCGGCACGCTGATGCGCGACGGGCGGCCGAAGTACTACGTGGCGACGGACAACTGCGCCTCCCCCACGCTGAAGGGCCGCACTCCCGGGGAGGTCGTCAAGCTGGTCCACGACGCGGGGCTCGGCTTCGACCGCGAGAGCCGCACCGGGAACGTGCTGCACCTGCTGGGCGCGATCACGGAGTTCGGCAAGCTGGGGTTCACCAGCATCGGCGACTCCGCCGAGGAGGCCGCCGAGCTACACCGAAGAACCCTGCTCACGCTGCGACCAACCGCGTAGGCCGATCACGCCGAGCACGATCGCGAGCACGATGTTGACGGCGATCAGGATTCCGTGGACCACGTAGAAGGCCGTCGGGTGGCCGTCCGCGAGGTTGAAGCCAAGGTTGATCCATTCGAAGATCATGAAAGCGGCAAGGCCGATCAGAAAAGCGGCGATCTTTCGTGATATTTGCATGGTGTCAGTATCCCGCCGAGTGGCCCGTACCTGGTCAGGGCACCTCTAACTCTATGCGAACCGGCACGAAGCTACCCTGAGATCATCATGGGGATCAAACATCTCGCGCCCGTCGGGGTGCTGCTCGCGGCGACCACCTTTCTCGGCGCACCCGCTCAGGCCAGGACCGCGGGTGTGTCCGCGACCGGTTCTCCGGCCGGTCCACATGGCGCGGACCTCCTGAACGATCTCGGGGGGTGGCCGTCGGCCACCGGTTCGCTGGGCCCGCACGCGCGGGGCGAGAGGGAGCCGGTCGGCGGCTCCCGGCTCGGTGAGCGGGGCCTCATCGTCCCCCCGGGCGTGAAGGCCCCGCCGAAGACCGCCGCGAAGGCGTACGTGATCGCCGACGCCGAGACCGGCGCGGTACTGGCGGCCAAGGACGCCCACGGGCGCTACCTGCCCGCGAGCACGCTGAAGGCGCTGACCGCGCTCACCCTGATCCCGAAGCTGGACAAGAACCGGAGGATCAGGCCGAGCAGTCGCGCGGTGAACGAGGAGGGCAGCGCGGTCGGCCTGGTCACCAAGCCCCTCTACACCGTCGACGACCTGTTCAAGGCGCTGATGCTGGTCTCGGGCAATGACTGCGCGATGGCGCTGGCCGAGGCCAACGGCGGCCTGGCCGCGACCCTGGCGGACATGAACGCCGAGGCCAAGCGCCTGCAGGCTTTCGACACGGTGGCCAAGACCCCCAGCGGGCTGGACAAGCCCGGCCAGAGCAGCTCGGCGTACGACCTGGCGCTGATCGCCCGCGCCGGCCTAGCCAACGCCGATTTTCGGCGATATATCAGCACAAAGACTGACAAGTTCCCGGCGCCCAAGGGCTACTACGAGATCGGCAACCACAACAAGCTGCTCTGGCGCTACAAGGGCATGATCGGCGTCAAGAACGGCTGGACCTCCAAGGCCCTGGGCAGCTTCGTCGGCGCGGCCAAGCGCAACGGTCACACGATCATCGTGTCGATCATGCGCCACGACGGCTACTTCTGGGAGGAGGTCGCCGACCTGCTCGACTGGGGCTTCGCCAACCGCGGCAGGGTCGCCCCGGTCGGACAGCTGGTCGACCCGATCCCCGAACCCACCCCGCTGCCCGCTCCCCCGACCGCCTCGGCACCTCCCGCCCCCACCTCCGGCTCCGAGCGGAACCCCGCCGCGGCCGCCAGACCCGCCGACGAGGGCATCCCGATCGGCTACTACGTCCTCGGCGCCGGCCTGCTCGGCGGCCTGGTCTGGCTGGTGTACGGCCTGCGCAGGCGTTTCCGCTGAGGCGCGTTCCGCGGATCGCGACCAGGATCACCGATACGTCATCCGGGGAGGCTCTGGCGACGGGCCCCGCGCGGCGGGCAGGGCCCTGAACCCCAGGACGGCGAGCACCAGGGCGACGAGCAGGAGCGCCGCCGTCTGGCCGAGCGTGCCGAGCATGATGGTCCGGCTCACCTCGTCCGCGGCGTCGAAGCCGTGCTCGAACCTGGCGAGGCGGGCACAGAGCACCGGCACCGCCAGGATCGCCAGGGCCAGTGGCCACGAGGGCGTGCGCCAGGCGGGAGAACGGAGGTGCACGCACACGTAGCCGACGCCCGCGCCCAGGATCAGCGTGCTCGCCAGACCGAGGAGGTCGAGCCACGGCCACCACCAGGCGGGCGTGTCGGGGGACGCCACCAGCCGGAACAGCACACTGACCGCGATACCGGCGGCGAGGGGAGGGGCGAGAAGCCACAGGGGGCGGCGGGCCGGCCGGGCGTCACGGTGAAAGCCGGTCCACAGAGCCGACAGCACGACCAGCGGACTCAGCAGCCCGGCCAGTGCCTCGAACGTGCCCCCCGCCGAACTCGTCAAGACGTGGAGTTCCGGCACGAAGGCGAGGAGTGCCAGCGCCTTGGCCGTGCGCACATGGCCGAGAACGAGTGCGACGAAGGGCGCGATCCAGACGGCTCCGGCCAGGCTTCTCAGAATGTTCGCGAGCCGCTCGAACGACCCGAGGGGTCCTGCCTCCTGGGCGAGCGAGGGGTGGACGGTACCGATCACCCCGTACGTGTTCAAGGCGGCCACGATGGTCAGGACCGCGAGAAAGGCCTGGAAGAGCAGTCCCAGCAGGGCCACCAGGCGGACCGTCTCGCCCCACGAGAGGGATCTCGGCCCCGCGCCCGCGCCGCCGAGGCGGACCCGGACCGCCAGCGCGGCCACACTGGCGATCTCCGACCAGCGGGGCCGGGGTCCGTCCGCGTCGGAGACATCCGGCGAACCCTCCAGGAAGACGGAGACCATCTCCTCCTCGCGCTCGGCGCGGTAGGAGGCGGGCAGCAGGCGCAGCCAGTAGCGGTAGCGCTCCTCCAGCAGGCTCACCGGCGCACCACCCCGGCGCGGGTCACCGGCAGACCGTTGATCCGCCCCGGAGGCAGCCGGGACGTCGCTCTGCTCGTTCATCGGTGGAATCGTCCTCTCGCCGGTTCTCACGAGTTCATCAGGCGCGCCCGGAGTGCACTCGGCCTCATGCCGGCCCGCCCGCGGCGGACGGACGTCCGTGCCTGGCGCGGAGGCGGTCGACCGCGGTCCTGGCGTTCTCCGCGAGCCGGACGGCCTCGGCCTCCAGCGTCCGCGACCCCGCGTCGGTGAGCCGGTAGTAACGGCGCAGCCGCCCCTGCTGGACCTCCTCGCGGTCCAGCGCCACCAGCCCGTCGCCCGTCAGCCGGTCGAGCACGCCGTACAGCGTGCCGACCTTGAGCCGGACCCGTCCGCCGGACAGTTGCTCGACCTCCCGCACGATGCCGTAGCCGTGACACGGCGCGTCGACCAGCGCGGTGAGGATGAGGAACGCGGGCTCCGTCATCGCCCTTGTAGTCATGCCTCACAGCATATATCGGGAAGCATGATATTAGGTAGAGCGGACCGAGGGCGATGCCCGGACAGGGGCCGGCGGTCAGGTGGGGATGGCGTTGGCGGGAACCGGAGTGGGATAGGGCGGGGGGCCGAGGGAGGCCGTCGCGGTCCAGGCGGCGGCGTACATGATGACCCGGGCCGAGAGGTTGATCCACACCAGCAGGCCGACCACCACGGCGAACACCCCGTAGATGGGGTTGTTCAGGGTGTGCGCCAGGATCAGCGCCGCGAGCTGCTTGAGCAGGGCGAAGCCGACCGCGCCGAACAGGGCGCCGCACAGCAGCACCCGGAACGGCTGCCTGGAACGCCCCAGCCAGCGCAGGATGATCAGGAAGACGACGACGTCGGCGAGCACGCTGACCGCCACGCCCACCAGCCGGATCGTGACCGTGCCGACCACCGACTCCGACAGGCCCAGCCATTCGGCCACGGTCCCGCTGGCCTGGGTGGCGAAACCGCCGACCAGCACCGAGAGGACCATGGTGGTGCCGACGAGGATGAGCGCCGACAGGTCCCTGAGCTTGGCCAGGAAGAAGTTGAGCGGCGGCTCGGTGGTCATGGAGATCTCGCGCAGCGCGCCGCGCAGGGCGTCGATCGCACCGAGCCCGGCGTAGAGCAGTCCGAGCAGGCCGATGGCGCCCGCGCTCGCCCGTGAGTCGGCGATCTCCTGGATCGGCAGCTTGTCGGCGAGACCCGGCAGGTACTGGTTGATCGCCTCCCGCAGGGTCGCGGTGGCGTTGGGCCTGACGGAGAGGAAGTAGCCGAACACCGCGAAGGCCAGCGCGATGATCGGGAAGAACGACAGGAAGGCGAAGTAGCTGACCGCTCCCGCGAGCCGGTCTCCGGACTGAATCTGGTATCGCTGGACGGTCCTGACCAGATGGTCGAACCAGGGCCACCTGATCCGGGCCGCGCCCAGCACCGCTCTGAACCGTTCACGACCCGCTTGCACACGTTCCATCACACTTGCCACGTGCGCCCTCTACCCAATCGCCGCCGTCCCGATCGTGGACGGTGGCGAAAAAGCAGCCGTGCGTACCCGGAGGATCACGGGGTGGGCAGGAAGCCCACCCGGTCGCGGACCTTGGCCATGGTCTCGGCGGCCACCGCGCGGGCCCGCGCGGCCCCGACGGCGAGCATCCTGTCGAGTTCGGCCTCGTCGGCGAGCAGCTTCTCGGTCCGCTCGCGGATCGGGGTGAAGGTGTCGACCACCAGCTCGGCGACGTCCTTCTTGAAGGTGCCGTACCCCTGCCCGACGTAGCGGGCCTCCAGCTCACCGATGGGAGTCCCGCTCAGCGCGGACTGGATGCGCAGCAGGTTGGTGATGCCCGGCTTGTCGTCGTCGTCGGCGAGAACCTCGGAACCGGTGTCGGTGACCGCGCGCATGACCTTCTTGCGGAGCGGCCCCGGCTGCTCCAGCAGGTCGAGGATGCCGGCGGGCGAGGAGGAGGACTTCGACATCTTCGCCGTCGGCTCCTGGAGGTCGGTGATCTTCTCGACCCCCTTGACGATGTGCGGCTCGGGCACCGTGAAGGTCTCGCCGAAGCGGTGGTTGAAGCGCTGCGCGAGGTCGCGGGTGAGCTCCAGGTGCTGCTTCTGGTCGGCGCCGACCGGAACCTTGTTGGCCTGGTAGAGCAGGATGTCGGCGGCCTGCAGGATCGGGTAGGTGAACAGGCCCACGCTGGCCGAGCTCTCACCGTGCTTGGCCGACTTGTCCTTGAACTGGGTCATCCGCCCCGCCTCGCCCATACCGGTGAGGCAGATCAGCACCCAGGCCAGCTCGGTGTGCTCGCGGACGTGGCTCTGCACGAAGACCGTGGACCGCTCGGGGTCGAGACCGGCGGCGAAGAGCTGGGCGGCGGCGACCCTGGAGCGCCTGCGCAGCTCTTCCGGCCGGTAGTCCACCGTGATCGCGTGCAGGTCGACGACGCAGTAGAAGGCGTCGTAGCCCTCCTGCATCGCGACGTACTGCCGCACCGCGCCGAGGTAGTTTCCCAGGTGGAAGGAGTCGGCGGTGGGCTGGATTCCCGACAGGACGCGAGGGCTGGCCATAGCCACCAATTCTGTCAGCTGTCGGGAGTGGTCGGTGCCTCGGTCCGCGAAGTACTCCGTTTGATCCTGACCCTGGCGACCCGGCGGCCGTCCATGTCGGTGACCTTCAACTCGAATCCGGGGATCTCCACCCGCTCCCCGAGCGCGGGCAGGTGGCCGAGTCTCGACATGACGAACCCGCCGAGGGTCTCGTACGGGCCGTCGGCCAGGCGGATCCCGCTCTCGGCCGCCACCTCGTCGAGGTTGGCCAGCCCGTCGAGCTCGACCTCCCCCGCGGGCAGCGCGACGTGCTCGTCTGCCACGTCGTGCTCGTCGCGGATGTCGCCGATGAGTTCCTCGACCAGGTCCTCCAGGGTGACGATGCCCGCGGTGCCGCCGTACTCGTCGACCACGATCGCCAGGTGGTGTCCCTCCTTGCGCATCTCCGACAGCGTGGCCATCACCCGCTTGCTGGTGGGGACCAGCTTGACCGGGCGGATCGGCACCAGCTCGCTGATCGGCTCGATGGAGCCGGTCAGCACCGGGTCGAGCAGGTCACGGATGTGGACGAAGCCCACGATGTCATCGTAGGAGTCGCGGTAGACGGGGAAGCGGGAGTGCGGCATGGCCGCTGCCAGGATCGCCGCCTCGGCCAGCCGCGTGTCGGCGGCCATGAACTCCACCTCGGTGCGTGGCAGCATCACCTCGCGGAGCTGCCGCTTGCCCGCCGCGAAGACCTCGCCGATCAGGTGGCGCTCGTCGTCGGTGAGCTCCTGATGGCCCACCACCATCTCGCGCAGCTCCTCGGTGGAGATCTCCTCGCGGTCGGTGCCCGGGTCGCCACCGAGCAGCTTCACCACCCCGTCGGTGGACTTGGACAGCGCCCAGATGATCGGCCGCGAGAGCGCGGCCATCCTGTCGAGGAACGGCGCGACCAGCAGCGAGATCCCCTCGGCGCGCTGCCTGGCGATCCTTTTCGGCGCGAGCTCGCCGAGGACCAGCGAGGTGTACGAGATGACCAGCGTCACCACTACCAGGGCGAGCGGGTCCGCCGCGGCCTCCGGCACCCCCCAGCCCGTCATCACCGGGGTGAAGTCCCTGGCCAGGGTGTCGGCGCCCAGGGCGGCCGAGAGCATGGTCGCCACGGTGACGCCGATCTGCACCGCGGACAGGAAGCGGTTGGGGTCCCGGGCGAGCTTGGCAGCCCGCACCCCCCTGCGCCCCCGGGTGCCGAGCCGCCTGACCTGGCTCTCCCTGAGGGAGACCATGGCCATCTCGGCCGCGGCGAAGAAGCCTCCCATCAATACGAAGAGCATGACCAGGGCGATGTTCGCCAGGACGCTGTTCACGAGATCGTCTCCGTCATGGCGGTCGCCCGTTCCGGCGGTGGCCGATATTTGATGTGCCAGCATATGCTGGCGTAGAGTTACAAAAACAAACAAGTACAAACAACATCAAACAGGAGGCTCTGTGAAGCTGCTCGTCACCGGAGGCGCCGGATACATAGGCAGCGCCGTGGCGGCACAACTCGTCGAGGCGAACCACCAGGTCACCGTGCTGGACGACCTCTCCACCGGCCACGCCGACGCGGTGCCACCGGGCGCCCGCTTCGTCGAGGGGTCGATCACCGAGGCCGCCGAGGTGCTCAACGGCATCGACGGCGTGCTGCACTTCGCGGCGAAGTCCCTGGTCGGCGAGTCCGTGGAGCGGCCCGGCCTGTACTGGGCGCACAACCTCGGCGGCACCCTGGCCCTGCTCGACGCCATGCGGGGCGCCGGGGTGGGCAGGATTGTCTTCTCCTCCACCGCCGCGACGTACGGCGAGCCGGAGCGCTCCCCGATCCTGGAGACCGACCCGACCCGGCCCACCAACCCCTACGGCGCGTCCAAGCTCGCGGTCGACACCGCGCTGAGCACGTTCGCCGGGCTGTACGGCCTGGCCGCGGTGAGCCTGCGCTACTTCAACGTGGGCGGCGCCTACACCGCCGGGGACGGCAACGTCTACCGCGAGCGTCACGCCACAGAAACCCACCTGATCCCTAACATCCTCGCCGTCCCGCTCGGCGAACGCGAGTCCGTCAGCCTGTTCGGCACGGACTACCCGACCCCCGACGGCACATGCGTGCGCGACTACATCCATCTGGCCGACCTCGCCAGGGCCCACCTGCTGGCGCTGGACGCCTGCTCGCCGGGCGAGCACAAGATCTACAACCTGGGTAACGGGACCGGTTTCTCGGTCTCCGAGGTGCTGTCGGTCTGCCGCGAGGTGACCGGCCACGAGATCCCCGCGGTCGTGCGCGAGCGCCGCGCCGGTGACCCGGCCGTGCTGGTGGCCTCCTCCGAGAAGGTCCGGCGCGAGCTCGGCTGGAAGCCGGAGCACCCGTCGCTCCGTGACGTCGTCGCCGACGCCTGGGCCGCCCTGCGCGGCTGACCGGCTCCCGCCATGCCCGAGACGCGTACCGACTCGGAGTGCCACGCCTACCTCAGGCTGAAGCGGGCCGTGTTGTTGGCCGGACGGCGGTCGCCCAGCCGCAGGGAGTAGACGGTCGCCTCGGCCCGCGGCGCGTGCCCGCGGGCCACGAAGGCGAGCATGAAACTCACCCTCCTGCCCGCGCCGACCGTACGCAGCCGGCAGCCGACGTAGGCCGGATGGGAGTCGCACCGCGCGCCCCTCGCCGACATGAGGCGCGCGCCGCCGGTGTCGAAGAAGACCCCGGCGTCGTGGACACGCCGCGGCCCGCGGTTGCGCACCACCGCGGACACGGTGACCAGACGGCCCGCGCGCGCCGCGCGCGAGAGCCTGACCGCGAGGTCCGTACCGTCGTCCACCTCGGTCAGCGTCTGGGAGTGATTGTTCGTCTCGTCGTCGTCCACGACCTCGGAGGAGAGCGACGCGCTCGCCACCAGCGGGCCTCGCGCACCGGTCCTGACCACCCCGTTGATCGTCACCCCACCGGTCTGCCCGGCGGGGACGTCCTTCGTCGCGGCGCAGACCACCTCACCGGCGGTGGCACCGGGAAGGCACTCGGCGACGTTGACCCCGATCACCTCCACCCCGTCGGGCAGCCGGACCGTGAGCAGCGGCAGCACCGCGTCTCCGGGGCCGGCGTTGCGCACCTCGGCACGGTAGGTCAGCGGCTGTCCCGGTTGCGCGCGCTTCGGAGAGACGGTCAGCCGCACCGACAGGTCGGCACCGCCCCAGCCCTCGTCGTCGGGCGAGGCCGACGCCGCCCGGGGTACCGTCGCGAGCACGAGACAGATCACCCCTGCGACGATCCGTACCGCGACGTGCTCCCTGAACAGCGATCCCCCGACCATAAGTGATCATTGAACGCCGGGGCACCCCGCCCCGCGATGATCGACACGCCGTCTTTTCCCTTCGCCGCCCGTGCTCTCCGGGAGCCGGACGTACTCCGGTGAGCCGAGACGCGAAGGGGGCCCCGGTTCACCGGGGCCCCCTTCGTGCGCTGACGGGTAAACGCTCACTCAGATGAGACCGAGCTCACGCACCGCGGAACGCTCCTCCTCAAGCTCGCGCACCGTGGCGTCGATCCGCTCACGGGAGAAGGCGTCGATCTCCAGGCCCTGGACGATCTCCCACTTGCCGTCGCGCGAGACGACCGGGAAGGAGGAGATGAGCCCCTCGGGCACGCCGTACGAGCCGTCGGAGGGGATCGCGGCCGAGGTCCACTCGGCGCCGTTGACCCAGTCGAAGACGTGGTCGATCGCCGCGTTGGCGGCGGAGGCGGCCGAGGACGCGCCACGGGCCTCGATGATCGCGGCGCCGCGCTTGGCGACGGTGGGGATGAAGGTGTCGCGCAGCCAGGCCTCGTCGACCAGCTCGGCGGCGATCTTGCCACCGACCTCGGCGTGGAAGAGGTCGGGGTACTGAGTAGCGGAGTGGTTGCCCCAGATGGTCATCTTCTTGATCTCGCTGACCGGGACCTGGAGCTTGGCGGCGAGCTGGGAGAGCGCGCGGTTGTGGTCGAGGCGGGTCATCGCGGTGAAGCGCTCGGCCGGGACGTCCGGGGCGTGCTGCTGGGCGATGAGCGCGTTGGTGTTGGCCGGGTTGCCGACCACCAGCACACGGATGTCGTCCGCCGCGTTGTCGTTGATCGCCTTGCCCTGCGGGCCGAAGATGCCGCCGTTGGCCTGGAGGAGGTCTCCGCGCTCCATGCCCTTGGTCCGGGGGCGGGCACCGACCAGGAGGGCGACGCTGGTGCCGTCGAACGCCGCGTTCGCGTCGTCGGTGACCTCGATGCCGCTCAGCAGCGGGAACGCGCAGTCGTCGAGCTCCATCGCGGTGCCCTCGGCGGCCTTGACCGCCTGCGGGATCTCCAGGAGGCTCAGCTTGACCGGGACGTCGGCGCCCAGCAGCTGGCCCGAGGCGATGCGGAAAAGCAGCGCGTAGCCGATCTGACCGGCGGCGCCGGTGACGGTGACCTTTACGGGAGTCTGGGCCATGACCTTCCCCCACTCGAAGGATGAATTGTGACGCTCGGATGTTACCCGTCCACGCCGGACGACCATCCGGCGAGTGCCCCATCCGGCTTCCGCGCGGCGGGATCGGTGCGGCGGGCGCCCTGGCGGGCGTGGCCGCGCCGGCGGATGGTCTTCGAGCCCTGTCCGGCTCCCTCCATGCCGAAACCCTAGGCGCAGGTGGCCATGGCGGGGCGGGCGTTCTCCCGTCCGGGGAACTCGACCCTGGAGAAGTGCTCGTCGAGCAGCCTGCGGACCGTACCGTCCCTGTAGAGGGCGGCGATCGCCCCCCTGACGGCCTCGCAGGTGCGCCTGTCGCCCTTCTTGAGGGCCACCGCGTAACGCTCGTCGGTGAGCTTGAGGCCGAGCAGCTTGTAGCGGATATTCTCCCGGTTGCCGAAGCCGGCCAGCAGCAGGTCGTCGCCGGGAATCGCGTCGATCTCACCGGCCCGCAGCTTGTCGACGCACTCGGAGTAGGTCTGGGCGGGGACCAGGGTGAGCCGCTCGACCACGCCCTGGATCACCGCCACGGAGACACTCGCGGCCGGCTGACACATCCGGCTGCCCTCCAGGCCCTTCACGGTCACGATCGGCGAACCGTCCTTGACGAGGGCGTCGACGTGGGCGAGATAGTAGGGCCCCGCGAAGGTGACGTCGTCGGTGTCGTTGATCGAGTAGGTCGCCAGGACCAGGTCGATGTCACCGTTCGCCAGCAACCTCGGCCGCTCCGCGCGGGTGGTGGACCTGAAGGTGACGCCGCTCTCCGGCACTCCAAGCGCCTTGGCGATCTCAAGGGCCATGTCGATCTCGAAGCCGCCCCACTTCCCACCGTTGTTCAGCGCGATGCCGGGCAGGAAGTCGCGCACGCCGATGGTGAGCCTGCCCGTCTTGGCGGCCTTGTCGACCACCGAGGTGTACGAGGGCCGACCGGTCTCGGCCGGCTCCGGCCCGCCCTGGGAGACGGTCCTCGGCCACCAGCGGACCGCGGCGAACGCCGCCCCCGCGAGCAGCAGCACGGCCACCCCGATGGCGATCCAGCGCCTCCCACCCGGGCGCCGCGGCGCCTCCAGCCCGCCGACCCGGGTCGTGGACATCTGCCAGTTGGGCGGCGGCACCTCCCCCGCCTGTTCCGGGGAGGTCACGCTGTCGCCGTATCCGGGAGACGAGGGGTACTCCCGGTAGCCGGGAGAGGACGGGTGCTCCTGGTAGCTCGACGGGCGGCGCTCCGGAGAGTGGTGGCCGGGGTGGGACGGGCTCTCCACGGGATCGCGCGAGGACCGGAAGTCGCCCCGGCCGGAGGTCTCACGGCGTTCGCCCTGATCCGGCCGTCCGGTCCGGCCCCCCTGCCCCTCCGTACCGGCGCTCTCCTGGCCGGGGCGGAACGGCGGGGCCTGGGCGGGATCTCCCATCCGGAACCCGGTGGACGGAAGGACCGGCTCACCCGGAGCGTTCGTCCGGTGAGTCGGGGTACGCATGAGGCTGGTCGCGTCGTCGTCGGGAACCGGACCTTTGGTCCGGGGCCGAGGCTGGTCGCGGCCCCGGTCACGAGCTTGGGACTCGTCGCGCTTCTGGGTGCGGGAGCGGAGCTCGTCGGGGGCGGCGACCTTGGCGCCCTGGGTGAGGATCGCGGGCGAGGCGTTCACCGTCTCGGGGTGGCCGAGCATCCTGAGCAGGATCTGGTCCGCCGAAGGCCGGTCGGCGGGTGACTTGGCCAGCGCCGAGGTGACCACACCGCGCAGCGGCTGCGGCAGCGAGCCGAGATCGACCTCGTGGTTGAGGATGCGGTTGAGCACCACGGCGATCGACCTCCCTTCGAAGATCGTCTCGCCGGTCGCGGCGAACGCGACGGTCGCCCCCCAGGCGAAGACGTCGGTGTGCGGCCCGACCTCGGAGCCGGAGATCTGCTCGGGCGCCATGTAGGCGGGGGTGCCGATGGCCCGGCTGGTGATCGTGCCGGTGGAGTCGAGGATGCGGGCGATGCCGAAGTCGACGACCCTCGGGCCGTCGGCGGCGATGAGCACGTTGTCCGGTTTGAAATCGCGGTGCACGATCGCGGCGTGGTGGATCGCGGTGAGCGCGGTGGCGGTGCCGATCGCCAGCCGCTGCAGCGCGACGCCCCTCAGGGGGCCGTCGGTCTCCACCACCTCGCGCAGCGACCTGCCCTCGATGTACTCGCTCGCGATGTAGGGAGTGTCGCCTTCGAGGTCGGCGTCCAGAACTCCCGCCGTGCAGAAGGACGCGACCCGCTGGGCCGCCCGCGCCTCCCTGGCGAACCTGGACCTGGCGGTGGCGTCGCCGGAGAACTTCACGTGCAGCAGCTTGATCGCCGCCCGCTCCCCCGCGGCGTTGATTCCGAGGTAGACGATGCCCTGCCCGCCCTCACCGATCTTCCCGACGACACGGAACGGCCCGAGCTGGCGCGGCTCTCCCGCTTCCAGTGGCGCGATCTCCGACATCATCGTCCCCACGGTCTCGTAATCTCCGACGTGGCAAACTTTACGGCGCCATGCCCCATACCCTCCCTTTGTTATCTCGACGTGACCTCAGTTTTCCTACAACGTGGCCATGTCCGTAGCCCCCGTCATGGTGAGATGCCAGACACATTTACTCCCCAATCTCCGACATTCACCCCAATCTGGCGCTCCAGCCGCTTAGATCGCTACCGTTGTACGTCCCTCAGGCAAGCCGGAGCAAAAAACTTCCATGCGCCGATATATCGGTTATCGCGAGTTCGTGCAGCGCGATCAGCGTTCCCTCGTCGGCACCGCCCTTCTTCTCACCGGCAGCCACGAGCAGGCCATCCGCCTCACCCTGCGCTCCTTCCACACGGTCGCCCTCTCCTGGCCGCCACCGGTGTGGGAGAACCCCACCACGCATGCCCAGATCGCGCTCTACCGCCGCTTCCTGGCGCGGCCGAGCTCCGCCGGGTCGACGGCCCTGGTGCGGCTGCCTCCCCGGCAGCGCCTCCTCGCCGTCGCCTGCCTGCACGACGGCAGGAGCCACGCCGAGATGGCCGCCGTCCTCGGCATACCGGAGAAGACGGTGGAGGCGGAGATCACCGAGGCGATCGACACCCTCACCAAGGGTGACAAGACCCGCCTCGTCAAGAGGATGGCCACGGCGGCGGGCGAGGCGTCGGTCCCCGACCTCAGCGCCCGGTCCATACGCGCACTCAGGCGGCGTCGCAATCGGGGAGTCCTCCTCACCATGGCGGCGGCGCTGGTACCGGTCGGCCTGATCGCCGCCTTCGTCATGCTCCAGCGCGCGGAGGTGTGGAACTCGGCGTTGGGCGAGCGGAACCGGCCGCACGCCGCACAGGCCCAGGAGCCGGTACGGGCGGTCTCCAGCCCCGTGCCGAGCGCCACCCCGGCGCCGTGGCAGGCGCCGCGGACCTCCTCGGTGATCCGCTACGCGATCCCCGGGCGCTGCCCCGGCCAGGGTGGCCAGGCGGACGACACGTCCCCGGCGCGGGCCGGCGACGTGACCTGCACGGGCTGGACCCTGAAACTGGTCTCCAGCGGCTCTGAGAGCTCCACTCCCGGCCTTCCCGCCTGTGAGGGCGCAGATCCCTGCGAATCGACGTTGAGCGTCCCCGACGCCGCTCAGCGCCTCGCGCGCGGCGACGGCGGGGAACACCGTCGGCTGGCCCCCGCCATCAGCCACGACGGGCGCCGCATCGCCTACCTCAGCGCGGCGGAGCGCCGCTATGTCGCCCACGACCTCGGCAGCGGGGTGAAGCGCTACCTGTCGCCGGTTCTCGCCTCCGCCGACACCGAGAACGGCACGCTGGTGAGCGTCTCCGCCAACGGCCGCCACTTCACGGTCACGCTCGGCGAGCGGCGGCTGCGAACCGACTTCACGACCGGCGACCTGACGTCCGTGCCCGCGGAGCAGCTGCCTCCGACCGAGAAGGTCGCCGCCTGGCTCGGTAAGAGGTACGGCACCTGGGCCGACTCTCCCAGCGGTAGGTACTCCGCCGCGATCGTCGCGGGGAAGGGCGCGGACTCCCACAGCCTCCACGTCATCGACGCCGAGTCGCGGCGGGTCTTCAGGCGGCTCCCGCTCCCCGAGACGGAGCGGCCCGCCACCGCCGAGGTGGTGAGCTGGCTGGACACCCGCGAGGTGGTCGTCAGGATGAGCGCCAGGGACGGCGGCGAACCCCTCGGCCTCTTCCGGGTGGACGCCGTCACCGGACGGGCGCGTGCCCTGCCCGGCCTCCCCGCCGACGCCCCGATCGTGCTGGGGGCCGCGGTGACCCCGTGACCCCGTACGGGAAAACCCGACAAAAAGCCCCCTGCCCCGCGATCCCTCTGCAGCAAGGAAAAGAGCCGCCCGTCCTGGAGACACGGCGGCCCTGCGACCCCCTGTGACAAGGAAAGGGCCGCCGTGGGGGCGGCCCTTTCCTCGCGGTCGGGGGTTGACCCGACGCCGGTCAGACCATCTTCTTCTTCAGGTTCTCGTCCAGCGCCGCCAGGAAGTCCTGGGTGGTCAGCCACTTGGCGTCGCCACCGACCAGCAGGGCGAGGTCCTTGGTCATCTGACCGCCTTCGACGGTCTCGACGCAGACCTGCTCCAGCTTGTCCGCGAAGTCGATCACCGCGGGGGTGTTGTCGAGCTTGCCGCGGTGCTGGAGGCCCCGGGTCCACGCGAAGATCGAGGCGATCGGGTTCGTGGAGGTGGGGTTGCCCTTCTGGTGCTCACGGTAGTGACGGGTCACCGTGCCGTGGGCGGCCTCGGCCTCGACGGTCCGGCCGTCGGGGGTGAGCAGGACCGAGGTCATCAGGCCGAGGGAACCGAAGCCCTGGGCGACGGTGTCGGACTGGACGTCGCCGTCGTAGTTCTTGGCGGCCCAGACGTATCCACCCTCCCACTTGAGCGCCGCGGCGACCATATCGTCGATCAGGCGGTGCTCGTAGGTGATTCCGGCAGCCTCGAAGTCGGCCTTGAACTCGGTCTCGAAGACCTCGGCGAAGATGTCCTTGAAGCGGCCGTCGTAGGCCTTCAGGATCGTGTTCTTCGTGGAGAGGTAGACCGGGTAGCCGCGCGACAGGCCGTACCGCATGGAGGCGCGGGCGAAGTCGCGGATCGAGTCGTCCAGGTTGTACATCGCCATCGCGATGCCGGGGCCGGGGAAGTCGTAGACGTCGAGCTTGATCGGCTCCGAGCCGTCCTTGGGCGTGTAGGTGAGGGTCAGGGTGCCCTCGCCGGGGATCTTCAGGTCGGTGGCGCGGTACTGGTCGCCGAACGCGTGACGGCCGATGATGATCGGCTTGGTCCAGCCGGGGACGAGCCTCGGCACGTTGGACATGATGATCGGCTCGCGGAAGATGACTCCGCCGAGGATGTTACGGATGGTCCCGTTCGGGGACTTCCACATCTTCTTGAGGCCGAACTCCTCGACCCGAGCCTCGTCAGGAGTGATCGTGGCGCACTTGACGCCGACTCCGTACTGCTTGATCGCGTTGGCGGCGTCGATCGTCACCTGGTCGTCGGTGGCGTCGCGGTGCTCGATCCCGAGGTCGTAGTACTTCAGGTCGACGTCGAGGTAGGGAAGGATCAGCTGGTCCTTGATGAACTGCCAGATGATCCGGGTCATCTCGTCGCCGTCAAGCTCGACGACGGGGCCCTCTACCTTGATCTTGGGCATGCGTGTGGTTCCCCTTCTGAACTAAATTGGCCAGACAGTCCTTTTTGAGGCTCACTGGCCGTTGAGGCTATCGGACCGGGTCAACCGCCCTGCGGCGTACCCGGTCGTCCGACCTATCGCATCGGCATGAGAGCCGGGAATTCGAGGATCAGCCCGCCCGCCATCAGGGCGATTCCGAGAACGGCGAGGGTGAGGGCGTCCGTGGCCTTGCGGCGCACGGCGAGCCGCCCACCCCCGGCCAGCCGGGCCAGTGCCCCCAGCGTCATGACGGCGCCGAGGGCGAAACCGCCCCACTCGGGCATGTCCAGCAGCACCGCGAAGGCCATCGCGGCGACCGCGCCGGCCACCACCAGCGGATACGGTCCCCAACGTTCCTCGCTCGCGTTCACCGCTCGCGCGTTCATCGACCCACCCCCCGCTCTCGCCTCTGGTTCCGACTCATCGCTCGGCGATCGGCTTCCACTTCTGGTCCCGCTCGCCGATGTACTCGCTGTCCGGGCGGATCAGCCGGTTGTCGGCGTGCTGCTCGATGACGTGTGCGGTCCATCCTGACATGCGGCTGACCGAGAAGACCGGGGTGAACAGGTCCGTCGGGATGCCGAGGTAGTGGTAGACCGTCGCCGCGTAGAAGTCGACGTTCGGATAGAGGCCCTTGGTCTCGAAGACGACCTCCTCCATCTCCTTCGACATCCGGTAGTACGTGTCGTCACCGGATGCCTCGCCGAGTTCCCGGGACATCTGGCGCAGGTGCGTGGCGCGCGGGTCCTCGGTCTTGTAGACCCGGTGCCCGAAGCCCATGATCTTCTCGCCCGCGGCGAGCCTGTCGCGTACCGACTGGGCGACGGCGCCCGCGTCGAGCGACTCCAGGGTACGCATGACCTGCTCGTTGGCGCCGCCGTGCAGGGGGCCCTTGAGGGTGCCGATGGCCGCCACGATGGCCGAGTGCATGTCGGACAGGGTCGCGGCGCAGACCCGGGCGGCGAACGTGGAGGCGTTCATCGTGTGGTCGGCGTGCAGGACCAGGCAGGTGTCGAAGATCTCGACCTCTCGCTCACCGGGGGTACGGCCGGTGATCTGGAGGAGGAAGTTCGCCGCCACGCTCAGGGAGGGGTCCGGGGCGGGGATGACCGCACCGGTCCTGGCCGCGTGGTAGCGGGCGACGAGGAGCGGCTGCTGCGCGGTCAGCCTGGCGGCCTTGCGCAGGTTCGCCTCGGGGGCGTTGGAGTCCTTGTCCGGATCATCGCCTCCGGCCAGCGAGACCAGCGTGCGCAGCGCCTCCATCGGGGCCTGTCTCTCCGCGATCTCCGAGATGTTGGCCTCGACGAGCGTGCCAAGCGTACGCCCTCGAACCAGCTCCTCCCCGTACGCCGAGAGCTGTTCCCGGGTGGGAAGCGTGCCGTACTGCAGCAGGTGCGCGGTCTCTTCGAAGGTGGTGCGGCCGGCCAGATCGTGGATGTCGTAGCCACGATAGAAGAGGCGACCGGCCTGACCGTCGATGTCGCTGAGCGCTGTGGACGCGGCTACGACATCGGCGAGACCTTTGGTGGGCTTGTCCGCCATGAGTGTTTCCTCCGCTTATCTGTGCCCGAAGTCTACCTGTGAGCAGCGGAAACCCTCCCGAGAGGTCCAGGCCAATTTCAGGAATGATTCTCTTTCTGGCAAAGGCGATTCCCCATCACCTCGTTTGGGTAAGCCGGAGCTGTAGGAATAGTTACGGCGGGCTACCTGGGGAGGAACTGCCGTGGAGGGGCCGTTCATACGCATCGAGGACACCGGTGAGGTGGTCCCGTTGCGCCCCGAGATCACGACGATCGGACGTGGCCGTGGAGTGGACATCCGGCTGACCGATCCGAGTGTGTCCCGGCTGCACGCGGAATTCGTCCGGCGCGGACCCTACCTGTATGTCGTTGATCTGGGCCTGTCCCGCAACGGCACTCGGGTCAACGGCCGACCGATCGCACGGAGGGTGCTTGATGACGGTGACGTGGTGTCCTTCGGCGCGGCACGAGGCAGGATCGGCGGAGTGCCTCGCGAGGACTTCGCCCCGGAGGTCGAGCTCCGCCGCGCCGCGGCACCGGAGCTGACCAGGCGGGAGGTGGACGTCCTGACGTCGCTCTGCCGTCCGGCGCTGTCGGACGAGGCGTTCGTCGCACCGGCCACGGCCAGGGAGATCGCCGACGACCTGGTGGTGACGGAGGCGGCCGTCAAGCAGCACCTCCTGCGTCTCTACCAGAAGTTCCGGATCCCCGAGGGGACCAACCGGCGCACCAGGCTGGCGAACGAGGTCGTCGCCCTGGGGCTGGTGAGGCCCACCCCCGTGGTGCCCTCGCAGCGCGCGACCGGCGCCTCGGAGTCCCAGACGGCGGCCACCGCCGCGAACCGCAGGGCGTCGTAGCCGGGCCGCCCGACAGGCCGGCACCACCCTGGGTGGCCGGTCCCGCCCTGGGACCGGTCCCCCGGGGAGTCGGCCTGCCCGGTGAGGCATTCTCAGTGAGGCCAGCTCGGCGGATCCTGTCCCGTGAGACCGACCTCGTGAGACCGCCTCTGTGAGATCGGCCTGGCCGCGGGGTCAGCCCAGCTCGCGGGCGCGCCTCTCCGCGGCCTCGACCACGTTGGTGAGCAGCATGGCCCGGGTCATCGGGCCCACACCACCGGGGTTGGGGGTGAGGAAGCCCGCGACCTCCTCGACGCCGGGGGCGATGTCACCGGCGATCTTCCCGTCGACCCGGGAGACGCCGACGTCCAGCACGGCGGCGCCCGGCTTCACCATGTCCGCGGTGATCAGATGCGGCACCCCGGCCGCGGCGACGACGATGTCGGCGCGCCTGGTGTGGGCCGCGAGGTCCTGGGTGCCGGTGTGGCAGAGGGTGACCGTGGCGTTCTCCGAGCGGCGGGTCAACAGCAGGCCGAGCGAGCGGCCCACGGTGATACCGCGGCCGACCACGACGACCTCCGCCCCCTTGAGCGGCACCCCGTACTCCTGCAGGAGCACGACGATGCCGTACGGCGTGCAGGGCAGCGGCGCGTCGACCATGTGGACCAGACGGCCCAGGTTGGCCGGGTGGAGACCGTCGGCGTCCTTCGCCGGGTCCATCCGCTCGATCAGCGCCTGCGTGTCGAGGTGACGGGGCAGCGGGAGCTGGACGATGTAGCCGGTGCACTCCTCGGAGGCGTTGAGCTCGTCGACGACCGCCTCGACCTCGGCCTGGGTGGCGTTCTCCGGCAGGTCCCTGCGGAGGGAGGAGATGCCGACCTCCGCGCAGTCGCGGTGCTTGCCCGCCACGTAGATCTGGCTGCCCGGGTCCTCTCCCACCAGAACCGTGCCGAGCCCGGGGACGATGCCCCGCTCCTTCAGCGCGGCCACCCGCACCGTGAGGTCCGCCTTGATCTTTGCCGCTGTGGCCTTGCCGTCGAGAATCCGCGCACTCATACCGCTAACCCTCTCACGAGGACGAACCGCGCTCCGCTTCCCTCCGCTCGATGATCCTGCGGGTGAAGGGGATCCACTCCACGACCCGCCCGCCGAGGTAGGCCGCGCCGAGCGCGATGATGATCATCATCAGGGGGCTGCCCCAGAAACCCTGCATGATCACGAAGGCGTGCAGGGCATGGTCGAGCAGTGGCATGAGGGATCTCCGCGGCAGGAACGAAAGGGATGCTTCAGACTAACCGCAGGCCAAACCTTTTTCGCCCAAGTAATTCTGTCTAATTGGCCACTCTCTTATCTCCCGGGTGCGGCTGCCGCACGGGTACGGCAGCCGCACCCGGGAGCGGAGATCAGTGGAAGAAGTGACGGGTACCGGTGAAGTAGAGGGTCACCCCCGCCGCCTCGGCCGCGGCGATGACCTCCTCGTCCCTGATCGAGCCGCCCGGCTCCACGACCGCCTTCACTCCCGCGTCGATGAGGATCTGCAGGCCGTCGGCGAAGGGGAAGAACGCGTCGGAGGCCGCCACGGCCCCCTGGACGCGCTCGCCCGCCCGGGAGACCGCGAGCCGCGCCGAGTCGACCCGGTTGACCTGGCCCATGCCGACGCCCACGCTCGCACCGTCCGCGGCCAGCAGGATCGCGTTGGACTTCACCGAGCGGCACGCCCTCCAGGCGAAGGCCAGGTCCGCGAGGACCTCGCCGGAGGCGGCGGGCCCCGCCTTCAGTTCCCAGGTGGACGGGTCGTCGCCCGGGGCGTCGACCCGGTCGGCGTTCTGCACCAGCAGGCCGCCGTCGATCCGGCGGAACTCCAGCGGGTTGGACGGCCCCCGCGGGCAGGCCAGCAGCCGGATGTTCTTCTTCCCGGTGAGCTGCGTCAGCGCCTCGGCCGTGTAGGAGGGGGCCACCACGACCTCGGTGAACACCTCGGCGATCTGGCGGGCCAGCTCCTCGGTAACCTCCGCGTTGACCGCGATCACGCCGCCGTACGCCGAGACGGGGTCGCAGGCGTGTGCCTTGCGGTGCGCCTCGGCGACGTCGGCGCCGACCGCGATGCCGCACGGGTTCTGGTGCTTGATGATCGCCACGGCGGGACCGTCGAAGTCCCATGCCGCCCGCCAGGCGGCGTCGGCGTCCAGGTAGTTGTTGTAGGACATCTCCTTGCCGTGCAGCTGCTCGGAGTCCGCCAGGCCGGCTTTCCCGCTGGAGTAAAGAGCCGCGCCCTGGTGCGGGTTCTCGCCGTAGCGCAGCGGTGACTTGAGCTCCCAGGCCGCGCCCAGGTAACCCGGCCACACGCCATCCTCGGCCGCGTAGACGTCCGCGAACCAGGTGGCCACCGCGGTGTCGTAGGCGGCGGTGTGCGCGTACGCGGCGGCGGCCAGACGGCGGCGCTCGGTGAGGGTGAAGCCGCCCGCGGCGACCGCGGCGAGCACGTCACCGTAGGAGGCCGGGTCGACCACGACCGCGGCGGTGCCGTGGTTCTTGGCCCCGGCCCGGATCATCGCGGGACCGCCGATGTCGATCTGCTCCACGCACTCGGCGTCGGAGGCGCCCGAGGCCACGGTCTCCTGGAACGGGTAGAGGTTGACCACCACCAGCTCGAACGGCTCGATCTCCAGCTCTTCGAGCTGCTTGACGTGGGAGGGGTTGCCGCCGTCGGCCAGCAGGCCGGCGTGCACGCGCGGGTGCAGCGTCTTGACCCGGCCGTCGAGGCACTCGGGGAAGCCGGTCAGCGACTCGACGGGAGTGACGGGGACGCCGAAAGAGGTGATCTTCGCGGCGGTGCCCCCGGTGGAGACGATCTCCACACCCGCGGCGTCGAGCCCACGGGCCAACTCCTCCAGCCCGCTCTTGTCATACACCGCGATCAACGCGCGCCGGATGGCGATGCGGGTCACTTCGTGCTCCTCCTGGTTGGTTCCGGTTTCTCCGGGGCGCCCGGCTCATCCACCGGGTCGTCCGAATCGAACAGTCCTGCCGGTGACGGTCCAGCCCTCGCGGGCCATCCGGCCGACGGTGTCGACGAGCAGATGACGCTCGACGGACTTGATGCGCTCGTGCAGTGCCGCCTCGTCGTCGTCGTCCAGCACGGGCACGGCCTCCTGGGCGATGATCGGCCCGGTGTCGACGCCCGCGTCGGCGAGCATCACGGTGCAGCCGGTGACGCGCACGCCGTACGAGAGCGCGTCACGCACACCGTGCGCCCCCGGGAAGGAGGGCAGCAGCGCGGGATGGGTGTTGAGGACCGGGAAGGCCTCCAACGTCGGCTTGCCGAGAATCCTCATGAACCCCGCGCAGACCACGAGGTCCGGCCGGTACGCCGCGATGCGGGCGGCGAGCGCCCGATCCCAGTCCTCGCGGGTGGGGTGGTCGGCCACCCTCTCCACGAAGGTCGGCACCCCCGCGCGCTGCGCACGGGCCAGCCCCTCGACACCGCCGCGATCGGCGCCCACCGCCACCACACTGGCGCCGTAGGTCTCGTCTGCAACAGCGTCCAGAAGGGCCTGTAGGTTGGTTCCAGAACCGGACACGAGGACCACAAGCCGAACGGCCTGGGATGACACCGACGCACTCCATTCGGACGGGGACTCACGCCGCTGCAAGGGTATCGGCCTGTCCGAACGAACGATGCAAGGAGGTCAGGTGACACTGCCGGTCCAGGTACGGCCCACCGAGAGCGCCGGGCGAAGGGCCCTGTGGCTCGCGGTCACCGCGGTGGTGATGACGTTGCTGCTCCCCCTCGCGGGACTCGCCATGGCGATTTTCGCTCTTGTCACCTCAATCCGTGCGATCCCCGCGCTGCGTTCCGTCCCCAAACCTGTCGGCACCGCCGTGGCGGGCATCGTGCTCTCCGCCGGGGCGCTGCTGGTGTCGACCGGGGTGACCGCGATGCAGTTCTACTTCGGCGACGAGCTGAGCGCCTACACCGAGTGCGGTAAGGGAGCGGGCACCGTCTCGGCGCAGAACGAGTGCGTGGAGCGGCTTGAGCGGGCCATGGAGAAGAAGATGCCCTTCGTCCAGCCCGGCCAGCTGCAGTTTCCCTTCCCTCCCTGAGCGGGCCGCCTGAGCGAACTGTCCTGGACGAGGCGGCCGGGCGCGTGATCCGCGGCGGCGCTCAGTCGCGGTCCCAGGCGTAGGGGTCGACGTAGATCACATGGCCGCCCTTGTCGTCGGTCTCGTCGACGATGTCGCGCCGGGGTGGGCGCGGCGGCTCGGGACGGTGGGCCTTCGGCGAGCTCTCCGCGGCGGCCGAGGCGTGCTCGTCCTCCCAGTCGTCCCTGATGACCGGGATCGGCTGGGTGTCGCACTCCGTGGCGTCCAGCCAGTGACCGGGGAGCTTGCGGAGCTCCTCCGACTCCGCGAAGCCGACCTTGCTGGCCACCGAGCCGGCGGCCTTGGCGATCTTGACTCCGGCCTTGCGGACCGGCGCGGTGGCCGTGCCGACCCTGGCCGCCGCCTTGGTGACCGTCGTGTTGTGCCCCCGGAAGATCAGCCACCAGTTGGCCAGCCCGGCGGCGATCCCCGCCGCGACCCCCACCTCCAGCGTCACCGAGAGCATCACCTCCCACCCTTCCGGCCCCACCGCGGACAGCCTCGTGCCACCGAGCGGGCCACCGGAGAGCGCCGCCAGCAGACCCGCCACCGCCCCGGTCGCCAGCCCGCAGGCGAACCCCCACAGCGGTGCCCCCTCGTACGAAGGGGAGGGCGAGATCCGGACGACCAGAACGCCCGCCACCGCGCCGGCCAGGAAAGGCACTGCGATCACGACCATCACCCAGGCCGAGGTCGGGCCCGCCTCCGGCAGCGCGCCCAGGATCGGCAGGCTCGGCACCGTGCCCAGTTGCACGCCTGTCGGCGCGACCAGCGTGCCGGTGCCGACCGCGAAACCAGGTCCCGCGATGTAGGCCATGCCCCAGATGACGGCGTTGAGCAGGTAGAGCCCCTGGATCAGCAGGAGCAGCAGCCCGCCCACGAACCCCGGAGAAAGGATCCCGGACAGCTCCCCGACCTGCCCGAAGTTGACCGTGACGGCCCCGAGCACCATGACGGCGCCCGCCACGAGCATGATCATCAGTGCGGCGAACGTACCGACCACCACCGAGCGCAGCCGCTCGGGCAGCAGGCGCAGCATCGATCGCCAGGGCCCGATCGTCCTGGCGACGGCCACGGAGCCCGCGATGAAGGCCAGTACCAGGTGGCTGACCAGTACTTCACCGAGGAAGGGCTGGGTGATCTCGTTCCTGGCGACCAGCGCGATGATCCCGGCCAGCAGCGCGTACGGCGCCGCCAGTGAGATGCCCGCCTGGGCGATCAGGATCAGCTGTGCCTTGCGGCGGGCGTTGGACGCCTCCTTGGGAGTGTTCTTGGGCAGCCGGGCGGGCAGCCGGAGCCGCAGGTCCGCGTCCCTGGCCATCCACATCCCGGCGCGGTACAGCAGGAAGGCGGGCAGGACCGTCAGTCCGAGCGGGAGCAGGCCCACCGAGCCGCCGGGGATCGCGAAGCCCGCGTGGTGCGCGGCCAGCCAGAGCTGCGAGGCGGTACGGAACACCGCGGGCAGACCGGAGCCGAGCGCGCCGCGCGGTGCGGCGATCCAGCCGACCAGGGTGAGCGTGGTGAGCACCGCCAGCCCCACGCCGAGCGTCCAGGCGGCCGCGAGCATCCCGGAGACGGGAAGCGGCCGGCGGACGTCGTCGTCGTCACCCGTGAGGCCGGGCAGGGGGATGCGGCTGAGGACGTTGCGGGGAGCCGTCCGGAGCTGATCGAAGAGGGCCGTCACAGTAGTCGATGGTCTCAGGATCTTCGGTGCGGAAGAGACTTCCGCGCCCCGCGTGTCGCGGACGGCGTGACAGAAGCGGCCTGTGGTATCCCGGCGAAGCCGGTCCGGCTCACCTCGCGCGCCGCACACGGTCCTCCCCGTGCCATCCCGGCGGTCACCGGTATGGGAGAGCGGATATCGGTGACGTCCGGAACGGTGAAGGGCGCCCGGCGGGATGCCGGGCGCCCTCGGTCGTGCTCGGTGCGGTGGAACCCGCACGGTGCCGGCGACGGGGGCGCCGCCGGATCGCGCGGCACCGTGCCGCGTTCGCTCACCCGGGACCTGCGTCCCGGCCCCCCGCTAGAGGGACTGGATGAGCTCGCGCATCAGGCGGGCGGTCTCGCTCGGGGTCTTGCCGACGCGGACGCCGACCTTCTCCAGAGCGTCCTTCTTGGCCTGGGCGGTACCGGCCGAGCCGGACACGATCGCGCCCGCGTGGCCCATGGTCTTGCCCTCGGGAGCGGTGAAGCCCGCCACGTAGGCGACGACCGGCTTGGTGACGTGCTGCTCGATGTAGGCGGCCGCGCGCTCCTCGGCGTCGCCGCCGATCTCGCCGATCATCACGATCGCGTCGGTGCCCGGGTCGTCCTGGAAGGCCTGCAGCGCGTCGATGTGCGTGGTGCCGATGACCGGGTCGCCGCCGATGCCCACCGCGCTGGAGAAGCCGATGTCACGCAGCTCGTACATGAGCTGGTAGGTCAGCGTGCCCGACTTCGAGACCAGGCCGATGCGACCGGCGCTGGTGATGTCGGCCGGGATGATGCCCGCGTTGGAGGCGCCGGGCGAGGCGATGCCGGGGCAGTTCGGCCCGATGATGCGGGTCTTGCCGCCCTTGGCGACCGCGTAGGCCCAGAACTCGGTGGTGTCGTGGATCGGGACACCCTCGGTGATGACCACACAGAGCGGGATCTCTGCGTCGATGGCCTCCTTGACGGCGTCCTTGGTGAACGCCGGGGGCACGAAGACGACCGACACGTCGGCGCCGGTCTCCTTCATGGCCTCGGCGACGGTGCCGAAGACGGGCAGGCCCTCGTGGACGGTGCCGGCCTTGCGGGCGTTGACACCGCCGACGACGGCGGCACCGGAGGCGAGCATGCGGCGGGTGTGCTTGGTGCCCTCACCACCGGTCATGCCCTGAACGATGATCTTGCTGTTCTCGGTCAGCCAGATGGCCATTACGCACCTACCGCAGCGAGTTCGGCGGCGCGCTTGGCCGCATCGTCCATGGTGTCCACCAGTTCGACGCCGGACAACTTGGCGTCGGAGAGAATCTGACGCCCGAGTTCGGCGTTGTTGCCGTCCAGCCGGACGACCAGCGGGCGGCTCACGGCCTCGCCGCGGGACTCCAGCAGCTGGAAGGCCGAGACGATGCCGTTGGCGACCGCGTCACAGGCGGTGATGCCGCCGAAGACGTTGACGAAGATCGACTTCACCGCGGGGTCGGAGATGATGATCTCCAGGCCGGCCGCCATCACCTCGGCCGAGGCACCGCCGCCGATGTCGAGGAAGTTGGCGGGCTTGGGCTGGCCGGGGAAGGCCTCGCCGGCGTAGGCGACGACGTCCAGGGTCGACATGACCAGACCCGCACCGTTGCCGATGATGCCGACGGAGCCGTCGAGCTTGACGTAGTTGAGGTCCTTGGCCTTGGCCGCGGCCTCCAGCGGGTCTTCGGCGGCCTTGTCCTCAAGGGCCGCGTGGTCCTGCTGACGGAAGGACGCGTTGTCGTCGAGGGTGACCTTGCCGTCGAGGGCCTTCACCTGACCGTCCGCGGACAGGATCATCGGGTTGACCTCGACGAGCGAGGCGTCCTCGTCGACGAAGGCGCACCAGAGCTTCTCGATGAGGTCGGCGGCGCCGTCGAGCGACGCCTCCGGCAGGCCGCCGGCCTGGGCGATCTCGCGGGCCTTGGCCCGGTCGATACCGTCCAGGGGGGAGATCGGAACCTGCGCCACCTTCTCGGGGTTGGTGTGCGCGACCTCTTCGATCTCCATACCACCCGCGGCGGAGCAGATGGCGAGGAACGTACGGTTCGCGCGGTCGAGCAGGAAGGAGAAGTAGTACTCCTCCGCGATCGCGCTGGCCTCCTCGACCAGGACCTTGTGGACCGTGTGGCCCTTGATGTCCATGCCGAGGATGTCGGTGGCCTTGCTTGCGGCGTCGGCGGCGTCGTCCGCCACCTTCACGCCACCGGCCTTGCCGCGGCCACCGGTCTTGACCTGGGCCTTGACGACGACACGGCCGGTCAGCTGCTCGGCTGCCGCCCGTGCCTCCTCCACGGTGTGCGCGACGATACCGCGCGGCACCGGGATGCCGTACTCCGCGAAGAGCTCCTTCGCCTGATGTTCGAACAGGTCCACGAGGGTCCGTCCTTGCTTGTCCGGCTGGTGTATAGATCTGAGTGGGCCGGCTCCACGATCGAAGGGGGAGCGCGGCGGTTTTGCGCCAATGAAGCGTAGCCCGCCTTATGGCATGGCCAGGTAACCGGGTCCCAGATCGCGCATCCCGAATGTTGTTCGCGTCACCGTCCTCGGACGCCGCCCGGCACCTGTCGCCAGACCGGTGTGGCCTGGCCGGCTACGCAAAGACCCGCCGGCGAGAGGAGGCGCGGGCATCCCGAACCTCGTCGGAACTCGTCAGGCGGGCGAGGGGATCGCGCTCCGCACCCAGTCGACGATCTCCTGGGTGGTGGCGCCCGGGGTGAAGATCCGCGCGACGCCCATCTCCTGGAGTGCGGGCATGTCGGCCTCGGGGATGATCCCGCCGCCGAACACCACGATGTCGCTCGCGTCGTTCTCCCTCAGCAGCTCCAGCACCCTGGCGAAGAGCGTCATGTGCGCGCCGGACAGGATGGACAGCCCGATCGCCGCGGCGTCCTCCTGGATCGCGGTGCGCACCACCTGTTCCGGAGTCTGGTGCAGGCCCGTGTAGACGACCTCCATCCCGGCATCCCGAAGCGCCCTGGCCACGATCTTCACCCCTCTGTCATGGCCGTCCAGCCCCGGCTTGGCGATGACGACGCGGATCCTCGGCACGGCGTCCATCCAGACCTCCTCCTCCGCGCTCTCCTCGCGACGTGGGAGCTGTCCACAGCGTAAGCCGGAGTCTTCCCGCCATTCCGCATTTCGCCCCCTCGGCGAGCGGTCCCGCCTGCCGTACGGCTCAAACTCGCGCAATCCGTGGCCGCGAGTTGTTGGTGCGCGCCATAGCCCGCGGGCCGGGGGTTGGCTAGCTTGGCGGATCTTGACTCCTGGGAGGAATCCGATGAGACGGTGGGTCACTCTGCTCGCGGTCGTACTGGCCGGTTCGGTGCTGCCCATGTCGGCGGCGGAGGCGGCGGGAACGGCGGGTGCCGTGGTCGCGGGGGTGGCACCGCCGCCGTCTCCGGTGACGAGGCTGAGGCAGCAGTTCGGCGAGCACACGGGGCTGCGGATCTCCGACGTCGGACGCGTCTATCGGGGCGGCAAGGCGGTGGTCACCATCTGGCGCAAGGGCCGGGTGGAGTTCGACGAGGCCGGGGTGTACGGCACGGACACGGTGGGACGGACCGAACTGGGCAAGGGGGCCGTGAAGGAGCTGGAACGACAGCTCGGCCAGCGGCTCGGCTCGACCCGGGTGATCTGTTTCCCGAACGAGGCGTACCTCTCCGGACCCGGCTACGAGACGTGGCTGCCCGAGGGGAAGACCTGGCTCGGACTGATCGGCCCGGCGAACATCAAGCAGACCGCCACCCTGCCGCAGATCGTCAACATCTTCGAGCCCGCCACCCTGGGCACGCTGCTGTCCCACACCGCCGTGCGCAGGAAGCTGCGCTCGGGCACGTTCCTGCAGGGCGCCGTGACGCTGCGCACGCTCTACAAGGTCTCCCCCTCGCTCCGCGACAGGCTGGCCGGGCCGCCCAAGGGCAGGAGCGCCGGGATCCCGGTCGGCTTCAGGCTCTGGCTGGACCGCTCGAACCTGGTCCGCAGGCTGAGCACCACCTGGCGGCAGCCGCTCAGCGGCAGTCCGGGCAAGTACACGACCACGGTCGTGGACACCCGCTACACCGGCTGGGGCTCATCCGTCACCCTCGTTCCGCCGCCTCCCGAGGACACCGCCGACGCCGGCCGGGTCGGCGCCGACTTCCCCGAGCCGGCCGTCCTGCCGATCGGCTGAATCGCGAAAAAACAAATCTGACGGTCCGTGATTGACCGGAAACAAAATATCCGCACCGCCTTCCGACGCCCCGGGAGATGTCTCTGCACGAAATATGCACGTTTAATTCAAGGTAATCCTCCAACTGCGCTATCCTTTCGTGATCTTGCACAGCGAGAGTGTGTCATCCCCTCCCCGACGGGGCGGAGGGGGCAGTCAGGAGGATTTTCCTTTGAAGCGATACATCGCCGGACTGGCGTGCGCCGCAACGGCCGTACTCGGCGCTCCGGCGCTGGCATCGACCGCGCACGCACAGGCCGCCGATCCGATCACCGCGCTGCAGGGCCAGCTCAAAAACGGCCATGGCGTCACCTACGTCGACACCATAAAGACGCAGGGCGGCTCCAAGAACACGATTGCCGGCCACCGTAAGGGTGAATTGCAGTTCGGCACCTCCGGGATCAGCGCGTCGGACCACACCACCCAGCTGCATTTCGATGAGGGTGCCCTCGCATTCAGCACCGAAGAAGACGACGCCGAGGAAACCGAGGAGCAGAAGAAGCTCAGCAAGCTGATCGCCGGACTGGCCGAGCCCGAGCGAGTCGTCCGGGTCAAGAAAAAGGCGTACCTCTCGGGCGGGGCCTTTGGCCAGTTTCTGCCGCAGGACAAGCCCTGGCTCGGATATCCGGAGGACACGCTCGGCCTGACCGGCTCGATGGGCCAGGTCGTCAACGCCGCCGAGCCCGCGACCCTCAAGGCCCTCCTCGCGCACGCCACGGTCAAGAAGCCGACCGCCTACGCCGGGAAGATCACTTTCGGCGAGCTGCAGAAGGTCTCGCCGTGGTTCCGCGCGGCACAGGGCGGGGGGAAGCTCTCCGGCGAACAGGCCAAGATCATGATCAAGTGGAAGCTGTTCCTGAACGCCGACCGGCTCCCCGCGAGACTGGCGACCTCGTACACGCAGTTCTCGGGTGGGTCGGCCTGGACCGTCGACACCCGCTACACCAACTGGGGTTCGAAGGTCACGATCGACGCCCCGCCGGCCGACCAGGTCGCCACGATGAAGGAGCTGCAGGCGGGCTTCGAGGCCGATACTCCCATCCCTCTACTGACCGTCAAGTGATCCTTCCGCACTGATCACACCCGGCACCGGACGGTCGTGCCCGGCAGGCTTCACCTGCCGGGCACGACCGCGTTTCACCCACCGGAGGCCGGTTCCCCTCGGCCATGCAGGGCCCGGCGATTCTTGATCCGATATTTCGGCATATAGGGAAGAATCTTCTTCCCCCTCCGCGACGACGCGAGGACACCTACGGGAGGACCCCTATGAGGCGAACGATCGCCGTCCTGACCGGCGCCACCGTGGCGGCCCTGATGGTTCCCGCGCTGGTGACCGCCGCCCCGGCGAGCGCCCAGACCGCGAAGACCGCTCAGGCCGCGAAGACCGATCCGGTCTCGGCGCTGAAGCGCCAGTTCAGAACCCACCGGGGTGTGAAGCTCACCGAGAACACGAAGATCGTCGGCGCGGGCAAGAAGCAGCGGGCGATCTTCACCAGGCGCAACGGCGTGCTGGAGTTCGGCAGGTCGGGTCTGGTCGCCTCGGATCTGACCACCACGTTCAACCTGCCCACCCAGGACGGCGAGTTCAAAGGCCTGTTCACCCCGTCGCGGACGATCTCGTTGAAGAACGTCTCCTACACCTCGGGCGGTTTCTTCGCCGACTCCATGCCCGAGGGCAAGAAGTGGTTGCGCGTCCGCGACGGAGGGCTGGTCCTGGTCAGTCCCGTCCAGCAGATCATCAGCACCGTCGAGCCGGGAACGCTGAAGGCGACCCTGGCCCACACCGGCGCCAGGCGCCCTGGCGGGACCTGGGACGGCACCCGGACCACCGTCCACTCGGGCACGATCACGCTGGGCGAGCTCTTCAAGGTCTCCCCCTCGGTACGCGCGATGCTGGGCGCGAAGCCCACCGGCAGGTCCGCCACCCTTCCGGTGACCTGGAAGATCTACATCGGCTCCGACCGGCTGGTCCGCCGGGTCGTGTCGTCGTACACCGAGTCCACCCGGGGCCTCAACAGCACCGAGCTGACCTACGTCAACGACACCCGCTACACCGGCTGGGGCACCAAGGTCACCGTCAAGGCGCCGCCCGCCGGCCAGGTGGCCGACTTCGACGAGCTCACCGTCGGCGCCGACCAGCCCGATGACCCCATCAGGGAACTCCTCGCGAACTGACGGAAGGGGCACGGCGAGCGGCGGCCGCCGTGCCCTTCCCCCGAGTCCGGAACCGGTGGGACCGGCCCCGGAGACCTCAGAGTTTCTCCAGTTGTTTCGCGTACGCCAGCAGCAGGACCTTCTCCCCCACCCCGCCACCGAAGTCGATCTTGGCCTTGGTCTTCTCGGCGACGCCGTCCACGGACACCACGGTGCCCAGGCCGAACTTGTCGTGGGTGACCCGGTCGCCGGGGGCCAGGTTGGGGATCTGCCTGCCCTCGGACTTCCTGACCGGGGCGGGGCGGGAGTCGCGGCGGGTGGCGGCGCTCCAGGCGCTCTTCTCCGGGCTGCCACGCCACTCGACCAGATCGGCCGGGATCTCCGCGACGAACCGGGAGGCCGGGTTGAACGCGGGCGAACCCCAGGAACTGCGGACGGCGGCCCGGGAGACATAGAGGCGCCGCTCGGCACGGGTGATGCCGACGTAGGCCAGGCGGCGCTCCTCCTCCAGCTCCTTCGGCTCGCCGAGCGAGCGCATGTGCGGGAAGACCCCGTCCTCCATTCCGGTGAGGAACACCACGGGGAACTCAAGCCCCTTGGCGGTGTGCAGCGTCATCAGCGTCACCACCCCCTGCCCCCCGTCGGCCGCTGGGATCTGGTCGGCATCGGCGACCAGGGAGACCTGCTCCAGGAACTCCACCAGCGTGCCCTCGGGGTTGGCCTCCTCGAACTCGGAGGCGACCGAGATCATCTCGTCCAGGTTCTCCAGGCGGCTCTCGTCCTGCGGGTCGTTGGAGGCGGTGAGTTCCAGACGGTATCCGGTGCTCGCCAGCACCTCCTGGGCCAGCTGTGAGGGCGACAGGTCGTCGGCCTTCACCATCAGCTCGTCCATCAGGGCGACGAACTCGGCGATGGCCTTGAGCGAGCGGGTGGCCATGCCCGGCGCGTCGTCCGCCCGGCGGAGCGCCTCCCAGTAGGGGATCCGCTCCCTGCTCGCGAACGCCTCGACCATCGCCTCGGCCCGCTCGCCGATGCCGCGCTTGGGCACGTTGAGGATGCGGCGCAGCGACACCACGTCGTTCGGGTTGGCCAGGAAGCGCAGGTAGGCCAGCAGGTCGCGGACCTCCTTGCGCTCGTAGAAGCGCACCCCGCCCACCACCTTGTACGGCAGGCCGGTCCTGATGAAGATCTCTTCGAACACCCGGGAGGCGGCGTTGGTCCGGTAGAACACGGCGACCTGGCCGGGCACCACGTCCTCGTGGTCGGTGAGCCTGTCGACCTCCTGGGCGACGAACATCGCCTCGTCGTGCTCGTTGTCGGCGACATAGCCGATGATCTTCGCCCCGGCCCCCTGGTCGGACCAGAGGTTCTTGGGTTTGCGGCTCTCATTGCGCGAGATCACCGCGTTGGCGGCGGACAGGATCGTCTGGGTGGAGCGGTAGTTCTGCTCCAGCAGGATCGTCCTGGCCTCCGGGTAGTCGCGCTCGAACTCCAGGATGTTGCGGATCGTCGCGCCGCGGAAGGCGTAGATCGACTGGTCGGCGTCGCCCACCACGCACAACTCGGCCGGGGCGACACCCCCCTCCCTGACCAGGTCTCCGTCGGCGGTGCGCAGCTCGGGGCGGCCCGCGAGCTCGCGGATCAGGGTGTACTGCGCGTGGTTGGTGTCCTGGTACTCGTCGACCATGATGTGGCGCCAGCGGAGCCGGTAGTGCTCGGCCACGTCGGGGAAGATCTGGAACAGCGTCACCGTCAGCATGATGAGGTCGTCGAAGTCCATCGCGCCGGCCTCGGTGAGCTTCTGCTGGTAGTTGCGGTACGCCTCGGCGAGCTTGCGCTCCAGGTGGGTGGAGGCCTGGGCGGCCGCCGTCTCGTAGTCGATCAGCTCGTTCTTGAAGTTGCTGACCTGGGCGGAGAAGGACCTCGGCGGGTAACGCTTGGGGTCGAGGTCCATCTCGCGGCAGACCATCGCCATCAGGCGCTGTGAGTCGGCCTGGTCGTAGATGGAGAAGCCCGAGGGGAAGCCCAGGCGCTTGGCCTCGCGGCGCAGGATCCGCACGCACGCGCTGTGGAAGGTCATCACCCACATCGCCGCCGAACGCGGGCCGATGAGCCTGTCGACCCGGTCCTTCATCTCCCGCGCGGCCTTGTTGGTGAAGGTGATCGCCAGGATCTCCTGCGGCTGCACACCCCGCTCACCCAGCAGATAGGCGATGCGGTGGGTCAGCACCCGGGTCTTTCCGGAACCCGCGCCCGCGACGATGAGCAGGGGGCTGCCGTGGTGCACGACGGCCTCGCGCTGCTGAGGGTTGAGCCCGTCGAGCAACGGGTGGGTCAGAGAGGAGGCTGGGATCGACACGTCCCCTAGGTTAGAACGACCGGCCGACAACCGGGTCCAACGGTCGTAAAGGAATGTGGACGGACCCCGCTGCGGTTGTCACGATCGAGCGTACGCGGAAAAGACGGAAGGGTTCCCATGCTGTCCGAAGGCGAGATCAACCGTGTACTCGCGGTCACCGCACATCCCGACGACGTCGACTTCGCCGCCGCGGGCTCGATCGCGCGATTCACCGACCGGGGCGTCGAGGTGACGTACTGCGTGGTCACCGACGGCGACGCGGGCGGCTTCGACCGCGAGCTGGACAACGGCGGCATGGCCGAGCTCCGCCGCGCCGAGCAGTCAGGAGCCGCCAAGGCCGTCGGCGTGACCGATGTGCGCTACCTCGGCTACCACGACGGGACGGTGACGCAGAGTCTGGAGTTGCGGCGTGACATCACCCGGGTCATCCGCCAGGTCAGGCCCGACCTGGTGATCACCCACAGCCCCGAGCGCAACCACCGGTTCATCGCCCCCAGCCACCCCGACCACCGCGCGGTCGGCGGCTGCGCCCTCGACGCCGTCTACCCCGACGCGCGCAACCCCTACGCCTTCCCCTCGCTCCTGCTCGACGAGGGCCTTGAGGCGTGGACCGTCCGCGAGGTCTGGTTGAACGGCGGCCCGGAGGCCGACCACCACGTGGACATCACCGACACCTTTCACCGCAAGCTGGCCGCGCTGCGCGCCCACGTCAGCCAGGTCGGCCACCTGGAGGACTTCGAGGGCTTCCTGCGGGACCGCTTCTCCCAGCGAGCCGTCGAGGCGGGCTTCGGCGAGGGCCGCTACGTCGAGTCCTTCCGGCGGGTCCCCACCGCCTGACCCCGGCTGAGACCACCGGGACCTCGCGCCCCTTGAACACCGTCGACCTGTCGTTCGCCACCGCCGCCGTCATCGTCCTGCTGGCCGCCGGGGCCGCCGCCGTCGCCTGGTCCGGCCACCTCGGGCACGCACCCGGGATACTCATGGCCTGCCTGCGCGCCGCCGTCCAGCTCGTCGCGGTCTCGCTCGTCATCGTGTGGGCGGTCGAACGGGCGCCCGCGGTGGCGGCCTTCGTGCTGATCATGTACGGGGTGGCGACCCTGACCGCGGGACGCAGGATCACCTCGGGCCGCGCCGCCGGGTGGGCCGCGGTGCCCATCGCGGCCGGGACCCTACCGGTGCTGGCACTGCTGTTCGGCGGCGGCATCGTCCCGCCGCAGGGCATCACGCTGATCCCGATCGCGGGCATCCTGCTCGGCGGGTGCCTGACGGCCACGGCGCTCTCGGGACGGCGGGCCATGGACGAGCTCGCCCACCGGCGTGGCGAGGTGGAGGCGGCGCTCTCCCTGGGCTTCTCGGACCGGGACGCGGCACTGGAGATCTGTCGGCCGGCCGCGGCGCAGGCCCTGGTGCCCGCGCTGGACCAGACGAGGACCGTGGGCCTGGTCACGCTGCCCGGCGCCTTCGTCGGGATGCTGCTGGGCGGGGCCGAGCCGCTCCAGGCCGGAGTGGTACAGCTCGTCGTGCTGGTCGCGCTGCTGGCCGCGGAGGCGGTGGCCGTGGTCGTCACGATCGAACTCGCCGCCCGCGGCCGCTTCGGCACCCCCGAAGCGTCGCCCGGCGCGCGCACCCGTGAGCCGGCGTGGAGACCGGGCAGGCGGAGGAGGTGAGGGCCGTGGGTCAGCGGTTCGGGGCGGGCACCTCTCCGGCCGCGGGGTCCGGCGGGGCCAGGCGGGCGAACAGGTAGCCCAGGGAGTTGGTCGCGACGTGGAACATCGCGGGCGCGGCCAGGCCGCCCCGCCTGCGCAGCTCGGTGAAGAGCGCCCCGGCGAGGCCCGTCGCGACCACGGAACCGGCCACGACGCGCGTCAGCTGCCGTCCGGGCAGGCCGGAGCCACGGCCGGGATCCTCCCCGGAGGCCAACCGGCTCAGGGCGGGGTTGGCGGCCGCCATGTCCACGGCGGGGAGGACGTGCCAGAGGCCGAAAAGGATCGAGGAAACGGCGGTCGCCGCACCGTGGCCGTGGGAGCGGGCGACGAGGGCGTGCACCACCCCGCGGAAGCCGACCTCCTCCAGCAGTACGGTGCCGACCGGCACCTGGACCAGTGCCTCCTCCAGCGCGCGGGCGCGGGAAAGCGACAGGGCGCGCTCGTCGCGGAAGAAGCGACGGGTGGCCGGGACCGCCACGCCCGCGGCGTAGGCCCCCGCCACGGCGGTGGCGAGCGCGCCACCGATCCGCAGGCCCCGCGAGCGCCGGTGGAACCCCAGATCGGACCAGGAGATCCCGGCACGGCGGGCCAGCACGAGCAGCGCACCGGTGGCCGCGGCCGAGGTCAGCGGTGCCAGCCTCGGCGCCAGGCGGTTGTTGAGCACGTTGGCCCCCACCAGCACCGCCACCGCCCCCGCCGACGTCCACGCCCCCGGTGGAGGCCCGGCACCGGTGTCCCGCGTCGGCTTCCGCTCCACCCTTCAGCCCCCTCGGACCTCGGTTCCACACCCCGCGTGCCGGGACCGCCCGAGCTCGTGGAGATCCTGTTCGAATCCGGTTCGAGGCTACGCGACCGGGGCCGGATCCGTGGCGGCCTGGCGCCAGCCGGCCGGGAAGCGCAGGTCACGGCGTTCCTTCACGGTCAGGCCGCCCCAGATCCCCTCGGGCTCGGCCGCCCGGACCGCGTACGCCCGGCACTCCTTGAGGACCGGGCACCGCTCGCAGACCGCCTTCGCCCGCGCCTCGTGCTCGGCCGATGGGGTCAGCGGAAAGAACAGTTCGGGATCGCTGGTGCGGCAGGCACCTCGCGCGGCCCAGCCGATCTCCTCGACCATTGCCCGCACGTCATCACCCCCTGATGGCTCGGCCCTCAGACTAGGCGGATCGCGGCGCCGGGACATCAACCTCCCGGCGGATTCACGCCTACTCATCTCGACGGATCGGGGAGAACGTCCCGCGTCCTTGGGGGGCCGATGCGATCAGAGGGTCGGCCACCCGTGGACCGGCTCGTTGGTGTGCATGTTCTCCATGTACCGCAGGGTCATCCGGCGCAGTGCCTCGTGTCTTTCGAGGTCGCCGAGCGCGTTCACCGCGTCGATCTGCCAGCTCGCCCCGGTCCTGCCCGTCAGGCAGCGCCGCTCGACGATCCCGAGCAGCCGGTCCCTGACGGCGGGGGCCACGTCCCACAGGTCGAGCCCCTCGTGGGCGAGCGGCAGCAGGCGGCGCAGGATCAGCTCCGAGGCGGTCACCTCGCCGAGTCCCGGCCAGAAGAGCCTGGCGTCCAGGCCGTGCCGGGCGGCGGCGTGCAGGTTGTCCCTGGCCGCGGCGAACGGCATCCGCGTCCACACCGGGCGTTCGGCGTAGGGGAGGACGCCCATGAGCCCGTAGTAGAACACCGCGTTGGCCACGATGTCGGCCACCGAGGGGCCGGCGGGCAGCACCCGGTTCTCCACCCGCAGGTGCGGGATGCCGTCCGCCACCGCGTAGACCGGCCGGTTCCACCGGTAGACGGTGCCGTTGTGCAGAGTCAGCTCACCGAGCTGGGGGGTGATCCCTCGGGTCAGCTCCTCGCGCGGGTCGGCCTCGTCGCACAGCGGCAGCAGCGCGGGGAAGTAGCGGGCGTTCTCCTCGAAAAGATCGAAGACCGAGGTGATCCACCGCTCGCCGAACCACACCCTGGGCCGCACCCCCTGGGCCTGCAGCTCCACCGGGCGGGTGTCGGTGGCCTGCTCGAACAGCGGGATCCTGGTCTCCTGCCAGAGTCTGCGGCCGAACAGGAACGGCGAGTTGGCCGCCATGGCCACCTGCGGGCCCGCGATGGCCTGGGCGGCGTTCCAGTGGGCGGCGAAGGTCTCCGGGCTGACCTGGAGATGAAGCTGGAGGCTCGTGCAGGCGGCCTCGGGGGTGATGCTGTCGGCGTAGGTCTCCAGGCGCTCCTCCCCCTCGATCGACAGGTGCATGTCCTCGCCCCTGGCCGCGAATATCTGCTCGTTGAGCAGTTTGTAGCGGGGGTTGGCCGACAGGGTGCCCTCGTGGACGTCGCTCTCCCGCAGCGTGGGCAGGATGCCGACCATCATCATGTGCCCGCCGACGGTGCGGGCCCGTGCCTCGGCGTGGTTGAGGCGGTCCCTGATCACCTTCTCCAGCCGGACCGCGCCCTCCTGCTCCAGGGACTCGGGCAGGACGTTGATCTCCACGTTGAACTGGCCGAGCTCGGTGGCCCAGTCGGGCTGGGCGATGGCCTCCAGCACCTCGGCGTTCTTCATGGCGGCCTCGCCACGGTCGTCCACCAGGTTGAGTTCGATCTCCAGCCCGGCTCTGGGCCGGTCGAACTCGAACCTGGACTCGTGGAGCATCCGTGCGAGGACGTCAAGGCACCGGCGGACCTTGTCCCGGTAGCGCCGCCGGTCCTCGCGACTGAACACCATCGCAGGTACGTCGCGTCCCATACTTCGCAGAGTCGCACATAAGTCACTGCTCGTACAGAAGCGGCCGGTCAGACCAGGCGCCGCGCCGTGGCCCAGCGGGAGAGCTCGTGCCGGTTGGAGAGCTGGAGCTTGCGCAGCACCGACGAGACATGGGTCTCCACGGTCTTCACCGAGATGAACAGCTCCTTGGCGATCTCCTTGTAGGCGTACCCCCTGGCGATCAACCGCAGCACCTCGCGCTCGCGCTGGGTCAGCGAGTCGAGCTCGGGGTCGATCGGCGGGGCCTCGCTGGAGGCGAACGCGTCCAGCACGAACCCGGCCAGCCTCGGAGAGAAGACCGCGTCCCCGTCGGCCACCCGGCGGATGGCGTCGGTGAGCTCGCGCCCGCTGATGTTCTTGGTCACATAACCCCGGGCACCGCCCCGGATCACGCCGATGACGTCCTCGGCGGCGTCGGAGACCGACAGGGCGAGGAAGCGGACCGTGGAGCCCGCGCCGAGGACCCGGCGCAGCACCTCCTGGCCACCGCCACCGGGCATGTGCACGTCGAGGAGGACCACGTCGGGCCCCAGTTCGGCGATCGCCCTGACCGCGGACTCCACGTCCTCGGCCTCCCCGATCACCTCGATGGAGTCGCCCAGCTCGGCCCGGACGCCGGAGCGGAACAGCCGGTGGTCGTCGACGATCAGGACCTTCACCGTGCTCATCGGGCCTCTCCCGCCGGTCGCGTCCGTCCGCCGTCGCACCGGGCGGCCCCACCGCCGACTCTGCCGGCGGCTCGCTCTGTCGTGGCTCGCTCGCTACTCACACCTTCTCCAGCTTCATGGTCAACATCACTTCCGTACCCTCGCCGGGCTCGGTCCGCACCCGGGCGCTGCCCCCGTGGCGCTCCATCCTGCCGACGATCGACTGGCGGATACCCATACGATCCTCGGGCACGTCCTCCATGTCGAACCCGACCCCTCGATCCCTGACGAAGATGGTGACCTCCTCCGGCTCAGCCTCGGCGTAGACGGAGATGACCTCGGACCCGGAGTACTTCGCGGCGTTGACCATGGCCTGCCTCGCGGCCTGCACCATCGCGGACAGCTCGGGGGTCAGCGGGCAGTCGCCCACGCAGACGACCTCGATCGGCACCCCGTGCGCGTCCTCCTCCTCGGCCGCCACCCGCCGCACGGCCGCGGCCACCGACGCGTCGGCGTCCTGCTGTGGTTGGTAGAGCCAGTTGCGCAGCTCCCGCTCCTGGGAGCGGGCGAGCCTCATCACCTCGCGCGAATCGGAGGCGTTGCGCTGGATGAGGGTCAGCGTGTGCAGCACCGAGTCGTGGACGTGGGCGGCCACCTCGGCGCGCTCCTCCTGCCGGATGCGCTCGCGGCGCTCGCGCTGCAGTTCCTTCCACAGGGCCGCCAGCCAGGGGGCCACGATCAGCGCGACACCGCCCACGACCACCAGCGTGAACATGATGCCGGAACGAGCCTCGACCAGCTCGTCGTTGGCCACCAGGAAGCCGATCGCGCCGACCACGACGAGCACCAGCCCGGCGAGGGTACGGACCCGGTTCTGGCGGACCTGTCCGACGGTGGTGGTCATCCAGCGCTGCCGCCGGTCCGGATCCGCCTGCTGCCACAGGATCAGCGAGCCGATGCCGCCCACCGCGATCGGCCAGGCCCCGATTCCGGCCCCCGAGGTTCCGGTGAGCAGGCCCAGGGCCAGCAGCGCCAGCCCGATCGCGGTGTACGCGGCGAGCTGACTCCAGTCCCTGGCGGGTTCCCTGCCCTCGTACGACTCGCTCGGGGTGAACATCCACAGGGCGGCGTACGCCACGGCCCCGAACCCGTCCAGGACGGTGAGCAGCACGAAGGCCAGCCGCAGCACGACCGGGTCGAGCCGGAGCTGGGCGGCGGCCCCCTGGGCCACCCCGGCCACCAACCGCCCCTCCGCCGGCCTCATCAGCCGAGGGAAGGGCGCGTCTTCGGAGGTCACGGGCGCCGTGTCATGAATTGTCGTTCGGTCAGCCATATCGTCAGCATCGTCACACGAACCACCATGCCAGCGCATCAGGCGTTCCCCTGAAGCGACCCTGAGAGAGGCGTCTCCACTCCGGGACGACTCAGGGGTGTCCCGGATGCGGCACGGGCCGGGGAAAGGCCACGATAAGTACATGAACGATACCGATCCGGCGAGCGCCACGCCCGGCTCGCCGCCCGGCTTCCCCTCGGAGGATCGCACTCTGCGGCGCAGCGACGAGGGTCGCATGCTGACCGGCGTCTGCGCGGGCCTGGGGCGGTATGCCGGGGTCGACCCGGTGCTGTTGCGAGTGGGTTTCGCGGTGCTGGTGCTCGGCTCGGGGATCGGCATCATGCTCTATGTCGCGGCCTTCCTGCTGATGCGTGAGGCCAACGGCGGTCCCGGCTACGTGGAGCAGTGGAGCCGGCGCGACTTCGACAGCGAAACGGTCCTGACCCTGCTGGCAGGGCTGTTCGCCCTCGGGCTCATCGTCAACATCTCTTCGGACGGCGTCGGCACCGCCACGGTCGTGGTCGGCACGGTGTTCGCCATCGCCCTGCTCACCGCCCACTCCCGCGGGGTGGACCTGCTGGCCGCCGCCAGGTCGCTGCCCGACCGGCTGCGCAGGCGCCGGGCGCCGTACCCGGCCGATCAGTGGCCGAACCCGTTCGGCCACGGACCGGGCGCCGCCGACGGCCGGCGTCCCGTCGGGGAGCAGGATCCGGCCGCCCGCGCCGCCGCGCCGCCGGCCTCGGGCCTCGCGGCGTACGCCGCCCGTCCGGGCGGCGAGACGGTCACGGAGCGGTACGCGCCCGCCCCTGATGCCGGCACGAGGGCCGAGACGGGGACTGAGACGGCCGCTCCGCCGTGGTCCACAGCGGAGCGGCCGCCGCCGGCCCCCGTCTCGGAGACCCGCACCGAGCCCGCCCCCGCCCCTGTCTCGAATACCTTCGCCGGGCCTGCCCCGGGCTCACCTCCCCGTCCCGCCCCGCCCCCCGGAGACATCCCACCGGAGCCCTACCGCCCCACCAGGCCGTCGTTCGACTCCTCCGGTGTGCCGTTCTCGCCGTACGGCCCCTACCAGCCGCTGGACCCCCGAAAGCGGCAGCAGCCGTACTCCCCCTACGCCCCTTACCCGCCGTCCGGGTACGGCGCGGCGGTGACAGCGCCGCCCAGGCCGCGGCGGCCCAGATCGTTCGTCGGGGGCGTCACCATCTTCCTGGCCTTGATCGTTGGAGGGATCATCGTGGCGATCCAGTCCGCTTCAGGATCGGTCAACATGACGGTCGCGGGCGGCGCGGCACTCGTCGTCATCGGCGCCGGCCTGCTGGCCGCCGCCTGGTTCGGCCGGGGAGCCGGGCTGGTCGCGACCGGCACCATCCTGTCGATCGCCCTGGTCGCGGGGCCCATGCTGGGCGGCATGCCGAAGAAGTTCGGCAACTATCACTGGCAGCCCACCAGCCTGTCCGAGATGGCCCGCAGCTACTCGGTGGGGGTGGGCGACGGGGTGCTGGATCTGAGCGAGCTGGCCCTGCCGCCGGGGTCGCGGACCATCGTGGACGTCTCGGTCTCGGTCGGCGAGATCAGCGTGATCCTGCCGGCGACCGCCAGGATCGAGGTAGAGGGCCATACCAAGTTCGGCGATGTCAAGATCGACCACACGGTGGAGGGGGGTGCCGACATCCGGCACATCAGAATCCTGGAGCCCGAGGTGCCCCCCAACGGCGACGTGGCGACCATCGTGCTGAACATCAAGGTCGGCATCGGGGATGCGGAGGTGCGCCGTGCCGCCTGAGCACGACCGGCCCGAACAGCGGCCCGTGTCCCGGCGCGTACACCGCACCGACTGGATGGCCCTGCTCAGCGGCATGCTGTTCATCGCGATCGGGATCGTCTTCATCAGCAGACCGGCCGTCCAGCCGCTGGTCATGCTCACGGTCCTGGTGAGCGGCCTGGGTTTGGCGGGGCTGGTCGCCATCCTGGCCAAGGTCATCCGGCGCTAGGGCCGTCCGGGCGTCAGAGCAACAGGTCATATCGGGCATTAGGCTCGGAGCATGTCGGCCCTGGAGTTCGTCAGCACCGTTCACGCGACGCGGACCGGTCTGACGGACCTGCTCTCCGACGTGCGGGGCATGACCGCGTGGGGCCGGGCGCACGCCGCCGAACTGGGGATCGACCCGGACTTCACCGCCTCCGAGAAGCTGCGGATCGAAGTGGTCGAGCTGCGGCAGGCGGTACGGGCGCTCTTCGCCAGGGCCGTGGCGCCGGGCGCCGCGAGTGACGCGGACGCGCACCGGCTCCCGGACTTCGCCGAGTCGCTCGACCTGGTGAACGCCACGGCACTGGCCGTGCCTTCGGCGCCGCGGCTGGAGTGGCCCGCCGGACAGGCGCCCTGGGCGCGGACGGTCCCGGGTGTCGGGGCGACGGAGTCCGAACGGATTCGGGCCGCCCTCGCGACGTCGGCGATCGAGCTGCTGGCCGGGCCCCGGCGCGAGCAGATCCGCGTCTGCCCCGCCCCCCGCTGCGTGCTCTATTTCATCAAGGAGCACCCCCGGCAGGAGTGGTGCTCGGTCGGCTGCGGCAACCGGGCCCGAGCCGCCCGCCACTACCGCCAGCGCCGGGACGGCTGACACCGGCGCCAGATCATGTCGCCGCACCCGGTGACGTCTGTCCGTACGCCTGGCAAGGTCGCACTTTCCTGACCGCGCACCAGGGTGACGTCGCCTCCGGTGGTCACCCGTTCCCACCTGGCGCGCGTCCATTCGGCGGGCTCCCCCCTCGGCTGCTCTCCTCATCCGGCCTCATCCCCGCCCATCAGGGGTGACTTATGCCACATTTTTCTAACGTGACAAATGCCGATTTTGCGTTAGATTACGGGCAGTAGATCTAACGGATCGAGCCGTTAGAAAACGTAGAGGAGAGATCAGATGACCTTCCAGACCGGCCATGTCGGCCTCAACGTGTCCGACCTCGACAGGTCCAAGGACTTCTACCTGAAGGTCTTCGGCTTCGAGATCTTTGGCGAATCGGACCAGCCGGACCGGCGCTACGCCTTCCTCGGTCTCGACGGGAAGCTGATGCTCACCCTCTGGCAGCAGAGCGAGGGCCGCTTCGCCACCGGACTGCCGGGCCTGCACCACCTGTCCTTCCAGGTACCGGACATCGAGGCGGTCCGCCAGGCCGAGACCGTGATCCGGGGACTCGGGGCCAGGCTCCACCACGACGGCGTGGTCCCGCACGGGGAGGGGGCGTCCTCGGGGGGCGTGTTCTTCGAGGACCCGGACGGCATCCGGCTGGAGATCTTCGCGCCCAGCGGCGCCGACGAGCGACCCGCGCCGACCACCGGCGCCCCCACCTGTGGCTTCTTCTAAGACACCGAGGAGACCATGAAACACGCGGGAGAGACGGCGGTGCGACGGCGAGCCGGGACGCACCTCGAGGCGTGGGGATCGGCCACGGCCACGCCGGAGATCCCGGCGGCGGCGGCCGACTTCCTGAGCCGGCAGCGGATGTTGCTGATCGGGGCCGTCGGCTCGGACGGACGGCTGTGGGCGAGCCCGCTGGCAGGGGCCGCGGGGTTCGCCCAGGCCGTGGACGAGCGGACGATCGTGATCGAGGCGGTACCGGGTGAGCACGATCCGCTGGCCGGACTGGCCGGCGGTGAGATCGGGATGCTCGCGATCGAACCGCGGACCAGGCGCAGGATGCGGGTCAACGGCACGGTCCGGCGGGAGGGCGGGCGGCTGATCGTCCGTACCGAGCAGACCTATGCGAACTGCCCCAAGTACATCCAGACGCGCGACATCTCAGCCGAGGCCACCGGATCTCCCGCGATCGCCTCGGTGGCGGAGGTGCTCGGCGGCGAGCACCGGGCATGGATCGAGGGTGCCGATACGTTCTTCGTCGCCACCCGGGTTTCCGGGCTCGGCGCCGACCTGTCCCACCGGGGCGGTAACCCGGGGTTCGTCCGGACGGTGGACGACCGGCGGCTGGTCTGGCCCGACTACGCCGGCAACTCGATGTTCATGACGCTCGGCAACCTGGAACTGGACGAGAGCTGCGGCCTGCTCTTCCACGACTGGGAGAACGGTGACGCGCTGCACCTGACCGGGCGCGCCCGCGTCGACTGGGATCCGGGCGACGTCCCGGGGGCACAGCGGCTGGTCGGCTTCGAGGTGGACCGCGCCGTTCACGTCCGGGGGGCCAGCCCGCTCCGCTGGACATTCGAGAAGTACTCCCGGTTCAACCCTCCGGCGCGCACCCCTCCTACAGGTGATGCAACGGGATTCAGAGGGAAGGAGAACTCATGACGAGGGTCATCGTGGACCGGGCGCTGTGTCAGGTGCACGCGCAGTGCGTGTTCGCCGCGCCCGAGGTGTTCGAGTTGGACGGCGACGACCAGCTGGTCTACGTCACCGAACCGGACGACACGCTGATTGACGCGGTCGAGGAGGCCGCGCGAGCCTGCCCCGTGCAGGCGATATCTCTGGAGGAAGTGTGATGTTCACCGAGGAGACGGCCAGGGCCAAGGTCCAGGCCGCCGAGGACGCGTGGAACACGCGCGACCCCGAGCGGGTCTCGCTCGCCTACACGCCCGACTCGGTCTGGCGCAACCGGGACGAGTTCCTCACCGGGCGCGCGGAGATCAGGGAGTTCCTGAGCCGCAAGTGGGCCAGGGAGCAGGACTACCGGCTCCGCAAGGAGCTGTGGACCTTCGGGGGCAATCGCATCGCCGTACGGTTCCAGTACGAGTGGCACGACGCGGACGGCCAGTGGTGGCGCAGCTACGGAAACGAGCTGTGGGAGTTCGCCGACGACGGTCTGATGCGGCGCCGCGAGGCGAGCATCAACGACCTCGGAATCGACGAAACGGACCGCCGTATTCTCGGCGACCGCGAACCTGAGGAACTTCCGTTGGCCTGAGGCCAAAGGGTTGACCGGGAAGAACAGGGGCGTAAGTTCTCATTTACCGGTTCTCACTTCTCCTGTACCCCAGTGGTTGCCGTTGGAGGACGTATGCCCCGAATAACCGTCAACGTCGATGGAATCGCATACGAGGAGGAGGTGGAGCCGCGCCTCCTCCTCGTCCATCTGCTACGAGATCGGCTGGGCAAGACCGGCACGCCCATCGGCTGCGACACCGGTAACTGCGGCGCCTGCACCGTGATGCTCGACGGCCAGAGCGCGAAGAGTTGCTCCGTGCTCGCCGTGCAGGCCGACGGGAGCGATGTCGTCACGGTCGAGGGCCTGGCGCGGGGAGGCGAGTGGCATCCCATGCAGCGGGCCTTTCACGAAGAGCACGCCCTGCAGTGCGGGTACTGCACCCCCGGCATGATCATGGCGGCGATCGACCTGCTCAGGGACGATCCCGATCCGTCGGAGGAGGCGGTCCGCGAGGGGCTGGAGGGCAACCTGTGCCGGTGCACGGGGTACTGCAACATCGTCAGGGCGGTACGGCGCGGCGCGGCGGAGATGTCCCGGCGGAGCGCGTCGGAGTCGTCCGCGCAGGAGGTGCCGGCGCCATGACCGAGCAGCTCGTCGAGAACGCCCCGTCCGCCGCCCACGAGGTCGGCAAGGCGCGCAGGCGCAAGGAGGACGCCCGGCTGGTCACCGGCAGGACCACCTGGACCGACAACATCCAGCTCCCCGGCATGATGTACGTGGCCTTCCTGCGTAGCCCGATGGCCCACGCCAGGATCACCCGCGTCGACACCTCGGCCGCGAGCGGCCGGCCGGGCGTGGTCGCCGTCTACAGCGGGCGCGACTTCGCCGACGAGCAGGGCAGCCTGCCCTGTGCCTGGCCGGTCAGCGAGGACGTCGTCATCCCCGACCACCCGCCCATGGCGGTGGACGAGGTCCGCTACGTCGGCGAGGCGGTGGCCTGCGTGGTCGCCACCGACCGCTACAGGGCGGCCGACGCCCTGGAGGCGATCGAGATCGACTACGAGCCGCTGGACCCGGTGCTCGACATGACCGAGGCGCTCGCCGAGGGGAGCACAAAGGTCCACGACGCCGGAAACCAGGCGTTCACCTGGAAGTTCGCCGGGGGCGACATCGAGGAGGCGTTCCGCGACGCCCCCGTGGTGATCGAGCGCACCTACGTGCAGCAGCGGCTCATCCCGAGCGCCATGGAGCCGCGCGCGGTCGTGGCCACCACCGACGGCGACGCCTTCACGCTCTACTCCGCCACCCAGATCCCGCACATCCTGCGCGTCATGCTCGCGCTGACCACGGGCATCCCCGAGCACAAGCTGCGGGTGATCGCCCCCGACGTGGGCGGCGGCTTCGGTTCCAAACTCCAGGTCACCGCCGAGGAGGTGCTCGCGCTGCTGCTGACCCGCAGGCTGGGCAGGCCGGTGAAGTGGACCGAGTCCCGCTCCGAGGGCAACCTGACGGTGCACCACGGCCGCGACCAGCTCCAGCGGATCTCCGTCGCCGCCGACCGGGACGGGCGGGTGCGGGGCGTCAAGGTTGACCTGCTCGCCGACATGGGCGCCTACCTGATGCTGGTCACGCCGGGCGTGCCGCTGCTCGGCGCGTTCATGTACAACGGCATCTACAAGATGGACGCCTACGACTTCAGCTGCACCGGCGTCTTCACCACCAAGATGCCGACCGACGCCTACCGGGGCGCGGGCCGTCCCGAGGCGACGTTCGCGATCGAGCGGGCGATGGACGAGCTGGCCCACGAGCTGGGCATGGACCCCGTCGAGCTGCGGCGCCGCAACTGGATCACCCACGAGGAGTTCCCGTACACCACGATCTGCGGGCTGACCTACGACTCGGGCAACTACGAGGCGGCGACCGAACGGGCTCTGGCCCTGCTCGGCTACGACAAGCTCAGGGCCGAGCAGGCGGACCGGCGCGACCGGCGCGACCCGGTCCAGCTCGGCATCGGTGTCTCGACGTTCACCGAGATGTGCGGGCTGGCGCCCTCGCGGGTGCTCGGCAGCCTCAGCTACGGCGCGGGCGGCTGGGAGCACGCCTCGGTCAGGATGCTGCCCACCGGCAAGGTCGAGGTCGTCACCGGCTCCTCGCCGCACGGCCAGGGACACGAGACGGCCTGGAGCCAGATCGTCGCCGACGCGCTGGGCGTGCCGTTCGAGGACGTCTCCGTGCTGCACGGCGACACGTCCGTCTCGCACAAGGGCATGGACACCTACGGCTCCCGCTCCCTGGCGGTGGGCGGCGTCGCCGTGCTGGCCGCCTGCGAGAAGGTGAAGGACCGCGCCAAGGAGCTCGCCGCGCACCTGCTTGAGGCCTCCGCCGACGACATCGAGTTCGCCGACGGCACGTTCAAGGTCCGGGGCACCGGGGCGGGCCGGACCATCCAGGAACTGGCGCTGGCCACCTTCGCCGCGCACGACCTGCCCGACGGCTTCGAACCCGCGCTGGACGCCGACGCGACCTTCGACCCGGACAACTTCTCCTTCCCGCACGGCACCCACCTGTGCGCGATCGAGGTGGACACCGAGACCGGCGCCTCCAAGATCCGGACCTACGTGGCGGTCGACGACGTGGGCTCGGTGGTGAACCCGCTGATCGTCGAGGGCCAGGTGCACGGCGGCATCGCCCAGGGCATCGCCCAGGCACTGTTCGAGGAGGCGGTCTACGACACCGAGGGCAACCTGCTCACCACCACGATGGCCGACTACCTCATCCCTTCGGCGGCCGACCTGCCCGACTTCGTCACCGACCGTACCGAGACCCCGGCGACGACCAACCCGCTGGGCGTCAAGGGCGTCGGCGAGGCCGGGACCATCGCCTCCACCCCCGCCGTGGTCAACGCGATCGTCGACGCGCTGCGCCCGTACGGGGTGAACGACGTGCGGATGCCCTGCACCCCGGAGCGGATCTGGCGGACCGTCACCGAGGCGGACCCGGCGATCTGGGCGGGACCGACCGCGGCGGGAAACAACATCGGCGACAGCGCCGGACCGCCCGCGACCGGAGGCGATACCACCGACTGGGCCGGGCCCACGGTGGCCGGCGACGACATCACCGGCTCTGCCGCCGAGGGAGGCGCCCGATGATCCCCGCGTCGTTCGACTACGTCAGGCCCTCCTCGGTGGAGGAGGCGTGCCAGGTGCTCGCCTCAGGCGACGACGTCAAGGTGCTGGCCGGCGGCCAGTCGCTGCTGCCGCTGCTGCGGCTGCGGCTGGCCTACCCGTCGGCGCTGGTGGACCTCGGGCGCCTGCCCGGACTGCGCGGCATCGAAGACCATGGCGACCACGTGTTCGTCGGCGCGCTCACCACCCACGACGAGGTGCTGCGCTCAGCCGTGATCAAGGAGCGCGTCCCGCTGCTCGCGCTGGCCACGGCCACGGTGGCCGACCCCGCGGTACGGCACCGTGGCACGTTCGGCGGTTCCATGGCCCACGCCGATCCGGCGGGGGACCTGCCGGCCGTGGCCCTGGCGCTCGACTGCGTCTTCGTCGCCCGCTCCGTCGACGGCGAGCGGGAGATCCCCGCCGCGGACTTCTTCGTCGACTACCTGGAGCCCGCGCTCGAACCCGGTGAGGTGCTGATCGGCGCCCGGGTGCCGGTACTCGGCCCCGGGTGGGGTTTCCACTACGAGAAGTTCCACCGGACGGCTCAGGCGTGGGCGATCGTCGGTGTCGCGGCGGCCGTACGGCGGAGCAACGGGACCGTCGAGGAGGCCAGGATCGCGCTGACCAACATGGGCCCCACCCCGGTGCGGGCGAGTGCGGTGGAGACGGCGCTTCGCGGGGTGGACCTCGCGTCCGCCGCCTCCGGCGGCACCGACCCCGTCGAGGAGGCGTGCGCCGAGGCCGACGACGGCACCTCGCCTCCCGCGGACCTGCACGCCAGACCCGACTACCGCCGCCATCTGGCCCGGGTGCTGACCCGCAGGGCGGTCAGGGCCGCGAGCGGATGAGTCCCGCGGCTACGGGGGGAGAACCCGGGGCGTTCTCCCCCCGTAGCCACCGTGACTTCCCCCCTACGGCCGAAGCCGTCGGCAACCGCCCGCCCGTGCGGCCCCGTGCCGCGTTTCGTCCCCGGAGCCGAGGCCCGGGGTCTCCACGCTGAAAACGACTTTCGTGCCGCCCGGAGCCCTGGAAGCGCCTCGCGGGAGGGCGGAGGCATCTTTCCCTCCCGGAGGGGCAGGGGGAAGCGGACGCCGACCGACACGTACCGACGTGTGGCGGTCAACCGGCCCCGTGGCGGCATACTGGTAATACGCCCCCGTGTAGTCGTAATGTCGCAACAGCGGCCGACCGACAAGGAGCGGATCGATGGCGATGCGGTTCGAGCACGAGTTCACGGTCCCCGTGCCTGTCGAGCAGGCGTGGCCGGTGCTGCTCGACGTCCAGCGGATCGGCCCCTGCCTGCCCGGTGCCACCGTGGACAAGGTCGAGGACGACTCCTTCACCGGCAGGATGAAGGTCAAGGTCGGGCCGATCACGGTGACCTACCAGGGCCGGGCCTTCTTCGAGAAGGTGGACGAAGACACCCACTCCATGACCATCAAGGCCTCCGGCAAGGAGGCCAGGGGCTCGGGCACCGCCGGTGCCACGGTCGTCGCGCGCCTGCACCCCGAGGGGCGGAACACCAGGGTCACCGTCGACACCTCCTTCAACGTGACCGGCCGCCCGGCCCAGTTCGGCCGGGGGGTGATGTCCGAGGTCGGCGAGAAGCTGATCGACAGGTTCGCGGCCAACCTCTCCCTGCTGCTGGGCGAGAGCCCCGGCGTGGAGACCGCCGCCGAGACGCCTGCCGAGACGCCGGGCACGGGCGGCTGGAGTGCTCCCTCCCAGCCCGGCCCGGACGACGAGGTTCCGGTGGTCTCGGCGGCCTCGGGCCCCGGCCCCGCGACCCCCGCCGGACCGGAGGAGACGAGCGTGTCCGGGCGGCATCTCAGTGCGGTGCCGACACCGCCCGGCCTCGTCGTCGACGAGAGGTCCGGGTCCCGCCAGAGCCACCCTGCGGGCACCTCACGCACCTCGCTCAGCCCCGACGAGGAGGCCATGAACCTCCTGGAGGTGGCGGGCCTGCCCCTGCTCAAACGCATCGCCCCACTGGTCGCCGCCCTGGCCGCTGTCATCCTGATCGCCTGGCTGATCAGCCGCGCCCTACGCCGAAACCGTCAGTAAACACACCTCTCGGCGTCCTCCAACGTGCAGCCCTTGGGCATACGCGGCGACGTATCGGTCCAGCCGGACTTCTGCACGGTGATCGTCGTCGTCACGGCGCCTGACGGCATGCCGTCCCTGGCCGTTACCAGCATCTTGCGAAGGCCGAGCGGGTCACCGGTGGAGGGGTCGATCAGGATCCGGCTCTCCGTACCCTCAAAGGAAGAGCTGCGTGCCAGCGCGATCGCCGCACGACCATGAGGCCCCTGAGCCGTGCCGATGATCCGGGCATCGGGAAGGCCCGCCAGCATTCGGTAGACGGCCGCGCCCGTGCCCGGGGAGATCGGCGCGTCCCACAGCAGGGAAGTTCCAACCGACCAGAGCCAGTCATCCACCTTCTCGGCCGGTCCCTTCGGCTGTGTCCTGCTGTAGACGGGCCAGTACGTGAGGAGTCTGGCTTTGAGATCCACCGGGTTCTTCGGCAACTCCCTGATCTCCTTCAGGTCCAGCCCGACACCAAAAACCTGCAGGGGACGCGCCGGCCGATTCGGCGGGTCCGGCATGACGAGGGTCCGGTCGACCGGCGGCAGGTGGTCGTCACCGCAGCCCCTGGTCAGCTCGCAAAGCTCCGGTGAACCGGCACGCTCCCAGGCGGCGCGGTCCTCTTCCGTGGACGGCACCGTACCGAGCCTGGTCCATTCGCGCACCGTAGGCAGAGTTGGGCTGTACCAGAGCGTCTGCCGGCCCCAATCGTCGACGACGTAGCCGTTGACCCGCACCCGCAGGAAGATCTCGGTGGTCGTCCGCCAGTACCGGCTCTCGACAGGCTCCGGTCTCGCCGCCGCCCGGTCGGCCACCGCCTCCAGCACCTCCCCCGGCCCGCCTGCCGGGGGTGCGGTGTCCGTCCCCAGGCGGGGCACGGTCATGACGAACGCGACCACCGTTGCCGTGGCGACGGCCGCGACCGCCCATCCGAAACGGCCCCGGGACCGCCCCTCGATCCGTCGTCGTGAGAGCCTCGCGCCGTTCAGCGCCCTGGCCTTGGTCTCGGCTACCCGCACCGGATCGGCGAGCGGGACGTCCGGCATCGCATCGTCAATGAACTGGAACTCGTTCAACAGACCTCCACTCCCAGCGTGTCGCGCAGCTTGGTCCTGGCCCGGCTGAGCCGGGAGGCCACCGTGCCGTAGGCGACCCCGAGCGCCTCGGCGACCTCCTCGTAGGTCAGCCCGCCGTACGCGATGAGCAGCACCACGTCCCGCTCCCCCTTGGACAGCCGGGCCAGCGCCCCTGACAAGCGGCCGACCGTCACCCCCGCCGTGACCCGCTCGGCGACCCGCTGATCATGACCGTCGTCGTCGGGAGGCGGCCCGGTCCTGGCCAGCGCCCGATAGCGGCGGATCTCGGCCCGGCGATGACGGCCGATCAGGTTGGTGGCGATGCCGTACAGCCAGGGCCGGACCCCGCCTCTGGCCGCGTCGAACCGGCCGCGCCGGTGGAAGGCGATCAGGAACGTCTCGGCGGCCAGGTCCTCGGCGACATCGAGGTCGAGCCGCCGCCCGATGTAGCGGCGGATCTCCTCGTAGTGGGCGTCGAAGACGGCGGCGAACCGCTCCCGGTCGACCACCGAGGCCACCTCAGAAACAGCGATCATGCAAGGGACTCCCTTGCCGGAAGGACAGGACACCCCTTCTTGCCCGGCGACCACCCCACCCTTCCCTTATTTCTCACCGCCCCTTTCAGCGGAAACAGCCGGAACCTCCGGGCAGCCGCTACGGGCCTGGTGAACGTTCAGGTCGGTGTGTCAGACAACGATGGGTCGACAGTGGTAAAGGACGTTGCCGGAGCCGAAGGTCCTGGTCTTCAATCGAATTCAGCAAGAGTCGAATTCGTAGGTCTTGATACCGCCGATGAAGGCCGCCCACTCGGCAGGGACGAACAGGGCTGTTCCGGCATCGGGACGGTTGGAGTTACGGACGGCGACAGCACCATCGCTCAGGAAGGCGACTTCCACACAGTTGTGGTCACTGCCGCTGAGGCTGCTTTTTCGCCAGGTGGCATCGGACAGATCTGATCGAGACACACCGCCGCTCTCTCTTTCCGTCACAACTTGTCGGCCATACCGTCGATCCTCTCGTGGAAGTAAGCACGGCTCAGCGGCCGCCCCGGCCGGTCACCCGTTCCCGCTCCGCCTCGCGCCAGGCCTCGTCCGCCACGCGGCCCGCCATCGGGGTGATCTCGACGATGAGGTGTTTGGCCAGTGGCTGCCCGCTCTGGGGGCTGAAGTCGACGAGTGCGCAGAGCACGTTCAGCTCGGGCATGTAGCCGATCGCGCTGCCGCGCGGGATGTCGTACCCGAAGGCCCGGTAGCCGTAGACGCTGCGCCTGCTGCCGTCCCTGGCGATGCTGGTGATGTCGACGAGGTCGGCCTCGGCGAGACCCCGGTCGCGCATGTCCTCGCGGTTCATCAGCACCAGGGTGCGCAGGTTCTCGACGCCCCGGTAGCGGTCGTCGTCGGAGTAGACGGTGGTGTTCCACTGGTCGTGGGAGCGCACCGTGCCCAGCGTCAGGCGGCCCGCCTCCGGGATGACGTTCGGAACCGGGGCGGTGGAGAACTCGGCGCGTCCGGACTCGGTGAGGAAGACCAGATCGCGGGCGGGCTGGTGGATCCGGAAGCCCAGCGGCATCCGGACCCTGCGGTTGAAGTCCTCGAACCCGTCGAGGACCTGGGCCATGGTGTCGCGGATGCGGTCGTAGTCGTCGACGTACTCCTGCCAGGGCGTGGCGCTGTTCGGCAGGGTCGCCCGCGCCATCCCGGCGATGATCGCCGGTTCGGAGAGCAGTTGCCGGGAGGCCGGGTTCCGCATGCCGATCGACATGTGCACCATGCTCATCGAGTCCTCGACCGTGACCCCCTGCAGCCTGCGGCGCTGCCAGTCCTTCTCGGTACGGCCGAGGCAGGGCAGGATCAGCGCCTTCTCGCCGTGCACCAGGTGGCTGCGGTTGAGCTTGGTGCTGACCTGCACGGTCAGCTCGCAGTTGCGCAGTGCCTGGCAGGTGTACGGGGTGTCGGGCGTGGCCAGCGCGAAGTTGCCGCCCATGCTCACGAACACCTTGACGTCGCCCCGGTGCATCGCCTCGATGGTGCCGACGGTGTCCAGGCCCGGGGCTCGCGGCGGGTCGATGCCGCACACCTCGGCCAGCCGGGAGAGGAACTGCCGGCCCGGCCGGTGGTTGACCCCGCAGGTACGGTTGCCCTGGACGTTGCTGTGCCCGCGAATGGGGCACGGACCCGCGCCCTCGCGGCCCACATTGCCCCGGAGCAGCAGCAGGTTGACGATCTCGCGGACGGAATCGACACCGTGTTCCTGCTGGGTGACGCCCAGGCACCAGCTGATGATGGTGCGCTTGGAACGCAGGTAGACGTCGGCGAGCTCACGGATCCTCGCCTCGTCCACGCCTGACTGGCGCTCCAGCTGCGGCCAGCCGGCCTCGGTGCACGCCCGCCGGTAGTCCTCGAAGCCGTGCGTGTAGTTGTCGACGAACTCGTGGTCGATGGCCTTCGGGTCGGTCTCCGCCGCCTCGAACACGGCCTTCGCGACCCCGCGCAGCAGGGCCAGGTCGCCGCCGATCCTCGGCTGCACGTTGAGCGTGCCGGTCCTGGTGGCGTGGAAGGTGCCCATCGAGAGGAGGTCATGGGGCACAATCGTCTTTCCGGCCGCCGCCTCGATCAGCGGGTTGATGTGCACGATCTGGGCGCCCCGCTGGTACGCGTCGACCAGCGCGGTCAGCATGCGCGGCGCGTTGGAGGCCGCGTTGGAGCCGAGCAGGAAAAGCGTGTCGGCCTTGCCCCAGTCGTCCAGGTCGACGGTCCCCTTGGCAGTGCCCAGGGCGGCGTTCAGCGCCCGGCCGCTGGCCTCGTGGCACATGTTCGAGCAGTCCGGCAGGTTGTTGGTGCCGAACTCGCGGGCCCAGAGCTGGTAGAGGAACGTGCCCTCGTTGCTCAGCCGCCCTGAGGTGTAGAACGACGCCTGGTCCGGGCTGCTCAGTCTCCTGAGCGTCGAGCCGACCAGCTCGAACGCGGCCGGCCAGGAGATCGGCCGGTACCTGTCGGATTCCGGGTCGTAGACCATCGGCTCGGTCAGCCTGCCCTGGTCCTCCAGTGCGAAGTCGCTCCAGCCGGACAGCTCGGTGACGGTGTGCTCGTCGAAGAACCGGCGCCCGACGCGCTTGGGGGTCATCTCCCAGGTGACGTGCTTGATGCCGTTCTCGCAGATGTCCAGGCGCAGGCCCTTCCTGTCGTCCGGCCACGCGCATCCCGGGCAGTCGAAACCGTAGTTCTCGTGGTTCATCCGGAAGATCGCCCGAGTCCCCTCGACCGGCTCCCGGGTCTTGGCCAGCACCTTCCCGACGCTGAGCGCCGCGTCCCAGCCCGCCGCCGGGTGCCGGTAGTCACGCCTGGAGAAGGGCGCGCCGGTGTTGGGTCCACGCCCCCGCGCCGGAACCCCCGGCATCCCCTGTCCGAAGTTCTCTCTTGAGGCAAGGAAGTCGTCGGCCATGAGTGGTCCCCCCGGGGTGGCGCAGTCGAGCCCGACATGCGTGCACATGCCGCGATATTCCCGGTCTACCGCCCCCGCCCCCACCCCAGCCCCAAACAACCTTCCACCCTTGCCCAAGCTTGGGCCACCGTAGGCCCCCTCAGCGCGGCCCTGTACGGACGATCGCGTCCGCACCGACCGAATCCGGCGAGCCTGAGCCGAGGCTCCTGACCATCGCGGCCCCGGAGGGCGGGGTACCTCCGTATCCCCTCACTGCAATCTAGATTGAATGCCTAACTAGGTTGCTTTACGGTTTAGATAGCAGAGCACCCACGGAGGCTCCCCTTGTCATCCCCCTTGTCCCTTGTCCTGACGGTCATCCTCATCGGCTACCTGGCTGTCGCCAGCCCCCTGCTCGGCAAGCGCGCCTACGACAGGCTGGGCCGCACCCGCGACCAGGACCCCATGCTCTACCGCCGAATGTTCACGCTCTGGAGCGCCGAGCTGTGGTCGCTGGCCGCCGTGGCGCTGATCATCGTCGCCGCGGAGCCGAACCTCGACGCCACGGACATCGGCCTGGTGATCCCGGAGCCACTGGACGACACCCTCCGCATGATCGCCTATCTCCTGGTAACCGTCGTAGTCGGCATGCTCGTCCTCAAGTGGCTGGCCGCCAAGGGCAAGCCCATCCCCGGCCAGCAGAACGTCAACCACCTGCTGCCGCGCACCGCGGCCGAGCGCTGGTACGCCGCGGGCCTGTCGGTGACCGCCGGCATCACCGAGGAGATCGTCTACCGAGGTCTGCTCATCGCGGTCGGCATGGGCGCGCTCGGCCTGAGCAAGGAGGTCGCGGCCTGCTGCGCGCTGGCGGTGTTCGTCGCCGGCCACCTCTACCAGGGCTGGCGCGGCATGCTCTCGGTCACCCTGGCCGGCTTCGCCCTGACCTATCTCTACCTGATGACCGGCAGCCTGCTCATGCCGATCCTGGTGCACACGCTGATCGACCTTCGCGGCCTGGTGTTCACCCCGCAGCCGCGACGTGAGCCAGTCGGGAACGCAGCCTAGATAGGATCGCTACCATGGCGAGCGACCGACGTGCGAGCTGGCTCAAGGGCGTACTCGACCTGCTGGTTCTCGCCAGCCTGACGGCCGGCGAGAACTACGGCTACGAGATCGCCAAAGACCTCGCCGAGGCCGGCCTCGGTCAGATCAAGGGCGGAACGCTCTACCCGGTGCTCAACCGGCTGGAGGAGGCGGGACTGGTCACCGCCGAGTTCCGGGTGACCGAGCGCGGGCCCGGCCGCCGCTACTACCGGCTCACCGACCAAGGCAGGCGAACACTCGCCGAGCAGGGCGGGCTCTGGCTGAACTTCAACGATTCGGTACGCGCCGTACTGGCCAAGGGCCTCACCGAGGCGGGTTCACCTGAAGGGAAAGTTCGATGAGCGGCTACTTCGACGAGCTCGCCGTGGTTCTGGCCAAGGCGGGCATGCCCGCCGACCGGGTCGGGGCCATGCTGGACGACCTCGCCGGATACCTCGCCGAGAGCGGCGGCGGCGACCCCGAGGAGGAGTTCGGCCCCAGGTAACTGGGGAATGCGACCATTACCCGCCCCCGGTTCCGCGGGGTTCCGACCCGCACGCCGCAGGCTCCGCCGGGTGTGACCGGAGCGGCACAGAGACGGACCGCGGCCTTGGAGATCGCCGCTCGACCTCCTGGCACCGCCGGTCCCGCTGATGGGCGAGAATGATCCCCGTGACCGGCGTATACGTGCTCAACGGCCCGAACCTGAACCTGCTCGGCACCCGCAGACCCGAGGTCTACGGCACCATGACGCTGCCGGACGTCGAGGAACTGTGCCGCGAGGAGGCCACCCGGCTCGGCCTGGACCTTCTCTTCCGTCAGTCCAACCACGAGGGCCGGCTGATCGACTGGATCCACGAGGCCGGGGCGCGGGTCAAGACCGGTGAGGTCATCGGCGCGGTCTTCAACCCCGGGGCCTACACCCACACCTCGATCGCCCTGCACGACGCCATCGAGGGCACCGAACTCCCCGTCGTCGAGGTGCACATCTCCAACGTGCACCGCCGCGAGTCCTTCCGCCACCACTCGTACATCTCCCCCGTCGCGCGCGGCACCATCGTCGGCCTCGGCGTGGACGGCTACCGCCTCGCCATCGACGCCCTGCACAGGATGTCCCTGGGGTGACCCTCATACTCCCTGCAGGAGACCAGAGCGGTTCTTGAACACTCGCAGGACAGTGGCTTGACCGGCGTTGATCGTGATCGCGATAGTCGTTTCATGACATACGGGGAGACCGACGAGCTGTCCTTCGGCGGGGAACGAGAGCCACGGCTGCGGACCTGGGTCGCCGCGCATCGGCGGTTGCTCGCGATCACGGTGGCGGTGGCCGTCGTAGTGGCGGGACTCGGCACCGGCGGGTGGTATCTCCACCGGCGGTCGTTGCTGCCTTCCCCGCCGCCGGACGGGGCGTTACCGCCCGCGGTCGGTTTCGGCGTCCTGCCCTGCCTGGAGAAAAGCACGTTCTGCGAGGAGGGTCCGCTCGAACAAACGGCCGCGCTTGTTCGTGGGATCCCCGAGGTGGCATCGTCCAGAGTGATCACGTACGAGGAGATCCTGGCGCGAGCCGGCAGGATCCTGCCCACCGGGGAGGAGCAGCCAGAGCAGGTCTGGCCTCCCCAGATCGAAGGCAGGTTGCGCCGTACGGAGGACTACGAGGCGGTCAGCCGGCAGCTCGTCGGAAAACCCGGGGTCCGGGGTGTGTACCGGTTCAGTGAGAATTTCTGGAAGGGCAAGGCCGATCTCCAGGTGAACCTGTGCGGGAACGTTCGCGTCCTCGCGGCGTGCCTGAACGGCGCCGCCACCGCCGCGCAACGTGACGCGGTCGTGGTGCGCCTGCGGGAGCAGGACGGGGTGGAGGAGGTGTTCTTCCAGGACCAGGCCTTCGCGCTGTGGTTGAGCAGGCACTATCCGCCTGAGACGTACCGGACGACCAACGACGTCTCCGAGCAGCTCTACGCGCGCCTGGACGATCCGGCCAGAGCCGAGGCGGTGGGCCGGGCGGTGCTCGGGATGCCCGGCGTCGAGTCGGCGAACATGGTCAGGTGAGCGGACAAGGCCGGGTGGCAGGTGCGGGCCGGACCGGCGAGCGAGGTCAGCTGACGGGGGTGGGGCCCCTCTGCTTACCCCCGCTACCTTGCGACTCACCGTAGCCCTGACCTGGCAGCCAGAGAGCCGAAGCGGGACTGCTTGTTTCACAGAACCCCAAAAACAGTGTCAGTAGTGAACAAGGGGGACAAGAGGTTACTTTTTCCCGGGAATACCTCAAGGCGTGATCAATGTCCCGGAGTGCAGTGTTGTGGTGATTACCTATAACGATGCCGCGCGGCTGCCCAGGGCCGTGCGGTCGGTGCTCCGGCAGTCGCTGCGCAACGTCGAGGTGATCATCGCCGACGACGCGAGCACCGACGAGACGGAGCAGGTCGCCCGGGAACTGCAGCGCAAGGACGCTCGGGTCCGCTACCTGCGTGGGAAGGTCAACAGCGGGGGGTGCGGGACCCCGCGGAACCGGGGCGTGGCGGCCGCACGGGCGCCGTACCTGATGTTCCTGGACAGCGACGACGAGCTGACCCGGCATGCCTGCAAGAGCATGCTGCTGGAGATCGAGCGGACCGGCGCCGACTTCGTCACCGGGCAGATCGCCCGGCTGTACGAGAAGAGCGGGAAGACCGCGCGCTACTACCCGGCCCTGTTCGCCAGACGCCGGACCGTCGAGGGGATCGCCGAAGAGCCGGAGATGTTCCTCGACTCCTTCAGCACCAACAAGCTCTACCGGGCCGAGTTGCTGCGGCGGTTGCCGTTCCCCGAGGACATGCATTACGAGGACCACGTCTTCAGCACCGCCCTGTACTGCGCGGCGCGGCGGTTCGCCGTGGTTCCGTGGGTGGTCTACCTCTGGCACCGGGCCTCGGCGGAGAGCGACGCGCGGCTGTCGATCTCGCTGAGCCTGACCGACATGTCCAACGTCCGCTCCAGGATCAGGGCGGCCCGGCTGAGCGACGACATCCTGCGCGACAACGGCCTCGGTGATCTGGTGCACGAGCGGCAGCGCCGGTTCCTCCGCCAGGACCTGCGGGTCTACCTCAACCCGCTGCCCATGCGGGACCTCACGTGGGTCGAGGAGTTCGTCTCGGTGGTCCGCCCCTACCTGTCCGAACTCGACCCGGCGGTGTTCGAGACGATCGACCCGCTCATCCGGGTCTGCTGTAGTTTCATCCTCGCCGGCCGGCCTGACGAGCTCATGGTGGCCGCCGCTTCGCTGAACGGACCGAAGGCACCACCGCGCGTCGCCCTGCGCGAAGAGGGGCGCACCTACTGGGGAACGGTCCCCGACGAGATGCGGGAGATCACCTCGCTCCGGATGGCCGAACTGCCCTACAGCGCCTCCAGGTTGCGCCACGAGGCGGTCGTCACCGGCCAGGGCACCGTGATCAGGCTGGTGATCAGGACGTACGACCCTTTCGGGGTGCTCGCCGCCACCCCGGGCTGGGCCGCGTTCCTGCGCATCGGGAAGCACCGGGTACGGCTGGCACCGCGCGAGCAGGACGACGGCGGTCTGCTGAGCGAGGCGACGGTCGACCTCGCCACGCTCAGCCCCGGCCACCTGGGCTTCGACGGGCGCCACGAGCCGGTGGTGGAGATCGTCAACCCCGACGGGAGGGTCACCACCGACCAGCTGCTGGTCGATTCGTCCAGCCCGCCGTTCGTCGTCGTCGTCCCGTGGCACGAGGTCACCGTCGGCGCGGAGGGGATCGCCGCGGTCCTGCGGTTGCGCTGGCGCCGCCGGGGAGCGCTCAGGCAACTGGCCCGGGTGGGGCGGTTCGGCCGCAGGCTGCTGCGCAGGGTGGACGGCCCCGAGCTGAAGCTCCGCGTCTACAAGGGGCTGATCTCCGTACTGCCGCCCCGCCGGGACCTTGCCCTGTTCGAGTCCGACGTCGGCGCCGGGTACACCGGGAACCCGCGCTACATCTACGAGGAGCTCAGACGGCGGGGCACGCCGTTGCGGATGGTCTGGTCGGCGGCCGGGACCGCGCACGGCTTTCCTCCCGACGTCAGGCTGGTACGGCGGATGAGTTGGCGGCACATCTGGACCATGGCCAGGGCGGGCTACTGGATCGACAGCCACGGCATGCCGCTGGCCTATCCCAAGCCGCCGCGCACGCGCTACCTGCAGACCTGGCATGGCCAGGGCATCAAGTCGGTCGGCTTCGACTCGCCCGACCTGCGCGCCGACTTCGACGGGCCGAGGGCGACCTGGCGGGCCGCGGTGGAGCGCTGGGACGCGCTGGTCTCGCCCAGCGCCGAGTTCGAGCGGGTGTTCGTGCCCTCCAACGGCTACCGGGGACGACTGCTGCGCCACGGCTCGCCCCGCTGCGACGTGCTCGTGCACGGTGACCGGGAGGCGGCCAGACGGGCGAGGGAGCGGCTGGAGATCCCACACTGGTCCAGGGTGCTGCTGTACGCCCCCACCTACCGCGACCGGGCCAAGGGGTCCGGCGAGTCGGTCAGGGCCGACCTGTCCGCGATGGCCGAGGCCCTGGCCGGCGACTGGACCGTGGTCCTGCGCACCCACCCGGTCGAGCGGTTCGAGGTGCCCGAGCAGCTGCGCCACTTCGTCCGTGAGGCCGGATCGTACCCCGAGGTCAACGACCTGATACTGCTCTCGGACGCGCTGCTGACCGACTACTCGTCGCTGATGTGCGACTACGCGATCACCGGGCGGCCGATGCTGTTCCTGATCGACGACTGGGACGAGTACCGCAGGGTGGAACGCGGGGTCTACCACGACCTGCCCGCGATCGCCCCCGGCCCCTGCCTGACCACCACCGAGGAGCTGATCGAGGCGCTGCGCGACCTCGACGGCGTGACCGCCTCCTTCGCCGCCAGGTACATCGCGTTCCGCAGGCTGTGGTGCGCGGAGGAGAAGGGCCACGCCTCGGCGAAGGTGGTGGACGCCTTCTTCGAGCCCCCCTCGGTCCGGATCCCCGCACAGACTCCCCGGGAGTGGCGCGCTCCGGCCGGACTGGGACATCTGTCGGGGGTGCGGCGGCCGATCCAGCCGCCCCGGTGGTCGGGGTGAGCGGCGGGCACGCGGGAGCGGTCGTGTTCGCCTGCGTGGACGCCGACACCCTGGGCGGCATCCAGCGGGTCACCCACACCGTGGCCCAGGGCCTGGCCGAGCGGGGCCGCGAGGTGCACGTGATCGGACTGCACCGCGCCAGGAGCCCGTTTCGCCACGTGGAGCGGCCGCGTTACACCAGTCACGTGATCCACCGCACTCCGGTGAGCACGCTGTCACCGCTGGGCCGGCGCCGCGAGCACCGGGAGCTCGGCAGGCTGCTGCACGAGGTGGGGCCGGGGTTCGCCGTGCTCTCCTCGCCCAGCGTGGTCACCCGGATCAGGGCCCTGTTGCCCGAGCGGCTGCTGCCGATCGGGCAGTACCACGGGTCGTACGAGCACGCGCGGGGCTCCTGGCACCTCGACTCGGTCCGCGACCACTACGGCACCCTGGAGAAGGCGGTCTTCCTCAGCGAGCGGGACGCGTGGCTCTTCGCCGAGCACGCGCTGCTGCCCAACACCTGGTCCATCCCGAACCCGCTGTCCGTCTGGCCGTCGGGGACCGCCGAGCTGACCGCCCGCCGGGTGCTCGGGGTCGGCAGGCTGGAGGGCGTGAAGCGGTTCGACCGGCTGATCTCGGCCTTCGCCCAGGCCTGTGGCCGTTCCGTTCCCGGTGAGCCCGAGTTGCGGGCGGACCTCGCCGAGGCCCGTCGCGAGGTGGGCGAGGGCTGGGAGCTGCACCTGATCGGCGAGGGGGGCGAGCGGCAGCGGCTCACCTCGCACGCCGCGGAATGCGAGGTGAGCGACCGGGTGGTCTTCCGCGGCACGGTGCCCGCGCCCCTGATGGGCGAGGAGTATCTGGGCGGATCGGTGCTGGCGCTGGCCAGCGAGCACGAGGGGCTGCCGCTGGTGATCGGTGAGGCGGCGTCCTACGGGGTGCCCTCGGTGGCGTTCGACGTGTCGGGCGGGCTCAGGTCACTCGTACTGGACGGGGAGACCGGGGTGCTGGTGCCCCCGGCCGACGTGACCGCGCTCGCCGCCGCGCTGGCCGAGCTGATGGCCTCGGCCGAGGAGCGGCGGCGGCTGGGGGCCGCCGCCCGCGCTCATGTCGAGGCGTTCCGGCCCGATCGCGTGCTGGATCGGTGGGAGGCCCTATTCGAGCAGGTCACCCGGTGACCGCCACCGGCTCGTTGCGCGGCATCGGCACTCCCGCCAGCACGATCTGGGCGGAGGTGAGCCGCGCTCCCAGCGGGTTCGGCTCGCGGAGCCGCATCAGCCGGTCGAAGGTGATCCGCTTGACCCGGGCCAGCTTCCGCTTGGCCGCGGTCCGCTCGTAGCAGACCAGCCGGGAGGTCTCGACCCTCGGCGCCCCGCTGAGCTCGTACCCGTAGGTCTCCAGGCGGTCGCCAAGTACGCTCTCGCAGAGCGAGACCTCGCCGGGGTCGAGCCGCTCGTGCCAGGAACCGGTCCGCGCGGTGGTCACCTCGCCGTAGGTGCGCGCGTGCCAGGTCTTTCTGGCGGGTACGGCGATGCCGGCCACCGCGGCCGGGTCGCACATGGCCGGGTGGAAGTCCTCGCCGAGGAACTCGCACAACCTGCGCAGGTGAGCCTCCGGCTCGGCGGTCAGGTCCTCGTAGCGCAGCTCGTGGTAGCTGCCCTCGGGAAGCCTCGGCGCGCCGTGCCTGGCGAAGTCGATCGCCTCGGCCCAGGCGGAGACCGCGCTGTAGACGCTCCCGTTGTACCAGGGCATCTCCTTCAGCGACGCCACGCAGTCGCGGCCGTCCCTGACCAGGTGCACGAACTGGGCGTCGGGAAAGAGCCGGAGCAGCACGTCGGTGTACTGGAAGTACGAGGGCCGCTTGTCACCCCAGCGCGGCTTGCCGTGCCTGGTCGCGTAGGCGCGCAGCACGATGCCCAGCGCGGAGCCGAGCGTCGGCGGCCCGTCGACGATCTGCCCGAGCACCTCGTCGCGGTCCAGGTGCAGCTCGTGGAAACGCGTCTGGTGCCGGTCGACCACCCACTCGGCCAGCTCGCGCCGGTGCTCCGCGTCGTTGAGGTCGCCGAACTGGAGCCGCCGCTGGTAGGTGGAGACCATGAACCGGGTCTCCGGCGGGATGGCGACGCGCGGGTGGGCGTGCAGCATCAGCTGCAGCATCGTCGTCCCCGAGCGGGGACAGCCCAGGATGAAGATCGGGCGGTCGGGCTTCACGTCAGACCTTCGCCAGCTCGCCGAGTTGCCGGCTGGTGAGCCTCGCGGCCACCGGGCTCGGCTCGCGGAACCGGTTGACGCGGTCGCGGAACTCCTTGCGCCTGCGCGCCCAGCGTCGTTTGGCGGCGGCCTTCTCGCACGCCTGAATGTGGGCCTTGCCCGCCTTGGGCGCGCCGCTCAGCTCGTAGCCGTTGGCGGTCAGCCGCTCGGCCAGGACCGTCTCGCAGACCGAGATCTCCCAGGGCTCCAGCCTGGCCTTCCACGAACCCGCCCTGGCGGTCGTGACATCGCCGTGGGTGTTGCTGTGCCAGACCTTGTGCTGCGGGATCGCCACTCTGGCGACGTGGTACGGCTCGGACATCGCCGGGTCGTAGTCCTCACCGAGGAACTCGCAGAGCTTGCTCAGCTCGGTCTCCGGATAGGCGGTCAGGTCCTCGTAGCGCAGCTCGTAGTAGCTGTCGGCGGGGAGTTTTTTGGCGTGGTGGCGGCCGTAGTCGATCGCCTCGCTCCAGTTGACCACCGCGTGGAAGACGTCCTTGGTGTACCAGGGCATCTCCTTCAGCGACGCCACGCAGTCGCGGCCGTCCCTGATCAGGTGCACGAACTGGGCGTCGGGGAAGAGCCTGGTCAACAGGTCCACGTGGTGGTAGTAGCTGGGCCGCTTGTCACCCCAGCGGCTCTTGCCGTACTGCTCGGCGTACGAGCGGAAGGTGATGCCCATCGCCGAGCCCAGCGTCGGCGGCCCCGCGACGATGTCGTCGATCAGCCTGTCCCCGTCGAGCTTGAGCTCCTTGAACTTGGTGTCCTTGTCGCTCACGATCCACCGGCCGACCCTGCGCCGGTTCCGTTCCTCACGCAGGTCCCCGAAGGAGAACCTGCGGTAGTAGCCGGGCACCACGAACCGTGTCTCCGGGGGCACCGCGATACGTGGATGCGAGTGCAGCATCAGCTGCAACATGGTGGTGCCTGAACGTGGACAACCGATCACGAAGATCGGGCGGTCGGACTGCATGACAACGAACCCCCGTAAAGCTTGGTCAAACAGATACGCGCGGCACCTTCTCCACCAGCGGCGCGGCGGGCACCACCCGGGAGAAGAGCCACATTCGATAGATCAGGAAGACCTCGTTCAGCAGAAGCAGCGCCCCGGAGGCGACCGCGAGGGGCACCAGGGCGACCCTCCCGACCAGCGGGGCGACCACGAACACCGCGGCGTGGAACTCGATGCCGCTGATCAGATGGCTCCGCACCCGGTAACGGGCCAGCAGGCGGCCGAACCTGCGAGGCAGCTTCGGCCGTTTGCCGCCCCGCGACCTCGGCCTCCGTTCCTCGAAGGGGACGATCCGCATCGGCTCGCGGGGCGTGATGGCCTCGCGGGGCATGACGACCTCGACGGGCCTGACGTGCCCGGCGTGTCCGGCGGCCACCACGGCCTCCGCGGGCCTGACGTGTCCCGGGGCCACCACGGACTCGACGGCCGCCAGGCGGCCGAGCCGGTTCTCCTTGACCACCTCGCGCACGCGCTTCATCTGCGGCGCGTTCACGTAACGGAACAGGTCGAGCACCGCCACCCCCGCGCCGAGCAGGATGTAGGCGACCTCCCCCGTCACCGCGTACTGCCCGGACGCCAGTCCCGCGGCGCAGCAGACCACCCTGATCCGGTCGCCCACGTAGTCGAGCCAGAGTCCGAACGCGGTGCCCGTCCCCTTGAGCCGGGCGATCTTCCCGTCCATGCAGTCGACCATGAAGCTCAGGTAGAACAGCGCTGCCCCCGGCACCAGCCGTCCGGCCGCGAAGCAGATCGCCGAGCACATCCCGAGAATCAGGGAGAAGCGAGTGAGCCCGTTGGGGGTGATGGACGTGTGGTTGGCGACGAGCAGGGTGAGCCTGCACGCCACCGGATCAACCAGGAAAACGGTCCACCAGGAGTCTTTTCGTTTCCGGGTCGCGTGGACGTCGTCCAACGAATAGGCCCTCATGCCTTCCAGCATGGCCACGCCACGTCTCTTGTCATCTACGCTCTGTAACTACTAGAAGATCTCCATGCCACTTCTTGACCGGCCCGCGCCACATCGATCGGCGGCTTTGGAGGCACGAAGGGCCGGAGAGGGATTCCCCGGCCCTTCGCCGTGCCCACCGCCTCCCGGCGCCGTCCTCGCGCCGGGCAGCCGTATCGACCACACGGGACCGGGCCGGGCCCGGGTGCGCTGTCGCAACCGGCTCCGGCCGGACCTGAACGGAGCCAGGGCCGACGACCCCAAGAAATCCTCAACTAGGACGCAAGTCGCTCTAAGGATCATGAATTTCCTCTACCGGCACATGGAGGAACCTCATGATCAGAAAAACGGCGACGCTGTTGAGCGCGCTACTGCTCGGCGGTCTGCTGAGCGCCGCTCCCGCCCAGGCGGACACGCCCCCCGCCGGGCCGCCCACACTGTCAGCGCCGGGAGCGCCGGCCGAGGACGGGACGTCGGCACAGAGCGCCGGCGACCTCGCACCGGCCAACCTGAACATCCGCTACATGCTGACGAAGCTCTTCCGCGGCACCTGCGACGGCTCCTTCCCGCTGACGGCCGAGGCGATGATCATGTCGGACGTCGACACCGACGTCGAGTACCGGATCGTCGTCGACGGCCAGCCGAGTCCGACCAGGACGCAGCGGGTCAGAGCCGGGGTCAGAAACTACCTCAGCGACTTCTGGTACAACACCTCGATGGGCCCCGGCAGCGGCCGGGTGCGCATCGAGGTGCTGAACCACAACATGCCGTTCAAGGAGGAGGCCTACAGCTGGAAGTGCATGCTGCCCACGACGGACCCCGTACGCATCGGCGAGATCTCACCGACGGCCTACTACGGCGACTGCGCCGAGGCGCCGTACCTGACCGCGTACGGCGCCTTCGAGGCACGGCCCGGCGTGGTGATCACCTATCGCTGGAGCATCGACGGGGTGCAGACGCCCTCCAACACGCTCGTCGTGCCGTCGAACGGGGTCCTCGAAGTGCAGGCCCCCTACTGGTGGCGGGAACCGAAGCAGAGCGGGAGCATCGGGCTGGAGGTGCTGAACCACCAGGTGAACAAGCTCTCGGCGACCTACCCCGTCACGTGCCGGAGCTAGGCGGTGATCCGCTTCTGACCGGCGCGGGCGTCGCGGCACTCGCCGGGTACATCGAAGCCGGGCCGCGCAAGCACGGCTTCACCGTCGACCTCCCGCAGAGCCCGGTGACGACGGCGGATCGGCCGGCCTGATAGTGCGCTAGTGGAAGATCCGGTCCACCGCCCGCGCCGCCGCGCCGCCGTCCTCCAGCGGGCAGAACCTGGTGGTGAAGGCGTCGTACAGCCTCAGGTACTTGGTGCGCACCTCGTCGATGTCCCGCACGGCTTCCACCACCTCCTCGGTCGTGCGCAGCAGCGGGCCCGGGGCCTCGGCCTCGAAGTCGAAGTTGAAGCCGCGCACCTCGTCGCGGTAGCGCTCCAGGTCGTAGGTGTAGAACAGCATCGGCTTGCCGGTCACCGCGAAGTCGAACATCGCCGACGAGTAGTCCGTGATCAGCATGTCCGCGACCAGGTAAAGCTCCTGGATATCCGGATATATCGAGACATCGAGGACGAAGTCCCTGCCGGCCCGGGGGACCCTGTCGGTGACGCTCGGGTGCTTGCGGATCATGAGCACATGGTCGTCACCGAGTTCCTCGGACATCCGCTGCAGATCCAGGCGCAGGTCCAGCCGGTAGCGTCCCCTGCTGTAGAACTTGTCGTCGCGCCACGTCGGGGCGTACAGGATCACCTTTCTGCCCTCGGGCAGGCCGAGCCGCTCCCGGATCTGCGCGGCCCGCTCCCGGATCTCCACGGCTCCGCCACGGCGGAGCAGGTCGGCCCGGGGAGAGCCGATCTCCAGGATCTCCCCCTCGAAGCGCAGGGCACTGTCCAGGACCGAGGTGCACCAGGGGCTCGGCGAGATCAGATGGCTCCACCTGGCGACGGTCCTGGCCAGCCGCTCGTGATGGTCGGGCCTGGCGAACAGCACCTTCTCGATGTCGAAGCCGACGCGCTTCAGCGGGGTGCCGCGCCAGGTCTGCAGCACCCTCTGGTCCGGCCTGCGCTCGAACCAGGAGGGCAGGTGGCTGTTGGTGACGACGTACCGGCAGCGGGCCAGCGCATCGTAGAACTCCCGCCCGTACCGCCGGATCGGTGCCACCCCCTCGGGCAGCTCCACCTGCCCGTCCCTGACCACCCACATGAACTCCAGGTCGGCGCCCCGCCGCACCAGCTCCTCGTAGATCGCCTTCGGGCTGTCGGAGAACTGCCTGCCGTCGTAGCTGTCGAAGAGGACGGCGGGCCGCAGCGCCTCCTGGCACTTGGCCGGATAGAAGTCCTCGCGCAGCAGCCGCTGCTGCTTCGGCCGGCCTGAGGCGCGCAGGTCGTCACTCACCGTGAAGACCGCCTCGGAGGTCAGGTCGGTGTCGAAGGTGAACGTCCGGGTGGCGGAGACGTGCTCCAGCGGCGCGGACAGCCGGAACTCCACCCGCATGTCACCCGCGTCGGTACGGATCGCGAAACCGTGGGTGCCCGCCGGCAGCGGCAGCCGGCCGCCGAGCGTGGCGGTCCCCTCGGGCGTCACCGTGGCGCTGCCGCCGACGATCGGGAAGAGCCGCTCGTTGAACCGGTTGCGCGAGGTGAGGACCAGCCACGCCTGGCCGTCGATGGGGCGCATCGCGGCCCCGGTCAGCGCCAGGTGCCCCCGCTCGGTCCACTCCACCCGCTCCACGTAGAACGTCGGCCGCTGCTCGCGCAGCACCAGCCCGCCCGTCCGTGACCTGTCGAGCACCACATCCCGGCCACGGAGCCGGTGCAGGCCGCGCTCCACGTCGCGCTCGACGATCAGCGGCCGGGCCTCGCCCTGTTCCGGGACGATCTCGAAGTGCCATTCGGCCCCGGGGTTGAGCGCGCTCATCTCCAGGCTCGCCGGGTCCAAGCCGGGCCAGCGCTCGGACAGCACCTCGTCGAGGTCGATCACCACCTCGAAGGTGCCGTCCGAGATGGCCATCGGGTAGCGCCGGTCACGGCCGCCCTGCGGCCGGGTCAGCCGCAGCACCGGTGCGGCGCCGAGGTCGTCGCCGCACCGGCCGGTGACCCGCAGCCTGCCCTCGGCCACCCGGTGGCCGGTGACCCGGCCGCCGGGCCGCTCCACCCTGAGCCTGAACTCCTCGGCCGGCGTCCACTCCGTCCACGCCACGCTCCCCGACTCGTCCTCGGTGAGCTCCAGCCGCCGCGCGGCCGGGCTCGGCTGGGCCAGCCTGCCTCTCCGCAGCAGGCCCCGGGACAGTACGCGCAGGTCGACGTGCCAGGACGAACCGGCGGGGAGCCCTGCCGGGTCGACGGCCAGCCGGAACCCGCACCAGTCCTTGCGCCTGCGCGGGCCCGTGTCCACCAGTGACAGACCACGTTTGACCGTGACCGGGAGCCGGATCCTGCGCCCGGCCCCCTCCGGAACCAGCCAGGCGAAGACGTGCTGCTGGATCCGCCGGCGGGGACGCAGGTAGCGCAGCGAGATCCTGCCCTCGACGACCAGCCTGTCATCCTTCCAGTCCAGGCTGTCCACCCGCTGCCGCAGGTCGAGCTCCTCGCGCATCCGGGTGGCGGACCGCTCGACGGGTACCGGGCTGTTGAGGTGGTACCCGCGGATGCCTCCGCCGCCGACCCGGACCGTCGGCTTGACCGTCCTGTCCCACTCCAGCAGCTGGACCAGGTCGTCCATCCGGCGCTGTCGTACCAGAGCCCACTTCGCCCGGCGCTGCGCGGGGATGCGCGAGAGGACCTTCGGCCCCGCCTGGTCGAGGTAGGCACAGGCCAGGTCGAGGAAGCGCTGCTGGAACTCCTCGCCCGCCTGGTCGAGCACCTGCAGGAAGTTCGGCAGGTCGCTGTCGAGGACCATCCGGTCCCATGCGGGCAGGTGCTCGGCCCTGCCGGTGTCGATCAGGAAGCGGCGTACGGAGTTGACCGCGGCGAACCGGTCCTCGATCCCCTTGACGTGCCCCCGGTTCTGGGTGATCGAGACGCTCTCCCCCTCCCGCTCCCGCCACAGGTAGACCGGGGTGGAGAGCACGTCCACCGCCCCGGCCAGGAAGTGCGCGGGCAGGGAGACCGCGATGTCCTCCCAGAGCACCCCCTCGGGAAAGCTCAGCCCGTGCTCGTCCCAGAAGGAGCGGCGCCAGAGCTTGTTCGTGACCAGCCGGTCCTTGAGCAGGATCTCGTCACGGGTCACGTGGGTTCGCCGGGCGGAGTTGGCGAAGATCGTCTTGTGCATCGCCGACTGGCGCACCCCCTGCCCGCTGAAACGCAGCACGTTGCCGGTGGCAAGATCGGAACCGCTCTCCTGAAGAGAGCACACCATCGTCTCGATCGCCGTCAGCGGGAGCATGTCGTCGCTGTCGACAAAGGCGAGGAACTCGCCGGTGGCGTGCCTTATGCCGGTGTTGCGCGCGGTGCCCAGGCCCGCGTTCTCCTGCCGGATCAGCCGGAACCGCGCGTCACGCGCGGCGAACGCCTCGGCGATCTCCGCGCTGGAGTCGGGAGAACCGTCGTCCACCATGACGACCTCGATGTCACTCCAGGTCTGCGCGACCAACGACTCCAGGCACGCCTCAAGGTACGGTTCCACGTCGTAGATGGGCACGATGATGCTCACTGGGGCCACGATCGGTCCTCCGGTAGTCGAAAGCTCACAGTCCGGTCCGTCCGCGCGAACACCGGACACGCCACGCAGGTGAAGATCCACTCATCGTGGAAGACGTCCCGGGTGCCCGCCGGCACGACCCGGCGGCCATGCGCGCGAGGTGGACGTCACGTCAGCAGCATGGCTCCGCGGCCGATGGGGCGTGCCCAAAATATGACCGCGATGGACTGAGCAGACCGAGACTTGACCATCCCTCGCACCCGGCGGGCCCCCGCCTGCGGCCCGCGGTGCGGCAACGCCTTCACCATGCCCTGGTCAAGGCTGGGAATGCACACGTCCTAGTAAGTCGTAATGACCCATCGGTCCCCCCGGACCGTCCGACACCATCGGGTGACCGAGACGGGCGAGATCGCAGGAAACGGCATTCGCGGGGGGAAGCGCATGGACTCAACAGTCGTCGTGGGAGCGGGACCCGCCGGGCTCACCGCGGCCTACGAGCTGGCCCGGCGAGGACACCCGTGCGAGGTCTTCGAAGCCGACCGGGTGGTCGGCGGGATCAGCCGGACCGAGGAACGCGACGGCTGGCGCTTCGACATCGGCGGACACCGCTTCTTCACGAAGGTGTCGCGGGTGACGGACTTCTGGAACGAGATCCTCGGTGAGGAGGACTTCCTGCTCCGCCCGAGGATGAGCCGCATCCACTACGGGGGCCGTTTCTACGACTACCCGCTCAGGGCCTCCAACGCCCTGCGCAATCTCGGTGTCCTCGAATCCGCGCGATGTGTCGGATCCTACGTCTGGGCCCGGATCAGGCCGCCTGCGGACCAGTCCACCTTCGAGGGCTGGGTCACGGCCAGATTCGGCAGCCGGCTCTACGGGATCTTCTTCAAGACCTACACCGAGAAGGTGTGGGGCGTTCCCGCGGAGAGCATCCAGGCCGACTGGGCCGCGCAGCGGATCAGGAACCTCTCCCTGGGCAGGGCGATCGCCGGCGCGCTGCTGCCCGGCAGGAACAGCAAGGAGGTCACCAGCCTCATCGAGGAGTTCCGCTACCCCAAGCTGGGGCCGGGCATGATGTGGGAGGCCTGCGCCGACCGGGTCCGCGAGCGGGGTTCCACGGTGCGCCTCGGCACCCGGGTCGAGCGCGTCCGCCGCCACCGGGGCCGGCTGGCCCTCACCGTCCGCACGGGTGAGGGCGAGGGCACCACCCGCGAGGTGTACTGCGACAACCTCATCTCCTCGATGCCGCTCAGCGCCCTGATCCACGCGCTCGGGCCCGACGTGCCGGACATCGTCGCCGAGGCGGCCGCGGCGCTGAGGTATCGCGACTTCCTCACCGTCGCGCTGGTCGTCCCCGAGCGGTTCTCCTTCCCCGACAACTGGATCTACATCCACTCCCCCGAGGTACGGCTCGGCCGGGTGCAGAACTACGGTTCCTGGTCGCCGTACCTGGTGCGGGCCGGACGGACCTGCCTCGGCCTGGAGTACTTCGTCAACGAGGGCGACGACCTGTGGCGGATGCCCGACGACGACCTCGTCGCGTTCGGCACCCGGGAGCTGGAGCACCTGGGCCTGGTCACCCCCGGTGAGGTCCAGCGGGGCTACGTGGTGCGGATGCCGAAGGCCTACCCGGTCTACGACGCCGGCTACGTCCACAACGTGGAGGTGCTCAGGAAGTACCTCGACGTGGAGTGGCCGCGGATCCACCCGGTCGGCCGCAACGGCATGCACCGGTACAACAACCAGGACCACTCCATGCTCACCGCGATGCTGACCGTGGAGAACCTCGTCGACGGCGCCAGGCACGACGTCTGGGAGGTCAACGTCGACGCGGAGTACCACGAGGAGCGCGCGGGCCACCGGACCACCAGGGGCACCGGCCGCGACGCCCCCGTCCTCCCCTGCCCGACGGCCCCCTGACCTGAAGGCCGCTCATCCACCACCCGTCATCGACGGACGCCGACAGACACCGGCGGAACACCGAAACCGGCAATCCCATGACGCCTTGCCCGGCCGCTGCAGGCCGTTGCGGGTCAAGGCTCTCCTCCCAGCCGCCCTGGAGTTGCGCATCATGACACAGCGTTACACGGTCCCGGACGTCAGCGTGATCGTCATCACCTACAACGACGCGCCCCGGTTACCCCGGGCGGTACGCTCCGTACTCGACCAGACGCTCAAGAACCTCGAAGTGATCGTCGTGGACGACTGCTCGGGCGACGACACCCCCGCGGTGGCCAAGGCGCTCGCCGAGGAGGACGGCCGGGTCCGCTACCTGCGGCTGCCCGCCAACAGCGGCGGTTGCGGCGCCCCCCGCAACGCGGGCATGGACGCCGCCCGCGCGCCCTTCCTGATGTTCCTCGACAGTGACGACGAGTTGCCCAGGCACGCCTGCAAGAGCCTGCTGCTGGAGGCGGAGGCGACCGGCGCCGACTTCGTCATGGGCACCGTGGAGCGCGTCGACGAGGCCAGTGGCGCCGTCACCCTCTGGTACCCCCGGCTGTTCGCGGAGCGCCGGCTCGTGGACGACATCCGCGCCGAACCCGAACTCCTCTTCAACTGCCTGGCCACCAACAAGCTGTACCGGCGGACCTTCCTGGACGGCATCGGCATCCGGTTCCACGAGGACATCCACCACGAGGACATCGTCTGGTCGACGGAGCTGTTCTGCCGCAGCAAGCTGTTCGCCGTCGTCCCGTGGCCCGTCTACCGCTGGCTGCTCGCCGCCACGCCCGCGACCAGGTCGATCTCGTCGCGGCGGCACGAGCTGGAGAACGTGCGCCAGCGCGTCACGGCCGCCGTGCTGAGCGACCGCGTGCTGGCCGCCACCCACTCCCTCGATCTCAAACAGGACAAGGACTTCCGCTTCCTCTCCCACGACCTCCGCCTCTACCTGGGCGACCTGCCTCAGCGTGACCCGGCGTGGATCACCGAGTTCGCCGACCTCGTCATCCCGTACGTGGACACCCTCGAACCCGCGGCGATCAGACGGCTGAGCAGGGCCGAGCGGGTCTGCCTCCAGCTTGTCCGCGAGCGGCGCGGCGCCGAGGCGGCGCTCGCCGCCGTCGAGCTGGGGGCCAGGCACTCGGTGCCGCCCCGGGCGGTCACCGCGGAAGGCGGGCGGGTGTTCTGGGGGGCGACGCTCCCGCTGAACGAGCAGGGCAGGAGCGAGCTGGACGTCACCGAGCTGCACCTGGCGGAGCAACCGCTGGCCGGCGCGCTGCTCCGGCACGAGCTCGTCGACCTGAAGGCGTCGAGGGACGAGGTCCGGTTGCGCCTGCGGACCTACGACCCCGGCCGGGTGCTCGACGGCCGCTCGCTGACCGCCCGGCTGCACATCGGCGGCAGGAAGAAGACGATCGCCTCGATCCCCTTCGAACCGGCACCCGTCGTGACCGAGCCACCCCAGGGAACGCGGGAGCGACGGGGGCTGGAAGGACAGTGGGACCCGGAGGAGGCGGAGGGCACCCAGATCCCCGAGGGGACGGGCATCCTGGAGGCGACGGTGTCGATCTCCCTGCCCGAGCTGGACTGGCCGGACAACGCCGTCAGGCCGCAGGCGGTCACGATCTCGCTCCACGAGGGTGAGCGCCGCAACACCAGGCCCCTGCTGGCGCCCCCCAACCTGTCGTTCACCTCCGTGGGCACGGTGGGCACGGGCCGCCTGGTCCTGGAGGCATCCGCCGACATCCCGTTCCGGCTCATGGCTCGCAGGCTCGGCCACGTGCCCGCGCGACGCCTGCCGAGCATGGCGGAGCTCTGCCGACACCTGCTGTCCGACCTGGCCACCCCCCGCAACCTGGGTCGCTTCTACCGGCTGGTCAGCGCGACGGTGCCGGTCAACCGCCGCCTGGTGCTCTTCGAGTCCGCCGAGGGGAACGCCTACACCGGCAACCCGCGCTACATCTACGAGGAGTTGCAGCGGCGCGCGGGCGGTCTGCGCGCGGTCTGGTCCCACGCGGGCGTCCCCGAGCGCTTCCCCGAGGACGTCGACCTCGTCCGGCGCGACACCTTCCGCTACGCCTGGACCCTGGCACGCGCCGGCTACTGGGTGGACAGCCACAACCTCCCCTACTGCTACCGCAAGCGCAAGGGCACCCGCTACCTGCAGACCTGGCACGGCCAGGTGTTCAAGAAGATGGGGCTGGACGAGCCCCGCCACCGGACGCAGCCCGCCCTGGCCAGGAAGTACGCCGAGGCGGTGGCGCGCTGGGACATGCTGCTCACCCCGGGCCGCGACTTCCGCCGGGACTTCGCCGAGGCCAGCGGCTTCAAGGGCGAGCTGCTGCACGCCGGCTACCCGCGTACCGACGTGCTGGTGCGGCACGCCGAACCGGCGCAGCGCGAGCGGGCGCGGCAGGTCAGGGAGTTCTTCGAGATCCCGGCCGGAAAACGGGTGGCCCTCTACGCGCCCACGTACCGCGACAACGGGCGTTTCAGCGGCGAGTCACTCCGGATCGACCTGCCGGCCCTCGCCGCCACGCTCCGCCCGGACTGGGTGATCCTGGTCCATGCCCATTTCTACGACCGCTTCACGGTGCCCGACCCACTCGGCTGGCTGGCCCGGGACGCCTCGGCGTATCCCGAGGTCAACGACCTGATGCTGGCCTCCGACGCGCTGGTGACGGACTACTCCTCGATCATGTTCGACTACGCCTGCCTCGGCCGGCCGATCCTCTACTACGTCGACGACCACGAACGCTACGCCGCCCAGCGGGGGGTCTGCTTCGACCTGGCCGAGGTCGCCCCCGGGCCGCTGCTGCGCGACCCGGGTGAGCTCGCCGCCGCGCTGGCGGAGCTCGATGAGATCACCGAGCGGTACGGGCGGCGCTACGCGGAGTTCCGCGACCGCTGGTGCGGCCTCGACGACGGGCAGGCGAGCGGCAAGGTCGTGGACGCCTTCTTCCCGGAGGTCGTGCGATGAGAGCGCGAAACGTCATCTTCCTCAGCACCGACGGCGACTCGATGGGCGGGTCCCAGCGGGTCATCCACACCCTGGCCCAGGGTCTCGCCACCCGCGGGCACCGGGTGACCCTGGTCAGCATCAACCCCTCCAGGCAGCCGCAGACCTACTTCGCCGACCCCCTCTACCGGCACGCCACGCTGTACGACACGCCCGCCCCCGAGGCCGCCCCCCGCTCGCTCCCGTGGCGCAGGGCGAAGGCGCGGCGGACCCCGGAGGAGATCGCCACCGCCAGGCAGCGGCTGCTCCGGCTGACGGACCGGATCGACGGCGGCTACCTGGTCATCGCCTCGCCCTGGGCCGCCCACTGGATCGCCGACCTGCCCATGCCGCACATCGCCAAGGTCGGCCAGTACCACCAGTCGTACGCCGAGGCCGTGGACTCCCCGAACCTTCGGTTGATCAAGAAGCACTACGCGCACCTCGACAAGGCGCTCTTCCTCTGCGACGACTACGCCGCGTCCTTCACCAACCACCGGCTCGCCAACTGCGGGACCATGCTGAACCCGGTCAGTGTCTTTCCCGAGCAGGCCGCCGCGCTGCGCAACCCGCGGATCGTCTCGGCGGGACGACTGGTCAGGGTGAAGCGGATCGACCTGCTGATCGACGCCTTCGCCGCCGCGGCCCCCGCCGTCGCCGAACCGTGGGAGCTGCACATCATCGGCGACGGGCCGCTCAGGGCGGCGCTGGAGGCGCAGGCCGCCGGGACCGGCCTCGGCGGCCGGATCGTCTTCCGCGGGCAGGTCGAGAACGTCGAGGCCGAGTATCTCGACGCCTCCATCGTCACCCTGAGCAGCGACTTCGAGGGGTGGGGGCTGGTCCTCGCCGAGGGCGCGGCCTGCGGGCTGCCCGCCGTGGCCTGCGACGCCTCGGCGGGGGTCAGGACGCTGGTCGCGGACGGCGACAACGGCGTACTGGCCGAACCGGGGAACGCGGGGAGCTTCGCCGCCGCCCTGGAGCGCCTCATGTCCGACGCCGAGTTGCGCGGACGGATGGGGGCCAGGGGCAGGGAACGGATGAGGGCCTACCGGCTGCCCCGCGTCCTGGACCGCTGGGAGGCGCTGTTCGACGAGATCGACCGCTGAGGCTCATCGCCGGGGCGGCAGGGGCCGTACCTCCCGCAGCAGGAGCGGCACGAGCAGGACACCGACGAAGATCGGCGCCACCATGAACCGGAAGTCCGGCGCGGTGTTGGTGAGGATCACGCCGAGCTGCTGCCCCGCGACCACGGCCGCCCCCGCGAGCGCCGCTCCGCTCCCGGTCCGCCGCCATGCGAGCACGGCCGCCGCGTAGCCGAGGTAACACCAGAAGGGCGCCCGCCACAGCAGCCACTCAAGCTGCCTGACCGTGCTCGCGTCCAGCGCGGACAGCCCGGCGGCCCGCAGACCGGCGGAGAACGGCCGCTGCCGCATCGCCGAGGCCGCCGGGGTGCCCGCCCAGCCGTCCGGGAGCCGGGGATCGCGCAGCGAGAAGCGGTAGAGCTCGCCGCCGGGCTCGCCCGAGGTCGAACCGACCTGCCAGGCGAGCGCGGCGCGGCAGACCCGGGCGCTCAGCATCACACCGGGCGCGCGGACCAGCAGCCCGCGCCAGAGTTCCAGCACGTCGGAGATCCGCTGCTCGGCCCGCGAGTGGCTGAAGGCGGGGTCGAAGAAGACGCGCGCCATGGTCTGGCAGGTCGCCCCCCGCCGCCAGACGTACAGCGGGGCGATCGTGGCAAGGAGTGTCCGCTGCTCGCGGTCGAAGAGCCGGGGGCGCTCCCCGTACGCCACGGCGAGGTCGCCGAACACCGTCTGGTAGGCGAACGAGCGGGACGGTGGCGCGATGCCCATCGCCGGGTAGCCGGCGCCCAGCAACAGCAGCGGCGTCGCCACCGCCGCCGCCGAGGCCACCGCCGCCAGCGGGCGGCGGGCCGCGGGCAGCAGCGGGAGCAGCAGGATCGCGGCGATCAGCGCGACGAGGAAGCCGTTGTTCCTGAACAGCCCCAGCCCGGCGAGTTCGGCACCGAGCGCGGCCAGCCGTGGATCCCAGGTCCACCCACCCTTGAGCACCCTGTTCCTGAGCGTGTCCCGCGGCCCGGCCGCGCGCCGTACGACGGCGGGCCCGGTCGCGAGCCGCACGGCGGTGCCCGCGGCCAGCACCGCGCACACCGTGAACGGCACGTCCTTCCACATCGTCACCGTGAAGGCGCCGAGCGGCGGTGACAGCACCGCGCATCCCAGCGCCGCGAGCAGCCCACGCCCGCGCACGCCCAGCGACCTGAGCGCGCCCGCGAGGTGGGCCAGTGCGGCGGCCATCGCCGCCGTCTGCGCGAGGGTGACCGGGGACAGGTCGCCGGTCACCCTCAGCGAGAGGCCGAGCAGGGCGTCGTAGGCGACCGACTGGCCGGCCACCCAGGGGCCCGTCGTGACGTGCGCGACGTAGGTGACGGAGTCCGGGCTCATCAACCCGGGGTGGAAGGCGAGCCACCAGCCGAGCAGCACGAGCTGGCCGGTCGCGTAGCAGGCGAGTGTGAACCGCCGGTCGCGGGTGTCGCGAACACCGCCCCGCTCCCCCTCGACCGAGGGCGGCACCGCCGTGGCGATCGTCATGCTCTCCCCAGCGTTTTACGGCAGGGGGCCGTTGCCCATCATCGGGCGGCGGCGGGACGCGTCCACGCCGCTATACACAGTTATGACCTGGGGAGACGGCAAGTTTGCGGTAGGGCGCACGCGGTGCCGCGATCACCGGAGCAGATGGGCTTTCACAGGACATCGTGACGCTTCAGCCCCAACAGCCATCAGGCATCTCGATAGGATGCCCACTCGACCGACGTCGATTTGACCCGGAGATCCCCTCATGAAGTCTCCTGTCCGAATGTTGCTGGCCACCTCCTGTGCGCTGGCCATGATCGCTACCCCGACCGCCGCGTGGAGTGCGGAACAGCCCAAAACGACGGCCAGGGCGGCGAGCAAGGCCAAGCCCGCCCCCAAGCCCGTGCCGGTGGACTGCGCGAAGGTCAAGTGCATCGCGCTGACCTTCGACGACGGCCCCGGCAAGTACGCCGACAAGTTGCTCGACACCTTCAAGAAGTACAACTCCAAGGCGACGTTCTTCCTTGAGGGTCAGTACGTGAAGTCCCGCCCCGCGTTCGCCAAGCGGATGGTCGCCGAGGGCCACGACATCGGCAACCACAGCTACAGCCACCCGCACCTGCGGGAGCTGTCCGAGGACAGGATCCGCGAGGAACTGACCAAGACCCAGGACATCGTCAAGAAGTCCACCGGGAAGTACCCGACGACGATCCGGCCGCCCTACGGCGAGTTCGACCAGCGGGTCGCGGCGATCGCCACCGAGATGGGCATGCCGATCGTCCTGTGGAACGGCGGCTCCCGCGACTGGGCGACCAAGAACGAGAAGGCCATCTACGACGAGGTGCTCAAGAACGCCAAGCGTGACGGGGTCATCCTCATGCACGACTGGGTCGAGCAGACGGTCAAGGTGATGCCGAAGCTGCTGACCGCGCTGCAGAAGCAGGGCTACCACGTGGTGGCGGTCTCCTCGCTGCGCGGCGCCAAGGCCACGAAGGCCGGAGAGGTCTACCCCGTCGGCTCCGAGAAGGACGAGGACCTGACCTCCGAGTCGCCCACCGGCGACCCGGGCGACTTCGCGGAGTCACCCGAGGACGACAGCTGAGCCGCCTCACCCGAGGACGCCCTCCTGGCCATCTCAGCTGAGGGCGTCCTCTCGGCGATCTCGTCCGCGGACCGCCGCCGAGCCAGCCGCCTGCCCAACCGCTGCATGGGAAGCTCCACGTAGCGGTGGGTGAGCAGGCTCAGGCCGAGCACCACCAGCACGAACGCCGCGGACAGGGAGAGCTGCAGCACCGGCCCGGCCTCTCGCACGTCCCCGACAACGGCGTGCGCGATCCGCAGCAGCGGGTGATGCAGCAGGTAGACCGAGTAGCTGACCAGCCCCAGCCAGACGAGGAACCTGGGCAGCCGGCGCTCGCGCAGGGCCATCGCGCCCGCGAACGACCCCCCGGCCAGCGCCATGGTGACGAACCACGGTCCCGGCTGCACCCACCACCAGCCGGCCTGCTCCGACCAGACCGGGGCCAGCGCCACGAGCACCGTCGCGACCGCCACCGGCCAGAGGGGACCCTCTCCGTGCTCCCAGCGGCGGATCGCGGTTCCGGCGAACATCACCGCGAGAATCGCCGCCCCCAGCCACGGCACGAAACCGGAGAAGATCAGCAGCACCACGGCCATCGCGCCGAGGACATATGCGGCGATCTTCGTGAACCGCCCGCCGATCAGGCAGGCCAGACCCACGAAGAACAGCACGCCGGACACGTACGCGGGCCCGAAGCCCTTCATCGGCGGCGCCGTCAGCACCAGCCCGGCCACGACCGCGACCGCCCCGAACCCGATGGCGAAGGCACCGCTCGCACGGTGCACCCCGCCGACGAACAGCGCGGTGACGATCAGATAGAAGACCATCTCGTACGAGAGCGTCCACATGGTGTCGGCCAGGCCGCCCAGGTGCACCACGTCCAGCAACATCGTGGCGTGCGCGGACACCGAGGCCAGGTCCCTGGGCACCTGCTCACGGACGGGCATCCAGATCGCCATGACCAGGACGCCTACCGCGACCAGCAGGTAGATCGGGTAGAGCCGGAACACACGGCTGACCCAGAAGGCCCGCACATCACCGCGCCGCTCCAGCGAAACCGGGATGATGTACCCACTGACCAGGAAGAACACCAGGACGCCGTACATCCCGAGGTTGAACCAGTACGGCCGCAGGGCGGGCATGAACCAGGGCAGCATGTGCTCCAGCAACACCGCGACCGCGCCGATCCCACGCAGCGCGTCAAGCCACGCCAGACGGGGAACGGGGGTCCTGGCGGAGCTCGCGCCGATCATTGGGGAGGACACCCGCACCAACCTACCCCTCGGCACTCCGAGAAACCCCGCCATCGGCGGGACCGGCACGCGAAGATCGGCACCGGCCCTGACCTCGATGCTCGCTACCCGGTTCCGCGCCTTCGGAACCGGGGACACCGGGCCGCCGGTCGACCGCGTTCCGGCGAAGCGCCTACTCCCACTCGATGGTGCCCGGGGGCTTGCTGGTCACGTCCAGCACCACCCTGTTGACCTCGCGGACCTCGTTGGTGATGCGGGTGGAGATGCGGGCGAGCACGTCGTAGGGGACGCGGGACCAGTCGGCGGTCATGGCGTCCTCGCTGGAGACCGGGCGCAGCACGACCGGGTGGCCGTAGGTGCGGCCGTCGCCCTGGACGCCCACCGAGCGGACGTCGGCGAGCAGCACGACCGGGCACTGCCAGATCTCCCGGTCGAGCCCGGCGCGGGAGAGCTCCTCGCGGGCGATGGCGTCCGCCTCGCGGAGGATCTCCAGACGCTCGCGGCTGACCGCGCCGACGATGCGGATGCCCAGCCCCGGACCGGGGAACGGCTGACGCCAGACCATGGCGGCGGGCAGGCCCAGTTCCTCGCCGGCCCGGCGGACCTCGTCCTTGAACAGCGCGCGAAGCGGCTCCACCAGCGAGAACTGAAGATCGTCGGGAAGACCTCCGACATTGTGGTGGGACTTGATGTTGGCGGTGCCGGTGCCGCCGCCCGACTCGACCACGTCGGGGTAGAGAGTGCCCTGAACGAGGAAGTCGACGGGGCCGTCGGCGATGATGGCGCGCTGCTCGTCCTCGAAGACCCTGATGAACTCGCGGCCGATGATCTTGCGCTTCTCCTCGGGGTCGGTGACCCCCTCGAGCGCCTTCAGGAAGCGCTCCTGGGCGTCGACCACCCGGAGCTTGACCCCGGTGACGGCCACGAAGTCGCGCTCGACCTGCTCGGCCTCACCCTTGCGCAGCAGCCCGTGGTCGACGAAGACACAGGTCAGACGGTCACCGATGGCCCGCTGGACCATGGCGGCGGCCACCGCGGAGTCGACGCCGCCGGAAAGCGCGCAGATGGCGCGGCCCTCGGGGCCGATCTGGGCGCGGATCGCCTCGACCGCGTCCTCGACGATGTTGAGCATCGTCCAGGAGGGGCGGCAGCCCGCGGCGGCCAGGAAGTGCTTCAGCACCGTCTGGCCGTGTTCGGAGTGCAGGACCTCGGGGTGGAACTGGACGCCGTACAGGCCCAGAGGGGGGTTCTCGAAGGCGGCGACGGGCGTCTCGGCGGTCGTGGCGGTGACCGTGAAGCCCTCGGGAGCGGCGGAGACGCTGTCCCCGTGGGACATCCAGACCGACTGCTTCGCGGGCAGCCCCGCGAAGAGCACGCCCTGCTCGCTCACCTCCAGGTGGGTGCCGCCGTACTCGGCGGTGCCGGTCCTGGCCACCTCCCCGCCCAGCTCCTGGGCCATGACCTGGAAGCCGTAGCAGATGCCGAAGGTCGGCACGCCGGTGTCGAACAGGCCCTTGGGGGCGGCCGGAGCGCCCTCGGCATACACCGACGAGGGGCCGCCGGACAGGATGATGGCCTTGGGCTTCTTGGCCATCATCTCCTCCACCGGCATCGTCGACGGGACGATCTCGGAGTAGACGTGGCATTCACGTACCCTTCGCGCGATCAGCTGCGCGTACTGCGCGCCGAAATCGACGACCAGGACCGTGTCGAACTCAGACACCAAGACCCCCAAAAGGAACAGAGCGGTGCTGCCAGTCTATCGGTGCCCGTCAGCACGCTACTCGTAGATGGGAAACGGGGGCAGCGCCCCCGCGAGCAGGGCCTCGGTCTGCTCGCGCAGGCCCGCCGCGTAGCCGGGATGGGTGAAGACCAGGAAACGCTCCTCACGGATGGCCGCCACCGCGGCGAGCGCCACCTGCTCGGGGTCGATGCCCCGTTCCACCAGGCCGTCGATGATCCCGGCGGAGGCCACCTCGTCCTCGGTGGGCCCGGCGACCAGGAGATTCTCCGGCCTGACCCGTTCCGAGCGGTTGATACCGGTCCGTACCCCACCCGGGCAGAGCGCGGTCACCCGGAGCTTGTGGCCGGCCATCGCGAGATCCTGGGCGAGGGACTGCGAGGCGGCGAACGCGGCGTACTTCGAGACCGAGTAGGCGCCGGAGAACGGCGCGGCGAACAGCCCCGAGACCGAGACGGTATTGAGGATGTGCCCCTCGGTGTCCTGGGCGATCATACGGGGGACGAAGGCCCGGATGCCGTGGAGCACACCCCAGAGGTTCACCCCGAGCAGCCAGGCGAAGTCCTCGGGCTCCCTGGTCCACATCTGGCCGCCCTGGAAGACCCCCGCGTTGTTGCACAGCACGTGGACCGCGCCCAGCTCGCCGAAGGTCCGGTCGGCGAGGTGCTGCACGGCCGTCCGGTCGGAGACGTCGGTGATCTCGGTGAGCACCTTGACCCCCTCCACCAGCGAGGCGGTCTCCGCGAGAGGGCCCGGGTCGATGTCGGCGAGCATGAGGGCCATCCCCTCCGCCGCCAGGCCCAGTGCGAGCGCCCGGCCGATCCCGCTGCCCGCCCCCGTGACGACCGCGATCTTGCCTGACAGTTCACGCATGGCGTTTCCTCCAGCCTGACGGTTCCCGCATCGTGTTACCACTGAACTGACGGTTCACACATCGCGCCGTCTCCGGCCGCACCATACCTAGCGGCCGCTTGGCCACAAAGCTAACCTGTGGCTCACCATCAGTCGAGGAGGCAGGCCATGACAGGTACCGGAGTCGTCGTCACCGGCGGAGCGTCAGGGATCGGCAGGGCCTGCGCGCTGGCGCTCGCCGAGGCCGGGCGCCCGGTCGCGATCTGGGATCTCGACGAGACGGGCGCCAAGGAGACCGCCTCCTTCGTCGCCATGAACGGCGCCCCGGCGATCGCCGTCACCGTCGACGTCACCGACGCCTCGTCCTTTCCCGCCGCGGTCGCCACCAGCCGCGACGCCCTGGGGGCCATCGGCGGCCTCGTGCACGCGGCCGGGATCGCGGCGCCCCTGAGCGTCGGCGAGCTGACCGAGGCGGCCTGGGACGCGGTGCTCAACGTCAACCTGCGCGCCCACGCCCTGCTGGTCAAGGCCCTGCTTCCGGACCTGCGCAAGCAGGAGGGCTCCGCGGTCGTCGGCATCTCCTCGGTCGAGGGCCTGGTCGGGCAGGCGTTCATCCCGGCCTACTGCTCCTCCAAGGCGGGCATGCTCGGCCTGACCCGCTCGATGGCCCACGAGCTGGCGCCGATCCGGATCAACGCCGTCTGCCCCGGCTACATCGACACCCCCATGCTGGTCAAAGCCACCGGCGGCGACCAGAGCTTCATGGAGTCCTTCGAACGCAAGTCCCTCTTCCACCGCCTCGGCCGCCCCGGGGAGGTCGCCGCGGCCGTACGGTTCCTGCTGAGCGACGAGGCGTCCTTCATCACCGGCACCCACCTGGTCGTCGACGGCGGCGCCACCGCCGTCGACCGCTGATCCCGCGATCGCCGGATCATACGGAGCGATGCCGTTGATCTCCGGTCAGGGCTGCTTTTCGAGCTCTGCCATTCCCTGCCGGAACCGTGCCGCAACTGCGGCCTTGGGGTAGGCGCGTTCCAGCGTGGCACCGAGGTCGTGGCTTCGAGCGACGATCGCGGCGGCGTAACGCGGCGTGGAGATCGCGGACAGGCCGTGGGCGACGGCCTGTTCCGGGTCGCCCAGCCGGGCGCAGGCGACCCCGAGGTCCAAGGCGGTGATCGCTCGTCTGGTCGGAGACACCTGCGGGGCCCGCTCGTACACCTCCATCGCCTGTCCGGCGAAGTCACGGGCCTGCCCGTCACGACCGAGCCACAGGCTGGAGGTCGCAGCGACCGACCAGACCCGTACAGCATCGGCGCTGAACAGCCCGGTCGCATGCGGTGCATGCCACTCGGCTTGATCGCGGAGCGCCTCCAGCGCGTCGGAGGCCGGAGCCTCGTGGCCGAGCCGGGCATGGGTCCGAGCCAGTTGCCCGGTCAGGCGCGTCTGCGCGGCACTTCCCGCCGAGGCCCGGCCCGCTCCCAACTGGGCGGCGCGGAGCGCTGCGTGCGGCTGATCGTCGTACAGCCAGGTCGTCGCCTCCACATCCCATGCCCACGCCGCCGTCTCATCGTGATCGGCTTCCCCCGCGTGATGACGGGCATCGGCCGCGTACGCGAGCGCGACCCGTACGTTTCCTCGGTCATGAGCGGTCCATGCGAGGACCAACGACAGCCAGGCCGCGGCGACGTACAACTCACGGCGCTGTCTAAGCGTCATACGCAGCTGAAGCAGTTCTGCGACGTGACGGCGGTCCCCGAGCGCGGCCTGCCACAGCTCGGCCGCACTGTATCGGGAGTAATACCGTCCATAGTCTTCGATGACCTGTTGGAGATGTTCCAGGCTGCTCGGCCCGAGATCGGTCTGTTCGCTGCGGCGGGTCAGCTCGCGGGCTTCGCTCTCGGCGTTCGTGATCAGCATGTCGGGGACGACGAGAGCCGCAGCCCCCAGACGCAGGGCGTCACGGCGGTTCGTAAGATCACCTCCCGGCGGGTGTGGCGTGTAGTCGATGCCGAATCCAAGCTGGACCGGCCCGGTTTCGAAAAGTCTGCCGAGCCGGTCCTGGTAATCATCGTCCGGACGGTTCCCGTTCTCCCAACGGCGCCAAGCCCGCTCGTCCACTCCACGCGGGACTTGAGCGACCGCGATGAGCTGAGCAACCGCCTCAGAGACAGTCCAACCCCGGGCGAGCCGGGCGCTTTTAAGGTGACCGTGACCGCAACAGGCGCGGATCTCTTGTGCGAGATCATGCAGGACCTGCGAAGGAAGCCGATCACCGTATATGGCCAGTGCACGGGCACGGATCGCACTAGCGCATCGCCTGTCGTGAGATGTCGGCACTTACTCTCTCCACAAGAAGGCACAGAAGCAGCTGACAGGGCAGTCACGCCCCACCCTTCCCCGATCGGCCGCATCCGACAAGGGGGCATGTGACGCCCTCACTCCGGACCGTATGTGCCCGAGTACAGGGCGTCAATCGCCACTGGCGATGGCGGGCGGCCGCAAAGGACAGTCATGACTCCGCCTCGTTTCACGGGGAGGCGGGCTCATTCAGCGCCACCCTCGCCGGGTGAATGCTTCGGAGGCAGACGTGATCGCACCGCCAGCTCGTACTCACTATCCCAACCCAGAAACGATCTTCACAACCACCGCCGACGCTTACGTTCGGTATCGACCGGAACACCCTGGTGTGCTCATCGACTACATCGCCGAAACCGCTCGTGCCGCCGCCGACGACGTACCCGTCCTGGACCTGGGGAGCGGGCCCGGTGTGATCGCCGTACGTCTCGCTGAGCTTGGTCTTCCAGTGATCGCAGTTGAACCCAGCGGAGAGATGCTGACAGTCGGCCGTCAGCGTGCCATCGAGCGTGGCATCGAAAACATCGACTGGCGGCAAGGCGACTCGTCCACTGTGTCAGCTCTTCCGCCTGTCCGAGGCACGGTGATCGGCGATGCCTTTCACTACATGCACCGAGATCAGGTTCTAGCGGACCTGCATGGGATCACCACGTCCGGGGGGTTCGTCGCCATAGTGGTCAGCCACGCGCTCGGTACACCAAAGGCATGGTGGGAACCGATTCTCGACCGCATCCGCGATCGGTTTCTCGGCACCCACCGCGCCGCAGGACCGGACGCCCCCTTCCAGTACCTCACCGAAGACCACGAGACGGTGCTGCGTCGGTCGGACTTCCCTCGTATACGAGTCCTACGCACCGATTACCGCCTGGACCTCACCACCGACAAGCTGATCGGCTTGCAGTACACCTACGCCTTCTCCTCAAGGGCGGTGCTCGGCGGCCTCCGAGAGGAATACGAACAAGCGCTACGGGATGCACTGACCGCTGTGGAACCGTCTGGAGGATTCACGGCGACTCTGCAGACCGCCGTGATCATCGGTGAGCGTCCGTGAGAGACCAGGCATCAGCTCCGACCAAGCCGGTGCATTGCCCAGTCGGCATCCTGCCACCTGGATATGTCGAGGGCGCTTCGAGCGTCGATCATGATCTGCCGGCTCACAACCTTGGCGACGGCTTCCGGATCGAGGTCCCGAAACTCTGGCCAGGCGGTCATGGTAACCAGGACGTCAGCTCCGGCAGCGGCTGTCAGGGCATCTCCGGCATAGCCAAGTTCCGGATGAACAAGGCGAGCGTTTTCCATCGCCATCGGGTCGTAGACCGTGACCGTCGCTCCAAGCGAGTGGAGACGCGCCGCGACGTCCAGTGCCGGGGAATCCCGCACATCGTCAGTGCCGAACTTGAACGCCGCCCCCCACACGCCAACATGTCGACCGGCCATGTCACCACCGCAGGCTTTCCGCGCCATCTCAACCACTCGCTCGCGGCGGCCGGTATTGATCCGATCCACCGAAGTCAACAAGTCCACAGCACCGTCCACACCGAGTTCGCGAGCTCTGGCGGCGAATGCGCGAGTGTCCTTGGGCAGGCAGCCGCCGCCGTAGCCGATACCGGCGTCCAGGAACGCCCGGCCGATGCGTGGGTCCAGGCCGATGGCGTCGGCGAGCTGGGTGACGTCGGCACCGGATGCCTCGCAGATGTCAGCCATCGCGTTGATGAAGGAGATCTTCATCGACAGGAAGGCGTTCGCCGCGCCCTTCACCAGCTCACAGGTGGCCGGGTCGGTGATGACAAGTGGCACCCCAGCGTCGGTGATCGGTTTGTACGCTTTCCGGATCTTCTCCTCGACCTCGGCGGAGGTCACGCCGACAACGATGCGGTCCGGGCGCAACGTGTCCTGCACGGCGTGGCCCTCCCGCAGAAATTCGGGGTTCCAGGCGACGGCCACGCCTTCCCCTGCCGGAGCAAGTTCTCTTACCAGTTCCTGGGTCGCCTCCGTCGTGCCAACAGAGACCGTGGACTTACCCACGATGATGCAAGGCTGGTGCAGGTGCGGCGCGAGCGAACGTATCGCAGCGAAGACCTGCGACAGATCGTAGTCGTCACGGTCGGCCATGCCGGGAGTGGCGACCCCGAGGAAGTGCATCTCACCAAACTCACCTGCCTCGGCGAAGTCCGTGGTGAACCGCAGTCGTCCGGAGGCGATGTGGCGGGCGAGCATCACGTCCAACCCCGGCTCGTGGAACCAGGCTCTACCTGAACTCAGCGTTTCGATCTTGGCCGCGTCGATGTCGACGCCGACCACTTCATGGCCGATCTCCGCCATCGAGGCCGCGTGTGTCACGCCTAGATGGCCACACCCGATCACCGTCATTCGCACGTGTTCATCGTCCCTCTCTGCAAGGAAGTGAAGCATGAAGATCAACATCATCGGCTGCGGGCGCCTCGGCCTCCCCTACGCGGTCGGGATGGCCCGCATGGGGCACCAGATTCTCGGCCTGGACGCCGACCCGAAGACCATGCGCATACTCAGTGCAGGCCGTACGCCCTTCGACGAACCAGGTCTGGCTGAGGCTATAGCCTCGCACGGTAGCCCCGGAAAGCTTCGCTTCACCGACTCCTACGACGACGCCACAGCCTTCGCGGATCTGCACATCCTGTGCGTCGGTACGCCACAGCAGATCGGAGCACTCGCCGCCGATCTGGGTGATCTCGAGAGAGCCGTGATCGATCTTGCGTCACGACTGCGCCGTGACGCAGTGATCGTGGTGAAATCCTCGGTGCCCGTCGGCACTACGAGGCACCTGGCCGAACTCGCACGCTCCATGGCTCCGGCGCATGTACGGGTGACGGTCGCCTGCTCTCCGGACTTTCTCCGGGAATCCACCTCCTTAGCTGACGTGGCTCGCCCCTCACGCATTGTGCTCGGCATCGCCTCCGGCGACGAGCACGCCGAACAGTTGCTACGCCGAGTTCGGAAGGCACAACTCGATGCCGGCGCGCTGATGGTCGTGACCGACCTGACGACCGCAGAGATGTGCAAGACCGCGGCGAACGCCTTCCTCGCTACGAAGATCTCCTTCATCAACGCCGTCGCCTCGCTGTGCGAGGCGACGGGAACCGATGTGTCCTCCCTTGCTCACACACTGGCGCTGGACCCCCGTATCGGCGACGCATACCTGGACGCCGGTGTCGGCTACGGCGGCAGTTGCCTGCCCAAGGACGTACGGAGTCTCATCGCCCAAGGGCGCACGCACGGTGTCGGCGCGGATCTGGAACTGCTGGTTCAGGTCGACAGGGTCAACCAGCGCCGCCAGCTTCATACCGTGGATCTGGCCCGGCACGCCTGCGGTGGTGACCTGACCAACCGCCGCGTCGGAATATGGGGACTGTCTTTCAAACCTGATGTCGACGACCTACGTGACTCACCCGCGCTGGCCGTGGCCCTGGCGATCCACCATGAGGGCGGCATCGTCACCGCCTACGATCCCGCCGCGATGGATTTCGCCCGGGACCTGCACCCGGAACTGCGATACGCGCTTGCCGCTGGCGGGGCCGTGGAAGGTGCGGAGGTGCTGCTACACCTGACGGCCTGGCCAGAGTTCATCGAGGCCGACCCCGCCAAGCTGGTGAGGTCGGCCGCCGTTCCGATCGTCGTCGATGGCCGAGCGGCCCTCGACCCTGATCTGTGGAGTGATGCCGGGTGGAGCTACCGGGCGTTGGGGCGAGAGTGAAGGGCGTGGTCCAGGAGGCCCAGGGGTGGGGAGCCGAGGTCGAACATGGCGGTGTGGAAGCGTTTGAGGCCGAAGTCGGAGCCCCAGGCGGTTCTGGCCCGGTCGCGGAGGTCGAGGATCTCCAGCTTGCCCCAGGTGTAGCGGCCATAGGTGGGATCGAAGGTGGCCCGTGCCGCCTCGGACAGGGCCGCCGAGCCGGCGATGTGGGTGTCGGCGGCGAAGCGGCGGGCGCCCTCCTCGACGGTCATCGCACCGGAGTGCACACCGATCGCGCAGGCCAGCCGGGTCACCCTGATCAGCGCCTCCAGCCAGACGCCGATCTCGAAGCGCGGGTCCTCGGGCGCGAAGCCCTCCTCGACACAGAGCTCCTCGGCGTAGTGCGCCCAGCCCTCCATGAAGGCCAGCGACATCAGCGTCCGCCGCACGTCGGAGCGGGCGCGGCGGAGCGCGCGGCCGTGCGAGAAGTGCCCGGGGGCGACCTCGTGCACATTGATCGCGGGGAGCGTGGTCTCGCTGAAGACCTCCAGCCACTCCTCGATGTCGCCCTGCGGCCACGAGGGGTCGGGCGGGGTGATGTGGTACCACGAGGGGCCGTCGGGCTCGCCGGGCGCCGAGAAGCTGATCATGGCCATGGCCCACCGGCGCGACTCGGGCGCGATGCCGACCAGGCACTCCCCGTCGTGGTAGGGCACCAGGTCCTTCTCCCTGGTGAAGGCGAGTGCACTCTCGGTGCCGATCCTGGCCGCCTCGATCACGCCCTCGGGGCCGGGGTGCTGCTTGACGAGCTCGCGCGCCACGTCCAGCGGCGGCCGATCCCCGAATCCCAGCGCCGCGCAGGACTCCGTCAGCCGGGCCATCAGCCGGTCGCGCTCGGCGTCGGCGCGCTCGGCGAGCCGCCCCAGGTCGACCGGGAGACCGTCACCCGCGCCCATCAGCCGGGCCAGGCCTGCGGCGCCGAGCGAGGCGTCCGGGTCGCCGGAGTACGCGGCCTTCTCGACGTGCTCCACCAGCCGGGCGTGCGCCCGGAACGCCGCCTCGCGCACGCTCTCCTTCGCGTCGCGGGGCACCCCGGCGGCCAGACCGCGTACCGCTCCGAGCAGCGCGGTCGCGACGGGGGCGCTGAGCAGGTCGAGCGAGGCGACCGCGTTGTCCACCGCCTCCGGCCAGCGGGCGAGGTGGGCCTGCTTGGCGGCGTTCCGCTCGGCCTCGGGGGCGTACTCGCGGTCGTAGGTGGCCAGGTCCAGGTTGCCCAGGTGCTCCATGGGGCTGCGCCGGTGCAGCTCCAGCTCGGCGAACTGCACCCGCTTGGCCTCCTCGAAGATCTGCAGGTGCGCCGCGTCATGGGGATCCCCGGGCAGCGGCCCCTGCCCCAGCGCGGCCAGCCCGGCGCGCACCCCCGCCGGCGAAAGGTCCTGGATCAGGCCGTCGTACTCGTGCCGCCCGGCCATTTCCCGGACACCGGACACAGTGAGGTCGCATACCGCCCGGAGGCGGCCGTCGAGTTCGCTCATGGTCGCGACGCTATATCAGGACCACGTTCGTCGCCCCGGCTCGCCGACGGGCACTTCCCGGCTACGCGCGCAGCGGCCCCGGGCCCGTGTTCCGTACGTGATCCGGCGCCCCTGACCGACCTGCGGGGAACGGTTCTAGGCGGGCAGCCTGGCGACGATGGTCTCCAGGGCGGACCGGGGAGCCCTGCCGAGCAGATTCCGCAGGTCGCCGTCCGTCCCGTTCATGAACCCGTTGGCGATGCTGGAGTAGGTGCTCACCAGCATCGGGACCTGGAAGGGCGCCAGGCCCAGGGTGACGAAGCCCTCCCGGGCCCCGGCGAGGGTGCCGGGCTCGTACGAGACGGCGCTCCCGGTGGCCTCGGTGAGGGCGGGGGCGAGGACTGCGGCATCCGCGAGGTCCTGGACCGGATCGGCGACAAGTGGTCGGTGCTGGTGGTCGTGGAGCTGGCCCAGGGAGTGCGCCGGTTCCGCGAGCTCCAGCGGGCCGTCCCCGGCATCTCGCAGCGGATGCTCACCCTGACCGTACGCCGCCTGGAGCGTGACGGCCTGATCACCAGGACCGTCCACCCCGTCGTCCCGCCGCAGGTCGACTACGAGCTGACCCCCACCGGGCACAGCCTCACCCACCTGGTGAGGGCCCTGGCCGACTGGTCGGCCGAGCACCGCGACGGCATCGCCGAGTCGCGTCGCCGCTGGGACGCCGCCAACCCCGACTCCGGCATTCGCTGAGGCCCGGCCGGGCCGTACGCTCCCGGACTCACCGGGGATCGGCGGAACCCCCCAGCTCGGCGATCCGGTCGAGCAGCGCCTCCAGCGTCTTGTCGTCCGTGGCCGGGGCCATGACGGTCACCCGCAGGTGGCGGACCCCGCCGAGCTCCGCCGAGGTCAGCTGGAAGGCGCCGTCCGCCATCAGACGCTCGCGGACGTCCACCGGGTCGGCGGTGCCGTACCCGAAGCAGACGATGTTGCTCTCCGGCTCGTACGGGCACTCGAAGCCCGGCCGCTCGCGGGCCAGCTCCCAGAAGCGGTGCGCGGTGGCGTACTGCCGCGCGACGTGCTCGCCTAGGCCGCCTTCGCCCCGCCAGGCCAGGTTGAGGAAGATCTTCAGGCCCAGCTCGGCCTTGCTGCACTCCACGGTCCTGCCGATGAGGTCGAAGCCCTGCTCCCCGTAGAACAGGTAGCTGGCCCGCTGCTGGAAGGCCGCGTCCAGGTCGCCCTCGCGCCGGGTCAGCACCGCGGCGGCCAGGCTGGAGGTACGCAGCATCTTGTGCGCGTCCCAGATCAGCGAGTCGGCGAGTTCGATCCCGTCGAGCAGGTGGCGGTGCTCGGCGGCCAGCAGCGCCGAGGCGCCGTGGGCGCCGTCCACGTGGAACCAGACGCCGTTGGCGGCGCAGAACTCCCCGACCCCGCGCAGGTCGTCGTACAGGCCGGTCCCGGTCGCGCAGGCGTTCGCCACCAGGGCCATCGGCCGCCGCCCGGCCCGGCGCACCCGCTCCATGGCCTTGGGCAGGCGGGCGACGTCGATCCTGCCGAGCCCGTCCACGTCCAGCGGCATGACCGCGCGCTCCCCCAGCCCGAGGATCGCGGCGGCGCGAGTGAGCGAGTAGTGCGTCGAGGCCGGGACGAGCAGGGCGAGGTCGCCGGGCACTCCGTCGGTCCACGCCTCAGGGGCCGCTGAGGCCCGCGCGGCCAGCAACGCGGTGAGGTTGGCCAGCGAGCCGCCGTGGGTGAGGACCCCGCCGCCCGTCTCACCGAACCCGACCTTGCCCAGCATCCAGCGCAGCACCTCGAACTCGACGGTCGCCGCCGAGGCGCCCATCTCGTAGACCGCCATCGGGTTGTTGGTCGCGCCGTGCACGAAGTCGGCGAGCGCGGCGGGGAAGTCGGGCGCGGCGATCTGATGTCCCAGGTAGGCCGGATGGTGCATCCGGGTGCCCTCGGCGAGGTAGTCGCGCAGGAACTCCCGGTACGCCTCCGCCGTCATCCCTCCCTCGCGGATCCACCGGGCGAGCCCGAGCCGCTCGGCCAGCTCACCCGGGGGCCTGCGCCGGATGACCGGCGTCGCCCCCGACTGGCTCTCCGCCACGTAGGCGGCCAGTTCGTCGACGGTCACCCCGGCCGCGCGTGCGAACTCCTCAACATTCCACATCACATCGGAATCCTGCTCGAATCCACCACACCCCGCCAATCGAGCCGAACGCGCGCCGCGCGAAGTGCTGCTAGGTGATGCCGGCGATGGGGAGACGGAGGGCGCCGGGGGCGGCGGCGGGGACGACGGGGTTGGCGGGGGCGACGGGGGTCAGGCGGGTGTACGGGGAGCCCTGGGCGGGGCGCGGGTCGGCCTCTCCCCGGTTCGGCCAGAAGGCCATCGCACGCTCGGCCTGGGCGGTGATGGTGAGGGAGGGGTTGACGCCGAGGTTGGCGGAGATCGCGGAACCGTCGACGACGTGCAGGCCCGGATAGCCGTGGACGCGGTGGTAGGGGTCGATCACCCCGGTCTCCGGCCCGGTGCCGATGGCGCAGCCGCCCAGGAAGTGCGCGGTGGCCGGAATGTCGAACAGGTCGAGCCAGGTGCCGCCCGGCATGCCGCCGATCTCCTCGGCGGCGTGCCGGACGAACTCGTGACCGGCGGGCAGCCAGGTGGGGTTGGGCTCGCCGTGGCCCCGCCCCGAGCGGAGCCTGCGGCCGAAGAGCCCCCTGCGCATGGACAGGGTGATCGAGTTGTCCTTGGCCTGCATGACCAGCGCGATGATCGTGCGCTCGGACCAGCGGCGGTGGTTGAACAGCCTCGGCACCAGGTGGGGCCTGCGCAGGGCCTCGCCGAGGAACCTGAGCCAGCGCGGCGCTCCGCCGCCGTCGATGAGCAGGGTGCGGAGCAGGCCCATCGCGTTGGAACCGTCGCCGTAGCGGACCGGCTCGATGTGCGTGTGGGCGTCGGGATGGATGGAGGAGGTGATCGCCACCCCGTGGTTGAGTTTCTCCCCCTTGACCGACGGGCGCTCGAAGCCGAGCAGGGCCTCGGAGTTGGTCCTGGTGAGGGTGCCCAATCGGTCGGAGAGCCGGGGCAGCGTCCCGGCGGCCTTGAGCCGGTGCAGCAGGCGCTGGGTGCCGTACGTCCCGGCCGCGAAGATCACCTGCTCGGCGGTGAACGTGCGGCGGCGCCAGGGCGCGCCGGTGCGGTGCGTCTCGATCCGGTAGCCACCGCCGGCCGGGGCGACCGAGGTGACCGTGGTCTCGGGGAGGACCTCCGCCCCGGCCCGCTCGGCGAGGTAGAGGTAGTTCTTGACCAGCGTGTTCTTGGCCCCGTGGCGGCAGCCCGTCATGCACTCGCCGCACTCGGTGCAGCCGCTGCGGCGTGGGCCGGCCCCGCCGAAGTAGGGGTCGTCGACCTCGACGCCCGGGGTCCCGAAGAAGACGCCGACCGGGGCCAGGTGGAAGGTGTCGCCCACGCCCATCCGCTCGGCGACGGTGCGCATCACCTCGTCGGCCCTGGTGACCGTCGGGTTGAGCACCACACCCAGCATCCGCCTGGCCTGGTCGTAGTACGGGGCGAGTTCGGCCTTCCAGTCGGTGATGCCCGACCACTGCGCGTCCTGGAAGAACACCTCCAGCGGCTCGTAGAGGGTGTTGGCGTAGACCAGTGAGCCGCCGCCGACCCCGGCGCCCGCCAGGACCATGACCCCGGTGCCCTTCTGGCCGCGGAGCAGGTGGATACGCTGGATGCCCTTCATGCCCAGCCCCGGCGCCCACAGGAAGTCACGGGCCCGCCAGGAGGTCTTGGGGAGCGTGCCCTCGTCGAAGCGGCGCCCCGCCTCCAGCACCGCGACCCGGTAGCCCTTCTCGGTCAGCCTCAGCGCGGAGACGCTCCCGCCGAAGCCGGAGCCGATCACCAGCACGTCGTAGTCGAACACGACGACTCCCTTCGAGTAACGACCTTCGGCGGTTTCCGGCGGCTCAGGTGACCTCGGGGCGCGGCGCCGTGACGGACGTTCGCCGTCGCGGCCCGGTGGGCCTGGCCGGAGTGGTCCGGATGTGCTTCCGACTCCCCCGGGGCCTCACTTCAGGTGAAGCGCCTTCATGACCCTGAGCGCGCCCGCGAGGGTGTCCGCGTACTTCTCGTACGCCATGCCGAGGATCGGCTCGAAGCCCAGCCAGGGCGCCTGGCTGGAGATGGTCTGCGCCTCGGTGTACCTCAGCAGCCCCTCGGCGCCGTGCCGGCGGCCGAGCCCCGAGGCCTTCATCCCGCCCATGGGCGCGTCGTAGGAGGCGTAGGCCGAGGCGTATCCCTCGTTGATGTTGACGGTGCCCGCCTTGATCCGGGAGGCCAGCGCGCGCCCGCGGGACAGGTCGCGGGTCCAGATGGAGGCGTTGAGCCCGTAGGAGGTGTCGTTCGCCTTCTCGACCGCCTCGTCGTCGTCGCCGAAGCGGTAGACCGCGACCACCGGGCCGAAGGTCTCCGCGCGGCAGAGCTCCATGCTCTCGTCGACGTCGGCCAGGACGGTGGGCTCGTAGAACAGCGGGCCGAGGTCGGGGCGGGCCTTCCCGCCGGCCAGCACCCTGGCGCCCTTCGCGACGGCGTCGTCCACCTGGGCGCCGACCGTCTCCAGTTGCCGCAGCGAGGAGAGCGAGCCCATCTGCACGTTCCAGTCGAGTCCCGCGCCGAGCCGCATGTTCCTGACCTGCCGGACGAACTTCTCCACGAAGGCGTCGTGCACCGAGTCGTGGACGTAGAGCCGCTCGATGGACAGGCAGAGCTGCCCCGCGTTGGTGAAGCAGGCACGCAGCGCGCCCTGGGTCGCGATGTCGAGGTCGGCGTCGTCGAATACCAGCATCGGGTTCTTGCCGCCGAGCTCCAGCGAGCAGCCGATCAGTCGCCTGGCGGCCTCCTCGGCGATCTTCCGGCCGGCCCGGGTGGAGCCGGTGAATGCCACGTAGTCGGCGCCGTCGAGCAGCGGGTCGCTCACCTCGTCGGGTTCGCCGAGCACGACCTGCCAGATCTCGCGGGGCATCCCGAGGGAGACCAGCAGATCGATGGTCCACAGTGTGGACAGCGCGGTCTGGGTGTCGGGCTTGTGGACCACCACGTTCCCCGCGAGCAGCGCGGGTACGGCGTCGGTGACACCGAGCGAGAGCGGGTAGTTCCACGGCGAGATCAGGGCCACCGTTCCCCGGGGCCGGCGCGCCTCGGCGGTCCTGGTGGCGACGGGCAGTATCCCGGCCCGCGATCTGGTCTCCAGCAGGCCGGGGGCCCGCCGCGCGTAGTAGAGGGCGCAGCCCGCGACGTCGAGCACCTCCTCGAAGGCGTGTCTGCGCGCCTTGCCGGTCTCCCACTGGACCACGTCGAGGATCTCCTCGCGGCGGTCGAGGATGGCGTTGTGCAGGCGGAGGAAGGGCTCGGCCCGCTCCCTCACGGGCAGCGCCGCCCACGCCCGCTGTGCCTCCCGCGCCGCGGCGTGCGCGGCGCGGACGTCGTCGGCGGTGGAAACGGGCAACTCGGCGAGCACGTCGCCGGTGAACGGCGCGGTGATCTCCTGCGTCTTGCCGGCGGAGGTCACGTACGGTACGACACGTTCGATCATGCGGGGGTCGAGGGCCCGTGTCATTTCAGGGGGAACGGCCATGTTCGCAGGGTAATCGCGGGAGGCGTGCCGTGGCTACTCACCGGTAGCGAAGTGTTGAACCACACCCCTCTCCGATCCGTCGTAGTGGCATGAGGACATCGATTCGTACAGCCGGCGCGGTCACCCTCGCCGCGGCCCTGCTCGCCACGGCGTGCAGTTCTACGGAGACGAGGAGCGGCGCCGGCCCCGCGGCACCGGTCAAGCTGGGGAACATCAGGCTGGTCTCCTACAGCGGCTGCGACGACATGCTGGCCGGGCTGCGCGCGGCGACGGCGAAGAACGTCGGCCCGTGGGGCCTCGGCAGCCCCCCGATCCTGTACGCGGAGGCACGGTCGGACGCCTCCGCCGCCAAGGTCGGCGGCGCGGCTCCGCCCGAGCACTCCACCACGAACACGCACGAGGCCGGGGTCGACGAGCCCGACCTGGTGAAGACCGACGGCGACCGGGTGATCACCGTCAACCGCGGCGTGCTGAGGGTGGTGGACACCGCGACCAGAAAGGTCACCGGCACGCTCAAGCTGGTGGACGCCGAGCAGGCGTGGGCCCCGGCCGACCTGCTGGTCAGCGGGGACCGGGCGCTGGTGCTCTTCTCCGGCGGCGGAATCATCCCGTACGGCGCGGTGGCCAAGCGCGCGCCGAGCCCGGGGCCGCGCTACGTCCTCGTCGATCTGTCCGGGGAGCCGAAGGTGATCGGCTCGCTCACCCCGGACGGCTCCCACGTGGACGCCAGGATGGTCGGCTCGGCGGTGCGGATCGTGGTCCGCAGCCAGCCGCGGATCGACTTCCCCGAGACCGGGCCCGACCTGTCGGACAACGAGCGCACCCGGCGGAACACGGAGGTCGTCGCGACGGCGCCGATCGAGGCGTGGCTGCCGAAGTACGAGCTGACGTCCGCGACCGGCGTGACCTCGGACCACACCGTCGACTGCGAGCGGGTCAGCCACCCGGCGGAGTACAGCGGGACGTCGATGCTGACCGTGCACACCCTCGACCTGTCCCAGGCGCTCGCCGAGACGGCCCCGATCAGCGTGGCCGCCGACGGCGACACCGTCTACGGGACGGGCTCCAGCCTGTACGTGACCAGTAACCCGCGCTGGTGGTGGCCCAGGTCGATCGAACCGGCGAGCGTCGAGGAGGCCCCGGCCGCCACTCCCACGGCCGCCGCGACCCCGGCCGCCGCCTCGGGCCTCGATCCCGCTCCCACCCTGCTCCCGGAACCGACCCCCACACCGAGCGACACCCCGCCGAGCGACACCCCGCCGAGTGACACGGCCTCGCCGACGCCGACGCCGGAGGAGCCTCCGGAGGAGACCGAGGTCCACCGGTTCGACATCACCGCGGCCGGAGCACCCCGCTACGTCGCCTCGGGCAAGGTGCCTGGCAGGCTGCTCAACCAGTACTCCCTGTCCGAGCACGAGGGGCACCTGCGGGTCGCCACCACCTCGACCGTCGGGCAGAACAGCTCCAGCGCCGTCTATGTGCTCGACTCCGGCACTCTGGCCGAGAGGGGCAGGGTCGGCGATCTGGGGCTGGGCGAGCGGATCTACTCGGTCCGCTTCATCGGCCCCGTCGGCTACGTGGTGACGTTCAAGCAGGTGGACCCGCTCTACACGCTCGACCTGCGCGACCCGGCGGCGCCGAGGAAGACCGGCGAGTTGAAGATCACCGGCTACTCGGCCTACCTGCACCCGGCGGGTGACGGGCGACTGATCGGCGTAGGCCAGGAGGCCAGCGAGAAGGGCCGCACGCTCGGCACCCAGGTCTCCCTGTTCGACGTCAGCGATCCGGCCAATCCGCGCCGCCTGTCGCAGATGTTCCAGAAGGACTCGGGCTCCGAGGCCGAGTGGGACCCGCACGCCTTCCTGTACTGGGCCAAGACCGGGACGGCGGTCCTGCCGCTGAACTCCTGGACGGGCCCCGAGCAGACCAACGGGGTCGCCCTGGTCCTCAACATCGGTGATTCCGCGATCACCAGGACCGGCACGATCGTCCACCCCAAACCCAAGCCGGTGAACGATACCCGCTTCGCCCCCTACGACCCGGGCATCCGCCGCTCGGTCGTGATCGGCGACAGCCTGTGGACGGTCTCCGACCTCGGCCTCAAGGTCAGCGACCTGAAGGAGCTGGCCGACCAGGCCTGGATTCCCTTCTCCTGAGCCTCCCGAATCCGCGCCCCCGGCCCACCGCCGGGGGCGTGCCCCTCACCGCCCCGGGCGCTCCACAGAACCTCCTATTACACCGACATATCAGCCTTTACAAGATCTTGTTATGACACTTGAATAAGTGTTACCTCTTGCGCAACACACGTGATCCGCGTGTGGCATGGCCAACGACGGCCATCTCTCCGCAGGAGGATCGGTGTCGACCAGACCCTGGTTACGCATCACCGTCATCGCCGCCGCGACCGCGGCGCTTGCCCTTCCCCTGCCGGGAATCGCGCAGAGCGAACCCGGCGCCCAGCCTCCCAAGGCCCACGACTTCCAGGCCGAACAGGGCGCCAAGCCCGACCTGGACAACCGGCACGGCAGCATCGCGCCCCCGGCCTCGCTCTCCAGATCGGCGGCGAGCACCGCGACGATCCGGTGGAACGCCCTCGGCACCCCCGCCGTCGTCACCGGCTCCGCCCCCCTCGCCGAGGGCCTCGGCGCCGACCCCGAACAGGCCGCGCGGGCCTATCTCACAGCGAACGAGAACCTCTTCGGCCTCTCCGGCGAGGCGGTGGACGCGCTGGAGAAGATCGCCGTCAACCCGATAGGGGGCGGCTACGCCGTACTGCTCAGGCAGAGGTTCGGCGACCTGCCCGCGGGCGTGGACGGGCAGGTCGTGGTCGGTGTGCGGGACGGCAAGGTCCTGCACGTCACCTCGACGCTCTCCCGCTCCTCCGAGGCCCCGCCCGCCGCCAGGCTCACCGAGCAGCAGGCACTGGAGATCGCGGCCAGGGACGGCGGGATCGACCTGGCCACGGCCACCGTCAAGAAGGCCACCGCCACGGCGGTGCCCGCCCCCGACGGGACGCACAACGCGTTCCAGGTCGTCCTGATCGGCGGCGGCGACGGTGAACCGGCCGCGTACACCACCCACGTCGACGCGGTCAGCGGCGAGATCCTGACCCGCGAGAACCTGGTGGACCACCACGCCGCGCCCGACGACCCCAACTGGAAGGCGTTCCCCGCCAACCCGCCGGGCGACTACTCCGCCACCGACACCCGCAGGACCTGGTGCCCCGCCGCGGGCCCCGGCTGCGACCTGGTCGGGGCCGACCCGGCCACCGGCAAGGCCTGGGACCTGACCCACGCCACGGACGCCTCGACGAACACCAGCGTCGGCAACGCCGCCAAGACCGTGGAGAACCGCGCCAGCGGCGACGCGTTCTCGGTGGGCACCCGGAGCAACGTGGCCACGCCGAGCCGCCAGTACGCCTATCCGTGGACCAACAGGTGGCACACCGCCAAGTGTGACCCTGCGGCCCTGGACGAGCCCGGCGAGGCCGACCTCGAAGCCGCCATCGCCAACCTGCACGTCATGCACAACCGCATGCACGACTGGTCCTACCGGCTCGGGTTCACCGAGACCGCCTGGAACATGCAGAACGACAACGGCGGGCGCGGCGGTCTCGGCGGCGACCCCGAGCAGGGCAACGCGCAGGCAGGCGCCCGGGTGCTCAGCGTACGCGACAACGCCAACCAGATCACCGGTCCCGACGGGATCGCCCCCATCAGCAACATGTACCTGTGGCAGCCGATCGCGGGCTCGTTCTACTCCCCCTGCGTGGACGGCGACTACGACATGTCGGTGATCGGGCACGAGTACACCCACGCGATCTCCGGCCGCATGATCGCCGGCCCGAACGCCGGGTGGAGCGGCGCCCAGGCCGGAGCCATGAACGAGAGCACCTCCGACCTGCTGGCGATGGAATATCTCGCCGAGTACGGCTTCCGCCCCGCAGGCGACACCCCTTCCGTCACCGGCGGCTACGTCACCGGCGACAGGAAGGCGGGCATCCGCAACTACGACATGGCCACCTCACCGCTGAACTACAGCGGCATCGCCTACGACCTCGTCGGCCAGCAGGTGCACGCCGACGGCGAGATCTGGTCGGCGACCCAGTACGACGTGCGCAAGGCGTTCCTGAAGAAGTACGGCGAGGGCACCCCGGCCAAGCAGAAGGCGTGCGCCGACGGCCAGACCCCGCTCGACCAGTGTCCCGGTAACCGCCGCTGGGCGCAGGTCTCCTTCGACGCGCTGCTGCTGATGGCCTCCGGCGCGGTCAGCTACGTCGACCACCGCGACGCGCTGCTCGCGGCCGACGCCATCCGGTTCGGCGGCGCCAACCAGGCGATCATGTGGCGGGCGTTCGCCGAGCACGGCCTCGGCCAGGGCGCGGCGAGCACCGGGCCGAACGACCCCGATCCGACGCCGAGCTTCGTCGATCCCGCGGGGAAGAACGGGAAGCTCCAGCTCAAGCCGTTGGCCGAGGCCAAGGACGCGGCGCTTCGGCTGTACGTCGGCGACTACGAGGGCCGCGTCGTGCCGGTGGCCGACACCGACCCGGCGACCGAGCTCGGCGACACCGTCGAGATGACCCCGGGGGTCTACGACTTCGTGGTCGTGGGCAACGGGTTCGGGCACACCCGGGTGAAGTTCGCGGTGCTGCCCGGTGTGAAGCTGCCGCTGCCGCTGGCGGTGCCGAAGAACGTCGCCTCGGCGGCGCTCGGCGCCACGGCGACGGGTGACGGCGTCAACCACGGCAAGCTGATCGACGAGACCGAGGCGACGAACTGGGCCTCGCTCACCGGACCGGTCAACGGCAAGGCCGTCACCGTGGACCTGGCCGGGACCGCCCCGGTGAAGGTCCGCCGGGTGCAGGTCAGCGCCATGCTCCGGCCCAACGTGGGCGACCCTGCCGACCCCGGCGGCCAGAACCGCTTCAGCGCCCTGCGCGCCTTCGAGGTCCTGGCCTGCGACGCCACCAGGAAGGACTGTGCCTCGCCCGCGTCCTTCTCCGTCGTCTACACCAGTCCCGCCGACGCCTTCCAGACCCGCCTGCCGCGCCCCCGGGGCGCCGACCTGCTGATCAAGTCCTTCAAGATCCCGACCACCACCGCGACCCACCTGACCCTGCGGGCCGTCTCCACCCAGTGCACCGGCAACCCGCTCTACGCCGGTGAGCAGGACGCCGACCCCAACTCCGCCACCGACTGCGGCACCGCCAGCCCCGCCAGGGACCAGCTGCGCGCCGCCGAGTTCCAGGCCTTCACCCGCTGAACCCGGGCTCACCGCGGCTCCCACCTCCCAGGTGGGAGCCGTTCCCGTCCACCCGCTGCCCGTCTTCGTACGGCGCGAAGGCGGGATCCGGCGGGAGCGGCCGGTGACACACGCGGCGGGCGGAAGGCCGGGTGGCGGGGCCTTAGACCGGGTGGACCTCCGGACCGGCCACCGGCACGATCTCCGGGGCGCCCAGGCGGATGGCGTCGGCCTCCTGGTCGGTGTCCTGCTCCTGGGAGAGCCGCTCCGACTCGACGCGCTTGGTGTAGTAGCCCACCTCGCGCTTGACCTGCTCGTCGTCCCAGCCCAGCGGCCCGGCGAGCAGCTGGGCGGCCTCCTCGACCACGGCCACGCCACGGTGAAAGGTCTCGATCGAGATGTGCGTGCGCCGGGTCAGCACGTCGTTCACGTGCCTGGCCCCCTCGTGGGTGGCCGCGTAGACCACCTCCGCCCGGAGGTAGTCGTCCGCTCCGGTCAGCGGTTTGGCCAGCGACGGGTCCCGCTCGATCAGCTCCAGCACCTCGTCGATCATCGAGCCGTACCGCTGGAGCAGGTGCTCGATCCTGGCCACGTGCAGCCCGGAGGAGTGGGCCAGCCGCTGCCGGGAGTTCCACAGCGCCTGGTAACCCTCGGCTCCGGCCAGCGGGACACGGTCGGTGCAGGAGGGCGGGACCCGCTGGTCCAGGCCGTGCGCCACCGCGTCCACCGCATCCTTCGCCATAACACGATATGTCGTGTATTTTCCTCCGGCCACCATCACCAGCCCCGGAACCGGGTGGGCCACCACGTGCTCGCGGGAGAGCTTGGAGGTCTCCTCGGACTCTCCCCACAGCAGCGGCCGGAGCCCCGCGTAGACGCCCTCGACGTCCTCGTGGGTGAGCGGGACCGAGAGCACCTCGTTCACATGGTCGAGGACGTAGTCGATGTCCGACCGCGACGCCGCCGGATGTGCCCGGTCCAGCTCCCACGCGGTGTCGGTGGTGCCGATGATCCAGTGACGGCCCCAGGGGATGACGAACAGCACCGACTTCTCGGTGCGCAGGATGATCCCGGTGAGCGAGTGGACCCGGTCGCGCGGCACCACCAGGTGGATGCCCTTGGAGGCGCGCACGTGGATCTGCCCGCGCCCGCCGACCAGCTCCTGGATGTCGTCGGTCCACACGCCGGTGGCGTTGACCACCTGGCGGGCCCGCACGTCCAGCTCACGGCCGCTCTCCAGATCGCGCACCCGGACGCCGGTGACCCGCTCCCCCTCACGGAGGAAGCCCACCACCTGCGCCCGTGAGGCGACATGGGCCCCGTACGTGGACGCGGTCCGCAGCATGGTCATCACGTAGCGGGCATCGTCGACCTGGGCGTCCCAGTACTGCACCGCGCCGGAGAACGCCGACTTCCGCAGCGCGGGCGCGAGCCGCAACGCCCTGGTACGCGACAGGTGCCGATGGCCGGGCACGCCCCGGGTGAGGCCGGTGGAGAAGCCCATCGTGTCGTACAGCACCAGGCCCGCGCCGACATAGGGCCGCTCCCAGCCCATGTGCTTGAGCGGGAACAGGAAGGGCACCGGCCGCACCAGGTGCGGGGCGATCCGCTGCAGCAGCAGGGCCCGCTCCTGGAGCGCCTCCCTGACCAGCTCGAAGTTGAGCTGTTCCAGGTAGCGCAACCCCCCGTGGATCAGCTTGGAGGATCTGGACGAGGTGCCCGAGGCGAAGTCGCGCGCCTCCAGCAGCCCGACCGACAACCCCCGGGTCGCCGCGTCCAGCGCGACCCCGGCTCCGACGACTCCGCCTCCGATCACCACCACGTCGAGTTCCTCGGCGCTCATCTGCGCCAGTGCGGCGGACCGCTCGGCAGGACCGAGCCGTGCGGTGCCCATTCGCGCCGTCATTTGCAACCCCCTGGGGTGCGACTTGTCGCCTTACGCGATGTATCTACCCATCTACCCTAGGCACCATTACTGACCAGTAGGAAGCACCGGGCGAGATTCACCCCATATCCCCATGTACAGCGAGAAAACCGCCCCCGAAGATCGATTGAACCCCGACCGGGGGCCGACGCTACCCACCTGGCGTGAACGGGGGAACCGAGGGGATGGCACTGCGCTGGTTCGGCGCCGCGCGCCGACGTGCCCGCGCGCGGGAGGACGACACCCGCGTGCTGGCCAGGGTGGCAGACGGCGACGCGGGCGCGCTGACCGAGCTGTACGAGCGGTACGCCAGGCCGCTGTTCGCCTTCATCTACCGGCTCGCCGGGGATCGGGGCACCGCCGAGGAGATCCTCCAGGACACGCTGCTGGCCGTGTGGCGCTCGGCGGGCACCTACCAGGGCCGCTCCAGCGTCAGCACCTGGCTGTTCGGGGTGGCGCGCAGGCAGGCGCACAACCGGCTGCGCGGCATCCCACCTCCCTTCGCGGCCGAACCACCCGACGGCGTCGACCCCCTGCCCGGCCCCGAGGAACTGGCCGTGGGCGACGACCGGGTGCGGGCGGCGCTGGCCCGGCTGCCGCTGCCCCAGCGCGAGGTGGTCGTCCTCGCCTTCCTCGACGACCTGAGCCACCGGGAGATCGCCGAAGTGCTGGAAATCCCGGTCGGCACGGTGAAAAGCCGCCTGCACCACGCCCGAGCGACCCTGAGGGGATGCGTCGATGAACAACCATCCTGAGCCGGCAGAACCCCACAGGCGGCCCGAGGCTCCGGGAGCCCACGGCCGGCCCAAACCATCGGAGATCCACGGTCGGCCCGAGGCGTCAGGAATCCATGGACGATCCGAGGCGCCGGAGATCCACGACTGGCCCGAACTGCGGGAGATCCACGACGGTGTCCCGCCTCCGCCCGGCCCCGAGATCGTGAGCGCCGCCCTGATGAGGTCCGCCCTGATGAGGTCCGCACTCGACGAGGCGGAGGTGGCCCCGGCCACCCCGAGGCCCTACCGGGCGTGGGCGCTGCTGGCGATGGAGGCCAGACTGCTGCATCCGGCGATCTGGCTGGCCTCCGCGCTGGTCATGGCGATCAGCGTCGGCTTCGTCATGGCCAAGGGCGGCTATGGGGAGTTCCTGCTCACCCTCGCTGCTCCGCTGATCGCCATGGCCGGTGTCGCCGCGTCGTACGGCCCCGAACACGACGACGCCTTCGAGCTGGTCGCCGCCACGCCGACGTCGCCGCGCGTCATCCTGCTCGCCCGGCTGACGCTGGTGTTCGGCTACGACCTGGCTCTGGCACTGCTCGCATCGGCGGCTCTGGCACTGTTCCCGCTGAACTCCGCACCCTGGGGGCTGGTGCCGTTGATCACCACCTGGCTGGGCCCGATGGCGATGCTCGCGGCGCTCAGCCTGCTGCTGTCGGTGTGCTGGAACCCCTCCGGCGCGACGAGCGTCGGGCTGGCGGTGTGGACCCTCTACGCGCTGACCACCACCGACCTACCTGTCCCAGACGGTTTCCGGGACTTCTGGACGACCAGCCCGGCCACGGTCGGACTCGCCCTGGCCCTGACCCTCGCCGCCGTGACCGCCGTCGGTACGGGTGAACCCATCCGGCGCGCCCACACGGCTCACCGGCCATGAAACAGCCTTACAAGACACGAAGGGCAGGCCCGCCTGAACCTTGCCCCGAGCCCCCCGCCTTCCCGTACGGAAGACCGTCCGGGCTCCTCGGCCCGGACGGTCTTCCGTGTGGCGGGTCCCGTTACGCCGGGTCACCGCCCTTGCTGATCCAGGCCTCGACCATGCCGCTCTCGTCGACGACGAGGTAGTCATCCAGGCCGTCGCCGTTCACGTCGGCGAAGCGGACGTCGTCCGCCGTGGCGCCGACGCCCTTGGCGATGCGGCCCCGCGCGATCCAGCCGGGGGTGCCACCCGAGTCGCCCCCGGCGTTCAGCCAGGCGTGCACAGCTCCGCTGGAGGGGGTGACCACCAGGTAGTCGGCCTTCTTGTCGCAGTTGGCGTTCCCGAAGACCACCGGGGAACCGCCGCTGACGCCACCGGCGACTCCGAGGCGGATGTGCCAGCCGGGGGTGTCGCCGACGTCGCCGCCCTTGTTGATGTAGGCGTCGACCGCACCGGTCTCGGGATCGACGACGAGGTAGTCGGCCTTGCCGTCACCGTCGAAGTCGGCGAAGCGGATGTTGTCCCGGTTCGCGACACCTCCGGCGATCCGGCCCCTCTTGAACCATGTGTTCGGGGTGGTGCTGCACGTGCCGTTGCCGGTGTCACTGGCGGGGTGCTTGATCCAGCCGGCGTGGGAGGCCGTGACGATGCCGTCGTAGAAGGCGTCCGCCATTTTCGCGTACCCGGCGTCGTTGGGGTGGAGATAGTCGTTGAGGTCGCTCGTCGTCACGGCGCTCATGTCGACGAGTGCCACGCGCTTGCCCGCGTTGCGGCGGTTCGCCACGAGATCGCGGACAGCCCGGTTGTAGGTGGTGATCTTGGACTGTGTCCCTGCGGTCCGGGAGGGCACCAGCGTGGCCACCAGGACGGTCGTCTCGGGCGCGTCGCCGAGGATTTGGTCGATCATGGATCCGAGCCGGCCGGGAGCTCCGGCGGCGTCGCCGCGGTCCATGTCATTGGTTCCGGCGTGCACCAGGACCACGTTCGGCTGGTGGCCGGGCACCGAGGAGTGTGCCATCTGCGCGATCGTGTCGATCATCGCGCCGGACCAGCCCTCGTTGTCGCGGTCGGGCAACGAGCCGGACTGCTGCGAACCGACGAAGTCCAACCTCTGGGTACGCTTGTCGAGCCGTGACCACAGGTTCGCCCGGTAACTCGACTCCGTGCTGCTGCCGATGCCGTAGGTGATCGAGTCCCCCAGCGGCATGATCCGCAGATCGGGGAAGACCGACAGCGCGTTGCGTTCGATGATCTCGTTGACCAGGCCGAAGCCCGGATAGTCCATCATCACGACGCCGGTGCGCTTGACGATCGAGGTGCCGCAGCGGTCGTTCACGCCGGTGAGACACTGGTGAAGGAAATCGTTCACCCCGGTCACACTGCCGTGGCCGCCCGCGACGATGTACGGGTAGGCCCCGAGGCTCGTGCCGCTGGTCCAGTTGTAGTGCATCTTGTCGTGGTTGGGCTGGGTCGAGTCCCGGCAGTCGGGCTCCTTGTTGGTCCGCTCCAGATGGTGGCGGACCTTCTCCCACTTCGTGTCGATCACGAAGCTGGTCTGCACCAGATAGTCGTTCTGGACGTAGCAGTTGGGCTGGCTGCCCTCGGCCGGCCAGGGATCGTGGTTGAGCTGGCTGAAGCCGTAGCCGGTGAAGTTCCCGCCGAGGGGCCCGCTGAAATTGACCAGGACGAGCTTGCCGCGCACCGCGTCCAGGGTCGGCACGTCGACCGCGCCGGTGGCCGACGGCATCCAGAACAGGTTGGTGTTGGCGTCGCGGTAGGTGTTGAAGATCTGCTGGACCCGTACGTTGTCGCTGGGGGCGTTTTCGGGCCCCTCGGCGGGGGGGACGTCGGTGCACGACCCGACCTTCTCGGTGCACTCGGCCTTCAGGTTGAGCAGGATCGTCTCGGTCGGATGCGCGGTCAGGAAGGTGCGCGCCTCGCGGATCACGTCGTCGAAGTTGGCGTTCTGGTAGAAGGCGCCGTGGTGCACCGCGAACTTGGAGTCGTTGTCCGCGTCCTGAACCATCCGGACCCGGATGTCGATGGCCCGGATTCCGGCGCCGAGCTGGAATTCGAGGGGGGCACCTCCCCTCCCGTCGTCGTGCTCGCGCTTTTGCTGGGTCTCGACCGCGTCCCCGCCGTAGACGGAGAGGGTGTCGTGCGTCCCGGGAACGGACAACTTGGCGAGGCTGGTGCTGCCGGGGATATCCCCCATCCAGTCCAGGTGGGCGTTCTCCTCAAGGCTGTTGTAGGCCTCCTCGAGGCTGCGGCGGGTATCCGTCGGGTCCAAACCCGACGCCTGCGCCGTCCCGACCGGTCCCACTACGACGGCCCCCGAAGCGGCCACGGCCAGTGCCAGCGGCACGGCCAGGCTTCGTAGGGCCTGTCTCCATTTGCTTCTACGGCGTCCGTCGCCTTCACGGCGCCGCCTGATCGTTTCGGACATCGTTCACTGCCCTTTCTGTCACACACGATTCCGCCCGCGCGCGATTTCCGCGGCGGAGCGAGGGCGGCTACGGGCACGGCCGGTGGTCCGCCCAGCGGGCTCACGCCAGTGCGCACGGTCTCGCGTGCGCGGGGAACGAGCAGCGGCGACCAGGACGCGAAGCAGTCCTTTGTGGCGAGTGAGGTTCCCTCAACCAGATGATCTTGCACAGTGGTGTGAAGTGCCGCGTGCGTGCTTGTGCGCCGCCTGGCCTTCCGGTTCAACGGCTTGCGTGACCGCTCCGCGTACGGGCTCGGATGTTCCCGGCCCCGGCGGTACTCATGGCACGGGGTACCGCGCGCTTCCGCAGCGCGCGGTACCCCGGGAGACGTCCGGTCCGGTTCAGACGAGTTTGGCCGAGAGCGTGATCGTCGTGCCCGACAGGGCCTTGCTGACCGGGCAGTTGGCCTTGGCGTCCTGCGCCGCGGCGACGAACGCGTCGTCGTCGATGCCGGGAACGGTGCCCTCGACGGTGAGGTGGACGCCGGTGACGCCTTCGCCGGGCTGGAACGTCACATCGGCGGAGGTGACCAGCCTGAGGGGCGGGGTGCCCGCTTCCGTGAGGCCGTGCGACAGCGCCATGGAGAGGCAACTGGAGTGGGCCGCGGCGATCAACTCCTCCGGGCTGGTCTTTCCGTCCGCCTGCTCGGCGCGCGACGGCCACGACACCGGCTGGTCACCGATGCCGGAGGAGTCGAAGGTGACGATGCCGGTGCCGTTGAGCAGGTCGCCTTCCCAGAAGGTGCGTGCTGAGCGCGTGGTTGCCACAGTGGATCCTTTTCTCGTGCGGTGTGTAGGCGGAAGGGGTGGAAAACCCGAGGTTCCGGCTGCGGCCCGTGTGACCGCTCGTTCCATCCGGACCGCGCGCAGCCCGGCGGCCGGGCTCGTGCTCCGCCTCCGCAGATCTTGCTTGAGGACCGACCGGCGGACATCGGTCGATCGACCTATATCGCCGGTCTGTCTGCCTCGATGGGGAACGCTGCGAACAGCAGGTACGCACCGAGGGTCCAGGACGTACATCCTGGCGGACGCGGACGGACCGCCCCTGGTCGTCGGCGCCTCAGCCGCCGACGTCCGGGCGAAGGCCGATCGGCGGTCAGGGCAGGAGCTGTTGCTCCATGGCGAAGATGGCCACCCCGGCCCGGGTCCGCCGCCCGGTCTTGTCGTAGATGTGCCCGAGGTGATGGCCCACGGTGCGGCTCGATATGAACAGCTCAGCACCTATCTGCTGGTTGGTCAGCCCACGAGCGGCCAGTCGCAGTACTTCGACCTCCCGCGCCGTGAGCCCGGCCGAAAAGCGGGGCCGGGACGGCCGTTCGCCCGCCGCCTGGAGTACGAGGTCGCAGGCAGCGCGGTCCAGGGTGCCGGAGTCCGCCTCGCGCGTCAGATGTCCGACGGCTTCCTCGACGGTGAAGGCGTCCCGGTGCGCCCGCGGCTCGGTCAGCGCCGCGAACACATCGGCGGCGGCGAGAATGCGGGCCGCGGGGGAGGTAGCGGTCCCGAAGTCACCGCGGTGGTAGCCACTGCCGTCGAGGCGCTCATGGTGCGCGGCGGCGATCGGTGCCAGCGGAGCGAGCGCGGGCACGCGCTCCAGCACTCGCTGGGTCCAGTACGTGTGCATCCTCACCCGCTCCGTGTCAGCGGTGCTCAACGGCCCGGGCCGGTCCCACACGTCGGTGGAGATCCCGGCCCGCCCCAGGTCGTGCAGCAGAGCCGCGCACCGCAGCCGGGTCACCTCATCGGCGGCGAGACCTCCCAGCCGACCGGCACTCTCCGCCAGCCGCGCGACGTGCTCGCTGTGCCCGACCAGCCACCTGCTCTTGAGGTCCACGAACCTGCCGAGAACCGCGCACAGGCCGGGGACCTCCTCCGCGGACAACGTGACGTACGGCGGCGGTTCGGCGGCCACCGCGGAGGCGACGGCGTCGGGTTCACCAAGCGGGGCGAGCACCTTCGGGGCGTCGGCTGCGAAAGCGCGCGCCAGTTCGGGATCGAGGTGGCCGCCGGCGCGCCTGACCACCTCCGAGATGGCGGCCGGCTCGCCGCCCCTCGCATGGGACAGGACAGCCTGTTCGGCCACGTGGACGACACGAGCGGCGAAGGACAGGTGCTCGCCCGCAGTTCCGAGGGGAATGCCCTGTCCGTCCCATCGCTCGTACACATCGTTCAACGCCGCGAGGGTCTGCGGCAGCACGCCGAGACCCGAACCCAGCGCCTGACTGGCCTCGCAGCCGTTGCGCATGGCCTCCACCCCGGCCGTGGGCAGCACCTCGGTCAGCGTGTCCGTCAACCGCTGGGCCTTCTCGCGCGTCCAGTCGCCGAGCCGGAGCAACTGTTCGGTCAGAGGCACGTCGAGACCCGGATCGAGGTACTTCAGCGCGCTCTGGAACGCCACCTCGTCGCCGAAGATCGCCGCGAGCTCAGGAGCGAAGGACGTGCAGCCGACCGAGCGCAGCAGTGCCGTCTCGTAGACCACCCGGCAGGTCTCCCGGTCGCATGCGAGGACGTCGCGAGCGAACACCGTGGCGACGACGCAGGTCCGCAGCCCCTTTTCGAAGGTCATGCCCGCGGCCAAGTCGGTTGTCAGGGACAGCGCTACCAGAACCTCGGCCAACCGGACGTCTTCCACCGCCCAAGCGTAACCGTCCCTTTCCAGCGCCTTAGACATGTCCGCACGCTGCTCCTCACGCGCAGGGTGCGCACCGGCAGCCGCGCCGTAGAGGAGAGCGAACCCTCCCCGGAGGGGGGTAGACCAGCGATATAGGTCGATCGGCCGATGTCCGTCAGCCGGTTTACGAGGAGGATCCACGGAGGCTGGCGCAAGCTTGGCCGCAGCGCTCGGAACACGCGTTTCGCGCCGCGGAGACGGGCCGCCGGGGCGCGCCAGCCGCCCATCGACATAGCACGGAGGTTCCACATGACCACGCACCAGCACGACGAACACACCGCCACGGGGAACCCGGTGGTGGAGGCGTTGTACAGCTCGCTCGCCCAGGGTGACGTCGCCGCGCTGCTCGCGGGACTCGACGAGCGGATCGAATGGGTCGTTCCGCCGGGTCTGCACTACGGAGGCACCTACCGGGGGCGCGAGGCGGTACTCAAGAACGTGTTCTCCCGTTTCGTCACCGATTGGCAGGACTTCACCGTTGCCCCTGCGGAGATCATGAGTGCCGGGGACCGTGTCATCGCGCTCGGCCACTACAGCGGCACGAACCTGGCGACCGGGAAGCCGATGAGGACCCGTTTCGCGCACGTGTGGCGACTGCGGGACGGCGTCCCCGTGCACTTCGAGACCGTCCTCGACACCCACATCATGGTCGCCGCGATGTGAACCGGCTCTCCCCAGCAGCCGAGCAGAACCACGCGGGGCAGGCCCCCGCCCCTTCGGGGGCGATCCGGTCGAACGTTCCTGGCTCTGCCCCATCTCCGAAGTGAAAGACGCAGCACATGACTTTGTTCGAGCACGATTTCGTCGCGGCGGGTTCCGCCGAACCGCCTCGGGATGACACGGGGCGCATGCTCCAGATGATGACCGGGTATTGGGTCACCCAACTGGTGCGGACCGCGGCCGAGTTGCGCATCGCCGATCATCTACAGGCCGACGGTGCCACCCCTGCGGAAGTGGCTGTGGCGGAGTCGCTGGACCCCGAGGCGACCTTCCGGTTCCTGCGGGCGTGTGCCTCACTCGGTCTGGCGGCATCGACGGACGGGAAACGGTTCGTCAGCACGCCCCTGCTCGACACCCTGCGCACCGATGCCCCGGGTTCCCTGCGGGATCTGGCGTTGTGGGGCGGGGCGGAGTCGCACTGGCTGCCGTGGGGGCGGTTGCCGGACGCGGTCCGTACCGGAACCACCCAGGCTGAAGCCGCCCTCGGGGCCTCCTTCTTCGACTGGCTGACCACGGTCCCGGGAGAGGCCGAGGTCTTCACCAATGCCATGACGGCCATGACGCGCGGCCTGGCCCACCAGCTGGCGGACGTGATCGACCTCAAGGGCACCGAGGTCGTCGTGGACGTCGGCGGCGCCGGCGGCAACCTCGTCCAGACGCTCATGCGGCGCCATCCCGGACTGGCCGGGATGGTCCTCGACCTCCCGCACGTGGGTGCCGAGGCCGACGCCTCCGCGGCGAGACTGGGCGTCACGGACCGGTTCACCTTCGTCGGTGGTGACTTCTTCGAGGAGGTGCCCTTCGGGGACGTGCACCTGCTCAAGTTCGTCCTGCACGACTGGGATGACGACGCCTGCGTGCGCATCCTGCGCAACTGCCGAAAAGCCCTCAGGCCCGGTGGACGCGTACTGGTGATGGAACTTCTCATCGACAAGGTGGGCACACCCGGCCTGGGACCGCTGATGGACCTCAACATGCTGGCGCTGTCCACCGGACGCGAACGCAGCCTCAACGAATACGAGAACCTCTTCGAGCAGGCCGGACTGACGCCGACCAGAACCATGCCATCCGCGTCCCTGGTCTCCGTCCTGGAGCTCGTCCCCGTCCAACCCCGGCTGGTAGTAGTTCGTTAAGTTAAGAGGTGTTTGATGGCGTACGTGGCAAGCGCCGGCCCATGTGGCGAGTAGCCAAGGACCTCCGCTCTCTGCGCCAGAGCCACTTTTGCACGGCCACGGACAGCAGCCCTTCCCGCAGACGGGAATGAACCGATCCGGCTTACCCACGCTACTCACCGGTCATGAGATCACTCGGCCTCTGGTCGCACGAGATGAAAAGGGCCGGTCCCGCGGCCCTGCTGGCCCCACCGGCACTTGTCCTGCTCGTCGTGTTCCTCGTCGCCTTCGGCACGCGGCTCGGCTCGCGGGAGGGGAACACCGCGTGGTTCCTGATGACGATCCTGGAAACGGGGATCCCGCTCCTGGCCGGCATCGCCGCCGCCTCGCTGATCGGCAGGGACCGCGCGGTGGAACTGCAGCTCACCCTGCCCGTGGGGTACCGCGCGACCCTGCTGCGCCGCCTGGGAGTGATGGTCGGGTGGACGGCCCTGTGCGCCCTGGTCGTCTCGGCGCTGCTGGTCGTCACCGGCTGGTGGGACCTGCTGCCAGCCGCGTCCCACGGCCTGGCCGGGCAACTCGCCTGGCTGTCTCCCATGCTCTGGCTGACGGCCCTGGGCCTGCTCGTCGCGGCCGCGCTTCGTAGCGCCGCCGCCGCCACCGCGATCGTCTCGTTCGTCTGGTTGTTCGAACAGATGCTCGCGCACCTCTTTCAGGAGAACCCGATGCTCCGGTTGTTCCACATGTTCGCCACCACGTACGGGACGGCGCCCGACGAGTGGCTGCCCAACCGGCTGACCCTGCTGGCGACCGCTCTACTGCTCGCCGCCGCGGCCTGGCCGCTGCTCGGCGACGCCGAGCGGACTCTCGGGGGTGAGAAGGAGTGATCGCGACCTTCCGCTACGAGTTCCTCATGCAGATCCGCCGGCCCGTCCTGTGGATCGTCTACGGGCTGACCTTCGCGGTGATCGTCGTCACCTTTGGCCAGCCGTACGCGGAGCTGAGCATGGGCGCGGGCGTCGACCGGCACGACCCGACAACGGCCATGATCGTGTCGGCCGACCTGCTCATGCTCCTGCTGCCCATCGTCTACGGATGCCTGCTCGCCGACCGGCTCATCCGTGACCGGCGGCTCGGCGTCGTCGGGGTCCTGGACGCGACCCCGACCGGTCACACCAGCCGGTTGATCGGCAAATACCTCGGCACATGCGCGGCCACCGCCGTACCGTTCGCGCTCGCCTATTTCGGCCGGGCCGTGGCCTACGCGATCACCGAGGGCGAGCCCTCCGCGCTGGGCTGGGCGGTGGCGGTCTTCGTGACGACCACCGTGCCCGCGCTGCTCTTCGTCGGAGCGCTCGCCCTGGCCGGTCCTCTGCTGATGCCGCCGATGCTGTTCCAGGTGCTGTTCGTCGTCTACTGGTTCTGGGGAAATCTCATCCCTCCGAGGATGATGCCCACCCTGGCCGACAGCATCCTCTCGCCCAACAGCCGGTACGTGGCCTATGGCCTCTTCGGCTACCGGCCGGCACAGCAACCACCGGACGTCCTCGTGGCACCCGACTACTACACCTACGGCCCCGTTTCCGAGGCCGCGCTGAACTTCCTGCGGCCCGAGGCCGGCGTGGCCGTCGCCCTCCTGTGGATCGGCGTGATGCTCGTGCTCGCGGTCTCCGTCCTCTCCCTCGCCCGTCTCCACGCCATCCGGACGGAGTCCTGACATGCGCATCGAAATCTCCCGCCTGACCAAGACCTACCGGGGTGGCGTACACGCCCTCGACGGGCTCGACCTCGACGTGCCGACCGGCATGTACGGGCTGCTCGGCTCCAACGGGGCGGGCAAGACCACCCTCATACGCATCCTGGCGGGGCTGCTCAAACCCACCTCGGGGACGGTCCACATCGGCGGCCACGACATCGCCACCACCGCAGGGCGCCTCGCCGTCCAGCGGACCCTCGGCTACCTCCCCCAGGACCTCGGCGTCTACCCCGACCTGACCGCGCGGCAGTTCCTGGACTACATCGCGCTGCTCAAGGGGATCGACTCCCGCACCACCCGGCGACGCCGGATCGGTGAGTTCCTCGAAGTGGTCGCCCTCACCCAGGACGCCGACCGCAGGCTCAAGGGCTTCTCCGGCGGCATGCTGCGCCGGGTCGGCATCGCGCAGGCGCTGCTCGCCGACCCCCGCCTGCTCATCGTAGACGAGCCGACCACCGGGCTGGATCCCGAGGAGCGGATCCGGTTCCGCACCCTGCTCTCCCAGCTCGCGGGGGAGCGCACGGTCCTGCTCAGCACGCACATCGTCGAGGACGTGGCCCAGACCTGCCGTCTCCTCGCGGTGCTCGCCAAGGGACGTCTCGCCTTCACCGGGAACGTCGGCGAACTGGTCTCCCAGGCCGACCACCGGGTGTGGACCCTGACCACCCCCGGCCCCGCCCCCTCGCACGGCAGGGTCGTGGCCGCCGTCCCCGAGGGCACCGGAATGCGCTACCGGCTCATCGCCCCCACCGCCCCCGACCCCTACGCCCGCCCGGCCGAGCCGACCCTGGAGGACGGCTACCTGGCCCTGATGGAAACCGGCCGCTGACGCTCTGTTCCCCAGGTAGGTGGACAAGCGCGGCCGGTCCGGCCGTTCAGCGAACGGCCGGACCGCGGTCAACGGAGCTGGTCTGGCGCTCGGTGACCAGGTCACACACCTCCTGCCAGGCGGTCACGGGGCCACCTCAACGGTGCTGCGGGCGACGATCCTGGCGGCCAGCACGTGTTTGCACGGCCCGCGCGAGCCGCGGTGGTCCCACCACCACGGGCAGGTGCACGACCCCTCGGCCAGACCGACCGCGCGCACTCCACCCTCGGTCCGCACCCGCGCCGAGTCACCGGCGATCTGTACGGCACCGGCCTCGACCAGCGCCCTCGCGGCGGTCAGCCGGGGGTTGAGGTGCTGCACGTGCTCCCTGTCATAGGGCAGCTCGCGGTGGAAGTGCGCGGCCTCGGCCAGGTCGTAGCCGACCCGGCCGGCCGTACCGAGCTGGGTGAGCGCGGCGCGGACCCGCGTGGTGGACAGGCCGGCACGGTCGGCCAGCAGGCCGATCTCCACCTCGGGCTCGAAGTTGAGCAGCATGCCCACCAGATCGGCGTCGGCCTCGGCCTCGTCGGTCGCGAGATCGGCCAGCACCGCGCCCTCTCCGGAGAAGCCGCGCCAGCGCTGCGGCGACAGGGCGAGCGTGTAGCGCATCCCCGGCAGTTCGAGCTCCCATGCGCTCGACGCGGCGTCGCCGGTCTCGGCCGGACCGTACACCCTGAGGCTCTTGGCGAAGCGGAGCAGGGGCAGCAGCGTCGCCAGGCGTCCCACGCCGGACAGGCACACCGCTCCCGCGCCGGGCCGGTCACCGACCCGCAGGTCACGGCCCGCGGGAACGACCCAGAGATCGGCCGTCGCCCGCTTGGGCAGGGAGCGCAGGAACCGCACCGCGCTCATACCCGCCAGCTCGGTCCTCAGGTCCATACCCGCCGCGATCACCTGCACCTCGGCGAAGCCCCGCAGCCACCGCTCGGGCAGCGGCACCTTCTTCTCCACCACCGCGCCGTCGAGCGTCGTCACCGTCAGCTCGTCGGCGCCGACGCCGAGGTGGAGCGGGTCGCGCGCGCCCACCCTGGCCAGCGCCTCGCGGAGCGGCCCGTTGACGTCGACGTTGGTCGTCCCCCTGTCGAACACCTCGCCGTCCAGGGCACCGTCGAGCACGTCGAGCCGGGCGTAGACCCCGCCGCAGGCGGAGAACGACTCGAACCGGAGCCGATCACCGCCGCACGTCACGACCGGGTCGCGGGTCCACCCCGGACGCGGCTGGTGGTAGCGGGTGAGGGCCACGTCGGCTATGCCCAGCAGGGCCGCGGCCGCGGGCGCCGCCTGCGTCACCATCCCGCTGAAGAACCTGGGCGCGAGAGCGGGGCCGCTGAGGGCTCTGCCACCGGACGTCGACAACCCCAGACGCCCGTCTACCAAACTGGAAGGCGCGGCGTAACTGTACGCCTGCGTCGCACTTGTCATGGGCGGGACACTAGACACCGTCTCCGACAAAAGCGCTGTGGTGCCGGATCAACCGAACAGCCGGACGTCCTTGCTCACCGAGAGCAGCAGGACCTGCCCCTTGAGTGAGCCCGCAGAAAATGGCTTTCCATCGAACTCCCAGCGGATTCGCAGGTCAACCTGACAACTGCTCCAGCTCGGACTCCCGCATTCGCCGGCGCAGTTCGTCGACGTTGGCGGCCTCCACCCTGATGGCATGAGGGGCGTTCCACTCCGCCATCTCGATGAATCGGCGGCTGCCCACCCCGTACATGACGGTCCAGGCGGGTTCCAGCCGGTCGAGCTGAGCGGCTGCCGCCCGCTGCGCGTCGTCCCACCGGCCGGGACGCACTCTGACGATGGGCGCGCCGGCCCTGTGCCGTCCTGAAGTCGCCCTCATGTCGCGCCCCCTCGTCGTCCGCGTGGAGCGGTGAGATCGGGCGAGCGCCCCCGACCTGGGGCTGCGGCCGTTGTCGGTCGCGCGTGCCGTCCGAGCCTGGCCTGCGGAGCAGCGGGCGGGGAGACCTTCAACGGTCGCGTCGACACCGCGGCCGGCAACGAACCACACAGGCCAAGACGCCGCCGCACGGTCATCCGGGCGTGAACCTGCGCGGGCGTGGGCTGCTCCCACAGGTGGTCACGGCGGTGCGGCAGGCTGCGCGCCTCGTGAGCATAGGAGGCGTGGGCGGAAGGCGAACGAGCAGGCCACCCGCCTGCCGACCTGGTTCCGGCGCTGGGTGGAGATCGAGCAGAGCGCAGACTCGCTGCGAACCTGGCAACCGCTGATCGTTCCCGGCCTGCTCCAGACAGCGGACTACGCGCGGGCGCTCCTCAGCGGCAAGCCGGGTGTCACCCACGACCGGGTGGAGACAAGCCTGGCCGCGCGGATAGACAGGCAACACATCCTCGACCGGGAAGACCCGCCCATGCTATGGGTAGTTCTGGACGAAGGCGTCCTCACCCGCCCGGTCGGTAACAAGGCGGTGATGGCCGGACAGATGGATCATCTTCTCGCGATGGCGGAACGCCCGCGCGTGACCGTTCAGGTGCTCCCCCGCGACTCATGGAACACCACGGGGCTCATGGGAGCGTTCGCGATCGCGCGCGGCCGGAACATGCCCGAGATGGCCTACGCCGAGTCCTCCGTGTATGCCCAGGTGACCGGTGATCCCGACGAGGTGGCGGAGATCATCGCAAGATACGAGACGATCCACGGTGAGGCCCAGACGCAGCGAGCCTCATCCGACCTGATCAGGGAGACGAGGAAGCAATGGACGACGTAACCAGGGAGCTCGGCACGGCCGCGTGGCGCAAGTCCTCGCTGTCCGGCGACAACGGCGGCGACTGCGTGGAAGTCGCGAAACTGCCCGACGGCCACCGAGGCATTCGCGACAGCAAGAACCCCTCCGGCCCGGCCCTGACCCTCACCCCGACCCAGTGGACCACCTTCCTGCGCAGCGTGCGGAGCGGCGAGTTCGGCTGACCCCCGTTTTTCGGAGGCCTCCGAAATCGACATCCAGGAGATTGAGCGGGTCGACCTGGAGAGGCATCGGCTGAAGATGATTGACCGGTCCCGAGAACGGTCCAGGACCGGCCAGGGCCTTGAAGATCAGCCCTCCGGCGTACAGCTTGGTGATCCTGCGGAGAGGCAGGGCTCGCCGGACCCGAATCAGATCGGCCCAAGAGGGCCGATGAGAGCCGGGCGGAACGCCTTGTGCTGGGGCGCCGATCGTGCCGTGCGGTGCCGCAGCACCGAGGCCAGAGCATCGCTGGTCGCCGCGGGCGACACCGGGACCGCGGAGACCACTACCGCTCCCCGTCCGGGCGCCGAGGAGCATTCCGCGTCGGCTTGGCCAGAAACGAGGACCGGCCGAGGATGACGATTCCGGTCACCATCGCGATCAAGCCGGCCACCTCCGCCGCGAGCGCCTCCGGAGTGACCCGCAGACGCTCGGAGAAGATCGCCACGCCCAGCACGATCCCGGTGATCGGCTCAGCGGCCGTGGTGGCCGGCAACGAGATCCGGAGCGGGGCGGCGTCGAACGCGCTCTGGTTGAGCAGCAGCCCCACCACCGCGACGCAGGGCAGAAGGTACGGCTGCCAGGTACCGGCCAGGTTCAGCCCGTTGTCCAGCGTGAGCAGGGAGCTGCGTGTCAGCACGTCCTGCAGCCCGTACAGCACCCCGGCGGCTGCCGCCAGCAACATCGCCTTGACCTGCAAGGAGCGCCGCAGACCGACCAGGACCAGCACACCCGCCACCACGACCACCGACAGCACCGCCAGCCACCGCATGGAACCCGGTCCGGGCAGAGCCCCGCCATGGGGCCGGCCGCCGTACAGGAACAGCGCCACTCCTCCGCTCACCAGTACCGCGCCCAGCTGCAGCATGCGTCCGAACGGCTCCTGGTAGACGACATGGGCCGCGGTCAGCGCGAACAGCAGGTTCATCGCCAGTAGCGGCGTCACCTTCGCCACGTCCGCCTCCCGCAACGCGAGGGCGCCGAGGATCTGGCCGCAGAGCATCAGCCCTATCCCTGCCAGCCACAACGGCGTGCGGATGAGGTCCAGCAACAGGCGCAGGCGCAGCATGTCCTCCAGGGGCCGGTGGTACGCCGCATGCTGCTGTGCGACGAAGCCGAGGCCGAGAAGGCACGCCGCACCCAGCGAGATCACGATGATCACAAGGGTGACCTGTTTCGATGTCCGGTCCGACAGAAGGGCACCGGGCGGTGCCAGTGCCCCCTACGTGAGTGGTCCGGCCCGGCAGGCTGGTGCTGAGCGGGCCCTCGAACAAGCCTTTCCCTGAACTCCGGCACCGTATCCGACCTGCCGGAGTTCGGGGAAAGGCTTGAACTCCGGTCACCGGAGCCGGCCACAGCCCCGGCCGGAACATGCCCGAGATGGCCTACGCCGAGTTCGACCAACCGGTCTTCCGTTTGTGTCTGATCTTCAGCGAAGGCCCTCGGGGTCGACATCCAGAAGATCAGGCGCGGTGCAGGACCACGTAGCCTTCGCGGTCGTAGACGACCTGGTAGCCCTGGCTCCTCAGTTCGTCGACGTGCTGGCGTTGGCGGTCGACTGAGACCCAGGGGTAGGCGACGCGGGCGGTGTCGGCGACGATCCAGGGGGCGTTGGGGGGTCTGTCCTCCCACAGCAGGACGGTGGTGCGGGCGGACAGGCGGGGGCCCACGTGGTTGACGGCCGCGACGACCACGCCGGAGGGTACGGCCGCGACCGCCTGCTCGGCCGCGACCACATCGGGCTGTTTCTCGTAGAAGGCGGGCCTGATGAGCTGGTCGAGGGGGAATCTCGGGACGAGGGTGAGCGCGACGGCGCAGACGGCGGCCGCCCAGAGCAGCGACGCGCCGCGCTCGCTCAGGCCGGGTTCGCGCTCTCGTGCCCAGCGGATCACCCGGGCGGCTCCGTCGACTCCCGCGCAGAACAGGACGGCCACCGTGATGGCGCTGTGGTGGAAGTCGGTCACCCACCACTGCGCTCGGTCCGAGAGCATGCGCTCCAGCAACTGGGGGAGGGCGAACAGTGTCAGCGGGGAGAACAGGCAGGCCAGCAGGGTCGGCCACAGCAGGAAGGCCAGCGTGTCGAGCTTGACCTGCGGGCTGAAGAGGCTGCCGAGGACGCCCAGCGGGTCGCTGAGGACGTGCACGGCCACCGCGGACATGTCGCCACCTAGGTGGCCGTACGCCCAGTACATGGTGGAGTCACCGCCCACGGACGGGATGAGGACGGCGAGGACGAGACCGGTGTACGTCAGGCCGGCCCCCATGTACATGCCCCCGTACACGACCCCGTGCAAGGTCCCGTGCCGGCGTCGCATCTGGAGCAGGACGTACCCGCCGAACCCGACGAGCATCAGCCCCATGTCCTCCTTGACCAGCAGCAGGGCCGCCGCTGCCAGCGCGGTGTGGCCGTGTCTGCCGGCGCTGAAGCGTTCGATCATGACGGCGGTGAGCAGCGGGGCGAACGCGGCCTCGTGGAAGTCGAAGTTCACCGCCCTCGCGATCGGCCAGGACACCGCGTAGGCGACGGCGACCAGGTAGGCGGGGCCGGTGCCGAGCGTCCGCCGGGTGAACAGCCACAGCGGCGGTATGGCCAGCGCGAACAGCGCCGCCTGGGCCACGATCAGCGTCTCGGGGCCGTCATGCAGCCAGTACAGCGGGGCCAGCACCGCCAGGATCGGTGAGAAGTGCTCGCCCAGCTGCACGAAGTCCATGCCCAGACCGAGGTTGACGCCGCGTACCGGACTGGTCGGGGCGCCGAAGGAGGCGAAACCCCGCACCGCCTGGTCGAACAGCGTCAGGTCCATGCTGGTCGCCCGGAACAGGTCGTACCTGACCAGCCCCAGCAGGCAGTAGACCCCGGTGGCCGAGACGACCAGGGCGGTCAGGGCGACCGCGTGCCGCCTCCGTGCCATCAGCCGGAGCACCGCGGGGACCGCCGACCGGAGGCTCACCCGCTCGGTCGTGTATGGCTGCAAGCCCACCTGTCTCGTCTCCAGCGCGCCGGATACCAAAGTGATCAAAACTAGCATCACGGACATTAGCTGGACACTGCCATATTTTGCTTTCGCAAAATGCCCCGTCTGCCCCAATTGCTCTCCCGGCTCACCGGCGACGGAGGCCAGGGAGGTGACTCCAGGGCCTGAAGCCCCGCGTACGGCGCTCCTGCCCCGTGCTGGAACAACCGGCGCGGCACCGCCCGGTCGATCCGCGGGAGGCGGGGATCAACTGCGCGGCGGAGCGTCGATCAGTCCCACGGAGGACGACGCGAGATGAAGGCGTTGCCTAATCTCCCGGTTAGTCCCAGCCGCGCCCCTGGGCTCGACAGCGGGCACTCGTCCGCCTCAGCAAGATCAAAGGGGCCCGCAAGACCGATCTGGACTCTCGGGTCGTCTGCCGCCCCGCAGAGGAGAATCCGTGCGCTTAAAAAGATCGCTCCTGGCCGTGCTGGCCTCGGCAGTGGCCCTGACCTGGCTTCCCGCCCAACCCGCGCTCGCCACCCCCATCCAGGGGCAGACCCCCTGGTCGGTACTGCTGTGCAAGTTCGCCGACCATTCCGAGGAGCCCAAGGATCCGCAGTACTTCAAGGACCTGTTCACCACCGAGGGCCTGGGCAAGGGCGGCCTCGCCGACTTCATCGCCGAGCAGTCACGCGGCCGGGCCTCGATGGCCGGCTCGGTCGTGAAGGGCTGGTTCCCGATGTCGGTCACCGCCGAACAGTGGAAGGCACAGAGCCCGGAGGCGAGGGTCAAGAGCTGCACGAACACGGCGAACCCCGTACCGGCCAACCACCGCCTGGCCGTGATGGTCAACGCCCCCGTCGGACTCGACGCCAAGGTCCCGCTGAACGAGACCACCGCGCCGGTCGTGCTGGACCCGCCGCTGTGGGACCTCGCCACGGTCACCGCACACGTACTGAACCGATCGGGCCTGTCCTATCCCAGGTCGACGTTCTGGCGTGACCCGTCGTGGCCCATCTGGGGCCCCCCGGAACAGTACGACGACCAGTGGGACGCGTTGAGCAACCCGAACATCCACGCCGCCCCCTCGCAGCGGTTCGGCCGCGGCACGGTCGGGCTCAGCGGCCCGCACCTGGACGAACTCGGCTGGCTGCCCGGCGACCGGGTCGTCACCCTGGCCAAGGACGGGGTGACCACCCGGACCGTCAAGCTCGCCCCCCTGGAGCGGCCCGACCTGCCGGGAACGCTGCTGGTCCGCATCCCCCGCGCCTCGGACCCGTCGCAGTATTACACGGTGGAGTTCCGCAAGAAGACCGGGCAGAGTGCCGGCATCCCCAACGACACCGTGCTCATCCACAGTTACTACGCCGGCAGGCCCATGCTGGCCAAGAAGTTGAGCGACAAGGAGCCGATGCAGGCGATCGACTACGGCGTGACCGTGACCGTCGACTCGGTCGGCTCGGACTCCGCGACCGTCACCGTCAGCACCGACGTCACCACCAAGTGCCTGGACGGCTATGACCACCGCGGAGCCGTGGCCGGTGACAAGGTGTGCGTGACGCCCGCCGCCCGCGAGCAGGCGCGGGTCGACAACGAGGACGCGCCCAGATGGGTGGACTACGAGACAGGAGGCTGCCTGTACACCCGGCGCTGGCGGCTGATCACGCCCGACGACCACGTCTGCATCACCCCCGAGACCGAGCAGCAGATCATCGCCGACAACCAGGCCGCCCCCTCCCGGACCAACCCCGCCCGCAACGTATGGGGACCGAACGCCTGCACCGACGACTACGTCTGGCGCCAGGCCGACGCGAGCGACTACGTCTGCGTGACCATGGAAACCCGCCTGCAGACCATCGAGGACAACACCGCCGCGGCGAGCAGGTGGACCAACGGCCCCTACGGCCCGCATACCTGTGTGTCCGGCTACGTCTGGCGCGAGGCCTTCATCGGCGACCAGGTCTGCGTCACCGGCGACCGCCGCGAACAGGCCCGCCAGGACAACAGCCTGGCCCACACCCGCGTCCGCTGGCCGAGCGGAGGAACCAGCGGAAACTGACCGGGCATCCGGCACGGAGCATGAAGACGACCTTCCCGAGGAGCTCGCCCACTCACACGACCGCGAGCTCCTCGGGCGCCCCGAGTCACCGGCGCCCTCGCGACCTACCTCGCCCCGAAGGACTCCGTTGCCCAATTCGTTTTCGATCTCCGCGACCTGCGTGCCCGGCACCGGATAACGACGCCAGACGTCGACCGGCGGCCACCAGGCATTCAAGGTCACCTCACAGGTCAGGGGCGCTCGTTTCGAGGAGGCGGCCCTCGGACAGGCGTAGCCAGCGGGTCACGCCGATCTCGGCGAGGAACCGCTCGTCGTGGCTGACCACCACGAAGGCGCCCTCGTACGAGCGCAGGGCGCCCTCCAGCTGGGCGACGCTGACCAGGTCGAGGTTGTTGGTCGGCTCGTCCAGCAGTAGCAGCCGGGGCGCCGGTTCGGCGTACAGGACGCAGGCCAGGGTGGCGCGCAGCCGCTCGCCGCCGGACAGCACCCCGACCGGGAGATGAACGCGGGAGCCCCGGAACAGGAAGCGGGCGAGCAGGTTCATCCGCTCCGCCTCCGGCAGCCCGGGGGCGAACGCGGCCAGGTTCTCCGCCACGCTGCGGTCCAGGTCCAGCAGGTCCAGCCGCTGGGACAGGTAGGCGACCCGGCCGTCGGCCCGCTTGGTCCCACCCCCCTCCGACTCCAGCTCACCGTTGATCACCCGCAGCAGGGTGGACTTTCCGGCGCCGTTGGGGCCGGTCAGCGCGATCCGCTCGGGCCCCCGGATCGTCAGGTCGACCCCCTGCCCGGCGAAGAGGGCCCGCTCACCGTGGCGGACCCGCATCCGCTCGCCGAGGAAGACCGTACGGCCGGCCGGGACGTTGGTCCCGGGCAGCTCCAGCGAGATCCGCTGCTCGTCACGCAGGGCCCGGCCCGCCTCGTCGAGCCTGGCCCTGGCCCCGCTGACCCGCGCGGCGTGCGTCTCGTCCGCCTTCCCCGCCGACTCCTGGGCGTTCCGCTTCATCCTGCCGGAGACGATCTTCGGCAGACCGGCGTCCTTGAGGGTGCGGGCGGCGTTGCCGGCCCGGCGCGCGGCCCGCTCCCGGGCCTGCTGCATCTCCCGCTTCTCCCGCCTGACCTCCTGCTCCGCGGTGCGGACGTTCTTCTCGGCGACCTCCCGCGCGGCGCGCACGGCCTCCTCGTAGGAGGTGAAGTTCCCGCCGTAGGAGCGGATCTCGCCCCGGTCGAGCTCGGCGATGCGGTCCATCCGGTCGAGCAGCGCCCGGTCGTGGCTGACCAGCAGCAGGCAGCCGTTCCAGTCGGCGAGCACGTCGTAGAGCCGTCTGCGCGCGTCGAGGTCGAGGTTGTTGGTCGGCTCGTCCAGCAGCAACACGTCGGGCCGTTTCAGCAGCTGTGCCGCCAGGCCGAGGGAGACGACCTGGCCGCCGCTGAGGGTGCGCAGGTGCCGGGTGAGGGAGACGTCCCCGAGGCCGAGCCGGTCCAGCTGGGCGCGGGTGCGCTCCTCGATGTCCCAGTCGTCGCCGACCGTGGTGAAGTGCTCCTCGTTCGCGTCCCCGGACTCGATGGCGTCCAGTGCGCTGATCACCGGGGCGATCCCCAGGACCTCGGCCACGGTCAGGTCGCCGACCAGGGGCAGTGTCTGGGGCAGGTAGCCCGGCACCCCCCGTACCGTGACCGAGCCGGCGGTCGGGCGAAGGTCACCGGCGATCAGCCTGAGCAGCGTGCTCTTGCCGGCGCCGTTGGGCGCGACCAGGCCGGTGTGTCCGGCGGGGACGGTGAAGGAGAGGTCCTCGAACACCGGGGTGTCGTCGGGCCAGGAAAAGGACAGGTTGGAAACCACGATCAGGGCGTCGGACATCGAATCGCTTCCGCGTTCGGCCGGCACGGTGAGGCCCGTCCGGCGAAATGGTCAGGACACGAAGGCATCACCGATCGGCGGTCCCGCGATGCGCGCGTCACCGATGGCGATGGGAACCGGTATCACCCGGAGATGTCTTCTTCGCCTGCCATGTCATGTTCCGTTCCGCCGTTACTGACCGACTACCTTATCAGCGAAGGGTCCTTCTCTCATCGTCAACAAATCAGGGGCCCGACGAACCGACGGCACTCCCCGGTCGCGTCGGGAGCGGCTTCTTCCGGGAACCCGAGAGGATGGGGACCATGAGCATCACACTCGCTGACGCACGCATCGTGACCCCCGAAGGTGTCCACGGGGGCTGGCTCACCATCGAAGACGGCCGCATCACCCACGTGGGCCAGGGCTCCGCGCCGGGCCCCGGGCTCACCCTCGGCGGACGGTACGTCGTGCCCGGCTTCGTGGACATCCACAACCACGGCGGGGCGGGCGGCTCCTTTCCCAGCGGCGATCCCGAGGAGGCGAGCCGGGCCATCGAGTTGCACGCCCGGCACGGCACCACCACGCTGATGGCCAGCCTGGTCACCGCCTCGCTGGACGACCTGGCCAGGGCCGCCGCCTCCCTCGCCGACCTGTGCGAGGACGGTCTGCTGGCCGGAATCCACCTTGAGGGCCCCTACATCTCCGCGTCCCGGTGCGGCGCGCACAACCCGGCACTGCTCCGCGAACCCTCGCCCCAGGAACTGTCCGAGCTGCTCAAGGCCGGGCGCGGCCAGGTGCGGATGGTCACCATCGCCGCCGAACTGCCCGGCGCGCTGGACACCATCCGGGAGGCGACGGCGAGCGGTGTGATCGCCGCCCTCGGCCACAGCGACGCCACCTACACCCAGACGATCGCCGGGATAGATGCGGGCGGCAGCGTCGCGACCCACCTCTACAACGCGATGCCGCCGCTGCACCACCGTGACCCGGGGCCGATCGCCGCGCTGCTCCAGGACGAGCGCGTCACGGTCGAACTGATCAACGACGGCGTGCACCTGCACCCGGCCATGACCCGCCTGGCCTTCGAGGTCGCCGGTCCCGGCAGGACCGCGCTGATCACCGACGCGATGGCGGCGGCGGGCATGGGCGACGGCGTCTACGGGCTCGGCCCGATGACGGTGGACGTGGTGGACGGGGTGGCCCGGCTGGCCGAGGGCGGCTCCATCGCCGGCAGCACCCTGACCATGGACGTCGCGTTCCGGCGGGCCGTGCGCGAGGTGGGCCTGTCGCTGGCCGAGGCGTCCGAGATCGCCTCCCTGACCCCCGCCAGGGTGCTTGGCCTGGCCGACCGCCTGGGGTCCGTCTCGGTCGGCAAGCAGGCCGACCTGGTGGTGCTCACCGAGGAACTGGAGGTCTCCGGCGTGATGCGCAGGGGCTCCTGGATCACTGAACCCCGCTGAATCCCCCACCGCCGGGTGCGGTCCCCGGCTTCGGCCGCGGGAAGGAGATCATCTCGGCGACCGGTGACACCTGAGAGACGGCGAACGCCCGGCCCACCGGACCGGGCGTTCGCGCGAGAGCTCAGCCGGCCTGCGGGGCGACGACCACCTCGACCCGCTGGAACTCCTTGAGGTCGGAGTATCCGGCGGTGGCCATCGTGCGCCTGAGCGCGCCCATCAGGTTCATCGAACCGTCGGCCACCGATGAGGGGCCGTGCAGGATCTGCTCCAGCGTGCCGATCGTGCCGAACTCGACCCGCTTGCCCCTGGGCAGCTCTGGGTGCTGCGCCTCCGACCCCCAGTGGAAGCCCTGGCCGGGGGCCTCGGCGGCCCTCGCCAGCGGCGAGCCGACCATGACCGCGTCCGCACCCACCGCGATCGCCTTGGCGATGTCGCCGGAGGTGCCCATGCCGCCGTCGGCGATGACGTGGACGTAACGGCCGCCGGACTCGTCCATGTAGTCGCGGCGGGCGGCGGCCACGTCGGAGATCGCGGTGGCCATCGGCACCGCCACGCCCAGCACCGTGCGGGTGGTGTGCGAGGCACCGCCGCCGAAGCCGACGAGCACCCCGGCCGCGCCGGTCCGCATCAGGTGCAGCGCCGCGGTGTAGGTGGCGCACCCCCCGACGACCACCGGGACGTCGAGCTCGTAGATGAACTGCTTGAGGTTGAGCGGCTCGGCCCTGCCGGAGACGTGCTCGGCGGAGACCGTGGTGCCGCGGATCACGAAGATGTCCACGCCCGCGTCGATGACCGCCTTGTGGTACTGGACCGTGCGCTGCGGGGAGAGCCGGACCGCCGTGGCCACCCCGGCCGCGCGGATCTCCTCGATGCGGCGGCCGATCAGCTCTTCCTTGATCGGCGCGTTGTAGATCTCCTGCAGCCGCCTGGTGGCGGGCTCGCCCTTGAGCTCGGCCACCTCCTGCAGCAGCGGCATCGGGTCCTCGTACCGAGTCCACAGCCCTTCGAGGTCGAGCACGGCGAGACCGCCGAGCCTGCCGACCTCGATGGCGGTCCTCGGCGAGACCACGCTGTCCATCGGGCTCACCACGACGGGCAGCTCGAAGCGGTAGGCGTCGATCTGCCAGGCGATCGAGACCTCCTCCGGGTCGCGGGTACGACGGGACGGAACGATGCCGATATCGTCGAGCGCGTAGGCACGACGGCCGTTCTTGCCGCGGCCGATCTCCACCTGAGTCATATGTCTGTCTTTTCCGTTCCGTGGCGCGCATGGCGCACGCCACGCTTTCACGCGTGCGCGGTGCGCGCCGCTCTAGCGACCGTGGTAGTTGGGGGCCTCGACCGTCATCTGGATGTCGTGCGGGTGGCTCTCCTTGAGGCCCGCCGACGTGATCGGCATCAGCTCGCACCGTACGTGCATCTCGGGGATCGTGCGGCATCCGGAGTACCACATGCCCTGGCGCAGGCCGCCGACGAGCTGGTGGGCCACCGCGGCGACCGGGCCTCGGTAGGGGACCTGCCCCTCGATGCCCTCGGGGATGAACTTGTCCTCGGTGCCGACGTCGGCCTGGGCGTAGCGGTCCTTGCTGAACGAGGCACCGCCGCGCTCACGGTTGCGGACCGCACCGAGCGAGCCCATCCCCCGGTACGACTTGAACTGCTTGCCGTTAATGAAGATCAATTCGCCCGGGGACTCCTCGCAGCCCGCCAGGAGCGATCCGAGCATGACCGAGTCGGCCCCGGCCGCGATGGCCTTGACGATGTCGCCCGAATACTGCAGGCCACCGTCGCCGATCACCGGAACCCCCGCGGGGCCGGCGGCCAGGGACGCCTCGTGGATGGCCGTCACCTGCGGGGCGCCGACGCCGGCGACCACCCGGGTGGTGCAGATGGAGCCGGGCCCGACACCGACCTTGACCGCGTCGACCCCGGCGTCGACCAGCATCTGGGCACCCCCGCGGGTGGCGATGTTGCCGCCGATCACGTCGACCTTGCTGTTGGCCTTGATCTTGGCGATCATGTCGGCGAGGCCCTTGGAGTGGCCGTGCGCGACGTCCACCACGATCACGTCGACCCCGGCCTCGATCAGCGCGCTCGCCCGCTTGTCCGCGTCACCGCCGACGCCGACGGCCGCCCCCACGACGAGCCGGCCGTTGGCGTCCTTGGTCGAGAGCGGGTACTTCTCGCTCTTGGTGAAGTCCTTGACGGTGATGAGCCCGCGCAGCCGCCCGCCGGCGTCGACCAGCGGGAGTTTCTCGATCTTGTTCTTCCTGAGCAGGTCGAACGCGTCGTCGGTGGAGACCCCGACCGGCGCGGTGACCAGCGGCATCGGGGTCATGACCTCGCGCACCGGACGGCTGTGGTCGCTCTCGAAGCGCATGTCGCGGTTGGTGACGATACCGACGAGCACGCCGCTCGCGTCGGTCACCGGCACGCCGGAGATCCGGTAGGTGGCGCAGAGGCGCTCGACGTCGGCGAGCGTCTCGTCGGGGGAGCAGGTGATCGGGTTGGTGACCATCCCGGCCTCGGAGCGCTTGACGAGGTCGGCCTGCTGGGCCTGGTCCTCGATCGACAGGTTGCGGTGCAGGATCCCGATGCCGCCCTGGCGCGCCATCGCCACCGCCATGCGGGCCTCGGTCACCGTGTCCATCGCCGCGGAGATCAGCGGGATCCGCAGGGTGATGCCCCGCGACAGCCGCGTGGTGGTCTCGGCCTCCCCGGGTTGCAGGTCCGAATACGCGGGCACCAGCAACACGTCGTCAAACGTGAGCCCCCGATCGGTGAACTTGGCCATCTGCAACCCTCCTGCCGCGGCGCTCTCATGAAGGGGAAAGGCGCCGACCCCCGGGTCACAGTTTAGAGTCTGGCGCCAAACCTGGTGGACCCGGGGGAAAAAGCCGGAGGCCCGGATCTCCCACAGAAGTCGCATACTGGAAGTAGCCGGGTTTCCAGTACGGGTCGGAGATCTTCAGGTCCCCGCTTCCAGGACCTCCCGGTCACCGTGGTCGCCTGTCCGTACCGCCCCGGACCGTCATACTCGTGCCGGTTCGGGGGCTGTCTGTCACATCCAGGCCATAAGGTGGGATCGTGCTCGACGATGTCCCTCGCGACCCGTTCGCGGATGACCCCGACGACCCGGCGGCGGCGCTGGGCGATCCCGACGATCCCGAGCCGCTGACCACTGACGAACGCGACGAGGCCATGACCGACCTCGCCGACGTGGAGGTTTTCCGCTCACTGCTGGAGCCCCAGGGCGTGCTCGGTCTGGTGCTCGACTGCCCCGAATGTGGGGAACAGCACTATTTCGACTGGGAACTGCTGCGCGGCAACCTGCGCCAGATGATCGAAAACGGCCAGCCCCAGGTGCACGAGCCCGCCTACCAGCCCAACCCCACCGACTACGTGAGCTGGGAGTACGCCCGGGGCTACGTGGACGGCGTGATCGACACCGAAGAACACCACTGACCCACGTCGCCGGTCACCCTGGCCCGCCCACCATGAGCCGTGAACACGCCCGGGATCAGCCGGACGGCGTGATCGACACCGAGGAACACCGCTGATCCACGTCGTCGATCAAGGCGGCCAGCAGGGTGACCGCGGCGTCCGACGTGGAGACGGGCATCCTGCGCGAGAGCGCCTCCACGAGGGTGTCGGTCTCAGCCACGGCCGGGTCCTCGTCCGGCCCATATCTTCGAGCCGGACGTCGCGGGTGAACCGTTGTCATGATCGTTCTCGCTCCGGGTCGTCGCGAGCCCCGTCCCGCGGTTCGGGCTTTCGCTCGCGGCCCCTGCTCGACAGCTCGGCGGTCAAGCTATCGACTCCAGCTCCGCCATCGCTCGTAGCCGGGCCAGCGCCCTGTGCTGGGCGACCCGGACCGCACCTGGTGACATACCGAGTACATTACCGGTCTCCTCGGCGGAAAGGCCCGACACCACTCGGAGCATGAGGAGCTCGCGCTGGTTGTCCGGCAGCCTGGACAGCAGCCGGCGTGCGTGTTCGGCCTCGATGTAGCGCACCACGGTCTCCTCCGGCCCCGGCCCCTCGTCGGGCCCGTCAGGAAGGTCCTGGGTGGGCACGGCGGACCGTACGGAGCTGCGCAGCGCGTCGGCCACCTTGTGCGACGCGATGCCGAAGACGAAGGACGCGAACGGGCGCCCCATGTCACGGTAACGGGGCAGCGCGGACAGCACCGCGATACATACTTCCTGGGCCACGTCGTCCGCGATGTGATACTGACCGGAAACCCGGCCCAGACGACCACGGCAATAACGGACGACCATCGGCCGCAGTTGCGCGATCAGAGATTCGATCGCGGTGCGATCCCCCTGAACGGCGAGGCTTGTCAGATCCTTGAGATCGTCCCTATGGACGCCCCCTTCGGACCTCGTCGCAAGCCTCACCCCATTTTTGGCGTCGGCGACGCATCCCTCGGTCACGTTAGGCATGATGCCCGCCCTGATAGTGCCTGTCGTCATAGCAAACGGCTACGGATTGGTCACATTGAGGCGGAGATAACGGCGCGTAATCACACAGTGACTGCAGCGACTGCGGTATGTGCAAATATTTCATTCGATTGCCAAATACATCGACTATTCGGATGAACCGCGTTTGCGCTTACCGGTGACGCGCCATGACGCGCTGCGGGCACATTTGGTTTACCGCAAAACGCGAACGGCTCGCGCCTCCGGGGAGACGCGAGCCGTTCGGAACCGGTGAGATCAGTGACCGTGGCCGTGGCCGTGGCCCTGACCGGCGGCCGGAGCCTCCTCCTCGGGCTTGTCCACCACGAGCGCCTCGGTCGTCAGCAGCATGCCGGCGATGGAGGCCGCGTTCTGGACGGCCGAGCGGGTGACCTTGACCGGGTCGATGACACCCTGGGCGATCAGGTCGCCGTACTCGCCGGTGGCGGCGTTGAAGCCGTGGCCGACGGGCAGGTCGGAGACCTTGAAGGTCACCACGTAGCCTTCGAGGCCGGCGTTCTCCGCGATCCAGCGGGCCGGCTCGACGAGCGCCTTGCGGACGATGGCGACACCGGTCGCCTCGTCGCCGGTCAGGCCCAGGTCGTCGAGGACCTTGGAGACGTGCACGAGCGCGGAGCCACCGCCGGAGACGATGCCCTCCTCGATCGCCGCACGGGTCGCCGAGATGGCGTCCTCCAGGCGGTGCTTCTTCTCCTTCAGCTCCACCTCGGTGGCCGCGCCGACCTTCAGCACGCAGACGCCGCCGGAGAGCTTGGCGAGACGCTCCTGGAGCTTCTCGCGGTCCCAGTCGGAGTCGGACTGCTCGATGGCGAGCTTGATCTCCTTGACCCGGTCGGCGATCGCCGAGGCCTCACCGGCACCGTCGACGACGGTGGTGGAGTCCTTGGTGATGACGACGCGCCGGGCGGTGCCCAGCACCTCCAGGCCGACGTGCTCCAGCTTGAGGCCGATCTCCTCGCTGACCACCTGGCCACCGGTGAGGATGGCGATGTCCTGCAGCATGGCCTTGCGGCGGTCACCGAAGCCCGGCGCCTTGACGGCGACGGAGGTGAAGGTGCCACGGATCTTGTTCGTGACGAGAACCGCGAGGGCCTCGCCCTCGACGTCCTCGGCGATGACCAGCAGGGCCTTCTTCGTCTGCGCGATCTTCTCAAGCAGCGGCAGGAAGTCCGCGACAGAGGAGATCTTGTTCTGGGTGATCAGGATGTAGGGGTCCTCCAGGACCGCCTCCATGCGCTCCTGGTCGGTCACCATGTAGGGCGACAGGTAGCCCTTGTCGAACTGGAGGCCCTCGGTGAACTCGAGCTCCAGGCCCATGCTGTTGGACTCTTCGACGGTGATGACACCGTCCTTGCCCACCTTGTCGAACGCCTCGGCGATCAGCTCGCCGATCTTGGCGTCCTGCGCGGAGATCGTCGCCACATTCGCGATCTCCTTCTTGTCCTCGACCGGGCGCGCCGACTCGATCAGCCTGTCGCTGACGGTCCTGGCCGCGATGTCGATGCCGCGCTTGAGGGAGAGCGGCTGGGCTCCGGCGGCCACGTTGCGCAAGCCCTCGCGGACCATGGCCTGGGCCAGGACGGTCGCGGTGGTGGTGCCGTCACCGGCGACGTCGTTGGTCTTGGTCGCCACTTCCTTGGCCAGCTGCGCGCCAAGGTTCTCGTACGGCGCCTCCAGCTCGACCTCGCGGGCGATGGTGACACCGTCGTTGGTGATGGTCGGCGCACCGAACTTCTTGTCGATGACGACATTGCGGCCACGCGGGCCCAGCGTCACCTTGACCGCGTCCGCGAGAGCGTTCACGCCGCGCTCGAGAGCTCGGCGTGCGTCCTCCTCGAACGACAGGATCTTCGGCATGACAGTCCTCTCTATAAGTACGTCGGCGCATCAAAGCCCCGGGCGCTCTCGCGACCCGGGGCTCGATACGTCATCTTTGTGAAGCGAGAACTACTTCTCGATGATGGCGAGCACGTCACGGGCGGAGAGCACGAGGTACTCCTCGCCGTTGTACTTCACCTCGGTGCCGCCGTACTTGCTGTAGAGGACCACGTCGCCCTCCTTGACGTCGAGCGGAATCCGCTTCTCGCCCTCGTCATCCCAGTTGCCCGGACCCACCGCGAGGACTTTGCCCTCCTGCGGCTTCTCCTTGGCGGTGTCCGGGATGACCAGACCGGAAGCGGTGGTCTGCTCGGCCTCAAGCGGCTGGACCACAATGCGGTCGCCAAGCGGCTTAACGGGAACCTTGGTGGCGGTCGTCACGTCGGACCTCCCCTTCAGATTTGAATGATCTAGAAGAGGCGACCAGCGGTCTGCCGTCGCGGGTGTCAGACCTGCCTCGTCGCATGTATTTGGCACTCTCACTAGGAGAGTGCCAATACGGAACAGTATGCAAGGAGGGCTTGACAGTCAACACGGAGCGCCCGTCTGCGCTTCGGGCGAACGTCAAACCAGGTGGAAGCCCTTCGCGAAGCCCCACGGTGGAGGCGGTAGCGTCGGGTGGTGTGAATCTCGACGCATTCCGCGAACTCCTGACCCCGCGCGGCCAGGAGGCGCTGGGCGCGGCGGCCGAGGCCATCGGCGACGACCCGGTGGCGGCGGTGACAAGGTTAAGAAAGATCTACGACGCGGACCTGACCTCGGCGGCGCTCACCCAGGCCGAACTCCGGCTGCGCGCGAGGGAGAAGTTCGGCGCCGACGCCGATCTCATGTACTTCACCCGGCCCGGCCTGGAGCAGGCCACCCGCCGCGAGGTGGCCGACCATCGGGCGCGGCGCGTCCCCGCGGGTTCCCGGGTCGCCGACGTCTGCTGCGGTATCGGCGGAGATCTCCTCGCCCTGGCCAGGGCCGGATGCGTCGTCGAGGCGGTCGACGCCGATCCGCTCACCGCCGCGATCGCGGCGGCCAACGCCGACGCCCTGGGCTTCGGCGACCGGGTCTCGGTCCGCGCCGCCGACGCCGCCGCCCTGGACCCGGCCGCCTTCGACGTCCTGTTCGCCGATCCCGCGCGCCGTACGGCGCGAGGCAGGACCTTCGACCCGATGGCCTACTCGCCCGCCTGGCCCGCCGTACTGGAGATGGTGGCCAGGGCCGGGGCCGCCTGCCTGAAGGTCGCCCCCGGGATCCCGTACGAGTTCGTCCCCGCCGGCGCGGAGGCCGAATGGGTCTCCTACCGGGGCGACGTCAAGGAGGCCGTGATCTGGTGCGGCACGCTGGCGGGTGAGACGGCGCGCAGGGCCACGATCCTGCCGTCGGGCGTCACGATGACGCCCGACCCCACCCTCGGCGACCCCGGCACCGGCCCGGCGGGCCGCTACATCTACGAGCCTGACGGCGCGGCGATCCGCGCCCACCTGGTCGCCGAGATCGCCGCGTCGGTCGGCGGGCGCCTGCTCGACCCGCAGATCGCCTACATCACCGGCGACGTCGCGACGCCGACGCCGTGGGCGTCGCGGTACGAGGTCCACGAGACGCTGCCCTTCTCGCTCAAGCGGTTGCGGGCGGCGCTCCGCGAGCGCGGGGCCGGCAATGTGACGATCAAGAAACGTGGCTCCGCGGTGGACGTCGACCGTCTCAGGAAAGATCTCCGGCTGCCCGGGGGTGAATCCGCGACGGTCATTCTCACCCGAATAGGGGACAGGCCATTTGCTTTCATATGCAGCCCCAGCTGACCAGCCAAAATGGTTGATTATTCCAGCAAGCCGACAATTCCTGTCTTTTAACCTCGCCCCCGGAAAACCTTGATCCAGAGGCTAAGGTTGCCGGGCGGGAGTTCTCTCTCGCCTCCGATTTCATCCCGTTCATCGGCAGAACCGACCTAATCCAACCGCGCGGCTGAGCGTCGGCGAGCGAAGGAGCTCTCGGTGGATCACTCTGACCACACCCTGCTCCAGGCGGGCAGCCAGACCGCCATCTCCGACCGGATGCGTGAGCTCCTCGCCCGGGCGGCCCAGGACCACGTCTACGAGCAGCGGACCCAGGGCGCCGTGCTCGACGAGATCCGGCAGCGCCTGGAGGGCATGGAGTGGCTGCTGCGCGAGGTCAGGGAGCGCGAGATCGGCGGGCTGAACGGCACGCTTGAGTCCGTCAACGGGCGCCTGGACGACATCGCCGCCCGCCCGCCCTCCTGGGCCGAGGGCCTGGCCCAGCACGTCGAGGCGGTCCGCGACCACGTCGACGCCGTCGGCGAGCGGGTCGAATCCTTCGGCAGGCGGGTCGACGCCGTCCGCGACCGGGTCACCCCCCTCGGCGAGTTGCCGAGCCTGTGGACCGATCTCGGCACCGTGGGCGAGAGCGTGGACGAGGCGCTCACCCGCCTCCGGGCGATCTCCGACGGCACCCAGGGCATCGACGAGCAGGTGCGGCAGCTGGCCGAGCACCTCGGCCGGCTCCAGGCCGACATGGGCATCGCGGCGCACCGGTTCGGCCGCCTGGACAGGGCGCTGGCCGACCTCTCCCAGCGTGCCGGGCGCATCGAGGCGGGGATGCTCAACCTGTCCGCGAGCGTCCAGCAGGCGGTCGGCACGGCCGCCGACCGGGTGCTCGCCGCCGTCGAGCAGGTCAACGGCAGGGTCGAACGGGTGGGGGCCGGGGTCGATCTGGTGGTGCCCAGGATCGACGAGCGTGCCGCCGCCATGGAGAGCCGCGTCGACCGGCTGACCGGCCATCGCATGGCGGCGGGCGGCCGTTTCGACACCCTCGACGAGCGCCTCGACGACATCGAGGGCCGCCTCACCGGCCGGATGGACGTCATCGACTCCCGCCTGTCCACCCTGGACGGCCGCGCGGAGAAGTCCGGCGAGCGCCTGGAGAGCCTGGACGAGCGCCTTGAGGCGCTGCCCTCCGTCCTCGGCGTCGGTATCGGCGTCAGCGCGCTCATCGGCGCCCAGACCGACGAGCAGCGCGAGCGCTTCGACTCCCTGGACGAGCGTGTCATCCGGGCCGAGGCCGCGCTGACACCGCTGGCCGAGATGCTCCGCGCCCAGCCCGACCGCGACCAGCTCTCCGATGCCCTGAGCGAGACCGTGGAGCCCGCGCACGCGGCTCTCACCCGCCGGCTGGGCGCCCTGGAGGAGACCATGCTGGCCCTGGCCGAGGCACTGCTCCGCCCCACCAGGGACTGACCAAAGCGCCCCCTTACCGCCAGGGGCCCACGCGCCCCGACCGGTCCGGATCCGCTCCTTGCCGATCCGGTACGGGGGCCGTCAGCCGGTCCGAGCGGCGTCGAGGGCCTGTTCCCCGGCCGGGTCTCGCACACCCGCCTCGCGGCACAGGTTGCCCCTGACCACGTCGAGCAGGGAGGTCAGCTCCTTCGCCTGCTCCTCCGTCAGCCCCCGGGTCATCCGGCGGTGCATCTCGGTGAGGACCCGGTCCACCTCGGGGCGGAGCGCGTGCCCCCTGGGGGTGATCTCGACGATGCTGATCCGCCGGTTGACCGAATCGGGCCTGCGGCTGACGAAGCCGCTGCGCTCCAGGCGCTGCAGGGTCTTGGTCATGGTGGACACGTCGACGCCGACGATCCTCGCCAGCGCGTTCTGCGACTGGGGACCGTTGTCCCACAGGGCGCCCAGCACGCGCTCCTGGCCCGGGTAGAGGTCGATCTCCCCGAGGAGGCTGGCGAGCAGGACCCGGTGCCCCCGGGCGGTGTAGGCCATCAGGCAGTTGAGGTCGGCGTCGTACTCACCGCATCCCTTGGTCGCTTCGCACCTCTCGTCGAACAGCGGCTCCGCCATGTTCAGGTCCTTCCGTCCCCCCGAGCCTACCGCTTGCATATTGGCCGACCAAGTTGTAGAACTGCTTATTGGCTAGCCAAGTTGGCCAGCCAAGAAGGGAATCGCCATGCCGTTCTCACCGTTCACGCTTGCCGGCCTCCAGCTGCCCAACCGCCTGGTCATGGCACCCATGACCCGCTCGCGGTCCTACGTCGACGGGATCCCCTCGTCGCTGACCGCCCTCTACTACGCCCAACGGGCCTCCGCGGGCCTGATCATCACCGAGGGGGTGCAACCCAGCCAGGCCGGAAAGGGGTACATGGACACCCCGGGACTGCACACCGACGAGCAGGTGGCGGGATGGCGGGAGGTCACCGACGCCGTCCACGCGGCGGGCGGCAGGATCTTCGCCCAGATCATGCACTCCGGCCGGATCGGCCACCCCGACAACACCGGCGCGCTGCCCGTCGGGCCGTCCGTCGTACGACCTGCGGGACAGATCTTCACACCCAGCGGCCTGCAGGACTACCCCACACCTCGGGAGCTGACGACCGCCGAGGCGGAGACGACCATCCAGGACTTCGCGGACGCCGCCGCCCGCGCCGTGGACGCGGGCTTCGACGGGGTCGAGCTGCACGGCGCCAACGGCTATCTCATCCACCAGTTCCTGTCGCAGAACGCCAACCTGCGCGAGGACCACTTCGGCGGATCGGTGGACAACAGGATCCGTTTCGGCGTGGAGGCCGCGCGGGCGGCCGCCGACCGGATCGGCTCATCCCGGGTCGGCATCCGGCTCTCGCCCGGCAACGGAGCGGGTGACCTGGTCGAGGAGGACCGGCACGAGGTCTACCCGGCGCTGGTCTCCGAGCTCGCCGAACTCGACCTGGCCTATCTGCACCTGGTGGCGAGCGGTTCGGACGACCTCAGCGGAGAGATCCGCAAGTCCTGGCCCAACACCCTCATCGTCAACGACCCGTCGATAGGCGACCCGGCCACGAGGATCTCGCACTCCCTGGAGCGCGGCGCCGACCTGGTCTCGCTGGGCGCGTCGTTCCTGGCCAATCCCGACCTGCCGCTCCGCCTCCGCCTCGGCGCCGAGCTCAACCAGGCCGACTTCGGCTCGGCCTTCGGCGGCGACCACCGCGGTTACACCGACTACCCGGTGCTGGCTCTGCACTCCGCGTAGGAGCCTCGAAGGGCCCCTACGGCCGCCGCCCAGCGGGGGCGCGGCGGCCCCCCGCCCCGCGACGGCTGTGAGCCCGTCACACGTGGACCGTGGTGACGGGCAGCGAGGAATCGGCGGGGATGTCCAGCGGCGACGGCTCGACACCTGCCGCCACCAGATCGGAGCCCAGCGCCGCCACCATGGCACCGTTGTCCGTGCACAGCCCGGGACTGGGCACCCGGAGCCGGACCCCGGCCGCCTCGCAGCGCTCCTGGGCCATCGCCCTCAGCCGGGAGTTGGCCGCCACCCCGCCACCGATCAGCAGGTCACCGACGCCGTACTCGGCACACGCCCGCAGGGCCTTGCGGGTCAGCACGTCGACGACGGCCTCCTGGAAGGACGCCGCCACGTCGGGCACGTGGATCGACTCGCCCGCCTTCTCCCTGGCCTCCACCCACCGGGCCACGGCGGTCTTCAGGCCGGAGAAGGAGAAGTCGAGCGTCCCGTCGTCGTACTTGCCGCGCGGGAACGCGATGGCCGCGCCGGAGCCGTCGCGGGCCACCCTGTCGATGTGCGGCCCGCCGGGGAAGGGCAGGCCGAGCACCCTGGCCACCTTGTCGAACGCCTCGCCGGCGGCGTCGTCCACGGTGGACCCCAGCGAGATGACGTCCCTCGCGACATCGGGCACCAACAGCAGGGACGAGTGCCCGCCGGAGACCAGCATGGCGATACACGGCTTGGGCAGGGGACCGTGCTCCAGCTGGTCCACCGCGACATGGGCCGCCAGGTGGTTGACGCCGTACAGCGGCACGCCCAGACCCAGCGAGTACGCCTTGGCGGCGGCGACGCCGACGAGCAGCGCGCCGGACAGGCCCGGACCGGCGGTGACCGCGATCGCGTCGATGTCCGCGAGGCGCAGGCCCGCCCGTTCCAGTGCCCGCTCGACGGTCGGGGTCATCGCCTCCAGGTGCGCCCTGGAGGCGACCTCGGGCACCACCCCGCCGAAACGGGCGTGCTGCTCGACGCTGGAGGCGATGGCGTTGGCCAGCATGGTGTGCCCCCGGACGATTCCCACCCCCGTCTCGTCGCAGGAGGTCTCGATGCCCAGGACCACCGGTTCGTCACGCATGGAGATCCTTTCTCATCATGATCGCGTCGGTGCCGTCCTCGTAGTAGCGGAGGCGCATGCCGATCCGCTCGAACCCGAACCTGTCATAGACCGCCTGCGCGCCCGGGTTGTCGGCGCGCACCTCAAGGAAGACCGAGACCGCGCCCCTGCGCTCGGCCTCGGTCAGCAGCTCGGTCAGCAGGGCGCCGCCGATGCCGCTCCGGCGCCACTCGGCCAGGACCGCGATGGTCTGCACGTCGGCCTGGTCCCCCGCCGCGGCGAGGCCCGCGTAGCCGACGATCGCCTCCTCGGCCAGGGCCACCACGTAGTGCCTGGTCCTCGGCTGGTCGTCGAGTTCACCGCGGAGCATGCCCTCGCTCCAGGCGTCGGCGGGAAAGGTCCTGCGCTCGATCTCCATGACCGCGGGCAGGTCGTCGAAGGTCATCTGACGGAGCACCGTCGTCATGCGGAGACCTTCTTCGGCGCCGAGGGCACCCGGGCGTCGGGACGGCGCAGGTAGATCGGATGGGGCAGGCCGAGCACGGGGTGGGTGCCGCTCTCGACGACCGCGTCGACGTCCGGCTCACCGAGCTGCTCGGCGGCCAGCGCCGCCAGCGCGCCCGCGTGGGGATACTCCGGCGCGTCCAGCAGCCGGGAGGCCCCGACGACCTCGGCGTACATCCGCGCGCCCGCGCCGACCAGCGGGAGCTCCCCCGGCAGGTCCTGGGGCCGGTCCACCGCGGGGCCGGACAGCCGGGTGCGCATCTCCTGGTAGTGCCCCCAGAACACCTCCTTGCGCCGGGCGTCGGTGGCCACCAGGAACGGCTCGGTCAGCCCGCTGCCGTAGGCGAGCGCGTCAAGCGTGCACACGCCGTACGCCGGGACGCCCAGTGACGTCGCGAGGGCCTGGGCGGTCATCAGGCCGACCCGGAGCCCGGTGTAGGGGCCGGGGCCGGAGCCCGCGACGACCGCGGTGACGTCGCGGAGCGAGGCGCCGGCCTCACTCAGGACCGTCTCGATCGTGGGGACGAGCAGCTCGCCGTGGCGGCGCGCGTCGACCGTCGTCGACTCGGCGAGGACCCTCGCACCGTCGTGCAGCGCTGCGGTGACGGCGGGGGTTGCGGTGTCAAAGGCCAGGACCAGCACGAACAGTTAGCCTAGTCCTTCCGGGGAGGGCTCAGGAGCGCCGCCCCGGTACGGGCCTCGGGCAGGCGGGCTCAGGTCTTGACCAGGGTGGCGTAGACGATGAGGTTGTCGCGATACTCGTGGTTGTCCCAGTCGAAGGTCCCGCCGCAGGTGATGAGCCGCAGGCCGTCCTCAAGGTAGACCTTGTCGGCGGGGAACCGGCTCTTGCTGATCTGCTCGATCGTGTCCACCCGGTACTGGGCGACCTTGCCGTCGCTGCGCACCACCTTGATGACCTGTCCCTCCCGCATCTCCTTGAGCTTGTAGAAGACGGCTGGCGCGGTCTTGGTGTCCACGTGCCCGAGGATCACCGCGGAACCCTCGTCACCGGGGACCGCGCTGTCCTTGACCCAGCCCGCGGTGTCCGGCTTCTCGTACGGCGGCAGTTCGATCTGGCCGTCCTTCACGCCGAGCTTCATCAGGGGCGCCTTGATGCCCAGGGACGGGATGTCGATGCGGCTGGGCACGATCGAGGCCCGGGACGGCGGCTTCTCCTCGCCGCCGCCCCTGCTGTTGAGCGCGACCATGACGGCGCCGGTGACGACTCCGGCCAGGATGATCCTGGACCAGCGGGTGGAATCGGCCATCGGGGACTACGAACGGCGGCGACGCACGACCGCGATGCCGATGCCGCCCGCCAGGGCGAGAGCGAGCAGGACGCCCGTCGTACCGATCGGCCCGCCCGACTCGGTGGGGCCTCCCGCCGCGGTGCCGCCGCCGCCCGTGCCCGGCGCCTCGGTGCTGATGATCGTCCTGGTCGGCTTGGAGGTGGGCTTGGACGTCGGGTTGGAGCTCGGCTCGGTGTCGGCCACGATCCTGAGGTTGGTCTTGCCCGTGTCGTTGGTCCCCTCGCACCTGGCGTTGACCTCGTAGACACCGGCGGCCACGCCGTCGGCGACGGTGGCCTGACCGCGGACCCACGGGCGCGGCGTCGGGCTGGCGGTGTTCGCCGGGGCCGGCGTGGGTGTCGCGAGGATCGGGTCGAGGGTCACCGGGGTGCGGAAGATCCGGGACGACGCGGTGCCGCGGTGCTCGGGGCCGCCCTGCGGGATCGGGCAGTTCGCCAGGACCCACACCTTCTGCCCGGCCTTGGCGCGGGCCGGCTGGAGCTGGACCTCGATGTCCTGCCGGCTGATGCCGGAATCAGGCGGGGTAGGGGTGGGTGTACCTGTCGGGCTCCCCGAGTTGGCCTCCGCCGAACACCCGACCAGTCCGGCCATCCCGAAAAGGACGATGGCTCCCGCAACCGCGACACGCTTGACGCTTGGCACCGTCGAACTCCACTTCGCCCTCCGGCCGACGACCCTCGCCCGGCACGATGTCCCACCTGTTCCCCATTAAACATGGGCAAACCCGCCAGAGTCGATCAACGCGCCCGACGATCTAGACCAATGGGGCGGGGTACCAGCCTGTCAGGATTTCCCAGCCCCCGTGGGGAAATCAGATGACACCTTCCCAGCGGGGTCCGATCCCGCGGAGGGTCACGGTCCGTTCCTCACCCGGCTCGCCGGACGCTCCCCTGCCGATGAGGATCTCCAGCCGGTCCTCGGCGAGCCCTTCCACCAGGCCCTCGCCCCACTCCACGACGGTCACCGACTCCTCCAGCGAGGCGTCCAGATCCAGGTCGTCGACCTCCAGGTCCCCGCCGAGGCGGTAGGCGTCGACGTGGACCAGCGCCGGACCGCCGGAGAGCGAGGGGTGCACCCGGGCGATGACGAAGGTCGGCGAGGTGATCGGCCCGCGTACCTTGAGCCCCTCGGCGATGCCCTGCACCAGGGTCGTCTTGCCCGCGCCGAGCGGGCCCGACAGCACCGCCAGGTCCCCCGGCCGCAACAGCTCGGCCAGCCCCTGGCCCAGTTCCCGCATCTCCTCGGCGGTCGCCACGACTCTCATCGCTGCGTCACTCCCGTCACCACTCCCACCCGTGTCCGGGCTCATCGGTTCTCGTTGCCCGCGTCGGTGTCGGCGATCGCCCGCTTGAGCAGGTCGTGCAGCGCGTTGTTGACGAGCGCCGGTCGCTCCAGCTGGACCAGGTGCGAGCTCTCCGGGATCTCGGTGAACCGGGCGCTGGGCAGCGCCGCCGCCATCGCCTTGCTGTGCTCGACGGGGGTGAGCCAGTCCTTGTCGCCGACCATGATGGAGGTGGGCACCTCGTCCAGCACGCCCAGCGCACTCAGCTTGTCGTGCGACATCAGCGCCGGGTAGAACTCGGCGATCACCTCGAAAGGGGTGGAACGGATCATCGACTCGACGAAGTCGACGACCGTGGGACTGACATTCTGGGAATCGCCGAAGCCCAGATGGCGCAGGGCCAGGAAGGCCACGTCATTGCCGACCTGGCGGCTCTTGTCGACCAGCGCGCCACCGCGCCTCAGGATCGACACCGTGCCCGGCGTGACCTTGTGCACCGCCTTCGACAGCAGCGCGGGCAGGCCGAGGGAGATCTCGCCGAGCTTGCCGGGGGAGGTGGAGATCAGCGCGACGCCCTTGATCTTGTCGCCGAACAGCTCCGGGTATCGGTCGGCGAGCGCCATGATCGTCATACCGCCCATGGAGTGGCCGACGAGCACGCACGGACCCGGTACCAGCGCCTCGATGATCTCGGCCAGGTCGTCGCCGAGCCGGTCGATCGAGCAGTCCTCCGTCGGGATGCGCGGCGATCGCCCGTGGGAGCGCTGGTCCCACAGGACCAGGCGGTAGGCGTCACCCAGATCGCGCCGCTGGTAGTGCCAGGAGTCGAGGTTGAGCGTGTAGCCGTGGCAGAACACCACGGTCAGCGGAGCGTCCTGGAGGCCGTCCACCTCGGCGTACAGCGGAACGCCGTCGGAGGTGGTGACCGTGGTGGGACGGCCCCGAAGCTCGCCGAGCGGCTCGCTCGCCTCCAGGTCGGGACGGAGTCTGATGCGGCCGACGGCGTAGCGCTTGGCGAGGGCCCCGGCGGCCACTCCCGCGGACGCGACACCGACGATCGCGCTCGCGATACCGACCTTGCGCCGTGTGGTAGTACTCATGCGACCCCCTGAGCTGCCTTTCACCGGTAAACGCGTGGGACCCGCGAACCGATCCCGGTCACGATCTCATGCGTGATCGTGCCGAGGGAATCCGCCCATTCCTGGGCGGTCGGCTCGCCCCGCGATCCGTCACCGAACAGGATCACCTCGTCGCCCTCCGCCAGTGGGTCGTCCCCTACGTCGATCATGAACTGGTCCATGCAGACCCGGCCGGCGATCCGCCGCCTGCGGTCACCCGCCAGCACCTCCGCCAGGTTGGTGGCGCGCCGCGAGATCCCGTCCGCGTACCCGAGCGGGACAAGACCAAGCGTGGTCTCCCTATCCGTGACATACAGGTGGCCGTACGACACACCCGACCCGGCGGGCACCCGCTTGACCAGCGCGACCCGCGCCACGAGCGTCATCACCGGGCGCAGCCCGAAGTCGCCGAGCTCGGGCACGGGGCTCAGCCCGAAGGTCGCGATCCCGGGGCGGACCATGTCGTAGCGCGCCTGCGGCAGCGTCAGGGTGGCCGCCGAGTTGGCGATGTGCCTGATGACGTGGGAGCCTCCGGCACCCGCCTTCTCCGCGACGGCCAGCGCCTCGTCGAACGCCATCAGCTGGGCCGCGATGGATGGATCTCCCGGAATGTCCGCGCAGGCGAAGTGGGACCAGAGCCCGGCGATCTCGATGGTCCCCTCGGCCTGCCGCCGCAGCGCCCGGTCGAGCAGGTCGGGCCACTCACCCGGCGTCGCACCGCCACGTGACATGCCGGTGTCGGCCTTCAGATGCACCCTGGCCGTCCGGCCGGTCAGGGCCGCGGCGTCGGCAATGGCGTCGACCACCGCGACCGAGCCCGCCGACAACTCGATGTCGTGCTCGACCGCCTGCTCCAGAGGCTCGCCCGGCGGGAGGATCCACGACAGGATCGGCGCGGTGATCCCGGCGGCCCGCAGTTGGAGGGCCTCTCGGACGTAGGCGGTGCCCAGCCGCCCGGCCCCGCCCTCCAGGCAACCGCGCGCGGCCGGGACCAGCCCGTGCCCGTAGGCGTCGGCCTTGACCACCGCCATCATCTCGGCGCCGGGAGCGTGGCTCCCGAGCAGCGCCAGATTCTCGCGGATCGCCGAGAGGTCCACCCGTGCCTCGGCGGGAGTCATCGGGAAGCTCATCGCTCCAGTTTGGCAGGTGAGCGGCCCTGCCTGAGCCCGTTGACCAACGACCGCACCGTCTCCGGCAGGGCCTCGGCGACGTCGGAGGCGGCGAGAGGGCCGCGCCTACCGGCGATTCCGTGCAGGTAGGCGGCGCAGGAGGCCGCGTCGTAACCACTCAGTCCCGCGGCCAGCAGCGCGCCCGCCAGGCCGGCCAGCACGTCGCCGGTGCCGCCGGTCGCGAGCCAGGGACTTCCGGTGGGGTTGATCCTGACCGGCCGCCCCTCCTGCGCGACCAGCGTGGTCGACCCCTTGAGCAGTACGGTCACCTCCAGCTCGGCCGCCGCCCGCCGGACGTTCTCCAGACTCCGTGCCTCGATCAACTCCCTCGGCACCCCCGTCAGGCGGGAGAGCTCGCCGGCGTGCGGGGTGATCAGGACGGGCGCGGCGCGGCGGAGCAGTGACCGCTCCTGGGCCACCAGGGTCAGCGCGTCGGCGTCGACGAGCACGGGGACATCCTCTGCCAGCACCGAGCGGGCGATGGCGCGCGCCTCGTCGCCGGTGCCGAGCCCGGGACCGAGCACCCACGCCTGCACCCGGCCCACCTCCTCGACGCCCTCGCCGGGGGCGAGCGTGGTGATCACCGCCTCGGGCCAGTGGGCCCGCACCTGGGCCACCGGCTCGGCGCTCCCCGCGTAGCGGACCATGCCCACCCCGGCCCGCAGGGCCCCGCCCACCGCCAGCACCGCCGCGCCGGTGTAGTGCTCGCTGCCCGCCGCGATCCCGACGACGCCCCGGCGGTACTTGTCGGAGGAGGCGCCGGGCCTGGGCAGCAGGGCGACCACGTCGGCGTCCGTCAGCGCGACCGCGTCAGGTTCCGGCAGGTGGGGGCCGAGACCGATGTCGACGAGTTCCGTCCGGCCCGCGTGCCCGGCGCCGGGATCCACCAGCAGCCCGGTCTTCCACGCTCCGAACGTGACCGTGGCGCCCGCGCGGACCGCCGCGCCCTCCACCTGGCCGCTGCTCGCGTCCACCCCACTCGGCAGGTCCACCGCGACGACCTCGCCGGGCGCGTCACCCGCGAGCCGGGCCAGGGTCGCGTACGGCTCCCTGAGCGCCCCGGTCCCGCCGATCCCGAGCATCCCGTCCACGATCAGGTCCGCCGCGCCGATCAGGTCGCGGACCGCCCCGCCCACCACCGTGTCACCGCCCGTCACACCGTCCCCGGGCGCTCCCGCGAGGTTTCCCGCCACCGGCCCCGGGGTGGTCGCGGGGGTGGCGGCTTCACCGCCGGGCAGACCGGTCACCCGGCCGCCCGCGCGGCGCAGGGCCTCAAGTCCCGCCTCGTGGACGCGCTTCCCGGCGATGATCGCGTCAACCCCGGCCCCCCTGGCCGCCAGGCGTGCCCCGGCGTAAAGGGTGTCGCCGCCGTTGTCGCCGCCGCCGACGAGCAGCACGACGCGGGAGCCGTACACGCCGCCGAGCATCCTGGCGCAGACCACCGCGAGCCCGGTGGCCGCCCTCTCCATCAGGGTGCCCTCGGGCAGGGTCGCCATCAGCGCCGCCTCGGCCGCCCTGATCTGGTCGGATGTGTACGCGGTTCGCATTCCACCGAATTTATCCCTCGGCGATCACATAGGCGATGGCGACACCCCCGTCGTGCGTCAGGGAGACGTGCCATCTGACCACGCCCAGGGCCAGGGCGACGTCCGCCACCTTGCCGGTCACCCGCAGCTCGGGCCGCCCGTGCTCGCCGGTGAGCACCTCGGCGTCCAGGTGCCGCAGCCCGGGGGGCGCGCCCAGCGCCTTGGCGACGGCCTCCTTGGCCGCGAACCTGGCGGCCAGCGACTCCGTCGCCAGCGCGCTCTCGGCGGCGGTGAACAGGCGCCCCCGCAGCGCGGGCGTCCGCACCAGGGTCGCCTCGAACCTGGCCACGTCCACGACGTCGACGCCGATCCCAACGATCATTTCCCCAGGCTACCGATGATCTTCGCCGACCGCCCGCCCCGCCCGCCTGTCGTCACGGACGTCGTACGGCCGGCCCCGGAGCGGGCCGTGGAGGCCCGCGGGGGGCCGGCGGGGGGTCAGAAGCCGCCGCGCTGCCAGGGCCCCCAGATGGCGAAGCTCATTCCCGCCGACGACTGGACGTTGACGTAGAGGGTGTGCCCGCCGGGACCGAAGGTCGAGCCGGCGAACTCGGCGCCCGAGTCCCCGGCGACGGGGGCCAGCCGGGAGAAGTCGAAGATCTCGCCACGGCTGGTGAGGCCGCGCAGGTAGTTGTCGCCCGAGCCGTCCTCGCACAGCACCAGCGTGCCCCGGGGGCTGGCGGTGACGTTGTCCGGCAGGTCGAGGGTGACCGAGCCCGGCGACTCGTAGACGAGCCTGAGCCTCCCGCTCCACGTCTCGTACGCCCACACCTGGCCGCGCCCCTTGCCGAAGCCGCTGGGCGGGGTGTCGCCGGACGCGGTCGCGCCGCCCTGCGTGGAGGTGAAGTAGATCGTGCCGTGATGGTTGATCGCCCCCTCCAGCCGGGAGAAGATCGCCGCACCCTTGGCCCTGCCCTGGTTGCCGACCGCCTGGATCGCGAGGTCGTTGGCGGGGGTGCCGATGAAGGTGGGGTCGGGGTCGTCGATGTCCACCCAGGTGGTCGCGTAGGTGGCCCCCCTGGACTGGCCGAGCGAGAGGTTCTTGCCCGGCGCGCCCCGCACGGCCAGCATCTGCAGCCTGCCGCCGTCCAGGATGCGGCCGGCCCGGAGCGGGTTCTGCGGAGGCAGGTAGCGGTAGAACCCGGAGGCGAACGCGAAGTTGTCCTCGGTGAGGTAGACGGCGCCGGTGAACGCGTCGAACGCGGCCGACTCGTGGGCGAACCGCCCGGCGCTCCTGATCGGCCCCGAGGCCCTGCCGTCGATCGGGACCTCGAAGATGTAGCCGTGCTTCTGGGTGAGCTTGCCGTTGTCCTGGCCGGTGAAGTCGTTGCCCACGTCCGGCCCGTTGACCGTCTCCTCGCAGGTCACCCAGGCGCCCCAGGGCATCGGGCCGCCTGAGCAGTTCATCTGGGTACCGGTCAGGCTGGGGGCCGCGGAGATCACCTTGCCGTAACGGGTGACCCTGAGCGTGGAGGTGCCGCCGCCCGCCGCCGGGTCGTAGGCCCTGGCCGGGTCGCCGAACGCGCCGACCGGGCCGTTGACCTCGTGGTTGCGGACGAGGATCGCGGTGTTCCCGGGCCCGCGGAACGCGGCCATGCCGTCGTGACGGGAGGGGACGGCGGACCCGTCGTCGAACGTGCCCCCGGCGACGCTGAAGGAGGTGTAGCGGAAGCCGTCGGGCAGGTGCAGCCGGATCGCGCCGTCCCGCTCGTCGGCGACCGGCTTCAGCGGTCCGTACCCGCCTCCGGGGCGGGTCTCCCCGTTCAGCCCCGCCCGCGCGACACCGGCGAACGGCCCGGCCACCCCCACCGCGGCCAGCGCGCTGCTACCGGCGAGGAAACGACGACGATCCATCTTGCGACTCCCTGAGGTCCGGTGGATTCACGCCACGTTAATCCGCCGCCAGCAGTTCGCTATATGGCACATATCGACAATTAATCATGCAAGAAGGCGGGCGCCTCTGTTCCCACTTCTGACCCTTGGTAATCCATAGGGGTTGTCCACAGGTTGTGGACAACCCCCGTCCGGGGTTTATTCCACCGTGACCGACTTGGCGAGGTTGCGGGGCTGGTCGACGTCGTGCCCCTTGGCGGTGGCCAGCTCGCAGGCGAAGACCTGGAGCGGCACCGTGGCCACCAGCGGCTGGAGCAGGGTCGGCACGGCCGGGATGCGGATCAGCGTGTCGGCGTACCGTTCGACCACGTCGTCGCCCTCCTCTGCGATGACGAGGGTCCTGGCGCCCCTGGCCCTGATCTCCTGGATGTTGGACACGATCTTGTCGTGGATCACCCGCTGGCCGGACAGCGAGGGGACGACGACCACGACCGGGAGCCCCTTGTCGATCAGCGCGATCGGGCCGTGCTTGAGCTCCCCCGCGGCGAAGCCCTCGGCGTGCATGTACGCCAGTTCCTTGAGTTTCAGCGCTCCTTCCAGCGCGACCGGAAAGCCCACGTGCCGCCCGAGGAAGAGCACGCACCGCTCGTCGGCCAGCGATCTGGCCAGCGCGCGGACCGGTTCGACCGTCGAGAGGACCTCGCTCACCTTCGACGGCATCTCCGCCAGCCGGTCGACGATCTGAGTGATCTCGTCGCCGAACTTCGTGCCCCGGACCTGCGCGAGGTAGAGCGCCACCAGGTAGCAGGCCACCAGCTGGGTGAGAAAGGCCTTGGTGGAGGCCACCGCGACCTCCGGGCCCGCGTGCGTGTAGAGGACGGCGTCGGACTCGCGGGAGATCGTGGAGCCGTTCACGTTGCAGACCGCCAGCACCCGGGAGCGCTGCCCGCGCGCGTGCCGTACCGCCATGAGCGTGTCCATCGTCTCGCCCGACTGGCTGATCACGACGACCAGCGTGTCCCGGGTGAGGATCGGGTCGCGGTAGCGGAACTCGCTGGCCACCTCGACCTCGCAGGGCAGCTGAGCCCAGTGCTCGATGGCGTACTTCGCGATGAGCCCGGCGTGGTACGAGGTCCCGCAGGCCACCAGAATGATCTTGTTGATGTCGCGTAGCTCCTGGTCGGACAGGCGCATCTCGTCCAGCACCAGCAGGCCGTCCTGGCCGACCCTGCCGAGCAGCGTGTCGGCGACGGCCCTGGGCTGCTCGGCGATCTCCTTGAGCATGAAGTGGTCGTAGCCGTCCTTCTCGGCGGCCGAGGCGTCCCAGCCGATGTGATAGTCGCGCGTCTCGGCCGGAGCCCCCTGGAAGTCGAAAACCGTGATCTTCGAGGGACGCAACTCGACCACCTGGTCCTGTCCCAGTTCCACCGCCTCGCGGGTGTAGGCGATGAAGGCCGCCACGTCCGAGCCGAGGAAGTTCTCCCCGTCCCCCCTGCCGACCACCAGCGGCGAGTTACGCCGCGCCCCCACCACCACCTCGGGCTCGTCCACCGAGACCGCGAGCAGCGTGAACGCCCCCTCCAGCCTCAGGCAGACCCGGCGCATCGCCTCCGCCAGGCCACCGGCGGCGAACTCCTCCAGCAGGTGCGCCACCACCTCCGTGTCGGTCTCGGAGACGATCCGGTGGCCGTTGTCCTCCAGCTCGCTCCTGAGCACGGCGAAGTTCTCGATGATCCCGTTGTGGATGACCGCGATCCGCCCGTGACAGTCGGTGTGCGGGTGGGCGTTGCGGTCGGTGGGCGCCCCGTGGGTGGCCCATCTGGTGTGCCCGATCCCGACCGTCGACGGCGGCGCGGGCCGCGAGACCAGTGCCGAGCGCAGGTTGGCCAGCTTCCCCGCCCGTTTCTCCACGATCAGGCCGCCGGATCCGACCAGTGCGATTCCCGCCGAGTCGTACCCCCGGTACTCCAGCCGGCCCAGTCCCTCGACGGCGACCTCGATCGCCTGCCGCTGTCCCGTATATCCCACTATGCCGCACATGACCTACCCCCTTCCCTGAGAGATCGGCCACCTTGTCTATGGAGAATCCCCCAGACACCCCAAGAATCCCGCCCGGCACCCGGCAGGATCGTACGCAGGGGCGATCAGTAGGCTTGCTGAACATGGCCAACGGTTTGGACACCGCGACACCGTACGTGCAGCTGAGCCGGGCTCAGTGGAGCGACCTGCGCAAGAACACCCCCCTGACGCTCACCGAGAGCGAACTGGAGGAGCTGCGCGGCGTCGACGACCCGATCGACCTGACCGAGGTCACCGACATCTACCTGCCGCTCACCCGGCTGCTCAACCTGCACTTCACCGGAGTCAGGCAGCGCAGTGCGGCACTCAACACCTTCCTCGGCGGCGAGCGGCGGACGGCCCCGTACGTCCTGGGCATCGCCGGCAGCGTCGCGGTCGGCAAGTCGACCACCGCCAGGCTGCTGCACACCCTGCTGGCCCGCTGGCCGGAGCACCCCCGGGTGGACCTGATCACCACGGACAGCTTCCTGTTCCCGAACGAGGTCCTCACCGCCAGGAACATCATGCACAGGAAGGGCTTCCCGGAGAGCTACGACCGGCGGGCCCTGGTCAGGTTCGTCGCCGGCGTCAAGGCGGGCCTGCCCGAGGTGACGGCCCCGATCTACAGCCACCTGGAGTACGACATCGTGCCCGGTGCGACCCAGACCATCCGCCGGCCCGACATCCTCATCGTCGAGGGTCTCAACGTGCTGCAGCCCGCCCCGCCCACCGCGCTCGCGATCAACGACTACTTCGACTTCTCCATCTACGTGGACGCCAAGGTCGAGCACATCCGCGACTGGTACGTGGACCGCTTCCACAAGCTGCGGCAGACCGCCTTCGAGGACCCGAAATCCTACTTCAGGTATCTCGCCGAGCTGTCCGACGAGCAGGCGACCGAGTTCGCCGAGGGCATCTGGCGCGACATCAACGAACGCAACCTCCTGGAGAACATCGCCCCCACCAGGGGCCGCGCCGACCTGGTCCTGCACAAGAGCGCCGACCACTCGGTCAGCCGCGTCCGCCTCCGCCGCATCTGACGCCCCCTGAGATCAGCGGCCACCCGGGCCTTCGTCAACAACGCGTCGGCTGGTCGGTGTCTGCGCGCCGGTGGGGACGGCGGCGGAGCCGGCCGTCCCCAGCCGCCGGAAAACGGCTTTCTGAACGGGCCGGCGGTGTGGCAGGGTCGGCCGGTGCCTGTTTCCCGCGCCGAACTGCTCCGCTGGCAGTTCGATCTGACCTGGTCGCTGTTCGAATTCCATCTGGAGCGGCTGCAACCGGAGGACTTCCTCTGGGAGCCCGCGCCCCACTGCTGGACGGTGCGCCCGGACGCCGACGGGATGTGGGTGCCGGACTGGGAGGACGCCGAACCCGATCCCATTCCGGTCCCCACCCTCGGGTGGGTCACCTGGCACCTCGGCTGGTGGTGGACGGTGACCATCGACCACGCGCGGGGGCGAGCACCACGTGACCGGGAGGAGATCGGGTGGCCGGGCGACGGGCAGGCCACCGTCGACTGGCTACGCGGCCTTCGCGTGGAGTGGCTGGCGGTGCTGGATCGGCTCACCGACGCCGACCTGGACGCCACCGCCCCCTTCCCCTGGCCGGACAGCCCCGAGCTGACCGTCGCCCACATGATCGCCTGGGTCGACTCCGAACTGATGAAGAACATCGCCGAGATCGGCCAGCTCCGCCTGCTCCGCGTCGCGTCCGCCGGGTGAGTTCTCCGGGGTTCGGTGAGCCGCCCACAGGTTCTAGGGTTGGCCCGTGTTGCATCTACGCGTGATCAGTCCGCCGGAATTGTCGGACGGGGTGCTGGAGGTGCTCGAAACCTGCGTCGGCGTGGTCAACGTCGTCGTGCTCCCCGGTGCCGCACGCTCCCCCGCCGGGGACCTCGTCCAGTTCGACGTCGCCCGCGAGGCCGCCAACGAGGTGATCGAGCACCTGCAACGGCTCGGCCTGCACTCCGAGGGGTCGATCGCGGCCGAGGAGGTCGACCTGTCGATCTCGGAGGTGTCCGAGCGCGCCCAGGAGGAGGCGCCCGGTGACGGGGACGACGCGGTGGTCTGGGCGGAGTTCGCCCAGCGGGTCGGCGACGACTCCCGGCTCACCTGGGCCTTCCTCGCCTTCCTGGTGATCGCCACACAGATCGCGGCGATCGGGGTGATCGTCAACTCGCCGATCCTCATCGTCGGCGCGATGGTGCTGGGGCCGGAGTTCGGGGCGATCGCGGCCATCTGCTTCGGCCTGATCCGTACCGACCGGCAGCTGATCGGCCGCGCGCTCCGCACCCTGGCCGTGGGCTTCGCCGCCGCCCTCGCGATCACCTTCGCCTGCGCACTGGCCTGGCGGTGGCTGGGCTGGATCGACAGCGGCTCGCTGCGGATCGGGCACGAGGAGATCGAGTTCATCGTCAAGCCCGACAGGTGGTCGTTCATCGTGGCGCTGCTCGCCGGGGCAGCCGGGGTGCTCTCGGTGACCGCCGGCAAGTCCTCGGCGCTGGTCGGCGTCTTCATCTCGGTCACCACGGTCCCGGCCGCGGGCTACTTCGCGGTCGCCGCCGCGCTGTCACGCTGGGGTGACATGGGCGCGTCGGCCGTCCAGCTCGGGGTGAACGTCGCCGGAATGATCATCTCCGGGGTGCTGACGCTCCTCGTGCAGAGGGCCTACTGGTCCCGGTTCGGCATGCGGCTTCCAGCACCCCCCGGCAGGCGGTGAACCGCCCTTTCGGACGAGGGGGACTCCTTCGTATGACTGAGGTGTTCGCCCGCGACGGCGGATAGTGTCCCGGTATGACTATCCTCGCCACCGAGGGACTGACCAGACGTTTCCCCCGGGTGACGGCGCTCGACCAGCTCACCGTCACCGTCGGCCCCGGCGTGACCGGTCTGGTCGGCGCCAACGGCGCGGGCAAGTCCACGCTGATCAAGATCCTGCTCGGCCTGCTCGAACCCAGCGCCGGCCGCGCCCAGGTATTGGGCATGGACACCGCGACCAAGGGCGCGGAGATCCGCCGGATCGTGGGCTACATGCCCGAGCACGACTGCCTGCCGCCCGATCTGTCCGCCACCGAGTTCACCGTGCACATGGCCCAGATGTCCGGCCTGCCGCGTACCGCGGCCCGCGAGCGCGCCGCCGACGTGCTGCGCCACGTCGGGCTCTACGAGGAGCGCTACCGCGCGATGGGCGGCTACTCCACCGGCATGAAGCAGCGGGTCAAGCTGGCCCAGGCCCTGGTGCACGACCCGCGCCTGGTCCTGCTGGACGAGCCCACCAACGGCCTCGACCCGCAGGGCCGTGACGAGATGCTCGCGCTGATCCGCAGGATCGGCTCGGAGTTCGGCATCAGCGTGCTGGTCACCTCCCACCTGCTGGGCGAGCTTGAGCGGGTCTGCGACCACGTCATCGTGATCGACGGCGGCAAGCTGCTGCGCTCCTCGGCCATCGGGGAGTTCACCCAGCAGACCCAGACCGTGACCGTCGAGGTGGAGGAGGGCCAGGACGCGCTCGCGGCCCGGCTGGGGGAGCTGGGCGAGACCGTGACCCCGCACGGCAGGATGCTGCTCGTCCACGTCCGCGCTCCGGAGACCTTCGACGTCCTCCGCGACGCCGTCTGCGAGCTCGACCTCTGCCTCGTCCGCCTGGAGCAGGGGCGCCAGCGCATCGAGGACGTCTTCAGGGAGCCGGTCAATGTCTGAACCCACGGGTGTCATCCACGACATCGGATACCGCCACTACGACGGGGCCCGGCTCGGCCGGGGCCACGCCACCGCCGCGCTGGCCGTGCACAGCCTGCGCGGGATCTTCGGGCTCGGCCGCACCGCCCGCTCCAAGATCATTCCCTTCGTGCTGGTGGGCGTCATGCTCCTGCCCGCCGTCGTGTCCATCGCGATCATGGCGCTGATCAAGCAGGAGGGGATGCGCTACACCGAGTACGCGGTGATCATGCAGGCCGTCCTGGCGATCTTCCTGGCCTCGCAGTCGCCGTACGCCGTCGCCCCCGACCTGCGCTTCCGGGTGCTACCGCTCTACCTGTCGCGCCCGGTGACGCTCTGGGACTACGTCGGGGCGAAGCTGGCGGCGATGACCGCGGCGATGTTCCTGCTGCTGGCGGTGCCGCTCACCGTGCTGTTCGTCGGCGAGGTGGTCATCGACCTGCCCGGCGACACGCACACCGTCGAATACCTCACCAGCATGGCCGGCGCGGCCGGCTACGCGCTGCTGCTGGCCTGCCTCGGCATCGCCGTCGCCTCGTTCACCCCCAGGCGCGGTCTGGGCGTGGCCTCGGTCATCGCGCTCTACCTGCTCGCCTCCGCCGTCTCCACCGTGCTGTTCGGGGTGCTGGAGTCGATGGGCGACGACGCCGCCGCCGCGTGGGCCTGGCTGATCAACCCGTTCTTCGTGGTGGACGCCGCCGTGCACGTCGGAATCTTCGGGGCGACCCCCGCCTCGAACGTCATCTACCCCCCTGGCGCGGGCAGCCTGGTCGCCGGAGTGATCATGATCGCGCTGATCGGCCTGTCCGTGACGGCCCTGATCGCGCGCTACCGGAAGGCGGCCTCCCGATGAGGATCGAACTGGCCCAGGTCTCCCGCTGGTACGGCAACGTGGTCGCCGTCAACGACATCACCATGACCGTCGGCCCCGGCGTCACCGGGCTGCTCGGCCCGAACGGCGCGGGCAAGTCCACGCTGCTGCACATGATGGCCGGGTTCCTGGCGCCCTCGGGCGGCACCGTCACCCTGGACGGCGACCGGATCTGGCGCAACCACCAGATCTACCGCTCCATCGGCCTGGTCCCCGAGCGCGAGGCCGTCTACGGCTTCCTCACCGGCTGGCAGTTCGTGCTGTCCAGCGCGAAGCTGCACCGCCTGCCCGACCCCGAGGACGCCGCCGGCAAGGCGCTCGCCCTGGTGGAGATGGAAAGCGCCAAGGACCGCAGGATCGAGACGTACTCCAAGGGCATGCGCCAGCGCGTCAAGGTGGCCGCCGCCCTGGTGCACGACCCCCAGGTCCTGCTGCTCGACGAGCCGTTCAACGGCATGGACCCCCGCCAGCGCCTGCACCTGATGGACCTGGTCGCCACCATGGGCGCGGCGGGCAAGACCATCCTGTTCAGCTCGCACATCCTGGAGGAGGTGGAACGCGTCGCCCAGCACATCGAGGTGCTGGTCGCGGGCCGGCACGCCGCCTCCGGGGACTTCCGGGAGATCCGCCGCCGGATGACCGACCGCCCGCACCTGTTCCGGGTCCGCTCCAGCGACGACCGCCGCCTGGCGTCCGCGCTGATCGCCGACGCCTCCTCGGGCGCGGTCTCGCTGACCGAGACGGGCCTGGAGGTGCAGGCGGTCGACTTCCGGCGCTTCACCCGCCTGCTGCCCAGGGTCGCCAGGGACGCTGACGTACGCGTCTGGCAGGTCTCCCCCGCCGACGAGGACCTGGAGAGCGTCTTCTCCTACCTGATCAACAGGAGCAGCTGATCATGAACGGTGTCATCGCCGGAATCTCCTACCGGGCCCTTCTCGGCCGCCGCCGGATCTGGCTGCTGATCCTGCTGCCCCTGGTGCTGGTCGCCATGGCGACCCTGCTGAACCTCATCGGCGCCGCCGACGAGCGGACCGCGGTCACGCTCATGCGGACCTTCGCCATCGGCACCATGCTGCCGCTGCTCGGCCTGATCGCCGGAACCGGGGTGATCGCCCCCGAGATCGACGACGGCACGATCATCCACCTGCTGGCCAAGCCGATCTCCCGCCCGGTGATCGCGCAGACCAAGTTCGCGGTCGCCGCCTCGATGCTCGCGCTGTTCGCCGCCGTACCGACCTTTGTCGCGGCCTACCTGCTGGTCAACCTCGAATCCGGGATCGCCTACGGCTTCGCCCTCGGCGCCCTGGTCGGCGGGATCGCGTACGCGGCGGTGTTCATGCTGCTGGGCGTGCTGACCCGGCACGCGGTCACCATCGGCATCGTCTACGCGCTCGTCTGGGAGGGGGTGGTGGGCAACTTCGTCCCCGGTGCCCGGAGGTTCTCCATCCAGCAGTGGGCCCAGTCGATCGCCGACCAGGTGTCCTCCTCGCCGTTCTTCTCCACCGAGATCACCCTCGGCTTCGCCGTACCGGCGCTGCTGATCGTCACCGTCGGCGCGGTGGTCTGGTCGGGCCAGCGCCTCCGCGGCTTCTCCCTCACCGGCGACGAGTAGGCCGTCCGAGGTCGTGTGCCCCCTTCCGCGGGGGCACACGACCTCGCTGTCACGAGGGGTGGCGACGGAGCCTGGCGCGGCGGAGGAGCAGCAGCCCGGTCAGCAGCAGGGCCAGCAGGGCGGCGCCCGCACCCGCGTACCACAGGCGGCTCGTCACGGGGCCGGCCGCCTCGTGGGCGGCCGCCTCGGCCGCCGCGCCGGCCGGCAACTGGTCGGAGTGGGTGGCGCAGACGATCGGCTTGTCGCTTCCCTCGATGCTCGCGCAGGCGATGCTGGCCAGGCGCAGCAGGTCCTCCGGTGTGGCCCCCACCTCCGCGGTGGTGTGGAAGGTGGCGTCTTTTCCGGGCGGCACATCGACGCTCCAGTGGACCTGCCCCTTCGAGGCCGAGCCTCGGCCGTCCGCCGAGACGAACTTGAGACCGGTCGGCAGGGTCTGGGTGAGATCGAGCCCGCGCGCCCGGGTCGTGCCGACATTGCGGACGGTGACGGTGTAGGTGAGCCTGTCCCCCTCCTCGGCGGTGGTCCGGCCGTTGTCGATGCTGATGCTCAGGCTGGGTACGGCCGCCGCGACCGCCTTCCCCTCCTTGTCGTCGGGGTGCGGCTTGAGCGTGGACGCCGCCGCCGGGTGTGATGCGAGGACGACGACCAGGACTGTGCCGAGAGCGCAGAGAGCGGCGGCACGCCGCGTGATCACTGCCATGGTTTTCTCCTTCACGTTGCTCGTGTACCGGGTGAGTGACGCGCGCCGGGATGTCGCTCCCACCGCGTCAACTGGCCGCCGCGACGTAGGTGAGCGTCGCCGAGTAGCTGCCGACCGGGACGAAGGGGATGTCGGCTTCGAAGTCATTGCCGATGGCGTCTCCGTTGGGCGAGGACGGCCCCGGCTGACTGTGGACGAGCACCGGGGTGGTCGCCGAAAGGGTGTGGAAGGTCGACGTGCCGCTCTCGCGCACGCGCAGGTTCCCGATCGGGATGGTGGCGTCGTTGCCCACCTGGTCCGAGGTGAGCTCGGTGGACGTCGCCTGCACGGTGACCGTGTAGCCGTCGGGGCTGTTCGTGGTGACCGTCATGGTCACGGCCCCGTTGTCGCGGACCGTCGAGTCCGGATTGCCGGCCAGGGTGAAGGCACTGGTCAGCTCGGTGAGGTTGATGCTGGTGGGGGTCACGACGGTCTGGACCGAGCAGTCGGGGTCACTGCCGCCGACGGGGCAGTTGCTGCCGACGGTCGCCGAGGTGACCCGGTTGTCCAGAGCCCCGTCGCCGATCTGTTCCTCATCGGTGCGCACGCTGAAGGTGACGACCGCGCTCGCGTCCACCGGCAGCGCTCCGGTCCAGCCGAGGGCGCCGTCGGCATAGGTGACGGTTCCTGAGGAGGCACTCGCGTCGTTGCCGTAGGCGGCGTCGTCGAGCACCCCGGCCAGTGAGTCGGTGACCGAGGCCGCCGGGTAGGGGGCCTCGCCGGTGTTCGTGATCACGATCGTGTACCGGACCACGTCGTCCACCACCACGGCACCGGTGTTGTTCGCGGTCTTGACGATGGTGAGGCCGGGAGTGAGCACGGTGACGGTCGTGGTGCAGCGCGGATCGTCTCCCTCCGCAGGACAGGTCGATCCGGCGGTGCTGGAGACGACGGTGCCGGTCAGGACCTTGTCCCCCGGAGGGGGATAGCCGGTGGTGACCGAGTAGGTGACCGTGGCGGTGGCACCGATCGCGAGGTCGCCACTCCAGCCGAGGACGTCGTCGGCGAAGGTGGCGGTGCCGGCGGAGGCGGTCGCGTCGTTGCCGTAGGCGGCATCGTCGAGCACCCCGGCCAGCGACTCGGTGAACGCGGCTCCAGCGTAGGCGGTCTCGCCGGTATTGGACAGGGTCACCGTGTAACGGACGACGCTCCCCGCGACGACCACACCGGTGTCGGCGGTCTGCGTGATCGTGAGCCTCGGCACCAGGACGCGCACGAGCGTCGCGCACGCCGGGGCGGTGCCGCCCACCGGGCAGCTACTGCCCGGTGCGGTGGAGCTCACGTAGCTGGTCAGGGCCTTGTCGCCGGGGTCGGGATCCTTCACCGTGATGGAGTAGGTGATCGTGGTGCTCGCACCGACCGCGAGGGCGCCGGTCCAGGTCAGGCTCGGCGCGGTGTAGTCGAAGACGCCGGTGGAGGCGCTCGCGTCCTCGTTGTAGACCGAGTCCGGGAACACCCCGTTGAGCGCGGCGACCACGGAGGCGTCGGCGTAGTCCGTCTGCCCGGTGTTGGTGAGCGTGATCGTGTAACCGATCGTGCCACCGGGGGTCGTGGTCGCCGTGTCCGCGCTCATCGCGATGCTCAACGCCGGGATCAGGATGGTGACGGTCGCGGTGCAGGCCGGGGCGGTGCCGCCCACCGGACAGGTGCTGCCCGGCGCGGACGAGGAGACGACGCTGGTCATGCTCGTGTCTCCGGTGTTGGGGTCGTTCGCCTTCACCGTGTAGGTGACGGTCGCGGTCGCCTCGACCGCCAGATCTCCGGTCCAGGTCAGCACCTGATCGGCGATGGCGATCGTGCCGGAGGTGGCGGTCGCGTCATCGTCGTAGACGGCCTCGTCCAGCACCTCTCCGAGATCGTTCGCCACGCTCACGCCTTCGTACCGGGTCTGGCCGGTGTTGGCGATCGTGACGGTGAACCGGGTGACGCCGCCGGGGGTCGTGGTCGCCTGGTCGGCGGCGATGGAGACGGCCAGGCCGGGAACGAGGACGGCCACCGTCGAGGTGCAGGCCGGGGCGGTGCCGCCCGCCGGACAGGTGCTGCCCGGCGCACCGGAGGCGACGGTGTTGGTGAGCAGTAGGTTGCCGGTGTCCGGGTTTTTGACGGTGACCGAGTAACCGATGACCACCGTCGCTCCGATCGCCAGGTCACCGGTCCAGGTCAGGGTCTGGTCGGCGAACCCGGTCGTGCCCGTGACGGCGGTCGCGTCATCGTTGTAGGCGGCGTCGTCCAGCACCGCCGCCAGCGGATCGGTGATGGTCACCCCGGTGTAGGCCGTCTGCCCGGTGTTGGTGGCCGTGATCGTGTAGCCGACCGTGGCCCCGGGGGTCGTGGTCACCGTGTCGGCGGTCTTGACGATGGTCAGTGCCGGGACGAGCACGGTGACGAGCGTCGTACAGGCGGGGGCGGAGGCGGTGGACGGGCAGGTGCTGCCCGGCGTGTCGGAGAAGGCCCGGTTGACCATCAGCTTGTCACCCGGATCGGGGTCCAGCACGGTGACCGAGTAGGTGATCGTCGCGGTCGCGCCGACCGCGAGGTCACCGGTCCAGGTCAGGGTGGGGCCGGTGAAGGTGACGGTGCCGCTCGTGGCACTCGCGTCGGCGTTGTAGACCGCGTCAGGGAACACCGCCGTGAGGTCGTCGGTCGCCGTCGCCCCGGTGTACGGGGTCTGGCCGGTGTTGGCGACCGTCATCGTGTAGGTGACGGTCCCACCGGGAGTGACGGTCGTCCGGTCCACGCTCTTGGAGAGGGTCAGTACGGGGGTCAGCACGGTGACCGTCGAGGCGCAGAGCGGGTCGGTGCTCTCGGCGGGACAGTTGTTGCCCGGGGTACTGGAGGTCGCGACGGCGTTCAGCACTTTGTCGCCCGGGTCGGGGTTCCGCACCCTCACCGAGAAAGTGACCGTGACGGTCGCGCCGACCGCGAGGAGACCTGTCCATGTCAGCTGACCGCTCGCGGGGGTGAAGATGAGATTGCCCGCCGAGGCGGTCGCGTCACCGTTGTAGACCGCGTCGTCGAGAACACCGGCGAGCAGGCTGTTCACGACGGTGTCGTCGTACGGCGCCTGCCCGGTGTTGGCGATCGTGACCGTGTAGTCGACGGCCTCGGCCGGGACGGCGGTGACGACGTCCGCCGTCATAGTGATCTTGATTCTTGAGATCAGGACCTCGTCGAAGCAGCGGGGGTCGGTACTTCCGGTCGGGCAGGTACTGCCCGCGGTGGCCGAGGTGACCGTGTTGGTCAGCCTCTGGTCACCGGTACCGGGGGTGTCCGCCGTGACGCTGTAGGTGAGGGTGGCCCCGTCGCCGGGGTTGAGAGCTCCGGTCCAGGTCAGGTTGGAGTCGGCGAAGGTGACGTTGCCGCGCGTGGCGCTCGCGTCGGCGTTGTAGGCCGCGTCGTCCAGCACCCCGGCCAGCGCGTCGGTGAACGTCGCCGCCGCGAAGGGGACCTGCCCGGTGTTGGTGACGGTGATCGTGTAGGTGACCGTACCCCCCGGAGTGGTCGACGTGGCGCTGGACGTCTTCACGATCGTCAGGATCGGCGTGAGGACGACGACCCCCGAGCGGCAGGCCGAGCTTCCGCTGCCGGGCGGGCAGGTGCTGCCCATCTCGGTGGAGGCGACGGCGTTGCTCAGGAACTTGTCACCGGTGGGAGGGCTGGTGGTGGTGACGGAATAGGTGACGGTCGCGGTCGCGCCGACCGCCAGATCACCGGTCCAGGTCAGGACCTCGTCCGCGAGGCCGACCGTGCCGGTCGTCGCCGCCGCGTCGCCGTTGTAGGCCGCCGCGTCCAGCACCCCGGTCAGCGTGTCGGTGACGACGGCCCCGGTGTACGCACTGTTCCCGCTGTTGGCGATCGTGACGGTGTAGGCCACCGGAGCACCTGGAACCACACTGCTCCGGTCGGCGGTCTTGGTGATCGTCAGCCCGGGGGTCAGCACGGTGACCGAGTTGGTACAGCCGGGAGCGGTCGCCACCGGGCAGGCGCTGCCCTGCGCCGAGGAGACCGAGGTGAGGGTGATCAGCTTGTCGCCGGTGTCGGGGTTGTTCACCGTGACGCTGCCGGTCAGTGTGACACTGCCGCCCACCGGAATGCTCCCGGTCCAGGTCAGCCCGTCGAGCCCCAGGGTCAGCGACCCGGAGGTGGCGCTCTGGTCCCCGTTGGGCACGCTGTCGTCGACGCCCTCTATCCCGTTGAACAGCACACTGATCCCGTTGTACGGCGTCTGTCCGGCGTTGGTCATCACCGACGTGTAGTGCACCACCTCGCCCGGTAGGTAGGTCGCCGCGTCGGAGGTGGTCACGATGGTCAGCTTGGCCACGGTCACCGTGACCGAGCAGCGCGGGTCGGTGCTCGCCGCGGCGCAGTTGCCGTTCGGTGAATCCGACACCAGGGTGTTGACGAGGGTCCCGTCGGGTGAGGTCTGCACCGTCACCGAGTAGACGACCGTGGTCGACCCACCGGCAGGGACGGTTCCGGTCCAGGTCAGGTTGGGCGCGGTGTAGCCGACGGTGCCCAAGCCTGCCACGGCGTCGTTGTTGTAGGTCCCGTCGTCCAGGACGTCGGTCAGATCGTCGGTGAACGTCGCCCCGACGTAAGGGGTCAGCCCACTGTTGCTGATCGTGACGGTGTAGGTGACCGTCTCGCCCTGCCCTGCCGAGGGGGTGCTCGCGGCCTTGCCGAAGGTCAGCGAGGTGGTCTGGGTGACCGGAACACCGCTACCGCAGCGGGGGTCGGTCCCGCCGGACGGGCAGTTGTTGCCTGCGGCGGTGGAGGTGATCGCACTTACCAGGGTCGCGTCACCGATCACCGGATTGTCGACGATGACCGTGTAGGTGATCGTCGCGCTCGCCCCGACCGCCAGATCACCGCTCCAGGTCAGGTCGGGGCCGGTGTACGACACGCTGCCGCCGGAGGCGGTCGCGTCCGCGTTGTAGACCGCGTCGTCCAGCATGCCCGCCAACGAGTCGGTGAACGTCGCCCCCGTGTAGGGGAGTTGCCCGGTGTTGGTGACGGTGGTCGTGTAGGTGACCGTGCTCCCCGGCACCGCCGTGGTGGGAGTGGCGGTCTGGACGATGGTCAGCGCGGGGACGAGCACGATCACGTTGCTGGTGCACTGCGCGTTACCGCTCGCCGGGGCGCAGTTGCTGCCGGTGGTGGGCGAGGAGATCGTGCCGGTAAGGTTCCTGTCGCCGGGATCGGGGTTTCGCACGGTGACCGAGTAGGTGATCGTCGCGCTCGCCCCGACCGCCAGATCACCGCTCCAGGTCAGGTTGGGGGTGGCGAAGGAGACGGTGCCGGTCGTCGCCGCCGCGTCGCCGTTGTAGAGCGCGTTGTCCAGCATGCCCGCCAGCGCCTCGGTGAACGTCGCACCGGTGTACGGCGTCTGCCCGGAGTTGGTGACGGTGACCGTGTAGTTGACGGTGCCCCCCTGGACCGTGACAGGGGTGTCGGCGGTGTTGGTGATCGTCAGGCCGGGGACGACGACGTTGAGCAGGGCCGTGCAGCGAGGGTCGGAGCCGCCGGCCGGGCAGTTGTTACCGGGAGCGGCCGAGACCAGGGTGCCGGTGACGATCTTGTCCCCGGTGGGGGGATTCTTCACGGTCAGGGTGCCGGTGACCGTGACGGTGCCTCCGACGGGAACGTTGCCGGTCCAGGTGATGGCCGTGGCACTGAGGACCAGCGTCCCCGAGCTCGCGGTCTGGTCACCGTTGGGGACGGCGTCGTCGACGGTGCCGGCGATCGGACTGGAGATGCTGATCCCCGTGTAGGGGACCTTCCCGGTGTTGGTGAAGGTGGCGTTGAGCCGGATCGTCGAGCCCGGTGTGGCGCTGCTCCCGACGTAACTCTGGGAGATGACGAGCCGCGCCACCGCCACCACGACGGTGCAGCGCGGATCGGTGCCCCCTGCCGGGCAGTTGCTCCCCGTGGTGGACGAGACGGCGGTGCTGGAGAGCAGCGCGTCTCCGGTGTCGGGATTGTCGACGGTGACCGAGTAGGTGATCGTCGCGCTCGCCCCGACCGCCAGGTCACCGGTCCAGCCCAGGTTGGACCCGGCGAGGGTGACCGTACCCGTCGTGGCTCCGGCGTCCGCGTTGTAGGTCGCGTCGTCGAGCACCCCGGCCAGCAGGTCGGTGACGGCGGCCCCGGTGTACGGGGTCTGCCCGGAGTTGGTGACGGTGACCGTGTAGTTGACGGTGGCCCCTGGCGTCGTCGTGCCGGTGTCCGCGCTCGCCGCGATGGTCAGCCCCGGCACCAGGACGGCCACCGTCGAGACGCACGCGGTGTCGGCGCTCCCCGCCGGGCAGGTGCTGCCAGGGGCGGACGACACCGCGACATTGAGCATCCGCCTGTCGCCGAAGTCGGGATCGTTCACGGTCACCGAGTAGGTGATCGTCGCACTCGCCCCGACCGCCAGATCGCCGGTCCAGGTCAGGTCGGGGCCGGCGTAGGCGACCGTGCCGGTCGTCGAGGTCGCGTCACCGTTGTAGTCGGCGTCGTTGAGCACCTCGGCCAGCCGGTTGGTGACCTGGGCACCGCTGTAGGGGGTCTGCCCGGTGTTGGTGACCGTCGTCGTGTAGGTGACCGTGCCGCCCGGCGTGGTCGTCTGGGTGTCGGCGACATTCGTGATCGTCAGTGCCGGGACCAGGACGGTGACGACGGAGGAACAGCCGGCCGCCCGCGTGCCGGTGACCGGGCAGGTGCTGCCGGGCGCGGCGGACGTTATGGAGGTGCTCAGGGCCTTGTCCCCGGTGTCGGGGTTGTTGACGGTGACCGAACCGGTGATGGTAACCGTCGCGCCGACCGCGACATCCCCCGTCCACAACATCGAACCGTTCGGGTTCAACCCGATACTGCCAGAGCTGGTCACGATGTCGCCGTTGTAGGTCGCGTCATCGAGCATGTCGGCGAAGGTGAACGTGGCACCGATGCCCGCGTAGGGGGTCTGACCGGTGTTGGCCAGCGTGAGCGTGTAGGTCACGACGCCGCCCGGGACCGTGGTGGACACATCGGTCTTGTCGGTGACCGTCAACCGCGGGATGAGGACCGTCACGACGGCGGCGCACCGGACGTCGCTACCGCCCGTGGGACAGTTGCTCCCGACGGTGGATGAGGTGAGGGTGTTGGTCAGTGTCCTGTTCCCGGTGTCGGGGTTGTTGACGGTGACCGAATAGGTGATCGTGGCGCTCGCGCCGACCGCCAGGTTGCCGGCCCAGGTCAGCGTGGAACCCGCGAAGCCGACCGAACCGCTGGTCGCGGCGGCGTCCGCGTTGTAGGTCGCGTCGTCGAGCACCCCGGCCAGCGCGTCGGCGAACGTCGCGCCGGTGTAGGCGGTCTGCCCCGAGTTGGTGACCAGCACCGTGTAGTTCACCACCGAGCCGGGGGTGCTGGTCGACGTGCCGACCGACTTGGCGATCGTCAGGCCGGGGATCAGGACCGTGACGGTGCTGAAGCACCCGGGCCCCTGGTTGCCCACCGGGCAGTTGTTACCCGGCGCGGCGGAGGTGACGGCGGTCCGGAGAACCCTGTCGCCGGTGTCGGGATTGTTCACGGTGACCGAGCCGGTGATGGTGACGGTCGCGCCGACGGCCAGGTCACCGGTCCAGGTGAAGGTGCCGTTCGGGTTGTTGACGACGGTGCCCGACGTCGCCGCGATGTCGCCGTTGCCCGTCGCGTCATCCAGCACACCCAGCAGGGAGGCGGTGAAGCTCGTCCCGACGTACGGGGTCTGCCCGGTGTTGGAGGCCGTCAACGTGTAGTTCACCACCGAACCCGGCGTGGTGGTGGCCGCGTTCGCGCTGCTGCTGAAGGTGAGACCTGGAATCAGGACCGTGACGGCGGTCGTGCACTGCGCACCCTGCTTGCCGGACGGGCAGGTGCTGCCGGGAGTGCCGGAGGTGATCGTGTTGGAGACGGTCCGATCCCCGGTGTCGGGGTTTCGCACCGTGGCCGAGTAGGTGATGTTCGCGCTCCCCCCGGGAGCGAGGTTCCCGGTCCAGGTCAGGTTGGGGCTGGTGTACGACACGCTGCCGCTCGACGCGATCGCGTCGGCGTTGTAGACGGCGTCGTCGAGCAGGCCGGCCATCGCGTCGGTGAACGTCGCCCCGGTGTACGGAGTCTGGCCGTTGTTCGTCACCGTGACGGTGTAGCCGATCGTCTGACCGGGAGTCGTCGTCGAGAGGCTGGCGACCTTGACGATGGCCAGTCCGGACACGGTCACGGTGGCCGAGCATCGGGGGTCGCTGCCGCCTGCCGGACAGGTGCTGCCGATCGTCGACGAGGTCACCGCGTTTGCCAGCACCTTGTTACCGGTGCCTGGGCTGCTCACCGTGACCGAGTAGCCGATGGTCACGGTCGCCCCCGCCGCCACGTTGCCGGCCCAGTTCAGGGTCTGACCGGCCACGGACACCGAGCCGCTGCTCGCGGTCGCGTCGGCGTTGTAGATCGCGTCGTCGAGGACGTCCGCCAGCGGGTCGCTCAACGTGACCCCGGTGAAGGCACTCGCCCCGGTGTTGGTCACAGTGATCGTGTATTTGAGCGTGCCACCGGGGACCACCGAGGAGGCATTGGCGGTCTTGACCATGACCAGGGGCCCGGTCCCCATGACGAGGGTCGCGGACTGGGTGGCTGCCAGACCGTTCGCGTCGACCACCCGGAAGGTGACCGGGTAGGTGCCCGTCGCCGTCGGGGTGCCGGACAGCACGCCGGTGGAGGCGTTCAGGGACAGCCCCGGCGGCAGGCTACCCGCGCCGACCGACCAGACAAGCGGCGCGGTACCACCGCTCACGGTCAGCGGCACACTGTAGGCGACCCCGACCTGGCCGGTCGGCGGCGGGGTGAAGGTGAACGCCGGCAGCGCCGCGACCGTCAGGCTCACCGTCCTGATGCTGCTCTGGCTCAGCGCGTCGACCACCCTGACGGAGAAGGAGTAGGCGCCTCCCGCCGTCGGGGTGCCGGACAGCAGACCGGTGGAGGCGTTCAGGGACAGCCCCGGTGGCAGGCTGCCCGCCGTGACCGACCAGACGTACGGCGCGGTGCCCCCGGTGACCGTCAACGGGACGCTGTAGGGAATGCTCACCGCGCCATTGGGCGGTGCCGCGAACGTCAGGACCGGCGCCGCCGTGATGACCATGGTGACATCGCGGTTGACACGCGCACCGCTGGCGTCCGTCACCCGTACGCTGAAGGAGTAGCTGCCTCCCGCCGTCGGGGTGCCCGACAGCAGACCGGTGGAGGCGTTCAGCGTCAGACCGGGCGGCAGACTACCGTCGTTGACCGACCAGGTGTACGGCGCGGTGCCCCCGGTGACCGTCAGCGAGACGCTGTAGGGGACGTTCACCTCGCCGGCGGGCGGCGGGGAAAAGGTGAAGCTCGGCGAGGTGTTCGGCACGACCGCGCCGGAGGGCAGGGACGCCTGTCCGGAACCCGCCGCGTTCACCGCGGTGACGGTGAAGGTGTACGAGATCCCCGCTGTCAGGTTGGTAACGGTCTGGGTGGTCACGGTGCCGCTGAACGTCTGGGTCGACTGCGCGACCCCGGCGATGTAGGGCGTGACGACATAACCGGTGATGGTGCTGCCGTTGCCGGCCGGCGCCGTCCAGGTGAGGTTCGCCGACAAGGTGCCCGCCGTGGCCGAGGTGACGGTGGGCCGGCCGGGGACGTCGTAGGGGGTGACCGCGCTGGAAGCGGCGCTGGCCGGGCCGGTGCCGACCGCGTTCACCGCGGCGACGGTGAACGTGTAGGACGAGCCCGCGGTCAACCCGGTCAGCGTCCTGTTGGTGGCCGAGGCGTCGAAGGACAGCGGGGTTTGGGCCACCCCGCCGATGAAGGGCGTGACGACATAACCGGTGATGGTGCTGCCGTTACCGGCCGGCGCCGTCCAGCTCACCGCCGCGCTGGTCTTCCCCGCCACCGCGGTGGGCGTGGCGGGCGCCGAGGGGGCGGAGATATAGGTATAGGTCGCGGACCCGGCGCGTCCCAGGGTGACGACCGTGACATTGACCGTGCCGGCCGTGGCCCGCGCGGGCATGGAGGGGATGGTCAGGGTGCCGTTGCCGTTGTTGACGAAGCAGCCGCTGGTGACCCCGGTGGGACACGGGAGCAGGACCGCCGAGGTTCCCGCCTGCTGCTGGGCGGTGGTGCCGATCTCGACGGCGGTGGCACCGGAGATGTTCGTCCCGCTCACGGTCACCGCCTCGCCACCGGCGATCGTGCCCGAGTTCGGGCTCAGCGCGACACCGCCGGGCGCCGACGGCAGGGTACCGGCGGTCGCCGTCGTCGAGTAGGCGGGGTTGGCGTCGACGGACGACGAGGTGACCACGGTCGCCGTCTGGATCAGCGTCGACGTGACGCTGCTTCCGGTGACGACGCCGTGTACGGTGATCGGCGGCAACGTCGCCGCCGCCGGGAACGGGCCGTTGCTGTTCGTACAGGTGATGGACTGCCCCGACGGCGCCGCGCACACCCACCCCGTGCCGGACGCGCCCACCGGCGTCACCCCCGCGGGCATGGTCTGGGTCATGGAGATCGGGGCAGCCTCCGCGATACCGACGCCGACTCCCGCGACGACGTTGTAGGTCACCGGGTTGCCCTGCTGCGGACTCGTGACGCTGTAACTCGTCTGGGCGACGGTCAGCTCGGGGACGGCACTGATCGTGGTCACCTTGGCCTCGCCGATCTCATGGAAGTCGGTCACCGCCCCGGTGGAGCCCACCCAGCCGAACGCCAGCTGCCGGGGGATCCCCGCGGAGGTCAGCCAGCTCGACGGGTACAGGCCGGCGGCGACGGTGGGAAGCGTCCCGGTCAGAGTCCTGGTGGCACCGCCGACCAGGGTGACCACCACCTGGTAGCTGTTGGCCGGGACCGTCAGACCACTGGCGGTGGTCTGCGTGGAGCTCGTGGGATTGATACCGATCTGGACCGGGACGGCCGTGCGGGTGGCCGCCCGCAGGGGGAGGGCGGCGGAGGTCGTCGAGGTGGCCGTGCTGTTGATCGCACAGTAGCCGACGGTGCCGTTGCCCGGCCCGCGCACGACGACCTGACCGGCGACCTTGCCGCCGGTCGTACTGATATAGGCCGGATTCGCGCAGCCTGTTCCCTGGTAGGTGCTGGTGCTGTAGTTTCCGAACACGTCAAGGCCGATGCCGAGATAGCCGTAGGCCAGACCGGCGAGGCTGTTGGTCCCGGTGTAGCCCAGCGCTCCGCCCAGCTGACCGATGTTGGCCGGCGACTGAGGGGTGACCGGGTCGACGGCGGCCAGCACGAAGGCGATGCCGTCGGCGTTGTTCCCGCCGTACTGGTAGGTGTTGAAGGTGACGTCGAGCCCCTGCGAGGTGGGCACGCTGACCGCGCTGAAGACGCCGCCCACCTTGTTGGTCGTGTTGTTCGTCAGGCGCAGCTCGCCGGAACCCGGACTGTCCAGGTTTCCGGTACAGCTGCGCAGCACACCGGTGCTCGTGTTCCCCGAAGCGGTCAGGCATGCGAAGTTCGTCACACTCAGGCCGGCCGGTAGCGCGGGCAACACCACGGCACCGTCGCCGTCCGCCGTGTTGTTGTGGAAGGGCTGGTTGAACACGACGGTGCCGGCCGCCGACGCGGGAACCGCCGGGGTCAGCACCACGGAGGTGCCGAGCAGGGCCAGGGTGAGAAATCTGGCGAGCCCCCGCTCTGGCAGCGACAGCGGGCCGGCGCCTCGGGCAATGGTGAACGGTGACACGCCACCCTCCGATCGATCACGATGTCAGCGGCCGGCCGCCCTACGGGCGCCGCGAGAGCAGCGTGGACGTCGGCGGCCAGGATCGGGCCGCCGATTCGATGAGTGTTGTTTCCCGGCGGAAATCTCGCCTCAACCACTGAAAGTGTCTGATCAGCGACCCAGAGTGTCAATCAGCGTGAACTCCGGCGTGGCGGTGGACAGAAGCAGGCATGATCCAACAAACCAAGCAGGGAATGACAAAAAGCACGGCCCACACCGGAGTGTGGGCCGTGCTTTCGATATTCGTCTCTAGAGTGGTCGCTCCCGGACGGTCACCGGCCCCCTCAGACGCAGGCCGTACGGACGACCTCGGCCAGCCGGCCCGCCAGTTGCTCGGCCTGCTCCGCCGAGGCGGCCTCGACCATGACGCGGATCATCGGCTCGGTGCCGCTCGGCCGGATCAGCACCCGGCCGGTCTCCCCCAGCTCCGACTCCGCGGCGGCGACCGCGGCCTCCAGCTCCGGAGCCGAGGCCTTGGCCCGGTCGACGTCTTTGACGTTGACCAGGACCTGCGGCAGGCGGGTCATCACCGAGGCCAGCTCCGCCAGCGACTTCTTCGCCCGCGCCACGACCGCCAGCAGGTGCAGCGAGGTCAGCAGGCCGTCCCCGGTGGTGGCGTGGTCGAGCATGAGGACGTGGCCGGACTGCTCGCCGCCCAGGTTGTAACCGCCCGCCCTCATGGCCTCCAGGACGTAGCGGTCGCCCACGGCGGTCTCCACCACGTCGATCCCCGCGCTCTTGAGCGCGAGCTTGAAACCCAGGTTGGACATGACCGTGGCCACCACGGTGTCGCCGACCAGCTTCCCCTCTGCGTGCATGGCCATGGCCAGCACCGCCATGATCTGGTCACCGTCGACGACCTCGCCGGTGTGCGAGACGGCTAGGCAACGGTCCGCGTCGCCGTCGTAGGCGATGCCCACATCCGCGTCGCGGGAGACGACGATCTGCTGGAGCTTGTCCAGGTGGGTGGAGCCGACCCCGGCGTTGATGTTGAGGCCGTCGGGGCGCGCCCCGATCGTCTCCACCGTGGCCCCGGCCCGCAGCAGCGCCTCGGGAGCCACCATGTGGGCGGCGCCGTGGGCGCAGTCGAGGACCACGTTGAGGCCGTCGAGACGGCAGTCCACCGTGGACAGCACGTGGGACACATAACGGTCGGCCTCGCCGTACGCCTCGCGTACGCGGCCGACCGAGGCGCCGACAGGGCGCTCCCACTTCTCGCCGAGCCGCTGCTCGATCTCGTTCTCCACCGCGTCCGGCAGCTTGTAGCCGCCGCGGGTGAGGAACTTGATCCCGTTGTCCGGGGCGGGGTTGTGGGAGGCGGAGATCATCACGCCCATGTCGGCTCTGAGAGCCGTGGTCAGGTAAGCGACCGCCGGGGTGGGCAGCACGCCGAGCCGGAGAACGTCCACGCCAGACGACGCAAGGCCGGCGACCACCGCGGCCTCCAGGAATTCTCCTGAAGCCCGGGGGTCCCGGCCCACGACGGCGACGGGACGGCCTCGCCGCCCGACGCTGGCGTTGAACGCCCCGGCATCGCCGAGGACATGAGCCGCGGCCACGGACAGGTCCATGGCGAGCTCGGCCGTGAGGTCGCGTCCCGCGACCCCACGTACCCCGTCGGTGCCGAAAAGGCGCCCCAACTTAACGCTTGCTGTACTGCGGAGCCTTACGGGCCTTCTTGAGACCGTACTTCTTGCGCTCGGTGGCGCGGGCGTCACGGGTCAGGAAGCCTGCCTTCTTCAGCGGCGGGCGGTTGACCTCGACGTCCAGGGCGGTCAGCGCGCGGGAGAGACCCATGCGCAGGGCACCGGCCTGGCCGGTGACGCCGCCACCGTTGATGCGGGCGATGACGTCGAACTGGTCCTCGGCGCCAAGAACCACGAAGGGCTCGTTGACGATCTGCTGGTGGACCTTGTTCGGGAAGTAGTTCTCAAGCGTACGACCGTTGATCGTCCACTTGCCGGTGCCCGGCACGATGCGCACGCGGGCGACGGACTCCTTGCGGCGCCCAGTGCCGTACGAGTTGCCGGTGGTGATGGGCTTGCGGACGGCGACATCGCCGCTGACAGTGGACTCGGAGGTGTACTCGGAGGGGAACTCCTCCGCGGAGTACGCTTCCTGATCGCCCTCGATGGGCGTCTCGACACCGGTGGGCTCAGCCACGGTTCTCCTCTAACTTTCCTACTCGGCGTCGGCCGTCGGCCAACGCTGCTGGCGACAAGCAGCTAGCGACTACTGGGCGATCTGGGTGAGCTCGAAGGGCGCCGGCTGCTGCGCCTGGTGCGGGTGCTCGGAACCGGAGTAGACCTTGAGCTTCTTGATCATCTTCCGGCCGAGGGCGTTCTTGGGCAGCATGCCCTTCACGGCCTTCTCGACGGCGCGGTCAGGACGCTTGTCCATGAGCTCGCCGTAGGTCATGGAACGCAGACCGCCCGGGTAGCCCGAGTGGCGGTAAGCCTTCTTCTGCTCAAGCTTGTTGCCGGTCAGCGCGATCTTGTCGGCGTTGATGATGATGACGAAGTCACCGGTGTCGACGTGGTTGGCGAAGGTCGGCTTGTGCTTACCGCGAAGCAGGATCGCGACGTGGCTGGCCAGCCGGCCAAGCACGATGTCGGTGGCGTCGATGATGTGCCACTGACGCTCGACTTCGGCAGGCTTGGGTGTGTACGTGCGCACGGTCGTATGCCTTCTTTGGTCGCGTCTTCGGCGCTGTCGGAGATGACAGCAACATGGGTCGGTAGGTGCGGGCACACGACAGCCCGGACCTTCCGTCTCCAGAACAGAGGAGATGACGCCGGACGCGCCGCGTATCGGTCTGCAGAGGAGACCAATTCGCACACAACGAACTAGCAGAGTACCCGCGCGGATGAGCACGAGTCAAAAAAGACATGACTCTCCGGCGGTGCCCCTGGCATTCTACCTGGGACCCGGCAGTACCCGGGAACCGCCACGCACCGGCGGGCGATCAGCCGTGGCCGGGCAGGTAAGGCCTGGGTTCCCGGGGAAGCCCGGCGCCGGAGCCGGGCGAGGAACATGGATCCGTGACGGTTCCAACACGTTCTCACCATTCTCTTTTTCCTCACCGCAAACATCTCTATCTTTGATAGCGGTATGTGGCAGCTTCCTCACCCCGGGCATGCCCAGCGAGCGCGCCTGCGTCGTATGGGGGTGTTCGTGTGCCTGATGACGGTTCTGCTGGTCGGCTTCATCATCGGCCGGGGCAGCCGTGACGAGGAGGCAGCCGACCAGATCTACCTGAACAACCCCGGGTCGACCAGACCCACGCCCAGCAACGGCGCCCTGGCCGGGCAGGTGGAGCGGGCTCCGCTCACCCGGGTCGCCCGCCCCTCGGCCCTCCCCGACGTCCCGGTGGACCGGCGCCCGCGCCCCACCCACGACGCCGACACGAAGCCCGGCGGATCCGGCGACGACGGCCCCTCTCGCTACCTGCTCAATGGCAACGGCGACGACGACGCCACCACCACCTCCGCCCTCGGCGCGATGGAGCGCGAGGTCGTCAGGCTCATCAACATCGAGCGCAGGCGGGCCGGGTGCGGACCACTCCGCATCGACCGGAGGCTGATCCTGTCCGCCAGGAGACACTCGGCCGGGATGGCGTCCGCCGGCAACCTCTCCCACACCTCTCCCGACGGCACGTCGCCCTGGGAGCGAATGGACGCCACCGGTTACCGTGACGGCGGCGCGGAGAACATCGGGCGCGGCTACACCTCTCCCGACGAGGCGGTGCGGAACTGGATGGAGACCAGCGGCCACCGGCGCAACATCCTCAACTGCGAACTCACCGCCACCGGCGTCGGAGCCGTCCAGGGACCCGACGGGCCGTGGTGGACCCAGGACTTCGGATACTCCTGAGCCGACCGGACCCGATACCGGGCTACGCTCGGCGCATGGGTTTTCCCGTGGAGCCGCCGCGCCGCCAGCCTTACAACCAGCCTGACGCGTCGCCGCCCGCACAGGGCCAGCACTGGTTTGGCGCCTCGCCGCACAACCGTGCCCCCGAGTCCCCACGAGCGCCGCAGGCGCCACCTGTGCAGGCGCCACCTGTGCAGGCGCCACCTGTGCAGGCGCCACCTGTGCAGGCTCCCCCGACGCAGGAACAACCGCGGAAGGAGATGTGGAGCCCGTACGACGAGGGCCCCCGCTCGCGCCGCCCGATCTTCATCGCGCTCGGCGCGCTCGCCGCGCTGATCGCCGGGGGCGTCGGCCTGGCCATGCTGGCCAACTCCGACCCCGCGGTGCCCGGGGCGGCGACTCCCTCGGCCGCCGCCCCCCTCGTACCGCCCGTCAACATCGCGAACGGCAAGTTCGGCCTCGCCTCCTCCCGCGCCACCGACCCGTACGCCCTCACCCTGAACGAGGTGTTCAAGCACAGGAAAGTGCGGATCGGCGGGAAGAGCTATCTGATGACCACCCGCAGGACGGACAAGAAGTGCGGCGAGGCCGTGGTGGGAGCCAAGCTCCAGAAGGCCCTCACCGCCGCCAAGTGCACCCAGCTCCTGCGTGCCAGCTTCCGCGACACCTCGGGGAAGATCATCGGAACCGTCGGAGTCGCCAACCTCAAGACGTCCGCGGGGGCGGCCAAGGTCGTCTCGGCCAGTTCGGGCAAGGAGCGGGAAGAGTACATCAAACCGCTTCCAGGTAAGGATAAGGTCACCAAACTTCTCGGAACCGGCGAGGCTTTCGTTGGCGAGTGGCGCCATGGACACTACGCGGTAATGGTCTGGTTCCAGTACAAAGACGGGCACCTGCCGAAGAAGAAGGAGGTCAAGCAACTGAACCAGGCGGCCTTCGGAGCGGCGGACGCGACCGTCACCCCCGCGCTGGAGTCGCGTTCGCTGACCGGCAAGCGGCCCTGAGCATGGGGCCATACTGCCGCTTTCAGGCATGAATCCGGCAGACGATACGGCCATACCCGCATGACGATCTCTCTTCTGTCGCTAGGCTGCCGCGTATGCGTGGCCAGGAATCCGGGTCCGAGCACCGACATGAAGCCGAGGGTTCGGCGACACCGGCGACGCCGCCGCCGAGTTTCGGCCAGCCCTCGCCCCACGTGCCGCGGACCGATCTCACAGGTGATGAGCAGCCCGGCAGTCCTTCTCCGTGGCCGGAGGCGGATCCTGGTGCGGCCCAGCCATGGACGGTCCCCGGTGACGACGGAGCTCCCTACGACTGGTACGCCCAGCCGGAGGACGGCCCGCCACTGTCCACCGCGCCCATCGTGCCGGGAGCACCTCCCTGGCACCCGCCTCCGGCCTTCACCGCCGCCGCCGCGGGCATGCAGGTCTGGCCCTCGTCCGGGCAGGAGGCTCCCTGGCCCGCCGCGACCGGCGAGCCGGTGTGGACAGACCAGGAGGAGCCCGTCGCCCGCCCGGGAGAACCCGGCGACGTCGCCGTCTGGCCACCGGACGCGGTCTTCCAGGAGGGGGGCGGGAATGAGAAGACGGCCGACGTCCGCGCCACCTCGCCCCGGCAGGTCCCCCTCGCCCCCCAGGACCCACCACCCCAGACTCCCGCCCCCTCCCAGGACGACCCCCAGGACGTCCTGGGGGACAGCGACCGGTCCGAACCGGCGGCTCGGCCCCCGATGCCCGCACCCGTCACGCAACCCGTCGCGCGACCCGTGGCCATCGAGCCGGAGCCGATCTCGCAGGTGCCGCTGCCGGCCACCGAGCGGACCGCTCCCGTCCGGACACCTCCCCTGCCGGCCGCCTCCGGCCCGCCCGCACCGCTCTTCACCCCCGCGGAGCAGGTGACCCCGCCCAGCGGCGCCCCGGCGGTCACCCCGCCGTTCCCGCTCCCAGCCTTCCCTCCCCCGCCGGTGGCGTCCTCATCCGCGAGCGAGCCGACGGCACCCCCGAGCGACCCCGCGGCGACGCGCGGGGCGTTCACCCCGCTCTCCGCGTTCACCCCCGAGCCGCCTCCCGCTCCCCCACCGCCCACCCGGGGCAGGGCCGGCACGACGCTGCTCGCGGCCGTGGTCGCGGTCGTGGTGGTCGGCATCGGCATCGGGGCCTTCTTCGCCTACCAGTCGTTCAACGCCAAGCAGGCAGCGAACGCGGCGGATCCGATCCTCGGTCCGGGAAAGATCGACCCCACCGACAAACTGGACATCACCAGTGAGCCCGAGCCGATCAACACCACGATGCTCAACTCCGAGAAGACCGACCCGGGCAAGATGAGCGTGGCCGACGCCTTCGTCAAGAAGGTGTCCGTGGCCGGGACGACGTTCACCCGGGTCAAGACCAACCTCACCGAGCAGTGCCAGAAGGCCGCGACCGGCAGGTTCGCCGGCACCCTGCGCAGCCAGGAGTGCCGCCGGGTGCTGCGGGCCACGTATGTGGACAGCAAGCGCAGGTACGCCGTGACCACCGGGATCGCCGTGCTTCCCACCCGCGAGTCCGCGGTCGCCGCCGACCGGGCCAAGGACCTGGAGCGCAACCTCTGGTTCCGCGGCCTGCCCTCGGCCGCCGGCACGGGAGGTGAGCGGGTGCACATCGCGGGCGGCTACGCGGCCGGGATGGTGTGGGGCCGCTACATCGTGTTCAGCTACGCCACCTACAGTGACGGCCATACACCGACGGCCAAGGAGAAGGCCCTGGGCAAGATCAGCGGTGCCTTCCGCGACCAGACCGCGAAGGTCGTGGAACGCCGCGTCACGAACTGAGCGTCCGCACCCGGCGGGTCTCCGCGGCCCGCCTGGCGAGCTCCTCGGCGCCGGGGTAGCGCACCTCCTCAAGGCAGAGCCCGTGCGCGGGCGCGACGTGCACCCCCGAGTCCCGTACGGCCCGCGACAGCACCCCTTCCGGCCACTCGACCGCGAGCCTGCCCTCACCGACGGGCAACAGCGACCCGACGAGCGCCCGGACCATGGAGTGGCAGAAGGCGTCGGCCACGACCGTGGCCACGATGAGCCCGTCCTCGCGGACCCAGTCGAGCCGCTGCAGCTCGCGGATCGTGGTCGCGCCCTCACGCCTCTTACAGAACGCGGCGAAGTCGTGCTCACCGAGGAGACCCGCGGCCGCCGCGTTGAGCCTGTCCACGTCCAGGGGCCGGTTGTACCAGACGATCTCGCGGCGGCGGAGCGGGTCGACGCCGCCGGGGGCGTCGGAGATCCGGTAGGCGTACCGCCTTGACAGTGCCGAGAACCTCGCGTCAAAGCCTTCAGAAGCCACCGTGACGCGATGTACCCGTACATCTGGGGGCAGGACTCCGGCAAGCCTCCTGCGCGTGGCAGAGAGCCTCTCGTCGAGCTCCTCGACCGATCCGGGCTCCCACGCGGGCGCCCCGCGGCGGTTGCGGCTGTCCAGCGCGCCGAGCGCGCCGGCGTCCAGGTCGACATGGGCAACCTGACCGCGGGCGTGCACACCCGCGTCGGTCCGCCCCGCCACGGTCAGCGCCGGAGGCTCGGGAAGCCGGAGGATCCTGCCGAGCGCCTCCTCGATCTCCCCCTGGACCGTACGCCGTCCCGGCTGCTTGGCCCAGCCGGAGAAATCGGTCCCGTCATAGGCGAGATCCAGCCTCAGCCGCACCACGATGTTCCTCTCGAAAGACTCTCGGAGAACGGAAAGGGCCCGGCATCCCGGTGCGGGGAGTGCCGGGCCCGTTCACTGGGCCTGAGAGATCAGGCGTTGTCCTTCTTGGCCTCGGTCTCCTCGGCGGGAGCCTCGGTCGCCTCGGCGGTCTCCTCGGCGGCCTTCGGCTCCTCGGCGCTCTCGGCCTTGGCCTCCTCAGCCTTGGGGGCCGGGGCGGCCTTGGCGGCCTGGGCCTGGCCGACGCGGACCGTGTTCAGCGGCTCGGACACCAGCTCGATCACGGCCATGGGGGCGGCGTCGCCCTTACGGAGGCCGACCTTGGTGATCCGGGTGTAACCACCGGGACGCTCGGCGAAGGTCGAGGCGATCTCGGTGAAGAGGTGGTGGACGACACCCTTGTCCCTGACGACCGTCAGCACCTGGCGACGGTTGTGCATGTCGCCCTTCTTCGCCTTGGTGATCAGCTTCTCCGCCAGCGGCCGCAGACGCTTCGCCTTGGCCTCGGTGGTCTTGATCCGGCCGTGCTGGAACAGCTGGGTGGCGAGGTTCGCCAGGATCAGCCGCTCGTGGGCCGGGCTGCCGCCGAGACGGGCACCCTTGGTGGGCCTAGGCATAACGTTCTCCTTGGGAGTAAACCCGCCCCGGCCGTACGAGGTACCGGGGTCGGGCCGGGGAGTCGCGCACGATCCCCGTTATTGAAAAATCAGTACTGCTCGGTCTCGACGTAGGCGCTGTCGTCGTCGTCGTAGCCGCCACCGGCCACCGCGCTCGGGTCGAACCCGGGCGGGGAGTCCTTGAGCGCGAGCGTCATCTCGTGCAGCTTCTGCTTGACCTCTTCGATGGACTTCGCACCGAAATTCCTTATGTCGAGGAGGTCCTGCTCGCTGCGCGCCACGAGCTCACCCACGGTGTGGATGCCCTCGCGCTTCAGGCAGTTGTAGGAGCGGACCGTGAGGTTCAGCTCCTCGATCGGCAGCGCCAGGTCGGCGGCCAGGGCCGCGTCCGTCGGCGACGGGCCGATGTCGATGCCCTCGGCCTCGACGTTCAGCTCGCGGGCGAGGCCGAACAGCTCGACGAGGGTCTTGCCCGCGGAGGCCACCGCGTCGCGGGGCTTCATGCACGGCTTGGTCTCGACGTCCAGGATCAGACGGTCGAAGTCGGTGCGCTGCTCGACACGGGTCGCCTCGACCTTGTAGGTGACCTTGAGCACCGGGGAGTAGATGGAGTCGATCGGGATGCGACCGATCTCCTGGCCCGGCTGCTTGTTCTGCGCGGCGGAGACGTAACCGCGACCGCGCTCGACGGTCAGCTCCATCTCCAGCTTCGCCTTCCCGTTCAGGGTGGCGATGCGCAGCTCGGGGTTGTGCACCTCGACACCGGCCGGGGGCGCGATGTCGGCGGCGGTGACGTCACCGGGGCCCTGCTTGCGCAGGTACATCACCACCGGCTCGTCGTGCTCGGAGGAGACGACCAGGTCCTTGAGGTTCAGGATGATGTCGGTGACATCCTCCTTGACGCCCGGCACGGTGGTGAACTCGTGCAGCACGCCCTCGATGCGGATGCTGGTGACCGCCGCGCCCGGAATGGACGACAGCAGCGTGCGCCGCAGCGAGTTACCGATGGTGTAGCCGAATCCCGGCTCCAGCGGCTCGATGATGAACTTGGACCGGGTCTCCTCGATCGACTCTTCGAGGAGGGAGGGACGCTGAGCGATCAGCATGTGAAATCTCCCTTGCATGGCGGCGCCCGCTATTTGACGCCACTCGAACAACAGCATAGGTGCCGTGCGGCGATTGGCCGCACGGCACCTACAGGAGCCGCTACTTGGAGTAGAGCTCGACGATCAACTGCTCCTGGACCTGGGTGTCAATCTGCTGACGGACCGGGAGCTGGTGGACCAGGACGCGCAGCGCGTCCGGGACGACGCCGAGCCACGCCGGGTACGTCTTGTCACCGGCGGTGGCGCGGGCCACCTCGTAGGGCAGGAGGTTGCGCGACTTCTCGCGGACCTCGACGATGTCGTGCTCGCGCACCCGGTACGACGGGATGTCGACCTTCTTGCCGTTCACCAGGATGTGGCCGTGACGGACCTGCTGGCGGGCGGCGTCGCGCGACTCGGCGAAACCGGCACGGTAGACCACGTTGTCGAGACGGCTCTCCAGGATCTGGAGGAGGTTCTCGCCGGTCTTGCCGGTCTTGCGGTTGGCTTCCTCGTAGTAGTTGTGGAACTGCTTCTCGAGGACGCCGTAGATGCGGCGGGTCTTCTGCTTCTCACGAAGCTGGAGCTGGTACTCAGACTCCTTGGGACGGCCGCGGCCGTGCTCACCCGGCGGGTAAGGACGGATCTCGATGGGGCACTTCGCGGACTCGCACTTCTTGCCCTTGAGGAAGAGCTTGGTCTTCTCCCTGCGGCAGAGCTTGCAGTCCGCACCCGTGTAACGAGCCATTTTCTATCTTCTCCTGGGCTCAGACGCGCCGGCGCTTGGGCGGACGGCAGCCGTTGTGCGGCACTGGGGTGACGTCCTGGATGGACCCGACCTCAAGACCGGTCGCCTGCAGCGAGCGGATCGCGGTCTCACGACCGGAGCCGGGGCCCTTGACGAAGACGTCAACCTTGCGCATGCCGTGCTCCATGGCGCGGCGGGCGGCGTTCTCCGCGGCCATCTGCGCGGCGAACGGGGTGGACTTGCGAGAGCCCTTGAACCCGACGTGGCCGGCGCTGGCCCAGGAGATCACGTTCCCACTCGGGTCGGTGATCGAAACGATCGTGTTGTTGAACGTGCTCTTGATGTGGGCGTGCCCATGAGCGACGTTCTTCTTTTCCTTGCGGCGCACCTTCTTCGGTGCACCCTGGCGGCTCTTAGGAGGCATTCTTTGCCTTCACTCCTGAGGTCTTCGGTCCTGCGGCTACGCGGACTACTTCTTACCGGGCTTCTTCTTGCCGGCCACGGTCTTCTTCTTGCCCTTACGGGTGCGTGCGTTGGTCTGCGTGCGCTGACCGTGCACAGGAAGGCCACGGCGGTGCCGAATGCCCTGGTAGCACTGAATCTCGATCTTGCGACGGATGTCGGCCTGAACTTCGCGACGGAGGTCACCCTCGATCTTGTAGTTCGCCTCGATGTAGTCGCGCAGCGGGACGAGTTCCTCGTCCGTGAGCTGGTGAACGCGGAGGTCGCCGTTCACACCGGTGGCCTTGAGGGTTTCGAGCGCGCGCGTGCGGCCGATCCCGAAAATGTAGGTGAGAGCGATCTCCAGCCGCTTGTCGCGGGGGAGGTCGACGCCAACCAGGCGAGCCATGGTCGGGCATTCTCCTTCGTTGTGGCGGAGGTCCTACGCCTCACTTCCCCTCCCCATGCCCGGGGTGAGGGCCCCGGCCTCCGACCGGGGGTCTCCTGCGGGGTACGACGTGAGCCGCCTGCGCAGGTGTGAAACGCGATTACCTTGAAAGCCTCACACGGGTCGAGCCCGCCTCTTAGGAACGGACTCTCGTGAGGCCTGTTGGAACGACTAGCCCTGGCGCTGCTTGTGGCGCAGGTTGTCGCAGATCACCATGACGCGACCGTGCCGGCGAATCACCTTGCACTTGTCACAGATCTTCTTGACGCTCGGCTTGACCTTCATAGTCCTATTCGTCCCTCAGACGCTTACTTGTATCGGTAGACGATCCGCCCACGACTGAGGTCGTAGGGGCTCAGTTCGACGACAACCCTGTCGTCAGGAAGGATCCGGATGTAGTGCATCCGCATCCGCCCGCTGATGTGGGCCAGGACCTTATGGCCGTTATCGAGTTGCACCCTGAACATCGCGTTCGGGAGCGACTCAACCACAGTGCCCTCGATCTCGATGGCGCCGTCTTTCTTGGCCATGTCCCTCGCGTTTCACTGATCGGTCGTCTGAGGCTTCGGAACACTAAGCAGCCGCGACCCAGCGCTTCGATGAGAGCGGCGGTTGCGACACCGCCGACGCGCATTGGTCATAGTGAACCGAAGAAGGAGTGTACGGCACCGGGCGAGGAAATGCGAAACACACGGCCGGCGCCTTGACACAACCGCTACAAAGGATACCGCAGATCCCTTCAGGGATGGACGGCCCGGCTCGACGCGCGAATGCCCGTAGCCTCATTGTGGCATGTCCAGCCTGGTCAGACCAGCATTCCTCCGGCCCGGTCGGACCGGATCCCCGCGGACGACCGCCCCTATCGAGGCCGTCCGCGGGGATCCGCCCGATGTCCCGCTGCGGCTCGCACCCTGGGAAGACCCCGATGACCCACCGCTCAGGTGGACTTCTTGTCCCCGCCCAGTCCGGCGAGGACGGTCGTCACCAGCAACACCACACCCCACGGGCCCATGACCCAGAGCGGCCACGGGTAGGGGAAGTCGAAGCCACCGGTCACCCCGATGATGAGCCAGATCATCCAGTTGACGCCGCTGGCCGTCGCCCAGGCGGCCCAGGCGGCCGCCAGCCCCTTGTTCTGCGCCTTGTCCGGCTTGCCCCCCTTGGCGCGCTCAGGGGCGCGGGAGGGGGCCTCTGGAAGCCGGCGCAGGTCGACGTCGGGAAGGTCGGAGGTGAGGACGGCGAGCTCGCCGTACGTCTTGCTGCTGTAGAGCTGTTCGAGGCGCTCGTCGAACTCCTCGGTGGTCAGACGGCCCTGCGCGTAGTGCTCCCGCAGGACCGAGGCGACCTTGTCGCGGTCCCCATCGGAAGCTCGCATATCCGGACCAGCCGCCATATCAACCACATCCGCTCACCGGCGAGCCCGATCTAGCCCGCGTCTCCCAACAGGTCGGCAAGCCGCTCTTTACCCCCGTCAAGGGCGGTCAATACCCAAGGTCCATTATGTGTCACGGCGACGCTGTGTTCGAAGTGTGCCGAGGCCTTACCGTCGATCGTGACCACGGTCCAGTCGTCGGCCAGCACCTTGGTCCGGTCCGTCCCCAGGTTGACCATGGGCTCGACGGCGAAGCACATACCCACCTCGAAACGCGGGCCACGACCCGGCTTGCCGTGGTTGGCCACCCACGGGTCCATGTGCATCTCGGTGCCGATGCCGTGCCCGCCGTACTCCTGTGGGATGCCGTAGCGCCCCTGGGAGCGGACGTACTTCTCCACCTCGTGCCCGATATCGGACAGGTGGCGACCCACGGTGAGCGCGGCGATGCCCCGCCACATGGCCTCCTCGGTGACCCGCATCAGCTCGGTCAGCTTGGGGTCCACCTCACCGACACCGACCGTGATGGCCGAGTCGCCGTGCCAGCCGTCCAGGATGGCGCCGCAGTCGATCGAAATGACGTCGCCCTCCCGCAGCGCTCTGCGGTCGCCCGGGATGCCGTGGACCACCTCGTGGTTGACCGACGCGCAGATGGTCGCCGGGAAGCCCTGGTAGCCCTTGAAGGAGGGGATCGCCCCCTCGCCCCTGATGGCCTTCTCCGCGATCGCATCGAGGTCCAGGGGCGTCATGCCCGGCTGGACGCTCTCCCGCAACAGCTGCAGGGTACGACCGACCACCAGGCCCGCCGCCCGCATCTTCTCCAGCTGCTCGGGCGTCTTCATCTGAATTCCGTGCTTGTTCTTCTTGAACACGTGCGCACCCCCTGGGGTGGTTCAACGGGCGGTCCGGGAGCCCAATTCCCCAGATTCTGCCCTAAATGACAGCACGCCACCCATGGGAAGCCATGGGTGGCGTGCAAGGTGAATATCGCTTCACTAGCCGACGAAGGGGCTCAGGGCCTCCATAGCGCGCTGAGTGATCTCTTCCACCGGACCGGTGGCGTCGACTCCGACAAGGATGCCCTCGTCCGCGTAGAAGGAGACCAGGGGGGCGGTCTGCTCCTGGTAGACCTCCAGGCGGTGCCTGACGGTCTCCTCCTTGTCGTCGTCGCGCTGGTACAGCCGGCCGTCGCAGGCGTCGCAGATGTCGTCCTTCTTGTCGTCGAAGTCGACGTGCCAGATACGGCCGCACTGGCTACAGGTGCGGCGCCCGGCGAGCCTGCGGACGACCTCCTCGTCGTCGACCACGAGCTCCAGAACGATGTCCAGACCGGACCCGAACTCGGCGAGGATCTTCTTCAGGATCTCGGCCTGGGGCACGTTCCTGGGGAAGCCGTCGAGCAGGAAACCGTCCTGCGCGTCCTTCTCAGCGAGGCGGTCGCGGACCATCGCGATGGTGACCTCATCAGGCACGAGGTCACCGCGGTCCATGTACTCCTTGGCAAGCTTGCCGAGCTCCGTGCCGCCCGAGACGTTGGCACGGAAGATGTCACCTGTCGAAATCTTCGGGATCGACAGGTTCGACGCAATGAACTGGGCCTGTGTCCCCTTACCCGCTCCGGGGGGCCCGACCAGGACGAGGCGCACTATTTCAGGAAGCCTTCATAGTTGCGCTGCTGCAGCTGGCTTTCGATCTGCTTCACGGTGTCAAGGCCGACACCAACCATGATCAGAATGCTCGTCCCTCCGAACGGGAAGTTCTGACTCGCACCGACGAGCGCCAGCGCGACGATCGGCACCATGGAGATCAGGCCCAGATACAGCGCGCCAGGAGCGGTGAGTCGCGTGAGCACATAGTTCAAGTACTCAGCCGTCGGGCGCCCCGGGCGGATGCCCGGGATGAAACCACCGTACTTCTTCATGTTGTCAGCGACTTCAACGGGGTTGAAGGTAATCGACACGTAGAAGTACGTGAAGAACACAATAAGCAGGAAGAAAGTGATCATGTACGTCGGGGTGGTCCCTCCGCCGCCGAACTCCTGCGAGATCCACTGGATGATCTTGTTCGGCTCTTCCTGGCTGTTCGTGAAGAGCGTCGTGATCAGCTGCGGAAGGTAGAGCAGCGAGGAGGCGAAGATGACCGGGATGATGCCGGCCTGGTTGACCTTCAGCGGGATGTAGGTCGACGTCCCGCCGTACATCCGGCGGCCGACCATGCGCTTGGCGTACTGCACCGGGATCCGGCGCTGGGCCTGCTCGACCATCACGACCAGGGCGATCATCGCGATACCGACGACGATGACCACGGCGAAGACGAAGCCGCCCTTCTGCCTGGCGATGTTCAGCAGCTCGGACGGGAAGACGGCGATGACCTGAGTGAAGATCAGGATGGACATACCGTTGCCGATGCCACGGTCGGTGACGAGCTCGCCCAGCCACATGACGACGGCGGTGCCGGCGGTCATGGTCAGCACCATCGTGACGATGGCGAAGACATTGTCCTTGTCGAGGAGGATCTCTTCGCGGCACTGCGGGAACAGCTGGCCGCCGCGGGCCAGGGCCACGAAGGCGGTCGACTGCAGGATGGCAAGACCGACCGTCAGGTAACGCGTGTACTGCGTGATCTTGGTCTGTCCGGCCTGCCCCTCCTTCTTGAGGGCCTCCAGGCGCGGAATGACCACGACGAGCAGTTGGAGAATGATGCTCGCGGTGATGTACGGCATGATGCCGAGGGCGAACACTGAAAGTTTCAGAAGGGCGCCGCCGCTGAACAGCTGCACCATTCCGTAGATGTTGCCCGCGTCCCCCGCCTGCGCCTGGGTGAGACAACGGCTGATGTTCTCGGTATGCACACCCGGAGTCGGCAGGACCGACCCAAGTCGGAACAGCGCAATGATGCCCAAAGTGAAGAGCAGCTTCTTACGCAGGTCCGGCGTACGGAACGCTCGGGTAAATGCGGTCAGCACGGTCCCTCCTGCGCGCCTGAAAGGCGAGGTCGGTCAGCGATGGTGCGGGGGTGTTCCATCTTTGCCATATCCAGTCAATGAGCCCAAGGAAATGAGTCGAGGCCCACTGTCCAGCGAACTCTAACGCACTACGGGCGCGGGGGCCCATTACGAGCCCCCGCGCCGCGTGATGATGACACCTACAGCTCGGAGACGGAGCCTCCGGCAGCAGCGATCTTCTCCTTGGCACTGGCGGAGAAGGCGTGCGCCTCCACGTTCAACGCCACGGAGATGTCACCGGTTCCCAGAACCTTGACGAGCTGGTTCTTGCGAACCGCGCCCTTGGCGACCAGCGTCTCCACGGTGACGTCGCCACCGTCGGGGAACAGCTCACCGAGCCTGTCCAGGTTGACGACCTGGTAGGTCGTCTTGAACAGGGCGTTGGAGAAGCCCTTGAACTTGGGCAGGCGCCGCTGCAGCGGAACCTGACCACCCTCGAAGCCGAGGGGAACAGTGTTCCTGGCCCTCGTGCCCTTGGTTCCGCGACCCGAGGTCTTGCCCTTGGACGCCTCGCCGCGGCCCTTGCGGACCTTCGACTTGTTGGCGCCGGGGGCCGGACGCAGGTGATGGATACGAAGCGGAGTGTTCTCTGCCATGTCTAGTCGACCTCTTCCACGGTGACGAGGTGCGTCACCACGGAGACCATGCCGCGGATCTCCGGGCGGTCCTCCTTGACGACGACGTCGCCGATTCGCTTAAGACCGAGCGAGCGCAGCGAGTCACGCTGCTTCTGCTTGCCACCGATCTTCGAGCGGACCTGGGTAATCTTCAGGCGTGCCATGGGCTAGCTCACCGCCTTCGCCGCCGCGGCCTCCGCGAGACCCTCGGCGCGAGCCTTGAGCATCGCCTTGGGGGCGACGTCCTCGATCGGCAGGCCACGGCGGGCCGCGATCTCCTCGGGGCGGCTGAGGCCCTTCAGAGCGGCCACGGTGGCGTGCACGATGTTGATCGGGTTGTCCGAGCCGAGCGACTTGGACAGCACGTCGTGGATGCCGGCGCACTCCAGCACGGCGCGCACCGGGCCACCGGCGATGACGCCGGTACCGGGCGACGCCGGACGCAGGAAGACGACGCCGGCGGCCTCTTCGCCCTGCACGATGTGCGGGATGGTGCCCTGGATACGGGGCACCTTGAAGAAGTGCTTCTTGGCCTCTTCGACACCCTTGGCGATCGCCGCGGGCACTTCCTTGGCCTTGCCGTAGCCGACACCGACCATGCCGTTGCCGTCACCGACGATGACGAGGGCGGTGAAGCTGAAGCGACGACCACCCTTCACGACCTTGGCCACTCGGTTGATCTTCACAACGCGCTCGATGTACGAGACGCCCTTGTCAGCGTTGCCACCGCGGCGGTCGTCACGACGACCGTCACGCCGCTCGCCACCGGCGGCGCCACCGCGACGCGGAGCTCCAGCCATTAGTGGTTCCTCTTCTCATTCGTAAGACGGGCCATCGGTTGCGCTCTGGTGAAAGGAGTCATCAGAACTCCAGTCCACCTTCGCGGGCGCTGTCCGCGAGAGCCGCGATGCGGCCCGCGTAGCGGTTGCCACCCCGGTCGAACACGACCGCGGTGATCCCGGCTGCCTTGGCCCGCTGAGCGAGAAGCTCGCCGACCTGCTTGGCCTTGTCGGTCTTGGCGCCCTCGGCCGAGCGCAGGGAGGCGTCCATGGTGGAGGCGCTCACCAGCGTGTGGCCCTGGGCGTCGTCGACGATCTGCACGAAGAGGTGCCTCGTGGAGCGGTTGACGACCAGACGCGGACGTGTGGCCGTACCGACAACCTTCTTGCGGACTCGGCCGTGGCGGCGGGCCCGCGAGACGGCGCGGGCGGCCGTGTGCTTGCCGAACGCAGTCTTGCCAGCCATGCCTACTTACCAGCCTTTCCGACCTTGCGGCGGATAACTTCACCCTGGTAGCGCACGCCCTTGCCCTTGTACGGGTCGGGCTTGCGCAGCTTACGGATGTTCGCGGCGATCTCGCCGACCTTCTGCTTGTCGATGCCGTCCACGTGGAACAGCGTCGGCCTCTCGACGCGGAAGGTGACACCCTCGGGGGCGTTGACGATCACCGGGTGGCTGAAGCCCAGAGCGAACTCAAGCTGAGTCGGGCTCTTGGCCTGCACGCGGTAACCGACGCCCACGATCTCCAGGGACTTCGAGTAGCCCTGGGTCACACCGGTCACCATGTTGGCGACCAGGGTGCGGGACAGGCCGTGCAGCGCACGGACCTTGTTCTCGTCGTTGGGGCGGGTGACGGAGAGATTTCCGTCCTCACCCTTGGCGATCGCGATGGGTTCCGCGACCGTAAGCGAAAGCGTGCCCTTGGGGCCCTTGACCGTGACGTCCCGGCCGTCGATAGCGACGTCCACTCCGTTCGGTACGGGGATGGGCAGCCGTCCGATTCTTGACATGCTGTTCGTTCTCCCCTCTACCAAACGAAGGCGAGGACTTCCCCGCCCACTCCACGCTTGCCGGCCTGCTTGTCCGTCATGAGACCGCCGGACGTCGAAATGATCGCGACGCCCAGTCCACCCAGGACTCGGGGCAGGTTGTCCTTCTTTGCATAGACCCGCAGGCCGGGCTTGGAAACCCGTCGCAGGCCCGCGAGCGACCGCTCGCGGCTCGGCCCGAACTTCAGCTCCACCACGAGGTTCTTTCCGACCTTGGCGTCTTCGACGGTCCAGGCCTGGATGTAACCCTCCTGCTGGAGGATCTCGGCGATGTGCGCCTTGATCTTCGAGTACGGCATCGCCACGCTGTCGTGGTACGCCGAGTTCGCGTTTCGCAGACGCGTCAGCATGTCTGCGATCGGGTCGGTCATCGTCATGGCCGGTGGCCTTCCTCACCGCGGTTTCCACTGGGGACCTTCGGTGTGGTCATGGGCGCTTGTAGTCAGCGCCCGGTGAATACGAACTTCTATGTGTGGCCGGTGCCCCGCGCGGGCCCGTGATGGTCACGGGACCGCGCGGACGGCTACCAGCTCGACTTGGTGATGCCGGGCAGCTCGCCCCGGTGCGCCATCTCACGGAAGCAGATGCGGCACAGGCCGAACTTCCGGTAGACGGCGCGGGGACGACCACAGCGCGAGCACCGAGTGTACGCCCGGACCTCGAACTTGGCCTTGCGAGCAGCCTTGACCTTGAGCGACGTCTTCGCCATGATCAGGCCTCCTTGAAGGGGAAGCCGAGGTGCTTCAGCAGCGCCCGGCCCTGGTCGTCGGTCTTAGCGGTGGTCACGACCGTGATGTCCATACCCCGCTGACGGTCGACCTTGTCCTGGTCGATCTCGTGGAACATGACCTGCTCGGTGAGACCGAAGGTGTAGTTCCCGTTGCCGTCGAACTGCTTGGGCGACAGACCGCGGAAGTCACGGATACGGGGCAGCGCCAGCGAGAGCAGCCGGTCGAGGAACTCCCACATCCGGTCGCCACGGAGCGTGACGTGCGCGCCGATCGGCATGCCCTCGCGCAGCTTGAACTGGGCGATGGACTTGCGGGCGCGGACGACCGCCGGCTTCTGGCCGGTGATCACGGTGAGGTCGCGGACGGCGCCTTCGATGAGCTTCGAGTCACGCGCGGCCTCGCCGACGCCCATGTTCACCTTGATCTTGGTGATGGTGGGCACCAGCATGATGTTCTCGAACCCGAACTGCTCGTTCAGCTTCGCGATGATCTCTTCGCGGTAGCGCTGCTTGAGGCGCGGGAGGGTCCGCTCTTCAGTGTTCGCGGTCATCAGTTGTCCTCACCCGTCTCCTCGGAAGCAGCCTTGGCCGACTCCTTCTTGGCGGGCTTGTCGTCATCCTTGAGCTTCTTGACGTTGCTCACGTGGATGGGAGCCTCCATGGTCTGCACGCCGCCGGTCTTGGCGCCACGCGGACCCTGGTTGGTCTCCTTGGAGTGCTTCTTGACCATGTTGACGCCCTCGACCACCACGCGCTCGTCGCGCGGGTGGGCGGCGATCACACGGCCCTTGGCACCCTTGTCCTTGCCGGCGATGACCAGTACGAGGTCACCCTTCTTCACATGCAGCTTCGGCATTACAACACCTCCGGCGCGAGCGAGATGATCCGCATGAACTTCTTGTCACGCAGCTCACGTCCAACGGGACCGAAGATGCGGGTGCCCCGGGGGTCACCGCTGTCCTTGATGATGACGGCGGCGTTCTCGTCGAAGCGGATGTAGGAGCCGTCGGGCCGGCGGCGCTCCTTGACAGTGCGGACGATGACGGCCTTGACCACATCGCCCTTCTTCACGGTGCCGCCGGGAATGGCGTCCTTGACAGTGGCGACGATGATGTCGCCGATTCCCGCGTAGCGCCGGCCCGAGCCACCGAGCACACGGATGCAAAGGACTTCCTTCGCACCGGTGTTGTCGGCGACCTTGAGCCGCGACTCCTGCTGGATCACTTGTACTCCTGTTTGTCTCGCTGGTTCTCACCCGTGGGTGAGCCTTGCGGAACCTGCTGGGTCTTTTTCCCCCGGCGACAGTCCTTGGCGGACCGCCGACGCAGGCGGGGCGAAGATCGCTTCGCCCCCTTGGACGCCGTCGTGGGGGGTGACGGTGTCACCCCCCACGAGGCGCGTTGACTTACTTGGCCTTCTCGAGGATCTCGATGACCCGCCAGCGCTTGCTGGCGGAGAGCGGCCGGGTCTCCATCAGGAGAACGCGGTCGCCGACACCACAGCTGTTGGCCTCATCGTGCGCCTTGTACTTGGTCGTCCTGCGGATGACCTTGCCGTACAGGGGGTGCTTGACGCGGTCCTCGACAGCGACCACGACAGTCTTGTCCATCTTGTCGCTGACGACCAGACCCTCACGGGTCTTGCGGTAGTTCCGCGTCTCGGTCGTGGTTTCCGTGGCCTCAGCCATCAATCGACTCCTTCTCTACCGTGACGATTCCGAGCTCCCGCTCGCGCATCACCGTGTAGATACGGGCGATCTCGCGGCGAACGGCACGCAGCCGCCCGTGGCTCTCCAACTGGCCGGTCGCAGCCTGGAAGCGGAGGTTGAACAGCTCCTCCTTGGCTTCCTTCAGCTTCGTGACCAGAGTGTCCTGGTCTTCCACCCGCAGCTCACCGGCGGTCAGGCCCTTAGCCATCACGCCTCACCCACTTCACGCTTGACGAACCGGCACTTCATCGGCAGCTTGTGCATCGCACGCCGCAGGGCTTCGCGAGCCACCGGCTCGGCGACACCCGACAACTCGAACATGATGCGACCGGGCTTGACGTTGGCGATCCACCACTCCGGTGAACCCTTACCGGAACCCATGCGGGTCTCGGCGGGCTTCTTGGTGAGCGGACGGTCCGGATAGATGTTGATCCAGACCTTTCCACCACGCTTGATGTGACGGGTCATCGCGATACGAGCCGACTCGATCTGGCGGTTGGTCACGTAGGAGTGCTCAATCGCCTGAATGCCGAACTCGCCGAACACGACCCTGGTGCCGCCCTTGGCAGCTCCGTGACGGTCGGGCCGGTGCTGCTTACGGTGCTTGACCCTGCGCGGGATCAGCATGGTCAGCTCCCTTCAGCACCCGGCTGCGCAGCCGGGCCGGTCTCGGGGGCAGCCTGGGAGGCCGCCTCGTTCCTGGGGGCGCGGTCGCCACGGCCGGCGCCGGCACCACGACGGGCGCCACCGGCGCCACGACGGGGACGGTCGCCGCCACCGGCACCGGGGCCGCGACGGTCGTCGCGGTCACGACGCTGGCCCGCACGAGCACCGGCGGCAGCCGCCTCGCGCTCGGCGCGGCTGGTCGGAGCCTCACCCTTGTAGATCCACACCTTCACGCCGATGCGGCCGAAGGTGGTACGGGCCTCGTACAGGCCGTAGTCGATGTCCGCACGGAGGGTGTGCAGGGGCACGCGGCCCTCGCGGTAGAACTCCGAACGGGACATCTCAGCGCCGCCGAGACGACCGGAGCACTGCACCCGGATGCCCTTGGCGCCGCTCTTCATCGCCGACTGCATCGCCTTGCGCATGGCACGACGGAACGAGACACGGCTGGACAGCTGCTCGGCCACCCCCTGGGCGACGAGCTGAGCGTCGATCTCAGGGTTCTTGACCTCAAGGATGTTCAGCTGGACCTGCTTCTTGGTCAGCTTCTCGAGGTCACCGCGAATCCGGTCCGCCTCGGCGCCGCGGCGGCCGATGACGATGCCCGGACGGGCGGTGTGAATGTCGACCTGAACCCGGTCGGTGGTCCGCTCGATCTCCACCTTGGAGATGCCGGCCCGCTCCATGCCCTTTTTGAGCATGCGGCGGATCGCCACATCTTCGGCAACGTACGACTTGTAGAGCTTGTCGGCATACCACCGGCTCTTGAAGTCGGTCGTGATGCCGAGGCGGAACCCGTGCGGGTTAACCTTCTGACCCACTAGCGGGTCCTCCCCTTCGGCTCGCGGGACTCCACGATCACGGTGATGTGGCTGGTCCGCTTGTTGATCCGATAGGCACGACCCTGAGCACGGGGACGAAACCGCTTCAGCGTCGGGCCCTCGTCGACCCAGGCACGGCTCACGAAGAGCGTGTCACGGTCGAGCTTGAAGTTGTGCTCCGCGTTGGCAATGGCGCTCGACAGCACCTTGTACACGGTCTCGCTCGCCGACTGGGGAGCGAACTGCAGCACGGCCTGCGCCTCCGAAGCGGGCAGCCCGCGAATGAGGTCCACCACGCGGCGGGCCTTCATGGGCGTGTGGCGCGCGAACCGCGCCTGAGCCCTGGCTTCCATCGCTTACTCCTCTTACCTTCTGCTTCGTATCGGGCGAGTCCGTCGTGCCGGGTGACGATCGTCTCCTCGGCTCGACTTCCTCTCCCTAAGGCGCTTATCGCCGGCTGCGGCGGTCTTCCTTGACGTGGCTGCGGAAGGTCCGCGTCGGCGCGAACTCGCCCAGCTTGTGACCGATCATCGACTCGGTGACGAACACCGGGACGTGCTTACGGCCGTCGTGAACGGCGATCGTGTGACCGAGCATGTCGGGCACGATCATGGAGCGCCGCGACCACGTCTTGATGACGTTTTTGGTGCCCTTCTCGTTTTGGACATCCACCTTCTTCTGAAGGTGGTCGTCCACGAAGGGACCCTTCTTGAGGCTACGTGGCATTTTGGCTGCTCCTACCGCTTCTTCCGCTTGGTACGACGGCGGATGATCAGCCGGTCGCTGGCCTTGTTCGCCGCACGAGTACGACCCTCGGGCTTGCCCTTGGGGTTGACGGGGTGACGACCGCCGGAGGTCTTACCCTCACCACCACCGTGCGGGTGGTCGACCGGGTTCATCGCGACGCCGCGGACGGTGGGGCGCTTGCCCTTCCACCGCATACGTCCGGCCTTACCCCAGTTGATGTTGGCCTGCTCGGCGTTGCCGACCTGACCGATGGAGGCCCGGCAGCGAACGTCGACCTGGCGCATCTCACCGGAGGGCATACGCAGCGTGGCGTACTGGCCCTCCTTGGCGAGGAGCTGAATCTGCGCGCCGGCGGACCGGCCCAGCTTGGCGCCACCACCCGGACGGAGCTCCACCGCGTGGATGAAGGTACCGGTCGGGATGTTGCGCAGCGGGAGGCAGTTGCCCGGCTTGATGTCGGCCGTGGGGCCGTTCTCGATCTTGTCGCCCTGCTTGATACCGGTCGGGCAGAGGATGTAGCGCTTCTCCCCGTCGGCATAGTGCAGCAGCGCGATACGGGAGGTGCGGTTCGGGTCGTACTCGATGTGAGCGACCTTGGCCGGAATCCCGTCCTTGTCGTGACGCCGGAAATCGATGATCCGGTAGGCGCGCTTGTGGCCACCGCCCTGGTGACGGGTGGTGACACGGCCGTGGACGTTACGGCCACCCTTGCTGTGCAGGGGTGCAAGCAGCGACTTCTCGGGCGTGCTGCGCGTGATCTCGGCAAAGTCCGAGACGCTGGCGCCGCGGCGACCCGGGGTCGTCGGCTTGAGTTTACGGATGCCCATCTTTTTCGTTCATCCTTCGTCGGTTAATCCGGTCGAACGCCCCTCACCTGGCGGTGAGGGGCTTCTCCCTGTACTTACTGAGCGAGCGCGTCAGCCGATCTGGCCGAAGATGTCAATCCGGTCACCTTCGACCAGGCTGACGATCGCTCGCTTGGTAGCCGGACGCTGGCCGTAACCGAACCTGGTCCGCTTACGCTTGCCCTGGCGGTTGATGGTGTTGACGCTGGCTACCTTGACGCCGAAGATCTTCTCAACAGCGATCTTGACCTGCGTCTTGTTGGCCGTCTTCCGCACCAGGAACGTGTACTTGTTGTGCTCGTCGATCAGGCCGTAGCTCTTCTCGGAGACAACCGGCTTGATGATGATGTCGCGCGGGTCGGCGATCTTCTCCATCAGGCGTCTTCCTTCCCGCTCTTGCTCAGACGCACGACGACCTGGTCGTACGCCGCCTGAGTGAAAACGACGTCGTCGTAGCAGAGCACGTCGTAGGTGTTGAGCTGCCCGGCGTCCAGCAGGTGGACCTCGGGAGCGTTACGCAGGCTCAGCCAGCTGAGCTCGTCACCCTCGTCTACGACGACCAGGACGCTACGGGCCTTGGTGATCCTGCGAAGCGACTCAAGAGCCGCCTTGGTCTTCGGGGTCTCCCCCGCGACCAGACCGCTGACCACGTGAACGCGGCCCCCGGTCGCCCTGTCGGACAGAGCCCCGCGCAGAGCGGCGGCCTTCATCTTCTTGGGAGTCTTCTGCGAGTAGTCCCGCGGAACCGGACCGTGGACGGTGCCACCGCCGGTGAACTGCGGAGCGCGGGTCGAACCCTGGCGGGCGCGGCCGGTGCCCTTCTGGCGGTACGGCTTCTTGCCACCGCCACTGACCTCACCACGGGTCTTGGCCTTGTGGGTGCCCTGCCGGCGAGCGGCGAGCTGGGCCACGACGACCTGGTGGATCAGCGGGATGTTGACCTTCGTGCCGAAGATGTCCTCCGGCAGATCGACGGTCCCGGCCTTGTCGCCGCTCACGTCGAGGACGTCAATGGTGCTCACTTGGCAGCCCCCTTCTTGGCGGCGGTGCGGACCAGGACCAGGCTGCCGTTGGCGCCGGGGATCGCACCCTTGATCAGGATGAGGCCCTTCTCGGCGTCCACGGCGTGAACCTTGAGGCTCTGGATGGTCGTGCGGGCGTTGCCCATCCGGCCGGCCATGCGCACGCCCTTGAAGACGCGGCCCGGGGTGGCGCAGCCACCGATGGAACCCGGCGAGCGGTGCTTGCGCTGCGTACCGTGCGAGGCGCCCAGGCCCTTGAAGCCGTGCCGCTTCATGACACCCGCGTAACCCTTGCCCTTGCTCTTGCCCGTCACGTCGACGTACTGGCCGGCCTCGAAGGTGTCGGCCGAGAGCTCCTGGCCCAGGGTGTACTCGCTCACGTCGTCAGTGCGGATCTCCGCGAAGTAACGGCGCGGGGTGATGTCGTGCTTGCGCAGGTAGTCGCCGAGCGGCTTGTTGACCTTCCGCGGGTCGACCTGTCCGAAGCCCAGCTGGACGGCGGTGTAGCCGTCCTTCTCAGCGGTGCGGACGCGGGTCACGACGCACGGACCAGCCTCGACGACGGTCACCGGGACCATCCGGTTGTCCGCGTCGAAGACCTGGGTCATGCCGAGCTTCTTGCCCAGGACGCCCTTGATCTGCTTAGCCATGTCAGTGCGTTCCCTCAGAGCTTGATCGAGATGTCAACGCCAGCGGGAAGGTCGAGTCGCATGAGCGAGTCGACCGTCTTCGGCGTCGGGTCGATGATGTCAATCAGCCGCTTGTGCGTGCGCATCTCAAAGTGCTCGCGACTGTCCTTGTACTTGTGCGGCGAGCGGATGACGCAGTACACGTTCTTCTCGGTCGGCAGCGGCACCGGGCCCGCGACCTTGGCGCCAGTCCTTGTCACCGTCTCGACGATCTTCTTGGCCGAGACGTCGATGACCTCGTGGTCATAGGCCTTGAGCCGAATGCGGATCTTCTGTCCCGCCATAATGGCCTCGGTGTCCTTCACTGTCGTCTGAAAAAGTTACGTGCGGCCTGTTGCCGCTGTGTCATGGCCGGGTCCGTCTCGGACGTCCCCTCCATGTCGCGCGGAGCCCGCTTCGCCCTGGGGCGACGTTCTCCGCGCATGCCCCACGTAGCAGACGCTGTGAGTCCGCGCTTTCTTCCGTGATCTGGCAGTTACTTCGGTCATTCTTCGGCCGAACCAACTGCGAGATCACGGTTCGTGGGGTCCCTGCCAGGGTTCGTGCCCTGCGGCGCGAGCCCCTCGTGGGGAAGCGGCCGGCCCTTTCGTTGAGGGCCGACCGCCACTCCGCGATCGTACTACTTGATGATCTTGGTCACTCGACCCGCACCGACGGTGCGGCCACCCTCACGGATGGCGAACTTGAGACCGTCCTCCATCGCGATGGGCTGGATGAGCGCCACGGTCATCTCGGTGTTGTCGCCCGGCATGACCATCTCGGTGCCCTCGGGGAGGTTCACCACGCCGGTCACGTCAGTCGTACGGAAGTAGAACTGCGGGCGGTAGTTGTTGAAGAACGGCGTGTGGCGGCCGCCCTCGTCCTTGCCCAGGATGTAGACCTGGGCCTCGAACTCGGTGTGCGGGGTGGTCGTGCCCGGCTTGATGATGCACTGGCCGCGCTCGACGTCCTCACGCTTGATACCGCGCAGGAGCAGACCGACGTTGTCACCCGCCTGGCCCTCGTCGAGGAGCTTGCGGAACATCTCGACACCGGTGACCGTGGTGGTGGTCTTGGTCTCCTTGATGCCGATGATGTCGACGGTCTCGCTGACCTTGACGATACCGCGCTCGATACGGCCGGTGACGACCGTGCCGCGACCGGTGATCGAGAAGACGTCCTCGACCGGCATCAGGAACGGCTTCTCGATCTCACGGACCGGCTCGGGGACGTTCTCGTCCACGGCGTTCATGAGCTCGATGATCGAGTCGCCCCACTTGGCGTCGCCCTCAAGCGCCTTCAGCGCCGAGACACGGACGACCGGCAGGTCGTCGCCGGGGAACTCCTGAGCCGAGAGGAGCTCGCGGACCTCGAGCTCGACGAGCTCCAGGATCTCCTCGTCGTCCACCATGTCGGACTTGTTGAGGGCCACGACGATGTAGGGGACGCCGACCTGGCGGGCCAGGAGGACGTGCTCCTTCGTCTGCGGCATCGGGCCGTCGGTGGCGGCGACCACGAGGATCGCACCGTCCATCTGAGCCGCACCGGTGATCATGTTCTTCACGTAGTCGGCGTGACCGGGGCAGTCCACGTGGGCGTAGTGGCGCTTCTCCGTCTGGTACTCGACGTGCGCGATGGAGATCGTGATACCACGAGCCTTCTCCTCGGGCGCCTTGTCGATCTTGTCGAACGGGGTCGCCTCGTTGAGGTTCGGGAAACGCTCGTGGAGCACCTTGGTGATCGCCGCGGTCAGAGTGGTCTTGCCGTGGTCGATGTGCCCAATGGTGCCGATGTTTACGTGCGGCTTGGTCCGCTCGAACTTGGCCTTGGCCACTGCTCTCTCCTTAGAGATTCTGACGTGACTTGCGTCTTCATATTCGGGTTTGGGGAGGCCGATCCCTGTCGGAACCGGCCCATGAGAAAGCTCTCGCCCCACACCCCCGGCAACGGGCGGCGAGTCTCCTCGCTATCCGCCACCAGAGTGAGTGCTGGACTTACTCGCCCCGCACCCCCTGGTAGCGGGGCGACGATCTCCTCGCCACCCGCAACCAAAGTGAGTGCTGGACTTACTCGCCCCGCACCTTCGCGACGATCTCCTTGGCGATGTGCGCGGGCACTTCCGCGTAGGAGTCGAACTGCATGCTGTAGCTCGCGCGTCCCTGCGTCTTGCTACGGAGGTCTCCCACGTAGCCGAACATCTCAGAGAGCGGCACGAGCGCCTTGACGATCCGGGCGCCGGAGCGCTCGTCCATCGCCTGGATCTGCCCGCGGCGACCGTTGAGGTCACCGATGACGTCACCCATGTAGTCCTCGGGCGTGGTGACCTCAACGGCCATCATCGGCTCCAGGATTACGGCGTCCGCCTTGCGCGCGGCCTCCTTGAAGGCCATCGAACCGGCGATCTTGAAGGCCATTTCGGACGAGTCCACCTCGTGGTAGGCACCGTCCTGCAGGGTGACCTTGACCCCGACCATGGGGTAGCCGGCGAGAACACCGAACTCGGCCGCCTCCTGGGCGCCCGCGTCGACCGAGGGGATGTACTCCCTCGGGATGCGGCCACCGGAGACCTTGTTCGCGAACTCGTAACCGTCGTTGCCCTCACCCAGCGGCTCAATGTCAATGATGACCTTGGCGAACTGGCCGGAACCACCGGTCTGCTTCTTGTGGACGTAGTCGACCTTCTCCACCTTGCGGCGGATGGTCTCCCGGTAGGCCACCTGAGGCCGGCCGATGTTGGCCTCGACCTTGAACTCGCGGCGCATCCGGTCGACGAGGATCTCCAGGTGGAGCTCGCCCATACCCCAGATGACCGTCTGCCCGGTCTCCTCGTCACGACGGACCTGGAAGGACGGGTCCTCCTCGGCCAGACGCTGGATCGCGGTGCCCAGCTTCTCCTGGTCGCCCTTGGTCTTGGGCTCGATGGCGACGCTGATGACCGGCGCCGGGAAGTTCATCGACTCCAGGACCACGGGGTGAGCCGGGTCGGCCAGGGTGTCACCGGTGGTGGTGTCCTTCAGGCCCATGACGGCGACGATCTGACCGGCGACAGCCGATGGGCGCTCCTCGCGCTTGTTGGCGTGCATCTGGTAGATCTTGCCGATCCGCTCCTTACGGCCCTTCACCGCGTTGACCACGGCGGTACCGGTCTCGAGCGTGCCCGAGTAGATGCGGATGTAGGTGAGACGGCCCAGGTGCTGGTCGCTCATGATCTTGAATGCCAGCGCGGAGAACGGCTCGTTCACATCCGCGTGGCGCTCGATGACCTCGTCTTCCTTGCCGACCGCGTGGCCCTTGAAGGCCGGGATGTCGGTCGGAGCGGGAAGGTAGGCGACGATCGCGTCGAGCAGGGGCTGAATGCCCTTGTTCTTGAACGCGGTGCCGGTCAGGACCGGGTTGATGGCGCTGTTCAGCGTCGCGCGGCGGATGGCCGCGACCAGCTGCTCCTCGGTGGGCTCGACGCCCTCCAGGAAGAGCTCCATCAGCTCGTCGTCGTTCTCGGCGACCGTCTCGACCAGCTTGTCACGCCACTCGCGAGCGGCCTCGACGTGCTCGGCCGGGATGTCGACGGTCTCGTACATCTCGCCCTTGGCCGCCTCGGCGCTCCAGAGCAGACCCTTCATCCTGACCAGGTCGATGACGCCCTTGAAGTCGGCCTCGACGCCCCAGGGAAGCTGAAGCACCGCGGGGGTCGCGTTCAGGCGGCTGATCATCATGTCGACGCAGCGGTGGAACTCCGCGCCGACCCGGTCCAGCTTGTTGACGAAGCAGATCCTGGGAACTTCGTAACGGTCGGCCTGACGCCACACCGTTTCAGACTGGGGCTCGACGCCTGCGACGCCGTCGAACACGGCGACGGCACCGTCGAGGACGCGGAGCGAGCGCTCCACCTCGATCGTGAAGTCCACGTGACCCGGCGTGTCGATGATGTTGATCGTGTGGCCGAGCCACTCGCAGGTCGTAGCAGCGGAGGTGATGGTGATACCACGCTCCTGCTCCTGCTCCATCCAGTCCATCGTGGCTGCGCCCTCGTGGACCTCACCGATCTTGTAGTTGATACCGGTGTAGAACAGGATGCGCTCAGTCGTCGTGGTCTTGCCCGCGTCGATGTGAGCCATGATCCCGATGTTGCGGACCTTGGCCAGGTCAAGAGCGGTCGTGGTGGCCACTTCTCTCGCGTCCTCGTCGTCTCGTCGAAGCCGCTGTTACCAGCGGTAATGGGCGAAGGCCTTGTTGGACTCGGCCATCTTGTGGGTGTCCTCACGCTTCTTGACGCTTGCGCCGAGGCCGTTGCTGGCATCGAGCAGTTCGTTCATGAGGCGCTCGGTCATGGTCTTCTCGCGGCGGGCCCGGGAGTACTGCACCAGCCAGCGCAGCGCCAGAGTGGTGCTACGCGCGGCGCGCACCTCGACCGGGACCTGGTAGGTCGCGCCACCGACACGGCGGCTGCGGACCTCAAGGGTGGGCTTGACGTTGTCCAGCGCACGCTTCAGGGTGACGACCGGGTCGTTGCCGGTCTTCTCCTTGGCGCCTTCGAGGGCGCCGTACACGATGGACTGAGCGATGGACCGCTTGCCGTCCAGGAGCACCTTGTTGATGAGCGCGGTGACCAGGGGCGAGTTGTGAACCGGGTCAGCCATGAGCTGACGACGGCCAGGAGAACCCTTGCGAGGCATTCTTACTTCTCCTTCTTCGCGCCGTAACGGCTACGGGCCTGCTTGCGGTTACGGACACCCTGGGTGTCAAGCGAACCACGGATGATCTTGTAGCGAACACCCGGCAGGTCCTTCACACGACCACCGCGGACGAGCACGATGGAGTGCTCCTGGAGGTTGTGACCGACACCGGGGATGTAGGCCGTGACCTCGATACCGTTGGTGAGCCGGACACGCGCGACCTTGCGGAGGGCGGAGTTCGGCTTCTTGGGGGTCGTGGTGTAAACGCGCATGCAGGTGCCGCGTCGCTGAGGGCTGGCCTTGAGCGCCGGGGTCTTGGTCTTGGTGACCTTGTCCTGGCGGCCCTTGCGGACCAGCTGCTGAATCGTGGGCACCGCGTCTCCGTTCGTGCTAGCCGGTTAATCGAATGTCGTGCATTTTGCAGGTGCTGCCGGTGTCATGACCTGCGGTTCTTTCATCCCCTCCGACCCACGCGGTCGGGCGTGTCGCGCACTTGTCACGCCACAACCCGGTCAAGGCCGGTCCGGTGGAGGAGGCCATGCGGCGCCCCTGCCGACTCCCCAACGGGAACCTGTCGACGCACACGCATGAGGGCCCATGAAGACATGAGCACGAAGGGCAAGACTACCCAGCCGAGCGCAACACGTCAAAACGGCCGCACCCGCAGGGCGCCGCTCTGGGCGCCCGTATTCGTGTCATGGCTCCCACGACCGGTTTCCGACCGACCGCTTCTGGGTCCACGTTGAGTTTACCCGTCGCGGAGCACTTCTCCGGCCGTTCTCCCCATTAACGTACGGCTTTCGCCGCAACATTCCGGTCAAGAAAGGACCACACCCACCCGTCACGGACGTGAACACGGTGGAAAGGCAACGGCGCCCGACCCCCTGCCGGGGGTCGGGCGCCGTCTGCGATCACTTAGCGGTTGTACTGACCGAAGTCGTACTCCTCCAGCGGAACGGCCTCGCCGGAGCCCGAACCAAAGGTGTAGTCCGCCGCGGAGCCGTCGTAGCCGCCGACCGTGTACATCGCGGCCTTGGCCTCCTCGGTGGGCTCGACCCGGATGTTGCGGTACTGCGGCATACCGGTACCGGCCGGGATGAGCTTTCCGATGATGACGTTCTCCTTGAGGCCGAGCAGCGAGTCCGACTTGGCGTGGATCGCCGCGTCGGTGAGCACTCGGGTCGTCTCCTGGAAGGACGCCGCGGACAGCCAGGACTCGGTGGCGAGCGAGGCCTTGGTGATACCCATCAGCACCGGACGTCCGGAGGCCGGCGTGCCGCCCTCCGCCACGCACTCGCGGTTGATCCGCTCGAAGCGCGGCCGCTCGACGAGCTCACCGGGCAGCATGTCGGCGTCGCCGGACTCCAGCACGTTCACGCGCTTGAGCATCTGCCGCACGATGATCTCGATGTGCTTGTCGTGGATCGACACACCCTGCGAGCGGTAGACCTGCTGGACCTCCGCCACGAGGTGCAGCTGCACGGCCCGGGGGCCGAGGATGCGCAGCACCTCGTTGGGGTTGACGGCACCGGCGATCAGCTGCTGGCCGACCTTGACCCGCTGCCCGTCGGAGACCAGCATGCGCGACCGCATCGACACCGGGTAGGCGACCTCTTCGGAACCGTCGTCCGGGACGATCACGATCTTCCGGGTCTTGTCGGTCTCGTCGACGCGGACCCGGCCCTCGGCCTCGCTGATCGGGGCGACGCCCTTGGGGACGCGCGCCTCGAAAAGCTCCTGGACACGGGGCAGACCGTGGGTGATGTCGGCGCCCGCCACACCACCGGTGTGGAAGGTCCGCATCGTCAGCTGGGTGCCGGGCTCACCGATCGACTGGGCGGCGATGATGCCGACCGCCTCGCCGACGTCCACGAGCTTGCCGGTCGCGAGCGAGCGACCGTAGCAGGTGGCACAGACACCGATCTTGGCCTCGCAGACGAGAGCACTGCGAGTCCTGACGGTCTCCACCCCGGCCTCGACCAGGGCGGTGACGTGGATGTCGTTGATGTCGACGCCCACCGGCACGATGATCTTGCCGTCCACCTCCACGTCCTCGGCGAGGATGCGGCCGTGCACGTTGCTCTCGGCGTTCTCCGCCTTGACCAGGTTGCCCTGAGCGTCGCGGTCGGCGACGTGCAGCGGGACGGCGCGGTCGGTGCCGCAGTCGATCTCGCGGACGATGACGTCCTGCGCGACGTCCACCAGACGACGGGTCAGGTACCCCGAGTCGGCGGTCCGCAGCGCGGTGTCCGCCAGACCCTTCCGCTGGCCGTGGGTGGAGATGAAGTACTCCAGCACCGACAGGCCCTCGCGGAACGAGGCCTTGATCGGACGCGGGATCGTCTCACCCTTGGTGTTGGACACCAGACCACGGATGCCGGAGATCTGCCGGACCTGCATCAGGTTTCCTCGGGCGCCCGACTGGACCATCATCCAGACCGGGTTGGTCTTCGGGAACGCCTTCTGCATGTCGTCGGTCACGTCGCTGGTCGCGTGCGTCCAGATCTCGATGAGCTCCTGACGACGCTCCTCGTCCGTGATCAGACCACGCTCGTACTCGCGCTGGACCTTGTCGGCCCGGCGCTCGTACGTCTCCATGATCTCGGACTTGTTCGGCGGCGCGATGACGTCCTCGATGGAGATCGTCACACCGGCCCTGGTCGCCCAGTAGAAGCCGGCGTCCTTGAGGGCGTCGAGCGCGGCCGCGACCTCGACCTTGGGGTACTTCTCGGCGAGCTCGTTGACGATGACCGACAGCTGCTTCTTGCCGACCTGCGAGTTCACGTACGGGTAGTTCGCCGGCAGGGTCTGGTTGAACAGGCACCGGCCCAGAGTGGTCTCCAGGCGGTAGCTGTCACCGGCCTCCCAGCCCTCGGGACCCTCCCAGCCGCGGGGCGGCGGAACGTCTCCCCGCATCCGGATCTGGATCTGCGACTGGATGTCGAGCTCCCGGCGGTCGAAGGCCATCAGCGCCTCCGACACCGAGCCGAAGACCCGTCCCCGGCCGACCCCGTTCTCGTCCTCGTCCTTGAGCGTGGTCAACGAGTAGAGGCCGATGATCATGTCCTGGGTGGGCATGGTCACGGGCTTGCCGTCGGCCGGCTTCAGGATGTTGTTCGTCGACAACATCAGGATGCGGGCCTCGGCCTGCGCCTCGGCGGACAGCGGCAGGTGCACGGCCATCTGGTCGCCGTCGAAGTCCGCGTTGAACGCGGTGCAGACGAGCGGGTGGATCTGAATGGCCTTGCCCTCGACCAGCTGCGGCTCGAATGCCTGGATGCCCAGGCGGTGCAGGGTCGGCGCGCGGTTGAGCAGCACGGGGTGCTCGGTGATGACCTCTTCGAGGACGTCCCACACGACCGGGCGAGCACGCTCGACCATCCGCTTGGCCGACTTGATGTTCTGCGCGTGGTTCAGGTCGACCAGGCGCTTCATCACGAACGGCTTGAAGAGCTCCAGCGCCATCTGCTTGGGCAGACCGCACTGGTGCAGCTTCAGCTGCGGGCCGACGACGATGACCGAACGGCCGGAGTAGTCGACTCGCTTGCCCAGCAGGTTCTGGCGGAACCGGCCCTGCTTGCCCTTCAGCATGTCGCTGAGGGACTTCAGGGGGCGGTTGCCAGGACCGGTGACCGGGCGGCCACGGCGGCCGTTGTCGAACAGCGCGTCGACGGCCTCCTGGAGCATCCGCTTCTCGTTGTTCACGATGATCTCGGGGGCACCGAGGTCGAGAAGCCGCTTGAGGCGGTTGTTCCGGTTGATCACACGGCGGTACAGGTCGTTCAGGTCCGAGGTGGCGAACCGGCCACCGTCGAGCTGCACCATGGGGCGCAGGTCCGGCGGGATGACCGGGATGCAGTCGAGGACCATCCCGTTGGGCGAGTTGCGGGTGTTCAGGAACGCCGACACGACCTTGAGACGTTTGAGCGCGCGGGCCTTCTTCTGGCCCTTGCCACTGCGGATCGTCTCGCGCAGGTTCTCGGCCTCAAGGGCGAGGTCGAAGTTGGTCAGACGCTCCTGGATGGCCTGGGCGCCCATGCCACCGCGGAAGTAACGGCCGAAACGGTCGCGCATCTCGCGGTAGAGCAGCTCGTCGCCCTCAAGGTCCTGGACCTTGAGGTTCTTGAAGCGGCTCCAGACCTCGTCCAGCCGGTCCAGCTCGCGCTGGGCCCGGTCACGCAGCTGCCGCATCTCACGCTCGGCGCCCTCACGTACCTTGCGGCGCTGGTCGCCCTTGGCGCCGGCGGCCTCAAGCTCGGCCAGGTCGGTCTCCAGCTTGCGCTGGCGAGCCTCGATGTCGGCGTCACGGCGCTGCTCGACGTGCTGCCGCTCGACGGAGATCTTCGCCTCCAGCGACGGCAGGTCACGCTCGCGCATTTCCTTGTCGACATGCGTGATCATGTAGGCCGCGAAGTAGATGACCTTCTCAAGGTCCTTCGGAGCCAGGTCGAGCAGGTATCCCAGACGGGACGGGACACCCTTGAAGTACCAGATGTGCGTGACGGGCGCGGCCAGCTCGATGTGGCCCATCCGCTCACGACGCACCTTGGCGCGGGTCACCTCGACGCCACAGCGCTCACAGATGATGCCCTTGAAGCGGACGCGCTTGTACTTACCGCAGTAGCACTCCCAGTCGCGGGTCGGACCGAAGATCTTCTCGCAGAAGAGTCCGTCCTTCTCGGGCTTGAGCGTCCGGTAGTTGATGGTTTCGGGCTTCTTCACCTCGCCGTGCGACCACTGGCGGATGTCGTCGGCGGTCGCGAGGCCGATCCGAAGCTCGTCGAAGAAGTTGACGTCGAGCACTTGTAATCCCCTCCTCAGCTTCTAGATCAGACCTCTTCGACGCTGCTCGGCTCGCGCCGGGACAGGTCGATGCCGAGTTCTTCCGCGGCGCGGAAGACGTCCTCGTCGGTGTCGCGCATCTCGAT
>NZ_JOEQ01000011.1 GCF_000721075.1 Streptosporangium amethystogenes
AGGGCGACAAGGCCGCTCTGGCCTCCAAGGGGGCCGCCGGGACCGGTTGCAAGCTCACCGAGGCGCAACTGATGCGGCTGGAGGCGTTCTTGGACGAGGGCGCGATCGCGCACGGGTGGGACGATCAGCGCTGGACGAGCGCGCGCATCGCCGCCCTGATCGCTGAGAGGTTCCACATCCGCTACACGCCGCGTGGGGTGGCCTACCTGATGGAGCGGCTGGGATGGTCGTTCCAGGTGCCGGCGCATCGGGCGGCCCGGCGCGACGACGAGGAGCTCGCCGGTTGGAAACGGCAGGTGCTGCCCGCTTTAAAAGCACCCGGGCGGGCTGGGGCTCCTGGCTCGTCTTCGCCGATGAGTCCGGACAGAACCTGAGACCGCCCAAGGGCAGGACCTGGGCTCGCAAGGGGCGAACCCCGGTGTTGCAGGTGGTCTACCGCGGCCGTGGGCGGGTCTCGATCGCCGCGCTGATCTGCGCCAAACCGGGGATGCGGACGCGGCTGATCTACCGTATGCGCGCCTGTCACCATCGCAAAAACGAGCCGAAAGGCTTCACGGTGGCCGACTTCCAAGCGCTGCTACAGGCCGCGCACGCTCAGCTGGGCGGCCCGATCTCGTTGGTGTGGGACAGGCTGCCCAAGCACGTCAGTGCCGAGATGCGCGCGTGGATCGCCGGCCGGCAGGACTGGTTGCTGGTCTATCGGTTCCCGGCGTATGCGCCTGAGCTGAACCCGGCCGAGGGCGTGTGGTCCAACTTGCGTACCAAGCTGTTCAACTTCACCGTTCACGGCATCGACGAGCTCGCCGGTCTGATCAAGAACCGGCTCAAATCCCTGCAGTATCGGCCCGACCTGCTGAACGGCTTCATCGCCGAAACCGGACTCATGATCTCCGGCCCGGCATAACCCCCGGCTTTCATGCTCAGTAGTTGCTCGTCTGTCCTGTTCGGGCTGTCTGTCGTCAACGGCATCACGTGGCGAAGGTCGGTGACAGAGATCTCGATCAAAGCCGGTCGCCCGCCGTCGTACATCCCGTCGGCGAAGACCGTGCCCCCTGCCTGTCGTGACCGAGGTGTGGTTCATGCCTGTCGCCCGTCCCGAGCCGCCGCGAGCACCGCTTCCAGACCGGGCAGCACCACGGCGCGGAACGCCGTGTCCATCTCGGCGGGCGTGGCGACCAGCTCGCCGTCGGCCCACTTCCGCAGCAGCGCCATGAACGCACCGGTGACGCAGGTGACCATCATGTCGAGCGAGGCCGGCGGGGTGGCTTCCCCGGGAAGCGCGGCCAGCAGCTCGTCACGGACGATGGCGGCCATGATCTGTTCTCCACGTGTGCCTATGGCGGTGCCCCCGCGCCGGCCGAGCAGCGCCCGAGCCAGTCGGCGCTGCTCCTGGAGATGTTCGAAAATCGGCAGGCTGAACGCGAACAGGGTCTCCGAGCGTGACTCGGGTGCGAAATGCAGAAGTTCGGAGAGTTCGTCGAGACTGCTGAACAGCACCTCCTGTTTGTCCGTGAAATGCGCGTAGAAGGTCGAGCGGCCGACATCGGCGCGATTGATGATGTCGGTGACCGTCACCGCCTCATAGCCCTTGCTCAGAATCAGCTCCACCAGTGCCTGCCGGATGAGCCGGCGGGTCCGTCGCACCCGCCGGTCCGAGCTCTCCCGCTCCCGGGTTCCGAACACCTTTCCCGCTCCTGTCCGGTTCGGCACGGCCTGGTGGATCTGATTGTTGACCACTCCGCGCTGGTGAACTGACCATTCATAACTAAACAACCTATGCGGAAAAGGGGAAGCGCCATGGGTATCGGAAAATCCCTGCACGACCATTCGAGGCACGGCGACGGAGGCGGCGTGATCAACTACCCGCGCGCCTATGAGGTCCTGGCCGAGATCGGCTTCGCCGGGCGCCGCCGCAGGGTCTTCTCCCGCCTGGCCGCGCTTACCGGCATCCGGCAGGGGGAGCGGATCCTGGACGTCGGCTGCGGCACGGGCTACCTGACCCGGCTACTCGCACCTCTCGCGGGCCCCGCCGGGCAGGTGACCGGTATCGACCCCTCGGCACCGATGCTCGACCACGCCCGCGAGCGCGCCCCGCACAACTGCTCCTACCAGGTGGGCGAAGGACAGGCTCTCCCCTTTCCCGACGCCTCGTTTGACGTCCTGGTCTCAACCGTCGCGGTCCACCACATGCCCTCCTCCGCCCGGGGCCTTGCCGTACAGGAGATGTTCCGGGTCCTGCGGCCTGGCGGCCGGCTGCTGATCGCCGAGTTCCACCCGCCCGCCAACCCCATCGCCGCCCACCTCGTCGGCGTCCTGGTCGGGCCAGCCATGCGGCCCAGCATGCCGGAGCTGCTCGCCGAACTGGTGCCCGGCGCCGGTTTTCAGATCAGGACCACCGGCAGGGTGAAGCCGTTGCTGTATTACGTCGAAGCCGTTCGCCCATCCTTCTGAAGACGCCACCGAACCGATCTTCGCGAGCCCCTGAAGGGCTGAACCGAACGGGTCCGGTCAACGTCTCACGATCATGAGACTGCCGGTCCTGCTGCTTCTTGGCGCGCTGACCGCCTGCGGCGCCCCCGCGACCACGGCTCGAACCCTGGATACCCCGGCAACGGCGTCCGCACCCCCCGCGCGGGAGGCGCCGGAGGTCCCCAAAGCCTCGGCGATTCCACCGCCGTCCCCGGACCCGACGGAGCCGACGTCCCGATCCGCGTGCGCCCCGGCTCCGGCCAGAGAACTGAACGTCAGGCTGCTCCGGCAGATGGTCTTCGACTACGACCCGCTCAACTCCCCGGAGGAACTCGCGGCGAAGACCCCGCTGGTCGTCGCGGGCACCGTCGAGGACTTCCTGCCGGGAGACATCGTCGAGGAGGGGATCCCCGGTGACCGCACGCACTACGTGCTGATGCCGGTGCGGGTGACCGAGCGGTTCAAGGGACCGGCCGCCCGCCTGGTCCACCTGAAGTTCTTTCAGGGCGGGAGGTGGAAGAACCAGACCCCGGTCAACTCGGTGGCCGACTTCCGGCGGGGGGTGCCCCGGGGCACCCGGGTCCTGGTGTTCGTCTATCCGGACACCAGCGAGGGAACCGTCATCAAGGACCGCGCCGGCCTCCCGGCCGGAACGCCGATCTACTCGGCCCACCCGCAGGGCGTGCTTCTCGGCCGGGGCCTGACGGTGATCGGCGGCATGGAGGAGATCAACCCGGCCTCCCGCTGGGCCGACCCCTGCGGCCTGGACGGCATCGCCACCCGCCTGCGCGCCGCCGGCCACCAAGGACAGTGATCACCTTCACCGCAGGTGGAAGCCCGCACCTGGCTTCCACGAACGATTCTCGATTGATCGGACGCCACCACCGTGAACCCGCAGTGGGGGCCGACCGGGCCTCACCGGAAGGCGTCAAGGACCGGTGAGCGGCTGACCAGGGCGTCGCCCAGGGGGGTGCGGTGGTAGAGGACGGTGCGGCCGGTGCGGTTGCCGGTGATCAGGCCCGCGTTGCGCAGGGCGGTGATGTGGCCGCCCACGGTGCCGAGGCCGAGGCCCAGCAGGGGGACGAGCTGGGTGGTGGTGGCCGGGGTCGCGAGCTCCAGCAGCAGGCGGGTCCTGGTCCTGCCGATCAGAGCGGCCAGGCCGTCCGCCGCCTCGGCCGGGATGCCGGTGCCCCTGGCCGGATAGCTGATCGCGTACGGCCAGTCGTCCTCCAGGTAGGAGCCCATCTTGATGGGGAACACGGTCGGCACGAAGAGCAGCCCGCGCCCGTTGAGCCGATGGGTCTCGTCCACGCCCCCGGCCAGCACCTCGATGACACCGTCGGGGTGCCACCGGATCCTCGGGGTGAGGTCGTCGAGCGCCGCCGCCCAGCCGTAGGTCGCCAGGCGGCCCGCCCGCTGGATCACGTCCCGCTCCAGGATCGCGTGGAAGCGCGGCCACGCGGGGGAGACGATCTCCTCCCACGTCGCCTGGAGCGCCTCGGCGAAGAGCCGTACCACGTCGGGAGAGAACAGCACCTCCCTGACGGGTGCGGGAGGGCGCGGCATCCCTTCCAGGTTCCTGGCGATCTCGTCGTGCGCCTGGACCACCGAGGTGGCTCTCACCACCGCGAGTTCCGTCTCGAACGGGGTGTCCACTCCGGTCGGCGGCGGCGCGGGGAAGTCGGCGTTGTAATGTCGCTCACGGAAGAGCGCCACCAAGGGGGCCAGTCCCGGCTGCGTGAGCAGCAGTCTCTCGTACGGCTCCCGCATCCGGTCCGCCCAGGACCGCCACTGTCCGGGCCCTCTGGTCCCGGACAGGATCCAGAGGGCATGCTTGGTCACGATGAGCGGGGAGATGGCGAACCTGCTGGCCATGATGTCGTGCGGGGTGACCTCGATGCGATAGCTCACTAAGCAACCTTTCGGGTATATCCGAAAGATTAGCCAGTGGTCCGGGTGCCGTTCAGCATCGTCTCCATGACCACACAAGAACGCGGCGCGACCTACACGGAGGTCTTCGCGAGCGGTGAGTTCCGTGTCCTGTTCGGAAGTTTCACCCTTCTGGTGGCCGGCGACCAGGTCAAGATGCTGGCCCTGTCGGCGCTGGTCTACGCGCGGACCGACTCGCCCGGGCTGTCGGCGGCGGCGTACATGCTGGGCTTCCTGCCCTACGCCGTCGGCGCCACCTTCCTGCTCTCGCTGGCCGACCGGATCCGGCCGCGCGCGCTGATGATCGCGGGGGAACTGGTGCGGGTGGTGACCTGCCTGCTGATCGCCTTCGCTGGGCTGTCCGTTTGGGCGATGCTCGCCCTGGTCCTGGTCACCGGCCTGTTCTCACCGGTCTTCGGGGCCGCGCGGATGGCGCTGCTGCCCGACCTGCTGCCGGGGGACGCGTTCGTGCTGGGCAGGTCAATGCTGACCGTAACGGCGGCGGGAGCGCAGATCGGCGGGCTGGCCGTGGGTGGCGGCATCCTCGCCGCCGCCGGCCCCTCGGGAGCGCTGGCCGTCACCGCCGCGCTGTCCATGCTGGCCGCCGTGGTGCTCCGCTTCGGCCTGCCCGACTTTCCGGCCAGGGGCGCGGAGGCCGGGGAGCGTACGGGCGAGGGCGGCGTTCCCGGTGGGGGCGCTGTGCGGGACGGCGGTTCTCCCGCGAGTTCTCCCATCGGGGAGGCGGAACGCGGGGGCGTGCGCACCGAGCGGGCGAGAGGCAGGGGCGCCGTCCGGGAGACCCTGCGGGTCAACCGGGCGCTGCTGGCGGACACCCGGATACGCGGCCTGCTTCTCGCGCAGTGGCTGCCGGTGACGTTCGTGACGGGCGGCGAGGCGATGCTGATCCCCTATCTGGGGAGTACCGCCGGGTACGCGCTCGCCGCGGCCTCCGCGGGCCTGGCGGTGGGGAGCTTCGTCGTTGGCCGGCTGGTCTCGCCCTCGGGCCGGGAGCGGCTGGCGTTTCCCATGGCGGTGGCGTCGGGCCTTCCGCTGCTGGTGTTCGCCTTCCAGCCGGGGCTCGGAGGAGCCGCGCTGCTCGTGCTGCTCGCCACGGTGGCGTCGACCTCCTACGAGCTCGGGTTGCAGCGGTGGTTCGTGGAGGCGGTGCCCGAGCCGGTCAGGGGACAGGCGTTCGGTCTGGCCTCGGCGGGGATGATGTCCGGACAGGCGCTCGGCGCGGCCCTGGTGGGCGTGGCCGCCGAGCTGACCTCCTCGCACATGGCGATCGTCCTGGCGGGGGCCACGGTCGTCTGCTGCTCGCTCGCCCTGCACCGCTCCCTGCGGCCGGAGCCTTCCTGACCGGACTTCCTCGTATTCTCGGAGAGAATGGAGAGCATCCCATCCAGCGTTAGGAGATCACCTACGTTGTCCCAGAAGCACGAAGTCCCCCTGCTGGGCGGAGACCGTCCCGGTCTGCGGGCCGACTGTGCGAACTGCTTCGGGCTGTGCTGTGTCGCGCTGCCCTTCGCCGCCTCGGCGGATTTCGCGATCGACAAGGACGCGGGGAAGCCGTGCGTGAACCTGCGGGCGGACTTCCGCTGCGGTATCCACGCGAACCTCCGCGAGCGGGGCTTTCCCGGCTGCACGGTCTTCGACTGCTTCGGCGCGGGGCAGCAGGTCTCCCAGGTCACCTTCGGCGGGCAGGACTGGCGGCAGGCCCCGGGCACCGCCGGGCAGATGTTCGAGGTGTTTCCCGTCATGCGGCAGCTCCACGAGCTGCTCTGGTACCTGACCGAGGCGCTGGCGTTGCCGCAGGCCCGCCCCATCCACGACGATCTCCGTCGCGCGCTGGACGACACCGGGCGCCTCGCCCGTGGCAGTGCCGAGACACTCGTGAAAACGGACGTGGCGACGGTCCGTCAGGGCGTCAACGCCCTGCTGCTCCGTACCAGCGAGCTGGTACGGGCCGAGGTGCCCGGCCGCAAGAGGAACCACCGGGGAGCCGATCTGATCGGGGCCAGGCTCAAGGGGGCCAACCTGCGGGGGGCCAACCTGCGCGGGGCCTACCTCATCGCGGCCGACCTGCGGAACGCCGACCTGCGTACGGCCGACCTCATCGGGGCGGACCTCCGGGACGCCGACCTGCGCGGTGCCGACCTCACCGGGAGCATCTTCCTCACTCAGGCCCAGGTCAACGCGGCCAGGGGAGACGCCGCGACCACGCTGCCCGCCGCGCTCATCCGCCCCACGCACTGGTCCTGAGGCTCGATGTCCCCACGACGGTCGTGAACGCGCGGTCCTGGACCCGGGAGCCCGGGGTCAGGTCCCTCGGCCAGGGGAGAGGCCGCGCTCACTCATCCCGGAAGCTCCCCCGAGCCCCGGGGGATGAGCCGGGTCGGCAGCTCGACCCGCTCGGGAGTGCCGTGGTCGCCCGACAGGCGGCGGAACAGCAGCTCGGCGGCGGTCCTGCCGAGCCGCACCGGGTCCTGGGCCACCACGGTCACGCCGGGGACCAGTAGGTCGGCCAGCTCGAAGTCGTCGAAGCCCACCAGGGCCAAACGGTGTCCGGTACGCAGCACGGCCACGGTGATCCGGCCGTTGCCGGTGAACACCGCGGTGGGCGGGGCGTCGCCGGAGAGCATCCGGTTCAGCGCGGGACCCGCCTGTTCGGCCGGGCCGGTCGCGACCAGTGACGGGTCGAAGGGCAGGCCCGCCTCCGCGAGGGCGCGGCGGTAGCCGTGCAGCCGCTCGCCCGCGGTGAAGATGGACGCGCTGTCGCCGATGAAGGCGATGCGGCGGTGTCCGTGCCGGATCAGGTGGCTCACCCCCGCGTGCGCGCCGCCCGCGTTGTCGCAGAGCACGGTGTCGGCCTCCAGTCCGCCCGGCCGGTCGGCGAAGACGGCCGCGATGCCCGCGTCGAGTTCGGGCCGCAGGTAGTCGTGGTCGGTCCCGGCGGGGACGATGACCAGGCCGTCGACCCTGCGCGAGCAGAAGGCGAGGATCAGTTCCCGCTCGCGCCGGGGGTCCTCTCCCGAGGAGCCGCTGAGCACCAGCGAGCCGTGCCGGAGCGCCACGTCCTCGACCGCACGGCTGAGCCCCGAGTAGAAGGGGTCGGCCACGTCCTCGATCACCAGGCCGATGGTCGCGGTCCTGCCCCGGCGCAGCACGCGGGCGCTCTCGTTGCGCCGGTAGCCGAGCCGCTCGATGGCGGCCGTGACCCGTCCGGCCGTGGCGGGGTTGACCCCCGGCTCCTCGTTGACGACCCGGGAGACGGTCTTCAGCGCCACCCCGGCTGCCTCCGCGACGTCCTTCATGGTGGGACGGCCTCGCACACTCTCTGTCACGACTCGATCATCGCCCATGCATGGCGCACTGACAACGTTGTCAACAGCGATCGGGGGAACTCGCGCCCGAGTCGTCGTCCGTTGAGGGCGGGCCCGCGGCTGCACCTTCCGGGCGGCTCTGGAGGACGTGGCCGGCAAGTGGGGAATCCTCGCGCTGCTCGCCCTCGGTGAGTCCGGTTACCGGTTCAACGCCCTGCGGCGACGGGTGGCGGGCGTGAGCGAGAAGATGCTGGCGCAGACCCTGCAGACCCTTGAAGCGAGACGGCATGGTCACCCGCGAGGTCCTGACGGTGATACCCGCCCGGGTGGAGTACTCCCTGACCCCGCTCGGCGCCCGTGTCGCCGAGCGCCTGCGCGATCTCGCGGATCTACTCGAAGGCTCGGTGGACGAGATCGGCGCGGCGCGAGGCGTACGACAGCCGCCAGGCGTGACCGCGGGCGGGAACGGCTCAGGAGGACTCTCGGTCGGACTCCAGTGCCGCCCGCGCCACCGCGAACGCCCGGTTCGCGGCGGGTACGCCCGCGTAGATCGCGGTCTGCAGCAGTACCTCCTTGATCTCCTCCTCGGTGAGACCGACGCGGAGCGCGGCCCGTACGTGCATGGCCAGCTCGTGCTCCTGTCCGAGCGTGGCCAGCATGGCGAGGGTGATGCAGCTGCGGGTGCGCCGGTCCAGGCCGGGACGGGTCCAGATCTCCCCCCAGGCGTACCTGGTGATGAAGTCCTGGAAGTCGGCGGTGAACGGGGTGGCGCTCGCGGTGGCACGGTCCACGTGCTCGTCACCGAGTACGGCCCGGCGTGTCGCGTCCCCGGCCTCCCACCCGTTCGTGTCCTCGGTCATCCGCCGGTTCCTCCTGTGCTCATCACGGCTCCTCGCGGTTCTGGTGGGCGGCGAGCGCCCGGTCGACGAAGGTGAAGGCGGAGCCCAGGGCACCCGCCGGGTCGAGGGCAGCGTCGACCTCCCCGGCGGTCAGCGAGACGCCGGGATCGGCGAGCAGGACCTCCCGCAGCGCCAGGCCCCCGGCGGCGGCGCGGGCGCAGGCGGCGTCCACCAGCCGCCGGTCCCGCGGGGTGCCGCCGAGCCGGACGACCACCTGCTCGGCCATCAGCAGCCCCCGGGTCGCGTCGAGGTTGGCGCGCATCCTGACGGTGTCCACGGTCAGGCCCTCCAGCACCTCGCGCAGCCAGCAGGCGGCGCTGCCGGTGAGCCGGAGCAGCTCGCCCAGCGTCTCCCACTCGGCCTGCCAGGGCCCGGCCGCGCGTTCGTGCTCGGCGACCATGCCGCCGAGGAGGGAGGCGACCAGCCCGGGTATGCGCTGGACGCAGGCGAGTACCGACATCGAACCCACCGGGTTCCGCTTGTGCGGCATCGCGCTGGAGGTGCCCCGTCCGGGCCCGGTGGGCTCGGCGACCTCCGCCACCTCGGTCTGGGCCAGCAGCTTCACATCGTTCGCGATCTTGCCGAGTGTCCCCGCGACGGTGCCGAGCGCGCAGGCCAGCCGGGCGACCGGGGTCCGGTCGGTGTGCCAGGGAATGACCGGCTCGGCCAGCCCGAGTTCGGCGGCGAGCGGCGGTGGCACCTCGTGGCCCCGCTCGCCGAGAACCGACAGGGTGCCCGCCGCCCCGCCGTACTGGGCCGGCAGCGGCACCCGCGCCAGCTCGGTTCGGGAGCGGTCCAGCGCGCTCAGCCAGCCCGCGGCCTTCAGCCCGAACGTGATCGGTACGGCGTGCTGGCCGACCGTACGCCCGGCCATGACGCTGCCGCGGTGCTCGGACGCCAGTCGCGCGCACGCCCCGGCGCAGGCGGACAGGTCGGCCAGGACCGGGGCCAGGGCGCGGCGGGCGACCAGCATCGCCGCGGTGTCGTTGATGTCCTGGCTGGTGGCGCCGTAGTGCACGAACCGCCGCAGGCCGGGCTCGATCCGCGTCCGCAGGGCGGCGACCAGGCCGATGACGGGGTTGCCGCTCCGGGCCGCCTCGGCGCCCAGCTCGGCGAGGTCGTAGAGCTCGGGGCGGCAGGCCGCGGCCACCGCCGGGGGCACCTCGGCGGGGACCAGGCCGATCCCGGCCTGCGCGGCGGCCAGCGCGGACTCGACGTCCAGCATGGCGGCCAGCCACGCGACGTCCGACACCTGCGCGGCGGCCCCGCCCCTGGCGAACATCCCGGAGAACAGCTCGCCGGCCGGGGAAGAGGTCACGGTCACCTCCGGATGGTTCGAATGTCGTTCAGGGCGGACCGGGAGCCGCTGTCGCCGTCGTGCACGAGATCGGCCACCGCGTCGGCGAGCGGAACCACCGTGGCCATCGCCCCCTTCACGCATGTGCGCTGTGCGAACGAAAGTTCTTTGGGCGAACCTACTGATTCGTCGTGCGGACGGTCAACGTGGCGGCCATCGTTCCCTGACCTGATGGACGCCAGGACGTGGACCGGGCAGGTCTTCACCGGCGGCTGGACCGTCTCATGGGCGGGCGACACGGCGGTGGTCGAGCCCGCCACCGGTGCGGAGCCCGGCCGGGTCGGCGCCTCGGGCACCGGCTCGCGCTTCGGCGGGAGACGGGCGAACATCGAGGCGTTCACCAAGACCCGCTGGGTGACGATGCAGGGAAATATCGAGAAATATCCCTTCTGATGGATGGGAAGTGAGATCGCGCCCCCTTCTCACAGGCCACCGAGCGGGCTGTGGGAAAGTTGGCCAATGGTCGAGCGAGGGGTCGATGTGTCGCGGGTGTCGTGGGTGGTGCTCATCGCGGGCTTCGTTCTCGCCTCGCTCAACCTGCGGCCCGCGCTGGCGAGCGTCTCCCCGGTGCTGGACGAGATCATGGGCGACCTCGGGCTGAGCGCCGCCGGGGGAGGGGCGATCACCACGGCCATGGTGGTCTGCCTGGGCGTGCTGGGCCCGCTCGCCCCGCTGCTCGCCCGCCGTTTCGGCCTGGACCGCACGCTCATGGCCGGGTTGCTGATCCTGGCCGCCGGGGTGATGCTGCGCAGCGCGGGAAGCGTCCCCGCGCTCTACGCGGGAGCGGCCGTCGCCGGCATGGCCATCGCCGTCATGAACGTCGCGATGCCCGGCGTGGTCAAGCAGCACTTCCCCTCGCGGGTCGGCCTGTTCACCGGGATCTATGTCTCCGGCCTGGTGCTGGGTTCCGCCGCGGCGTCCGGGCTGATGATCCCGCTGGAGCGCGCCACCGGGTACGGCTGGCGCGAGGTGACCGCGATGACCGCGATCCCGGCGCTGGCCGCCGCGGTGTTCTGGCTGCCCCAGGCACTGCGCCGCCCCGCCCACTCCAAGGTCGCGCCCAGACCGTTCGCACCGCTGCTCCGCGCCCGGGTGACCTGGTACGTCACCGCCTACATGGGCCTGCAGTCGCTGACCTTCTACGTCATGCTGGCCTGGCTGCCGACGATCTTCAAGGACGCGGGGCTCCCCGCCGATCAGGCCGGATACCTGCTCAGTCTCACCAGCCTGGCCCAGGTGGCGGCCACGTTCACGGTCCCGATCCTCGCCGGGCGCGCGCGGTCGCAGGTGTCGTACGTCACCGCCGCGACCCTCCTCACGGTGGCCGGATATCTCGGAGTGCTGTTCGCCCCTGCCACCCTCCCGTGGCTCTGGATGATCGTCCTCGGGGTGGGGCAGGGCGCCTCGGTCGCGCTGGCCCTGCTCATCATCACGCTCCGCGCCCCCGATCCGGTCTCGGTCACCGCGCTGTCGGCCGTCGCCCAGTCCGTCGGGTACGTGCTGGCCGCGCTCGGGCCGCTCCTGGTCGGCACGCTCCACCAGTTCTCCGGCGGCTGGACGCTGCCGTTGCTGGCCGGGATCGGCGCATGCGGCCTGCAACTGGCGGCCGGGTTCCTGGTGGGGCGCCCGGTGACGCCGGCCGGCCTGGGCGAGCCACGACCGGCCGAGGATTCGCCCTCCCCGGTCTGAACCCGTCGCCACCCCGGGATCGGCGGAGCGGCTCAGGACATCGGCTCTCGTCGTAGGCGGAGGCAGAAACAGGCGCCCCCGTCCTTGCCGGGTTCGTACCAGGCGTCGCCGCCGTTGCCCCGGGCGAGGCTGCGGACGATCCAGAGTCCCAGCCCGGTTCCCTCCGTCTCCTGCTCGACCGCCGGCGCACGGCTGAAGCGCTCGAACAGCCGGGGCACGAAATCCTCCGGCACACCCGCCCCCCGGTCACACACCCGGATATGGACCCAGCCAGGCCGGCCGAACGCGGACACCTCGATCGGCGGGTGCCCATAGGCCAAGGCGTTCTCCAAGTAGTTCTCCAGCATCGCCGAGAACTCCTTGCGATCGACCATCGCCACCAGGTCGGGACTGCAGGACAGCTGCACGTCCTGGAGCCGCCCGTCCACCTCGCCCAGCCGTTCGAGGATGAATTCGAGCACGGGGACGCGTTCCAGGGAGGCGGACACACCCTTCGCGTCGATCGTCGAAGCGGTGAGGAGCTTCCGGACCAGCCCTTGAAGGCGAGCCGTGCGATCGGCGATGCGCTCGACGATCTCGGCCCTCTGCTCCTCGGCCAGCGCGACCAGGCGGTCACGCAGCACGTCCACCAGCACGCTGATCGCCGCCAGGGGATTGTGGAGTTCGTGGGCCGCGATCGCCACGGCGACGTTCTGGCGATCCAGGGCCGCTTCCATCTCCCGCTCTTCGCGCCTCTGGCGTGTGACGTCGCGAAGTGTCGCCACGTAGAGGTGCTCGCCCTCCAGAGTCGTGGCGGTGATCCGCATCTCGACCACCCGCCTGCCTCCGCCGGGCAGCATCAGGTCGATCGCGGTCGCCGCGCCGGCGACGAGGGGGAAGCCGAACAAGGTGCCGATGAGTTCCTCAGCCGGGCGGGCGAAGAGCTCCGCGGCGGCCGGATTGCAGAGCCGGATGACCCCTTGCTCGTCGACCGCGATGATCCCGTCCGCCGAGGCCGACACGATCACCTGGTTGATGTTGCCCGGAGATCCCGCGTCGTCGGGCCGCCCCGGCTCGGAGCCCGCGGCGGCCTGCCCTCTGCTGAGGGATCCCCCTCGATCCTCACTCCGACGGCCCATCTGTCTCCTCGGATTCGGGTGCCCACAGGATCGCGGGGCTGATGTCCCCGGTGAGGACCTGGGAGACGCCCCGCAAGCGCTCACCGATGTGCATGCCGGTGCCGTCGACCGTCACCTCGCGAATGCCTTGGTCGTGGGCGGAACCCCGCGTCTGGAGTACGGTGATCGCACGCTGGATCTCCCCGACGCGCTCGACGTACTGGAGCAGGACCCAGACGTCGGTGAAGCCGGCGATCTCCGCGGTCGTCGGCGTGCCCGTCGCCATGAGCCGCCCCGTGGGTCTCGCCGTGAAAAGCGTCGTGATCTCGTTCTGGCGGAGGACCGCTCCCAGCGCGATGACGAAGTCGAGCAGGGCCCGGGGCGTGACGACGCGTTCGAGCGCGGACAGCGTGTCGATGACCAGCCGACGGGGCCCGAACTCCTCGATGGTCCGCCTGAGCTGGAGAAAGTGATCCTCCGGCGACGCCACCTCCGGGTAGTCGGAGATGACCTGGAGCAGACCCGATGCCTGCATGGACCTGATGTCCAGGCCCCAGCCGTCGGCGTTGCGTAAGAGTTGCTCACGGGTCTCGTCGAAGGTGCAGAACAGGCTGCGCTCGCCCGCCTCGAACGCGGTGGCGATGAAACGCAGACCCGCCAGCGTCTTGCCCGTGCCGGTCGGGCCGGACATCAGGACGATCGCGTCCCGGTAGAAGCCGCCGCCGCACATCTCGTCCAGCTCGGTGTTGCCCGACGAGACACGTTCCGATGACGCGCGGCCGGAGGACATCAGGAACGCGAGGGGAACGACCACGATTCCGTCCTGCGGGTCGATGGTGAAGAGCCATTCCCCGGAACGGTGCGGGGCACCGCGGAACTTGACGATCTCGACGGTACGGTTCCGCCGCCCCTGCCGCAGGACGTTGCGCAGGATGATGACGTTGTCCAGCACGAACTGTTCGACCCCGTAGCGGGTCACGCCGTCGTACTCCGCGGGCCGCTCCGCGGTGAGCACCGAGGTGACCCCGAGCGTTTCGAGGATGGAGGCGATCCGGATCAGCTCGTGGCGGATGGTCTCGACGCCGGTGAAGCGGGTGAAGATCGCGCCGAGTGAGTCGAGCGCGATACGGCGGGCTCCGGTCTGGCGGACCGCGTGCTGGATGCGGGCCACCAGCGCGCCGAGGTCGTAGGACCCGATGGCCTGCTCCTCCTCGCCGATGCCCATTGACGCGTCGACGAAGGCCCACTTCCCCTCGTCCTCCCACCGCTCGATGGGGAAGCCCAGCGAGGCCGAATTACGCCGGATATGGCCGGCTGTCTCCTCGAAGGTGACAAACACCCCCGGCTCGTTGAATCGCATGATCCCGCGCGCGAGGAACTCGATGGCGAACAGTGTCTTACCGCTGCCGGTCGTGCCGCTCACCAGCGTGGACCGGTTGGCGGGCAGCCCGCCCAGGGCGACATGGTCGAAGCCGTTGATCCCCGTGGGCATCCGCTCGATCCTTCCGCCGCCGCTCATCGTCGCTGCCTTTCCGAGGACGGTTCCTCCAGAACCGGGAGGCCGAGGGCGACGGCGGCGCGGTCGTGATCGGACAGGTCCCCGATCACCCGTCGCTGCGGCGTCGGCGCGAGTCTGATCACTGTCGGGGTGGCCAGGATCCGTCCCTCCTCCGCCAGGTCGGGCCGTTCGGCGGCGTCGATGACCTCGACCTCGTACGTGCCGGGCAGGCGGGCGTCGCAAAGGAACCGCAGGTTCACCTCCGCGGCTTTGGACCGTTCCGTATTCCCGGCCACATACAGCCTGAACGAGTAGGTGGTCACCTGGGAACTCGTCTCCAGCCTGCGCGGATCCCAAACGGCGCCCCGCGGGATGTGCCGCCGCCCGTACCCCGTCGGGGGTGGGACGACCTTCCCCGGTGTCTCGCGTACTCACGAGTCCCCGCGGTCACACCCGCCGCACGAAGACCCCCGTGACCGGGTCCGGCGGGACTTGCCCGTCGCGTCGCGTCGCGGGTAGCGTCGTGAGCAGGGCCTTCGAACAGGGGGTATCGGCTGTTCGGCCTGTTACCGGCCCTTGACCCCTGACTCACCCGCGGGGCCATGATCGGCGGACCGTATGGCGGCGGGGGCCGCCCAGGAGCCAGGAGGCGTTCGCGGTCAAAGTGAGCAGGAGCATCCGATGACCCGGGTCCTCGTGGTCGAGGACCAGCGGGCGCTTGCCGGCGCTCTTGAGATCGCGATCGGCGCCCAGCCGGATCTGGAATGCGTGGGAGCCGTTGGAACGGTTGAGGATGCGGTACCCCTCATGAAGGCACACCACCCCGACGTCGTGCTCATGGACATCCACCTCCCCGACGTCGACGGAATCGAGGGGACGAGACGGATCAAGGCGGCCTACCCGGAGACCCGCGTCCTCATTCTGACGGGAGACGCCACCCCCGATCTCTTCGCGGCCGCCGCGGCGGTGGGCGCCGCCGGATTCCTCGCCAAGGACACGACGTTCCGGGCCATCCTCAGAGTGATCCGGGCTTCGGTCGACGAGAAGCTCATCATGGTCGAGGGCGAGACGCTCGGAGTGTTCCTGCGGACCCCCTCACCCGGCACACCGCCCCGAGACGGCGGTGAGAACCGGGCGGGGCTCACCGCGCGCGAACGGGAGGTCCTCGGGCTGATGGGGGAGGGGCTCGACCCCCGGGCGATCGCCGAACAGCTCGTCGTGAGCCTGCACACCGCTCGCGGCCACGTCAAGAACGTCATGGCGAAGCTGGGCGCGCACAGTCAGCTTGAGGCGGTCGTCGTGGCCACCCGGACAGGTCTCCTGCCCGGCCGGTAGGCGTACGGCCGAGCCGCGAGGGTGGCCCGAGGCGCAGGCGTCCCGTCCGGCCGAGGTCGTCGATCCGGCCCATCTGGGGGTGGTCATCGGACCACCTGGGGGTGGCGGGTCCGCCGGTCGTCCTCCTAGCGTGGTGACCACGCACCGCACACTGCCAAGACTTGGTGGCGGGAAGGAAAAACTGACATGAGGGATATGGCCGGTCTGTGTGACTATGTCGATGATTTCGACGCGTCTTCGGACCTCGGGTACGGGTGCCACGAGACTCCCGAGCCCCCCGACGGCGTCGAGGTCGCCCAGACCGTCGCCCGCACGCTGAAACGACTCAGGCAGGCGCTGCAGCAGCAGCGCCGGTTCGCCTCCGACGCCTCGCACGAGCTGCGCAGCCCCGTCGCCGCGCTGCGCGTGGAGCTGGAGGAGGCTCAACTGCATCCCGGCGATCACGACCTGGGGGAGGTGCTCGGGCGCGCACTGAGCGACGTCGATCGACTTGAGGCGATCATCACCGACCTGCTCGCGCTCTCCAGAGCCGGGGAGAACACGCCGATCGAGTGGGAACCGGTGGACCTGGCACAACTGGTCCGGACGGAGGTCTTCCGGCGGGCGGACCGGCTCGGCGTCCAGCTGCGGCTCGTATCAGGAGTGAACGTCAACATGGTCCGTCTCCAGCTCGCCCGGGTGCTCACCAACCTGCTGGACAACGCCCAGAGGCACGCGGAACGCGTGGTGCGGGTCGAGGTCACCCGTGACGCGCACACCGCGGAACTGACGGTCTCCGACGACGGAGCGGGGATCGCCGAGGCCGACCGGGAACGGATCTTCGAACGGTTCACCCGGCTGGACGCGGCCCGCAGCCGTGACCACGGCGGCACCGGCCTTGGCCTGGCGATCGCCCGCGAGATCGCCGAGGGCCATCGGGGGACCCTCCGGGCCGAGGACTCACCCGTCGGCGGCGCGTGTTTCGTGCTGCGGCTCCCGCTCACCACCCTCTCCGGACTCCCGTTCCACGACGGGGACGGCGCCTTCGGGCGCCAGATGCTTGGCAACCCCGTGTGACCTGTTCCTACCTGGGGATCGGGCCACCGAGTCAACCATGGCGTGCTTCCGGAGGATCGCCAGGCCGGTGCCCCAGGCCCCCGGGGCCGTTGTCTTTGTGACTCGCTGTCCTTGTGGCTGACTTCCTTTGCGAGTCGTTGTTCCGGTGGTCATCCGGGCCTCCTACGGTCCTGAACATGATCCGTAGGTTTCAGGTCGCGCTGCTGGCGTTCCTCACGACCGGTACCGTCGCCTTCGTGTTGCCAAAATCCGAACCTGTGATCGCCGAGCCCCGTGTCCGCGAACCCATCGTCATCGGCCACCGGGGCGCCAGTGCGCATCGGCCCGAGCACACCCTGCTCTCGTACGAGGCGGCCATCGCGCTCGGCGCCGACTACATCGAGCCCGACCTGGTCGCGACCAAGGACCACGTGCTGGTCGCCAGGCACGAGAACGAGATCGGCGGCACCACGGACGTCGAGAGTCATCCCGAGTTCGCGGACCGCCGCACCACCAAGACCGTCAACGGCCGCTCGATCACCGGCTGGTTCACCGAGGATTTCACGCTCGCCGAGCTGAAGACCCTCAGGGCCGAGGAGCGCATCCCCGACCTGCGCCCGGGAAACACCGTCTTCAACGGCCTCGCGGAGATCCCCACCTTCGACGAGGTGGTCGAGCTGGCGCGGCGGCACGGGGTCGGGGTCTACCCGGAGACCAAGAGCCCGAGCTACTTCGACTCCATCGGCCTCCCCCTGGAGGGGCCGCTGCTGGAGGTGCTCGGCAGGCACGGCTGGAGCAGGAGCGGCGCCCCGGTCTTCATCCAGTCCTTCGAGACCGCCAACCTGCGTGAGCTGAGCAAGAGGACGGAGCTGCCGCTGATCCAGCTGATCACCGCCGGTGGCGCCCCGTACGACTGGATCGCGGCCGGAGATCCGCGCACCTACGACACCATGATCACCCCCGCGGGGCTGCGTGAGGTGGCCGGTTACGCGGACGGGGTCGGCGTCGACACCCGGCGGATCGTGCCGGCGGGACCCGACGGCCGCCTCCTGCCGCCCACCACGTTCGTCCGGGACGCCCACGAGGCGGGACTGAAGGTGCACGCCTGGACCGTCAGGAACGAGAACTCACACCTTCCGCTGGACTTCCGGCTGGGCAACCCGGCCAGCCCGGCCTTCTCCCGGGCCACGGGGGACGTGATGGGCTGGCTGGAGCGGCTCTACCGGCTCGGCCTGGACGGCGTCTTCGCCGACGACCCGGGCATGGCCAGGGCGGTGCGGGAGCGGGTGTTCTGACCCGCGGCGTACCGCCCCGGGTGCGGCTCCCGGCCGAGGAAGCCGCACCCGGGGCGGTCACCGCGGCGGTCGGTCCGTGACGGTCGTGTAGAGGTCCGCGGCCAGATCCTTGTCCTCCCGGGGATCGAACGGCCTGATCGCGGCGATGTGCCCGTCGGGCCGTAGCAGCACCAGCGTGTCATCGGGAACGCCGAACCGGCGGCGGACCCGCTCGCCCGGATCCACCAGGAGCCGGTCCCGCAGCTCCGAGCCCGGGGACGTGTCCCACCTGCTGACCACGTACCGCCGGAGCGCGGGGGTGTCGGCGGGAGGGATCCTGGGTGCCCGCCGGGCGTCGGTGAAGTGGAGCGCGACGAAGGAGTCCGCGCACAGGTCGTGCAGGTACGCTTGCCCGGCGGGGCCGAACAGCGGCAGGTCCGGAACACGGTCGCCGAGGAGCACCGGCGCGGGGGTGTCGCCGGTCTTGACCATGCCCCAGTCGCCGCTGCCGTCCACGTCGAGCCGTACTCCCAGCAGCGTGCGGGTCTGGGCGGTTCCCCAGCCTCCGTCCTGGATGGACCTGACGCCGTCATCCCGGTGGGCCATGCCGGCGCGGGCCGCCTCGGCCATCCTGCCCGAGCCCAGGGAGGCCACCGGCAGCTGCTCGCGCTCGTACTCGTCGAGCAGCCGGTCACCGGCCCATCCTCGCGACACCCACGCCAGGCGCCAGGCCAGGTTCGAGATGTCCAGCGCCCCGGTGTTGAGGCCGAGGGCCCACATCGGGGTGATCAGGTGGGCGGCGTCCCCGAGCAGGAAGACCCGCCGCTCCCGCCAGTGGCTCGCGATCCGGTGGTGCACCCGGTAGACGTTGGTGTCGACCAGCCGGGTGGGGCCCACATCCCCGAGGAAGCACAGGGCCCGCTGGTACAGCTCCGCCCCGTCCGGATCCGGCGCGTCCGGGGTGAGCGGGTAGACGAAGCGCCAGCAGTGCGGCAGCCGTACCACGACCACCCACTCCCGCGGATCGGAGAAGTAGGCCAGGTAGGGGTAGTCGCGCGGGGTGGCGATGTCGAGGTCGGCCTCCAGGTCGACCAGGGCGTACCGCTCGTCCAAGGTACGGCCCTCGACACTCACGCCGAGCGTCCCCCGGATGGCCGACCGACCGCCGTCGCAGCCCAGCAGGTAGGACCCGCGGACCGTCCGCGGTCCCGACGCCGTCTCGGCGTGCACCGCCACCCCCGCGGAGTCCTGCTCGAAACCGGTCACCCGGTGGCCCATCCGCAGGGCGCCCGGCGCTCGGCGCTCCAGTTCGTCGCGGAGCACCGGCTCCAGATGGTGCTGCGGGATGTTGGCGATGAAGGGGAACCGGGTGTCGGTGGCCAGCGCGTCCATGAGCACCCGGAATTTGGGCAGGTTCGTGGAGCGGTCGAACTCGCCGATCTCGTCGACGCGCAGCGCGGCGCGGAGCACCGGGGGCAGCGCGCCGTACCGGTGCAGGATCTCCAGGGTGCGGGTGAGCAACGAGCCGGCCCTGGTATCCGGCGACAACCTCTCGTCCTCCTCAAGCACCACGACCGGGAGCCCGTGGTGGACCAGGCCGAGTGCGGTGATGAGCCCGACGGGGCCCGCACCGGCCACGACGACCGGGTCAGCCATTCTTCAGCTCCACCAGGCGTGAGACGTACCTGGTCTCTCCCACGTTCCGCAGCAGGTGCACCGCGCCGGGATCTCTGAAGACCACCGACCCCTGCGGCTCCGGTGCGTCGATCAGCTGCCCGTCGGCGGTCTCGATGACATTGACGGCCTCCTCGACCGCGACGACCAGATAGGGATGGTCGTGCCGGTGCAGGGGCTGGATCTCGCCCGGTTCGAGCTCGATATGCCAGACCCTGACCAGGTCGTTCTCGAAGACGACGTACTGGCCGACCGGGGCGAGTCCGTCCTCGCCCGTCTCCAGATCACTCATGGGACACCTTTCAGGCGGTGGTCTCCCGCGCCCACGGCAGCAGGAGATGTTCGAGCGCGGCCAGGATGTAGAACAGCGCGATGCTCATCGCGCCGAGCAGGGCCATCGCGGCGAACGCCAGCGCGGTGTCCGCGGCGGCGCCGGACTGGACGATGACGTAGCCGAGGCCGGCCTCGGCGCCGACGAACTCACCGATCACCGCGCCGATGACGGCCAGCGAGATCGCGACCTTCAGTCCCACGAAGATCTGCGGCAGGGCGTGGGGGAATCGCACCTGGAGGAAGGAACGTGCCCAACCCGCCCGGAGCGACCTGCTCAGCTCGATGAGTTCGGCGGGGGTGGAGCGCAGGCCGGTGGCCGTGGAGATCACGATGGGGAAGAAACAGACCAGGAAGACCATGACCACTTTGGGGAGCTGACCGAACCCCATCCACACGACCAGGATCGGCGCGACGGCGACCTTGGGCACCGCGTTGACGGCGATCAGCAGCGGGTAGACGCTCTGCTCGACGGTCCGGAAGGTGGCGATCAGAACGGCGATCAGCACGCCGGCCGCCACGGCGAGCGCGTAGCCCAGCAGCGTCTCGGCCAGCGTCACCCAGGTCTGGTCGAGCAGATAGCCGCCGTGCTCGCCGAAGACCGCGAGCACGTCCGGAGGTGCGGGCAGGATGTACGGCGGGATGCCGAAGGCGACCGTGGCCAGCCACCACGCCGCCACGGCCAGCGCCGTACCGGCCAGGGGAGGTGCCCAGTTCCTCATCGGGCGGATCCCCTCGTCCGCTCGACGAGCAGCGAGCGCAACTCGGCACCGTACCCGGCCAGTCGCTCCCCGAGGGATCGCGGCCGGGGTACGTCGATCTCCACGATCTTCCTGACCCTGCCGGGCCGAGCGCTGAGCACCACGACCCGGTCGGCGAGCAGCACCGCCTCCTCGATGGAGTGGGTGACGAGGACGGTCGTGGTGGTGTTCTCCAGCTGGATCCGCTGGAGCTCGGCGGAGAGCTCCTCGCGGGTGAGCGCGTCCAGCGCGGAGAACGGCTCGTCCATGAGCATGACCTTCGGCTCGCAGATCAGTGACCTGCACAGGGCCACCCGCTGCTGCATCCCGCCCGACAGCTCGTGCGGGAGCCGCCGCTCGAAACCCTCCAGCCCGGCCAGGTTCAGCAGTTCGCGCGCCCGGTCCAGATGGGCGGCCTTGGACCTGCCGAGGAACTCCACCGGCAGCAGTACGTTGCCGAGGACCGTCCGCCACGGGAGCAGGGCGGGCCGCTGGAACATGAGGCTGACATCGGGACGCGGCCCGGTCACCGGCTCTCCGGCGACCCGCACCTGCCCGCCGGTCGCCGGGATGAGACCCGCGATCAGGCGCAGCAGCGTCGACTTCCCGCAGCCCGAACGACCGATCACGGCCACCGACTCGTGCTCGCGCACCCGCAGGTCGATTCCCTGCAGCGCTGTCACCGCCCCGGACCTGCCCGGGAACACGCGGGACACCCCTGAGACCTCGATCATGTCAGGATCCGGGGGTCAGACCGAAGGTGACGATGTCAGAGGGTTTGAAACCGGGCGGGACCACCTTGGCGTCTTCGAGGATGGCGATGACGGCGGCCACGCGGCTCTCGTCCAGGGCGCCCACCGGCACCCCGGCTTCTGACGACCTGACGAAGGCGGCCATCTCCCGCAGTTCCGCGGCAGCGGTGACCGGGTTCTGGGTCGGCTGGTACTTCTTCAGGATCTCTCCGGTCTCGTCCGGGTGGTCGACGGCGTACTCCAGTCCCTTGAGCAGGGCGTCCCGGAACCTCTTCACCAGGTCCGGCTGCTCGGTCGCCATCTTCACGGTGGTGGTGAGGATGTTGCCGTACATCTCCTTGATGTGGTCGCTGTAGGGCAGGACCACGGCCTTGCGCCCCTGAGCGGCCTGTTCGATGGTCGGCCTGCCCACCACGAACTGGCCGATGGCGTCCACCTCTCCGGAGGCCAGCAGTTGCGGGAGCGACGGCGGCGGCGCCGGGACGAAGGTGACCTTGGCCGGGTCGATCCCGGCGGCCTTGGCGTACGCGGGGAAGACGAGCTTGACGGCCGAGCCCGGCGGGTCGGCGACCTTCTTGCCCTCCAGGTCCTTGGGCGCCGAGATGCCCGCGCCGTCCAGGGCGATGACGGCGGTGAGCGAACGCTGGTGGATCGCCGCCACCCCGGTGACCGGCATCTTCTGCCCGGCCAGGGTGACGATGGAGCCGGTCAGGTCGGTGATCCCGAAGTCGGCCTGGCCACTCGCGATCAGCTTGAGGCTGTCGGCCGTGCCGCTGCCCGGCTTGATGGCGACGTCGAACCCCGCGTCCTTGAAATACCCCTTCTCCAGGGCGACGTAGGCGTAGGAGTCCCGCCCGAAGACGTTGAACGATGTCAGGTAGTTGATTTTCGTCGTCGCGGCGGATGCGGCGGGCGCGCCGGTCTCCGGACGAGTGCCGGCACCCGTGCACGCACTCGTGAGGAGGACGGACAGTGCGATCAGAGAGCCGCGGACGATGCTTTGGGTACTCACTGTTCCCTTCTGTTGTCAGGCTTGATCAAAACCTTTTTGATCAAGCCTGACAACAGTCGGGAGTTACCTTGACGTCAAATCTTCACCGGAGTCCGAGGCTCTCCGGCTCCTCCTCAGGCGACCTCGACCATCTGCTCGGCGTCGTCCAGCGGGCGCAGTTCGTCGGCGTAGCTGACCGAGACGCGGCGCATCACGCCGCTGTCACTGATCGAGTACTGGCCGAGGCGCCAGAGCGGCGGTGAGTAGGCGTGGATCGAGACACTGCCGTGCACCGCGCCGTTCAGCCGGTGGATGTGGTCGGGGCCGAAGGAGAAGGACTCACCCTCGGAGATCACGGTCTCCAGGTGTTCGCCGCCGATCCGGGGGTTGCACTCCAGCAGAGTCCCGGCCACCACCCGGACCGCGCCGGAGGAGGTGTCGTGGTCGTGCCAGCCGGTGTCGTCCTCGGGCCGCCAGCACAGTAGCCAGATGTCGACGTGGGAGTCACGGTAGAGGGAGGCGTAGTGGCGGCCCCCCTCCTCAGGGAACTCGACCTGGTTCTCCCACCGCGAGGGGTCGGCGGCCAGTTCGTTGACCAGGTTGAGCAGCTCGCGTCGGTCGAGGACACGGGCGGGCAGGGCCTCGTAGCTCATGAGGACTCGCCGCCGAACGGCTTGGCGCCGCCGCTGTTCACTCGTGTGGCGCTCTCGCCGCTCGGGGCCGTCGTCGCCGGGAGCGCACAGCTCTCGCGGCCCTGGGACTGGTTCACTGACGCGACTCCTTCCGGTTCAACAGACGGTTGGGATTGGTGACCGCGATGGCGTGCCAGGCGGCGTCGCCGAGCCCGGGGTCCGGGGCGGTGGCATAGGGCTGGTCGGAACCGCTGACCACGACGTCGACGCCGAGCTCGCGGATGATCGCGTCGATGGCGCGCGGACCGTAGGAGGAGGTCTCCAGGAAGAGGCCGGGGTCGACCTGCCCCCGGCCCTCCCCGCCGCGGTTGGCCAGGCGCTCGGAGTGGAGCGGGGCCAGCCCGGCGAGCAGCGAGAAGCAGACCCGCAGGCGGGGGTGGCGGGCCCGGCCGAAGGCGGCGAAGGCGTACCAGGCGGCGTGCATCTGCTGCACGTACGGCACGACGGCGGGCCACCAGCCGGGCACCAGTGCCCCCTCGGGTTCCTCGGCTTCCGGGGCGGGGCCGGGGTGCACGAAGAGCGGCAGGTCGCGCTCGGTGAGCGCGTCGAGCAGTGGGGCGACCCCGGCCAGGCCGGCGGCGTCGCGTACGGCGGTCGCGGGCAGCTGGAGCCCGGCGAACCCCCGGGTGTCGAGGCTTTTGGCGAGTCTGTCCGGATCGATCTCGCTGAGGCAGGTCGCAGCCCAGGCACCGAACGGCGCGGGCAGGGCGAGGGCGTCCTCGTGGTAGGCGTCGATGATCGGCCAGGCCTCCCCGGGCGGCAGCGACTCGATGCCGAGCGGGCTGGACAGCGACACCAGGGCCAGGGCGAGGTCCGAGTTCAGCGCGAGGCGCGCGGCGAGGTCGTGGTCTGAGGGGTTGACCTGGTAGGGGGGCTCGCCGTCCGTGTGGAGGGTCCAGCCGTCGAGGCGGGGGGCGGCCGTACGGCGCCTGAGCGCGTCGACGAACGCGGGCGTCCACAGATGTTGGTGAACGTCGACGGTCACAACCGGCCTCCTCCCGGGCTATCGAGGTATTCCCTACCTAGAATATAGGTAACCACTCTCACCATGCTACATCCAACAGTGACACGGTTCAGTGAACCGTTTCAGTGAACCGTTTCACCTCCTATTGTGTCAATACCTCCGGAAAGATGCGATCCGCTGTGGAGCGCGCCCCGGAGATCCTGGGGAATAGGCTGGTCCGATGCCCCAGCCCCGGAAACGAGCGACCATACGTGAGGTGGCGAAGGCCACCGGCCTGTCACCCGCCGCCGTCTCGTACGCGCTGCGCGGCATGCAGGTCTCGGAGGAGACCATCGAGCGGGTACGCCAGGCCGCGGCCGAACTCGGCTACGAGGCCGATCCCATCGCCCGCGCGCTGGCCAGCGGCAGAACCGGCATGATCGGTCTGCTCTGCGGCTCGCTGGAGGATCTCTGGCAGCAGGCGCTGGCCGTCGGCATCGGCCGCGCGCTCAAGGACAACGACCGCTACGCCCTGATCCTGGACGCCGCGGGCGACCCCGCGAGGGAGCACACCCTCGCCAGGCAGCTCCGTGACCAGCGGGTGGACGCGCTGATCGTGCAGCCGGTCGACCCCGCGGCACCGCTCTGGGCCGAGCTGTGCGAGGGGTTGCCGGTGGTGTCGATCGGTGACGCGCTGGCCGGGGCGCGCGCCGCGGGCGAGGTCGTCTTCGACAACAGGGCCGGGGTGACCCTGGCCCTGGAACACCTGCGCGAGCGAGGACACCGGCGCCTGGCCGTTCTCACCTCGACCAGGGCCAGCACCCCCGACAGGCCCGCCGACGTACACGTCATGGCCGAGGCCGGGCGGCTGGATCTGGACATCGAGCTGGTCACCGCCCCGCAGTCGCCGGCATCCGCCACCAGGGTCGCCGGCGAGATGCTCGACGCCGGGCACCGGGCGTTCTTCTGCTTCGCCGACTCGATCGCCTACGGGGTCTACGCGGCCTCGGCCGAGCGGGGGCTGGTCATCCCGTCGGAGGTGTCGGTGATGGGCTACGACGACCACCCCATGTCGGGACTGCTCACCCCCGGCCTGACCACCGTCGACTGGGACATCGACGGCATCGTCCGCGCCGCCGTCCGGATGGTGGTGGCCGCCGCCGACGGCAACCCGCGCCGCCGCCGCATCGTCCAGGCCCCCCAGCTCCGCGAGCGTGGCTCGGTCGGCTGACCGGCGGGGAGTCAGCGAGGGGCGAGGCCGGGCAGTAGCCCGCGTGCCACGTCGAGGTCGGTGTCCAGCGGGCGGTCGGCCGGTGTGGCATCGAGGGGCAGGTCGCAGGGGATGCCGCGCAGGCGCAGGGTCCGTACGGAGGCCACCAGCTCGCAGGCCAGCACGATCTCCAACGGCTCGACGGTGGCGAGCGCGGCGCGGGCCGCCTGGGGGGTGAAGCTCGCGTGGTCCTCGGTCCCCAGGGAGAGCACGGCGCCGCCCAGGGTGACGGGGGCGGCCAGGTGGCGCAGCTCGGCCAGGGCGGAGTGCGCGACGTATTCGAGGATCATCACCCCGGAGCCGCCGGGGTGCTCGGCGAGGAAGGGGAGCAGCCCGGTATGGGCCGGGTCGTTCAGGGTGGCCAGCCTGGCGGCGCTCACCGTCGCGGTCTGCACGAGCGCGGCCCGCAGGGCGTCGAGGGCGAGCGCGACCCGTGCCGAGTGGAAGTTGCCGTTGTGCCAGGCCCGGCCATCGGCGATCAACGGGTTCTCCGGAGCCGCGTTCATCTCCTCGGCGACGGTCCGCTCCGCGTGGCGAAGAGCGCCGAGTGCGGCCCCGTGTACCTGCGGGAAGGCGCGGTAGCCGTACGGGTCCTGCACACGGCGCGGGCTGGTGGCGCCGACCAGGTCGCGCAGTCCGGCCGCGACCGAGGTCTGCTCGGGGCCGCGCTGCACGACGGGGGAGAGCGGTTCCAGTGAGGCCTCGACGGCGAGGAAGGAGTGGGCCGCGACCGCGGTGGCGGCGGACAGCAGGACTCCCAGGCGGTGGCAGGCCAGCGCGGCGTCCGCCAGCGTCGCCGCGCCCGAGCTGATGAACGGCAGCGCGTCACCGGCGGCGAGCGCGAACCGGGGTACGGGCTCACCGGCCCGCGTTCCGGGATCGGAGCTCCCGGCCTGTGTGTCTCCGGCCTGTGTGCCCTCGGTGGGAGGTCTCCAGGCAAGTTCGCCCACCAGGCAGAGCGCGGTGGTGGCCAGGGCGGTGAGGTCGCCGGTGCCGATGGCGCCGTAGGTGCGGATCGGCGGGGTCAGGCCCCGGTTGACGGCGGCGGCGAGCACCGGCAGGAGCGCGGGGTCGACCCCCGAGCCGCCGGCGAGTAGCTGGTTGAGACGGACGACGAGGGTGGCGCGGGCACGGAACTCCTCGATCCGCGGTCCCGCGCCGCCCGCGTGGCTGCGGAGCAGGTCGAGACCGGCGGCCTCGGTCGCCACGTCCTTGTTGGCGCCCACCCCGGTGGTCCGGCCGTACACCGGCCCTTCGAGCAGGGTGGCCGTCCGCCACGCCGCCCGCGCGCGGGCCGTGGAGCCCAGCGCGACCCCGGAGCCGTGAGCCGCCCGATCGACCTGCTCGCAGGTCAGGTGGGCGCCGTCAAGGAGGACGACCATCGGCTCAGTCGCCGACGACCGCGTCGAGGATCAGGTCGAGGATCCAGCTGACCAGGCCGATGACGATCGCGCCCCAGAACGCGGGCCAGAAGCCCTCCACGTGGAAGGGCAGGCTGAGCTCCTTGGCGATCCAGCTGGTCAGCAGGAGCAGCCCGGCGTTGACGACCAGGGCGAACAGGCCCAGCGTGAGGATGTAGAAGGCACAGCCGAGCGTCTTGATGATGGGCTTGAGCACGGCGTTGACGATCCCGAACACCAGGGCGACGGCGAGCAGCGTGCCGATCTCCTTGACGGGGGTCTGCGCGGACACCGTGATGCCGTCCACGAGCCGGGTCGCCGCCCACAGGGCGGCGGCCACCACCAGTATTTTGATGATTATCTTCACGTTTAGGCATCCTCGCATGGATGGTCGGGCGGGCGGCAGATCTGCAGCCCGAGGCGGATATATACGGACACTAGACACTTTGCTGGTCGGCTGAGCGCCTGCTGATCCGATCGATACCGAGCGCCACGGGCACGATGATCATGGTGACCGGGGCGGCGGACCGAGTCCCGGCTTCCGGGCAAAGTTTCGCATCCATGACCAGATGCGGTCACGAAAGTGGCGAGATCTTGTCAGGTGCGTCGCCGTCTCGCGAGGAGGACCGCTACCGGATGGGAAAGTCCCAGATGAGAAGTGCGAATCGCCGAGGGGGCCTCATCATGTCGGACGACCGACCATCCAGCGGCCGATCAGGAGATCAGTCCATCGGAGGCGGGACGGAACCTGGAACCCGGCCCGTCCCCAAGCCGGGCCCGAGGCCGGGTCCCGCCCCCAAACCCGGCCCTGGCCCGGCTCCCAAACCCGGTCCCGGTCCGGTTCCCAAGCCTGGCCCCGGGCCCGGCCCAGGTTCGGTTCCCAAGCCTGGCCCCGTCCCCAAGCCTGGTCCTGAGTCCGGTCCCGGTCCGGTTCCCAAGCCTGACCCCGTCCCCAAGCCTGGGCCTGGCCTCAAGTCAGGCTCTGAGCCCGGTCCTGAGTCCGATCCCGGCCCGGCTCCCAAGCCAGGTCCCGTCCCCAAGCCAGGTCCCGTCCCCAAGCCTGACCCCGTCCCCAAGCCCGGCCCCAGGCCCGGTCCCACCCCCGGTCCCGGAGCCGATCCCGGAGCCGGGACCGGGGGCGAATCCGGAACCGTTCCGGAGACGGGAGCCGGGACGAGGAACGGAGGTGGCACCGGCGCCGGGAGGACCGCCGTGAACAGGACGTCGGCGCGTGCCGCGGGCCGTACGGTGTCGCGGGAGATCCGGCTGGCGTCGCGGCCCTCGGGCTGGCCGGTCCCGGAGAACTTCGAGCTGGCCGAGGTCGAGTTGCCCCCTCCGGGGGAGGGGGAGATCGGCGTCCGCAACCTCTTCATGAGCGTCGACCCGTACATGCGGGGACGTATGAACGACACCGAGTCCTACACCCCGCCCTTCCGGATCGGCGCCCCCCTCGACGGCGGGGCCGTCGGCGAGGTCGTCGTGTCGCGCTCGCCGGACCTCGTCCCCGGGGACATCGTCACCCACGGGTACGGCTGGCGCGAGTACGCCGTGCTCGACGCGGGGCAGGCCCACAAGGTCGAGGAGATCCCGGGCGTCCCGCTCTCCGCCTACCTCGGGGCGCTGGGCATGACCGGCCTCACCGCGTACGTGGGCCTGCTCGACATCGCGCACTTCAAGAAGGGCGAGGCGGTGTTCGTGTCCGGCGCGGCCGGGTCCGTGGGCAGCCTGGCCGGGCAGATCGCCCGGCTGAAGGGCGCCTCGCGAGTGGTGGGCAGCGCCGGGTCGCCGGAGAAGGTCGCGTACCTGATCCGTGATCTCGGCTTCGACGCCGCCTTCAACTACCGCGACGGCCGGATCCGCGAGCAGCTCGCCGAGGCGGCCCCCGGCGGGATCGATGTCTACTTCGACAACGTCGGCGGTGACCACCTGCAGGCGGCCATCGACGAGCTGAGGATGTACGGCAGGGTCGCGATGTGCGGTGCGATCTCGGTCTACAACGCCACCGAGCCGGTACCGGGTCCGAACAACCTCTTCCTGGCCGTGGGAAAGCGGCTCACCCTGCGCGGCTTCATCGTCTCCGACCACCAGGCGCGGCTGCCCGACATGATCGCCGAGGTGGGCGCCTGGCTTCGCGAGGGCAGGCTCGTCTCGATGGAGACCGTCGTCGACGGCCTGGAGAACGCCCCGCGGGCGTTCATCGACATGCTCCGCGGCGCCAACACCGGAAAAATGCTGGTCAAGCTGGTGCGCTGACTGCGCGTACCGCCGATCGCGCATGATGGCTGCAATCTCGGGGCAGAAGGGGCGTGAGGGGGTGGGTCTGTTGGAAACGGATGAGCTTGAGTCGCTGTCGGCCCGGGAACTGCATGATCGCGCGGTCCACTACGCCGTGCATCACGGAGATCTCGGCTTTCTGTGGGAGTTGCTCTCCTTGATCCCTGCGGCGGAGGCGTCATCGGGGCATGAGGACGAGACGACCAACGACCTCAGCCGGATCTCGGCCCTGCTCAGTGACGCCATGGTCTCGGGTCATGGGGAGCTGGGTGAGGCGCTGCGCCCGTTCTACATCGAATACCTGTCCAAACATCCCGATGCCTGAGGTGGGCGTCCTCCCTCTGTAGGGTGATCCGCAGATCGAGGAAGGCCGAGGAGGAGCGTCATGGCGCAGGTGAGGGTGGAGCGGACCGAGGACGGGTTCGTGGCGCGCAACGACCGCGGAGCCGAGGTCGCCATGGGCAGTGGTGACGAGCAGGGAACTTTCACCCCGGTCGAACTGCTGCTCGCGGCGCTCGGCGGCTGCAACATCGTCACCGTGGAGCCGCTGACGGCCCAGCGCGGTCACCGCATGGTTCGCCTGGCGATGACCGTTCAGGCGGAGAAGATCGAGGCGAGCAGGCTGGGGCCGATCACCATCAGCTACGACGTGGAACTGCCCGAGGGTGACGAGAAGGCCGCCGAGGTGCTCCGCGCGGTGGCCCACCGCGTCGAGGAGAGGTATTGCACGGTGAGCCGGGCACTGCGGGAGGAGACCGAGGTCGGCCTCGAACTTCCCTGATCCAGGCCAGAGGTGGCCGATCGGTTTCCGGTTCGAGCCCGAACCGGGCAGGTCGGTTCCCGCCTTGAACTCGAATGAGGAAGATCGGCCCCCGGTCCCGGTCCGAAGCAGGACGATCTACCGCTGGAAAGCCGGATTTTCGGGTATCCGGCGGGGGTTGACGGAGGCTTCGGTGATACCGGGTCAAGGTTGGGTGTAGGCGCAAAATCAACCTTTGGATGACGCGCCCGTTACATTTGGCCAGGTAGTGTTGTGGCAGGTCAAGGGGTCTGCGAAGCCCGGGGGGAGCGTTGCAGAGACTTTTCACCGGATAAAGAACGCGAGGGGGATCGCGTTCCTGAGCGGAGCCGCCGGAGTCTTGGGGGAGACGATGGCAAAGCCCGCGAGGAGATCGGGGCCGGACAGTTGGGGGACTGTCCGGCCCCGAGTCTATTCCGGAGCCGGACAGCCGCCGGAGTCGACGGCCAAGCCCGCGAGGAGATCGACCCCGGGCCTGTGAACGGGGACCGGAGAGTCGAGAACGGTCCGGCCCCGAGCCTCCCGCGGGGAGCCGGGCGGCGGTCAACCGAGATGCGATCGCGTCGGAGCTGCTGCTAGAGTTACCTCCGTCGCAAGCGCCGCTAGCTCAGTTGGTTAGAGCAGCTGACTCTTAATCAGCGGGTCCGGGGTTCGAGTCCCTGGCGGCGCACGTGCAAGAAGCCCAGGTCGGCATCGTCGGCCTGGGCTTTCTTCGTCCGTCGGCCAACCTGGCAACGACCTTCCGGCCACCTGGTCGCAGCTCTCGTCGGCAGGCCCTGCTGCTCGCACGGCCGCCACGCCCTGTGGTGCCGAGGAACAATCGTCACCGTCGGCCGAGCCCTACCTGAGGCGGCATCCCCTCGTCGCGGGGCGGCGCAGGCCGTCGAGCGTCAGTGTGAGCAGCCGCTCGGCCCTGCCGGGATCGGCGGTCACCTGGGCGATGCCCGCGGTCAGCTCGACCAGGTCGGCGAACTCGACGTCCGCGCGTACGGACCCGGCCCGCTGAGCCGGGTGGAGCAGGCGCTCGGCGGCACCGCGCAGCATCGCCCAGCAGTCCACCCCGGCCGAGGAGGTGGCGAGCATCATCCGCGCGCCCAGCCCGTGGTCGGTCATGGCGTGCGTGATCAGCAGGCGCAGCCAGGCGACCAGCGCCTCGCCGGGCGGCATGGCCTCGGCCGGCTCCTCCGCCTGCGCGCACAGCCTGGTCAGTCGCCCCTGGAACACCGCGGCGAGCAGCGCGTCGCGGGTGGGGAAGCGTGCCCGGCCCCACCTCGGCCCGCCGCGCGATCTCGTTCAGGGACGCGTCGGGCCCCTTCTCGGCGATCACGGCCATGGCCGCCGCCACCAGCAGGTCATGGTTGCGGCGCGCGTCGGCCGCGTCTGCCCGGGACACCTCGGGAGTTGAAGCGGAGAGTCTCTCCGTATTTTCCGGAGAACCTCTCCGGAAAGTCTGAACGGGACGACGGGCGACTCGAAGACCGCCGTACCGGAAGAGATTCCGTTTACCGCTCATCGGCTGGGTTTTCCTACGATGCGGGGGTGGAAGTGCTGAGTGAGCAGGAGTGGCGGGGCCGGGCCTCGGCGCATCGGGACCGGGTCGGGGCCTGGATCGAACCGCATCTGCGCCGTGGACAGGAGCGGGTCGCCCATCCGGTCGAGGACTTCCTGTTCACCTACTACACCTTCCGGCCCGGACGCCTGCTGCGCTGGCATCCGGGGGCCGAGGTGATCCTGGCGGGGGCGAGTTCCTTCGGGACGAACTACCGCGACTGCGAGCAGGGCGCGGTGCTGGACCTTGAGCTGGTGCTGCCACAGCGCACGGCCGCGATCAGCTGGACGAGGGAGCTGCTGGCCGCCACCGCGAGCCGTCCGCCCTATCTGGGCTGCTTCGGGATGCACGAGTGGGCGATGGTCTACCGGACGCCGGAGGTGGAGATCCGGCATTCCTCCTTCCCGCTCCGGCTCTCCCCCGAGCGGATCGAGGAGATCGTCGACCAGCGCGGAGTGCGGTGCGGTCACTTCGACGCGTTCCGGTTCTTCACGCCCCCCGCCCGCCCGCTCAACGTGATCCAGCCGACCCGCGAACGCCAGCGGGAGCTGGAGCAGCCGGGCTGCCTGCACGCCAACATGGACCTCTACAAGTGGGCCTACAAGCTGTCGCCGCTGATCGGCAGTGAGCTGGTCGCCGACTGCTTCGCACTCGCCCGCGACATCCGGACCATGGACATGCGGGCCAGCCCGTACGACCTGAGCGCCCTGGGCTACCGGCCGATCCAGGTGGAGACCGCCGAAGGCCGCGCGGAGTACGCCACCGCCCAGCGCGCCTTCACCGAACGCTCCGCCCCGCTCCGCAGGCGCCTGCTGCAGGAGTGTGACCGCCTACTGGCCCTGACCTGACCGGCACCGCCGCGAGGCTCACGACACGCCCGCCGAACGGGGTCTCGGCCATCTGGTATCGCACAGCTCAGGCCAGTACGAGATCCTTGAGCGGAAGAGGATCGCCGAGGCTTTGCCGGATCCGTGTGACGGCTGTGACCAGGCGTGCGATTCATGCTTACGATCGAGCAGCATGTGCGGTTGACCGGGGTCGGATACGAGGGATGTGATCTCGATGAGTTCATCCGACGGCTCCATCGGGAAGACGTGACGCTGTTGGTCGATGTGCGGCTGAATCCGATCTCCCGGAAACGCGGATTCAGCAAGACCGCGCTGGCCGGTGCGCTTGCCGGTGCGGGCATCGCCTACGAGCACATGCGAGAACTCGGCAACCCCAAATGGAACAGGGCGGGGTTCGGCGGCGGTCCGGCCGAGCTGGGCGCGGCCCGAGACGTTTACGCCGGACAGCTCGTCAACGCTGACGCGGGCGAATGCCTGGACCGAATCGCGGAGGCAGCCCGGCGGCAGACGGTAGCGGTCATGTGCTTCGAGGCCGACGAACACCGCTGTCATCGCGATCTCGTCCTGGAAGCCGTCCGCGAGCGATTCAGCCGCGCCGTACCGGCCTGATTCGCCGAGGATAGGCCACGCCCAGAACGATGAAGCTCTGTGGATGGGCCTGCTGGTTACCGACTTGAACTCCTCCCCGGTCTGAAGACCGGAGATTCTCCCGTCGCGTCGCGGTTAAGCGGCACGCGGGGGTTGACGCTTCACAGACCGGGTAACCCCGAGGTCTCCACGTCCTGACACCACAGTTCCTGCGGCGTTGTTGATGTTGATCGCGGCGTTGGTGTCGGCATGCCCGACCCATCCGCACGCGGGGCTTGTGCAGGTGAACACGGTTTTGACGCGGCCGGCCGGGTCGCGGTGCCCGCACTGGTGGCAGGTCTGCGACGTGCCTGGGGCGGGCACCTTCACCACCATCCCGCCGCGATCACGGGTTTTGTACTCCAGCAGGGTCACGGTGCGAGCCCAGGCCTCCCCGGCGATCGAGCGGTTCAGTCCGGCCTTCTGTGCGACGTTCACGCCGGGGTTCTCGACCGTGCCCTTGGCAGAGCGGACCATGTTCGTGATCTTCAGGTCTTCCACCTTGATCACGCTGAAGGTGCCGGCGAGTTCGGTGGTGGTCTGGTGCTGCCAGTCCACGGCTCGGCGCTTGGCTGTCGCGCGGGCCTTGGCGATCTGGTCGTAGGTGCGGGTCAGCCGTTTGGACGTGGGCCGGCCGGGAGTGCGTGTGCGGCGCTGGCGTGCGGACTTCTTCTCCAAGCGGCGCAGGTGTTCCTTCTCGCCGCTGGTGAGCCAGGGCCCGTGCTCACGCATGGTGGTGTCCGACAGGGCCAGGGCGACGGTGATTCCCCGGTCGATCCCGACCTGCGGGCCAGGGTGGCAGACCGGGGCAGGCACCTGGCGTTCGGTCCGGAACACGAGGTGCCAGCCGTCGGCTTCTTTGACCAGGCGGGCTCCGGTGATCCGCCCGGCCGGGCCGCCCTTGGTGACGCCGGGCAGGTCCTTGGTCCACCGAAACCGGACCCGCCCGACCTTGGGCAGGTTGATCGCGCCCCATCGCCGGTTGACCCGCTTGATCTGCAGGTCGCGGGCTTGGGGGACGTCGACGGCCATCCGGGACCGCAGGCGGCTCTTGAATGTGGGCCGCTTGGCGGGGTGGTCGGGGTCGAGGAAATTCGCCCACGCCTGCCGATACGTTTTCAGCACCGCTTGCGCCGCCTGGGCGGGCAGTTGGCCCATCCAGTCGATCTCGCGGCGGGCCTGTCGGATCGCCGCGTCGCAGTCCTTGACCGAGGCCAGACGGCCTTGGCGGAAGGTGAAGTACTCGTGCAGCAGGTTCCGCAGGGTGCGAGCGGTGTGGGCCTGAGCGTCCAGCACGGCCACCTGGGCCGTGCTCAGGTCGAGACGCGCCACGTGCGCCCGGGTCTGCTTCACCGACTCCACAGTGTGATCGTATCGTTTGGTTTATGTCACCGCGCTGGAATCCGAACCCCGACGTCCGGACGGGGTGCCATGTCGTTCATAACCTTCACGCGCACTTGGTGTTCGTCACTAAGTATCGGCGGGGGGTGTTCACGGACGAGATGCTGGCCCGCTGCGAGGAGATCATGCGGGAGGTGTGCGCGGACTTCGAGGTCGAGTTGCGCGAGTTCAACGGCGAACACGACCATGTCCATCTGCTGATCCACTACCCGCCGAAGGTCGCCCTGTCCAAACTGGTCAACAGTCTCAAGGGCGTCTCGGCACGGCTCCTGGGCAAGGAGTATGCCGCGCATGTCCGCAAGTACCTGTGGGGTGGACACTTCTGGTCCGGGTCCTACTTCGCCGGATCAGTCGGCGGTGCACCGCTCACGGTACTCAAGCAGTACATCGAGCAGCAGCAACGCCCACTGTGACCTGCGGGTGAAGGCACGCTCGCGCCCTGGCGGGCGCTCCCGCGCGGGCCTTCACCCCCGGCCTAAAGGCCGGAGCACTGGCCCGCATTTCGGTAGAAAATGGTGTCGCGGTCCGGAGCGTTCATTAGATCCCAGAACTTGTCGCGGATGGCCTGCTTGACTCCCGCATCATCGCGATCATGCACGGAGCGCTGCAGGGCCACCAGTTCCCAGTCATAGATGCCTTGGCGGTGGGTGTTACAACTGGCGGACTGGCAGCGGTAGCGGTACCACGCCTTGAAACGGGGTGCTTGAAGAGCGGTGCGGGGATCGGTGTCGAAGAGGCCGAGCTGGCTGACGTACTGATCGATCTTTCGCTGTTCGTCGGGCGTCCAGCCGGGGTGGGGTTGGATGTCAAGTCCGATGATCTCCATAGGGCGAATTGCGGCCAGCGAGCGGCCGACTGGCCGCTTCTTGGCCCCTGAGATGAGATCGCACATGGAGCCCTCGATGTAGTCGTCGAGGTGCTTCTCCACCACGACCTTGTCGGATCGGGGTCTCCAGCTCTCTGCTCGGGGGTCGCTGGTGTTGGGCTTGGCCTCAAGAGTGACGATGTCGTATTTACGGAATTGGTGACTGCTACCCAGTTCGCGAAAGTTAATTGGATATAGCCGTATCCAACCTGGTTGGTCTAGGTCAAGCCTGAGGGCGGCAACGCACACGGTCTCGCCGTAGGTCTCAGAGGGGTTAGGGGCGGCTTTGACTGTTATAAGCACCCTTATGCGCTGAAAATGTGCTTCCTTCGGTTTTTCGTGAATCGTTCCAAAGTTGGGGCCGAACAGAGAATGCTGCTCCGCCCTGAAACCCTCCAGGGTGATGTTCGAATCGACCTCCAGAGAATATCTTTACTTCCCGCTTGGAAATTAAGGGACGGCCAAATATTGCGCTATCGGGTATCCGCTATCTCGTGTCGCTGTTCGCGAAAGACATCACGATGCGGGTGATAAGTTCGAGATGTCCACTCTTTTGGAAAGATAGGAAAGCGGGGCCGTGCTCGGGCTGGTCATCACTCTGCGGTGGCGTGGTTGCTTCGGCGAGAGGGGCGTCAGGGGGCTCGGCGGCTGCCCGCTCCTTTCAGAGGGCGGCACCGCCATGGTCTGGCGGTTGTCTCGTACGCGGGGATCTCAGGAAGGCGATCGCAGCTATCCGGCGCGCTGGTGGAACAAGCCGCAGAGGCGTTCGAGGCCGAGGCCGCTGATGAGGAGGCGTTCCTTGGCGTCGCTGAGGAGGTCTGCGCTCCAGGCGGTGAATCCGCCGTCGCCGAGGCTGTGGTCGTCCCCGGTGGGGGTGACGGCGCGGATCTCGAAGCAGGCGCCGTCGTAGTAGCCGCGGCCGCTCACCCGGTCGTCGTCGAAGGCGAACGTGGTGCCGGGGTGCGCCCGCGCGAGCCGATCCAGGACGTGTTCGCGCAGGGCCCGGCGATGCCGCCCCTCGGTCAGGTCGGTGAGGAACACCCGTACGGCGGAGATCCGGTAGCCGAGCTGCCGGGACCTGCGCAGGACGTCGAGGTGGACGTCGATCTGCTCGGCCAGGGCCGACGTCTCGAAGGTGAACGAGCCCTCGGCGCGACCGGCGGTGCACAGCGCCAGCAGTGCGAAGTGCGCCGACATGCCGGGGCCGGCGAAGAGTTGGGCGCGCACCACCCGGTGGGTGGCGGCGAGCCGGACCCGCCGGCGCGATCGAGGGTCGGCCCGCAGCAGCTCCCGGCGGCGCACCGCGCATTCCAGGGCCAGGACGTTGGTGGCGTCCGCGACGACCTCGGTGTTGCGGACGGTGGTGACCACCTTGTGCTGGTCCACGGTCGCCACCGCCGAGTTGGTACCCAGCGGGCAGACCGGCGACAGCGCCAGCCCGGTGAAACCATGCCGGGCCAGCCGTTCGTGAACGAGCGCGTCTAGGCGTGCCAGCTCGCCCGCGTCCAGCGCGGACGGCGTGGTGAAACGGTTGCGCTCGTAGGCCCGCAGCAGGCCGGCCGGTGTCACATCGGTGGCGCGGCGGCGGTAGACCTCCAGCAGCAGTGTCTGCAGGTCGGTCGGCGAGAGCCGTTCGACCAGGGCGCCCAGCAGCCCGGGTGCGGCCCCCTCACGCAGGACCCGGTCGAGCCAGGGGGCGGACGCCGACAGATCACTCATCGCCTCATCGTGCTGGACGGCAGGGCACGACCGCACCAGGTTTATCCGTCACGTCCACGCGGTCAAGCGGCAACACCTGACCGCTCATGGAGCCCGGCCTGCCGGCGGTTCACTCGCCGGGGTCAGCGACGGGGGATCAGCAGGACCGGCACGAGGGCGGTTCCGGCGATCGCGAAGGTCCACCACAGGCTGCCGGTGTACGCCCCCGCCCCGGGGCCGTCCGACCGGGTGAGCGACTGCAGGACGACCGCGATCAGGGCGGCGCCCAGGGCGGTTCCCACCCGGACCGAGATCTGTGAGGCGGTCGTCGCCCCGGGGATGGAGGTCCCGGGCAGGGTGCGGTAGGCGGCGGCCATGATCGACGGCGTGGTCAGGCCGTGTCCGAGGCCGACGAGCAGGATCGCGGCGGCCAGCGGCGCCGTACCGGCGGTGACGTCGACCTGTGTGCAGGCGAACACCCCGGCCAGCACGAGCAGGATTCCCGTGCCGCCGGGGAACAGCGGGCCGATCCGGTCCGTCAGGCGTCCGGCGATCGGCATGGTGACGATCGCGCCCACCCCCATCGGGGCCACCAGCAGGCCGGCCTCCAGCGCGCTCGCTCCCGAGAAGGCCTGGGAATAGAGCGGGATGAGCAGCATCAGACCGAAGACCGACACCGAGTAGAGAAACAGCGTCGCGACGGACGCGGCGAAGGCCCGGTCTCCGAACAGCCGGACGTCGAACAGGGCGCGGCCTGGCGCGCGCAGCGAGCGCACCGTGAAGGCGGCCACCAGCAGGGCTCCGCCCAACAGGCCCGCGAGTGCCTGGGTACCGCCGGTACCCTCTCCGACCTGCGAGAGCCCGTAGATCAGCGCGGCGAGACCGGGGGAGAGCAGCGCGAGGCCGAAGGCGTCCAGGCGGCTTTCCGGCCGATGCTCCCCGTCGCGGGGCAGCAGCCGTACGGCGAGTACCAGCGCCACCGCGCAGAACGGCACATTGATCAGGAACATCCACTGCCAGGGGAGCCGGTCCAGGATCAGACCCCCGACCACCGGGCCGAGTACGGGCGCGAGCATCGCCGGGACGGAGACCAGTGCCATCACCCGGCCCATCCGCTCGGGGCCTGCGGCGCGGGCGAGCATCACCTGCGCGACGGGGATGAGCAGGCCGCCGCCGATGCCCTGCAACACTCGGAAGGCGATGAGGCTGCCCGCCGACCAGGCCATGCCGCACAGCGCGGACCCGGTGAGGAACAGCGCCAGCGAGGTGATCCACGTCGCCTTCGCGCCGAACCGCTCCACCGCCCAGCCGGTGACCGGGATCGTCATGGAAAGGGCCAACGTGTAGCCGGTGATCACCCACTGGACTGTGCTCAGTGAGGTGCCCAGCTCGCGGCCGAGGACGTTCATCGCGACGTTCACGATGGTCGCGTCGAGGACGGTCATGATCGTGCCCAGCACCACCGCCACGGCGATCCTTCGCAGTGCCGGGTCGAACGCGGTGTCGTCTGGCCTGGTCTGTGAGGTTGTCATCCCACATCCTCCGTACGGCGTATCGTTTTCCGCTACACCGTAGCGCAATCTCGTACACTGTAGCGTTCAGCCGCTACGCCGTACACTTGGCGGATGGAATCCGAGCAGGTACGAGGCCCGATCTGGGCCCGGGAGGCGACGAAACGGCGCAGCACGCTGTCGCGGGAGACGATCGTGCGGACGGCGATCGAGATCGCGGACGCCGAAGGACTCGCCGCCGTCTCGATCCGCCGCGTCGCCACCGAGCTCGGGGCGCGGACGATGAGCCTCTACAGCCATATCGAGCGCAAGGAAGACCTGCTCGACCTCATGTTGGACGAGATCGGCGCCGAGGTGCTGGTCCGGGAGGACCTGCCGGACGACTGGCGCGAGGCGATCACGCTGCTCGCCCGGCGCGAGCGGGAGGTGGCCGGACGCCACCACTGGATCATCGACCTCATCTCCCGCCGCTCGGAGATCGGCCCCAATGGGCTACGACACCTGGAACAGTCGTTGGCCGCGATGTCGAGCCTGCCGAGCGGTCCTGAAGGCAGGTGGCGCGCGCTGGCCGCGGTGGAGGACTACGTCACCGGGTTCGTGATCCGGGAGGCCAACGAGCGGGAACGGCCGCGCAAGGACGGCTGGACGCAGGCCGAGCGTGACGCGTTCATGCAGCCCTACCTGCGTGACCTCCTCGACAGCGGGGAGTTCCCGCATCTCGCGCCGCTGCTCGCGGACGGCGTCCCCGGCGCTGACGACAACTTCGAACGCGGTCTGCGCTGGCTTCTTGACGGCATCGCCGCGGATCTCCTCGGCGGGATGTCGTCATAGGCCCCTGATCGGCCGAGGCTGTTCCGCTAAGGGAAAAGGCGTCTTACGCGCGACCTTCGATCATGGGAGTCTCGGGGGTGTTCGGTCTTCTATCGGGTGTTCCGTCACCGCCGCCGATCGAAGATCGTCACTCTGGGTCTGACCTGGTCGTCAGAGTTTGCTGACAGGTCGGCGCAGGCCCCAGAATCCCCTTCTGGGGGGAATCCATGGGGCGGAAAGCGGACTACGCGGTGCGGGTCGTGGCCCTGTCCCTGGGCACGCTCGGCCTCGCGGCACTGGCCGCGCACGTGGTCATCGAGCTCGCGATCAACCCCCGGCCGCCCGGCATCGGCGACACCGCCCGCGTCCAGGCGCTGCTCAGCACCCCGCTGGGCATGCTGATCGTGCTACGCAGGCCAGGACTGATCGTCGGCTGGCTGCTCCTGCTGGTCGGGGCGGCCAACGGCTGGGTGACGCTCGCCATCTCCCTGTACGAGGTGTACGGGCCGGGCGCGGTGCCGCTCCCGCCGCCGCTGTACTGGCTCGTCTGTTTCCGTAGCACCGTCACCACCTGCATGGCGCTCATGCTGCCGCTCGCGCATCCGGACGCCGGCCTGCTGCGACCCCGATGGCGCTGGGTCTACCTGGCGCTGATCTCGTGGCAGCTGCTGCTGGTGGTGATCGTCATTTCGCGGCTGCACGAGTCCGCCGGGCCGCTCGCGAGCCTGTACCAGGTGTCCGCCGCGATCTGCGAGCCGCTGCTCTGGGTGAGCCTGCTCGTGCTGCTCATCCGGTTCTGGCGCGCCGACCCGGACGTGCGGCGGCAGATCGCCTGGCTGGCGCCCGTCGTGGCGTTCGACAACCTCGCCTTCAACGAGATCCTCGGCTGGGACCACCTCTGGCTGGACACCGTCGGCGAGGCGGTCGTGCCGATCGCGGTGGCCATCGCCGTGCTCCGCTACCGGCTCTACTCGATCGACACGCTTGTCAGCCGGGCCCTGGTCGGCGGCGCCCTGGTGGTCTTCGCCGCCACGGCGTACCTGGCCGTCGGCGCACTCGCCGGACTCTTCCTGGCCGACTACGGCGAGCTCTTCGGCGTGGTCGCGGCGATCTTCGCGGGCCTGTCGTTCCTGCCCGTCCAGCGGCGCCTGCAGCGCCTGCTCGACCGGCTCCTGTACGGCAGGAGCGGCGACCCCCAGGTGCACGCCGAAGTCCTGCGGCGGCAGATCCAGCATGTCGGTCCCGCCCAGGCGCTGGAGGCGGCGGTGCGGGCGGTGGCCGACGGCCTGGCGGTGACCGGGGCGGCGGTCCAGACCGAGGGGAGCCACGTCGTCGGCGACCTCGGGGACGACCCCCGCAAGATCCCCCTGGTGTGGCACGGTGAACCCGCCGGGACGCTGCTCCTCGGCCCGCCCGGGGCGCGGCGCTTCCCCCGGGCGTACGAGCGGCGGATGCTGGCCGTCCTGGTGCCGATCGTCGCCGACGTCGCGCATGCCGTACAGATGGCTGATGACCTGCGGCGCTCATGGGAACAGGCGGCCGGGGCGCGGGAGGAGGAGCGGCGGCGGTTGCACCGGGACCTGCACGACGGGCTGGGGGGCCGGTTGACCGGGATAACGATCGGGCTGGAGGCGGCGCGGCGATCCCTGGGGCACTCCCCAGACCTGGCCTATCAACTGCTGTCCGACCTCCGGGTGGGGATGGACGCCGTGAACGGGGAGATGCGGGAGCTGGTGCAGGGACTCCGGCCCCGCACACTGGACGCCGTCGGGCTGGAGCAGTCGATCCGGCTGCTGGCGGTGGAGGTACCGGTCACCGTCGAGGGGAGCCTGGCGGGGCTGCCACCCGCGGTGGAGGTCGCGGCGTACCGGATCGCGCAGGAGGCGCTGACCAACGCCCGGCGTCATTCCGGTGCGGAGGTCATCACCGTGGCGCTGGAGCGGGCGGTCGACCTGCGGGTGCGGGTCACCGACGACGGGGTGGGCGTCGGTGCGCCGGCTCGGGGCTCGGGCTCCGGCCTGTCGACGATGCGCGAACGGGCCGCCGAGGTGGGCGGCACCTGCTCGGTCCGCGGCGGCGAGCACGGCGGCACCGTGGTCGAGGCTGTTCTCCCCGTCCAGATATGACCGGTGCGGGCCGGTGGGTGCGGGTGACCGTCGCGAGCGATCGAAGCTCCTTCAGGAGGCGGACGGATGTCGCGCCGCCGGTCCCGGCCATCTGCCGCATCCCGCTGACGGCGGCGCCGGCCGGCTGAAGGAGGAGAACCAGACCGCCGGCCAGGACGGTGACGGAGAGAACGGATCGGACGCGCAAGGCGACTCCCATTGCGACAAATGTGGCGTCAGGGAAGACGTGCGAGGAAATTATCCGGTTGTCACCGTGTCCGTATCCGGACAGAGGCGTGCCACGTCACCTTCGCCGCGGCGGGCGCCCGGTACGTGCGGGCGCCCGGTACGTACGGGTGTACGGCACGCGGCGGGTCACCGTCTGGGGCTACTCGCCGTGGGAAATGAAGGTCTACGGTGCGTAATGTCATCGCGGTCATCACCGCGCTGCTCGTCACGATCGGATTGGGGGCGCCGGCCATGGCAGCGGACCCGGCCTACAAGGTACTCGTCTTCTCCAAGACCGCGGGGTTCCGGCACGACGCCATCCCCGCGGGCATCACCGCGCTGCGCGGGCTGGCGGCCGAGAACGGCTTCACCGTCGACGCCACCGAGGACGCCGCCGCCTTCAGCACGGCCAACCTGGCCGGGTACCGGGCGGTGGTCTTCCTGCTGACCTCCGGCGACGTGCTGAACGCCGCGCAGCAGACGGCGTTCGAGTCCTACATCGCGGGCGGCGGCGGATACGTGGGCGTCCACTCGGCCGCCGACACCGAGTACGACTGGGCCTTCTACGGCGGCCTGGTCGGCGCCTACTTCTCCTCCCACCCGGCCATCCAGCAGGCGACCGTACGGGTGGAGGACCGCACGCACCCCTCGACGGCCCACCTGCCGGCGACCTGGGTGCGCACCGACGAGCTGTACAACTACCGCACCAACCCCCGCTCCGCCGCCCACGTGCTGGCCACGCTGGACGAGTCGACCTACTCGGGCGGGTCGATGGGAGCGGACCACCCGATCGCCTGGTGCAGGCCGTACCAGGGCGGCCGGGCCTGGTACACCGGCCTCGGTCACACCATCGAGTCCTACACCGAGCCGAACTTCCGGGCGCACCTGTACGGCGGGCTCCGCTACGCGGCCGGGGTCGCTCCCGCCGGCTGCGGCGCCACCCCCGCCCCCACGCCGACGGCCTCCCCGGGGAACGCGTTGCTGTCGTCGGGGCGTCCGGTCACCGCCCGATGACCACTCCCGCGGCGTTCGCCATGCAGCCCCTGCTGCTGCCCGAGATCTTCCCCGCCGACCTGCGGCGCCGGTTGTCGCTGGTGACGCGGATGGACGAGCGGGTGATCGAATCCTTCGACGGGCCGCTCGACGTGGAGATCCTGATCACCGGCTGGGGGTGTCCGAGGATCGACGCGGACGTGCTGGCCGCGGCTCCACGGCTGCGGGCGGTCGTGCACGCCGCCGGCAGCGTCAAGGGGCACCTCACCAGCGAGGTGTTCGACAGGGGCATCGCGGTCTCCTCGGCGGCCGAGGCCAACGCGCTGCCGGTGGCCGAGTTCACCCTGGCGATGCTCGTACTGGCCGCCAAGCAGGCCATCGTCAAGGCACGCGCGTACTCCACGCGGGGCTGGTCGGGCGACCCGCTGCCCGGGGTGGCGACGCCGAGCGAGGGCGGCGGCCTGATCGGGGCGGTGGTCGGCGTCATCGGCGCCTCCCGGGTCGGACGGCTGGTGATGGAGCGGCTCCGTGCTCACGGTGCGCACATCCTGCTCAGCGACCCGTACATCGGCCCCGCTCAGGCGGCGGACCTCGGGGCCAGGCAGGTGCCGCTCGACGACCTCTGCCGCGAGGCCGAGCTGGTCACCGTGCACGCCCCCGCGCTGCCGGAGACCCGCGGGCTGCTCGACGAGCGCCGCCTCGCGCTGCTGCGCGATGGCGCGGTGCTGGTGAACACCGCCCGGGGCTCCCTGATCGACACCGACGCCCTGGTACGGCACTGCGCCACCGGTCGCATCGGCGCCGTCCTCGATGTGACCGATCCCGAGCCGCTGCCCCTCGGGCATCCGCTGCTCGCCCTGCCGAACGTCCTGGTCACCCCGCATCTCAGCGGAGCCAGGGGCAGGGAACTGCGCCGCCTGGGCGAGTTCGCGGTCGCGGAGGTCGAGCGGCTGGCGCGGGGCCTTCCGCTCCTCGGCGCGGTCCGGCCGGCGGATCTGGACCGGATCGCCTGACGTCCCGGCCGGTCGGGGAGATCCGCGAGGAGTCGGTCGCGCACAACCGGGTGGCCGCCCGCACAGGCGCCGTGGGGATGGCGGCGCGACCGCGGCTTCCTCCGGTACGGAAGGCGCACGGCTTGACCTCAATCATGCTTGAGGTTGCAGGCTGGGTGGCGGCGTACACAAGTGGAGGGGAACCCTGTGAAGGCAGCTGCTTTTTTCGAGTTCGGTGGTCCAGAGGTGCTGCGGCTGACGGAGCTTCCCACGCCCGAGGCGGGCGAGGGGCAGGTGCGGGTGCGGGTCAGGGCCGCGGGCGTGCAGCCGTTCGACCTGGCCATCAGGGAGGGGTGGACTCCGCCGGGAGTGAACGAAGAGCTGCCCCGGGTGCCCGGCAACGAGTTCTCCGGGGTCGTCGACCAGATGGGAGCGGGGGTGGAGGGGCTCGTGGACGGGATCTTCGTCGGCGCCGAGGTGCTGGGCTTCACCCTGCTCAACGCCTATGCCGAGTACGTGGTCGTGCCCGCGGGGAACGTCACGCCCAAGCCTGCGGGCATGCCCTGGGAGGTGGCGGGCGGTTTCACCGCAGGGACCCAGACGGCCCACATGGCGCTGCGGCAGCTCGGGGTGGGGGAGGGGGACACGCTCCTGGTGCACGCCGCGGCGGGCGCGGTCGGCACCGCCGCGGTCCAGCTCGGTCGGCTCTGGGGGGCCACGGTGATCGGCACCGCGCGTGAGGAGAACCACGACTACCTGCGCGACCTCGGTGCGATCCCGGTCGCGTACGGCGAGGGCCTGCTGGAGCGGGTCCGTGACCTGGCGCCCGGCGGAGTGGACATGGTGCTGGACGGCGCGGGCGGCGAGGCGTTCGACATCTCCCTGGAGCTGGTGAAGGGGGAGCGTCTTCTCACGCTGGTCGAGCACGGCAGGGCCGCCGAGCTGGGGGCTCAGCGGACCAGGGGGGAGCGGCTGGCGTCCCGCCTCGCCGAGCTCGCCGCCCTGTACGCCGAGGGCAGGCTCGTCTTCCCGGTGCGCGGGACCTACCCGCTGGAGCGGGCCGCGGACGCCCACCGGGAGCTTGGGACCAGGCACGGCAGGGGCAAGGTCGTGCTGGTCGTGGACTGAGGCGCGGGCTTCCGGAGGGAACAGGGGTGCCTCCGGAAGCCCGGTATCGGGCGGGGGAGGGGCAAGGTCGTGCCGGCAGTGGACCGAGGCCGGACCGGCCGGAGGGTGCCGAGTTCGTCCGCCGGGAGCCTTGGATCGGGCCGGTCAGGGATCTGTATCCTCGTTCGACTGGCATTATGGGACGGACTCTTAGTAAGGTTTCTTATTAATAACGTGCTATCCGTCGGCTCGTTGGACATGTCCCGCCTCCATTCCCCAACCCAGGAGGAGTCCACGTGCATCTGCGACACAAGGTGGCCACCGGTGCCGCCGCGGCGCTCAGCGTAGGGTCCCTGCTCGCGCTGCTGCCGTCCACCGCGGCGGTCGCCCACGGTTCCATGTCGAACCCGCCCAGCCGGGCCTACGTCTGCAAGACGGAGGGCCCGGAGACCCCCAAGTCCGACGCGTGCAAGGCGGCCGTCGCGGCCGGAGGCACCCAGGCCTTCTACGACTGGCACGAGGTGTCCCGGCTCGAAGCCGGCGGCAACCACCGCCAGATCATTCCCGACGGCCAGCTCTGCGGCGCCGGGCGCGACAAGTACCGGGGGCTCAACCTCACCAGGGCCGACTGGCCCGCCACCTCGGTCTCCCCGGGACCGCTGACGGTCACCTACCACGCGACCGCGCCGCACGCGAACAGCAACTTCGAGTTCTACATCACCAAGCAGAGCTGGGACCCGACCCAGCCGCTGAAGTGGTCGGATCTGGAGCACATCAAGACCTTCAACAACCAGAACCCCAGTACGTTCACCAACTGGACGATCAACCTCCCGCAGCGGAGTGGCCGCCAGCTCATCTTCTCGATCTGGCAGCGCATCGTGGGCAGCACCGAGGCCTTCTACACCTGCTCGGACGTGAACTTCGGCGGGGGAGGCAACCCCAGCCCCACGCCGACCCCGACGGTGACCCCCACGCAGACCCCGACCCCGACCCCGACCGTCACCCCGACGAGCCAGCCGGGTGGTACCTGGCAGGCGGGCACCGCCTACGCGGCGGGCGCCACGGTGACCTACGGGGGCGTGACCTACCGGTGCCTGCAGACGCACACCGCGCTGGCGGGCTGGGAGCCGCCGAACGTGCCGGCTCTCTGGCAGCGCGTCTGACCCGTTGACGTCCGGCCGGGACGAGCCATCGCCCCGGCCGGACGTTCTCCCCCGAGGTCCCGCACCGGTTCCGCCGGTCCGAAGGCGAGGGCGCCGCGCGGCACACGTACGGCGGCCTGGTCCTCGCCGCCACCGAACAGCACACCGAATCACGCGGCACCGTGCCGCGCTTCCTCCCCGGGACCAGAGTCCGGGGTCTCCACCCTGGAGGTATTCGATGAGACGTGCGGTCCCGGGGGTCGTCCTGGGCGTCCTGCTGCTCGCGGGCTGCGGTGCCCACAGCATCCAGGAGCTTCGGGGCGGCGCATCCGGTCACGCGGGGCACGGCGCCGCCGCCCAGAGTGCCGGTCAGGGGTCCGATCATGACGCGCACGATGGACACGGTGCGGGTCAGGGGGTGCCCAGCCCGTCGCCCGCCCCGCCGACGGGGACCGCCGAGGGGGTCGCCTTCAACGCCCCCGACGTGATGTTCCTGCAGATGATGGTGCCGCACAACGCGCAGGTGGTGCGGCTGGTGCGGCTGGCACGGGAGCGGCAGGTCCGCCCCGAGGTCTCCGAGCTCGCCGAGGCGATCGGGGTGACCCAGGAGCGCGAGTCCAGCACCATGTCCGGCCTGCTGGCCGCCTGGGGGCAGCCCGCGACGGCACCGGACGACGAGCACGCCGCGCACGGCGGGATGCCCGGGGTGAGCGAGGAGGAGGTGGCGGCGCTCACCGGGGCGCCCCCGGCCGAGTTCGAGAGAAGGTTCCTCGACATGCTCATCGCCCAGCAGGACGACGCCTCCCAGATGGCCAGGGTGGAGGTCGCGACCGGGTTGCACACCAAGGTCACCGAGATGGCGAAACGCGTCGATATCTCGCGTACAGCGCAGATCGCGCAGATGCTCGCTTTGCGCGATAAATAAGGATTTGTCCCTTTCCCCTCTTCTGTGAGATATTTCCTACCAGCTGTAAGGGGAATTAGGGGAGAATCATGCGCAAGATATTTGGGATCGTGGCCGGACTGATCCTGGCCGGGACCCTGGCCGGATGCGGGGGGACGTCCACCGACACGGCCCAACCGGCCGACGGCACGCCGAAGGCCGATGCCCCGCTCAAGGTCGGGGTCAACCCCGTACCTCACGGCGAGGTGCTCAAGTACGTCAAGGACAACCTCGCCGCCGGTGCCGGGCTGAACCTGGAGATCGTCGAGTTCACCGACTACGTCCAGCCCAACACCCAGCTCGACGAGGGCAACCTGGACGCGAACTACTTCCAGCACATCCCGTATCTGGAGGAGTTCTCCAAGGGCAAGAACATCCAGCTCAGCTGGGTCGTCCCGGTCCACATCGAGCCGCTCGGCCTGTACTCCAAGAAGATCAAGAACGTCTCCGAGCTCGCCGAGGGCGCCCAGGTGGCCGTGCCCAACGACGCGAGCAACCTCGGCCGTTCGCTCAAGCTGCTGGCCGACAACGGCCTGATCACTCTCGCCGAGGGTGTCGGCGTCAAGGCCACCGAGCGCGACGTCGCCGACAACCCCAAGAAGCTGGAGTTCAAGCCCCTTGAGGCCGCCCAGCTGCCCCGCTCCCTGGAGGACGTGGACGCCGCGATCGTCAACGGCAACTACGCCCTGGAGGCCGGGCTGCAGCCCGCGACCGACTCCCTGCTCCTGGAGAAGGGCGAGGGCAACCCGTACGCCAACGGCCTGGTCACCGTCCCGGCCAAGGTGGACGACCCTCGGATCAAGAAGCTCGCCGAGATCCTGACCGGCGCCGAGGTCAAGAAGTTCATCGAGGACAAGTACAAGGGCGCGGTCCTGCCCGCCCGGTAACCGATTCTTCGCCGTTGACTCACGGGGCCTGACGACTTTTCCGAAGTCGTCAGGCCCCGTGACGTCCATGGGGATGCCGTGGTCGGCATCTGTCTCCGCCGGGTGACGTTTGGGAGCCGTGTGGAGGATAGATGTGATGCGTTGGCTCGAAGGAGGAGATCCCATGACCATCGCAGGCGGCATCATTCTCATCATGCTCGGCGCCATTCTCACCTGGGCGGTCGAATTCGACATCGCCGGGTTCGACATCAACGTCGTCGGTGTCATCCTGATGATCGGCGGTCTCGCATGGCTCCTGTTCGCCGTGTACCGGCTCAGCATCGCCCGCCGGGCGGTGGCGGACTCGACGGCCACCACCGTGGTCGAGGACCCGGTCGCGCACCGTCGCGTCTACGAGGAGCGGCACTACAACGACCCCCCGGTCGTGTGAGTTAGGTACCGGTCCGGAAGGGTAGGCGTGCCTTCCGGTCAATCGAACGGAAGGGCGAGACGTTGAGCAGGGTCGTATCCCGCAGTATGAGCGCCGCGAGTGGAATGCTCGGTGGCGCGATCGCCGGAGCCGTCTTCAAGCAGGTCTGGAAGTTCGCGTCGGGCAAGGACGACGCGCCCCAGGCGACCTCGGATGAGTACGGCTGGCGAGAGGTTCTCGTGGCGGCTGCCATCCAGGGAGCGATCTTCGGTGTGGTCAAGGCCGCGATCGACCGTTCCGCGGCGCGCAGCATCCACAGAGCCACCGGCAAGTGATCACCCGCCGGGCCCTCCGGGGCCCGGTGTTCGATCTCCAGCCAAAGGCCGCCGGTCCCGACGGGACCGGCGGCCTTTCTGGTTTTTCGTCCTGATTCCGGGAGCGGGGAGCCGTCAGGCGACGCCCGGGTACGAGCGGGCGCCGCCCTTCCGCCATGCCGGGAGGCGGGAGGAGAGCACCTCCGCGTACACGGTGGCGGTCTGGGCGGCGATCTTGTTCCAGTCGTAGTCGGAGCGTGCCCGGACGGCGGCGGCGGCGCCGTACGCCGCCAGCAGGTCCGGCGCGGCGAGCAGCCGGCGCAGCACGCCCCCCAGGGTGCGCGGCTCGCGAGGCGGGACCAGTAGGCCGGTGACCCCGGGGACGACGGTGTCCAGGTGCCCGCCCACCGCGGACGCCACCACCGGCACCCCGCAGGCCATGGCCTCCACCGGCACGATGCCGAACGGCTCGTACCAGGACATGCTGACCACGGCGTTCGCCGAGCGCATCAGGACCGGGACGCGCTCGCGGGCCACCTTGCCGAGGAACCTGACCCGGTCCGCCACGCCGTGCCTGACGGCCACCCGCGAGAGCCTGCCCACCTCGGGGTCGTCCGGGTGGCCGCCGGCGACGAGCAGCCTGGCGCCGGGGACGTGGGCGAGGGCCTGGACCGTGGTGTCCACGCCCTTACGGGGCACGGGACGGCCGATGGCGAGCAGGACGGGGCCCGGACCGAGATCGGCGCGCGGGCCCAGCGGGGTGAAGGAGCGCACGTCGACGCCGCAGGGCACGACGCTCGTACGGCGGTGCGGCACGCCCATCCGGCGTAGTTCCGCCACCTCGTCGGCGCAGGTCGCGACGACCGCGTCCGTCTGGTGGGCGATCATCGCCTCGATCCCGAGGCGCTCGCGCGGGCTGGTGTCCGCCGCGCCCTGGTGGCGGAGCTTGACCGTACCGAGGGCGTGGAAGGTGTGCGCGATGGGGACGTCGACCTCCCTCGCGGCGACCAGGGCCGCCAGGCCGCTCATCCAGAAGTGGCTGTGCACCATGTCGGGCGGTGCGGCGTTCCAGCGCCTGGCCAGCCACAGGCCGAAGTCCGGCATCCAGGGGAGCAGGTCGTCCTTGGACAGGATCATGGCCGGACCGGCCGGGACGTGGACCACCGTGACCCCGGGGGCCAGGGCGACACTCTCCCGCTGGAAGGCGCACTCCCTGCGGGTGTAGACCGTCACCTCGTGCCCACGCGCGGCGAGCGCGATGGAGAGGGCTGCGACATGGACGTTCTGGCCTCCGGCGTCGGCTCCGCCGACGGTCGCGAGGGGGCTGGCATGTTCCGAAACCATGGCGATCTTCATAGGCACGTCTCCGCCGTGTCATGCGGGGCAGGCGTGCCCGCGTCCTGGGCACAACGGCCTCCCCTGCCCTCGGCAGGGGTTTTAAACGTGTTTGACCTTGAGTTCCATGGGAAGGCGAGCCTTTTTGGACGGAAAGGAGTTCGACGATGGAGGCTCCGCAGTACGTCGCCGCGCGCGTGCAGGGCGCGCTCGCCGAGGACGAGAGAACCACGGAACTCGGCGTCCGGGTGGATGTCCGAAATGATCAGCTCTACCTGCGCGGCCAGGTCACCAGTGCCGACCGCCGCGCGCTGATCGCCAAGGTGGCCGGAGAGGCGGCCCCCGGCCTGGTCGTCCACAACGAGATCGATGTCGTGAGCGTGGTGGAGCCGGTGAGGGAGGAGCAACTGTGAGCGCGCTGCGGATCGCGGCGGTCGGGGATGTGCACCTGGACGAGAGTCTCAGGGGGGATTACCGCAGGCGGCTCGACGGCATCGAGGATCGGGCCGACGTGCTGCTGCTCGCCGGCGACCTGACCCGGCACGGCACCATGGAGGAGGGGGAGGTGGTGGCGGACGAGTTCCGGGACCTGCCGATCCCGGTGGTGGCGGTGCTCGGCAACCACGACTACCACTCCGACCGGCCCGCTGAGATCGCCGCGCTGTTGCGCGGGTCCGGGATCGAGGTCCTGCACGACGACGCGACGGTGATCGACATCGACGGGGTGCGGCTCGGCGTGGCCGGCGGCAAGGGCTTCGGCGGAGGGTACGCGGGCAAGTGCGCCAGCGACTTCGGTGAGCCGGAGATCAAGGCGTTCGTCGGTCATACCAAGCGGATCGCCGATCGCTGGCGGGTGGCGCTGAAGGAGCTGGAGGCCGACTACCGGGTCGTGCTGTCCCACTACTCGCCGGTCAAGGACACCCTCGACGGGGAACCGCTGGAGATCTACCCCTTCCTCGGCAGCTACCTGCTGGCCGAGGCGGTCGACGCCGAGGGCGCCGACCTGATCATCCACGGGCACGCGCACGCCGGTACGGAGAAGGGCGTCACCCCGGGCGGCATCCGGGTGCGCAACGTGGCGCTGCCGGTGCTGGGCCGGGCATACGGGGTGTACCTCTTGTAGACGGGTACCTTCCCGCCGCCGGGCGCACCGCAATGAGGGCCGTCGGCGGCGGAGGAGGAGGGCGGACAAGAAGAAGCGGGCCGGGGAGACCCGGCCCGCGAGGCTTCTTGGGAGTTCGGGGCGACTTGCGTTTCTACGAGCGCGAAGCTCGCGTCGAATGGTCTAGTGGGCCGACACTGAACGGGTGCTTTCGCGAGCGCGGGGCTCGCGTCAGACATTGAAGATGCTCACACCCCCGGGGCCGACGAGGAAGCCGAGGACGATGAGGACGATCCCCCAGAGGAGGTCGCGACGGGCCAGGATCACATAGATCCCGGAGATGACGAGGATAACTGCGATGATCCAAAGTAGGGTAGCCATAACCGGCCTCTGCCCTCACAATTCATGACTTAACATCCTCATCATCCTCTGTTCGGTATAGATCAATTATTGGTTGAATGAACCACAGCCAGGCGCTGGACAGGGCCACGGTTCCGCCGAACACCGCCGCGGGCCAGGCGTTGATGACCGTCTCCGCGACCAGCGCGACCGAGCTCGTCATCGCGACCGCGAGCCCGGCGGCCCCCGCTATGCCGAGTCCGTTGGCACGGTGCAGCATCTTCTCCTTCAGGCCGGTCCGGAACAGCAGGCGGTGCTGGGCGGCGGGGGTGATGAAGCAGACGGACGCGATGGCGGCACTCAGCAGGGCGATGAAGAACAGCCAGTGCCCCAGAACGTCCACCTTGTTGAAGCCCGCGGCGAACGGCAGCGTCAGCAGGAAGGCGAAAAGCACCTGTACACCGGTGACCGCGACGCGCAGGCCCTGCAGAAGCTCGCCGAGCTCGCGGTCGACGCGTTCCTTACGGCTTTCTCCAGGATGGGGGGTTTCTTTTTGCGTATGTTCGACCTGAACCATACGCCCCGTTTACCCGAGTCAAAGTCCGGCATGCCTACCGTGGAGGCTATGGGGTACGCGTGAGCCATGGGCAGCCACAGTCATGAGGTCACGGACGCAATCCTGGAAACGCTGAAGCGGGCGAGCAGCGGGCTGAAGGAGGCGGATATCAGGTTCGCGCTCGCCGGAGGCTGTGCGGCGTACGCGCGCGGGGCCGCACCCTCGCTGCACGACGTCGACTTCGTCCTCCCCGTCGAGGACGTGCCGCTCGCGCTCGAAGCGCTGGGCAAGCTGGGCTTCGAGACGGTCAAACCGCCGGAGGACTGGCTGGTCAAGGCATTCGACGAGGGCAGGCTGGTGGATCTGATCTTCTCGATCTGCGATCACCCGATCACCCCGGAGCTGCTGAAGCGGGCCGAGCCGATGAAGACCTCGGCGGTGATCCTGCCCGTCCTGGAGGCCACCGACCTGGTCATCTCGTGGCTGCTGCCGTTCTCCGAGCACACCTGCGACTACGGCTCGCTGCTGCCCCAGGTCCGTGCCCTGCGCGAGCAGGTCGACTGGAACCGTGTCGCCGCCGTCGTGCAGGACTCCCCGTACGCCTCCACCTTCCTCACCCTTCTCGGGCGCCTCGATGTCATCCCCGACTCCCTCGACTCCTCGGGCGACCCGACCTGGCCATGAAGTGCCGTCGGGGCGGCACCGGAAACGAGAGGGGCCCCGCCGGGTGGCGGGGCCCCTCTCGTCGTTCAGCGTGCCGGATCAGACGGTGCCCGGTCCGCTCCCGAACGGGAAGCGGCCGTAGTACTCGCCGACGCGGTCCCGGTAGGCGGACTCCTTGAAGTTGGCCTCGTCGAACTCGGGCGCGTCCTTGATCTCGTGCTTGGTGCGCGCGACGTAGACCTTCTTCTCCTGCGGGTCGATCTGGGTCACGGTGCTCGCCGGCAGCAGGACCTTCTTGCCGAAGATCCACGGGCCGGTGTCGACGACGAGGTAGCTCTCGCCGACCTCGTAGGTCGCCTCGTCGACGGAGCCGATCTTCCCGTCGGTGGCCTCCACGTGGTACCCGGCGACGTCGAGCGTCTTGTCCTGGCCGTACACGTCGGAGCGGTAGTTCCAGAGCTCGGGCTGCATGGTTGAACATCTCCCTTGATTCGGGTTCTCCGGGCTCCGGTCAAGTACCCGAGCGAGGGGCACTAAACGGGGTCCGTCCACGTCAGCCGGTACGGAACACCGCCCTGCCCTTCTCGAACCGCAGGTCGCCGCGTGATTCCGCGCTCCCGCCCCGCCCGGCGAAATCGCAGCCGGCACATGTTCGTTGATGCTCATATGTCGGCGTATGTACGGACTACAGCGCCGGGTCCGGTACCCTTGTGGAGGTCGGGCGCCGCTAGCTCAGTTGGTTAGAGCAGCTGACTCTTAATCAGCGGGTCCGGGGTTCGAGTCCCTGGCGGCGCACATCACATGTGATCGGCGCGTTTCCCTTCCATCGGGGAGACGCGCCGGTCGCGTTTACCCCCTGATGCGCGGTCTGTGTTCGCTCCAGCGCCATCCACCCGGCAGAACGACCCCTCGACGGTCCGGACGCCCGTGGCACACCCGGCGAGACCGGAGAAGATGCCGCGGGAGATGCTTCTCCGAGGCCGGGATGCCGTAGACCGGCAGGTCAGAGGCCGCAAGGTTAACATGGTGAGGGCTTCGGAAACATTTCGGAAACATATTGACCCCACTGTGTGGTACAGCCAACATGATGGCCATGGTGAACCGGTTTCCTGAAGCTCGACGCACGACGATCAACGATGTCGCGTCGCTCGCCGGAGTTTCCAAGGCGACCGTGTCGAAGTTCCTGAGTACGACCGACTACTACATGTCGCAGGAGACCCGGGCCAAGATCGAGCGCGCCATCGAGGAGCTCAACTACCACCCGAACGCGCTGGCCCAGGGGCTTTCGAGCAGACGTTCCTACGCGATCGGCGTCGTCGTGGCGAGCATCACCAATCCCTTCTACCCGGAACTGGTGGCCGGCGTGGAAGAGGTCATCGACCCGGCCGGTTACACCCTGTTGCTGGGAGCGATCGCGGAGAGCAAGGCGAAGGAGGCCGCGGTCGTCCGCACGATGATCCAGCGACGGGTCGACGGAGCGATCATCGCCTCGGCCACCATGCGGGACGGCGGGGTGCAGCAACTGGTCAAGGCCGGGATCAACGTGGTGGTCGCCAGCCGGGAACTCGCCAAGCCGGTGGCCGACACCGTTGTGATTGACAACCGGATGGGCGGGCGGCTGGCCGCCGAGCACCTCCGTCAACACGGCTTTGAGCAGGCTGTCTACCTGACGGGGCCGCTCGACGTCCTGGCCTTCCGGCACCGGCTCGAAGGGTTCCGCAGCGTCTACGGCGAAGCCGATGGAGCGCTCCACATCGCGCGCAGCAGCGAGCTCTCGGACGCCACCGAGGCGGCGGCGAGCCTGCTCGCCGGGCTGCGCCGACCGGCGGCGGTCTTCGCCGCCAGCGACACCCTGGCCGTCGGGCTGATGACGGCGGCGCACTCACTCGGAGTGAGTGTCCCCGAGGACATCGCGCTGATCGGATTCGACAACGTCTGGGTCGGCCAGGTGCCGGGCGTCTCGCTCACCACCGTGGACAGCAAGGCGCGGCAGGTCGGCGCGGTGGCGGCGGGCATCCTCGCCGAGCGCATCGGCAGGCACCCGAGCGGCAGTCCCGGTGGGCGTACCCCGCCGGAGCGGCGCGTCCTGGCGCCGGAACTCGTCGTCCGCGGATCCTGCGGATGCCGGCGGACGGCGACAACGTGAGAGTCCAGCACGGTCCCCAATCAGCACGGGCTTTTGGGAAACCGGTTTCTATCCATCCATCCCCCTTAGAAGGAAAGCAGCAATGAGGAAGACAGCAGCTATCGCGTTGGCGTCGATCCTGGCGCTCGGTGTCTCGGCATGCAGCTCGGCGACGTCCGCCGAGGAGTCCGGCGCCGGAGGGTCGTACACCTACACCAGCGACCAGGAAGGCGTGAAGTCGCTCGACGGCGTCGCCCTGGCCTCGACCATCGGTGAGCTCAAGCCCGCCAAGAAGTACCGGGTCGCGGTGATCCTCAAGGCCCTCACGAACCAGTACTGGCAGGGCATCCAGAAGGGCGCGAAGGCCGCCGCCGACAAGTACGGGGTCGAGGTGACCATTCAGGCCGCGAGCAGCGAGAAGGCCCAGACCGAGCAGCTCACGATCGCCCAGACGCTCGTCGGCCAGAAGTTCGACGCCTACGTGGTGGCTCCCGAGAGCACCTCCAACCTGAACCCGGCGCTCAACCAGATGCGCTCGCAGCAGGCGCCCGTTGTCAACGTCGACGACGCCCGTGTCCCCGCGACCGTCTTCATCGGCCCGAACCACGAGGAGAACGGCATCCAGGCGGCGGACGAGCTGGCGAAGCTGTTCCCCGACGGCGGTGAGGTCGCGCAGGTCGAGGGGCAGTCGGGCTCCAGCGCGGCGATCCTGCGGATCAAGGGTTTCAAGGAGGGCGTCGCCAAGCACTCGAACCTCAAGCTGGTCGCCAGCGTCCCCGGCAACTGGGACGCGAACGCCTCCTATGCCGCGGCGCAGCAGATCATCCGGCAGAACCCGAACCTCAAGGGCATCTACGCCAACAACGACACGATGGCGATCGGCGTCGCCAAGGCCGTCCAGGAGTCGGGCAAGAAGGTCGCGGTGATCGGCACGGACGGTGTTCCGGAGGCGATCTCCGGCGTCCGGAACGAATCGATGGCCGCGACCGTCAGCCCGCTGCCCTACTACGAGGGCTTCTGGGCGGTCGAGTCGGCCATCGGCCTGCTGGAGGGCAAGGAGATCGCCCCCTGGGTCGTCGCGCCCGCCCAGCTGATCACCAAGGAGAACGTGGACCAGTTCTACGACACCGAGGGCCAGGTCATCACGGACCTCTACAAGTGACCGTCGGGTGAGCCTCTCCCTTCGAACCACGTACCGATCGAGATGATGAGATGACGACCGACCGGCCCATGCTGGAGATCAAGAAACTCAGCAAATCCTTCCCCGGCGTCAGGGCCCTGCACGAGGTCGACCTGACCGCCTACCCCGGTGAGATCCACGCCCTGCTGGGCGAGAACGGCGCAGGAAAGTCGACGTTGCTGAAGACGCTGTTCGGCGTCCAGCAGCCCGACAGCGGCGAGGTCTGGTTCGAGGGGGAGCGGCGCTCGTTCTCCCAGCCCAGTGACGCCCTGCACGCCGGACTCGCCATGGTTCACCAGGAACTGAGCCTGGTACCGCAGTTCACGGCGGTCCAGAACGTCGTGCTGGGACGGGAGAAGGCCCGTGCCGGGTTCATCGACTGGCGTGAGGCCCGCGAACGGGCGGAGAAGTCCCTCGGACGGCTCGGTTTCGACGCCCGGATGGACATCCCCGTGCGGCGGCTCAGCGTCGCCCAGCAGCAACTCGTCGAGATCGCCCGGGCGCTGGCCGTCGGCGCGCGCCTGATCATCCTGGACGAGCCGACCGCCTCGCTGACCACGCAGGAGAGCGAGCAGCTCTTCGCCCTGCTCGAACGGCTCCGCGCCGAGGGCCGCGGCATCATCTACGTCTCGCATCGGCTCGCCGAGGTCATGGCGCTGTCGGACCGGGTCACCGTGCTGCGCGACGGCACGCTTGTCGGCACCCGTACCCGGGCGGAGATCAAGAACGAGACCGACCTGGTCAAGCTGATGGTCGGCCGGAACGTCGACGCGATCAGCAGGGTGGAACGTTCCGAAGGCCCCGGCGAGGAGATCCTGCGGATCGAGGGCCTGTCCAGCGCCGAGGGCGTCGCCGACTGCTCGCTGTCGGTCCGGCGCGGTGAGATCGTCGGCCTGGCGGGAATGGTCGGTGCGGGACGGACCGAGCTGGTCCGCGGGCTGATCGGCGCGGACCGGGTGACGGGCGGCGCGGTGTGGATCAGAGGGGAACGCGTCCACATCGGCTCCCCTGCGGACGCCGTCAAGGCGGGGATCGCGTTCCTGCCCGAGGACCGTAAGCACCAGGGCCTCGTGCTCCACATGAGCGCGGCGTCCAACGCGACACTGATCAAGCCGCCGCGCCGGCGCGGCCTGCTGGACCGGCGCGCGCAGCGCGAGCAGACCCGCGCGCTGCTGACGCAGCTCAACGCCGACATCGACCCCGGCTATCCGGTCGGCAAGCTGAGCGGTGGCACCCAGCAGAAGGTGGTCCTCGCCCGCTGGCTGAAGACCGCCAGCGACATCTTCATCTTCGACGAGCCCACCCGCGGCGTCGACGTCGGCGCCAAGGGGGAGATCCACGCACTCATACGAGAGCTCGCCGAGGAGGGCAAGGCCATCGTGATGGTCTCGTCGGACCTTCCCGAAGTAATCGGGATGAGCGACCGGGTGGTGGTGATGCGCCGCGGACGCATCGTCGCCGAACTCAGCCGGTCGCAGATCTCGGAAGAAGCCATCGTCCACCACGCCGCGGCGAGCTGACGGTCCAAGGAGAACCATGAGCAACCACACCACCCTCGAGCGGAAATCGGCGACCGAGACGCCGCTGTCCGCCGTGCGGGGACGCCTCGACGTCGCCGCGACCGCACGTCAGGCCGGGCTGGTCGGCGTCATCCTCGTCCTCGTCCTCGGTTTCGGGCTCGCCAGGCCGCTGTTCCTCGACGGCGGCAACCTGATGAACATCCTGCTGCAGGCATCGGTGGTCGGCGTCCTGGCGCTGGGGCAGACGTTCGTCCTGATCACCGGCGGCATCGACCTGTCCATCGGCTCGACCGTCGCGATGTGCGCGGTGGTCAGCGGGTTGCTGTCGCACTCGCTGCCGGTGCCGCTCGCCATCATCGGCGGCATCGCGGTCGGCGCCCTGGCCGGTCTGGTCAACGGGCTCCTCATCACGATGACGAACATCACGCCGTTCATCGTGACGCTCGGCAGCATGAGCATCTACGCCGGGATCGCCCTGATCATCGCGGGCGGCCAGGCCGTGTACGACATCCCGACCGGCTTCCAGGACGCCCTGGCCGGCCGGATCGCCGGGGTCCCGATCCCGGTGCTGCTGTTCGTCCTGCTCACGATCGTCGCGGCCGTGTGCCTGAAGCGGACCGTGTTCGGCGAGCACCTGACCGCCGTCGGCGGGAACGCCGAGGTCGCGCGGCTGGCCGGCATCAACGTCAAGCGCTACACCGCGGCGGCCTACGTCCTCTCCGGCGCGGCGGCCGGGCTGGCCGGGACCATCCTGGTCGCCCGTCTCGGCGCGGCCGACCCGACGCTCGGCGCGGACCTGCTGCTGACGGCCATCGCCGCCACCGTCATGGGCGGTACGAAGCTCGCCGGCGGCGAGGGCAGCATGTACGGCGCGGCGTTCGGCGCGATCATCATCGCGACGCTGACCGCCGGCCTGACCACGTTGAACGTCCAGGCGTTCTACCAGCAGGTCGCCGTCGGCTCCGCGATCATCATCGCCCTGCTGATCGACCAGGTAGCCCGGGGACGGCGCTGATGCCGGTACTTCTCGACGTCGACGAGCGGGGTCTGGCGACCCTGACCCTGGACCGCTACGCCAAGCGCAACTCGCTCGATGAGGCCATGCTCGAATCGTTCGGCGAGGCACTCGGCGCGATCGAGGCCGACCCGCGGATCCGGGTGGTGGTACTGCGCGGGAGCAACGGCTTCTTCTGCGCGGGCGCCGACATCGCCGACTGGGCGGACCCGGGCCCGGTCACCGCCGATCGGCTGTCACGCCTCGGCACGGCCACCTTCGCACGGCTCGCCGCGCTGAGCGTGCCCACCGTCGCGATGATCGAGCGCAGCGCGCTCGGCGGCGGCCTGGAGCTGGCGCTCGCCTGCGACCTGCGCGTCACCACCGAGGACGCCGGCCTCGGCTACCCCGAGACGAGGCTGGGGAACCTGACGGCGTGGGGCGGCATCGCCCGGCTGGTGGACACGGTCGGGCTGGCCCAGGCGCGCCGGCTGTTCCTCACCGCGACGGCGATCTCCGGAGCCGAGGCGGCGCGCATCGGCCTCGTCACGCACGCCGTACCGGCCGACCGGCTCGAAGAGACCGTCGAGGAGCTCGTCACGGCCGTCATCGCCTGCGAACCGCTCGCGCTGCGGGTCGTCAAGGACATTCTGGCCGGATACCAGACCCGGGTGACGGCCGAGCCGACTCTCGCCGCGTTCTTCAGCTTCTCGGACGCCTCGCGCCGGCGGAAAGAGGCGTTCGTCAAGCGCAGGTCCACGACAACGAAGTGAGAGCATCGTGAACACCACTGGATTCCCCCTCGACGTCGCCGGACGCGACCTCGGTGACCTGTTGGACCGTGCCAAAGTGCCCGCCGGGGACGGCCCGCCGCTCCTCGGCTCGCTGGTCGGCGGCAGCGCCGTCGCCCCGCAGGGCGAGGGCACGGTCCGGATCAGCCCGGCCACCGGACAGCCCCTGTTCCGGGCGGGCGACGAGTCGACCTCCGTGGTCGAGGCCGCGGTCGCCCGCGCCCGGAGCAGTTTCGACACCGGGCGGTGGGGACGGGCCTCCGGCCGCGACCGCGCCCGCGTCCTGGCCCGGACGGCGCAGCTGATGGAGGCCCGCGCGGACGACCTGGCCGAACTGGTCGTGCTGGAGACGGGCAAACCGATCCGCGAGGCCCGCGGCGAGGTCGCCGCGGCCGTCAACGCGTTCGAGTACTTCTCCGGGCTGGCCAGGGACGTCAACGGACGGACGGTCCGTGACATCGACGCGTCGGTGTTCGCGTTCACCGTGCGGGAGCCCGCCGGGGTCGCGGGCCTGATCGTCCCGTGGAACTTCCCGCTCGGCATCCTCGGGCAGAAGTTGCCGCCCGCACTGGCCGCCGGCTGCACCGTCGTGGTCAAGCCGAGCCCGCTGACCCCGCTCACCGCACTCGCCGTCGTCTCGCTGCTGTACGAGGCCGGCCTGGAGCCCGACGCGGTCTCGGTGGTCCTCGGTGAGGGCCCCGCGGGCGCGGCGCTCGTCGCCCACCGCGAGGTGGACGTCGTCAGCTTCACCGGCTCGACCGCGACCGGCCGGCACATCGCCGCGCACGCGGGCTCGCAGCGGCTCAAGCGCGTCGCCCTGGAAGCGGGCGGCAAGACCCCGGTCCTGGTGACGGCGAACGCCGACCTGGACGAGGTCGTCGCGGGGCTGACGTTCGCCGCGTTCTTCAACCAGGGACAGGTGTGCGTCGCCGGGTCGCGGATCCTCGCCGACGCGTCCGTCGCGGACGAGCTGGGCGAGCGTCTCGCCGCGAGGGCGGCGGGTCTCCTCCTCGGCGACCCGTGGTCGGAGGCCACCCAGATGGGCCCGCTGATCTCCCAGCAGCACTTCGACGGGGTGAGCGCGGCGATCGAGACGTCCAGGCAGGAAGGCGTGCGGGTGCTGGCCGGTGGGGACCCCTCCGCGCCGGAGGCCACCGGAGCGCGCCCGTTCCTCGCGCCGACGGTGCTGGCGACCGACGACGACGGCTCGACCGCGGCCCGCGAGGAACTGTTCGGGCCGGTCACCGTCGTGCAGTCCTTCACCTCGCTCGACGAGGCGGTCACGCGCGCCAACGCCTCGGCGTACGGCCTGGCCGCCTCGGTGTGGAGCAATGATCTGCGCGAGGCGCTGGACCTGACGCTCCGGCTGCGCACCGGCACCGTGTGGATCAACGGCTCCACCGACGCCTTCCCCGAGCTCCCGCTCGGCGGTCGCCGTGACAGCGGCTACCAGGCCGAGTTCGGCCGCGAGGGCATGGAGTTCTTCACCGAGAACAAGACCGTCCAGGTCGGCCGTACGCGCAGAAAGGACTGGTACACCGCGTGAACGCGCAGGCAACCACGACCACCGCCCACCCGTCGCTGCGTGGCAGGACCGTGCTGGTGACCGGGGCGCTCGGCGGTCTCGGCACCGCGATCGTGGACGCGTTCGCGGCGTCCGAGGCGCGGGTCGCCGTTCACCATCTCGGCCAGGCCGGCGAGGCCGCCGAGCGGGTGCGCCGGCTCACGGAGGCGGGGACGGCCGCGATGGCCGTCGAGGCCGACATCACCGACTGGGACGCCGTCGAGGGGATGGTCGCCCGGGTCGGCTCCGAGCTGGGGCCGATCGACGTCCTGGTGAACAACGCCGGGTACATGGCTCCCGGACGGCTCGCCGAGATCTCCCTCGAAGAGTGGCGGAAGACGTTGACCGTCGACCTCGACGGCGTCTTCCTGTGCAGCCGTCACGTGCTCGGATCGATGCTCGAACGGGGGGCGGGCGTCATCGTCAACGTCTCGTCGCAGCTGGCCTTCAAGGGCGCCCGCGACTACGTCAGCTACTGTGCCGCCAAGGCCGGCGTCGCCGGGCTCACCCGGGCGCTGGCCCGCGAGGTCGGGCCGGCGGTCCGCGTCAACGCGATCGCCCCGGGGCCGGTGGACACTCCGTTCATCACCCCCTGGGCGACCGAGGAGTGGAAGCGGGAACGCACCGGTGACCTCGTCATCGGCAGGCTCGCGACGCCCGAGGAGATCGCGCCCACCGTGGCGTTCCTCGCCTCCGACGACGCCGCGCTCTACCACGGCCAGGTGCTGCACCTCAACGGCGGAGGGGTGATGGCCTGATGTCATCGTCGGACAGGAGCCGCCGCGGGCGGCCGGAATTCCGCACCGCGGCGGAGGCGGTCGCGATGATCGATGCCGGGGCCACCGTCGCGATCGGCGGCTCCGGCGGAGGACTGCTCGAACCGGACATGCTGCTCCGGGCATTGGGAAACCGGTTTCGTGAGACCGGCTCCCCGGCCGGCCTCACGCTCGTGCACACCACGGGCATCGGGGACCGCGAAGGCGGCGGCATGGACCATCTCGCGCTGCCCGGCCTCGCCCGCCGGATCATCGCCGGCAACTGGGGCATGGCCCCGAAGATGAGCGCGATGGCCGCGGCAGGGGAGTTCGAGGCGTACAACTTCCCGCAGGGCGTCATGAGCCAGCTCTTCCGCGACATCGCGGCGGGCCGTCCCGGGGTGCTCACGCACGTCGGCATCGGCACGTTCTGCGACCCGCGCCTGGAGGGTGGCAGGCTCAACGACCGCACCACCGAGGAACTCGTCGAGGTGGTGAGCCTGCGCGGGCAGGAGTGGCTGCTCTACCCGTCGCTGCCGATCGACGTCTGCTTCATCCGCGGCACCACCGCGGACGAGGACGGAAACATCACCTCCGAGCAGGAGGCCGCCCGGCTGGAGATGCTCGCCATCGCCCAGGCCACGCGGAACAGCGGCGGCCTCATCATCGCCCAGGTGAAGTACGTCGCCGAAGGGGGCTCGCTCGATCCGCGCGACGTCGTCGTGCCGGGCATGTGCGTCGACGTCGTCGTCGTCAACCCCGAGCAGCGGCAGGTGGTGACGCACGAGTACAACCCCGCGTTCGCCGGGGCCACCAAGGCCGCGCTCTCGTCGCTGCCGCCGTTCCCGCTCGACCAGCGCAAGGTCGTCGCGCGGCGGGCGCTGCGCGAGATCGCCGACGGGGACGTCGTCAACCTCGGCGTCGGGATCGCCGACGGGGTCGCGGCCGTCGCCGCCGAGGAGGGCTGGGTCGAGGACTTCACACTCACGATCGAGCAGGGGCTCGTCGGCGGTGTGCCGGCCCGCGGGGTCATCTTCGGCGTCGCCACGAACCCGGTCGCGATCCTGGACCAGCCCGCGCAGTTCGACTTCTACGACGGCGGCGGTCTGGACATCTGCTTCCTGGGCTTCGCCCAGATCGACCGGGCGGGCAACGTCAACGTGTCCAAGTTCGGCGGCAGGATCATTGGCACCGGCGGGTTCGTCAATATCTCGCAGAACGCCTCGACCGTGGTCTTCTGCGGCACGTTCAACGCGGGCGGGCTCCAGGCTGTGCCCGCCGACGGAAGCCTGGACATCCGCGTCGAGGGCAGGCACCGGAAGTTCGTCGACACGGTCGACCAGGTGACGTTCAGCGCGGCCGAGGCGCGCCGACGCGGCCAGCGGGTCCTGTACGTCACCGAACGGGCGGTCTTCGAGCTCGGCCCGGACGGGCTGGTGCTCATCGAGGTCGCACCCGGCGTCGACCCCCAGACCCAGGTCCTCGACCCGCTCGGCAACGGGGTGAAGGTCGCGGACCCCCTCACCGTGATGGACAAGGAGATCTTCGTGGACCGGCCCCTCGGGAGCGCCTGGCGGACGACGGGGACGGCGGGTTCGTGATGAGCGATGTCAGGATCATGCTGCCGGCACCGGACGGCGGGAAGCGCACCCACGTCCTGGCCGACCGGTCCCCGGTACACGACTTCACCGGCGGCCCGCCGACCTCCCGCACGGTGTACGCCGCCGCGCACGTCGTGGCCGACCCGCTGCACGACCCGCCGGGGCTGGACTGGGAGTCCACGCTGGCGTTCCGCCGGCACCTGTGGTCCCTGGGCCTGGGCGTCGCCGACGCCATGGACACCGCGCAGCGCGGTGGTGGCCTGGACTGGGCGGACGCCCGCGAGCTGATCGCCCGGTCGGGGGCCGAGGCGCGCGCCGTCGGTGGGGCGCTGGTCTGCGGAGCGATGACCGACCAGCTTGCCCCGACGGGCCGCTGGAGTCTCGGCGACATCGCCGAGGCGTACCTGGAGCAGGCCGGCTGGATCAGCCAGTCCGGCGGCACCCCGGTGATCATGGCGAGCCGTCACCTCGCCGCCGTCGCGCGGGGGGCCGACGACTATCACGAGGTGTACGGCAAGGTCCTCGACCAGGTCGATGGACCGGTCATGCTGCACTGGCTGGGCGAGGCGTTCGACCCCGTCATGGCCGGATACTGGGGTGGTGCCGACCTCGACCGGGCCACCGAGACGGTCCTGGCGATCCTCACCGAGCACCCCGGACGCGTCCGGGGGATCAAGATCTCCCTGCTCGACGCGGGACGCGAGGTCGACCTGCGGCGGCGGCTGCCCGAGGGCGTCGCCATGTTCACCGGGGATGACTTCAACTACGCCGAACTGATCCGGGGCGACGAGCACGGTCACAGCGAGGCGCTCCTCGGCGTGTTCGACGCGATCGCCGCGCCCGCGCGGGCCGCGCTCGCCCGGCTCGACGCCGGCGACCTCGACGGGTACGCCGCGCTGCTCGAACCGACGGTTCCCTTGGCCCGGCACCTGTTCGCGAGCCCGACCTCGGCCTACAAGACGGGCGTGGTCTTCCTGGCCTGGCTGAACGGCCACCAGGATCACTTCCACCTCGTCGGCGGCGCGCAGACCCTCCGCTCGGTACCCCATCTGGTGAGGCTGTTCGTCCTCGCCGACCGGGCGGGCGCGTTCGCCGACCCCGCGACGGCGGCGCGGCGGATGCGCTCGTTCCTCGCGGTCGCCGGGTTCGAGGCGTAGTCATGGACCCGCGACGACCCGGCCTCGACCAGGCGGGAACCCGGACGAGGACGCAGCGGGGAAGGGCCGAAAGGTGCCTGCCATGACCGGGCCCGCACGGGTGCTGCTCGCACCCGACTCGTTCAAGGGCACGATGGACGCCGCCACCGTGGCCGACGCGCTCGCGGTGGGGGTCGCGGACGCCGGCGGCAGGGCGCTGCCCTGCCCGCTGGCCGACGGCGGCGAGGGCACCCGTGACGTGCTGCGCCGCGCCCTGGGTGGCGAGCTCGTCCGAGCCGCGGCACGCGGTCCTCTCGGTGACCGGATCGAGGGCGGGTTCCTGCTGACGAACGGGGGACGCACCGCCGTCGTCGAGACGGCGACGGCGAGCGGGCTCACCCTGCTCGCCCCTGAGCGGCTCGACGCATGGTCGGCGACCAGCGCCGGAACCGGTGACCTGATCGTCGCCGCCGTGGCGGCGGGCGCGCGCCGCGTCCTGCTCGGGGTCGGGGGCAGCGCCTGCACGGACGGGGGCGCCGGCGCTTGCGCGGCCATCGAGGCCGGAGGCGGCCTGGACGGGGTCGAGCTCGTCGTCCTGTGCGATGTCGCGACCCCGTTCGAGAACTCCGCCCGGGTGTTCGGGCCCCAGAAGGGCGCCGATCCCGACCTCGTCGCGCGGCTCACCGACCGCCTGCACGAGACGGCGGCGGCACTGCCCCGCGACCCGCGCGGGCGCGCCCGCACCGGGGCGGCGGGCGGGCTGTCCGGCGCGTTGTGGGCGGCCTACGACGCACGGCTCGTCTCCGGCATCGAGACCGTTCTGGACCTGGTCGGTTTCGACGCGCTCCTGGCCGGGGCCGACGCGGTCGTCACCGGTGAGGGGCGTCTCGACGCGCAGACCGCCGACGGCAAGGTGATCTCCGGTGTCACCCGGCGGGCTGCGGGCGTCGGCGTCCCGGTCTGGGCGGTCGTCGGCCAGTCCCGGCTCGACGCCGCGGACACGGCGGCCCTCGGGCTGGCCGGGGTGGCCGAGGCCACCGACCAGGGCCGGCTCCGCGCCGCCGCGGCGTCGATCACAGCCTCGCTCGGCGCGACTGAGCATCCCAATCCCTGAGAGGACAGGCATCATGCCACGCACCACCTACACCTACGTCATCGTCGGAGCCGGAGCCGCCGGCTGCGTCCTGGCGAACCGGCTGAGCGCCGACCCGGAGGCGCGCGTGCTCCTGCTCGAAGCGGGCGGGAGCGACCGGTCGCCCCTCATCACCATTCCCGCGGGCTTCTCCAAGCTGATGGGCACGAAGGTCAACTGGATCTTCGACACCGTCCCGCAGAAGAACCTCAACGACCGGCGGATGTTCCTGCCGCAGGGCCGGGTCCTGGGAGGCAGCACCTCGATCAACGCGATGCTCTACGTCCGTGGCAACCGCGAGGACTACGACACCTGGCGCGACCTCGGCAACAAGGGCTGGGGATACGACGACGTCCTGCCGTACTTCACCGCGCACGAGGACAACGAGCGGCTCGCGGACGCCTACCACGGCACCGGCGGCGAGCTGCACGTGAGCGACCAGGTACAGCACAACCCGATGTCGGCGGCGTTCCTGCGGGCGGCGCAGGAGGTCGGCATCGCGTACACGGCCGACCCGAACGGGGCCACCCAGGACGGGGTCTTCTACCACCAGGTCACCCAGCGCAAGGCGCGCCGGGAGAGCGCGTCGTCGGCGTTCCTGCGGTCCGTGCGGCACCGCCCGAACCTGACGGTGCTCACCGGCGCGCGGGCCGACCGGCTGATCGTCAAGAACGGCCGGGTGGGCGGGCTGACCTACCTGCGCGGCGGGCGCCAGGAGACGGTCTTCGCCGACGCCGAGGTCATCGTGAGCGCCGGGGCGATCAACTCGCCGCGCCTGCTGTTGAGGTCGGGCATCGGCCCCGCCGACGAGTTGCGCGCACTCGGCATCGACGTCGTCCAGGACCTTCCCGGGGTGGGCAGGAACCTGCACGACCAGCTTGAGGTCTACATCACGCGCGAGTGCGCGAAGCCCATCAGCTACAGCGGCGAGGACAGGTGGGACCGGGCGCTGCGGCACGCGGTGCAGTACGGCCTGTACCGGACGGGGCCCGCGACCGCGACGATCACCGAGGCCGGCGCGTTCATCCGCAGCTCCGAGCAGGTGACCTCGCCGGACATCCAGCTCCACTTCCTGCCCGCCTACGTGGTGTGGAAGGACAACTCGCGCACGGCCGCGCACGTCCCCGGCCACGGCGTGACGCTGCTGGCCTGTAATGTCCGGCCCCGCAGCCGCGGCTCGGTGCGTCTGGTCTCCAAGGACCTGGACGCCCCTCCGGCAGTCGACCCGAACTACCTGGACGACCCGCGCGACTGGGATATCGCGGTCGAGAGCTTCCACCGGATGCGCGAGGTCTTCGACGCGCCCGCGTTCAAGGGCCTGCTCAAGGACGAGAGGCTGCCCGGCGCATCGGTCCGGAGCGACGCGGACATCCGCGCGTTCATCCGCAAGTGGGCCAAGACCGACTACCACCCGGTCGGGAGCTGCAAGATGGGCGTGGACGAGCTGGCCGTCGTCGACCCCGAGCTGCGCGTACACGGCATGTCCGGACTGCGGGTGATCGACTCCTCGATCATGCCGAACATCATCAGCGGCAACACCCAGGCCCCGTCGATGATGATCGGCGAGAAGGGTGCCGCGCTGATCCTGACCTCGCCGTCGTCGTACAGGTGACGAGGGGTCATCGACTGTGCCGGGCGATGCTCAGCCGGTGGAGCCGCTCGACCAGGTCGGTGGGGCGGTCGAAGTCCACCAGGGGGAGCCAGGTGAGGGCGTCGAGCTCGTCCGGGGCCAGCGCGCCGCGGACTCCGCCGACCAGCGCGGCGACGGTGTCGGTGTCGCCGCCGAGGAGGACGGAGTGGTGCAGCGCCGAGTCCAGATCCGTTGCCGTGCTCAGGACGTGGACCACGGCGGCGGTCGTCTCCAGCGCGTCGAGGCCGACGCCTCCGGCGGGAGGGGTCCAGGTGCCGGCGAGGGCGGCGCGGACGGCGGTGGGCTCCCCGTAGCGGCCGGCGACCCAGCCGGCCTCGGCCTCGGCGGCGGCCAGGACCGCGTCGATTCCCGCGCCCTCGATCGCCCACGCGGCCATCGCGGCGACGAGGCAGGCGGCGGCGATGGCCTCCGGGGCGCGGTGGGTGCCGATCGCCAGTGCCTCCACCAGGTGACGGCGCAGGTCCTCCTCGGCGGCGGGAGTGGTCCAGCCGACCGGGAGCATGCGCATCGCCGCGCCGTTGGTGGGGCGCTCGCCGGGGATCGGCTCGGGTAGCGTGCCGGTCTTACCGAAGTGGGCCAGGGCGCGGCGGGTGGTCGGGCCGATGCCGCGGATCTCGTCCGCCGCGGCGGCGAGCCGGGTCAGGAAGGCCTCGGCGGTCGGGTTCCCCTCGGTGTCGGCTAGCAACTCGCAGACCAGGAGCATCTGGGCGGTGTCATCGGAGGTCGCGCCGCGCGGCCAGCCCTGCCGGGTGGCCGGGATCTCGTCGATGTGGTCGGCGTCGATCGCCGTCGGGTCCGAGCCCTCCCAGGGGACGCCCAGCGCGTCGCCCGCGGCGAACGCCGTCATCGCCCGCCCGATGCGCTCGGCCGAGGGCGGCCGGCGCTCTCCCCGGTCATGGGCGAGCGAGCCGGACTCGGTGCCCCCGGACGCCGGAGCGTGCTGGGCGCGGTCGGTGAACTCGCCTGGTTGTGGCACCGTTAGATGGTAGGTCATGCGGGCCTCGTGGGCATGTGACGGTCCGGCGGCCGGTGGGGGCGAAGCGCTGTTCCCCGGGAACGGGGGCGAAGAAGAACGTGGTCGGCCGGAGGAACGGATCGCCGCCGAACCCCCGGTTTCGGGGAAAGGCCCAGATCCGGGCCGTCACGGCCAGGACCTGAGCCCGCGATCCTCCGGGGTGGTGGTGATCAGCCGACGTTGGCGCAGATCGCGTAGACGCTGATGCCGACGTCGTTGTAACCGGGCTGGCGGCCGAGACCGATCCAGCCGCCGCCGTCGTCGGTGGGGAAGGAACCCACCAGGACGGCCTGGTTGCCCTGTGCCTCGGCGCCGCCGCCGACGGCCTTCTTCCCCGCGGGGCAGCGGACCACGCGGCGCTGGAAGTTGGGGACGTTGGCGTTCGGGAGTTTGACGATCTGGTAGCCCGTGAAGTCGGCGGCGGCCGGTACGGAGGCCGTGGCCGGGGCGGCGACGGTCAGCGCGGTCAGGCCCGCGATGCCGACGGCGACGCTCAGGGCGGTGGTCATGAGCTTCCTGCTTCGCATGATCTCTCCTGGGGCGGGAGTGCCTGGACGGTCACGCAAAGTAAATTAGCCATCACGCTGAGTGTCCAGCCTTGATTTTGTCACCGTCCGGCCAGTTGCGGCCGCCTCGCCGATGGGCGGGCGCGCGCCGGGCGGCGCGCGTGGGCGGAGGGGCCGGGGCCGGCGGGGAAGGCCGCGCGGGAGCTGGAAGTGGGTGCGGCCGACGACCGACCGACGCTGGATATCGATCAGTGCTGAGAGCGCTCTCAGATCAGGATAGGCGCATTCCTTGATTGTTGGCCAGCGGGCCGATGGGTCGCCCGTGGGTGCGAGGTGCGGGTGCCGTGCGCTGGAACGCCCTGTTTTATGGGCCTATGCCGTCCCGCCTGCATATCTGCTCTTTACTTATTCGTTACCAACGTGAAACGTTGACTGCTGTGACGCGGGCCGTTACTTTGCGGTGAGAGAGCGCTCTCTCATTCCGGTCCGCTTCGGAGCCCGACTCCTCTCCCCGGAGGCACCCCCCAATGGATCCCTCGATCCGGACCATGGGTCCGGACAACGCGTACCCCCGCGAAGGACGACTCGCCCACCGCATCCGGACCCGCCGCAGCCGCCTCGCCGTCGGCGTGGTCGTCGCGATGGTGGCCGGGTTGCTCGGCCTCGGCGCCGCCCACTCCGCCGAGGCGGCCACGGTCGGCGCCGGTAGCTACGCCGACACCCTCCCGGCCGGCCGCTCGCTGCCGACCGGCTGCGGCTCCCTCTCCACCAACCCCCGCCAGTGGGTGACGGCCAACGCCCCCGCCGGAGCAGTGCCCACCAACGACTGGTGGTCGTCGATCCTGTTCAAGAAGACCGACTGCGCGTACGGCGAGCCGCTGCACGCCCACCCGATCTCCTACGACACCTTCGCGGGCGGCCTCGGCTTCTCCTACAACACCACCCCGCAGATCAGCGGCACCGCCACCGGGGTGGGGGAGTACCACTACCCGTACGTCGAGAACATCAGGGTCGGTGTCGCGGGCCTGAACTCGCCGGACGTCAAGGTCGACGGCTGGAGCGACTGGACCGTCACCCCGTACTGGAGCGGGGGCGGCCGGACCATGAAGGCCACCATCGGCCACGGCCTGCCGTTCGCCTACTTCCAGATCACCGGCGGTGACGCGCAGATCACCGCGGCCGGCACCCCCTCGGTCTGGTCCAACAGCGGCGCCACCATCGGTTTCACCGCGGGCGGCCGCGACTACGTCGCCTACGCCCCGACCGGCGCGACCTGGTCGGTGAGCGGCACGACGATCAGCTCGTCCCTCGCGGGCAAGGGCTTCTTCTCGGTGGCGGCGCTGCCCGAGGGCGGCGACCGCGCGGCCCTGGCGAACACCTACGGCCAGTACGCGCACGCGCACGTCACCGGCACCCGGGTCTCGTACTCCTACACGCCGTCCAACAGCACGCTCACCACGACGTACGCCTTCACCACCACGGCCAGGCAGGGCAGCGCGACCGGCACGGTCATCGCGCTCTACCCGCACCAGTGGAACCACCTGACCGGCTCGACGCCGCTGGCGCAGACCTACGTCTCGGCGCGCGGTCAGATGAAGATCGTCACCGGTACGCAGTTCAGAACGTCGATGAAGTACACCGGTGTGCTGCCCGAGGTCCCCGCGGTGGCCGACAACTCGGGCGCCGACCTCACCACGATCACCAACCACCTCAACGCCGAGCTCGGCAACCCGATGGACAACCGCGGCGACGACACCTACTGGACGGGCAAGGGCCTGGGCAGGGCCGCCCGCATCGCGGAGATCGCCGACCAGCTCAACCTGACGTCGGTGCGCACCGCCGCGCTGAACGCCATTCGCACCCGCCTCAACGACTGGTTCACCGCCTCGCCCGGCAAGACCACCCGGGTCTTCTACTACAACCCGGCCTGGGGAACCCTGCTCGGCTACCCGGCCTCGTACGGCTCCGACCTGGAGCTCAACGACCACCACTTCCACTACGGCTACTACATCGCGGCCGCCGCGACCCTGGCCAAGTTCGACCCCAACTGGGCGAAGAGCAGCCAGTACGGCGGCATGGTGGACCTGCTGATCCGCGACGCCAACAACTACGACCGAGGCGACACCCGTTTCCCGTACCTGCGTGACTTCGACATCTACGCGGGCCACGACTGGGCGGCCGGGCACGGCTCGTTCGGCTCGGGCAACAACCAGGAGTCCTCGTCCGAGGGCATGAACTTCGCCAACGCCCTCATCCAGTGGGGGCAGGCCACCGGCAACACCGCGGTCCGCGACGCGGGCATCTACATCTACACGACCCAGAACGCGGCGATCCAGGAGTACTGGTTCGACGTGCGCGACCAGAACTTCCCCGCCGCCTTCGGCCACAGCACCGTCGGCATGGTCTGGGGCTCCGGCGCCGCCTACGCCACCTGGTTCAGCGCGGAGCCGGAGATGATCCAGGGCATCAACATGCTCCCGGTCACCGGCGGGCACTTCTACCTGGGCGACAACCCCGGCTATGTGACCACCAACTACAACGAGCTGGTACGCAACAACGGCGGTCCGCCCACGGTGTGGCAGGACATCATCTGGGAGTTCCTCGCCCTGGGCAACGGCGACACGGCACTGGCGAACCTCAGGGCAGGCAGCGGCTTCACCCCGGAGGAGGGGGAGAGCAGGGCCCACACCTTCCACTGGATCCGCAACCTGGCCGCTCTGGGCAACGTGGACAACTCGGTGACCGCCAACCACCCGCTGGCCAAGGTGTTCAGCAAGAACGGCGCCCGGACCTATGTCGCGTCCAACATCACCGGCAGCGCGATCACGGTGACCTTCTCCAACGGTACGACGCTCAACGTGCCCGCGGGCAAGACCGTCACCTCGGGAGCCCTCACCTGGAGCGGGGGTAACGCGAACGGAGGCACCACCGGCCCCGACCCGACTCCCACGCCCACCCCCACCCCGACTCCGACGGTGGGCCCCTTCACCGCGACGCGCTACCTGCAGTCCGGCGGCGGGCTGCCGGGCACGGCGGGCAGCGCGGGCACCGTCACGCTGGCCGCCGCCAACGGCAACCGCGACGGCACCCCGACCAACGCGCAGGTCTTCACGGCGACCGGACTCACCGGCACCCACAACGGTGGCTCCACCACGTTCGACCTCTTCGTGGACGCGGGCACCACGGTCGCCAACGGCACCCAGATCCGCGTCTCCTACGATCTGACCGGCAACGGGAGCTGGGACAGGGTGGAGACCTACGCCTACTTCGCCACCGACCCGGTGACGGGCTGGGAGCACTACACGCAGGGCGCGGGGCCGCAGTCCGCCTCGGGGACGCTCGGCAACCTGTCGGGAGGCCAGGTGAAGGTCGAGGTCTGGAGCGCCATCGGCAACGGCACCACCGCCCTCGGCGTCGGCAACCAGTCCCTCGTACGGCTGCCGTTCAGCTGATCCACGGTGGGGCGGCGGGTCTCCCGCCGCCCCCGACCTCAGCTGATCTTTGAGGGGAAGGCCGGGAGCGGGAGCTCCCGGCCGTTCTCGCTTCCGGACGGCAGGCCGATCGGGCTCAGCGTCGGCGGGATGCCCGACTTCACGACGGCCTCGGTCAGCGGGCGGAGCAGCCGGGCGAGGTCGGAGGTCCGCTCGTCACCGAGGGCCCGCCAGGGACCGGCCGCGGCCTCGTCGGTCAGCCGTTCGATCCGCGTGCGTACCCGGGTGCCCTCGGCCGTGAGGGTGCCGGAGGCGTCGACCCATCCGCGCTCGCGCAGGGCGGCGGCACCGGACTCCCACTCCTCGGCCGGCCAGGGGCGTGCCACGCGCAGCAGGTCCAGGTCCGTCTCACCGGCGGCGACCTTGAGCAGGTGGGCCTGAGTCGGGGAGACGCAGTGGGCGACGAGCGCGGCCACGTGCCCGTCTCCCCGGTGCTCGCGCAGCGTGGTCGCGGCCTGCCAGAGCAGCAGGTGCGGCTCGTCCGGCGCGGGCAGGGCCTGGTTGGCCGCGCTCAGCACCCGGCCCGCGGTGTCGGCGAGCCGGGCGGCCTGCCAGGCGAGGTCGGCCGCCGCGCGCAGGTCGTCCGGGCCGGCCACCTCGTCGGTGAGCAGGTTCCGCAGCGCCGCCCTCGCCCCGTCGAGCCGGGCGCGGAGCACGTCGCCTGGGGTCGCGAACGTCCACGCGTCGGGGAGTGCCCTGGAGACCTTGGCCGGCGGGAAGCCGTGGAAGGAGGCCGTGACGACGTCGGGGCCGACCGGTCCGAGCGGTGCCGCCCTGGTCGCGAAGTACCCCATCCAGAAGCCGCGCATGCCGACCGCGTCGGACGCCGCCCGAGCCTCCGGGGCGAAGTAGGTGACGGCGTGCAGAGGCTCCAGCAGTCGCCACATGACACGCGGAACGTTCGGTTCGTGCTCCGGCACGGTCTCACACCCTGTCTCATGGATCCTGGCGGATCGGCTGTGCATGTTCATACGGTACTCGGCGAAATGACCGTTGATCTCCCCCGGGAAGATCCGCTCATCTGGTCCGAACACTGACCTGATCAGCGAAGATGGGTCATCTTCCCGGTAAGGTTGGGTCTTCTCAAGGGATGCCGCGCGGGTTATCAAGAACTCGAAGCGAATTGTGATCCCAGACGGTTCATTCTCTGCCACCGCACTCCCGGTGCCACCGTCACGTCTGGTCGTCCAACCCCCCGAGCCAATGGAGAGCCGCATGCGTCAGTTGCTCAGAGTGACCATGGGAATCCTTTGTGTCGTCGCCATGCTGGCGACGGGCGTCACGGCCGCGCAGGCGGCCGTTCCCAACAGATGGGGCTTCGCCGTCGTCGACGTCACCTCCGGCGTTCCCAACCCCAGCCACCAGGCCGGTAGCTGGCCGGGCGGTTTCAACGTCACCGTCACCCCGGGCGGGGCCGGGCAGACGTTCGTGAGGTTCCCGCAGATCGCGATCGGCGGCGGTGTGGTCCACGTCACCGCGATCTCCCCGAACGCCTACTGGTGCCAGGCGCAGAGCTGGGGGCCGTCCGGGGTCGACCTGGTGGTGGCCGTGCAGTGCTACCGGTACGGAGGGGCTCCGGTCTTCACCCCGTACAGCATCGTCTTCGAGCAGAGCACCGGCACCCTGCCGGCGCCGCAGGCGTTCGGCTACGTGCACTACAGCGGCGGGGGCATCGCCACCCAGTTCAACTCGGCCGGAGGCGTGAACACCGTGGCCGGCGGCGGGGGCGTCTGGACCGTCACGCTGCCCGGCCTGGGTTCGAGCGGCTTCGCCGGCAACCTGCAGGTCACCGCGGTCGACCCAGGCCAGCCCGCCCGGTGCAAGGTCGGCGGCTGGGCCCCGGCCGTGGGCGCGCAGGTGGTCCAGGTGCGCTGTCACAACGCGACCAGCGCGCCGCTCAACACCGGCTGGACCCTGACCTACCAGCGGGAACGCGCCATCACCGGCGCGGCGATCCCGCCGAAGAACTTCGCCTACACCTTCGACAACACCCCGGCCAACCCCGGCCCGTACGCGCCGGTGCCTCCGCCGGTGAACTACAACTCCCAGGCGGGGGTGAACACCGTCCAGACCTCCGGGACCGGTCAGCGCATGGTGCTCTTCCCCGCGGTCGGGGTGCTGCAGGACCACGTCCAGGCCACCGCGTACGGACCCGGCCCCGAGTTCTGCAACCTGCTGACCCTCTGGGCCACCAGCGGTGGCACCGCGATCGTCCGCAACGTCGTCTGCTACAACGCCGGCACCCGCCTCGACTACCCGTCCCTGGTCACCTACACCTCGGCCTTCTGAGACCGGGGCGCGGTCCCGGCCGGGACCGCGCCTCCGGGCCGTGCCGTCTCTGGGCCCGTACTCGTGGCGCCGCAGCCCGCCGCCATCCGCCGGTCCCTCGGGTGCGTCCTTCCGGAATGGACGTCCCTCTTCCGGGTAGCCGGGGACGATGACGACCTACGGCTTTCACTCCTCACACGAGCAGATCCATCCGGCAGAACTACTGAAGGCGGTCACCCGGGCCGAGCAGGCGGGGTTCGGGGCGGCGATGTCGTCGGACCACTTCTCCCCGTGGAGCGCACGGCAGGGGCAGTCGGGGTTCGCCTGGTCCTGGCTGGGTGCGGCGCTGCAGGCCACCGGCCTGCCGTTCGGCGTGGTCAACGCCCCCGGGCAGCGCTACCACCCCGCGATCATCGCCCAGGCGATCGGCACCCTCGGGGCGATGTTCCCCGGGCGCTTCTGGGCCGCGCTCGGCACGGGCGAGGCGAGCAACGAGCACATCACCGGTGAGCGCTGGCCGCGCAAGGAACTCCGCAAGCAGCGGTTGCGGGAGTGCGTCGATGTCATCCGGGCGCTGCTGGCGGGGGAGGAGGTCAGCCACGACGGCCTGGTGACCGTGGACCGCGCCCGCCTGTGGAGCCGCCCGGACGTCCCGCCGAAGCTGGTCGGCGCGGCGGTGAGCGCCGAGACGGCCCGCTGGTGCGCGGAGTGGGCCGATGGACTGATCACCGTGAACGGGCCCGTCGACCGGCTGCGCGAGGTCGTCGGTGCCTATCGGGACGCCGGAGGCAGCGGAAAGCTGGCACTCCAGGTCCACCTCAGCTGGGCCGAGAACGAGGACGAGGCCATGGACATCGCCCACGACCAGTGGCGGAGCAACGTCTTCTCCCCGCCGGTGAGCTGGGATCTGGAGACCGCCGAACTCTTCGACGTGGTCTCCGCGGACGTCTCGCGGGAGAAGGTGGCCGAGGCGGTCAACGTCTCCTCCGACCTGGGCCGGCACGCCGCCTGGATCAACGAGTACGCGGACCTGGGGTTCGAGGAGATCTACCTGCACCATGTGGGCCAGGAGCAGGACGCCTTCATCGACGCGTTCGGCGCGAAGGTCCTTCCCCAGCTGCGCTGACCCCGGGTGCGGCGGCCGCGCCGCCGGGGACGGGCCGCGGCCGCCCCGGTGACCTGGGGAAATTCACACCGAAAAGGTGCGGGCGGTTTTCGGTGGCGCCCGGTGACCTCGCGCGGTGACCAATGAAGTGAATTTTCCTCACTTTTGTGACATAGGGCGGAAACAATTAAGGCGAAATCAATTCACAGATGCGGTTGGATGTTCTACCTTTGTTGTGGGAGCGCTCCCATCAGAAGGAGGCGCAGTGTCTCTCCACCACAACTCATCCGCGGCGTACCTCGACGCCGTCCCCGAGTGCGCGGCCGAGTGCCTGCTGTCCGCCGCACCGTCCAGCGTGCGTGATGCCCGTTCGATGGTTCGCCGGGAGCTCTCCCTGTGGGGTGCGGACGACTTCATAGACGACTGCGTGCTGGTCGTCAGCGAACTGGTCACCAACGCCGTCAAGCACGGCGGTGCCGCGTGCGCGCTGCGAATCCGCGGTGGCGGGGGCCTGGTCCACGGTGAGCTCTTCGACCCCGGGACGGGTGCGCCCCGCGTGTGCGCCCATGACATGGAGGCCACCGGTGGCCGGGGCCTGCAGATCGTCGACGCCCTCGCCGACGACTGGGGTGTCACGTACTCCCCCTCGGGCGGCAAGACCGTCTGGTTCGTCCTCGGCCTTCCCGAGCCCGCCCGCCCCCATCCCGCCGGCGTCCCGGCCCTGCGGCTCTGACGGCGGCCCTGAGCCTTCGACCTCGAACCCGCCCGTGCGTGCCGCCGCACGCTTCCGAGCCGGGGGCGGTCCGCCCGGCGGAGCGGGTTCCCGTACCCCGGCAGGTAGATGCGCAATTTCGGCGTATCTCCCCATAGGCTGCACCGTCGGCCCCGCAGGGAGAGAAACGCATCGCCCATGACCACGTACGACCACACTCGTCGCGCCTGTTACACCGGATATGTCACCCAGGCGATCGTCAACAACCTGGCCCCGCTGCTGTTCATCGTCTTCCAGACCCGTTACCAGCTGCCGCTGGAGATGCTCGGCCGGCTGGTGCTGCTCAACTTCGCCACCCAGCTGGTCACCGACATCGTGGCCGTGAAGTTCGTGGACCGGACCGGTTACCGCATCCCGCTGGTGCTGGCCCATGTCCTGTCGGCGCTGGGCCTGGTGTCGCTGGCGGTGGTCCCGGAGCTGTCCCCCTCCCCGTACCTGGGACTGTGTGCCGCCATCGTCGTCTACGCCGTCGGCGGCGGTCTGCTGGAGGTGCTCGTCAGCCCCGTGGTGGACGCGCTGCCCAGCCCGCAGGAGGGCAAGGCCGCGGCGATGAGCCTGCTGCACTCCTTCTACTGCTGGGGACAGGTCGCGGTGGTGGCGGGCAGCACCCTGCTGCTGGCCTGGATCGGCCAGGGCGCCTGGCAGGTCCTGCCCGTCGCCTGGGCACTCGTCCCGCTGGTCAACATGGTGGCCTTCCTGAGGGTGCCGCTGCCCGCGACCATCCCCGACGAGCACCGCACCGCACTGCGGGAACTCTTCCGCGCCCCCGCCTTCGCCGCGGCCGTCGTGCTGATGCTCTGCGCCGGCGCGGCCGAGCTGACCATGTCGCAGTGGTCCTCCCTCTTCGCGGAGGAGGGGCTGGGGGTCTCGAAGGTCTGGGGTGACCTGGCGGGCCCGTGCCTGTTCGCGGTCCTGATGGGCATCGGCCGCATCGTCTACGGACTGTGGGGCGAGCGGATCCCGCTGGTACCCGCGATGACCTCGTGCGGCGCGCTGGCGGCGGTCTGTTATCTGGTGGCCTGCCTGTCCGCCGACCCGGTGGTCAGCCTCGTCGGCTGCGCGGTGTGCGGCCTGGCCGTCAGCCTGCTGTGGCCGGGGACCTTCAGCCTCGCCGCCGCCCGCTTCCCCCTCGGCGGCGCGGCCATGTTCGGCGTGCTGGCCGTCTTCGGCGACGCCGGCGGCGCGGCCGGCCCCTGGATCGCCGGAGCCGCCGCGGACGCCTCCGCCGCGGCCACCGGGCTTCTGGGTGATCTGTCGGCCGTGCTCCCCGACGACGGCGGTTCGGGTCTGCGCACCGGCATCCTCGTCGCCACCGCCTTCCCACTCGCCATCGTCGCGGTCACCCTCGCGTACGGCATCCGGGCCGGGCGTGCGGGGGGCGTGACAGGCGGTGTCGTGACAGGCGGTGCGGACGGTGAGGCGGTCGGTGGCCCGCCCAGGGATCCTCGCCTCACAGGATGAGCCGCGGCGGTGCCGGCGCTGAGCCGTGCCCACCCGAATCGCCGGGCACCTACCGGCGTTTCGAGTGGTTCAGGGGGTTCAGGGGGGTATGACGAGCCTTGTCATGCCCGATGGCCGGGCTGTCGACCACAGAGGAGTATTTGATGGATTCGCACCCTTCCGGCAGGCTCGCCGTGGTCAACGGCGTGAGCGGGGGCATCGGCCCGGCCGTGGCCCGCGCGCTCGGCGGGGAGGGCGCATGAGGGGTGACCGCCCCCACGGTCCCGGGGGGAGAGCGTGAGCGAGATCGGCGCGCGGCTCCGCGACGCGCTCCACGCCGAGCTGCCCGCCGCCTACCGGCTGCGGCGGGAACTGCACGCCGAGCCGTGCCTGTCCGGCCAGGAGGAGCCGACCCTCAAACGGGTGCTGGACGCGCTGCCCGAGGGCAGCGCGATGGAGCGGGTGGCCGGGACCGGCGCGCTCCTCCGGGTCGGCGGCGACGGCCTGGCCGTCGGGGTGCGCGGAGAGCTGGACGCCCTGCCGATCCCCGAGGAGACGGGAGTGCCCTGGGCCTCGCAGAACGGTGCCATGCACGCCTGCGGCCATGACATCCACCTCGCCGCCCTGGTCGCGCTGACCAGGGCGATCGACCACGTGAAGGCGCCGGCGCCGATGGTCGCGGTGCTGCAGCCTCGCGAGGAGGGCCCCCCCTCCGGCGCCCGTGACATCGTCGAGTCGGGCGCGCTCCAGCGGAACCTGATCGGCGCCATGATCGCGGCGCACGTCCAGCCGGTGCTCGCCGCCGGTCAGACGGCCTGCACCCCCGGCGCGGTCAACGCCTCCGCGGACCAGTTCACCATCATCGTCAAGGGGCAGGGCGGGCACGCGGCCTATCCCCACCTGGCCCGCGACCCGATCCTGGCACTCGCCCAGGTCATCGTGGCCGCCCAGCAACTGGTCAGCCGCGACGCCGACCCGATGACGCCGACGGTGGTCACCTTCGGGACCGTGGCGGCGGGCAGCGCTCCGAACGCGATTCCAGGGCAGGCCGCCGCCCGCGGCACCATCCGTACGATGTCGGAGTCCTGGCGCCGGCATTTGCACCAGCGTTTCCACGAGCTCGCCGAGGGCGTCGCCCGCGCCTACGGCTGCGAGGCGGAGATGCGGATCACCTACGGGGATCCGGTGCTCGTCAACGACGCCCGCCTCGCCGAGGAGACCGGCTGCATCCTCGTCGACGCCGCCCACCACATGCCCGCCACGCTGCGCTCCTGCGGCGCCGATGACTTCGCCCACTTCGCGTCGGTCGTGCCGTCGCTGATGCTGTTCGTGGGCACCGACACGGAGGCGGGACTGCACAGCCCGTACTTCCTGCCCGGAGACGACACGGTGCGGGCGCTCGCCGAGAGCCTGCTGGCCGGCTACCTCGGCGCCGCGCAGGTGATCGGCGCGGGCTAGCGTCTCGTTCCTCGAAGCAGGGAGGTGAAACGGCGTCGGCACCGGCGACGCCCGCGCGAACAGAGGCCCCGGCGTCGCCCCACCGCACGCCTCACCTTGCCGCTCCGCGAGGACCTCCGGCCCGGCGAACTCGGATTTCTCACCGGACCGGATGATCCCGCGATGACGCGTCGCGCCACCCGGTCACCGGAACGCTTACGCCTACTCGGCTATCTCGATGGCGAGGGCGGGGCAGACGGCGGCCGCCTCGCGGACCAGGCTGTACTGGTCCTCGCCTGGCTCGGACTCCAGCAGGATGACGATGCCGTCGTCATCGCGCTGGTCGAACACCTCCGGTGCGATCAGCACGCACTGGCCGGCGCCGCAGCACTTGACCTCGTCGACGGTGACTTTCATCTCGGGGCTCCTCCTTGTCGTTCGGGCGTCACCAGCGGACGGGAAGCGTGCGCAGGCCGCCCACGGCCAGCCCCTCCACCCGCTCCAGCTCCGCCACGGGCACGGCCAGATCCAGGGTGGGCAGCTTGCGCAGCAGCACCTCCAGGACGACCTGCAACTCGGTACGGGCCAGCGCCTGGCCGAGGCAGGAGTGGGCGCCGGCGCCGAAGGACAGGTGCGGGTTCGGGCTGCGGGTCATGTCCATCTGGTCGGCGGCCTCGAAGGCGCTCTCGTCGCGGTTGGCGGCGGCCATGCTGCACACCACGGTGGTGCCCTTGGGCAGGTGGGTGCCGCTGACCTCGGTCTCCTCGCGCAGGTAGCGGGGCAGGCCGAAGCCGGAGTTGGCATCGAGGCGCAGCGACTCCTCCACCGTGGTGCGGATCAGCGACGGGTCGGCCAGCAGCCGCTCCCACCGGCTGCGATCGGCCAGCAGCATGGCGACCATCTTGCCGATCATGTTGGCGGTGGTCTCGTGACCGGCGACCAGCAGCGCGATGCCGGTGACCTGGATCTGGAGGTCCGACAGGCCGCCCTCCTCGGGGGTGCCGGCCGCGATCAGCCCGCTCAGCAGGTCGTCGTCGGGCGCGGCGCGCTTGGCGGCGACGTGGCCGGACATGTACTGGAAGAACTCAAGCTGGGAGGCCTCGATCTCCGCCTGCGTGTAGCGGGTGAGGTTGAGCATGGTGTCGGACCAGTACGAGAACCGGTCCCGGTCGGCGGCCGGGACGCCGAGCATGTCGCAGATGACGTACACCGGCAGCGGGAAGCCCAGGTCGGCCTTGAGGTCGCCGGGGACGCCGCGCTTGACCATGTCGTCGATCAGTTCCTCGGCGGTCTTCGCCATCGACGGCCGCAGCGCGTTCATGCGCTTGGCGGTGAACCATCTGCTGACCAGGCGCCGCCAGTGCTGGTGCTCCTCCCCGCCGTCGGGGATGATCTGCGCCAGGTCGCTGCTGAACACCCCGCCGCCCTCGGCCGACAGCCGGGCCGCGTCGGGCGCGCTGAGCTGGCGGGTGAAGCGCGGGTCGGCCAGTACCTCCTTGACGTCGTCGTAGCGGGTCAGCAGCGTCGCCTGGTCACCACTGGGCAGCGTGACGTGGGCCACCGGGCACTTGCTGCGCAGCTCGGCCCACTCCGCCGGCGGCTCCAGCGCCGCGTCGTTCGGGATCGGGTAGTTCAGGACCTGCTCGTGCTGGCTCATTCGGTTTCTCCTCGAAAACGTGTTTCGCTGTCAGTTGCAGGAGGTCGGGTGCGCCGGGTGACCGTTCTGGTCGGCCGGAGGCCGCGGTTCGGCATCCGGGCTGCGGACGCTCACGCCGACGTGAAGGTTCCGATCAGGTTCTGGCGGTGCAGGCGGGCGGCCTTGGCCATGTTCCAGCCGAGCACTCCGGTGACCTGTCCGCCGACGCTGTAGCGGGCGACGAACCGGCTCTCTTCCGGCGCGCCTTCGATCACGTCCACCTGGGCGTCGCGGGTGGGGACACCGTGGACTTGGATCTTGACATCGTACTGATCGGTCCAGAAGTAGGGGATGGGAACGTACGGGCGGTTCTCACCGAGGATGTTGGCCGCCACGATCTGTGCCTGCTCGACGGCGTTGGTGCGGTTCTCCAGGCGCAGCCGCCTGCCCAGCCCCTCATGGTGCCAGGAGGCCATGTCACCGACCGCGTAGACGCCTTCGGCGGCGCGGCAGTGCGAGTCGCATTCGACCCCGTCGCCGAGCGCCAGCCCGCTGCCGTCAAGCCAGCCGAGGTCGGGACGGGAGCCGACCGCCACCACGACCGCCTCCGCGGGCAGCCATTCGCCGGAGGCCAGCCGCACACCGGTGACCCTGCCGTCCGCACCGGTGAGAGCCTGCGCGGCGATGCCGAGCCGGAGCCGGACGCCGCGGTCGGCGTGCAGCAGCGTGAGCGTCCTGCCGACGAGGTCGCCGAGCTGGTCGGCCATGACGGTGTGGCCGAGGCCGGCCAGCGTGACGTCGAGTCCCATACCGCGGGCGGTGGCGGCGATCTCCGCGCCCAGGACGCCCTCGCCGACGACGACGAGCCTGTCGATCGCGGTCAGGTTCCGGCGCAGGGCGAGGGCGTCGTCGAGGGTGCGCAGGACGTGCACGCCCGTCAGATCATCCTGGCCGGGGAGCCGGAGGGCGGCCAGACCGGTGGCCAGGACCACGGTCTGCGCGCGCAGCACGCGCCCGGAGGCGGTCCGCACCTCGCGGGCGGTGGCGTCCAGGCCGGTCGCCGGATCGCCGAGTAGGAACTCCACCCCCAGCTTGGCGAGATCGTCCTGCGAACGCAGGTGCGTCCTTTCGCCCTCCCACACGCCCGCCAGCACCTGCTTCGACAAGGGCGGCCGATCATAGGGAGGGTGCCGTTCCGCGCCCACGACGATCAGCCGGCCACGGTAGTCCTTGCGCCGCAACGCCTCCGCCACGGCCAGGCCGCCCGCCGCAGCGCCCACGATCAGGATGTCCTCAGGATGGGTCAACGTCGCCCACCCCGGGTGATCCGGCCCGACGACCAGGTGCCGGCCGCGTCGCAGCCGGCGTGTCCCTCGATCCTGCGGGGGCGGTGGTGATGTTCGTGTTCACGCGCGTCCTTTCGATTCGAAGCAACGACGACGGCGCACCCGGGATACGGGTTTGGTGTCGTGGTGGAGATATGGCCACAACAACCGGACTGCATCGTCCGGTTCTCACCGTAGCCTCTGCCGTGGGCGCGTGTCGAACGAAAGCAGCATCCTGACGGTAAAATCCGGACAATATAGTCCGGTTGCTACCGTAGTCGACATGTCCCACACACGGCGGCCCAACAGAGGTCCCAGCGCGGCGGCGGAGAACCGCGCGGCACTGATCGCGGCAGCTCGCGAGTTGTTCGCCACCGACGGATACGACGCGCCGCTCACCTCGATCGCGCGTACGGCCGGTGTCGGCCAGGGCAGCCTGTACCGGCACTTCCCCGACCGCGCCAGCCTCGCGCTGGCCGTCTTCGAAGAGGGCGTCAAGGAGTTGGAGGCGCTCGCCGCCAAGCCCGGCACCACCCTCGGCGAGATGCTGGCGCTGATGACCGAGCAGGCCATCGCCTCGATCGCGTTCGTCGGTATGGTCGGCGCCCCGGCCGACCCGCGCATCGCCCATGTGCGCGACCGGGTGGCCAGGTCGCTGCGGGACCCGCTGGTCAGGGCGCGGGAGGCCGGCCACGTACGCGAGTACGTCACCATCGAGGATCTGGTCACGGCCGTGGGTATGATCGCGGCGCTCCTGGCCAGGATACCGGCGGCCGAACGGCGCGAGACCGCTCAACGGGCGTGGCTGCTCCTCTTCACCGGCATGGTGTCCGAGCCTGACGCGCCTTCGTCGCCCGGTCGTCCGGACCACTGAGACGGCAGCCGATCGCAGACGGAGCATGCCGCCGGTGGAGGTCCTTGGCGCGACGGCGGCACCTGCCCGGCCTGAATCCGCAGCGCGGCCGGCGGGCTTCGGAGGTGAGGCCGGGCAGGGCCCGCAGTACCGCGAGAGTGGGCTGCCCCGGTCGTCGAAAACCGAGCGTGGACATCCTCGCCCTGTCTTTGCGGCCACGCCTCGGGATCGACCATCTGGTGGCCCCACACCGAACGTCGACCGGGAGATCTTCGGGGGGAGCAGGTGTCTCGGTCCAGGGAAGGCGCGGTGACGCCCCACTAGTCGAGCCGGAAGGTCGCCACGAACGTGTCGACGTGCCCACTGCCCGGCGGGTGCGAAGAACCAGAACATCCCGAGACCGCCGCGGCCAACGCGGAGATCACCCGCAGCCCGATCTCCGCGACCCTGGTCTCGGCCAGCCGCCCCTCCGCCCTGAGCACCTCGGCCATGGACGGTCCCTCGACCGGCTCCATGACGATCCACGGGCGGCCGTCCTCCTCGACCACGTCGTAGACGGTGACGATGCCGGGGTGGCCCCTCAGCGTCGCCGCGGTACGGGCCTCGCGGAGCGTCCGCAGCAGCAGCCGCTCGCGGAGCCCGTCGGCATCCGGTCAGTATCCCGCGGCGGGATCGATGACCCCCTCCAGCGGGAGACCCGCCCGCAGGTTGCGCACGTTCCGCTCGACCCGCTCGCAGACCATCCGGGTGACGTACTCGGCGGAGTCGGCGCAGTGCGAGGTGATGAGCACCCTGTCCTCGGCCCAGAGCGGGTGCCCCTCGGGGAGCGGTTCCGGGTCCGTCACGTCCAGCCCGGCGGCGGAGATCGCCCCGGCGCGGAGGGCCTCGACGAGCGCGTCGGTCTGGATGTGCGCGCCGCGGGCGACGTTGACGACGACGGCGTGCGCCGGCAGCAGGGCCAGTTCGGTGGCGCCGATGACGTGGGTCGTCTCCGGCGTCAGGGCGAGGGCCAGCACCAGGATGTCGGTCTCCGGAAGCACCGCGGGCAGGGCCTCGGGCGGCAGCGTCTCCTCGGTACCCTCGATGCGCTCCGCCCGGCGGCGGATCACCCGGATCCGGCACTCGAACGGCCGCAGCAGCCGGATGAGCTCGCCCGCTATACCGCCGCCGCCGAGGATCGTCACCCGCCGGCCGTTCAGGGACCTGGGATCGGCCGGGCACCAGCGGGGGATGCGCGCCTGCCGGGCGAGGTTGCGCAGGCAGGCCAGTATCAGCATGAGCGCGTGCTCGCCGACCTGCCCGGCGAACGCCCCCTTGGCGCAGCTGAAGACCACGGGGCGGTCGAGCACGCCGGACGCGGTGAATCTCTCCACCCCCGCCCAGGGGAACTGCACCCAGCCGATCCGGGGGTGGGCCTCCAACGTCGAGCGGAGCAGTTCCGGCTCACCGGGGATGAGCCACACCAGGCCGTCCGCCTCGGCGAGCGGGACATTGACGCCACCGCCGCCGGACACGGCCTCCTCGACCGCGAGACGCAGGTGGTCGAGGCCGGGGGAGTTGGGGCGGTCGTAGGCCGCCCCCGCCTCCGGAGACGGGGCTATCGCGATTCGGGCTTCCATGACCGACATTCTGTATGTGGCCCACCGGCCGGTCACCTCGGCGTCCCGCACCCGTCGCCGGCGGCGAGCAGCAGGTCCTCCAGCCGCCTTCAGGTCGGTCCCGCCCCTGTCGCGTGGCGGTGGATCCGTTGCCGCACGGCGGCCAGGTCGGCGGTGATCGGCTCTCAAGCCCTTCATGCGGACGCCGCCGGATGACTACCCGCTCTTGCCCGCCTGACCGTCGGCGAGCGGTAACCGCGCCCCAGCCGGGAGTAGAGCGTCGTGGTGGCGGTGGTCAGGCACCGCGCCGACGAGTAGCCTGAGGGCACGATGTCTTTCGCCGGTAGGCCACCCGAGCCTGCGGTGTTCTATCTGCGCTGATGTTGTGCCGTCTTGACCTCGCGGCTTGTCTTTCCGGCGAGCCTCTGGAGGATGCGGCATGGACAGTATCACCTGCGTACCGGCCTACAACGGTGGGTCATCTGGGATATTACGCATCATCTCCACGATTCATCCGTCGGGAATGCGGCTGGAGGGAGAGCTGGATCGTAGCGGCGTGCCCGCTGTGACGGCGGCGCTGGCGTCGGCGGCTCATCGGGCGGCTCGCGGTGAGGGCTCCTTTCACATCGATCTGAGTGGGCTGGGTTTCATCGATGTGAGCGGCCTGCGCGTGCTGGTCAGCGCTTGCCTCGATGCGGATGGCGGCGGCGCGGGTGTGATCCGGGTGGTGGCGGCCTCGGCGGTGGTACGCCGCCTGCTGGCGCTCACCGGCTGGGACGCGGTACCCGGCTGGGACGCGGTGCCCGGAGGGAACCGGGCGCCCCCCGCGGGCTCGGGCCAGGTGCGGCCCGACGTCGGCGAAGGTCACCCGCTCCTGGTCGCCGCGGATACCGGTGCCGTAGACGGGGGAGGTTGATGGACAGGCAACGCTCGGCGGCGGTGTGGGCGGCGATCAACGACCACGCCCGCGCTGGGGGAGCACCGGTCTCCATCGAGGCGGTGTGCCTGATCTGCGCGCGGACGCTGCGCGCCCAAGGGGTGAGCGTGGCCCTTAGCGACCGGCTCATGGGTTATGAACCGGTGTGCGCGAGCGGTGGCGCCTACCGGCTGATGGACCTGCAGGTCACGCTGGGCGAGGGCCCGGGGCGTGACGCGCTCACCGGAGACCGGCCCGTGCTGGTCGGCGACCTGGCCGAGGACGGCACGCGGCGGCGCTGGCCGATGTTCGCCCCGGCCGCCGTGCAGGCAGGCGTTCGGGCGATCTTCGCCTTCCCGCTGCTGCTGGGGGCGATCTCGGTCGGCGTGCTGGAGATCAGCCGCACCGAGGAGGGGTGGCTGACGCCGCAACAGGCGGCCGACGCGCTGGTGTTCGCCGATGCGGCGCTGCTGGTGCAGGTGCGGCAACTGGCATCCCCCGACGCCGCCGCCGGCGAGCCGAAGGAACTACGGTGGGGGACAGCGGAGCGCTGGGCGCAGGTGCACCAGGCCACCGGCATGGTCGCGATCCAGTCCGGCACCGACCTGAGCGCCGCGTTCGTCCGGTTACGCGCCCACGCCTTCGCCGATGAGCGCAGCCTGCTGGAGGTGGCCCGCGACGTGGTGGCGCGACGGCTGCGATTCGGGCCAGACCGAGACGAGGCGGACTGATGCGAACCAGGATCGGTGTGAAGTGAGCGCGGATGATGAACCGCCGGATACGGGCATGAATCTTGAGATGAAGGTGAAGACAGTGCTCAACCGACGGACAGCGCAGACGTTCGTGGAGCTGGCCGACACGCTGGTGGTCGGCTTCGACGTCATCGACTTCCTGCAGACGCTGGCTGAGCGCTGCGTGGATCTCCTCGACGTCGACGCCGCCGGCATCCTGCTGGCCGACCCACGCGGATCTTTGACCCTGGTGGCGGCCTCCACCGAACAGGCCCGCCTGCTGGAGCTGTTCCAGCTGCAGGACGAGGAGGGTCCCTGCCTGGACTGCTACTACAGCGGGCAGCCGGTGACCTGCTCGGACCTGGCCGCCCACCCGCAGCAGTGGCCGCGTTTCGCGGCAGAGGCTCACCGGGCCGGCTTCGCCGCGGTCCAGGCCTTCCCGCTGCGGCTGCGCGACCAGGTACTGGGAGCGATGAACCTGTTCAGCGCCACCACCAAGGCCGCCTCCCTCGACCATGCCTCCCTGGCCCAGGCGCTGGCGGACGTGGCCACCATCGGCATCACCCATGAGCGCACCCTGCGCCAGCATCAGCTCGTCACCGAGCAGTTGCAACACGCTCTCAACAGTCGCATCGTCATCGAACAGGCCAGCGGCACGCTCGCTGAGCGCGGCCAGATTCCCATCGCTGAGGCGTTCGCCCTGCTGCGCGCTTATGCCCGCAACCACAACCAGCGACTGTCGGCCGTGGCCCGCCAGGTGATCAACCAGGACGCGGTCGTGGCCGAGCTGCTCACCTCCGCCTCGTCGTAGGCGGCGACGTTCAAGCGGCCGGTTGGTGGTCCCGGGCCTTCGACGATGGTGAAGGAGGACTCCAAACGGGTCAGGCGCAAAAGCCGCTGGACGAGGGGCGGAAGTGCGGCGAGACGGAGAGGGATCATGGCGGTGTTCGCGTGGCCTTTGATCGCGATGAGAGCGCTCAGGCCACGGGCGTCCAAGAAGGTGACGGCACTGAGGTCGAGGATCAGTTGGCCGGTGGCGTCGTCGATGAGCCGGGCGAGGTAGGCGTGCAGGGGGACGCGGTGGCCAGGTCCACCTCGCCACCGATCTCGACCACGGTGTGGTCGTCGGAGTAGTCGTGCACGGGGCGGATGGCCAGATGAAATGGACCCATGCGTGTCTCCCTGATGCATCACCGAAAGGACGCGAGGTCAGGACGGCCCAGGGAGATGGCGATGTACGAAACATGCCAAATACGATAAACGCGACTTTATGTAGTGTTTCAAATGCACTCTGTGGTGCATGGCGTGGCGTCCCGCGAAACCAGCCCTGTCTGGAGTCGATCGCCGACAGAGGATCGCAGGGACAGGCGGCGCCGTTCTGCGGTAACGGTGAACACCGCATCCATCCGGCTGAGTCCTCCGCCGGGGCGGGACAGCCCCACCGCGTACCCGCGAGTGGCCCCGACCGGCATGGTCGGGGCCGCTCGCCGGGGAGGTGTCAGGTCTCCACGCCGATGTGCACCGGACCGGCGTCCGGCCTGACCGCGGCGAGGACGCTCGTCGGGACGCGGAACACCCGGCCGGGGGCCGCCGGCCACCACAGCCGCTTCCGTGCGACGACCCTCCCCTCCTGCCGGAGAACGATCCGGGGGAACGGGATGTAGCGGTCGCTCCACAGCAGCAGGCGGTGACGGGCCGGGGCCCGATCCTTCGGGCGGAAGATCTCTGGTGCCACCCAGCGGAAGGGCGCGTCGGCGATGAGCCGCACCTGTTCGGCCGGTGCGCTCCTGCCGCGCAACCAGGCGAGGACGGAGCGCGCGACATGGGCGCCGTCGATCGCCGCGATGTCTGCGGTGTCGACCGGGTGGAGCAGGTTGCCCACGGCGAACACGCCCGGCCTGTCGGTACGTAGCGCGTTGTCGACCAGCGGGCCGTTCGTGCCGGGGTCCATGGCGATTCCCGCCGCGCGTACCAGCTCGTGGTCGGGGATCCAGTCGCCGGTGAGGACGAGCGTGTCGCACTCGACGACCCGCCTGGCGCCGGTGTCGAGGTCCTCGATCTCGACGGCCCGCAGTTCCGGGCGGCCGATGACCCTCGTCACCCGGGTACGGGTGGCGACCCTGGTACGGAAGAGGATCCGGCCGGGGATGCTGAACAGCGAGTAGGAGTCCGGCCGGGGATACTCGGTGGTCATCAGGACGGTCCGGCAACCGGCCTCGCGCAGGGTCAGCGCGGCCGACCAGCTGACCAGCTCGGCGCCGACGACGACGGCTCTCTTCCCGACCTTCCCGTGCTGCAGGTGGACGAGATTCTGCAGGTGCCCGGTGGTGTAGACGCCGTGGGCGCGGTCTCCGGGGATGAGCCGGGCCGGTCGGGGGCGTTCCCGGGCACCGGTCGCCAGGATGACGGCCCGCGCCTCGACCCGGACGCGACCCTGCGGGGTGGTGGCCTCGATCGTCCGGTCACCGGCCCAGTTCGTCACGGTGGCGTTCGTCAGGATCTTCGCACCGGCGGCCTCGGCCTGCCGGACGAGCCTCCTGGCGTAGGCGGGACCGCTCATGAAGCGCCACATGTCCCTGATCCCGTAGCCGGGATGGTCGCTGTGCCGGGGGATGCCTCCGGCCGTGCTCTCCCGGTCGAGGACGAGGACGTCACCGTTGATCCTCGGCGCGAGTTCACGGGCGGCGCTCAGCCCGGAGGGGCCGGCGCCGATGATGACGACGGCCGGGGTGAGGGTGGTGATGTCACCTGATGTCATCGGCCGGCCTCCAGCGGTGCGTGGCGCTGCTCGCAGGTGCTCTCGCCCCTGCTCTCCAGCAGCTTCTTGACCTCGGCGCCGCAGAAGAACCCCTGGCAGCGCCCGTTCATCGCCCGGGTGCGACGGCGCAGCCCCTCCAGGGTGGCCGGTGGGATCGGTGACCGGAAGGTGTCGCGGACCTCGCCGGCGGTCACCCGCTCGCAGAAGCAGACCACCTTGCCGTAGGCGGGGTCGGCGGCGATCCGGGCGGCGTCCTGGTACGGGCGGGTGAACGCCTCCCCGAGGTTGGGCATGCGGGGCGGCTCCGGCAGGTTCTCCCGTGGTACGAGCGCCAGCCCGGCGTCGCGGACGAGGCCGGCGACGTGTTCGGCGATGGCGATGCCGGCGGTCAGGCCGGTCGAGCGGATCCCGCCGACCAGCACGTAGCGCCGCCCGGCGTCGGCCTCGATGAGGTAGTCGGGGTGGTCGCTCGCCGCGCGCAGGCCCGCGTAGGTCGCGGTGACCTCCTCACGCAGCAGGTCGGGCATCAGCTTCTCGCCCTTGCCCAGCAGGAACTCCAGTCCCTTCTCCGAGGTCCCGGTGTCGGTGCGGTCGACGAGGTCCTCGGCGGTGGGGCCGAGCAGCACGTTGCCGTAGACGGTGGGGCTGATCAGCACGCCCTTGCCGCGCGAGCTGGGCACCGGCAGAATGATCTTGTTGACCATCGGGCGGGCGAGCTTGTCGTAGACCAGCAGCTCGCCGCGGCGCGGCGTGACCGTGAACCGGTCGTGGCCGAACAGCCGGTCGACGACGTCGGCGCCGAGCCCGGCCGCGTTGACCACCCAGCGGGCGGACACGTCCCCGCCGGAGGCGCGCAGCACCGTGCGGTCGCCGAGGTCCTCGACCGAGGTGACCGCCCGGTTCAGCAGCAGCGTCACGCCGCGGCCGACCGCGTCCGTGGCCAGGGCGAGGTTGGTGGTCCAGGTGCAGATGATCGACTCGTCCGGAACGGTCAGGCCGCCCAGGGCGCCTTCCCCCAGGTGGGGAAGGTGCCGGTACACCTCCTCGGGGCCGACGATCTCCGTCTTGCCGTACCCGTTCTGCTCCGCCTTCCGGCGCAGGCCCGGCAGCGCGTCGAGCTCCTCGGCGGTCCAGGCCACCAGCAGCGCGCCGGTGTGCTCGACCGGGATGCCGGTCAGCTCGGCGTACTCCGACAGCAGGTGGTACCCCTCACCGACCAGGCGGGATTCGAGGGTGCCTGGCTTGGCGTCGAAACCGGTGTGCAGGATGGCGGTGTTCGCCTTGCTCGTGCCGTCACCGACGTCGTTCCTGGCGTCGAGCAGCGCGACGCTCAGCTCGTAGCCGGCCAGCTTCCTGGCGATGGCCGAGCCGACGATGCCGGCACCGATCACCGCCACGTCGAACGTGGTGTTCATCGTGTTCCCTCCCGCGCCAGGGTGGCGTGTACCGCCTCCGCCCAGCGGGAGCGGAAGTCGGCCGCCTGATCGGCGGACCATCGGGGTTCGTAGGTCGTGCTGGGCTCCCACGGGTCGATCGCGTCCGCGAGGGAGAGCGACGGGTCGAGCGAGGCGCGGGCCAGCGCCACCGCCCCCATCGGGGTGGCGTGCTGGGAGGGGTAGACGTCGATCGGGATCCGCATCAGGTCGGCGACCGCCTGCATGAGGACCGCGCTCCGGGTGAGCCCGCCGTCCACCCGCAGCCGGGTCAGCGGCTGCCCGAGGTCGGCGGCGACGAGATCGCCGAGTTCGGCGACCTGCGCCGCGATCCCCTGCAGCACGGCGAGCACGAGGTGCCCGGAACCGGTGGAGAGGGTCAGCCCGGAGAACGAGGCCTTGGCGTCGGGACGCCACCAGGGGGCCGCCAGGCCGGCCAGCGCCGGCACGCACAGCACCCCCTCGGCGTCCGCCGCCGCGACCACGTCCAGGTCCGCGGCGCTGCGGATGAAGCCGAGATCCTGGATCCACCGTACGGCGGAGGCGGCCGTGTAGACCTGGCCGTCGAAGCAGTACGAGGTCTCCCCCCGGACCCGCCAGGCGACCGAGGCGGCCAGATGGGCGGTGGAGCGCACGGCGGAGGTGCCGGTGTTGGCCAGCAGGAACGCACCGGTGCCGAAGGTGCACTTGGCCTCTCCGGCGTTGAGGCAGTTCTCGGCGAGCAGGGCGGCCTGCTGGTCGACCACGAGTCCGCCGACGGGGACGTTCCCGCCGAACGCGGAGGTGCGGCCGACCACCTCGTCACAGGAGACGATGCGCGGCAGGCGCTCGGTGCCGAGCCCGAACAGCTCCAGCAGCTCCGGGTCCCAGTCGCCGTCGTCGAGCCGGGTGACCAGCGACCGGCTGGCCGTGGCGACGTCCGTGACGAACTCCCCGGTCAGATGGTGGATGATCCAGGAGTCGGAGGTGGTGACCACCCCCTCCCCCGTCACGTTCCGGCGTAGCCAGGCCATCTTTGGGGCGGAGAAGTACGGGTCCAGGATCAGCCCGGTGGTCGCGGCGATCCGGTCCTTGAACTCCTCCAACTCCGCGCAGATGCTCTCCGAGCGGCGGTCCTGCCACACGATGGCGGCCGAGAGCGGTTCCCCCGTGGCGGGGTCCCACGCCAGGACGGTCTCGCCCTGGTTCGCCAGCGTGACGGCGTCGATCCGCACCCCGGCCCGCGCGACGGCCTGGCGGCCGGCATTGAGCACCGAGTCGAGCAGCTCCCGGGGGTTCTGCTCGACCCCGCCTCCGGGCAGGTAGGTGGGGCGGACCGGGAGCTCGGCGAGGCCGAGCACCTCACCGCGGGCGTCGACGACGATCGCCTTGGTGCCGGATGTTCCCTGATCTATCGCCAGTACGGTGGTCACCGTCGCTGAGTCCCCTCCACGTGCTTGCCCTTGGTCGTACCCGAGGCGTCGACGGTCAGCTCCGCGTCGATGGAGTGCATGTCCGGCATCACCAGCCCCTTGGTGCCCCGGGTGAACAGCAGGTAGGCGAAGTACACGGCGCCGAGGGCGAGCATGAGGAGCACGTAGACCCACGACTCCAGGAACGAGGAGTCACGGAAGAGCAGCAGCTCGAACACGAGCCAGATCAGCGCGACGACGATCACCGGGATCTCCCAGCGGCCCAGGGCGAACCCCTTGCTCGGCGGCAGCGACTTCCGCTTGACCACGTACAGGATGACGGTGCCGGTGTAGATGATCGCCGGCAACAGGGTGGCGGCGGCGAACAGGCCGAAGAGGGCGTCGGTCCGGGTGGAGAAGACCGCCAGGATCAGCTCGCCGATGACGAACATGAAGATGGTGGCGTTCAGCGGGGTGCCGAAGCGCGGGGAGACCTTGTGCAGGCCCTGCCAGCCGGGGAAGCGCCGGTCGCGGGACATCGCCCAGACCAGCCGCACACCGGTCATCAGGATCACCATGCCGCAGGCGAAGATCGCGATGACCACCAGCACGAGCAGCGCCGTACCCACGACGGGGCCGAGCGACCGGCTGATCACGTCCGCGACCGGGGTTCCCGACTTGGCCAGCTCGACCGGGTCGCCGGCGAGCAGGGTGACGGCGATGAGGAACAGGAAGCCGAGCACACCGGAGGCGAGAACCGCCTGCCACATGGCGCGGGGGACGACCCGGGCCGGGTCCTTGGTCTCCTCGGCGAGGTTGGCCGCCGACTCGAAACCGACGATGGTGAACGCGCCGAGCAGGAAGCCGAGCATCCACGGACCGGCCGAGGTGAGGGTGCCCAGGCTGAGGTAGCCCTCGGACGGGACGGCGCCGGTGCTGAACAGGTTGGCGAAGTTGACTTCCTTGGCGACGAATCCCACGATCAGCAGCAGCAGGACGAGGGCGATCATGCCGATCAGCTCCGCCGTCACGGCGAAGTTGTTGACCCGCTCGGTCCACTTGGTGGAGAGCCCGACCAGCAGCGCCTGGCACAGGATGACCACACCGGTGATCACCCAGGCGTTCAGTGCGGTGCCCTCGTAGCTCAGCAGCACGGGCATCACGGTGGAGGCGATGGTGTAGTCCACCGCCACGACCACGACACCGAGGAACGAGAACGAGACCCAGCCGATGATCCAGCCGAGCACGGGGTTGGCCAGCCGGGACATCCACTGGTAGGAGTAGCCGGTCACCGGGATACGGGCGGCCAGCGAGCCGAAGATGAAGGCGACGGCGAGCTGGCCGACGATCACGAGCGGCCAGGTCCAGATACCCGCGGGGCCCGAGGTGTTCAGCACCGAGCCGTAGGTGGTGAAAATGCCGGTGGCGATCGAGACGAAGGCGAATGCCACGGCGAACGAGGCGAAACGCCCAGTGCCCCGCTTCATCGCCTGCTTGTAACCGAATTCCTCGACACTTGCGCCGCTCTCCTGATTGCCCGGCGCTGGTGGTGAATACTGGGTCATGGACCTACAACTCCTGTGTTTCCTGTCAGATGGTGCATCGGCGTGCTGGTCCGAGCCGGGTGGCGTTGCCGCGCCACCCGGCTCCTTCGACGGTCGGGAACGTTCAAGAGAGCACGATCACCCCGTCCCCGCGGGTGATCGCGTCCTGGATGCCGGAGGGTGGCTCCGCCTCGGTGATGAGACCGCCGAGCTCGCCCAGCTCGGCGACCCGGTGCCGGGCGACCAGGCCGAACTTGCTTGAGTCTGCGAGTACGTACGAACGCGTGGCGTTCCTGAGGATGATCTTCCGGACCGCGATCTCGTCCAGGTAGTAGTCGGTCAGGCCGGCCGCGGCGTCGACGCCGCCCGACCCGAGGAAGGCGACGTCCGGGTTCAGGTCCGCGAAGAACGCCTGGGCCACCGAGTTCGAGAGCGCGAGGTCTCCGCCGCGCAGCCTGCCCCCGCAGACGAGGACCTCGATGCCGGGCCGCTCGGAGAGTTCCGCCGCGACCAGCAGGGAACACGTGGCCACGGTCCCGCTGAAGTCGAGTGGCAGGGCGCGGGCGACCTGGACGGCGGTGGTTCCCACGTCGATCACCACGGTCTGGCCGGGGTGCACCAGCCCGGCGGCGGCACGGCCGATGCGCGTCTTGGCGTCCGCGGCGGTCCCGGTGCGTTCGGCGAAGGGAGCCTCCTCGCCGGCGGCCTGCCCGAGCATGATGGTCGCGCCCCCGTGCACACGCGACAGCTTCCCCAGGCGCTCAAGCGCCACGAAGTCACGGCGGATCGTCTCCGCCGACACGCCGAGCTCGTGCGCGAGGCCGTCGGTGCTGACGACGCGGGAGATCCGCAGTGCCTCCCCGATGCGCGCATGCCGCTCAGCGGGCAGCACGACTGCCCGCTTCTGTGGAAGTTTGTGCATGCATGAGGGGAATTATGCTTTGGTGTGGTGATCGCGTCAATACATTGCGCTATCGGGGTGGAAATCTTTACCGAGGTCCCCGTCTGACGGCGGGCGATGTGAGGCCCGCTGACCTCGGCTCATAAGCGGACCATAAGGTGTTGGAAGGACTCTCGCCGGGTGGTCGCCCCGGGCGTTCCCGGTCATCCGCGGGCATCGGGGCCGTTCGGCCGGGGGTACGGGCCGGGCGACGACAGGTCGGCGGCGAGGCGGAAGCCGGTGTTGCCCGAGCTGCTGTCCGGGGTGTTGGAGCTCCGGGCGGCGACCCGGTAGCGGTTGCAGTAGGAGTCGTGGCACAGGTAGGAGCCGCCCCGTATCACCCGCGAGGTCCCGGTCCCGGGTCCGCGAGGATCCTCAAGCGGCCGGGAGAGATGGTCGGTGCCGAACCAGTCCGCGCACCACTCCCAGGCGTTGCCGACCATGTTGTGCAGGCCGTAGCCGTTGGGCCGGTACGACTTCACCGGCGCGGTGCCGAGATGGCCGTCCGCTCCGGTGTTGTGCGTGGGGAAGCGGCCCTGCCAGATGTTGCAGCGGTGCTGCCCGCGCGGGGTCAGTTCGTCGCCCCACGGGTACCGTGCCTGGTCCAGGCCACCCCGGGCGGCGTACTCCCACTCGGCCTCGGTCGGCAGCCGGCCGCCCGCCCAGGCGCAGTAGGCCGTCGCGTCCCGCCAGGAGACGTGCACCACCGGGTGCTCCTGCCGGCCGTTGATCGTGCTGCCGGGACCCCGGGGCGCCTGCCAGCTGGCGCCCTCGATCACCAGCCACCAGGGAGTCTCGGACGGGGAGGGCGCCCGCCTCCGGAGGTCCGGCGCGACCAGCAGGTGGAAGACGTAGGACCAGTCGAACCGCTCGGCGTCCGTGACGTACCCGGTCGTCTTCACGAACGCCGCGAACTGCGCGTTGGTCACCGCGGTGCGTGCCAGCAGGAAGGGCCGCACCGTCACGGTCCTGATCGGCCCCTCCCCGTCGGCGGGAAACCCCTCGCCGTCCTCGGTCCCCATCCGGAACGAGCCGCCGTCCAGCCGGATGAGCCCGCTCGGCCGCCGGGACGCGGCGGCGACGGCCGCCGGCCGCCGGTCGCGACCGTCCTCGTCCCCGCCACGGCCGGGCGCGCAACAGGGTCCGCTCATCGCGTTCCTCCCCGCGGTGTCTCGATCGATGAGGCCAGGGGGGTGGCCCCGGGCAGGCGGGACCACCCCTCGACGGCATCCGGCGGGAGAGAGATCATTCCCACCAGATGCTGTCGGTGTCCGGGAAACGCCAGACCTCTTCCATGTTGTGCTGGGGAAGCTCGGCGACCCGGAGTCCGGAGTTCACCGGGTCCTCGTACCGGCCGAAGTACCTCTCCACCCGCCCGGTCAGGTCGGCGACGAGATCCGCGTGCCGGGGGTCGGCGTAGAGATTGACCGTCTCGCGCGGATCGGCGACCAGGTCGATCAGCTCGGCGGGGCCGTCCGGGGGGCGCAGGGTGAGCTTGTGGGTCCGGGTGCGGATCATCCGCAGGTTCCCGTACTCGCCGTACACCTCCTCGGGCCACCCGGCCACATGCCCCCCGCCCAGCAGCGACGCGAAGCTGCGGCCCGGATAGTTGCGCTCGGCCAGTGTCTCGGCGGGCAGCGCGACGCCGGTGTGGTCGAGGATGGTGCGGAACAGGTCGCAGTGGGTGACCATCTCGGACCTGGACTGGTCGCCGAGCAGCGCGCCCGGCTGGTTCAGGATGAGCGGCACCCGGATGGATTCCTCCACCATGTTGTACGGCTTGGTGCCGTTTCCCTTGCCCCAGATGCCGTGGTGACCCATGTTCAGGCCGTGATCGGAGGTGTAGACGACCAGCGTGTTCTCGCGCAGGCCCTGGGTCTCCAGCTCGTCGACGAGCCGGCCGACCTGCTCGTCCACCTCGGTCGCCGAGGCGTAGTACTGGGCCAGCGTCTCCCGGCGGTCCCGGCGGGAGGGCATCAGGGATTCCGAGGCCATCCGCCCGAACGGGTAGGTGGCGTCGTCGGGAATGTCGTCGAAGTCGCACCGGCGGTAGCGGGAGACGTACCGCTCCGGGCGGCCCTCCCACGGGCTGTGCGTGCTGACGTAGCCGACGTGCAGGAAGAAGGGCTTCTCCTCGTCCCGGGCGCGGAGGAAGTCGATCGCCCGCTCGGTGACGGCGTGCCGGTTGTAGCCGCCGCGGAAAGCCGGGGAGTGCTCCCACGGGCTGTCGAGGTGCTCCTTGTTCGCGTGCTCGTCGGCGAGCTCGTACCAGAAGTCGAAGCCGGGGGCGCGCTCGAACGACCTGCCCAGGTGCCACTTGCCGGCCAGCCCGGTGGTGTACCCGTGATCACGCAGGATCTCCGGCAGGGTCAGCTCGTCGGCGATCCAGTTGCGCCGGTCCACCTCCGGGTCCCACACGTTGAGGTAGTCGTGCACCCCGTGCTGCGAGGAGAGCCTCCCGGTCAGGAAGGCCGCGCGCCCGGGGGAGCAGACCGGGGTGGGGGTGAAGGAGTTCTCCATCCGCACACCGGTGGCGGCCAGGTAGTCCAGCGTCGGGGTCTGCACCTCCGAGTTGCCGTAACAGCCCAGCGCCCACGAGGCGTGGTCGTCGAGGAAGACGACGAGGACATTGGGACGCACCGGTCCTCCTGGTCGTGACATCAGTAGCCGCCCGCGGAGAAGAGGTAACGGCGCAGGAACGTCGACCCGATGCGCTTCCAGAGCCGGTCGACGATGAAGCCGAGGATTCCGAAGCACAGGATGCCGACGAAGATCTGGTCGGTTCTGAAGTAGGTGCGCGCGTTCCAGATGAGGAAGCCGATGCCGTTCTGCGTCGCGAGGGCCTCGGCCGCCACGATCACCAGGAACGCGTTGGCGAGCGCCAGCCGCATACCGGTGAAGATGTGCGGGACGGTGGCGGGGAACACCACGGCCCGCAGCAGGGTGACCCTGCCCGCGCCCATGCTGCGCGCCGCGTTGAGCTTGTCGGCATGCACCGAGGCCGCACCGCTGGCGGTGTTCACCATCACGATGAACGCCGCCGAGTAGGCGACGAGGTTGACCTTCGACGCCTCCCCGATGCCGAACCAGAGAATGAAGACCGACACCAGTGCGAGTGCCGGGACGAACCGGAAGAAGTGAATGAACGGGTCGACGACGGCCCTGGCGATCCGCGAGGTCCCGGCGAGGATGCCGAGCGGGATCGCGATCACCGATCCGAGGATCCAGCCCAGGAAGACCCGCTGCAGGCTGACCAGGATCGCACTGCCGAGCGTGCCGTTCGAGACCAGCTCGATCGCGGCGTCGGCCACCGTGGTGGGCGGCGGGAACAGCGTCGGGTCGGTGCCGAGCGTCGCGAGCTGCCACAGGACGACGAACGCCACCACGGCGGCTACCGAGTAGAACGAGGAACGGCGGAGTCGGCCCACAGCTTGTTCACCTCCTCCTCGATGTCGATCTCGACCTGACGGGCCAGCTCGACGAATCCGGGGGAGAACTCGTCGCGCGGGTAGGGCAGGTCGACCTGGTACATGCTCTTGATCCCCGCCTGGGGCGGCGCGGACATCACCGCGATGCGCTGGCCGAGCAGCACGGCCTCGCGGATGTCGTGGGTCACGTAGATCACCGTCCGTACCTCCTCCCGCCACAGGCGCGACACCTCGTGCTGGAGGAGTTTCCTGGTCTGGGCGTCCAGGGCGGCGAAGGGCTCGTCCATCAGCACGATCCCCGGCGAGACCGCCAGCACCCGGGCGATCTGCACGCGCTGCTTCATGCCGCCGGACAGCTCGTGCGGGTACTTGCCCGCGGCGTTCTGCAGCCCGACCTTGCGCAGGAAGTCGTCGGCGACGGCCGAACGCTCCGCGCGGGGACGGCCCTGCATGCGCAGGCCGAACTCGACGTTCTGCTTGGCGGTGAGCCACTCCATCAGCGGCACGTCGACGTTCTGGAAGATCATCGCCCGGTCCGCCCCGGGCCGGGTGACCGGTCCCTCGGGCGTGCGGACGTCGCCCTCCGTCGCGTCGGCGATGCCCGCGATCAGGCGGAGCAACGTCGACTTGCCGCATCCGCTGGGACCGACGATCACGAAGAACTCGCCGGCCTCGACGGTCAGGTCCAGATGCCGCAGGACCCAGTCCCCCCGGCCCCCGGTGAAGTCGATGCCGATGTCGCGGAACGAGACCGCCTCGTTCCGCTCAGCGCCGGTCAATTCCCGACCTCGACCTTTTCGCCCGCCACGGCCCGCATGGCGGTCAGGTCCACGATCTGCGAGACGTCGGTGACGCCGGTGAGCTTGCCGAGGCCGACCAGGTACTTCTGCAGGTTGACCAGCTGCTCCATCTGGCCCTTGCTGAGCCCGAGCCCGTAGCCCTGGCCGGGGATGCCGGTCTCCAGTGCCTTGACGTCACCCTTGGTGCCCGCCGCGACGATCCGCGCGGCCTCGGCCGGGTCGGCGGTGACCAGGTCGGTGGCCTTCCGGTACGCCCGCAGCACGCCCTCGACCGCGGCGGGGTTCTTGGCCACGAAGTCGGTCCCGCCGACCAGGAAGATCGACTGCACCTGGCGCACCGACTTGTCGTCGGTCATGATCGTGATGTTGGGGTCGGCGGTCGCCTGCTCGACGCCGTTCGCCCAGATCCAGGCCGCGTCGAGCTGTCCGGTCTTCAGCGCGCCGACGATCTCGAACAGGCCGGGCATGGACATGAGCTTGACGTCGCCCTGCGCGATGCCCTGCTGCTCCAGGTACTTCATGGTCACGTACGACTCCAGGGTGCCGTCGACGTAACCGATGCGCTTGCCGAGGAGGTCCTTGGCGTCGGAGATCCCCTTCGTCACGGCCAGCTTGTGGAAGCCCGGCGCCGGCGAGGCGATCGCGCCCAGGATCCGCAGCCTGTCGGAGGCGGCGCTCAGCGCGGCGAAGTCCAGCGCCGGCGCGAGATCGGCCTGGCCGGCGACGACGGCCTTCACCCCGTCGATGCCCTCCTGGTACATCTGCGACTCCACCTGGATCTTCTCCTCGGCGAAGTAGCCCTTCTCCTGGGCCACCCACATCTGGGTGCCGAGCAGGAAGTTGTTCGTGGCGATGCGGACCGTCGCCGGCGCCGTGCTCGTCCCGGTGCCGCCGTCGGTGGTGGGGGTGGCGCTACTGCCGCAGGCCGCGAGGGCGAACAGTGCGATAGCTCCGATAGCTACTGAAAACGGGTGAAAACGCCTCGTGGACATGAGGACTCCGTGCATCTTGAAGGTGAATCGTGAAGAGCGAGGGGGCGGTCAGGTGCGCGCCGTACGGATGAATCTCAGCCGGACCGTGTCCGTCCGGTAGTGAATGTCGCTGAAGATCACCGGGTGCCCCGTTTCGCTGTAGCTGGACTGCACGGCACGGAGCAGGGGAGTGCCGGGAGCCACCTTCAACAGGGTGGCGATCTCGCCGCTCGCTCCCGCGGCCTCCATCTGGACCTCCATCCGGATGACCCGGGTCCGTCCCATCCCCGACAGCAGGGTCAGCAGGTCGACGTTCACATCGGTCAGCGGGGTGAGGTCGAGCTCGCGCCCGTTGAGCCGGGCGGGCACGTGGTCGCGCAGGAAGACCGCCGGGGTCTCGTCCACGTCGAAGACCCGGTCGACCCGCCACACGGTGGCCACCCCGTCCAGTGCGAGGGCCTGGGCGACCTCGGCGTCGGCACCGACCTGCTCGACCCGGCCGTGGGACACCGTCGGCTCGTGCCCGGCCGAGCGGATCGCGTCCCGGATCGGGATGATCGAGCTGGAGCCGATCACGACCGGCTCGGAGCTGTCGGCCACGAACGTGCCCACACCCCACCGCCTGACCAGCAGGCCCTCACTCCACAGCAGCCAGAGCGCCTCACGCAGGGTGGTGCGGCTCACGCCCCAGCGCTCGGCCAGGTCCTTCTCCGAGGGGAGCTGCGCACCCGGCTGAAGGTCGTCCGCGATGAAGACGCGCAGCTCGGCCGCCACCTTGGCCGCGAGATTCTCACGGATGACCACGTCGTTCCCTTCGCCAGACGTCCAGAGGTCCAACCTCTTCAGGCATATATATAGGGAAACCTAACTGAACGCAATGAGATGCCCACTCCGCGCGCCGCACCTGATGTGCGTCGATGGCGGTCCGGATGCGGCGGAACCGCTCCTCGGCGGGTCGGTCGACCCCGACGAGATCCCTCCACGGGAAGCCCTTCGCGCGATCACGGCCGGCCTGGCGCGCCGTGCGGGTCGCCGGTCTCCGTTCCTTCGCGTGTACCGGGGCGAGGGGCCCTTTGGGCAGGGGGACTTCGCGAGCGACGGCGGAGTACGCGAACAGCGGAGCCCCGGCCGGTGAAATTCCTTCGGCCGGGGCTCCGCTTATTCGTTCACGGCCGGTGAGACGCGCTTGACCGCGCGTTTCTGTCGTTCGGCGCCGACCGGGGAGGTGTTTTGTTCGTGGTTACCGGCAGAACCTGTCGTGGCCGTCGTCGTAGCCGTCCAGCCAGCCTCTGTCGTAGTCGCTTATTCTTAGTGCCAGGCCGGGCAATTCTCCGGCTTTCGCCCTCGGCCTTGAGCAGTCCTGGCCGGCGGCCCGGTAACCGTCCCGGTAGCCGTTCCAGTACCCCCCTCTCGGGTCCCTGGCCGGTGGGGTCGGCTCCGTCACCCTGGCCGGCAGGGTGCTCACCACCGGTGACGTGGGATCCGGCGCGGCCGAGGCGGATGAGATCGAGACCGGTCCAAGGGCCAGGACCGCGAGAAGCGCCGGACCGAGAACCATCAGCTGTCGCTTGCCGTACATGGGTTCCTCCTCTGAATGGCCGCGAACGTTAATTACTCGGCGGCCACGGGCACCAGGCACGATATAAGGAGAACCGGTTACAACAAGGGATCTGATTGCTCGCTTTCTCATTCTTGAAGTAGGTATGGGCGAAGCCAATTTCTCTACGATTTCCGTTTGTTCCGGTGACTTCTGGGAAACCGCGGGCTGGATCACATGAACCCCGGCCGGACCGCTGCCGATGGTTTCGAAGACGCCGGCGACGGGAGTTCACGGTCTCCCCAGCTGGAACCAGACCACGCGGCCGGTGGCGGTCTCGTTCCAGCCCCAGGCCGTGGCAAGTTCCTGGACCAGCCAGAGTCCCCGCCCCCCGTCGCTGGTGAAGTCGACCTCGGTATGGAGCCGTGGGGTGTGTCCGGCCGAACCGGCGTCGATCACGTCACAGTGGAGCGTTCCATTATGGCGGGCGACGGCCACGATGATCCGTCCGCCGGGGACGCGTCCGGAGTCGGAGTGGCATACGGCGTTGGTGACGAGTTCGCTCACCAGCAGGAGCGCGTCATCGGTCCGGGCGCACGCCGAGCCCGCCAGCAGCTCGCGGACGTAGTGCCGCGCCCTGGGCACGGAGGTGGCCTCCGCCGGCAACTCGACCTGACCCAGCGTTTCCAGCTCCTTCACATGCCACCTCCAGCGACTCACGGACGTAGCGCCCGGCCTTGGGCGCGGAGACGACCTCCGCGAGTACTCCGACCTGCCCAGCTGTTCCCGGCTCACTCATCGCGCCGCCTCCGGGAGCCGTCCGGCCGCCTTTCGCGTCCCACGGCCCCGCTGGTCACGGCGCCGTTTCCAGGTGAACACCGAGGCATGACCCCGCACATTTGAAAGATCTTGCCTGTGGAGTTCATAGGAGCGGCCCGTCCAGGCTCTTACTCCATGAAGGGCCCGTTCATCGGCCCCCAGGAGGAGGAGTCTTCCCATGGACACGATGGTCACCGTCGTCTCGACCATGATGGCCCCGACATGCGCCCTGTTCGGCCTGTGGCTGCGGCTGCGCTGGCGAGTGCGACACGAAGAGGTTCGGGGCCGCCACCTCGTCCGGATGGCCGAGGCGATCACCGATGGAGGGCGGCTGGAGTTCGAGGATGAGTGGGGCGCGAGGGGCCATCTCCGTGTGAGGATGACCCGCACCCCGGCCCACAGAGAGGACAGGACGACATGAGCGACCATGATCCGGCGATCGGTCATTCGGGTGTGTTCGGTGGGTGTCTCGCGGTGCTGCGAAAGGGCGGGGCGATATGAGCGACCATGATCCGGCTCCGGCCTCCGTACCGGTCGGCCACCCCGGCGCGCCTGACGAACACGAGGCCGCGCGGCTCGTGGTCGATCAGGAGTTCTCGTCCTTCTACCGTGCCACCATCAGGCAGTTGGTCGGTTTCCTGGTCAACCACGGTGCCGCGTTGCCGGTCGCCACGGACATCGCCCAGGACACGATGACCAAGGCGTACCGGCGCTGGAGTGAGATCGACCGGCCGAGGGCGTGGGTGCACACGGTGGCCTCCCGCGCCCTGGTCCGCACGATCACCGACACCCGCGAGGAACTCCTCGGCCAGGTCCCCGAACCCACCTCGCTGCTGCCCCGCCCGGATGCCGCCGCTGAATGGGAGGTCCGCCACGACGCGTTACGGATGCTGCGGAGCCTGCCGATCCGCCAGCGCCAGGTCCTGGCCTGGACACTGAGCGACTACACGCCCGCTGAGATCGCCGAGCAGCTCCGGATGACGCCCAACGCGGTCAGCGCGAGCCTCAAGAAAGCCCGCCGGGCCGCCGCCGCGTACCTCAGGGCAGGGGGGGAGGAACAGTGAGCGCCGACCGTTCCGACGATGCCGTCGACCGTCTCCTTGAGCAGCACCGGCGCGCCCTCGTCGACGACCTCGACACGGTCCTCGACGTCGAAGCCGGGTTGCGCGAGGTCCTGCTCCAGTCCCGGCACTCCTCCCTCGTCGACGACCTCGACACCGTCCTCGACGTCGAAGCGGGCCTCACCGCGATCCTGCCCGTCACGTCCCCACCGGTCACCCGGCCGGGACCGTCCGCGGCGGAACAGGATCCCGCCGCCACAGAGCGGTCTCTCGGCCTGGTCGACCCCCAGGTCCGCCTGACCCTGCGGTGCCACCCCGATGTCGTCACCGCATCCCGCAACCTTGCCCATGCCAGTGCCCTCGCCCTGGCCGGCGCCGACGCGGGTGCCGTTGCCCACACCCTCGTTCTTGACCTCGCCCGTGCCGGCGCCTTCGCCCGCGCCCGTGCTCTCGACTCCGCCCTCGTCCTCGCCCTCGATCACGCCCTCGACCTCGCCCGTGCCCTCAACCCCGTCCACGTCGACGTCCTCGACCTCGTCTACGCCCATGCCCACGCCCTCATCCGCGCCCTCGACCGTGCCCGCGCCCTTGCCGGTGACCTGGACCACGTCCCCGACATCGAGCGCGCTCTCCTCCGCGCCCGCGCCCTCGACGCCGACCTCGCTCACGATCTCGCCCGCGCCCACACCGGCGTCATCGTCGACCTGTGCGTGGCCGAGGTCCGGCAGGCCGTCGGCGAAGTACTGGGCCGGGAGCTTCCCCTCCGCGACGAGGACGCGACGAGGGCGTTCCTCGATGACTTCACGACGGCCGATCTGCGCACCGCCGACCTGAGCGGCATCGACATCGAGGGGGTGCGCTGGTCCGAGAGCGGAACGCGGTGGCCTGCCGAGGTGGATATCGAAGCCCTCAGGGCCCGGTCGGAGGAGGTCGGGACGGGGAGCGGCGTCCACGTCGTCCGGGCGGGGCCGGCGACGAGCCGTGACTTCGCCGATCTGGCGTGATCGATCGACGCACCTTCCGGGGGTCGGCGGCGACCAGGGTGATGGCGGAGATCTTCCATGCGCCTGTGAGGCGTCGAGCGGCTGCTCATCGATGGGGGCGGGCATCGTTGACGGTTCCCGGGTTCGGCAGTCACTTTTTGGTCTGACAAAAACCCTTATACGATCATCAACTCCTTCTGTCCTCGCGGGGTCCGAGGGCTTCGGGGGACGTCGATGATCGGAAAGGAACACATGAACACTCGGAGCAGGTTCGCGGTTCTGGCGGGCGCGCTGATGGTCTCCACCTGTCTGGTCGCCGCTCCGGCCCAGGCGAACGCGGCGGCCCCCTGCGGCGGCTACCGCCTGATCGACACCTACAGGATCCCCAAGTCCGGCCCGAAGAAGGGCGTCATCGAGCTCTACTACAACTCCGGCAACGGAAAGAACTGCGCCATCGCCCGAGGTTCCAGGGTCGCTGTGACCAACAAGGCGGTGACCCTCAGCCTCACCGGTGGCGGGCAGGCCGCCCACGAGCACGGGCGGTTCGCGCAGTACGCGGGCCCGGTGTACATCTCGGCCCGGAGCAAGTGCATCGACATCACGGGAGTGATCGGTAAGGCCGTGCGCACCGTGCGCGGGGTTCACTGCGGATAGCAGATCTCGCACGCGGAAGTGACGTTCCTCGCGTGACCGGCTTCCGGAAGTACGGCCGGTCGACCACGGTGACGGACAGCAGAGAAGCGGGGTTGTCGACGCCCCGCTCCTCCGCTGTCCATTGTCGCGGTTGTGGCTAATGACCGCATCGGCTACAGGTGTTTCCACCGCAGCGGTCCGGTGCCTGGGCAGAGGTGAGATCGACGACGGGCTCGAACACGAACGTTTGATCGGTGGTGACGTCGACCGGTGTCTCTGTGTTCATGGGCTTCCTTTCCCCGTGTGACCCACCGTGGGCGGGTCACGGCTCGACGACCCGTTGCCGGGCCGATTTCCGCGCCGTTCGGGTGACCTCCGTGAGGTCGGCGCGGAGCCTGATGGGGACGGCCCTCGGGGAGCCGCCTCAGTAACGGTCAGGGACGAGGTTCAGCACGCCGGCCGCCGCTAACCGGGTGAGTATGCCGGTGACCTGGTCGGGATCGGCGCCGACCGCCGCGACCACCTCCGCCGCGTTCCGGGTGCCGTCGCAGTGGTCCAGCAGGGTGGCGGTGGCGTCGTTGATCCGGTAGACCCGGACGGCCGGTTCACCCCACTGGCGTCGCAGCAGGATCGACGTGTGCCGGGCGGGTAGTCGCGAGGGCGGCACCCCGGCGGTGACGTCGTGATCGAAGGAGGCGGTCCGGACGGCAGGGGAGACGCTGAGCATCCCACGTACCGGTCCGTCCGGAGCGAGGACCGGTTCTCCGGCTGCCTGGGCGGCCCGCCGGTCACCGGCGAGTCGTCCGCACAGCAGTTCGTAGCGGGCGAAGTCGACCAGTGGCGCCGGCACCCGGCCGTCGATCCACGTCACCAGCTGCCCGGCCTCCCCGGAATCCACAACCCCCTCGCCCGGTCGCGGCCGGCGAACGGTGGCGGCGGCGAACCCGTCCAGCAGTTCCGGGTGGTGGGCCTTCAGCTCGGCGACGGTGGCGGGCAGGCAGGCCGTCACCTTCTGTACCAGCTTGCCGCGGACACTCTCGCCGGTGACCCGGAATCCCGCGGGGGAGGCGCCGGTCAGCATGGCCAGCTCGGTGTCGCTCAGCCGGTAACGGCGCCGCAGCAGGGCGGGGTGCTCACGCAACGTCGCCAGCTCGGACTCACGGGTCAGCACCGCCGCCAGTGCCTCCAGCAGGCCCATCAGACACTCCCCGCCAGCAGGGTTCGAGCCCGGTCGATCTCCGCCAGCAGCTCGTACGGATCGTCGGGGAAGTTCCGGTCCCGTTCCACCAGGGTGGCCTGAACGGTGGTGCGGCCCACCAGTTCGGCCAGCAGCTCCCACACCCGGGGCGGTACCGGTTCACCATGGGTGTCGAGGGACGGCTCGCCGTCGTCCGAGTCCTCACCGCCCGCCAGATGCACCTGCGCCACCCGCTCCACCGGGATGGTGCCGAGGAACTCCAGTGGATCGAAATCGTGATTGCGGGCGTTGATGTCGAGATTGGTCAGGTCCAGTAACAGATGACACTCGCAGTTCTCCATCACCTCGGCGATGAACTGCGCCTCGCTGAGCGGGCCGGCCAGATCCACGTAGTAGGTGATGTTCTCCAGCAGGAACGGTGCCCCCACCGCGTCCTGCACCCGCTGTGCCCGGCGTCCCAGCCGGCATGCCGTCTGGCGGGTACGGGGCAGCGGCACGAGCACCCCGAGCGCCACCTGATCGGTCCGGGTGAAACAGAGATGGTCGCTGAACCACGGCGCGTCGATCTCGGCGACCAGAGCCGCCAGCGCCTCAAGGTAGTCCCCGTCGACCTCGCTGTCCGACCCGATGGACATCTCCACCCCGTGCGGCACGATCGGGAACCGGGTGGCCAGCGCGCGCAACCGTTCCCGCCGGTCGGCCGGGGCGAACAGGAAGTGCTCAGTGATCACTTCCAGCCAGTCGATCCGGTCGGCGTGCTGGTCGATCATCTCTGCGAGCTCGGCCCGGTAACCCAGGCCCGAGCCCAACTCGGGCAGTCCGAACACCGTGCACCCCCAAGATCCGGCGTGTGTCGCCATCCAGGGATCCCGCGTCGCCAGCTAGTCCGTCAGTACTCCCGAATGATTCCCGGGCCCGTTCCCGCCACACTCACCTGACTGGCAAATGCTTAATTATGCCGAAAAAAGCTGATATATACCGAAATATGAAAAGCGTTGGTGATGGATTGCCGGCGGCTGTGCAGATCCAATCTTCGAAAGATCTCGGATATGCAGGCCGGGGAGCTCTTCCCCTCGGACCCCGGAGCTCCTCCACCGAGGCTCTCCCCGGAGCGGTCAGCTGCTTTCGCGGTGGTCGCGGACGGTGCGCGCCCGCGAACCGGCCGTGGAGCCCGACGCCCACCGGCCCGGCGAGGACGGTGGCGAACGCGCCATGGGCGGCGCGCCGCTCCTCACTGTTCCGGACCTGCTGGGCGGCCATAAGGTGGGATTCCAATAACTTCATATCCGCGCCGGCGCCCCCGCCGGCCGGGAAGGGGTGACCGATGACGGCCCTGGGCGGATTCCATCACGTCAAACTGCCGGTCTCGGACGTGCGCAAGAGCGTCGAGTGGTACGGGCGGGTGCTCGGCCTTGAGGTGGCGATCGAGTTCGTCGAGGCGGGCGTGCTGCGCGGTGTGGCGCTGCGCGACCGGGACGGCACCCTGATGCTGGCGCTGCGCGAGGAGCCACGGCTGGCCGGGGAACTGCGCGGGTTCGACCCCGTCGCACTCGGCGTACCGACCTACGACGCGCTGGTGGAGTGGTCGGATCACCTTGACGCCGTCGGCGCGGCCCACTCCGGAATCGCCGAGGCCAGCATCGGATGGCTGATCAGCGGGGTGACCGACCCCGACGGCATCGAGATCCGCCTCTACACCATGGGAAAACGCGGGTGAACCCACCCCTGACCCACCGGCTGCCAGGACGGCGCGGGGCCGCCGGTGGGTCCTCGGCGCTCAGCCGGCCGGATCGCGCGCGTCCTCTCCGGGCACCGGGCCGGGACGCATCACCACGGTGAGCAGGACAGCGGAGTCGTCGAGCGCGGTCAGGCTGTGTCGCTCCGCCGGGATGGCCACGTGGTCACCTGCCCTCCCCTCCCAGCTGTCCTGGCCGGTCGCCAGGCGTACGCGTCCGTGCAGCACCTGCAGGGTGGCCTCGCCGGGGCTCTCGTGGTCGTCGAGGCGCCGTCCGGCGGCGAGCGCGAGCAGCGTCTGACGCAGGGAGTTCCGGCGTCCGCCGTGGACGGTGTGGGCGCTGCGCCCACTCGCGGCTTTTCGTGCCGCGGTCAGGTGCTCGTTCGTCAGGGTGGTCAGAGAGGTCGTCAGCATGGTGGTTCCCTTCTATCCTGGTCGGTTCACGCCGTCAGCAGCAGGATGCCGGTGACGAGCAGGGCGGCGACCTTGGCGGTCTCAAGGACGATGTAGGCGTGGTGGTCCTTCGAGCGTGGGGCGTCCTCACCAGCGAGGACACGGTCGGTGCGCCGGGTCAGCCGTGGCCGGACCAGACCGAGCTGCACCGCCAGGACCGCGACGGTGACGGCGGCGGCGACCACCGTCCCGGTTGGTGGGCCGGCAATGAGGATCATGACGATGAGCGCCGCGGCGAGGACGGCCTCGACGGTGTTGAGGGCGCGGAAGACCAGCCGGCCGATCCCGAGCCCGACGCGCAGGTCCACCCCGGGCGCGCGGAACTTCAGCGGTGCCTCCAGGAACGAGATGGCCAGCACCATCCCGAGCCAGACGAACGTCACGCCGGTGGCGGCGGCCGATGCCGGGGTCATCCGTGGTTCCTTTCTCCGTCGCGGGCGTTGCCGGTCACCGGGTGCCGTCCGCTGTCGTGAGGTGTGCGAGGCACAGGTCGGGTTCGGCGAACGGGACGAGCCGGTCCACGGTCACCTGGGCGCCGAGCGCCGCCATCGCCCCCCGCATCAGCCCCAGGTGCAGCGGGCAGATCACCGCGGCCTGGGTGCCGACCAGCTCGACGAACGGGCAGTGCCGCAACCCGATCCGCCGCGGATCGCCCGCCGGCTGTTCCTCCGGCGCGAACCCGAGGTCGTCGAGCAGCCGTACCAGCTCGCGCACCGCCTCCCCGCGGGAGAGGGCGGCGGACGGAGCGGGCCGGTCGACCAGGAAACCGCCCCAGGCACGTCCTGCCTCGGTGGCCCTGGCGGCGGGGTCCGGGCCGGCGGCCAGGTTGCCGGCCAGGATTTCGGCGAGCAGGCGGTAGTTGCGCGGCCCGCCGAGATCCATCCCGGGCCGTGCCCGGAACACCAGTGGCGGCCGGCCGGGACCGGTGGGCGCCGCGTGGACCCGCTCGACCTGGCCCGTCTCCGCCAGGGCGTCGAGATGGAACCGCACCGTGTTGGGATGAACATCGAGTCGCGCGGCGATGTCGCCGATGCCGAGCGGTGAGGTGGATTCGCGGAGCATCGTCAGGATGAGCCCTCGACGGCCGGTCGCCGGCGCCACGGGGCGTTCGGCGGTCCGGGCGCCTCGTGCGGGCGCCCCTTCGGGCGTCGCGCCGCCCGAACCGTCGGCGTCATCGGTCCCGTGAGGTTTCCGTCGTCCGGTCACGTCCGCCTCACGCCCCCCGCGGCGGCAGCGCCGTGCAGGGGAGCCCTGTCCCGTAGGTCATGTCCTGAGTTTACCCAAAGAAAAATTGTATAAATAGCCTCGACGGGAGGAACGTGATGCCCGACCAGACGGGACGGACCGGGGCACGGGCCCGTGCGTTAACGCCGCTGTTACCGGTGGTCGGATACGACTTCGATCATGCGAATACTGGTGGTGGAGGACGAGCGGGATCTGGCCGACCTGGTGGCGATGGGGTTGCAGCGGCACGCGATGGCGGTCGACGTGGCCTACGACGGCGAGGCCGCGGTGGAACGGCTGGCCGTCAACGACTACGACGTGCTGGTGCTGGACCGGGACCTGCCCGGGATACCCGGCGACGTGATCTGCCGGGATCTGGTGCGGGCCGGGGCACGTACCCGCGTCCTGATGCTGACCGCGGCCGCGTCGGTGCCCGAACGGGTCGCCGGGCTGGGGTTGGGGGCCGACGACTACCTGCCCAAACCCTTCGACTACACCGAACTGGTGGCGCGGGTGCGGGCCCTGGGACGGCGCAGCCAGGCGCCGCTGCCACCGGTGCTGGAACGGCACGGGATCGTGCTGGACCCCCAGCGGATGCAGGTCTCCCGCGACGGCCGCTTCCTGAGGCTGTCGCTGAAGGAGTACGCGGTGCTGGAGGTGCTGATGCGGGCGAACGGGAGCGTGGTGAGCGCCGAGACGCTGCTGGAGTCGGCGTGGGACGAGCACGTCGACCCGTTCACCACCGTGGTGCGCGTCATCATCAGCCGGTTGCGCGCCAAGCTCGGCGACCCGCCGTGCATCAGGACCGTGCCGGGCGCCGGGTACCTGCTGTGACCCGGCGTACGGCCCGGGAACGTTCGGGGCCGGATGTCCGCCGTGGCCCGGCGTACGGTCTGGGAACTCCGCCGTGACCCGGCACGCGGCCTGGAAACCTTTCGGCACGGTACGAGCGCGCCTCACCCTGCTGTACACCGGCCTGTTCCTGGTCACCTCGACGATCCTGCTCACCGTGGTGAACCTGCTGCTCACGAACGCGCTGGAGAGCCGGGCCAGCTCCATCGCGGAGAGCCTGTCGCCCTTCGGCGAGTTTCCCCCGAGAGCGCCCAAGGTGCGTGTCCGCCCGGCGCTGCCCGAGGCCGTCGACACCATGATCGCCCTGCCCGGCGCGGTGCTGCGGTACCAGTGGACGGTCAGCGCGATCGTGATCGCGGTGCTCGCCGTCGTCTCGGTGGTCGCGGGCTGGTGGCTGGCCGGACGGGTGCTGAGCCCGCTGCGGCACATCACCGCCACCGCGCACCGGCTCTCCCTGTCCAACCTGCACGAGCGGATCGCGCTGGCCGGCCCCCGTGACGAGCTCACCGACCTCGCCGACACCTTCGACGCGATGCTGGAACGGCTGGAACAGTCGGTGGACAGCCAGCGCCGTTTCATCGCCAACGCCGCCCACGAACTGCGGACCCCGCTGGCCGTCCAGCGGGCCGCGATCCAGATCGGGCTGGACGACCCGCTGCCGGCCCGGCTGATCCCGGTACGGGAGAAGCTGCTGACCGCCAACCGGCGGACCGAGCGGCTGATCGACTCGCTGCTCCTGCTCGCCCAGGCGGAACACGGTCCGGGCAGCATGGAGCCGGTGGCCCTGGACGCGCTGGTCCGCCAGACGGTCGAGGAGACGGCCGCCGACGCTGTCGTCATGGGTGTCGTCATCACCACCGACACCCGGGCGGTCCTCGTCGCGGGTGACCCGGTGCTGCTCGGCAGGCTCCTGACCAACCTGCTGCAGAACGCGGTCCGCTACAACTGCCCCGGCGGGACCGTGCACGTCGGCCTCACCGCGACGGGCGTGCTGACCGTCCGCAACACCGGCCCGGACGTGCCCGCCGAACGGATCGCCGAGTTGTTCCAGCCGTTCCGCAGGCTGCACTCCCGGACCAGGACCGCCGACGGCGCCGGCCTCGGACTGTCCATCGTGGCCTCCATCGCCCGTGCCCACCACGCCACTCTCGCCGCCCGCCCCAACCCCGGGGGCGGTCTTGAGCTGACCGTGCGGTTCCCCGTCCCCAGTACCGGGACGGAGCCCGGCGACCGCCGGGCTCCGTGATCGGGGAGGGCCTACTTCAGCAGGGTCAGGGCCTTCGCGACGCCCGGGTCGCGTCCGGCGGACAGGTCCGCGGAGGTCGTCGGGGCCTGGTGGTCGGGGGCGACACCGATGGTGTTGACGACCTCCCGGTTCGCCCCGATCTCATGGATCTTGGGCAGGATGAGGACGCTGCCGTCGTCGAGCAGGTAGCCGGCCCCGGGGCCCGACACCGCGCCGGCGGTGCGGGTGCCGACCAGGGTGCCGAGACGGAGATCCTTGACCGTACTGGTGAAGGAGTCGCACGCCGAGGCGCAGTCGCGATCGGTGAGCGCGACCAGGGGCAGGCCCAGCAGCGGCACGGTGTCGTCGGTTTGGTTGGCGGTGCAGTGGTCGCGCACGTCGCACCAGTAGCTGGTGGTCCTGCCGTGCGACCAGGCGCCGAGCAGCCTGGCGACCTCCCGCGGGCTGCCGCCGCCGTTGCCGCGCAGGTCCAGCACTACCCCGCGCGGGGTCGCCTTCTTGCGCAGGGAGGCGATGGCCGCAAGGACCTCGTCCGCCGCGCCGGGGAAGAAGGCCGGCAGCGCGACGTAGGCGACGGAGCCGGACAGCAGCCTGGAGGCGACCTTCGGTTCCGGTCCGGAGACGGGCGCGGGCGTGACCGAGGCGGTGACGGTGCCGCCGGTGGCGGGGCGGCGCAGGGTGAGCCGGATCGCCTTCCCCGCCGGGGGGCTGACGATCCCGTCAAGGACGCCCTGGGAGAGCACCCCGTTGACGAAGAGCGGCACCCCGTCGACCGAGACGAGCTCGTCGCCCGGCCGGACCCCCGCCTTGGCGGCCGGGCCGTCAGGAAGAACCTCGGTGACGAAGGCCGGCGGGGTGGCCGCCGGATCGGCCACGCCCGGAGGACGGATGCCGGAGAGGCGGGCGCCGAGCGACACCCCGCCAGGAGCCGGACGATTCCAGTTCGCGTGGTTGTCGTCCAGGCTGCCCACCAGGCCGCGCATCGTCGCCTCGGCGACCGCCTGCCGTATCTCGGGGTCGGCCGGCAACGTGTCGACGACCTTCCGGTAGACGGCGCGGAACGCGGCCCAGTCGGCGTCCTTGCGGCCGGTGAGGGCCGGCAGGGTGGCGTTCGGCCGGTCCAGCCCGCGGCGCTGCAACTCCTGGGTGAGCGCGGCGAACGCGGGCACCAGCAGTGCGTGGGAGTCCAGGATCGGGCCGCTGTAGTAGTTGGCGAAGACGCAGCGGTACGCCTGCTCGATGGTGGTGACGGTGGTCGGTTTCAACGCCGGCGGCTCGGACGGCCCGGACGGGGACGCGCACGGCGGCGGCCGGTCGCCGGCGGTGCGATCGACGGCCACGCGGTCGGCGCTCGCGCCGGCGGTCCCGGAACCGATGAGAGCGGCCAGCGCGACCGCGACGACGAACGATTTCCTGTTCCTCATGCCACCGAGCATCGCGATCATGCTGTTGCCGGGAGGTGAACGCGAACGTTAACCCCGCCGTAGCGGTCCCCCTGGTAGAAGACCCGGCCGCACCGCCGGCCGCAGCGGGTCAGTCGGGAGCCTGACCGAGGGCGGTGGCCAGATCCTCCCCGGCCCATCCGGTGCCGTCTCTCCAGATCGTCGCGATGTCGAAGGCGGTGGTCAGCATCGCCGGTGCCCACGCGGGCTCGGGGGCCTGGGGGAGCACGAGGAAGCGGTGCTCCGCGCGGTCCCCGCCGACGTGCTCGACCTCCATGATCCGCAGCACCGCCTCGCGCATCCGCTCGTAGGTGTGCCCGCCCTCTCCCAGGACCTCGTACAGGACCGCTCCCCGCGGCCCCTCGCAGACGATGTCGGCGAGAGGGGACTGCGAGGGGACGAGCCTGGCCCCGTGCAGCTCGGCGATGAGCCGGTAACGCACCTGCTCGTGGACGTGGCACCGCCTGTCGGCGCCGACCCGCTCCTCCAGCGAGGAGACGAAGGACCGGAAGCTCTCATCCGTGGCCGGGGTGTCGGGCCTCATCGTGGTGTTCTCCTCGGTGGTGGGTTCCTCCGGTACGGGGGGTGCTGACCCGTTCTGCGCGGTGGGTGATGAGGTGATGGGTTCCTCTCGTACGGGAGGTGCCGAATCGTGCTGTGCGGTGAGCGGTGAGATGGTGATCTCTTTCGGTACGGGGTGTGCCGATCCGTTCTGCACCGTGATCGTGGAAGTAGCCGGTTCTCCCGGCGCCGCGAGTGCCGGGGCCTCCGGGCCGCTCAGCACCTCGGGGAGCGGTGCCGCGTGGACGACGGTGAGCGACCGGGTGCACCTGGTGATCGCCACATAGAGCCGGCGCGGTCCCGCGGGCCCCTGGTCGGCGATGGCGGCGGGTTCGACCACCACGACGTGGTCGAACTCCAGGCCCCTGGTCATGGTCGCGGGTAGCACGCTCACCGGGGGTGCGTCGTCCGCCGCGACGGTTCCCTGCAGCGCCGCGACCTTCCGCTCCAGCTCCTCCAGCAGCGCGGTGCCGTCCGGGGCGATCAGCGCGACCGACCGCGACCGCTCCAGGTCGGCCGTGGCGAGATCCAGCGCCCGGGCAAGGGCCTCGTCCGCCAACCGTTCGGGTCCGGTCCGGGTGATCGTCAGCGAGGTCGCGTCGGCGGGGCGTACCGACACCGGGACGGTGGTGGACAGGGACACGGCCCTGGCCAGCGGCGCCGCGAACCGCATGACCTCGTCGGGGACCCGGTAGCCCACGGCCAGCTCGGCCAGGTGCCAGCCGTCGCGCCCGCTCAGGATTCCGGCGAGCCGCCCCCACACGTCGTACTGGCGGGCGTCGGTGGTCTGGGCGAGGTCGCCGAGCACGGTCATCGAACCGCCGGGGCAGCGGCGGGCGATGGAGCGCGCCTGCATGGGGGTGAGATCCTGGGCCTCGTCCACCACGATGTGCCGGTAACGGCGCGGCTCATCCCCGGACAACAGGTGGCGCAGCTCCTCAAGGCAGACGAGGTCGTCGAGAGTCCAGGGCTCCTCGGAGGCACGGCTCACCCGGGGGCGCAGCACCGCCTCCCGCTCCTGTTCGGTCAGCACGCCGGGAGCCGCCGTGTGGATCGCGTCCGGGTCGTTCAGCGTCCTGCGCAGGATGGTCTCGGCGTTGATCGCCGGCCACACCGCGTTGATCAGGGAGGCCACCCGGCCGTGCCTCTCGATCCCGGAGCGCAGGGTGCCGTCCGGACGCTGCCCGGGAAGCGCCTTGGCGTACCTGCTCAGCAGGCGGTCGACGAACGTGTCGACGAACTTGCGGCGGCGGACCAGGTAGGGGCCGCTGGAGTCGCGCGCCTCGACGACGAGCGCCTCGATCTCGGCACCGGGAAGCGTCAGCGCGGCTCCCCGGTACGGGGTGCTGAAGACGTCGTCGCTGATGTGCGAGGCCGGCACCTCGGGCCGGATACCGCTCTCGACGACGCGGCGCAGCACCTCGGCCATCCGCTCGTCCGACTTGACCAGGTGCGCCGCGGGAGTGTCGACGGCGCGGACCTCGCCGTCCCAGAGCCGCGCCACCTCCACCGTCGCCACCCCCCGGCTGCCGAGCCTTGGCAGGACCTGGCTGACGTAGCGCAGGAACCCCCGGTGCGGGCCGACCACCAGGACGTCGTCCGGGGTGAGCCCCCGGTTCGTCGGGTCCAGCAGCCAGACGACGCGGTGCAGGCCGACCGCGGTCTTGCCGGTCCCCGGGCCGCCCTGCACGACCAGCACCCCCGGCCGCCCGTCGGAGACCAGGTCCAGCTGGTCTCGCTGGATGGTCTCCACGATGTCGCGCATCAGCCCGTCGCGGGCCCGGTCGAGGTCGGCGAGGAGGAAGGCGTCGGCGTTCTCGCCGGGCGGCTCCTCGGCGGGGGAGACGGCCTCCGGAACCTCCTGGAGTCTGCGGTTCGCGATCCGGGGCCGGATGTCGTCGAGGTAGTCGGTCACCGTGCGCCCGTGCAGGCGCAGCTTGCGGCGGAGCCGGATCTCGCCGGGGCGGGAGGCGCGGGCCTTCATCCAGCGGACCGCCTGCTCGGTGGTCCAGCTGATCACGACGAGATCGCCCTCGGCGTCGCGGACCGCGCGGCGTCCGATGCGCCAGGTCTCCCGGCCGTCCGGGTCGTCGGTGACGTCGACGCGCATGAAGACGAGCGGCTGCTCGCCGAGGTCGTCCTCCACCCCGAACTCGGGGGGAACGTCCGGGACGAAGGGCAGACCGACGTCGGGGTGCTCCTGGCCGTGCGTGCTCCTGACCCGGTCGGCGCCGAGCCGTCTGCGCTCGACGCAGTCGTACGCGTGGTCGACGGCGCGCTGCTCCTCGGCGATCACGGCGATGCGCTCCTCGTGCGGGACCACCAGGGCGCGGATGCCCGCGCCCGTCCCGCCTGTCTGGTCGCCGCTCACCGCTCCGGCGGCGCGGTCACCGCTGGCCGCCAGGGCTACGGGGTTGCCGCCCCGGGTCAGGGTGGCACGGTCGACGCTGCCCATGTTTCCTCCGAGGTCGGTGCCCGGGGCACTGCCGGACTGGGGTTTCCCTCGACGGGACGCGCGGCCCGAACCGGATCGGAGCGAGGGGACTCCGCTCGGTAATCCGATCGAGTGTGCGCCGCGTCACACTCATGGACCGTAGACCATCTTCCGTAAAATGTGAACTGAACGCACAAAGTTTTTTCATGTGAACTACGGGTCGTGATTCGGTGTCCACGGCGGATCTTTCTCGGCGGTTCCACCGGAGAGTTACTGTGAAATCGTGGTGAACTCTTCGGTACGGGACACACGGTCGCTTCGATACTGGGAAAGACAGGCCGGCTCGTACGACCGGCGGATGGAGTTCGTCGAGCGCCGGTTCTTCGCCGGCAGCCGTCCGTGGCTGTGCGGGCAGGCGTCCGGCGACACCCTGGAGGTGGCGGTCGGCACCGGTATGAACCTTGCTCACTACCCCAAGGACGTCCGGCTGACCGGGGTGGAGTGGAGCGCCGCCATGCTCGCGGCGGCCCGGCGCCGGGCCGAGACCCTCGGCCGGGCGGCCGACCTGCGGCAGGGCGACGCGCGCGCACTGACCTTTCCCGACGAGAGCTTCGACACGGTCGTCTGCACGTTCTCACTCTGCGGCATCTCCGACGAGCGGGCGGCGCTGGCGGAGATGGCCCGGGTGCTCAAACCGGGCGGCCTGCTGCTCCTGGCCGACCACGTGGCCTCGTCGTCCTGGCCGCTGCGAATGGGACAGCGGCTGGTCGACCTCTTCAGCGTGCCGACGGCCGGCGAGCACTACTGCCGCCGGCCCCTGATCGGGGTGCGCGAGATGGGATTCGCGGTGGAGCGGCACGAGCGTTTCAAAGCCGGTGTCATCGAGCGGCTCGCGGCCAGGAAACCGGCCGCCGGGTAGCGGACCCCGCCCGGACGCGGCGGCAGACCGGGCTCAGCGCGCCGGCCTACCGGCGGCGGTTCGGGACGGATGCCGAGCCGGCCCCGGCGGGCTGAGATCCCCGGTCAGTTGGTACGGGTGTTGGGCAGGTGCTCGCCCCGGTAGCCGATCCAGATCCTGCCGGTGGTGCCGGCGGAGTCATCGTGGAAGTACATCGTTGAGCAACCGGTGCTCGTCGCGGAGGTTCTGCTCCGTCCCGGTGGCAGGCCCGTCGCCGCGCCGTTCCATGACGATGTCACGCAGGCCGGAAAGGTGCGCGCCGAGTACGCGGATCTCGCGGAGCAGCCGGCCGGAGTCGTCCGCGATCTGCGACGACGTGGCGAGTCCGAGCGCCGTCTCCAACTCCCCGCGCAGTTCCTTGACCACCAGGTCCGCGACACTCTGGGCGGTCTCCGCGGTGGTTTCCACGGCGGCCTTCGCGGGGGTGACGGCTTCGGCCTTTGGGACGACGGGACGCCTGGTCATGGCCATCATCCGCCGTCGCATCTCCTCACGGGTGAAATCGACCTTCGAGGGCCGGGGTGCGGCGGCGTCGACGATCTCGCCCGGTTCGGCCCGTCCGGCGAGTACGCGGTGCACGACGTCGAGCGTCCGCCGCACGTCGTCGGGGAACTGACGATGCGCGGTCCCACCGATCGTCCCGTCGACGATCCGGTCGAGGGCGGCGGTGCCCCGGTTGCGGATCGCGGCGGCGCTCATGGGCGGGTGCCGGCGGGGATACCGCTCCCCGGCGGGATCGAAGGGGGCGAAGTAGGTGCGGATCGCCCCGCCGAACACGCCCAGCTCCGGGCCCATCGCCTCGTTGAACCGGTCCTGGGCGCGCAGGTCGGCCAGCCGCACGACCAGGCCCGCCCTGGCGACGCCGTCGGCCAGCTGATCGGTGCGCTCCCGTGCCACCCCGGGGTCACGAGGGGACCAGTATCGGTACCCGGCGCCGGGGCTCGGTCATCACCGAGACGAACCGCCGCACGTCGTCCTCGGTGAGGAGCACCGCGGCGCCCTCCACCTGGACGGCGCCGTCGCTGATTCGCGCGGTGTTCAGGTACGCGCGCAGGAAACCCGGCGCCTTCACCATCGCCGGTTCCGGCTGCTGCTCGGCTCCCTGTTTCCCGCGCTGTCTCCCGCGCTGCTTCGCGCCCCGTCTCCCGGTCGGCTCCGGTTCCCGCCTCGCGGCCGGGTCAGGTCCCCCGTGCTGTTCCACGGTGACGACCACCCATCCGGTCATGCCCGGCACCGATCCCGCGGTGGTGCGGTCTTCCTTTTCCGGGGCGGGGTTGAATATGGCGGCGAGTATGACCGGAAAATAGGATGCGTGCGTATTTGATCACCCGTAATATCGTGCACGCACCTCCCGGTGCGCAGATGACGGTTACTTCCTGGTGAAACGCCCTCGGGCATGCGGGTTCGAGTCCCGCGAACACCGTCGCCGATCTGATCTCGGGAGGGACACAACTTCAGAGCGTGCCCGGTGCGCAGGTAACGGTTACTTCCACTTCTGATGGGGCGGTCGCGGGTTCGAATCCCGTCACCGGTGCGAGCCGGTGTAGCTCAGCACGGCAGAGCACCTACGTACCGTCACCGACTTTGATCTCGGGCACGACCTCTGAACGTGGACCCCTCTCGGTGCGGAAGGAGGTCCCGTCACATGTCCAAGTTCAATAGGCCGTCGACCCGCCCCGCGACCTCCAGCCCGGTCGTCTCCGAGCCCGTGCCCTCCGGGCGGACCTTCGAAGGCGCGCCGGGGTATGTTCGGGACGCCAGGAGCGAGCTGTTCCTGCTCGCGGTCTCGAACATGGTCGGTGAGGACGGCTTCTACGAGGCCGGGACCGAGCGCGACCAGCGCTTCCGAAACCTGGTCCACCAGGTCGCGGTCCAGGACGTCGACTGGCTGGCCCGGTTCCTGCCCTGGCTGCGCCGCGAGGCCGACATGCGCTCGGCTCCGATCGTCGCCGCGCTGGAGGCCGTCAAGGCACGGCGGGACGCCGGCCTCGAGGGAGGCGGCCGCCGACTGGTCGACAGCGTGCTGCGGCGTCCCGACGAGCCCGGTGAGGCGCTGGCCTACTGGACCTCCCGCTACGGCCGTTCCATCCCGAAGCCGGTCAAGCGCGGCGTGGCCGACGCGGTGGCCCGCCTCTACACCGAGCGCAGTCTGCTCAAGTACGACACCGACGCGCACGGCTGGCGGTTCGGTGACGTCATCGACCTGGTCCATCCCACACCGGACCCCGCGTGCCCCTGGCAGGGTGAGCTGTTCAGGCACGCGCTGAACCGCAGGCACCACCGTGACGAGCGGATCCCCGCAGCCCTCGGCATGCTGACCGCCCGTGCCGAGCTGATGGCCCTGCCGGTCGGCCGGCGGCGTGCCGCGCTCGGCGACCCCGGCCGGCTCAGGGCCGCCGGAATGACCTGGGAGTCGCTGGCGGGCTGGCTGCAGGGTCCGATGGACGCCACCGCCTGGGAGGCCGTCCTTGACTCGATGGGCTACATGGCACGGCTGCGCAACCTGCGCAACTTCGACCGGGCGGGTGTCTCCGACAAGGTGGCCGAGCGCGTCGCCGTCCAGTTGGCGGACCCCGAGCAGGTCGCCCGCTCGCGCCAGTTCCCCTTCCGGTTCCTGGCGGCCTACCGGGCCGCGTCCTCGCCGCGCTGGGCCTATCCGCTGGAGCGGGCACTGGCGCACTCGCTGGCCGGGGTGCCCGCGCTCGACGGCCGTACGCTGGTGCTGGTCGACCGGTCGCCGTCGATGTGGATGCAGAAGTTCAGCGCGCACTCCACGCTGCCGTGGGCGGACGCCGCCGCCGTCTTCGGCACGGCGGTCGCGCTCCGCGCCGAGCAGGCCGACCTGGTGGAGTTCGGCATCCGGAACGCACAGGTGAAGTTCCGGCGTGGCGAGTCGCTGCTGAAGATCCTGGACCGGTTCAGCCAGCTCGACGGGACCGACATCCCCTCGGCGGTGCAGCGCCACTTCCGCGATCACGACCGGATCGTCATCGTCACCGACGAGCAGACCCGCCCCGGCTGGCTGCCCTCCAACGGCGCCTCCTACGGAGGCGGACCGGAGCGGCGGATCGACGACCTGGTCCCGCGGGACGTGCCGCTGTACATGTGGAACTTCGGCGGCTACCAGCACGGCGCCACCCCGTCAGGAAGGGAGAACCGACACACCTTCGGCGGCCTGACCGACGCGGCCTTCCGAATGATCCCGCTACTGGAATCCGGCCGCAACGCGGACTGGCCCTTCTGAACGGGACGCGTTGTCGTGATCCGCTGAGGGGTCACCTGGCGATGGGACGACTCCGGTCCCTACGATCACGCACTCACACGTGCCGAGGACTGGGTCGTCGAGAGCGAGCCGTCCTCCTCCTGATCTAGGGGAACCTGTTCGCCCACCTGGGCACAACCGACTAAGTGCAAGGCCGTCCATCTGGACACTCACTGGCACGGAGGTGTCGCCGGACTCCGGGTCGATTGCGGGTGTCAGCCGGGCTGGCTGCTGTCCTTGTGTTTGCCCCAGCCGTGCCAGCGGTCGATCTCGATCCAGGCGCTGACCCGGCCGCGGTCCCGCTGCGGGTACTTCTTCCCGAGGTACTGCTGGGCCAGCCGGTCGATGTCGGTCAGATCCGTGTCGTCGTGCATCTCGGCGACATGCCCGATGATGCTGACGTGGGTGTACCAGTTGTTCCCCTCGAGCACGGTGAGGGCGACCCGGGGATCGTCGCGCAGGTGGCTCAGCCGCTTGCGGCCCTCGTCCATGTTGACCAGGATTCGGCCGTCGTCCCAGAGGTACCAGGTGGCGGTGGACACCGGCTGGCCGTCGGGCTGAAGCGTGGTGATGACGGCCGGATTCGGCCTCTTCAGCATGGCGACTGCTTCCTCGGGAAGCGGCGGGTTCGACATGATCTCTCCTCTTCGCGTCGGCGTCTCACGCCCCGGACGGTGACGGTCACGCGACCTTCCGTACGCGGTCCGTCCCGTGGTGGAGCGCCGAGGGAACGCCTGTCGAGGCCGGAGTCCCCGGCCCCGGACAACCGGCCGCAGGAGTGAGAGTGCCCATCTCAGGTTGAGCCGCAAACCCGTGACCTTGGCACTTTTCCCGGACCAAGGCCTCTGCGGGGCTTATCAAGGGCAATACCTGTCCTCCGCTCCCCGAAGGGGAGCGGCTTCTCGTCAAGCCGCCGCGGCGTCACAAAGGGCAGGCCCTGACCTCGGAATGGGCGCCCACTCACCGCGATCGGGCGAGCCGGAACCCCAGGTCGTCGATGCGGAAGGTCGGGTGACTCTTGCGGCGGCACGACGCCCGGCATCCCCGGGCGTCGTCGTACACCCCGCCGCCCCGGAACACCCGGTACGGGCCGTAGACCTCGGGATCGTAGACGTCCCAGCACCACTCCCACACGTTGCCGATCATGTCGTGCAGGCCCCAGGCGTTCGGCGCCCTGGTCGCGACGTCGTGCACCTCGTCGCCGGAGTTCCCGCGGTGCCAGGCGATCTCGTCCAGCTCCCCGTAGCGCACGTCGGAGTTCCCGGCCCGGCACGCGTACTCCCACTCCGCTTCGGAGGGGAGGCGGTAGCCGTCGGCCTCCCGGTCGCAGACCACGTCCTGGCCGTCGGGGTCGTCACCCATCGAGTAGCAGGGGCCGAGCCCCGTAGCCTGGGAAAGCAGGTTGCAGAACCGGACGGCGTCCATCCAGGAGACCTCGGTCACCGGTGTCCGCGGCCCCGCCGGGCTCGCGGGCGCCTCGCCTCGAACGGCGCGGTACAGCTCGCGGGTCACCGGATACGGCGCCAGACAGAAGGCCCCGACCTCGACCTTCCAGATCGCCTTCGTGCCCTCGTCCCGCAGGAAGATGCTCCCGGCGGGAATCGAGATCATCTGCTCGGCGACCGCCTGGCGCGGCGTCGATTCGGGGCTCATCGCAGGTCCTGTTCCACTCGGCTGGCCGGGGTGAACGACGTGCGGACACACCCGTTCGCGAACGCTAGCAGGCGCCCCGCCTGAGCCTGACCCGAGGGTGACCGCGTCTCAGCGCAGCAGTGATCGCGCGGTGGGGGCCAGCCGGAGCAGCTGGGGAGTGCCGGTGAGCGTTTCCGACAGTTCCGGGAGCACCCGATCGTGCCAGGTACGCGAGCGGGCCAGCCGGTCCTGGTGATCGGCGAGATCGCCGGGACCGGTGAACCGGGAGAACCACACGAAGACGTTCTCCCCGGTGCGGACCGGCAGGGCGGGGAAGGTGTTCTCGGCGTACTCGGTCCGCAGGCAGGCCAGCGGTCGTGCTCCGGTCTCGGCCAGCACCGGTCGTACGGAACGGTCGAAGAAGTCCACGAAGGCGTCGTCGAACGGCCGGTCGCGGTGGTAGATCGTCGCGGTGACGATCGACGGCGGCGCGGCATCGCCGACCGGAGGCCGCGCCGATGCTGGAAAGTCCGCTCTCGCGCGCAACAGCAGCACGTCATCGGAGTCGATCATCGTCGCGTTGGCCCGATCCCGGTTCGCCTTCCAGACCGGACCGCCGTAGAAGGAGCGCAGTGCCTCGGCCCGGTGCCGCATGTCGGGGAATCCGCGCAGCCAGACGAACCGGTTCGGAGCGTCGAGGTCGCGGAACTGGCCGATGACGGTCATCCCCGCAGCCTCCTGGGGCTCGATGAACTCCCTCTCGAAGAGGTCGATCAGCACCTCGCGTCCCCCCTCGTGCAGGGTGTACTGCCTGAGCTCGACGATCGGGTATCGGCTGTCCTGCACCGGCGAAGATCCTTCCGCGTTGCTGAAACAAACATTGTTACTACTGAAAGCGCGCGTCATCGCGCCTACAGGCAGTCCCGCAGCACATCGGCGATCGAGGTGCGACCGAGTTCACGGCGCAGGCCCTGGTCGGCCCGCTCGTAGACCGTGCCCAGCACGGGCCGGATGCCCCGGCCGATCGGGCACTCCAGGTTGGGCTCGGTGTGGTGCATGGCGAAGAGCGGTTCTCGCTCCACGGCGTCGTACACCTGGAGCAGGGTGATGTCCTCGGGTGCGCGGGCCATGCTCCAGCCGGCCCCGGCCCCGTGACGGACCTCCACCAGGCCCGCCCGGCGCAGATCGCCGAGGCTACGCCGGATGATCACCGCATTGGTGTTGACGCTGGCGGCGACCTGCTCCGAGGTCAGCCACTCCTGCCCGCGCCGCTGGGCGAGCGCGATCCAGGTCAGAGCGTGTACGGCGATCGTCAGCCGGCTGTTCGCAGCCATCGTCCTCCTTGCTGTAATAATGTATGTTACATCCAATCGGCCGACGCCGAACCGGACGCCGTGTGAAGAAGCCAGGCGCGGGCGGGCATAGCGGTGTCGGCCACCGCGTTCGCGGGGTTCGGGAGGGATTTACGGTCCGGAACCGGCGCGGCCCCGCTGGGGGACGAAAATCCGGTGCGGATACAGGCTGCTTGCGGAAAAAATAGGGCCTATGAGTGTGCGTATTGACGATCCTGTCCGGCTCGGTGAGAGCCGGCTCCCCGATGGGCGGCTGCTCGGCTGGGCCGAGTGGGGCGCGCCGGACGGCATTCCGGTGCTGCTCTGTCCCGGGGCGGCCACCAGCCGGTGGCTCGGTTTCGGCACGGATGCCGTCGATGAGCTCGGGGTGCGTCTTGTCTCCGTGGACCGCCCGGGACTCGGCGCCTCGACCCCTGCCCCCGGCCGGACGTTCGCCGACTTCGCCGAGGACGTCCGCCGTCTCGCCGAGCTGCGCGGGCTGGGATCCCCGGCGGTGGTCGGCAGCTCGCAGGGCGCGCCGTTCGCGCTCGCGTGCGCTGTCGAGGGGATCGCCGCCGCGCTGGCCATCGTGTCCGGCGCGGACGAGGTCGCCGCGCCGGAGTTCGCCGAGGCGCTGCCCGCGGAGCTGCGCGGGCTCGTCGACAGGGCCGTGCACGATCCGGACGGAGCGGAGGAGTTCTTCGCCGGCTTCGGCGCGGGCGCGATGTGGGACATGGTCATGGCTGGCAGCCCGGCCTCCGACCTGGCGGTATACCGGGATCCCGGGTTCGGGGCCGCCTACCGCCGGGCGCTGGACGAGGGGTTCGCGCAGGGGGCGGCCGGTTATGCCCGTGACACCGTGCTGGCCATGGGGCGATGGCCGTTCGACCTGGGGAGGATCACCGTTCCGGTCGACGTCTGGTACGGCGAGCAGGACACCGGCCACTCCCCGGACAGGGGAGCGACACTCGCCGCCCGGATCCCCGGCGCCGTACGGCATCTGGTGCCGGGGATCGGCGGCGCGGTGCTCTGGACCCACGCCGGGCCGATTCTCCGCTCCCTTGCCGGGAACGTGGCGGCCGGCGGGTAGCGGGCCATGGTCGGACCCGCTGTCACTCCCCGGGCACCCTTTCCCGGAGGTCGGCCTGGAGGAGCCCATAGCCACCGGTGACCCGCCAGTCCGGGGTGTCCGCGTCGAGGTTTCTCAGGGTCGCCGGGGGGATGCCGACGGCCACGTCGGACTTGAGGGTGCGGAGCGCGGCGACCGGGCCGGGAAAGTACGCGACCGTTTCGGCGAACGGGGTGGTGGCCGGCCAGGCCCGGTCACCCACCAGCCGCCGGTAGTTGAGATCGCCCTTCATGATGGTCAGCGACGCCCGCTCGAACAGGACGGCGAGGTCGGCGGGGAGCCGGCGGAAGGACCAGGGCGCGCAGTAGAAGTCGTGGACGTACGGCGAGAGCCTCCCGTCCGCGGTCGCCTTCCTGAGCCGGTGGAAGGACGCGCCGTCTGTTTCGGCCAGGTGGTCCAGGGTGTCCGCGAGGTCGGCGGTGGTCGCGTCGGAGACGTAGTAGGGATGCGGCTTCAGATGGAGGGCGACCGAGGAGGCGTGTCCGTGCTCCAGGAGATGGTCGATGAGGATCAGGTCCGCGAGCAGTTCGCGCCCGGCGTTGTCGGCCACCACCACGACCTCGGCCCCGGGAGCGAGCGCGTTCCACATCTTCGCGCTGTCGTCGCAGACCAGCTCGGCACCCGACGCCTCGGTGAGGGTGCCCATCGCGAAACTCAGATCGGCGCGGTTGCCCCAGAGCGCGGCCAGCAGCTTCGCCTGGCCGGACGCGCCGGCCGCCGGCCGCTCAAGGTCGGTGAGGGACGCGAGCTCGGCCCGCTTGAGAGGGGCGAACGGGTCCACTCCCCGCCACGGTCCCGGCTCGAAGAACCCGACCGCGTCAAGCACCCGCCGGTAGAAGTACGACTCCGACCAGAGGAAAGGGGCGTCCGACCAGGGTTTTCCGAAGTGGTCGGCACCCCAGCCCGCCCACACCCCCCGATCATGGGCGTGCGCGCCGAGCGGCTCCATCACCCCGGAGAGGATCTCGGCGAGCAACGCGTCCAGCGCGTCGTGCTCTTTCTGACCGTACGAATTCGTGTCCTTGATCTTCGCTACCAGCTTCGGAGTGCGATCGTGCCAGACCTGCCAGGCGTAGCCCTTCGGATCGCTGTTCAGCAACTCGGGCGGTAGCTCGTCATTCACCGAAGTTCTCTCGCTCCTCGTCGGCGGACGTCCGTATGACAACCGTACGCGTCGAGGTCGCGAAGACCGAACGCCTCTGCTCCACCGGCTCACCGGGGTGTCGGTGAGAGCGGTTTCTGTCGGATTGAAATGCTACTGATGGCCATCACAGTGATTCCGATGATTTGTGGAGCCGCGTGATGGCAACGGTCACCTTCCGGGATGAGACCGCGACGGGAAAGACGATGGAGGAGTTCACTCTCCCCGACCTGCCAGAGAACATCTCGGCGCGGGAGTTGGTCCGGCTCAGGGTCCGCGAGGAGGTCGCCCGGTACAACGCGGCCCCCGCCGCCCGGTTCAACGGCCTGGTCCGTCCCGAGGACGCAGAGGTGGAGTTGAACGGCTATCGGATGGGCACGAAGCGGCGGATCGACTGGGAACGGCAGGCGGACACCGCCGAGCGGGCGTTCCAGCGCAACGGGTTCCTGCTGCTCGTCGGGGAGCGTCAGATCGACGACCTGTCCGAGATGATCGACCTGACCGTCGACCCGGTGGTCTCCTTCATCAAGCTCGTTCCGCTGGTCGGGGGCTGAGGAGTGGGCGTCATCGACGACTTCCCCAGATCTCACGGCTATGTCATGCACCACCTGGACGCACCGACCCGTGAGATCTTCGCTCGCCTTGACGCGGCCTTCGAGGCGGGGCGGGAGCTTCCCGACGCGGAGAGCGACCCGAGGCTGTTCGGCCGCTGGGCGCAGCTGCGGCTCGGCAACGGGCACCACGAGGTCCACGAATACGACGAGCGTGTGCTGCGCGCGACCCGGCTGGCCGCCGCCGGTGACACCCCATGGACGTTGGAGGACGCCCGTTTCCTCTGGATGGCCGCCGACGCGCTGATGACCTGGGGGCACACCGACTATCCGGAGCTGTACCGGCTCCCGCTCGTCGCGATCCGGCGGCTGGACCACGCGGGACGCCGCCAGATCCTGGAGGGGACGCTGGAGTGGTTCCGGAAGTACCACCGGCCGGTCTGGGACGCCCTGCACGACCAGATGGAGGAGGTGCTGACCGAACCCGCCGAGAACGGCCCGGCCGGAGTGGTGCGGAACGTCATCTGGGACTGCGACGAGGTCGCCCGCAGGCTGGCCGAGGAGTACGGCGCGCGCCTGGCCGCCCCCGAGGTCCTGCCCCTGTTGCGGCACTGGAACAGCGCCCGGTTCTCCAAGCCCAGCGGGAAGTGGCTCAGGACCGCCGAAACGCTGCTGACCCCCGAGGCCGTCGGCCTCGTCCGCGAGATCCTCGTCCTGGTGGCGGCTCACCGGGAGAGGCAGGAGGAGAACCTTTACGGGTGGCGGGAGACCGTCTTCCTGCACGAGCGCACCGCCATGCCGGTGCGCGGCATGGTGTGGACGTGCGAGCTGATCGACGAGCCGTGGGTGACCTCACTCCTCGGCGATGTCGCGCTGACCTGCGGGACCGGGATCGGCGGGTCGGGCGCCAACTGCCGCAGTGAGCTGCTCGCCAACGCCGCGGTGCACACGCTGGCCCGCCGGGGCGGGTTGGAGGTGGTCGCGGCCCTGGCCAGGGTCCAGGTCAAGGTCCGCAAGAAGACCGTGCTGAGCAACGTGGCGCGCACCCTGGACGCGGTGGCCGCCGAGGTGGGGCTGGGCCGCGAGCAGTTGCTGGACCGTACCGTGCCCGCCTTCGGGCTCGGCCGGGACGGGGTGCGGGAGGAGAAGATCGGCGACTGCCTGGTACGGCTCCGCGCCGACGGTCCCGCGCTCCAGTTCGTCAACCCGGCCGGCCGGACGGTCAAGTCGGCGCCGCAGGCGATCCGCCAGGCCCCCGAGCTGGCCGTCCTCAAGACCACCCTGAAGGAGCTCAAGCAGGCACTGCCCGCCGAGCGGTTCCGGCTGGAGCGGGCGCTGATCGAGGAGCGGCTCTGGCGCTGGGCGGAGGTGACGGAGCTCTTCCTCGACCATCCGCTCACCGGCCTGTATGCCAGGAACCTCATCTGGCAGACCCACCAGGGCCCGGCCGGGCTCCCCGTCCGGACCGACTCCGGATGGGAGCTCGCCGACCCGCAGGGCCGCCGCGTCCAGCCGGACCCCGACACCCCGGTCCGGCTCTGGCATCCGATCCACGCGGCGGCCGAGGACGTGCGGGCCTGGCGCGACCACCTGCTGGAGCACGGCGTCCGCCAGCCGTACAAGCAGGCGTTCCGCGAGGTCTACCTGCTGACCCCGGCCGAGGAGCTGACCCGCACGTATTCCAACCGGTTCGCCGGGCACACGCTCCGCTACGGCCAGGCCAAGGCGTTGCTGAACCAGCGTGGCTGGAGCGGGCTGTCCATCGGTCACTGGGACTACGAGTGCGGCGGCGACCAGGGCGAGGCCGTCAGGGAACTGTCCGGCTGGCGGGCCCACTGGGGCATGTACGTGGTCGGTGACGCGGAGGCCGACGGGTGGGGGACCGCCTCCTTCTGCGCCGGCGAGCGGATTCGCTTCCACCGGGCCGACGACCTCGCCGGCGACGAGGGTGTGCCGCTGGCCGAGGTGCCGCCGCTGGTGCTGTCGGAGGTGCTGCGCGACGCCGACCTGGCGGTGGGCGTCACCTCGGTCGGCCTCGACCAGCAGGCCGCCGCCGGGCACGAGGAGTACTGGCGCTCCTACGGGTTCGGCGAACTCACCGAGACCGCCGGCACCCGGCGCGACGCGCTCGCCCGGCTGCTGCCCCGGCTGAGGATCGCCGACCGGGCCGAGCTGACCGACCGGTTCCTGCGGGTACGCGGAGACCGGCGGACCTACCGGATCCACCTGGGCTCGGGCAACATCCTGATGGAGCCCAACGACGCCTACCTGTGCATCGTCCCCGGCCACGACCGCGAGGCCGCCTCGGTCTTTCTGCCCTTCGAGGAGAACGGCGGCATGCTGTCGATCATCCTGTCCAAGGCGTTCCTGCTCGCCGACGACACGGCCATCACCGACCCGTCGATCACCCGCCAGCTCGACGGCTGAGAGTCACCGGGGGGAGGATCCGGCCACCCAGCCGGGGCGCACTCAGGAGAGCTGACGGGTGGCCAGCTGGGCGAACAGGCCGTCCTTCACGGCCAGTAGTTCGTCGTAGGTGCCCTGCTGGACGATCCGCCCCTCGTCCATGACCACGATGCGGTCGGCGGCGACCACCGTGGAGAGCCGGTGGGCGATCACCACCCGGGTGGCGTTGAGCCGGCGGGTGCTCTCGGCGACCCGGCTCTGGGAGGGGTTGTCCAGCGCGCTGGTGGCCTCGTCGAAGAAGACGATGCGGGGCCGGGCGACCAGCGCCCGAGCGATCATGAGACGCTGCCGCTGGCCGCCCGACAGTGTGCTGGTGCCCTCGGAGAGCACGGTGTGCATGCCCATCGGCATGGCCCTGATGTCGTCGGCGAGCCCGGCCATCTCGGCCGCCGCCCAGGCGTCGTCCACCGTGTGGATGCTGCTGCCGACGATGTTGGCCTGGATGCTGCCCGCCTGCAGCGCGCCGTTCTGGAGCACCACCCCGCACTGGCGGCGGACGGCGGAGACGTCGAGTTCGGCGAGGTCCTGGCCGTCGTAGAGCACGGTGCCCGACAGCGGGATCTCGAAGCCGAGCAGCAGCCGCAGCACCGTGGACTTGCCGCTGCCCGAGGGGCCGACCAGGGCCACGAACTCGCCGGGCTCGATCGACAGGGCGACCCCGTCCAGGGTCAGCGGACCGTCCTGGCCGTAGCGGAACGACACCTGACTGAGCGCGAGCCGCCCGGACAGGTCGCCGGGGTCGGCCTTGGTGCCGTCGGTCTCCGGCCGGGCCTCCAGGATCGGCTTGATGTTCTCCATCATCGGCACGACGCCCATCGCGCTGACGGCGGCGGCGGTGAACTGGAGGCTGGAGGCCAGCAGCAGGCTGAGCGCGGTGAAGAACGGCAGGAAGGTGGCGACCGAGATCTGGCCCGCCATCGGTCCCGCCACCACCGCGAACACGACCCCGGTGCAGACCAGCGGGAATCCGGCGTTGAACGTGGTCACCGCGTTCTGGATGCGGCGGGCCGAGGCGGTCAGTGAGCGGCCCCTGGTGACCTCGCGCGTCCACTCGGCGAACGCCCGTTCCTCGGCGGCGGCGGCCCGCAGCTTCGGCATCGCGGTGAGCATCTGGAAGACCCGGGCCGACATGGTCCGCTCGTGCTCGTAGGACTGCCGCTGCCAGCGAAGTTGCATCCGTCCCGCGACGATGGCGAACCCGAGCCCGAACAGCATGAGCCCGGTGGCGACCAGGGCCAGGCGCACGTCGTAGAAGTAGACCAGGATCAGATTGGCCGACCCGGTGAGCAGCCCCAGCGTGGCCGTGGTCAGCATCCCGGAGAGCATCTCCTGTGCCGAGCTGATGCCCAGCACCGTGGTGCCCAGCTCGCCGGTGGAGTAGCGGGCGAAGAACCCGGCGGGCAGGGAGAGCAGCCGGGTCCACAGGCCCGACTGCAGGGCCGAGGTGGTGCGGCTCTCGACCCGCAGCACCGCGATGTTCTGCACCACCGACAGGGCCGCGACCACGAACCCGGAGCCGATCACCACCAGGGAGCCCTGCACGATGAGGTCGAGTTCGGCCCGGACCGTGAACACGCCGAGCACCTTGCCCGTCATGATCGGGACGAGCAGCCCGAGCAGCGCGACCAGCACCCCCATGGCGGCGAACCGCAGCAGGTCACGGTAGTTGCCGCTGTCGAGGAGCCCCAGGCGCAGCAGCGCGCCGACGGTCTTGATCGAGGCGGGCAGCGGCCGGTACAGCACGTGCGCCCGCTTCTCCAGGCCGCGGGCGACGGCCGCGGTGACCGGGGTGAGCACGCCGTCGTCCACCATGACGTAGCCGCGGCCCATGGTCAGCAGCGCCACGGGGCGCCCCGCGGAGTTGCTGCCCACCATGGGCCCCAGGTCCTGCGTCCACCACGGGCCGTCCAGCCGTACGAGCCGGGTTCTGACGCCGGAGGCCAGCGCTATCGCCTGCAGGTCGCCCACCGGGCGGTCCTGGCTGCCACGCCGTACCGGCGGCCGTACCTCGAATCCCTGGTGCGCCGCCACCAGCCGGGCGGCGGCCAGCGCGGGCGGATCGTTGGCCACGTCGGCCAGTTTCACCTGGACCTCGGTGTCCCGCAGCACGGCGTCGAAGCTCCGTACGGCCTGCGTCAGCACGGTGCTCTCGCGTTCCCGCAGGCCGGTCAGGGCGGCGCGCTCCTCCTCGCGCCGCCGTTCGATGCGTTCGTCGACGGTGTCGAGCAGCCGGACGGCGTGGGCGGCGAGGAACTCGCAGAGCAGGCCCTCGTCGAAGACCGAGTGCAGCGAGCGGACCCGCAGCCGGGTCCTGGTGCGGGCGACGAGCCAGTCCCTTTCGGTCAGGCAGATGTCGCCGCCCGCGCCGAGCACCAGATCGTTGCCGCCGACCTCCACCTCACCCGCCTCGACGCGCACACAGCGCACGCCGTCGACCGATCGCACGGCGCGGCCCGCGTCCAGCTCGGCCGTCCCGCTGATGGGCAGCGGGACGAACTGGCGGGGTGGCAGGGGGGCGGGCAGCGCCCGGGCCAGCAGTTCGATGCCGCGGCCGAGCCCCTTGACCAGCCAGGCGGCGGCCTCGGCGGGCAGGTCGTGCAGAACCGCGACCGGGACGTCGGCGAGTACGGCGCCGGGCACCGGGCGGGCCACGATCACGTGGCGCGGCCCCGACGGCACTCCGCAGGCCAGCACCGTGCCCGCCTCGGCCCGGCCCAGGAAGTTCCAGCGGCCGTCCAGCGCGCCGTCGGCGGTCCGGACCGCGAACAGGTCTACCAGGCCCGACTCGACCAGCAGCATCCGCCCGGGGTTGTCGAGGATCATGAACCGCTCGGTGCCGAGGTCCAGCGGGATGGCGACTCCGGCGAGAGCATCGAGGCTCACAATCCTCCTCCGGTGTTGAACAGCCGCGTGTAGATGCCGTCGGCGGCGAGCAGCTCCTCGTGGATGCCGCGCTCGGCGACCTCGCCGTGGTCCAGGACGATGATCTCGTCGGCGTCGCGGATGGTGGACAGCCGGTGGGCCATCAGCAGGCAGGCGCAGCCGCGGCGGCGCAGGTTGTCCATGATGACGTGCTCCGTCTCCGGGTCCAGGGCACTGGTGGCCTCGTCGAGGATCAGCAGGGTCGGCTCGGCGGCCAGCGCGCGGGCCAGTTCGAGCCGCTGCCGCTGGCCGCCGCTGAAGTTGCGGCCGTCCTCGCGGACGAACGAGTTGATCCCGCCGGGACGGGCCAGCACGGCGTCGTAGACGGCGGCGTCGCGGAGTGCGTCGAGCACCACCTCGTCGGGGACCGCCTCGTCCCACAGGGTCAGGTTGTCGCGTACGGTCCCGGCGAACAGCACGATGTCCTGGTCGACGTAGGCCATCGAGCTGGCGAGCACGGTGCGCGGGATCTCGTCCAGCGGGTGGCCGTCGAGCAGGATCTGGCCGGCGCGGGGCTCGTACAGGCCGGTCAGCAGGCGGCCCAGGGTGGACTTGCCGCTGCCGGAACCGCCCACGATCGCGACCCGGCTGCCCGGTGTCATGCTCAGCGAGAGGTTCTTGATGACCGGATCGCTCAGCGGGCCGTACCCGAAGGTGATCTCCCGCAACTCCAGGCGGCCCTCCAGGCGGGTGCCGAGTTCCACCTCGCCCCCGGTGCGCTCGAAGCAGCGGGCGATCGGGTGCCGCTCCACGTCGTGGATGCGCTTGGCGTCGGCGCTGAGGTCCTGCAGGCGTCCGCCGAGGTTGGTGAGCTGGGTGACCGGCCTGCTCAGCGCGGCCAGCAGGGTCTGGAAGGAGATCAGGATGCCGATGCTGAGCACGCCTTCCACCACCCGCAGCCCGCCGATCAGCAGCATCAGGCCGGTGTTCACCGTGGCCAGCAGGGGCGGGACGACGACCAGCACCGCGGTGGGCACGCCGAGCCGCTGTTGTGCGGAGACGACCTTGGCCAGGAAACCCGCCCAGCGGGTGAAGGCGTCGGGCTCCGAGCCGGTGGCCTTGACCGTCTCGATCATGCTGAGCGTGGCGAAGGTGGTGCCGGTGAGGTTGCCGCGGTCGGTGCGGAGCGCGGTGACCGCGTCCTTGCGGGCTCGGGCGACCCAGCGCAGCACCAGGATGTTCAGCGCCGCCATGCCGACGCCGATGACGCCGAGCAGCACGTCGTAGCGGACCAGCAGGGCGGCGTAGAACGTCACCAGGACCATGTTGATCACCGTCAGCGCGAGGTCGCGGGAGAGGATCTCGGCCACCGTGTCGTTGGTGGAGATCCGCTTGGCGACCTCGGCCGGTCGGCGTTGCAGGAAGAACTCGATGGGCAGCCGGAGCAGGTGCCGGAAGAAGCGGGCGGAGCCGACCAGCCCGACCCTGATCTCCAGCCGCAGAAGGTAGTACTGCTGCACCGAGGTCAGCACGAAGACGGCCGCCGCGGTGAACACCATGACGATCAGCAACGACGGCAGGATGCCGGGGGAGTTGCCGCTCAGCACCCGGTCGATGAACACCCGGTAGTAGGCGGGCCCGGCGATGCCGGGCAGCAGCAGCAGCGCGCTGGCCAGCAGCACCAGCGGCAGGGCGCGTCCGGACGGCAGCCGCCACTGGAGCAGCGCCTTGCTGAGCTTGGCGCGTTCCCCGCCCGGCTTGAAATCGGGGCCGGGTTCGAAGGTCAGCATGATCCCGGTGAAGCCGGAGTCGAACTCCGACCACTCCATCAGCCGCGGACCCGAGGACGGGTCGTTGATCGCGACCATGGTGCGGCCGAACCGGGTCACCAGTCCCTCGACCACGATGAAGTGCTGGAACGCCCAGAAAATGATCACCGGTCCGCTCTGGTCGCGGAGCAGTTCGGCCTCGACCTGGAAGCCCTTGGCGATCATTCCGTAGGAGCGGGCCGCCGCGAGCATCGAGGATGCCTTGGACCCGTCCCTGGACACCCCGCACCGGCCCCGCAGCTCCTCAAGCGGCACGTGCTTGCCGTAGTGGCCCAGGACCATCGCCAGCGCGGCCGCGCCGCACTCGACCGACTCCATCTGGATCACGGTCGGCACCCGGTGATGGTTCTTCCTGCGGGGGCGCGGGGGACGTGGCTGCTTCCTGGGCGCGGGCTTGGCGGGTTCCGCGGGTTTCAATGTCGTGTTCGTCATCGGTGCCTCCTCCGCTCAGCGCCCGAGCACCAGGTCGAACGGCGTCTGCTCGCCCAGGTGGATGGAGGCCGACACGGTCACCTGGGAGTCGAGCTGCACGGGCGGTCCCTGCGCGGTCGACCAGGTGTATCCCGAATGCGAGGCCTGGTCGGGGATCAGGTCCACGATGATCATCAGGGGGGCCTGGACCGCCGCGTATCTCCTGGCGGCCAGCTCGCCGCCGACCAGCCCGGCCAGCGCCTCACCGGTCAGGGGGTAGCGGCTGACCGAGGTGACCTGGCCGCGCAGCAGCCCGAAGGCCGCGGCGGGCGCGGTGGACACCTCCAGGTCGACCGGGCGGCCGGGGGCGATCCAGGCCGCCCGGTCGGCGGGTACGAACACCATGGCGACCAGGCGGTCGTCGGGCAGGTCGGTCCGCTCGACCGTGGCGACCGTGGTGCCGACGGCGACCACCTGGCCGTCGCTGACCGTGGTGCCGACCACCTGGCCGGTGAACGGGCTGGCCACCTCCTGGGTCTTGCCGTCGGCGTCCTGCAGTTCGGCGATGGACTGACCGACGATCACCCGGTCGCCCGGCCGGACCAGCACGCGGCGGGCCAGCCCCGAGTAGTGGCTCTGGATGCGGGCCGTACCGCCCGGGTGGGTGAGGACACCCGGGGCGGCGACCGAGATGCGCAACTCGCCGACGAACGCCCAGACCAGCCCGCCCGCCATCACGATCATCACGACGAAGACCGCGATCCAGCCCCGGGGGGTGGCCAGCAGGGTGGGGGAGTCCAGCTCGTCGGGCTCGCGCATTCGTTGCAGCGCCTGGTAGCGGAACCTCATGGCGGTCTACTCCTCCGTCCGGGGCCGGGAGCCGAGTACGAGTTCCCCGACCGTGCCCTCAAGGAGCGGGTCGCGTCCCGAGGCGGTGGCGAAGGCCGCGGCGTCCCCGCCGCCCAGGCCGCACACGGCCAGGTCCATCGCGGTGGCCACCAGGTAGAGGGTCTGGTAGAGCACCCCCACGTGCTTGAGGACCAGCGGGTAGGCGACGGTCTCGTACTTCCACATCACCCGGCCGAACCGGGCCGCCACCAGCAGCACCACCTGTGGATCGGACTCCAGCATGGCGGCGCCCCGAGCCTGGCCGACCAGCGCCTCGGTGGCCTTGCCCGGTTCGGCGACGAGTTCCAGCTCGTGCCGGTCGGTCGCGTAGTGCCACAGTCCGGGCGCCAGTCCCTCGCACGCCGTCACCAGCGGGTAGACCTCCAGCTCGTGTACGGCACCGCCGCTCGGATACGGCCGGTCGGCCAGTTCCTGGCCGTCGCCGCCGGTCATGGTGCCCCGTCTGCGCAGGCTCCGGTAGAGCAGCTCGCCGAGCTGGGCGAGGGTGATCGGTCTGTCCTGGTCGTGGGCGCGGATCGAGCGGCGCCGTTCGAGCACCTCGGTGAGCGACGGGTCCTTGGCCGCGACCTCGTCCAGGTCGGGCACCGGCAGCGCGACGGTCCGGGTGCCGGCGGGCGGCGGGGAGACCGGTTCCGGTGCGAAGCGGTCTTTGATGGGATAGGTCCCGCCGTATCCGCCGACCGAGGCGGGGAAGCGTGTACGGGAGTGGAAGGCCAGGTCGGCGGGGTGCCACTGCGCGTAGGGGCGCTCGGCCACCTCCACGTCCCCATCGGGACCGCCCGGCGCCAGCAGACCGGCCGTGGCCAGCAGCCGCAGCACCGGGGCGGGTACGGAGGTGCTCCAGGTCGCCAGCTCGCCGAGCAGCCCGGCGGCCTGCGGCATCAGCTCGACGGCCAGGTGACGGCCGGGGGTCTGCAGGGTCAGTGTGCCGTCCACCACCCGCGCCTCGGCGAAGCGCGACAGCCGTACCGGGCCGGTGGGGGCCGCCGCCAGCAGCGTCGGACCCCGGCCGACGGAGAAGAGCCTGGCCACCGCGGTGCCGTCCACCGCCGCGGCGTGTTCGAGCAGCCCGGAGGTGTTCAGCCCGCGGAACAGCATGTGCCAGCGGAGCAGTCCCGCCTCGCCGTCCGCCGTGGTCACCGCGCCTGCCAGGGCGGCGTCATCGTGGTCGCCCTCGGCCAGCAGCTTCAGGGCCGTGCCCTGTCCCGGCGACAGGTTCCTCAGTTCGAGAGCCGTGGTGGTCAGTTGGATGCGCTCACCGGAGAACGACGCGTCCCGGCGCAGCCGGGAGACGATGATGGGGTTCATGGGGGGACCGTTCACTTAGAAGAACACGTTCCAGGAGTTGATCTCGTCCTGGGGGGTCGGCCGGTCGAGCCAGCCGAGCCGTACCGGTGCGTCGTAGAGGCGGCCGGGCGCCAGGCGGCGCCAGAAGTGCCGCAGGCCGGGCGCCATCACCTTGACGACGTTCAGCTCCAGATCGGGACGGGTCTGGTCGAGGACGATCACTTCGGATCCGGCCGCCTCGATCGAGTCCACGCACTGGCGCACGCACACGGCCAGGTCGGTGGGGGCGGGCGGGCCGACGGTGACCGGCGGGAGGCCGGGGTCCGGCAGCAGCCAGGGCTCCCGGTCGACCTTGGCCTCCTTGCACCAGGCCAGCATCTCCGGGTCGTCCACCCGGTAGAGCGTGTTGCCCTGCTCGTCACGCCGGTCCACGGTCGGCAGGAACTGGTTGAGCTCGGTGAGCGCGCGGAACGCCGCGATGCGCGGGTCCGGGTGGCTGCCGAAGCCGACCATGATGTCCTCCACCTCGTGGCGGCGCCGGGAGACCGCGGCGTACACCGGGATGCCCACGTCGGTGGTGAGGTCGAGCATCCACAGGTCGCGGTCCATGGCCCCGTAGAAGTCCCGCAGCTCGCCCACGTAGGGGTCGTCCAGCGAGTCGAGGTCGAAGGCGGGGCGGCGCAGCCGGTTGTACCACCACAGCGCCACGGAGTCGCGCTCGACCAGCTCGCAGATGCCCTGCAGGATGGCCTCCTCCAGGGTGTTGCCCGCCGCGCTGCCGTTGGAGTCCGCGATGCAGAAGAAGTGCTGGTAGAGGTCGGGGTGGCCGTACCAGCCGTAGGCGGCGGGGACCAGCCGTTCCTCGTCGAGGGTCAGCGACCAGGCCCGCGACCAGTCGAACGGCACGTCCTCCTTGAACGGGTCGGGCACCTGCTGCAGCCGGTGCGCCGGGTCGGCGTTCCACTCCTTGCGCCCGGCCCGCTGCTCGTCGGAGAAGAGCAGCAACCGGTCCGGGTGCACCGCCGTCGCCGGATCCAGGTCGGCGTAGGCGGCCCGGATGACGGGCTCGTCCCCCCGCCAGACCCCCGAGTACCGTTCGATCGCCTCGCAGAGCGCGCTGACCTTCGCCTGGATCTCCGAGCGCCCCTTGCCGCCGCTCTGCCCGCGCAGGTTGCGGCGGAGCAGGTCCATGCTGTCGTTGACCATGGCGAAGTTGTGACCGGCGGCGTAGCTGTAGGTCAGGCCGCTGGGGTCGGTACCGATCGAGACCAGCTTGGTGATCGCGCCCAGGTGCGGGCTGATGTGCCGCTCCAGCCGCGCGAACGTGTCCTGCGGCTGGTCGACCCGGTAACCGCCGTCGGTGACGTGGTTGGCCTGCCGCGGGGTGAGCACGATCTTGGGGTTGTCGTCGGGCGGCGTGCCGCACGAGGGGCACTGCGGCTGGCGGATCAGGACGTGCCTGCTGGTCTCCATGGTCGCCAGGTCGAGGGCGACCATCTGGCCGCAGAGCGCACCCGGCTCGCCGGTCGCCACGATCCTGGCGACCTCGGCCGCCAGCATCCCGGCCAGCGCCAGCGGCCCGGCCGAGATCTGCGCGCGCACCGGGTGGAACGGCGTCCGCTCACCCCGCTTCCCCGCCAGGTAGCGCTCCAGCTGGCGGTTGCCGCTGAGCCGCTGCGCCAGGCACGACCAGCAGCCCGTGTGGTCGGGATCGAGGAAGGGGCCGAGCCACGGGCTGACGCCGCCCGGCTTGGCCAGCAGCCAGGGGAGCCCGGATGCCAGCTGCGACGCGTTGCGCCGCTCCAGGGCCGGGTCGAGGTAGTCGTCCACGAGCACGACCGAGACCCCCTCGGCGGGCACCTCGTCGATCGCGCCGGTGAGCACCTTCAGCCCCAGCTCGGTCAGGGCGGCCGTGACCGGGGTGGCGTCCACCCCCTCGGCGGCCGCGACGGTGACCGGCGTGCCCTTCGTGACGGCCGCCGGGTCGATGCCCAGCGCGTCCCAGTAGGCCAGCACCTTCTCCGGCAGGTCCGGCCTGCCCTCCGCGAGGTGCCCCGCCGCCTCGTAGCGGCGCAGCGTGGTCAGCACCGTGGTGAATGGAACGCTCCCGGCCAGCTCCTGGACGATCTCACTCACACTCCTGCGGCCGTCGAGGTAGGGGAGCACCGCCACGGCGGCCTTCCCCGGCACCAGGAAGTCCTTCCCCTCGGCGAACAGGAAGACCCGGGATCCGTCCACGACCTCGACATGGAAATGGGCCTTTAGTCGTGGACTCTCCATCAGCATCCGCCTTTTTATATCAAGCTCTCGACAACCCTCTTCAGTGCGGATTTAAACACGGGGGGACCCGGATGGTGAATGCGCAAAAAATCGTACGCATCGCGCGGCCGATACTTAGGGCACCGACGTATTCGCCTCGGTATCACCGCGCCGGACGCCCGGGATCGGTGGCCATGGCCCACTCCTGAACCGGTACCGCCGAGAAAGACGGGCACCGAACCCGTTGAGATCCGTATCGGGAGAATGGGACGATGAGGCATGGCACCGCTTCTTCACAGAGACAGAGAACTGGCTGTCTTCCGAGAGGCTCTCGACGAACTACGGGCCGGCCGCCCCACCGTCGCGGCGATCCTGGGCGGAAACGGAATGGGAAAGAGTTCCCTGCTCGGCGCCATGACCGAAATGCTTCCCCCGCGCAGTCTGGTGCTGCGGGCGCGCTGTCACCCGAGCGAGAGTCATTTCGCCTACGGTATGGTCCGCCAGCTCTTCGACCCGGTGATGTCCGCCGGCGAGCGGCCCCGCGGGCAGTTCGACCACGCCGCCGACGATGACGGCGCCGCCACCCAGGACCTGCTGATCAGTCTGTTCCACATGACCCGCGACCTGGTCGCGGAGCAGCCGGTGGTCATCGCGATCGACGACCTGTCCTTCGCCGACACGCCGTCGCTGCGATGGTTCTCCTACATCGCGCGCCGCCTGGACGACCTGCCGGTGATGATGATCGCCACGCTGCCCGGCAGCCCCCCGGCCGGGCTGGGCACGGATCTGGCCAAGCTGCCCTATGCGCGGTTCGTCCAGCTCAGACCGTTCTGCGCCACCTGTACGGCCGACTTCGTCGCCGAGGCGCTGGGTGCGCCGCCCGATGTGGAGCTGGCCGCGCTCTGCCACACGCTCTCGCAGGGGAACCCGCTGGTATTGCGCCAGCTGACCAGCCGGATGCGGCAGGCCAGGATCAGTCCGGGCGAGCCCGACCCCGACCAGGTGCTGGAGATCGGCACGGCGGCCCTGTCCGCCACCGTGCTCGAATGGCTGCACGACCACGACCCGGTGGCCTACGAACTGCTCACCCAGCTCGCCGTCATGGGGCCGGACACCGACGTGACCGTGGCGGCGATCCTGCTGAGTCAGGGCGAGCCGCAGATCCGGCAGGCCCGCCGGGCCCTCGCCCAGGCGGGTCTGATCACGGCGGGGTCGCCCGTGCGGTTCCACAACCCCCTGATCCGCACGGCCGTACTGTCGCGCATCGACAACCAGACCCGGCTCGGCCTGCACGAACGCGGAGCCGCGCTGCTGGCCAGGCTGGGCGCGCCGGCCGCCCAGACCGCCGAGCACCTGATGCTCACCGACTCCGACTGGGGCGTTCCGGTGCTGCGCAGGGCGGCCACCGAGGCGGTCGCGGCCCGCGAGTACGACGACGCGACCCGTTACCTGCGCCGCGCGCTGGCCTGCTCCGACGATCCGGCCACCATTCACGAGCTGACCCTGCAGCTCGGCACGGTCGAGCTCCGCCACGACCTGGACGCCTGCGTCCGGCACGCGGAGACACTGGTCAGCACCGCGCCCGACCCCGTCAGGCGGGCCAGGTCGCTGCTGAACCTGGCCAGCCCCGCGCTGGTCGCCAGCACGGTGGGGGTCCGGCCGTTCGTCACGGTGGCCCACGAACTGGCGGCCATGGCGGACCCGCCGAGGGAGCCGCTGCTCCGGCTGACCGCGCAGGGGGTGCTGTCCGGGTACCGCGCCGGGTTGCGCAGGTCGGTGCGGATGGCCTCCTCTGGCCTGCCGGATTCGGCGGCGAAGGAGCTCGCAGGGGCGCTGGCGGCGATGGTCGCGGCGAGCGGGCGGTATCCGGGCACCGCCAGGCGGCTGGCGACGCGGGCCTCCCGGGAGCGTTCCCGCCGGGATCGGCCCGCGGGGACCGGGCTGGTGGGCGCCGCGCTGGCGTTCGGCTGGACGGGGCGTCCGGAGGAGGCGCTGGCCGTGTGCGACCGGATCCTGCAGGACGCCCGCACCTGGGACCAGCCGGATCTGCACGTGCTCGGGCTGTTGCTGCGGGCCGATATCGGCCACCGGCGGGGCGACTCGGCCGACAGCCTGCGAGACGCGCTCGACGCGCGGGAGGGGGCCGAGCGGATCGGCGCGCGGGTGCTGACCACGGCGGCGCGCGCCTGTGGCGCGCGGGCCCTGATCCGGATGGACCGCGCCCAGGACGCCGCGGAGCTGGTACGCGGGATGACGATGCCCGCGGACGCCCACCCCCTGATCAAGAGCCTGATCCTGGAGGTCCAGGGACTGATCGCGGCGGCGACGGGCGACCACGTCACCGCGCTGAGCCTGTTCCTCGACTGCGGGCACCGGCTCTCCGCCCGCGGCATCACCAACCCCGCCTGCCTGCCCTGGCGCGCGCACGCCGCCAAGGCGTACAACGCGCTGGGCGAGCACACCGCGGCCCGTACGATCGCCGCCGAACCGCCGGCGAGCCCGGAGCACGCGCCGGACGCGCGGCCCGCGCAGGCCCAGATCCTGCTCACCCCCGCCGAGCAGCGGGTCGTCGAGCTGGTACGGCAGGGCATGAGCAGCATGGAGGTCGCCGAGCGGCTCTGCCTGAGCAAGCGCACCATCGACACCCACCTGGGCCGCATCTACCGCAAGCTCGGTATCCGAGGGCGGCACCAGCTGGCCGCCGCCCTCGGTCTGTGATCAGTGCGGTGACACCGGCTCGGTGGCCCGTCCGATGCCCAGCCTCGGTTCGGTGACCAGGTACAGCCCGGCGGCGGTGCCGCCGGTGTTCTCGTGGCCCGCACGGTCCTGGCCCGCGGTCAGCTCGCCTGCCAGCACCATCGCGTCCAGCGGCACCGCGCCGCCGACGCGGGTGGCGTCGTCCAGGTCGGTCAGGCCCGCGGTGATCGAGGCGAAGGCGCCGTCGGAGGGCGCCGGGGCGCGGCCGACGCGCTTCTTCATCAGCTCCGGATACTGGCCCCTGGCCAGGCGCTGCGCCAGCCAGAAGTAGCTGTTCCTGCCCCGGTACTGCTCGTAGAAGCCGGCGACCATGGAGAACATCCGGCCGTAGGCGTTGCGGTAGTGGGACTCGTAGAATCCCAGCGCCTCGCGCTCGGTGACCTCCCCGGCGTGCGCGGACAGGATGGTCGCGGCCGCCAGCATGCCGCTGTACATGGCCAGGTGCACGCCGGTGGAGAGCAGCGGGTCCAGGAAGCAGGCGGAGTCGCCCGCCAGGAAGTAGCCGGGGCCGCAGAAGCTGTCAGCCGAGTAGGAGAAGTCCTGCTCGACGCGGACCTCGCCCTGGAAGTCGCCGCTCGCCACCAGTTCCGCCACCGTCTCGGACTCCGCGACCAGGGCCAAGAACATCTCGTCCGGCGAGGAGAACCCGGACCTGCGGGCCAGGAACTGGTCCTTGTGGGTGACGAAGCCCACGCTGTAGACGTCGCCGCTGAGCGGGATGACCCAGTACCAGCCGTTGGGCGAGGAGATCACGTTGATGCCGCCCCTGGGGGTGCTGGGCAACAGGGCGCCGCCCCGGTAGTAGCCCCAGATGGCGACGTTGCGGAAGACGTCGTGCGGCTGCCGGTTGCGGAAGTGCTGTGCGGAGAGCACGCCTGCGCGGCCGGAGGCGTCCACCACGAAGTCGGCCGCGGTCTCCTGGCGGTGCCCCTCGTGTACCCATTCCACGCCCACGGCGCGGCCGTCGTCGAAGCCGACCTTCTTCACGCGGGCCCCGTGGACCACCTCCACGCCCTGCTCGGCGGCGTGCTTGAGCAGGACGTCGTCGAAGTCGGCGCGGTCCACCTGCCAGGATCGCACCTGGTCGCCGAAGAGGTCCGGCCAGTTGATCGTCCAGTCGCGCTCCGCGCCCCAGCGGAGCAGCAGGCCCTCCTTGACCTGGTAGCCGCGGGCCTCGACCTTCTCCCGCGCGCCGACCAGGTCGATGATGGCCCGGCAGGAAGAGGAGATCGACTCGCCGATGTGGTATCGGGGGAAGAAGTCCCGTTCCAGCAGGCGCACCCGGGCACCGGCCCGGGCCAGCAGTGCCGAGGAGATCGCCCCCGCCGGGCCCCCGCCTATAACCACCACGTCAGGCGCCATGGAATACCCCTCCCGCAGGAAAACTGCTAACCGTTTAATCCTCGCAAGGTGCGGTGAATATTGTTAATACGTATTTATACGCATTTATGGATTAATTCAGGATGGTGAGACCGAAGACCGCGCCCAGTGGGTCGGCGAGCAGGCCGTTTTCCAGCGGGCGGGCGCCGGCCGCCAGGGCCGCCGCGACGGCACCGGCACTGTCACCGTCACCGGCACCGAAGAACGGCACCCAGCCGGTTCTGGCGGAGGGGCGGATCACCAGGGGCACGTCGCCGTACAGGTTCCGGTAGAACTCCGTCGCCGCCTCCTGGCCGGAGGTGTGCAACTCGCAGGCGCACAGGGCGCCGGGCTCGTCCACCAGGACCACGCCCTCGTCCCTGCCGCCCTCCCAGAAGCCGACCGCCGCGCCCGAGGGGTCGACCGCCAGGCAGAGCCGGCCGTTCTCGCCCGCGGGCACCGGGCCCATCACGATCCGGCCGCCCAGGCGCCCGACCTCCGCCCGGGTGTGGCCGAGGTCCTTGGCGGCCAGGTAGACGTTCCAGGACGAGCCGAAGGCCGGGCCCATCGGGCTGGGGCCGAGGCCGCCGATGATCTCTCCGCGCAATGTGATCAGGTGGTAGCCACGGCTGTTCTCCCTGGTGAACTCCCAGCCGAAGAGGTCACCGTAGAACTGTTTCGCGCCGGTCAGGTCGACAGTGATGTGATCAACCCAGCACGGCGTTCCCGGGCCGTACGCGGTCCGCCGGGGCATGGGGGCTCCTTCTGGATCCTGTCGTCGATGAGTGCCGCGGCCTCCTCCGCGCCGCCGAACTCCGGCATGAGCAGCCGGTAGCGGGGCGCGTCGGCCAGTTCCGTGGCGGCCGGCGGCCAGATGTGCGGCTGGAACGACCAGGGCTCAAGCCTGCAGCGGTCGTCGTCTCCCTGGCAGAGCCTGACCAGCGTGGGCGGGGCCAGCCTGGCGGTGATCGGGACGGGCGGGCCCAGCCGCTCAGGGCGGACCAGAACGGACTCCCCGGCCAGTGCGGGATGAGCCTGCCGCCAGATCGCCGGGTCCGGCTCCTGGCCGATCAGCCCGCCGCTTCTCGCCGACTCCAGGGCGCCGCCGCGCAGGTCCAGCGGGATGTGGAAGGGGAGGGTGTGCCCGGTGGTCCGGTCGACCACGAGGAGTTGCCCCGACACCGGCCGCCAGGACCGGCCGGCCAATGCGGCCGCCACGCCGGCGCTGGGCGAGCAGGCACTGCCGATCAGCGCGACCGTCACGTCGTCCTTGGCCATGACGACGGCACGCATCACCAGGTAGAGATGGTCGAGTACGGCGAATGGAGGAAGCGGTGGTGGCATGGTGCTCCACCCTCGGAACACGCGACGCTGGAGCAACATCCCGTCGGGACGCTGGACCAGCAGTTCTCCCTCTGAGGCCTTGTTGGTGAGAAGCTTCACGGCGAGCTGTGGTTCGCCGGTCTCCACCAGATGGGGGCCGAACAGGAACGCCAGGTCGGTGGGGTCGAGTTTGGTCAGCACCATGATGGTCATACCGAAGAAACTCAATAACAGGGGCAACTATCCCCCCTTACGGTTGTCCTAATCTAAGCATTCTTACAATCAGGTCAAGCAGTGTCTACTCTCTCAGATAACGCCAGTCCCGCAAATACCGCTTCAGCTGACATCTCTGGACATTCAAGCAGGGGGAGGTGTCCGGAGTTATGAATCGTATGAATGTTGCATTGTGCCACCATCTTTCCCAGCATTTTGGCATTGTCTACGAAGACAGGCATGTCCGAATCTCCGATGATCACCGTGGTCCTGGCCCTGATCCGGATCAGATCCTCGGCCGAGTGCCGATGCGCGGTGAGCCCCGCCATCGCCCCGCTGTCCAGCTCGGCCCAGGAGTGCCTGCCGATCACCTCGCGTAGCCGGGCCCGCAGTTCTGGATGGGCCTCGGTGCCGCGGAAGATGTCAGGCGGGGAGCTCATCCACAGCTCGGCCATCTGCTCCCGCGCGCCGCCCGCCCTGCGCACCATCATGAGCTCCAGGTAACGCCGCCTGGCCGCGGGGTCGGGTGGCGCACCGCCGAGCGTCGGTGCCGCGAGCACCAGGTTCCGCACCACCTCGGGCGCCTCCAGGGCCATCTGCAGCGCGACGCAGGAGCCGAAGGAGAGTCCCACGACCCGGTCCGCCCGCTCGGCCGAGGCGATCTCGGCCAGCCGTACCGCCAGGGCGGGCAGCGTGACACCGGGCCGCAGCGGCTCGGAGCCGCCGTGACCGGGGAGATCCACGCCGATGTGCCGCCAGCCGGGCAGCAGCCTCCACAGCGGTTCCCACAGGGTGAGGTCCATGGTGTAGCCGTGCACCCACAGCACCGCCGGACCCGTCCCCGACTCGACCACGCGCAGCCCGTTCACGCCGGCTCCCGAAAGCCCGCGCAGAACCCCCGGTAGGCCACCACGGCCGCGTCCCCGCCGTCGAAGCGGGGCACCACCCGCGGATTCAACCGTTCCCAGACCACCGCGTCCTCGGCCAGCGCCCGCTCGCTGCCGCTGATGAGCAGCGGCAGTTCGCCCTGCTGCTCGGGGCGGACGCCGATCGCCACCCGCGCCACGCACCCGCCGCTCTCCCGGGGCACGGCGGCGGTGACGATGACCTGCTCCCACCCCGGCGGCCCGAACCGGGTGACGACCACGCCGGGACTGTAGGCGCATGCCAGGAAGCGCGCCCGGGTGACCGAAGGACCGGAGGCGCTCCCCGGCTTGGCCCCCATGACGAACTCGCCCTCGATGATCAGCTCGCCCTCCTCCCCGTCCCGGTGCGCCATCCCGCGGAGCCGCGGCACCTTGTGCACCTCGGTGAAGTGGTCGATGTCGAAGGCGTTCTCCACGATCATCACCGGATCGACGTCCACCGGCTTGATCACGGCCGCGGTGAGCGGATGGGTCCCGCCCAGTTCCTTGAGCGCCCGGGTGAGCCCCCGGTCGTCGTCAGGGGTGTCCGAGAGCCGTACGAACACGGCATCGCCGGAGACGATCACGTGGTGCTCGCGTACCGACCACCGCCTGGTGGTGTCGCCCAGTGCGATCCGGCGGCCGTGGAACGGGCAGATCAGGCAGTCGCCCGAGAGCCGTCCCCCGTAACCGAGGTGCGCGCCCCGATGCGGGCAGTCGGCGTCGAAGACCCGGATCCCCGTCTCGTCCCGCACGGCCACCAGCCGCCGGGTGCCGATCTCCAGGGGGGTCACCTCGGCGGTCAGCTCGGAGGTGAAGGCCGGTAGGTACCAGCCGGAATGCGGTGTCCCCAACTGCGCTGTCATCAGCCCATCGCCTCCAGGAGCCGGTCGGCGGCGAGCACCCCGCTGGCGATCGCCCCCTGAACCCACGGCAGTCGCATTCCCGAGACCGTGGCCTCGCCCGCGAAGAAGAGTGTGTCGGCGACCGGCTCGGCCCAGCGCGCGGGAGCCCGCTCGGCGCCGAGCAGCGGCGCGGTGAACGCACCCCGGCTCCACGGGTCGGCTCCCCAGTCGGCGATCCGCCGCTCCAGCACCCGGGCCCCCGCCGCCCAGGGCAGCGCCACCGTGAGCATGGCCGACAGGTCGGGACCGGTGGCGGCCCGCACACAGGCCGCCGCCGCGTCCTTGGCCACGATCAACGCCTCGGGGCGCCCCTCGCGGCAGCTCACGAAGCCGCTGACGCCGTCCGCGTCGAACACCGACGCGGTCTCCGGCGCGGGCACCGACAGGGTCGCCACCACGCAGCAGCCGTCACCCGCCGACAGCTCCCGGGCAGCCTCGATCTTGTGCTCGGGCAGATCCTTGATGGTGAGGGTGCCGTAGGTCACCACGGCGGGCGGCACGGTCACCACCACCCGCTCCGCCTCCACGGTCCCGGCCTGCGTCAGTGCGGCGACCCGCCCCGGCGACCAGCCGAGCACCTGGACAGGGCATCCGGTGTGCACCTCCAGCCCCGCCGCCAGCCGTCGCGGCAGCAGGTCGAACCCGCCGAACACGATGTACTCTCCCGATCCGCCGTCGTCCCCCCGATGGGCCGCGGCCACGCCGGCGGCGCTGAGCCGCTCCGGGTCCGCGGCCCAGATCTGCCGGAACCACTCGCTCGCCACCGGGTAGGGCCCGCCGACGTCGCCGAGCCAGCCGTTCACCGACCCGCCGGCCCCGGCGCCCTCCGCGCTCAGCCTGGCCTCCAGCAGCCAGGGCGGATGCGGCGTGCGGGCCAGCGCCCCCATGGGGCGGCCCACCCGCCCGCTGATCACCCGGGCCGCGGTCGGCCGCGGCGCCGTCCCGGTCTCCACGAGCCCGTGGACGGGGTTGCGGTCGCCGTGCACGACCTGGGCGCCCAGCTCCAGCGGGGGCCCGCCGTCCGCGGGCCGGAAGGTCCGTATCCGCCCGCCGATCCGTGACCTGGCCTCGACGACCACGGTGCGCACCCCGGCCCTGGTCAGGCGGTCGGCGCAGGTCAGCCCGCTGACGCCGGCGCCGATCACGAGAACCTCAGTTCGCATCCCCGCCTCCCAGCCGCACCGGGAGGGCGCGCAGCCGCCGGGGGATCAGCGTGCCGGCCCAGGCCGGCTCCGGATCGGCCAGCGACGCGGCGGGGAACCGCTCGGCCAGCCGGGCCAGCAGCACCGCCCCGGTCTGCCGGACGAGTTGCGCCGCCAGGCAGAAGTGCGGCCCTCCGCCGAAGGCCAGGTGCGGGTTGGGCGTCCGGTCGAGCACCAGCTCCCCGGCCCTTTCGAAAACGGCCGGGTCCCGGTTGGCGGCGGCCACGACCGCCAGCACCCTGGCCCCCTGGGGCACCTGCCCGCCGGGCAGCGCCACGTTCCGGATCGCGACCCTGGCGGTGAACGGAATCGGCGCTTCCAGCCGCAGCAACTCGTCCATCGCGATGCGCGCCGGCTCCCGGCCACCCTCGCGCAGCACGGCCAGCGCCTCGGGCCGGGGCAGCAGCCAGTACAGCGCGTTGCCGATCGCCTCGGCCAGCGGCTGCCACCCGCCCACCACGGCCAGCCCGAGCACCCCCAGCATCTCCCGCCTGCTCAGCCGGTCGTCGGCGGCCAGCCGGGCCAGCGGGCTGGGCGGCGCGGACGCGCAGTGCGCGTCCAGGAACCGGGTCAGCTCTGCCATGGCCGACCTGCCCAGCGCCGCCACCTGCGGCCCGGCCAGCGGGTCCAGATTGATCGAGGCAGCCTGGGCGAGCTGCGCGAAGACCCTCCGGTCGCCCTCCGTCAGCCCGAACAGCCGCAGGAAGACCGAGGTGGCCAGCGGGCTGCCGATCTCCGTGACCCCGTCGACCATGGACCGTTCCGCCAGCCGGTCGAGGAGCCCGTCCACGTCGGCGGCGATCGCCTCGGCCACCGACGCGATCGCCGCGGGTCCGAGCAGCAGCAGCCCCGGCGCGCGCAACCGGGTGTGGTCGGGGGGGTCCGTGGTGAGCATCGACGGCGGCAACTCCTCGTCGCGCGCCCGCCCCTGCTGACCGGCACTCGCCGAGAAACCCTGGTCACGCAGTACGGCGGCGCAGTCGGCGTGCCCGGTCACCAGCCAGAGCCGCGACGCCGCGTCGTAGTGGACCGGAGCGCGGGCGCGTAGCCAGTCGTAGGCCGGATAGGGATCGGCCCGTCCCGCGGGGGAGAAGGGGTGAGCCAGGTGGGCAGGAAAGCGGATCTGGGTGCCTACCGTCACGCGTCAGTCTCCCTTGCGATCGCTTACCTGATCAGCGCACACGCGCGCTGCGCCAGCCGAACGTCAGCGCGGTCAGTAGCAGGCCGCCGACCGCCCACAGTCCGAGGACCAGCGCGATGCGGCCGAGTTCCCACCCGCCCGCCGGTTCCACCACGGTGAAGGCGTCCGGCAGGAACACCGAACGGAACCCCTGCGCCATCCACTTCACCGGGAAGAGCGCGGCCGTGTTCTGCATCCACTCGGGAAGCTGGTGAAAGGGGTAGAAGACCCCGGAGATGAACTGCAGCACCATGAACACCGGCGTCACGATCGCCGCGGCGGACCGGCTGTTCGGGATGGCCGCGCTGTAGGCGCTCCCGGCCAGCGCGCAGGTGACGGTACCCAGCGTCAGCACCCAGCCGAGGGTGAACCAGCGGTGCGCGGTGCTCGGCCAGGGCAACCCGAACGCGGTCACCGCGATGCCGAGCAGCAGCACCGTCTCCAACACGGTGGTCACCACGACCTTGACCAGCTTGCCGATGAAGTAGGCGGACTTGGGCATCGGCGTCATGGCCAGCCTGCTGATGAGGCCGGTGTCCCGCTCGATGGCGATGTTGATGGCCAGCCCGGAGAAGGCGGTGCTCATCACACCGGCGGCCACGATGCCCGCCATGAAGACCTGCCGGAAATCGGTCTGGGTGCCCTCCACCTTGCCGGTGAAGATCGTGCCGAACACCACAAGCAGGATCACCGGAAAGAAAAGGGTGAAGACCAGGGACTGCCTGTTGCGGAAGAATGACTTCAGCTCGACCGACGACCGGGCGGCACTGGCCCGCCACAGCCCGGGGAGCAGCCCCTCCCCGAGTTCCTGGCCGGGGGCGCGAACGGAATCGGTGACGCTCACTTGTTCTCCTCCGGCTGTTGTCGATGCTGGTCGATGAGGTCGAGGTAGATCTCTTCCAGCGTGGGACGGTGCACGATCAGCTCGGGCAGCTCGGCCTCGGCCCAGGACGCCAGCAGGCTCACCAGTCCGGTGGGTTCCGAGGTCAGCACGGTGACCAGGTCACCCGCGCCCGTCGGTCCCGGTTCGAGCACCGCGCCACGGGGCAGCTCGGGAAGTTCCCGGCTGGCCAGCGCCTCGGAGCGCCGGAACGACACGGCGGCCGAGGTCGTCGCACGTCCCCCCAGCTCGCCCGGTGGTGCGCAGGCCACCAGCCGGCCGCCCGCGATCACACCGACCCGCGCGGCCAGCGTCTCGGCCTCGTCCAGGTAGTGGGTGGTGAGCACCGTGGTGCAGCCGCGGGCGGAGAAGAACCGCACCAGGTCCCAGGCCTCGCGGCGGGCGACCGGATCGAGCCCGGTGGTGGGCTCGTCCAGAAAGATCAACTCGGGGTCGCCGATCACGCCGACGGCCACGTCCAGACGACGCTGCTGGCCGCCGGAGAGCTCGGTGGTCTTCTTCTTCTCGTACGTGCCCAGGCCGACCATGTCGAGCACCTGCGTGGACGGCAGCGGCCTGGGGTACATGGCGGCGAACTGCCTGACCACCTCACCCACGGTGAGATCGGGGTAGGCGCCGGTCGATTGGCTGACCACCCCGATACGCGCCCGCCATTCCCGGGGGTCCCTGGCCGGATCCTGGCCGAGGACCTCCACGTCTCCACCGCTCCGCCGCCTCACTCCCGTCAGTATTTCGACGGTCGTGGTCTTTCCCGCGCCGTTCGGCCCGAGCAGGGCGAACACCTCGCCGCGGTGTACCCGCAGGCTCAGATCGGTGAGCACCAGGTGCTCTCCATAACGCTTGTTCAGGCCGGTGACGGCGACCGGGTCATTTTCCGCGGCGGCGGAAACCATCGACTTACTCCTCCGATGGAGACGGGAACGGGAACGGCATGGCGAATTTGGAAACCCGCTGAATTCAGCGAATTCGGTGAATGTTGGGAACGCGGTGGATCAGGTGCAGCAGCAGCACGGGCAGCAGCAGTAGTAGCAGGCCTCCGCGGAGGCGGCGCCGGCCGCGATGTCGGACAGGTCGCCCTCGCTGAGCTCGGCCGCGTCGACCACCGGGGTCTCGGGGATGTGGAGCTCGTACTGACCGGTCGCCTGGCCGACCTCCCAGAGGCCGACCTGGACGTCCAGGTTGCCCTCCTCGTGCCCCTCGGGGATGTGGCGCACGATGACGATCTCGGCGTCCTCCGGGATGGTCAGACCGGACTCGGCCAGCGCGGCGCGCGGGTCCGCGTTCAGCCGGGCCGCGTACTCCTCGTCCGACCAGGCGGTGATGAGGGTGCGGGTGTAGGCGTTGATGAATTCTGCCCGCTCCTGCGGTTCGAGCGCCATGTCATTCTCCCTCTGTTTGTTTACCGCTGCTTTCTGCGTCGGCAACTGAAAGGACTGTCGCATGGCGCACGGCATATACCAAGACTTAAGTTATTCGCCATTGATGTAAGTATTGATACCTTCATCAACGCGGTGTTACATTAGCAGCATGCCACAGTACGGATGTGCTCATCAATGACATTCAATACGTATATCCGGTACTCGTGAATACGTATCGGAGATACTTAAGCACCGTTAAGCGGAGGCGTCGGTGACGACTACCAGCACGCAGCTGCCCCCGGGCCCGCCCGGCCCGGTGGACATGGAACGTATGCGTAGTGACCCACTGGGGTTCGTGACCGGCTTGGCCCGGCACTACGGGGACGTCACCGGCCACCATGCGAACGGCGAGACCGTGTTCATGGCGCACCGCCCGGATCTCGCCCGGCACATCCTCAAGGACAACGTCGGCAACTACACGAAGGAGAACACGCCCGACGACCACATGCTCCGCCCGCTACTCGGAAACGGCCTGCTCACCAGCGACGGCGCGGAATGGGCGCGGCAGCGCCGGCTCTGCGCCCCGGCCTTCCGGCGCAGCGCGGTCGCCTCCTTCGACCAGATCATCACCGACGAGACCTCGGCGCTGCTGACCCGCTGGCGGGCCGCCGCGGAGACCGGCGCACCCCAGCCGATCGACCACCACCTCACCTCGCTGACCCTATCGATCCTGACCCGCGCGGTGCTCGACGTGGACCTCGGCGCGGCGGGCGACGGGTTCGGCCGTGCGGTGGACGCTGTCAATCGCTTCATCGGCCACTACGTACCCGACCCCGATCCCGATCCGGTGGACACGAGCCGCCGCCGGCGGGAGTACGCACGCGCCCGCGCACTGCTCGACATGATGACGCGCACCGTCATCGCCTCCCGCCGGGCCGCTCCCGCCGCCACCGGCACCCTGCTCGACACCATGCTCGGCGCGCTGTCCGACGCCGACCTCCGCGACCAGGTACTGACCTTGATCATGGCTGGTCACGAGACCACCGCCAAGGCCCTGACCTGGACCTTCTATCTCCTGGACCGCCATCGGGAGGAGGCGGAACGGGTCCGGGCCGAGGTCGACCGGGTGCTGGGCGGACGCCCGCCCACGGCCGCGGACCTGCCCGACCTGCCGCTCTGCCGCCGGGCCGTACAGGAGGCGATGCGTCTGTACCCGCCGGTCTGGCTGATCTCCCGCCGCGCGACCGGCCCCGACGAGCTCGACGGCCATCCGGTACGGCCGGGCACGCTCGTCTGCGTCAGCCAGTGGGTCCTGCACCGCGACCCCCGCTACTGGGACCGCCCGGATGCGTACGTACCCGACCGTTTCGACGGCGCCGACCTCCCGAGTCATCTGTACCTGCCGTTCGGCGGCGGCGAGCGCATCTGTATCGGCCAGCACCTGGCGCTGATCGAGGCGACGCTGGTCCTGGCGATGCTCTCCCAGGCGGTACGGCTGACGCTGGAACCCGGCTTCCCGGTGGAACCGGAGGCGCTGGTGACACTACGGCCGAAGCACGGCATGCGCATGATCGTGAGCCCCCGATGACCACTCTCCCCACGCCCCCGCACCCCCCGGCCACCGTCACCGACCGCGGCGCCGCTCCCGGCACCCCGATACCGGACTCCGGTCCTTACCGCCCCGCCACCCCGCCGGAGCCGTACGCGGATCCGGCAGGCCCCGCCGGCCGGCCGGATCCCAACCCCCCGACCCCGAACGCCGGTTCGTACAACCCCGCCACCACCACCGCGGGTGGGCTGGCGGGGGAGCTGGCGCGGCTGGAGGCGCAGGCGGAGCTCTCGTTCGACGAGGAGCTGAGCCTGCTGCGCGAACTGGGCCTGACCGCGTCGGGCGGCCCGCTGGTCGAGATCGGCGCGGGGTCCGGCGCGATCACCAGGCGCCTGCGGCAGGCACTGCCCGAGTTGTCACTGGTCGCGGTGGACATCGACCCGGACCTGCTCGCCCATGCCGACGGCGCCGGTGCCGAACTGGTCGTCGCCGATGCCGCCGACCTGCCGCTGGAGACGGCGAGCGCGCAGTACGTACTCCTCAGGTACGTCCTTCAGCACCTTCCCGATCCCGCACCGGCCCTCGCCGAGGCACGCAGGATCCTCCGCCCCGGTGGCCGCATCCTGGTCACCGAGGTGGACGCCTCCTGCTGGGGACTGGCCGACCCGGTCTACCCGGAACTGGTGGGAATCCACGCCAAGATGGCGGCGACCCAGCAGGCCGCCGGCGGCGACCGCACGATCGGCCGCCGTCTCACCCGCCTGCTCCGGGACGCCGGCTTCACGGAGATCGCCCTTCGCCCGTTCGCCACCACCAACGACACCCGACCCACGGATGACTTCGCCCCCCACCTCGGCCCAGGACGGCTACAGCCGCTCGTGACGGCCGGAGTGTTGTCGCTCCGCGAGTTCGCCCTCGCCGCCGACCGCTGGAACCGGTTCCGCGCAGACCCCAATGCCTGGGTGATGCTCCTCGGGTTCACCGCAGCCGGTACCGCCCCCGACGCTCCCTGAGAAGGCCGTCGCCCCACCGAAGGAATCCAGTGAACACCAACGTCAAGATCTTCATCACGATCTTCTGCTACATCAGCGCGGTGATGGGCCTCGTCACCGCCGTCATCCAGGCCAGCACCACCCCCGCCAACACCCCCGGAGCCATCGGCTCCGGAGTCGTCGGCGGCATCTTCCTGGTGGCCGGCGTGGCACTGAGCCGCAAACCCCGCTACTGAAACCGTCCGCTACCCCGCGCCGGCCGCGCGGCGTGTCCGGGTCGCCGGATGATCGAGCCCAGGGGTCTGGCCGACGACCCGCACGTCATCGACAGGGACCCCGCTCCCTTAGTCGGGTGACCCCGGGGTCGTGGGCGCGGGGGAGCAGCCGTGGGTCACGAAGTAGATCTCCGCGGAGATCGACCCGCTCGGAGCGGAGAGGTCGTGGAAGTCACGGGTCACGGCCGTTCCAAAGGTACCCGGGTACGCCGCGAGGATGGCCGCGTTGACCCTGGAGGCCAGGTGCACGCCGCCCCTGGCGCCACCGTCGGAGCCGAAGGTCAGCAGCATGCCGACGCGCCGTCCGGCGAGTCTGTCCCGGTGCCTGCGTAACTCCTGGCGGACCTGCGCGGCCAGTACGCCGTCACCGGCGCCGGGGGTGACCCGGAACGAGAGCGTGACCGGTTTCGCCCGGACGCCTCCGACGAGGCCGGTGCAGGGGGACGGCGAAGGGCCGGGCTTTTCCGGGCTCTTCTTCTCCGGGGGCTTCTCGGGCCGGCCCTCTCTCTCCGAGGTTCCCTTCTCCGGCGGCTTCTCGGTCGGTGACTTCTCGGTCGGTGACTCCTCGGTCGGAGGTTCTTCGGTCGGAGGTTCTTCGGCCGGGGGCCGGGTGGAGTCAGGCGGGGACTGGAAGGGCGCCGGTTGGAACCGGGCGGTGTCCGCCACAGGGTCGGTGGGTGAGAGGGGTGGTGCCTGCGCTCCCAGCATGATGATCGTGAGCCCGAGCAGCAGGTCGGCGAAGAGCCAACCGGCCATCAGGGTCGTGGTGGAGGTTCTTCGGCGGGTGGTCACAGCGGAGTCCGGGTTCTCTGGCGTGAGTCCGGGTCGTCGTCACCGCTGCCGTCTGTTTCGTTGTCGCCGCCGTCGGCTCGGACGTCTCCGCTGTCCCCGCCGCCGTTGGGGCCCTCGCCGTTGCCGCCGCCCTCGCCGTTCTCCCCGTTCTTGCCGTTCTTGCCGGGACCGCCGGCCGGGAGAGCCCAGAGGCCGTCGGCCGGAAGCCGCAGCCGGGTGCCCGCCTGCTCCGAGCCGGTCGTCTCGCGCTCGGCGAGCTCCCTCGACGGCAGGTCGGCCAGCGCGCTCGCGAGCGCGGTGGGAAGCCGGTCTAGCGCCTCCCGCGTCCGCTCCAGCAGGGCGACCGTCTCGATGGTGGTGTCGATCCGGGAGGCATGGGTCCCGGTGGCGGCGGACCAGCTCTCCAGGGCCTCCCGGATCTCCGTACCGGCACCTTCGAAGGTCCGGTGAAACTCCCTGGCCGTGCCCGCGATGGTGTCGGTGACCCGTGCGCCGAGCAGGCTGACCGCCTTCTCCGCCGACGAGCCGACCGAATCGATCGAGATGGCCGCGCGGTCGACGGCGTGACTGATGCCCGCCGTCGCGCCGACCAGCTCGTTGATCCGGAGGTCCAGGCCGGAGACGCTGCCCTGGACCGAGCTCACGGACCGTACGAGTTCGTCGTTGAACGCCTGGCGCATGTCAAGGGTGGTCCGGGAGATGGTCGTCGACAACTGGTTCCCGACATCGGTGACGGCCTGGCCGGCCGTGGACCCCGCGGTGTCGATCACGGCCGAGAACCGGGCCACCGCCGCGGCGAGGTCGTCACAGGTGCTGTTGACGGCGGCCAGGTGCCCGCCCAGGTGCTCGACGGCGTCGCGCACGTCGATCGCGCTACCGGCCAGCGCGTCCGTGGTCTTACGGGTGGCCTCCAGGGTCAGGGTGAGCGCCTCGACCAGCTCGGTGTGCACCTTGCGCGCCGTGGTCCCGACGAAGCCGATGTCGGCCGCCGCCCTGTTGAGCTCGGCCCCGAACCGCTCCGGTGCGGAGAGCCGTACCTGACCGAGTACCAGGCTCGCCTCGGTCAGCGCCCCGCGGAGCCGGACGCGGAGGGCACGGAGTTCCCGCTCCGCGGCGTCCTCCCTGGTGTTCCGCGTGATGTTCTCGAACACGGTCCAGCAGATGAGGCAGAAGATGGCCGCGAGGGTGCAGAGCGCGATGTTGTCGAACTCGAAGACCCCGGGCAACCTGCCGTCGAAGCCCTGCTGCCACATCTCCAGGAAGGGCCGCCGGGCCGCGTTCAGGCCACCGGCGGCGAGGACGTCGCCGTAGGCGCCGGTGGCCATCATCAGGCCGAGCCAGGTGATGAAGATCGGTACGAAGACGAGGGCGGGGCCGATGGCGCCGCTGAGCCCCCGTCGCCATCCCGGCCTCCTCGGCGAGGACGTGCTCTCCGCCGGTTCCCCGTCCACCAGGATGGTGTCGTCGGGGGAGAAGGCGGCGAACAGGTCGATCTCGCACCAGTGTCCGGCCATGTCAGGATCGGTGACCGCGTCCGCGAGATCGCGTAGCTGGTCCTGACGGGCCGCCAGGTGGGGGTGATCGGCAAGCTCGCGAAGCTCGCCGGCGAGCTCCAGATCCGTCACGGACAACCGACATCCTCTCCTGGTGGCGCTGAGCGCCTTTTCGGCAATCCGGATGGACCGATTCACGCCTCCGGGAGGCGTGATCATTTTGGCATATGGCGCGCATGTCGGCGGAAAGAACGGTCCGGTGCGAAGGAGGGCACGCCGAACCGACGACGGCGGGCGCGGACGGTGCCGTACGGCACGGTGGGTCAGGCCCGTGAAACGGAGGCGTGGAGAACTCGATCCGCGGCATCGGGTGAAAGAGAGTGACCGGACCCAGGAAACGGAGTTCGCTTGAGCGCGGAGACAGATCTGGACGACGCGGAGGTGATCAGGCGTGCCCGGCGTGATTCCGCCGCTTTCTCGGTGCTGTTCGACCGACATGCCCCCGCCCTGCACCGTTACGTGACGCGGCGACTGGGGGACTCGATGGCCGACGACATCGTGGCCGAGACGTTCCTCACCGCCTTCCGGCGGCTCGGGCGCTACGACACCGACTACCGCGATGCCCGCCCCTGGTTGTACGGCATCGCCGCCAACCTCATCGGCAAGCACCACCGCGCCGAGGTCAGGGCGTATCTCTCGCTGGCCAGGACCGGGGTGGACGAGGTGGCCGAGAGCTACGCCGACCGGGTGGAGGCCCGGGTGACGGCCTCGGCGGCGCAGCGCGATCTGGTGAGGGCACTCGCCGCGTTGGCGTCGAAGGATCGCGAGGTGCTGCTGATGATCGCCTGGGCGGATCTCAGCTACGAGGAGACGGCGCGGGCACTCGGCATCCCGATCGGCACGGTGCGCTCGCGCCTGCACCGCGCCAGGAGGAAGACCCGTGAGGCCCTGGGCGGGGTCGATCCGTCCGCTATCTCGGAGGAGACCGGCCGTGGATGACCTGGAACTGCTGAGCGAGCTGCGGGCGAACGCGCCCGAGCCCGATGCCGACCGTCTGCGCGCGCTGCGGGCGCGTTCCCTGCGGCGCCGCCGGATGCGGCCGGTGCTCTCGCTGCCGCTGGCCATGACGGCGGCCGTCGCGGTGATCGCGGCGGTGGCCGTGGTGGTGCACGACGACGAACGGCCGGTCGCGCGGCCACCCGGCACCGCGGAGGCGACGCCGGTGAGCGCGGAGGTCATGCTGAGGCAGGCGGCGCTGATGGCCGAGAAGCGCCTGCCGGACGGCATCTCGCCCCGTCCCGACCAGTGGCTGTACCGCAAAAGCGTCGTCAGGCAGCCCGCCGACAGCTCGGTCGAGACCCAGGAGTACTGGACGCGCTACGACGGCACCCGGCAGGCGACCAGGCTGGGCCCGCGCCCGATGGAGACACGGACCATCGAGCCGGACCCGGGCAACGACGACCTGTCCCCCCGGCAGTACGCGGCCAGGCTGGCCAAGCTGCCCACCGACCCGGACCGGCTGCTGGCCCACGTCAGAGGCGACAGGCACTGGAAGGACAAGCCAGACGAGGAGCGGGGTCTCGATGAGCCCGCGGACGCGCGGGCGTTCCGGGTGCTGTCGGTCTACCTCGGCCAGGAGGTCTACCTGCCGCCCAAGCTGGAGGCGGCGATCTTCCGCGCTCTGGCCAGGATTCCGGGAGTCCGGGTGGACCTCGGCATCCGCGACGCGGCGGGCAGGTCAGGTATGGGCATCGCCTACGAGGTCGGGGCTCCGGGCTTCGGCACGCGGCGCGACGAGAACGGTCAGGTCACCGAGCGGTCCTACGTCATCCTCGACGGCACGACCTATCGCTATCTCGGCTCGCGGACGGACTACCTGCGGGACCAGCTCATCAACGGCGCGGTGGCCTTCCCGCAGGGGAGCTTCTTCGCGACCGCCGAGGTCGCGGCGGGGATCGTCGACGAACCCGGACAGATCCCCTAGTGCGACTTCTTCACCCGACCGTCGGCTCGGGCCCCGTGCCGACGGCGGGAGTCCACTCGGAGTCGACCAGGCGGGGGAGACCGAGCGGATTGAGCTCCCGCAGCGCTGCCGGTAGGACGGCGTCGGGCGTGTTCTGGTACGACACCGGTCGCAGGAATCGACGGATCGCCGCAGGTCCCACGGAGGTGTGGGCGGCCGAACTCGTGGCGGGGTACGGGCCGCCGTGGTGCATGGCCTCCGTCACCGCGACCCCCGTGGGGTAGTCGTTCCAGACGATCCTCCCGGCCCTGTCGGCGGCGAGGGCGACCACAGGGTCAAGGGCGTCCCCCGGTTCGGCGTGGATGGTGAACGTCAGGCTGCCCGGCAGGAGGTCCAACATCGACAGGAGCTCGGCCGGTGGACCGAATCGGACCACGACGGACGCGGGGCCGAAGTGCTCCTCCCGGAGGTGCGGGCCGGCGAAGAAGGCGTCGGCGTCCGCGATGACCAGGGTGTTCTCCAGCTCGACGGCCGACAGCCGGTGGCCCCCGGCCGCGAGACGCACTCCCGGTGTCGCGCACGCTTCCTCAAGCGCGGAGGTCAGCGACTCGGCCATGCCCGCGCTCAGCATCGGCCCGCGGCCACCGGCGAGCAGCTCCCGGCGGAGCGCGGCCACCAGCGCGTCACCGGGCTCTCCCTCGGGAACGAAGAGGAGACCGGGGCTGGTGCACATCTGGCCGGCGCGGGTCAGCAGCGATCCGGCCAGTTCGGTCGCGATCCGCGCGCCGCGAACCCTCAACGCGGATTCGAAGATCACTAATGGGTTCACGCTGCCCATTTCCGCGTAGACCGGGATCGGTTCCGGGCGGGCCGCGGCGAGGTCGTGGAGCGCCCGTCCGCCGCCCGTCGATCCGGTGAAGCCCACGGCCTTGATCCCCGGCTCGGTGACCAGCCGGCGGGCGACCGCGTGGGAATCTCCCTGGAGCAGGGAGAACGTGCCAGGAGGTGCGGCCACATCGCGCAGGGCGGCGTGGACGGCCTCCGCGCACAGCGTCGAGGTGACCGGGTGCAGCGGGTGGCCCTTGACGACGACCGGGCACCCGGCGGCCAGAGCCGACGCCGTGTCGCCGCCGGCCACCCCGAAGGCGAGGGGGAAGTTGCTGGCCTCGAACACCGCGACGGGACCGACCGGCACGTTCATCCGGCGCAGGTCGGGGCGCGGCGGGCGGGCATCGGGATCCGCGTGGTCGATCGTCGCCTCAAGGTGGCGACCGGTGAGCACCAGGCGGGAGAACATCCGGAGCTGGCCGATGGTGCGTACGGACTCTCCCTCCAGGGCTGGCACGGCGAGGCCCGTCTCCAGGTGGGCCGCGGCGACGATCTCGTGGCTCCGGTGCTCGAATGCGTCGGCGACGGCGTCCAGGAGAGCCGCCAGCCGGGACGGCCGCCAGGTCCGCAGCGTTCGGTACGCGTCCGTGGCGGCCGCCACGGACGCCGTGACCTGGGCCGCGGTGGTCTCGGGAATCGAAGGACCCTTCTCGCCCGTGAGGGGAGACGTCGCACGGAAGGTCGTCGGCTCGGCCGTCTGGCCGGGGGCATGAGGGGGCATCGGAGCTGTTTCCTTGGGAGTGCGATTCGGACGAGGCCGCACGAAGGCGGCCTCGTAGATCTTCAAGAACGCCCCACGACGGGTTCCACGAAGCGGCGGTGTTCAGGGGTCGGCGCCTGGAGGAAGTCGAGATCACATCCTTCGGGCGCCTGGGTCACGTGGTCCTGGTAGAGGCGAGGCCAGCCGCGTAGATGCGGGGTGCGGAAGGGGTCGGCGAGCCGGCGGCGCGCCTCGAACTCCGACTCGGAGACATCGACCTGGAGCAGACCGGCCTCCACGTCGAGTTCGATCATGTCCCCGTCCTGGACCAGCCCGAGGGGGCCTCCGGCCGCCGCCTCGGGTGCCACGTGGAGCACGCAGGTCCCGAAACTCGTCCCGCTCATCCGCCCGTCGCTGATCCGCACCATGTCCTTGACCCCGGCCGCCGCCAGGCGCGCGGGAATCGGGATCATCCCCCATTCCGGCATTCCGGGCACGCCCTTGGGGCCGCAACCGGTCAGCACGAGGACCGTGTCCGCGCTGAGCGGCAGGTCGGGGTCGTCCAGCCGCCGCCGCAGATCGTGCCACCCCCGGAAGACGAGGGCGGGGCCACGGTGGCGGAACAGTTCGGGGCTCGCGGCGGCGGTCTTCAGGACGGCTCCGTCCGGGGCGAGGTTGCCCCGCAGCACGGCGATGCCGCCGCGCTCCCGGACCGGGGAGTCCAGACTTCGGATCGCGCCGCGCGGGGACCCGCCGGTAGCGGCGACGTAGTCGCTCAGCGGGCCTCCGGTGACCGTCGTCGTCCGAAGGTCGAGATGGTCGGCGATCTCGGCGAGCAGGGCGGGCAGCCCGCCGGCCCGGTCGAAGGCGTCCATCAGGTATCGCCCCGACGGCGACACGTCGGCCAGGACGGGTACTCGAAGGCCCAGTTCCTGGAACCGTTCGAGAGGGATTCGCAGTCCCAGCCGGCCGGCGATCGCGCAGAGATGGATGACGGCGTTGGTCGACCCGCCGATCGCGGCGAGCACCGTGACCGCGTTGTCGAAGGCGGCCAAGGTCATGATCGTCGAAGGGCGAAGCCCCTCCTCCACCATGGCCACGACGCGGCGACCGGCCTGTTCCGCCCCCACCCGGGCGCGCGGGTCGCCGGTCGGGATCGACGCCGTTCCGGGCAGGGACATGCCGATGGACTCGGCGAGCAGCGCCATCGTCGACGCCGTCCCCATCGTGTTGCAGGCGCCGGGACCGCAACCGAGGCAGCGTTCCAGCGCGGCCCAGTCCTCCGGGCTCAGCAGGCCGTTGCGGTACTCCTCCCAGAGCCGCCACAGGTCCGTCCCCGCGCCGATCGGCCTCCCCCGGAAGGTCGCGACCGGCCGGGACCCACCGGCGACCTGGATCGCCGGGAGGTCCGCGCTCGCGGCGGCCATGAGCTGGGCGGGGATCGTCTTGTCGCAGTTGCCCAGCAGGACCACCCCGTCGATCGGGTGGGCCCGCAGGGTCTCCTCGACGTCCATGGCCATGAGGTTGCGGTACAGCATGGCGCTGGGCTTCATGAGGTCCTCGCCCAGGCTGATGGTGGGGAACTCCAGGGGAATTCCCCCGGCGGACCGCACCCCTTCCTTCACCGCCTCGGCGAGGTCGCGGAGTCCCTCGTTGCAGGGGTTGAGGTCGCTGACGGACTGCGCGATGCCGATGACCGGCCGGGGGTCGCCGGGCGAGACGGCGATCCCCAGCGACCCGAGGGCGGCCCGGTGCTCGACGGCGACCTCGTCGTCACCCTCGAACCACGCGGCGCTGCGCAATGACGGCGTCACGGCCGGGACCACCGCCTCCGGTCGTCCCGTACCCCTCGTTCACGGTCGGCGCGCACGCTAGGCCACCCGGCGGGGGACGCCGAGCCCCGCCGCGTGCGGTCCGGACTGGACCGCGTCGGCACCGGAGCGGGCCAGCCATTCCAGGGCGACCGCCGCCCGATGGACCTTGGCGCGGACGTTGCGGATCGCGTCCTCGAGGATCTGCTCCCCGCACGGGTAGACGTCCCGGGCGTTGCGCAGGCCGAACTTCGCGTACAGCGGTGCCCCGATCGCGACCAGGTCCGCGATCTCATGACCCCGGACGACGCCCCCGAGGCCGTCGGACGACTCGAGATAGAGGTCGAGAGGGAGGTCGGTGACCGCCCGCATCTCGGCCAGGTCGGCGTAGGTCAGGTCCGAGGGGACGTTGACCGTGGACGCCCCGAGGTCCGCGAGCACCCGCAGTGCCGCCGGGTTGGAGGGGGCGAGGGAGACGCTGATCTTCCACACGCACTCCTCGGGGAGGTCACCGGTCCGCTGGAGGTCGCGGAGGGCGACGAGCAGTCCGATGTCGGCGATGAGGAAGCTCCGGATGCCCGCGTCCACGGCGCGGATGATGTCCTCGACCCCGTACATGAGCTGCCGCAGCCCGCGCAGCTGCCCTCCGCGGCCCGCCCCCTCGGGGGTGCGTGCGTTGGCGCCGACGTCGAAGGACTCGCGCGGCCCCACGAACAGCGACACCTCAAGGCCGTTCTCGGCGCCCATCGCGGCCATGTCGCGTAGCTCGGACACGGTGAGCAGCATGGCTCCCGATCCCTGCGAGACGCGGTTCACCACGACGCCGTACTCCGTGGCGGCGGACAGCACCGCCTCAAGGACCGCCGGGCCCTCGACGCTGGGTATCTCGATGCGGAAGCCGGCGCCGTCCGGAAAGCGACCACCGCTCAAAGGGACGCCGTGCCGGTACGGCAGTCGGTAGGTCTGGTTCAGTAGCGCTGGCATTTTTCTCCTCGATGAGAACGCCAAGGTTGGGAGGGAGGGAAGGCGGACGGTCGGTGGGACGGGTCTCACTCGCGCGCGTCGCGCGCGGCCACCAGGCCGGCCGGTAAGGTGCGGTCGATCGGCGGGTAGTCGGCCCGCAGGCGCTTGAGGCGGTGCCACAGTGCCTCGTCCCCCTGCCGGCAGGCCCGCAGGGTGGCGTCGCCGTCGGCGAACTGCCAGTACGTGTGGATCAGGAGGTTTCCACACACGTCGCAGTAGTCGACGGAGGTGTCCTGCCAGTTCTTGGTCAGATCCTGCCAGCTCATGCGGATGTCCCTTCACGGAGACGGGCGGTGGCCACGGGGTCGACGTCGCCGGCGGCGTCCAGGCGGACCCGGTACACCGACTCCGCGTCCTCGGGGCTCACGTAGCCCTCACGGACGTCCTGTGCGACGAGCTCGGGGACGCGTTCGGACGCCGGGCCGTAACCGGCACCCGAGGGGGACGTCAGGCGTACCCGGTCGCCCCGGTGCAGGCGGACGTTGGTGAACTTGGTCGGGCTCACCAGCCCGAAGTGCTGCTGGAAGCTGACGAACTCGTCGCTTCCCGCCGGGCTGATCTCGATCCTGGTCCGGCTGCCGTCGGACCCGCCGAACAGGCCCCACGGCTCCTGGTTGGCCCGGTCGGACAGCGCGCTCACCGAGATGGTGTCCGCGGCGACCTCCAGCACCCGGACCACACCCGCGCCGCCGCGCAGCCTTCCGGCTCCGACCTCGTCGCGCGCGAGCCGGTAGCTCTCGTGGATCCACGGCCACCGCAGTTCGAAGATCTCGACGGGCGTGTTGCGGCAGTTGGCGTGGGGAGGCATGGTCGCGTTGTTGCCGTCGGTGCTCATCCGGCCGCCCCAGCCGGTCGCCTCGAAGTGGTAGTGGGCGTAGTAGTCGCCGGTCCGAGGGTCGGTACCGCCGAACAGGAAGTTGAGCGAGGTGTTGCCGCTGGACGCGGCGGCCCGCTCCGGCAGGAGGGGGCCGAGGACCTGGCCCATGATCATCTCCATGACCCGGGGCTGGTACTCGGTCTGGCCGCCGACGCAGGCACCCGGCAGCTGGACGCAGCAGATGGTGCCGGGCTTGGTGACGATCCGTACCGGGCGGTTGAGCCCCGCGTTGACCGGCAGGTCGGTTCCGATCATGTACAGGAGCGCGTTCAGCGACGCGGACATGGTCACGACGTAGGGCGCGTTGATGGGCCCGGTCGCCTGGGGATCCGAGCGGGAGTAGTCGAAGATGATCTCGTCGCCGTCGACGATCAGGCTGAGGCGGATCGCGTACGGGGTCGCGGTGATGCCGTCGTCGTCGAACCATTCCATCCCGTGGTAGACGCCGTCGGGAAGCGCCCGGATGTTCTCCCGAAGCGCCGCCTCGGTGTAGTCCTGGATGCCGCTGAACACGCCGGTCACCAGATCGATGCCACGCTCCTCCATCAGTTGCTCCAGGCGCCGCCGGCCCACCTGGAGTGACCCGTACATCGCGTGGAGGTCGCCCCAGGAGTCGTTGGGCGTCCGGTGGTTGGCGAGCATGATCCGCCAGATGTCCCGGACGGGCTCACCGCCCCGGTAGAACAGGACCGGGGGGAGCCGGAGCCCTTCCTGGTAGACATCGGTGGCGGTGGCGGCGAAGGACCCGGGCGCCATCCCGCCGATCTCGGCCATGTGGGCGATGTTGCCGATGAAGGCGACGAGCTCTCCGTCGACGAACATCGGCATGACCATCATGTGCTCGGGCATGTGCGACCCGCCCCGGTAGGGGTCGTTGTGGATATAGACGTCGCCCTCGGCGAAGTTCTCCGCGCCGACCTCTCGCACGATCCAGGTCGCCGCGTACAGCGACGCCCCGAGCATCGAGGGATTCAGGCCCGCGTTGGCGACGAGGTTGCCGTCCCGGTCGAGGATGAGCGTGGAGAAGTCCAGCCCCTCCGAGAAGATCGGTGAGTAGGCGGTCCTCATCATGGACACGGCCATCTCGTCGCAGGTGTTGACCAGCTGGCGATGGACCAGGGTCAGGGTGATCTTGTCAACGTCCGTGCCCGTCCGTGTGCTCACGCGTCCGCTCCCGTGTCGAGGTTCTCCCCGAGACCCTTGACGGCCTCGATGATCAGGCAGTACGTCCCGTCCACTTCCATGCGGTACCCGGGAGGGACGAAGGTGGTGGAGTTGGGTTCCTCCACGATCGCCGGTCCGTTCAGCGTGTAGCCCGGCTGGAGTTCCTCGCGGTCGACGACCACGGTGTCGGCCCAGACGCCCTCGCCGACCTGGACCCTCCTGGTGGAGATCCGCGGGTTCCGAGTGGTACGCGTGTAGGGGACGAACCGCACCTCTCCTCCCGCGAGGAGGGCGGTCGCGCCGACGTAGACGCTCTGGACGGCCTGCTCGGGAAGGTCGTACCCGTACACGCGGGCGTGCGAGGCGTGGAACATCTCCACCAGGCGCCGGTCCAGATCCGGATCGTCCGGAGAGGCAGGGAGCAGTGACTCGTAGGAGCGGTCCAGGTGGCCCCGGTAGGTCCGGATCTCCTGCTCGTAGTTCTGCCCCACGTACCGGCAGCTGACGTAGGTGGTGACGACGATGTCGCCGGTCGCGTCGGCGCGGCGCTGCGCGGCCAGTTCCGCGTGCGCCTCGCGCGCGAGGCGGGCGAGGATACCGGCCAGATCCGTCGCCTCCGGGGTGTCGAGCCGGCGGACGGCGGTCATCCGGCGGTCCACGCGCTGGTCGGAGATGATCGTTCCGAATGCCGACACCAGACCGGGTGTCGGCGGCACGATGACCCGCCGCATCCGCATGTGCCGGGCGATGGCCGCCGCGTGGAGCGGGCCGGCACCGCCGAAGGCGACCAGGTCGAACTCGCGGTAGTCGTGCCCCCGGTCGACGGTGACCAGCCGGACCGCGCCGGCCATGTTCTCCACGGCCAGGGTGAGGACCGCCTCGGCGGCGGCGTCGACTCCCAGCTCCAGGGAGTCCGCCAGTTCGGCGACCGCCGTCCCGGCGCGCTCCGCGTCCAGGGTGAGCTCTCCGCCGAGGAAGTGATCGGGATGCAGCCGTCCCATGACCAGGTTGGCGTCGGTCACCGTCGGCTGGGTGCCGCCCCGGCCGTAACAGACCGGGCCGGGGTCGGCCCCGGCGCTGGCCGGTCCCACGTGCAGCAGCCCGTCGTTGCCCACGTAGGCCAGCGAGCTTCCGCCCGCGCCGATCGTCGAGACGTCGATGATCGGTACGGCGATGGGCACGCCCCACTCCACCTCGAACAGCCCGGTGTACTGGAGCTGCCCGTCCACGACCACTCCGACGTCCGCGCTGGTCCCGCCCATGTCGAGGGTGACGGCCTTCTCCGACCCGACCGCGCGCGCCCAGTAGCCACCGCCCATCATGCCGCCGGCCAGCCCGGACAGGACGAGCTCGATGGGACGGTCGGCGGAGTGCTCCAGCGGCACCTGGCCGCCGTTGGACTTCATGAGGGCGTGCCATCCGGACATGGCCCGCTCGTTCAGGCCCGTCGCGAGGGTGTGCGCGAACCGCTGGACGATGGGGCTCACGTAGGCGTCCATCGCGGTGGTCGCGGTGCGCTCGTACTCGCGCCACACGGGGGCCACCTCAGCGGACAGCGAGACCGCCACCTGCGGGAACGCCGCACGCAGTTTCGCCGCCAGGGCCCGCTCGTGGTCGGGGTTGAGGTAGCTGTTGAGCAGGGAGACCGCGATGGCGGCGCCTTCGTGCTCGGCCAGCAGGCCGCCGACGGTCTCGATGACCCGGTCGACCTCCTCGTCCGCCAGCGCGAGGCGGACCGTCCCGTCGGCGAGCACCCGTTCCTCGACCCCGACCGTGTTCCGGCGGGAGGCGTAGGGCTCCGCCTTGACCCACTGGAGGTCGTACCGGCCGGGCCGGTCGATGCGCTGGATGTAGAGAACGTCCTCGAAACCGGCCGTGGTCAGCAGGATGACGGGGGCGCCGCGGCGCATGATGACCGCGTTGGTGGCGATCGTGGTGCCGAGGACGAAGTCGTCGAGGTCGCGGGTCAGGTCCAGACCGGTGCGCTCCAGGGCGGCGAACACGGCGTCCGAAGGGCGCCGCGGAGTGGAGCTGACCTTCCGTAGCAGCAACTGTCCCTGGTCGGACAGGGCGACGAGGTCGGTGAACGTCCCACCGGTGTCCATCCCGACGCGCCAGCGGGGCGAGGTCGTCACGATGATTTCTCCGTTCTCTCGGACGGGCCGACGAGGGTCGTAAGACCGGTCGAGGGCTGGTCCTGGGGTGTGTCGACGCCTTCGAGCAGTGCGAGGGCGTGCGCGAAGGCGTCGACGGTGTCGTAGTCGCGGACCGCCAGCTCCTGGACGATCCGGCCGCCTTCCAGGACCATCACCCGGTTGGCGACCTCGAAGACCTCAGGGGCCTCGGTACAGAACACGACGACGGCGCGGCCGTCGGCGGCGAATTCGTTGAGCATGGTGTAGATCTCGGCCTTGCTGCCGATGTCCACGCCGCGGGTGGGTTCCTCGATGACCAGCACGTCGGGCATGGTGGCCATCGCGGCGGCGATGGCCACCTTCTGCTGGTTCCCACCGCTGAGCGCCGACAGGTTCTGGGCAGGTCCGGAGGTGCGGACCCCGTACCGCTCGATCATCTGACGGGACCGGGACTGGATCTCCCGTCGGCGCAGGCGTGCGAACGGCCCGCAGATCTCGCGCCGTCCGAGACGGAGAACGAGGTTCTCACCCACGGACATGTGCTGGAACAGCATCTCCTGGCGGTCCGCCGAGAGATAGGAGGTCCTCGCCCGCAGGGCCTTGGCACCGTGCGTGCCGTTCAGACGTGCCGTGCCGGTCGCGGGACGATGCCCGCCCAGGGAGGCCACCAGCTCACGCCCGCCGGACCCCTCCACACCGACGACCGCCAGCACGTCTCCCTGGCGAAGGGCGAGGTCCAATGGGCGGAACGCCCCGGCCCCGTCACTCCAACCGGTCACGGCCAGCACCTCCGCGGCGGAGGTTTCGCCATCGGTGAGCCGGGAGGTCGCGCGGTGCTCGGTGCGCACCGCCTGGCCGGCGACGAGTTCGACGGCGATGGCGGTCTCCGTGAGCGCGTCCCCGGTCAGGGTCGCCGCGGGCAGGCCGTCCCTGATCACCACGACACGGTCGCAGTGCGCGACCATCTCGGACAGGCGGTGGGAGATGAAGACCACGATGTAGCCCTGATCCGCCAGACCGTGCATGAAGGCGAAGAGCGCATGGGACTCCTCGTCGGTGAGGGCGGAGTTCGGCTCGTCGAAGAGGAAGAACCGGGCCGACCTGACCAGGGCGCGAGCGATCTCCGTCCGCTGTCGCACCGCGAGCGTGCATCGTTCCAGCGGCTGGTCGGCGAGGTGGGCCACGCCGAGCGACCGCAGGATGCGCCGCTGCTCCTCTCCCGCCGCCGGGGCTCGCCAGCGGGAGCCCTCGTTTCCCACGAGCAGGTTCTCCTCAAGAGTGAGGTTGGTCCACACCTGGGGTTCCTGGTGAACGATGGCGATCGGGTCCGAGACGTCTCCCGGCTGCCAGGGGCGTCCGTCGACGAGGATCTCGCCGGAGTCCATCGACTCCTCCCCACAGAGGATCCTCGTCAGGGTGCTCTTACCGGCGCCGTTGGGCCCGGCGATGCCGAGGATCTCGCCACCGCGCAGGGTGAGGTCGACTCCGGCCAGCGCCTGCGTGCCTCCGAACCGCTTGCGTACCCCCCGGATCTCCATGGTGGTCACGAGGCCGCCCCCGCAACCGCCAGTCCTCGCCGACGGCTCCCGAGGTCACTCGTCACCCGGTCGAGGATCACCGCTCCGATGGTCACGAAGCCCACGAAGAGCAACTGGGCGAAGGCGCCGATGCCGAGCAGGGCGAGACCGTTGGCCAGTACGGCGAGCAGCATCGCTCCGAGGAGGGTTCCCCAGATGGTCCCGCGCCCACCCATGAGGCTCGCGCCGCCGATCACCACGGCCGCGATCACCTGGAGGTTGAGCTGGCCGGCGGAGTTCGGCCCGACCGAGCCGACGTAGGAGAAGTCCAGGATGCCGGCGATGGCCGCCATCAGGGCGCTGATCACGAATACCGCCATCCGGTAGCGCCGGATCGGCAGACGCGCGATCGCCGCGGCCTTGGGGTTGCCCCCGATCGCCAGGAGGCGGAACCCGGCGATGCTCCGGTGGCGGAGGAACCAGAAGACGCCGAAGAAGAGCGCGAGCCACAGCACCTGGATCGGAATGCCGAACGGAAGCTGCGTGCCGCCGAGAGCCTGGAAGAATTGCAGCTCCCATGATGGCGGGGGCGGCGTGTTGTACGCGGGGTTGAAAGTGGAGGCGTTGCTGATCAGCAGTTCCGTGCCGGAGGCGAGGCTGAGCAACCCGAGGGTCGCGATGAATGAGTGGATCTTGAGATAGGCGGTCAGGAACCCGCTCAGCGCGCCGGCGAACAGGCCGATGAGCAACGCCCCCGCCAGGGCGGGGAGGAACGGAAGCGTGAAGGGGAGGCTTCCGCCGCCCAGCCACAGCACCGCCAGGGAGGTCGAGACCAGGCCGTAGATCGCGCCCACAGCGAGGTCGATCTCACCCAGCAGGATGACGAGCAGCTGGGCGAAGGCGATGATGCCGAGTGAGGACATCGAGCGCAGCAGGGTCAGCAGGTTGTCGCCGCTGAGAAACGTCGACCGTTGCGACTGGAAGAACAGGCCGATCAGAATGATCGCGAGCACCAGCCCGAGGGTTCGCAGGCGCTCCAAGGGCAGTGCCGCGCGTTGGGCGGGCGGGCTAACGACGTCGGATGTGGCTGACATGTGACACCTCCTGGCACTCGATGCGCATTGGGTGGTTCGTCGGCGTGACGACTGTTTCGACGAGACGCACGTCTACGGCGTCGTGGCGTCGGCGAGGCGCTTGCGTGCTTCCGCGGTGGTCATGAGCCCGGAGCCGCCGTCCTTGGTGATCACGATCGGATCCAGGTACTGCAGGGGTTCCGCGGGGACCTTTCCACTGGTCAGGTAGTCCACGCACGCCGAGACGGGCGCCTCGGCCTGGTTGTCGAAGCCCTGGTCGATGGTGACCAGCGTCCGGCCCGCGTCGATCGAGTCGAGGATCGGACCGCTGACGTTGAAGCCGGAGGTCCACACCTTGCCTGCCAGGTTCTTGCTCTTGATGATGTCGCCGACTCCCTCGACCCCCTGGTCGGTGTGGAAGAACAGGTTGACGTCGTTGTGAGCCAGCAGGAACGGGCCGACGCTGTTGAGCACTTCCTGGGTGGTGAAGTTGTCGCCGGTGGGGATGCCGCTCTTGGGATCGTTGAAGAAGCGGGCGTCGGGGAAGACCGAGGTGAACCCGGCGACGAAGCCGGTCATGCGGGCCTGCGCCCACGGCCCGGCCGGCTGGCCGCTGCCCAGGGCGATGGTGTCGAGCTGATAACCCTTGGCCTTGACGATGGCCGCGGTGGTCTTGCCGTTGATCTCACCGGACTGCTGCTCGTTCAGGGCGTAGAACGCGAACCGCTTCGAGTTGGGGACATCGTTGTTCAGGGTGAAGACCGGGACGCCCGCCTGGACGTACTTGTCGATGATGCCCACGTACTGGTCGGGGAGGGGTGACTGAAGGCCCAGGCAGTCCACCTGGTTGCCGCTGAGCAGCGTCTCCAGCTCGGCCAGCTGTGCCGAGGTGTTGGTGGTGACGGGGCCGGTGAGCCGGCACGCGATCCCCAGCCGGGTCTTTTCCTTCTCGCAGCCGCGCTGCATGCCGATGCGCATCTGCGCGCCCTGGATCGGCAGTGCGGTGCCCTGGATGTCGATGACGATGTTCGCCTGCTCGCCTTTCTTGATCTTCTCGGCGATGCGCGGCGCGAGCTTGAACCCACCCCACGGGAACGTGTGCGACATCGCCTCGGCAGGCACCTCGATCCCCGTGGCGGTCGGCGTTTCCGGGCTCTGACAACCTGCGGCCACGAGGACGGCCGTGAGGCCGGCCACGCCTAACGACCAGGAGCGATAGCGGAGCATACGTTCCACCCTAGATCTTGTTCGGTATCACCAAACGGGGTTATGTGATACGAAACTATGGCATTCGGAAATTACGGACGTCAAGGAGGTATGTGCCGCTTTAGGTGAGCAGCTTGACGTCTGCGTTCGGTGATACCGATAATCGTTCGGTGACCCCAAACAGCGACAACGCCGACAAGTACCGCGTGAAGAGCCTGGATCACGCCATCGACGTCGTGGAGGCGCTCGCGGACGGCGGGCGTGACGGCCTCGCCGTCACCGAGGTCGCGACCGCCGTCGGCATGTCCAAGAGCAGCGCCTACTCCATCCTGCAGACGCTGCTGAGACGCGGATTCGTGGCCAGCCAGGGGAGCGGTCCGACTCGGAGGTACCGCCTCGGCTTGAGTTTCGCCTACCTGGGAGACCGGGTGACCTCCCAGACCGGGCTCCGCGAGGTCGCGATGCCCTATCTGGAGGAACTGACCCGAGCCGCCGGCCTGACCTCACGTCTTGCGATCTTCGATGAGGGGTACGCCGTGGCCATCGGACGAGTCGACGGCCCCGGCACGATCCGTATCGCCCCGTTCCTCGGCCGCCGCGAGCTGCCACACGCCACCGCGATCGGCAAGGCGATGCTCGCCACCCTTGGCGACGACGAGATCCATAGGATCATCAAGTCGACCGGCCTCCCGGCGCGTGGCCCCAATACCATCGTCGATGTCGACACCCTGCTACGAGACCTCCGCCGCACCGCTGAACGGGGCTACGCGGTCGACGACGAGGAGGACACAGCCGGAGTCGTGTGCATCGGTGCGAGCGTGCTCGACCGCACGGGCACCTGCGTCGGCGCGATCAGCGTGACGGCGCTCAAGCACGAGATGCGTGCCGACGCCGTCGCCGAGATCGGCGTCCTCGTCCGCCGCTACGCCGACACCATCACCGCCGAACTGGGGGGCCGCTAGTGTCCTTCGGCTGAAACAGTGATCCTGGATCTGTGCCCCGTTGTCATGTCGCCGGGTCCTCGTGCTGTTGAGGTCCGCCTGCCCGATGAGGAGCGGTCCTCGCTTTCTCCCAGGCCGGCCCGGGGAAGCGCCGCTTCGTAGTCGATGGGCGCCACCGAACTCAATCGACTCGTGAACGCGATCCTTCGAGCCGGTCGGCCGTGAGCATCAACGGGGTGCCGACCCCGTTCCGGGAGGCCGCCTCGGCGAGGAAGGCGGCCAGCCATCCCAGCGCGTCCAACGACCATTCGGTGAGGACACCGTGGAATGTGGCCCGGTGCCGGGCGGGCCCGCGCCACAGCTCGTCGATGACCGCGGGTTCCAGGACCATGCCGTCGTCGGTCAAGTCGTCGGTCAGGGAGAACGAGTCGCACGCGAAGACGTCCTGCGTGAAACTCCGTATCCACTGGAGCATCTCGGGTGCCGCCGAGTGGATGGACGGATCCTGCCCGCCGTCCAACGTCACCCGTACCGGTGTTCTCCACCGCGGGTCACCGTCGGCGAACCAGCCGGCGTCCTGGAACAGGGGCAGCACAGCACTCGCCCGCGTTGAGGCGTCGAGGCTCTGCACCGGCAGCAGGAGCTGAACCGCTCGCAGGCGCGGAGTGCCGATACGCGCCACCACGTCGCCCGCACACGAGAGGAACGCCTGAACCGGCAACGGCCGGCCGTCGGGAACCGGTTCGGTCAACGACACCTGGAACCACGCGATGCGTGACGGCTCCGGGCCCTGCCCGGCGTCGTTCATCCCCCACAGGCCACCGGACGCGTTCTCGGTGGCCTCGGTGAGCCATCCCAGCGCGGACGACCTCGCGACGAACAGGCTGTACGCGTCCGAGGAGGCGACGCGAGGATCTCGCCACGGATGCAACGCCAGCTCGCCGTGCAGAGCCGCGAACATGGTGCTGTCGGGTCTGATGCTCACGTCGCCCTCTTCCACTATCGCCTGCAGTAGATGTTCCGGCTCGGTGTGTAGAGCTTGCCCGGGTCGTCGGCCAGGCCGACCAGGTCCACATCGACGACGCTACGCCATCCCGTCAGGCTGTTGCTGTTGCAGCCGCCGCGTCCGGTCGCCCGGTTGCCGGCGCCGCCGCCGGAGCGCACCGTCGCACGGCCCGCCGTGCCGGCGTTTCTCCAGCTGCCGTCGGAGTAGTACTGCTGCAGCTGCACGGTGACGACCGCCAGGGTGGCGTTGCAGTTGCCGTTGACCCACCAGCCGTGCCCGGAGGCCTCGAAGGCGGACGAGGAGACGTGGACGTAGTCCCCCGCGGTGTTGAAGACGCACAGCGCCCGGGTGCTCGTCGCGGAACCGGTGTTCTCCAGGCTCGCCTCGCTCCCCGCGGGAGCCCGGCCGGTATCGGGGGCCGGAGCGGGGGTGGGAGGGGGTGCGAGGACGGACGCCGACGGAACCGCGATCGCCGCGGTCTGCGACATCCCGAGGAGCGCCGCGCTGACGATGCCAGCCGTCATGGAGACCTTGCGGAGTGATTGACGCATGATCGTACCTCCGTGCTGAGTCGAGTCGAGCAGGGACAGGAGCTGCTGTGCGAATCCTGTCTGGCGGTTGAGAATGCGCGCGGTGCTGATCTCAGGTAATGGCGCCAGGCATTGGTAAACGTGTCATTTCCGCTCTGTCATGTCAACGGAAAAAGAATTATTGACGGCGTTTGGGCGACTGTTCGATCTATGATTTACCGCCATAGGCGGACAATTCATCGAATAATTATTTATTTTTCGTCAAAGTCCATTAAGGATCTCATGTTGCCGTAGGTGCTAATTCGCAAAAAAGGCTGATAAGACGACCGCCGTACGGCGTCGCCGTTCCCGTTGCCGATCTTCAATTCATGGAGTTCGGCGGCCCGATGGAGCCAAGGGGAGCGGCGGGATGCGGGTCGGCGTGAAGAACGCATGCCGGTGGGCTTACCCCGGCTGTCCGAACGTTCAGGTGGACGGGATCATCTACACATCGTCTTGAACGTCAGATGCGGAGCCGCATCGCCCGAACGTCGGTGATCAGGGTGGTGATCGTGCCGTCGTCGGTGCGGGTGAAGTACCGGGCGTTTCCGGAGGTGATGGAACCGTTTCCGGTGACTCCTATTTGAAGCCGTCACATTCACCCGTTTGGGAACTATCGCAGCTGAAATGCCGTTGGCATGATGAACATCGACAGCAGGACATGTGGACACGATGTCCTGCGGATCGGAGATGAGATGGGCAGCGATCCCCAGAAGGTCCGTCAGTATCACCTGAGACCTGGAAATGTCCGTGAGATGAGGGACAACGTGATCGTCGGTTTCCGGAAGCTCTGGACGCCACGAGGACTGGTCACGCTGGGAGCGGTGGCCCTCTGGGTGGTCGGTGTCATGGTCGTTTCTCCGCTCCTGTTCCCCGATCCCCTCTGGCCAGGTGGTCTCCGCCGGAGCGGATTGGAGTCGGGGGTGTGCCTGGCCGGGACCATGGTGATCGCCTCCAGGATCTTGCGCCCCTGGAGGTGACGAACGCGCTTTGCGCCTTCCCCTGCTCGGCGTCCACCGGCCGGTATTCGGCGGTGACGGCCCGCAGCAGGGCGACGGCCTCCGGCTCGGCAGCGTGCGTCGCCGCATTGTCCAGGACGACCAGCACCCGGCGGCCGACCAGTCGCGAGCGGTAGAGCTGCCCGTCGGGAAAACGGTCCCGAACCTGATAGGCCCAGCGCAGCGCGAGGGATGTCTTCCCCACGCCCGCGGTCCCGGCGATCACGCACACCGAGATGACCCGCGGATCGCCGTCTTCGCCGATCAGGATCGTGTTCAGTTCTTCGAACTCGCCGGTGCGGTTGACGAACCCACGCACATCGGCCGGTAGCTGCCGTGGGGTGAGGTTCGTGGAACCGCTCCGGTCCGGTCTGCCGTGCTCGTGGAAGTGGACTCCGCCACTGACGTCCCTGGCCTGTACGACATCACGCGAAGACCCCGACAGTTCGGAATGCGAGCTGCCGGGGTGTTTCTCGTCTTCTCCGGGCTTTTTGACGCCTACTCCGCCTTCGTCGTGGGCGAGGGAAGGTGTGCCACCTCGCGGTCGAAGTAGGACATCACATCTTCACCGGCCTCGTAGAGGCTTTTGAGGTATTTTTCCCAACCGCCGATCAGGCCGGGATCGGTGTAGCGAACCGCGCCGTTCGGGACGCCGATTTCGGTGTAGAGAACGTGGTATAGGGTTCGGCCGCCGAGGATGACCACTTCCGGTAGTGGAGCGGTCCTCTCCGAGGCCGCCACCTTTTCCACGCCGACCACGCGGACCCGCTCACCGCATTCGGCACGCAGTCGCAGCGAGTGCAGCTCCCACTGCATATATGGCGTGAGCGGCGTCTCGACCACGCGTATCCGGTGGAAGAAGGAACCGCGGCGTTCGTCCTCCCGGGCGACCGCGAGCAGGTCGTCTCGCCTTTCGTTGAGAAGCCGCAGCGCTTCCTCCCAGTCGCCCCGGCGAAACGCGTCACGGCTGGGACTGCCCTGTTCCTCGAAGTGCTGCCGCCGCTCGAACTTCCAGGAGTCCCGGTTGCGAATCTGCGCGTCCCGGTGCCGGAAGTCGCGTCGGTAGGCGTCCCTGACGAGCCTTTCGCCCTGTGCGGGGACGAGGAAGGGAGCGCGGGGATCAAGCATCGGCGATGTCCGCCTTCGCCGCGCTGAGCATGATGCCCGGGATGACGACCAGCCGCTCATCGGGGGCGAGGGACACGCCCTCCGGCAGGCGGGGGCCGTAGGCGGCGGTGAGGTCCCTGCCGATCACTGCGATGTCACCGTTGTCGAGTTGCCAGATATCTGGACATTCGTCGCGGCCGTCCGAACGGTCCAGCTCTTTGGCCGACTTCCCTAATCGCCGCTCGAATGACGCGGAAGGGTCAGCTTCCCAGGAACGAGCCATGCCCGCCTCCACTTGGCTTGGCTGTGCGTTCTACCTGTGCGGAGCATATGTTGGACGGCACTCCGGGACAACGGAATGGGTGGATTATCGCGCGAACATGGCCGAAAAAACAAACCGCCTGACCGAAACGGCGGACAAATGAGCTGAGTGGAAGGTGTTCACGACGCCTGCCTGCCGATTTTCGATGCGTATGGTGACGAAGGCTTGATGTCGAACCGGCCTCGACCTGCCGGTCATCGATCAGTGGACATTTTCCGGGTCCGCAGTACGTCCGCACATTCCGACATCCAGCACTTCGGTGCTTGATTCTGGTTGTCCGTGGACTTCGGAGATGCCGAGAACATCACGGCAGTAACAGTGCGTGCGGGATTGTCTGCTGCCACAAAGTCTCATATTTAATGAGAAGGGCGTCATCGCCGACCGGGACTCCATCGGCGGCGCCCGGATTGCATGGCTCACGGTCTACGACAGCCGGTACGAGGACGGCTGATCGGGGCTGTCGAAGGACGATCAGTCCATTTCCTGTGGTCTGTAGGGCTTTGGAGCATCGAAGGTGATCCCACCTTCGATATCCCTGGCCTGCACCGCGTTACCGTGCACGGTGCCACTGATCTCGTTGTGGACACCGCCGGGCTCGGGGCCAGGCCCGGCCTCCTCGGGGCGTGTGGAAACAGCGCCGAAAACCGCCAGCCCCAGCCCCAGCAGTCCGACGAAGGCGCCGAGCACGCTGGCGAGCTTGTCGGCGCGATCCAGGCCGACCGCGATGAAATACCACCCCAGCGCGACCAGGGCCGCCAGCGCCACGGTTACGCCCGACCAGACCAGTGTGCGTCTCGACATGCGTTCAGTGTCGGCCAGGTTTCAGAACGGGGGAAGCCCGGCGCTCCGGTGCGTTGACCGCGATGCTCGGCCCTTCGCGAGCAGGCGTCCGTCGAACTTCGCCGTTCTGGTCTTCACAGACCTCGGCCACGTCGGCTGGGAGTCGACCGAGACCACTGATGACGTGGCCTCGTTCACCGGTCCGAACGCGGATCCGCGCCCTGGTCACCGACGGTGTAGCCCGTGCTCGGCCTCGGCTCGGGTCGATGCGACCGGACGCCGAGGTGGACCGTGCGCACGGGTCCGGGGAGTCTCAGCACCGGTCTCGCGGAACGCCTGGGTGGTGAGGAGTCCCGCGAACGGCGACCAGGCTGCCCCGTAACGCCATGCGTCAGGCGGTTCAGTGGTTCAGTGGTTCACAGCAGCCGTCTCTGTACGATGTCGGCGATGACCGTGGTCACCACCTTGCCGACGGCTCCGGTCTCCACCGGGGCGGCTTCCCGGTCGGCGAACAGCAGGTGCCCGGCCCCGATCAGTGAGAGCGCGAGCGTGTCGACGTCGGCGTCGGCCGCGATACGGCCCAGCTCGCATTCGTCGTTGAGGTAGCAGGCGATCATGGCCACGGCCTCCGTCATGACCGGGATACCGTGGCCCGGCCTGGCGTGGCGCAGCCGAGCGCGCAGCTCGTCCCGGAAGATGACGAGACCGACGATCGCCACCGCGACCGGGTCGAACAGGTCCATCAGCGCGCCGGTGAGGTTGACGGCGACGGTGCCGGTCCCGGCGGACTCGCGCAAGGCGGCGGTCTGGTCGTCGATCCGGGCGATACGGTCTCGCACGAGCTCGGCGAGGAAGTCGTCGAAGTCGGCGAAGTGCCGGTGCAGGACGCCCTTGGCGACGCCTGCCTCGGTGGTGACCGCACGGCTGGTCAGCGCGTTCGGCCCGTCCTGAAGCAGGACGCGCTCGGCGGCGTCGAACAACTGCCGGCGGACGTCACGGATGTGCACTCCGGTCGGCACCGCGCGTTCCTCCTTACGCTCACCGCGGACGTTACCCTGTTGGCAAGTGGGCATGTGCCCACTATGGTGGGCGCATGCCCACTATGTCGCAGGGACAATCGAATGAGCCGCACAAGGCCAGACAGATGGCGGAGTCGTTCGGGGCGGACGCCGAACGCTACGACCGGGCCCGGCCCCGCTATCCCGACGCTCTCGTACAGCGGATCGTCGCCGCCAGCCCCGGGCCTGACGTCCTGGACGTCGGCTGCGGCACCGGTATAGAGGCCCGGCAGTTCCAGGCGGCCGGCTGCACGGTGCTGGGCGTCGACCCCGATGAGCGAATGGCCGAGTTCGCGCGGCGCAGTGGGGTCGAAGTGGAGGTGGCGACGTTCGAGGCCTGGGATTCGGCCGGCCGAACGTTCGACGCGGTCATCGCGGGCCAGGCCTGGCACTGGGTGGACCCGGTCGCGGGCGCCGTGAAGGCGGCCCAGGTCCTGCGGCCCGGCGGCCGGCTGGCGGTGTTCGCGCATGTCTTCGAGCCTCCGCCCGCCATCGCGGAGGCCTTCACGGCGGTCTATCGGCGGGTGGTGCCCGACTCGCCGTTCAACGGCCAACCACCGAAGCAGACCCGGGACATCTACCAGGAGATGTTCACCATGTTCGCCGACGGAATCCGAAAGGCGGATGAGCTCGGCGACCCGGAGCAGTGGCGATTCGACTGGGAGCGGTTCTACACCCGCGACGAGTGGCTGGATCTGCTGCCCACGACCGGTGGCCTCACCCGGCTCCCGGCGGACCAGCTGGCCGAAGTGCTGGCAGGCGTCGGGGCCGCCATCGACGCGATCGGGGGCGGCTTCACGATGCCCTACACCATGGTGGCGGTCACCGCGGTAAGAACCGGCGCCGGCTGACCCGGCTTTCCGGGGTATCCGACGCTGAGGGCAGGGCGCCGGCCTTGTGGCCGGTAGCGCTACTGACGATCAAAGGTGGACGTTACACGAAGGCCATCTATCGCCGCAGGTCAGCGGCATGATCGCATGTAACTTTGAGCTTTCGTGTTCAGTACGCGACCAACATGGGACTCGCCAGAGGTCGGGCAGTGGCCGCCCGTCAAGGGAGAGATCCAGGTCTTACCGGCGGCGGCGTGAAAGTACATCCGGAGCCGGTGCTCGATTAGGGTTGAGCGCCTTGTTGGCTTTCTCGCCCCCCGGGAAGTACACATGCGCCCCATCCGTTCGGGCCGTCGATATCGTTTCGGATGGCCCGCCGCATTCGTCGTGGGCGGTTACCTGGCCGCGGTGCTCGCATTCGGCGTCGTCGCGCTGGTGAGCGGTGACGACAGGATCCTCCGGCTGCTGGTGGCTCTCCGGGGAGAGCCGGGCATGGGCTGGCAGGTGTTGCTCCTGCTCCTGGCCGGTGTGGCGCAGGGCTGGGCGCTGTGGCAGATCCTCCGCGGGCGGGTCGCCGGGGAGATCGGCGAACAGGGGAGAGCCGTCCGGCTGTTGCGGGTGGCGCTCTATGTCAATGTGGCCCTCTTCTTGCCTGATTTGTTCGCGGCCTATCTGCCGTGGCGGACCTACGGCCTGGAAGAGCTCGGACAGCTCGCCCTGGTGGTGCTGTTCCACCGGGTGCTGGACGGCGCCTCCCGCCCGCTGCGGCTCACCGCGCTGGTGGCCGGGACGCTCGACGTGGCGGGCTCGATCGGGGCGGAGGCGTTCGGCGGGGTCTTCGAGATCGTCCAGCTGAACGGGTGGACCTGGCTGCTCTGGATGCTGCTGACCGTCGTGGCCCAGGCCGGGGACGGCAGGTGGGGCAGGGGCACCGTGTGGTCGGGGGTGGCGGCCATGGTGCTGCCGTTATTCGTCGCACCGCTGGTGTTCGCCCTCATCGATGACTACTCCGCCTTCACACCGCTCCTGGGGGTGGTCGCCCTTTTCCGGCCGGTCTGGCTGGCCCGGTCCGCCCACGACCTCGCCGGCCCGCACCCCAGGCGGGTACGGACGGAGGAGAAGCGGACCGGGGCCCCGTTCGACTGATGGCCGCTGCCGGTCACGGCCGTCGTGCTGCCGTTGCTCCCGGTGGCGGACCAGGTACGCGGCCCGGTCACCTCGCGCGGCGACCGCGAGCCGCCCGAGCATGGGTGGAACGCGGGCGGCGACCCCAGGACGCCCCCGTCGACTGGATCCGCGTCCACTACGCCTGGCTCCCCTGGAAGGGCGAGAAGTACGGCCTGGAGAGGCATTGGGGGCGGGAGGGCCGTCTAGGCCCGAGCGTGCCCTGACCGGTCGGTCATGTCGATCGGCTGCCGTAGCTCGTAGCGCTGCGCGACCAACATGGGACTCCTCTTGTCAGAGGTTGGGCATCGGGCGCCCGTCGGGGATAGCCGGATCCGGATCTTACCGGTGGTTCGATCGGAAAAGGTGCGAGTGGTCAGTCGTTCAGGGCGACGGTGACACCGTCGGAGAAGATGGAGTCGTGGAGTTCGATCGCCTTGATCCTGAAGTTCTTCGGGACGTCGAAGAGCAGGATCCCGTTGACCGCGTTGCCGGGGTTGATGGTGTTGAGGAAGGCGTTGGAATTCTTCAGCCCGAGGGCGGCGGCACCGGAGTCGGGGTCGTACTGCCTGCCCTTGGTGTCGATGAGCTTCTGTGAGGAGTCGCTGAACAGCTGGGACTCGTCGCCGATGTTCTTCACGGTGACGTGCACCAGGACGTACTGGCCCTGGGCATCGGATCCGAGGTATTCGCCGCCGACCCGCTCGACGCCCTTCTCGACCTTGGTGACCTTGAAGGCGAACTTGCCGTCCTTGACGGTGTCGCCGAGTCCCGCCGGCTTGTTCTTCCTCTCCGCCGGGGCGGCCTCGGCGACCGTGGTGTCGGCCGAGCTCGCCGGGTCCCCGCCGTCCTTGTCGCCTCCGCCGAGGAGCCCGCCGATCACCACCAGGCCGGCCAGTACGGCGGCGCCGATGAGGAACGCGCGCAGGCAACCGCCTCCCTTCCGTTGCACGATCACGGTCTGCGGAGGGGGCTGGGAGTAGCCGTACTGCGGCGGCTGTTGCGGGTTTCCGTGCATGGCGGGGCTCGCTTTCCGGGGGTGGGGGCGATTGCGCGACGCCAGTGAATCATAGTGTGAACACGATGCACAAGACTAAATCTTGTGACTGCAACATATGTGTGTATCATCACTAATTGATGTATCTCGTTTAGGTCTGATGGGGTCGCCCCAAGGCGCGGCAGATATCCCGGAGCGCGGGTGTTGCTGCCCCCCTGTGCGGGCAGGTTCAGGCGGCCAGGACGATTGCCCTGGTCGCTGGACCAAGAGACGGGTCGGTTCGTTCTACGAGCACGAGCGCGGCCTGACCGCCGTGTTCGACGGCGACGAACTCGTCGCCCCTCACCTCACGGATCCGGCAGGAGAGCGCGGTTGGCGCGGCGCGCGGCCAGGGGGCGGCGACGGGGAAAACAAAGAGGGCGCGGTCCGAAGACCGCGCCCTCGGGGGCATGAAGCCCCGGGTAAGCCCGTGCTCGCTTTCGCGACTCCGCGAATGTACCCGGCATCGGGGCGACCGACCACGGTTTTTTGGAAACCCTCCACCGGAACCCCGGCACTCCAGCCGCACATCGAGAGCTTGGGTTGAACTGGTCGTTCCGGACGTCTAGGACATAACCATCAGGAGGTGAGACGGGAGAGGAACTCCTGGGTTTCCGGGTCCGTGGAGTAGACGAACGTGCCGATCATCCCTCGGGTCAGGAGCACCTTGTAGGTGTTGCGGATCAGTCGATCCGCCTGCTCGTCGGTGGTCCCCCGGGTGAGCGAGGGGTCCTTGCTGAACGCCCTCCTCGTGTGGAGCCTGCCGTCCCGGACGACGAGATCGGGTCCGATGATCACACCGTTCCAGTCGTACTCGAATCCCTGCGCGGTGTAGACACAGCCGACCTGTTCGAACCCTCCGTCCAAGGTCGCCCACAGCGCGCTCGCGGGTGCGCTGCCCACGGCCCTGTCACCCTTGACGTTCCACGGATGGGACCAGTCACCGATCCGGACGTCGTGAACGAGCGTGTCGTCGCTCTGCGGGGCGCTCCATGGCCAGCAGAAGCCGGCGGTCATCCGCGCCGAGTAGCCCTCGTCCAGTTTCGAACGCAGCAGGGTCTCGAGCTCCTGTGGTGACTCCGCCGGAGACACCACGAAGTGATCGTCTCCAGACCACGGCAGGGGACGGTCGCCCCGCAGGCCGAGGAGGTGCAGCACCCACTCCTCGTAGGCGCGGCTGCCTCCGCAGCGGAACTGCTCGTCGAGCGAGATCTCGTGAACGCGGAGGCCCCGGGCCTCGGCGTGCTCTCTGATCTCGGCGGTGGTGCCCATCTCGCCGGGCCGCACGACCTGGTGTTCGTCCAGCAGGAAGACGGGAACGCGGGCTGCGTCGATCAGCTCGTCGACCTGACGGCGGTCGCTTCGCAGGCGCGCGGGTGTGTAGCGGTTCTGTGAGGTCTCGCGGAGACGGTGGGACTCGTCGCAGATGAGAACCTCAAGACCGTTCTGCTCGGCGGTCATGAAGCTGTTGAAGTATTTGAAGAGGTTCTGCACCTTCGAGGAGCCCTTGCCCGGGACCTTGCGCAGCGTCTCGGTGAACGACCGCGACCCGGTGGCGTGCAGGACCGCCCGTCCCTGTCTCGACAACTCACCCAGCAGGGAGAGCGCGATGACGCTCTTGCCGCTTCCCGGGCCGCCGGTGACGATGACGACCTCCTTCGAGTCCGCCCGGCGAGCCCGGTCCACGGCGTTCAGGACGATCTCGTACGCGAGCCGCTGCTCCGCCAGCAGCACGAACTGCTCCCGGTCCTTGATCTCCCGGGCGGCCAGCTTGAGCAGCTGCTTGGAGGGACGAACGGCACTGGTGAGCAGCCGGTCGGCCGCGTCCGCGCCGGACTCGGGAGCGAACCGGTCACGCAGGTAGGTGAGGAAGGCGCCCCGCCGGGTCTTGGTGAACAGGCGGCTCCGTTCGTCCTGCTCACGCGTGTAGAGATCCTGGACGTCGAGGTCGGCCGCGTTGTGCAGGTAGGCCACCCCTCGGAGCGCGTCGTCCCTGCCCTCCAGGGCGCCGACGAAGTCGGTGAGGTAGTCGCAGTAGCCCCGCACCTGGAGCGCGGGGTGCAGCTTGGGGCCGCCCGGAGTGCCCTCGACCAGCACGAGGTCCGGATCCTCCTCGAAGAGCTCGGCCCGGCTCCACTGCTTCAGCTCCACCACCAGATAGGCGTCGCCGCCGGTGCGGCGATCGACTCCCGCGAGCACGACATCGGCCCGCTTGCTGGTCAGCGGAAGCTGGTACTCGATCAGCATCTCGACGTCGCCCAGCCCGGCGTCGACCAGGTCGCGGGCGAGGACGGGCAGGCTGCGATCCCAGGACCTGCGCTCGGCCTCGGAGGGGTTGACGCGCACCGTTCTTCTGAGATGTTCGGCGATGGTCTCGCTGAGTCGTTTTTCGGGGACCGAACCGTCGGTCGCCAGCTTGGCCAGACTTTCGGCGGAGTGCCGAAATGCCGTCACGGACCTACCCCCAGGCAGCACGAGAGACTCGTGCGGTATGGGAGCGTGTCCGCGATCAGGCGATCGGCGGAAGCCCGTCGGGCCGCATCACTACGCCCGGCACATTACCGCGATCATCCGGAAAAATCAGACGAGCGGCGGAGCCTTCCTGGCCGACCCCCGGTAAGCCTCCACGCTGTAGCGCTTCTCGCTCTGGTCGAGCTTGGCGTGGGCGGCTTCGATGAGATCGACGTTCAGCACATCGGCGAGCCGGGTCAGGTAGATCATGACGTCGGCGAGTTCGGAGCGCAGCCGTCCGGCGGCCTCCGGGTCCTCCATGGCCCGCGTGGACTCCTCGGGAGTGAGCCACTGCAGCTCCGCGAGGAGTTCCCCGACCTCTCCGGCCAGGGCCATGGCCAGGTTCTTCGGGGTATGGAACTGCTCCCACTCCCTGTCGCGGGCGAACCGCCGCAACCTGCCGGCCAACTCCTCAAGCTCCGTCATGACAGCACGCTACAAGCCGCGGAAACCAGGGTTCGAGCAACCCCGGTACAGTCTCCGGGATTCCGGTAGACCAGGAGAGGACGAGGTGAGCCAAGACTCCCGGACGCTCTGCGCGATCCTGCTGAATCCCGCGCTCCGGCCCGCCCCCGAGACCATCTCGTTCCGCAACCTCGGTTGTGCTCTCCCCCTGGTGGGCTGCGAGCGGATCCGGCTGGCGAACCTGCTGGACGTCCCCACCAAGGACCAGGGTCAGCTCGGCGCCACTGTGATCGAGGAGTCCGAGGTGGCCCGGTCTCGGACCCTGCTCGCCGAGGCGGTCCTCGCCGCCGACGAGATCCTGTTCGCCTGGGGATCGAACCGGGTCACCGGCCGGACCGGTGTCGTACTGCGTGAGCAGGTCTCCTGGCTGCGCGGGCACCTGAGGGACGCCGGGGTCCGCCGGACCTGGATGGTGGCGGGCACCCCGCGCCACCCCTCCCGCTGGCGGCAGTACGTCGGACCGGAGAAGGCGAGGGTGCAGGGCAGCACCTTCGAGGACCGCCTGGCGAAGGTACTGGCCGCCCACCCGCTCGAATAACGCGCGGCTCCGGTCGAGGTGAGCGTCACAGTCTCGGCCATCATCGTGACTCCCCGGAGGCGAAAGGCTTTTTGTGACTGAAAGGGAAGAATGACCAGTGCTTTGGTTATTCGCCCCGAATGGCAATTTTGGGTGGTCCGTTTGGCCGGGAGAGGACCCGGGGAATGGTTCTCGGCGGTCGGGGCGGTGAATCGGTGTAGTTTTGCCGCATAACAGAGCCCTTCGGGTGGCCGGTGGAGGCGGATCGGGTGATCATCGACGGTCGCTACGAGCTGGATGCCCTCCCGCTGGGGCAAGGTGGAATGGGCGAGGTCTACGGGGCCTACGACCAGAAGCTCGACCGCCGGGTCGCCGTCAAACTGCTCCGCTTCCCCTACGGCAAGCCCGACGACGAACTGGTCAGGCGCTTCCTGCACGAGGCGCGGATTATGGCCAAGCTGGAGCATCCGGGCACACCGCCCATCCATGACGTCGGCGTCTTCGAGGACCCGAAGGTGGGGCCCCGGCCGTTCATGGTGATGCAGTTCGTCGAGGGCGCCACGGTGGACCATGTCCTGGGGGAGCACGGCGTGCTCCCCGTCGGCTGGGCCGTGGGGATCACCGCGCAGGTGGCCGCCGTGCTCTGCGCCGCGCATGAGCGGGGCGTCTTCCACCGTGACCTCAAACCGTCGAACCTGATGGTCTGCCTGGACGGCACCGTCAAGGTGCTGGACTTCGGCCTGGCCATGTTCCACGATCCTGAGCTGTCCAGGCTCACCCGGACCGGAACCATCCTGGGCACGCCCCTGTACATGTCGCCGGAGCAGGTCCGGGGTGCGGCGGTCACCCCGCAGAGCGACCTCTACTCCCTCGGTCTCATCCTGCACGAGATGCTCACCGGGGAGCGGGTGTTCGACGGGGAGTCGGAGTATCACATCTTCGATCGGCAGGTGAACGAGGCCGCCCCCTCGCTGCGGGATTACCGTTCCGACGTGCCCGCCGAGTTGGACAGGCTCGTGCTGCAGCTGCTGGCCAAGCGTGCGGAGGATCGGCCCGCCCGCGCCGAAACCCTGCACACCGCGCTGCTGTCCTTCGTGGACGAGGTGGGACCGCTGCCCGGGGTGACGAGCCCCGGTCCCAGCCCGGTGCGGATGTACGCGGAGGTGGTCAGCCGCATCATCGACCCCGGGGACGCGCGGCCGGGTTCCGTTCGGCGGGAACCGGCCGGGCAAGTCGGGTCCGAGGAGCAGTCCGGGGCGGGGGAGGGGGACGAGAGCTTCAGCCGGGAGGACCTGGCTCGGGCCCGAAGTGAGGCCGAGACGCTGGCGAAGGCGTCCCGCTACGGCCAGGCGGTCGAGGTGCTCGACGCCGTCGTCGCCCCCGCCGGCCGGATGGCCGGTCCTCTCGACGAGGAGGTGCTCGCCGCGCGTCTGCGTCTGGGGGATGTGCTCTTCGAAGGCGGTGACTACCGCCGGGCAGCCCCGGTCTTCGGGGAGCTACGTGTCGACCTGACGCGCAAGCACGGTCCGCACGACGAGGGAGTGCTGCACTGCCGTCGCCAGGAGGCGACCTGCCAGGCGCTCATGGGGGAGACCGGGCAGGCTCTGGAGATGTTGAGGAGCCTGCTGGTCCAGGAGCAGGCCGTCTACGGCAGACATGATCCCCGGCCGTTGGAGCTGAGGCGACAGATCGGCCTCCTCGAACTCGGTGCCGGTGACACGGAACGCGCCCGGTACACCCTGTCCGGCCTGCTGGAGGATCTGGTCCGGCTGCACGGGCCGGAGCACCCCGACACGGTCAAGGTCCGGGACGGGCTCGCGCGCCTCTCCATGTGAAGGAGCAGGCCGCAGAGTACGCAGCCAAAAATCAGTGAGCTAAGTACACAATCTTTCTTGCGGTGACTGTTGTTTTGTGTGTACGTTTTACTTGAGCTTGGGAAATTCTAGTGCGGCCCATGGCAATGGGAAAATCGTGCGCCCTATTTGTAGAACATAAGCGCCTTTGGTGCCCATGTCTGGTTTGTGGACTTGTGTCGACTGTGGCAGGAGTGGGCGATCTTAGCCTGTCGCAAACTACTTCAAAATCCGCCAAGTTGGACAAATGTCCTGAAAGCATATTTTGACCGCTTATTCATTTATGGACAGACCGAAAGGGCTTCAAGCGCTGTGAGATGTCTACCCCGTCCAGGCCGCGGGATCCCGCGATGACGGGGGCCAGGCTGGAGGAACTCACCCCCGGCGCCGTCGTCGGCGGGGTGACGCCGGGCGGTGACGTCACCGTCGTCGCGGTCAAGTGGTACGGCTCGAACGCGGTCAACCTCACCTACAAGACCGACGCCGGCCAGGTGACCGAGCAACTCCTCTACCGCGACCACGAGGCCCGGCTCACCCTGCGTAGGTCGTCCGCCGCCTACGGGTTCGACGGCGACGGCGCGCTGTTCAAGCTCGCCGCCGAGGCGCTCCGCCTCCGGATGGCCGCCCGCTTCGACCCGATGCTCGCGGTGACCACCAGCGACCTGGAGCCGCTGCCGCACCAGATCCAGGCGGTCTACGGCGAGCTGCTCGACCGCACCCCGCTCCGCTTCGTCCTGGCCGACGATCCCGGTGCCGGGAAGACCATCATGGCCGGGCTCTACATCAAGGAGCTGATGCTCCGGGGCGACGTGGAACGATGCATGATCGTCGCGCCGGGCGGCCTGGTCGAGCAGTGGCAGGAGGAGCTGCTGGAGAAGTTCGGCCTCCGGTTCGAGCAGCTCACCCGCCAGCTCATCGACGCCCAGCTCGACGCGAACGTCTTCGACAGCCAGCCGCTGCTCATCGCCCGGATGGACCAGCTCTCCCGCAGCGAGGAACTGCAGGCCCAGCTCGCCCGCAGTGACTGGGACCTCGTCGTGGTCGACGAGGCCCACCGGATGTCCGCCCGCTACTTCGGCGACGAGCTGAAGAAGACCAGGCGCTACCAGCTCGGCGAGCTGCTCGGCAGGCACACCCGCCACCTGCTGCTGATGACCGCGACCCCGCACGCCGGCAGCGAGGCCGACTTCCAGCTCTTCATGGGCCTGCTCGACTCCGACCGCTTCGAGGGCAAGTACCGCGAGGGGCTCAGCTCCGCCGACACCGACGGCCTGATGCGCCGCATGGTCAAGGAGGACCTGCTCACCTTCGAGGGCAAGCCGCTCTTCCCCGAGCGCCGCGCCTACACCGTCCCGTACGAGCTGTCCGAGGCCGAGAAGGAGCTGTACGGGGTCGTCACCGACTACGTCCGCGAGCAGATGGGCCGGGCCCAGCAGCTCGCCGCCCGGGGCGAGGGGCGGCGCGGCAACACCGTCGGCTTCGCGCTCACCGTGCTGCAGCGCCGCCTCGCCTCCAGCCCGGAGGCGATCCTCCGCTCCCTGGAGCGCCGCCACAAGCGGCTCGGCCGGCTCCGTCAGGAGATGGCCGCCGGCCCGAGTCCGCTGGAGGGCCGGCTCAAGGACCGGCTCGCGGGCCTGCTGGGCAAGGCCCCCGACGCCCTCGACGCCGACCTCGACGACCTGTCCAGCACCGAGGTGGAGGAGCTGGAGGACGACGTCGTCGACGCCGCGACCACCGCGCAGACGATCGCCGAACTCGACAAGGAGCTCGGCCTCCTCGTCGACCTGGTCGAACTGGCCCGCCGGGTGCGCAACTCCGGCACCGACCGCAAGTGGAGCGAGCTGTCCGAGCTGCTGCAGGGCAACACCCTGATCCGCGACACCGACGGCACCCCCCGCAAGCTCATCGTGTTCACCGAGCACAAGGACACCCTCGAATACCTCGTCGAGCGGATCCGCGGCCTGATCGGCCGGGAGGAGGCGGTGGTCGCCATCCACGGCGGCGTCTCCCGCGACCAGCGCCGCCGGATCAAGGAGCTGTTCACCCAGGACCCGGAGTGCCGGATCCTGGTCGCCACCGACGCGGCAGGCGAGGGCCTGAACCTGCAGCGGGCCCACCTCATGGTCAACTACGACCTGCCGTGGAACCCCAACCGGATCGAGCAGCGCTTCGGCCGGATCCACCGCATCGGCCAGACCGAGGTCTGCCACCTGTGGAACCTCGTCGCCATCGGCACCCGCGAGGGCGACGTCTTCTACCGGCTGCTGGAGAAGATCGAGGAGCAGCGCCGCGCCTACAAGGGCAAGGTCTTCGACGTCCTCGGCGAGGCGTTTCAGGGCGAGCCGCTGCGCAAGCTGCTGATGGAGGCCATCCAGTACGGGGACCGGCCGGAGATCCGCGACCGGCTCAACCAGGTCATCGACGCCTCGGTCGGCGAGGGCCTCGACCGGCTGATGGCCGAGCGTGCGCTGGCCCACCAGCGGCTGGGCGAGAGCGATGTCGCCGAGTGGCGGCTGCGGATGGAGGAGGCCCAGGCCCGGCGGCTGCAGCCGCACTACGTCCGGGCCTTCTTCCTGGCCGCCTTCAAGCTGCTCGGCGGGCGGGTCGCCGAGCGCGAGTCCGGCCGCTACGAGATCAAGCACGTCCCCGGCGACCTGCTGGCGCATGACCGGCAGATCAGGGTGGGTGTCCCGGTGTTGCGCCGCTACGAGCGGGTCACCTTCGCCCGCGAGCTGGTCAGGCCCGCGGGCCGCCCCCGCGCCGACCTGCTCGCCCCCGGCCACCCGCTGCTCGACGCGGTGGTCTCGCTGGTCGTCGAGCGGTACGGCACGCAGCTCAAGCAGGGCGCGCTGCTGGTCGACCGCCGGGACGCGGGGGAGGAGCCGCACCTGTTGGCCGCCGTCTCTCAGGAGGTCGCCGACGGCCACGACCGGATCGTCAGCAAGCGCTTCGACTTCGTGGAGATCGGCCCTTCCACCGCCCGTACGGCCGGCGCCGCCCCCTACCTCGACTACGCACCCGCCTCGGCGGAGGAGCGGCACCTGGTGGCCGGGGTGCTGGAGGAGGGCTGGCTGGCGAGCGGAATGGAGGACCTCGCCGTCGGCTGGGCCGTGCAGAACGGGCTGGCCTCGTTCGTCGACGAGCTCAGGGCACGGCTGGCGGCGGAGACCGCCCGCACCCGCGGCCTGGTACGGCAGCGGCTGCTCCAGGAGATCAACTACTGGGACACCCGGCACGCCGACCTGCTGGACGCCGAGCTGACCGGAAAGAAGCTCAAGATCCGTCCGGAGACCGCTGCCCGGCGGGCCAGGGACCTGGAGGCCCGGCTCCGCCGCCGGATGGAGCAGCTCGACAGGGGTGAGCTGCTCCAGGTCCGGCCCCCGCAGGTGGCGGGTGGCGCGCTGGTCGTCCCGCAGGGCCTGCTCGACCGGCTGGCCGGGCTCCGCGACGACCCGGCGACGGCGTACGCGCGGCAGACGGCCGAGGTGGAGCGGCGCGCGGTGGACCGGGTGCTGGACGAGGAACGCAGGCTCGGCCGGCTGCCCGAGGAGATGGCGCACAACAACCCCGGCTACGACATCCGCTCCCGGACGGTGGACGACCACTGGGTCTTCATCGAGGTCAAGGGCCGGATCGCCGGGGCGAGGGACTTCCACGTCACCCGGACCGAGGTGCTGACCGGCAAGAACGCGGGCCGGTCCTTCCGGCTCGCGCTGGTGAGCGTGCACCCGGACGGTGCGGCGTACGACGAGGTCCGCTACCTCGTCGACCCGTTCAGGGACGTGGACTTCGGCGACTTCGTCGCCACCGACCTCGGTGGCGATTGGAACAGGGAATGGGCACGAGGAGGAGCACCGGTATGAGCGCTGGTACGAGCACTGGCACGGGTACGGATGGATACCGGCGCAAGCTGATCGAGGTGGCCCTTCCGCTGGAGGAGATCAACAAGCAGTCGGCCAGGGAGAAGTCGATCCGGCACGGCCACCCGTCGACCCTGCACCTGTGGTGGGCCCGCCGTCCGCTGGCCGCCTGCCGCGCGGTGCTCTTCGCCCAGCTCGTGGACGATCCGTCTTCGCGTCCGAAGGAGTTTCCTACCGAGGAGGATCAGGCGCTGGAGCGCAAGCGCCTCTTCAACATCATCGAGCGGCTCGTCAACTGGGACAACATCAACGACAAGGCCCTGTACGCGGAGGCCAAGGCTGAGATCTGGAAGTCCTGTGACGGTAACCCGCCGCCGATCCTCGACCCGTTCGCGGGCGGAGGCTCGATCCCGCTGGAGGCCCAGCGGCTTGGGCTGGAGGCGCATGCTTCGGACCTGAATCCGGTCCCGGTGCTCATCAACAAGGCACTGATCGAGATCCCGCCGAAGTGGGCGGGGCAGCCTCCAGTGTTCCCGGGAGCTGCTGAGTCCCGAATGGGTGACTGGCCTGGTGCAACTGGCCTTGCCGAGGACGTCCGGCGCTATGGAAAGTGGATACGAGACGAGGCTGAGAAGCGCATTGGTCACCTTTATCCCAAAGCCAAGCTGGCGGATGGCACCGAAGCAAATGTCATTTCCTGGATCTGGACTCGCACGGTCACCTGCCCTAATCCCGCTTGTGGTGGAACCATGCCGTTGGCTCGGTCTTTTTGGCTAGGAAAAAAGAAAGGCAAAGAGCGCTACGTCGAACCAATCATCGAGGGCAAGCGCGTTCGCTTCGAGATTCGTGGTCCCAAGGGCCGGCCGCAGGAAGGGACAGTCGGCCGCACTGGTGCACTCTGCCTAATTTGTGATACTCCTGTGCCACTGACCCATATCCGGGCAGAAGGCAAGGCCGGGCGAATGGGTGCGCAGCTGATGGCGATCGTTGCCGAGGGCCCGCGAATGCGCTATTACCTTGCCCCTGCTGAGGAGCATGAACAGGTCATCAAGGTGTCCAGGCCAGATGATGTCCCGGATATAGATATTCCGCATAATCCTAGGTATCTGACGGCGCCAAACTATGGAATGGATAAATGGACGGACCTTTTCACTGGTCGACAACTCGTTGCGCTCGCGGCTTTTAGTGATCTCGTTTCCGAAGCTCGGGAAAAGGTGCTTTCTGACGCTTTAGTCGCTGGCTTTCCTGTGGGCGAACCGCTTGCTTATAATGGCACTAGTGCTGATGCCTATGCTGATAGTGTTGCGGTATTTTTGTCGCTTGGCGTCAGTAAAGTGGCTGATATATCTAATTGTCTCACCAGTTGGAAGCCTAGTATGGACCAGGCTATCCATTTGTTTACGAGGCAGGCCATACCGATGGTGTGGGATTATGCGGAAACCCCGCCACTCAGCAAGTTTGCAGGTGGTTATACTACGTCGATCGGCGGAATGACGCGCGCGCTAGAAGCATTGCCGGAGGGAAAGCCGAGATCGGTGATCCAAATAGACGCTTCTTCGCGATCCTATGAAGGTATGTTGGTTTCCACGGACCCGCCATACTACGACAATGTCGGATATGCTGACCTCTCTGACTTTTTCTATGTATGGCTACGCCGCTCGCTTAGATTTATATTCCCCAATCTATTTGGCACGCTGTTAACGCCGAAAAGCGATGAACTTGTAGCTGACCCGTTCCGTCACGGCGGAAAAGATGAGGCGAATAGATTTTTCGAGAAAGGGTTTCAGAGGGTTTTTGCCAATATTCGGGCAGGGGCTTTAAATGCATATCCAACAACTGTTTTTTATGCATTTAAGCAATCCGAGGGCGACGACAACGGTAATGCCTCAACAGGCTGGGAGACCTTGCTTGAAGGTATGATCCAGTCCGGGTGGATGATAACTGCTACCTGGCCGGTTCGGACTGAGCTAAGCAACCGAATACGAGGCCTAGGTAGTAACGCGCTCGCTTCTTCCGTGGTGTTGGCGTGTAGGCCGCGCCATGATAGTGCCGGGGTAATCGACCGACGAGGGTTGATCAACGCGCTGAAGGCTGAACTTCCTGACGCGCTCCGTGACTTGCAACAGGGCGGTATTGCCCCTGTCGACTTGGCGCAAGCAGCGATAGGTCCAGGGATGGCAGTTTTTTCTCGATATGCGTGGGTGGCCGAGGCTGATGGCTCTCCAATGAGAGTTCGCGCGGCGCTCGTTCTGATCAACCAGATGCTTGCCGAGGTACTCTCGGAACAGGAGGGCGACTTCGACGCCGACACCCGTTTCTGCATCAAGTGGTTCGAGACCTATGGCTTCGACGAAGCCAAGTTCGGGTCGGCCGAGACACTCTCCAAAGCTATGGACACTTCTGTTGACGGCCTTGACCGGTCGGGCGTGCTCAAGTCTCGAAGCGGAATCGTCCAGCTTCTTAGCCCGCACGAACTTCCTCCTGTCTACGACCCGCAGGCCGACGACCGGATCTCTATCTGGGAGGTCGTCATGCATCTGGCCAAACGCCTCGATGACAAGGGCATCGAAGCGGCCGGACAGCTCATGGCCTCCGCGAGGCTCAGGATCGACCTCGACACCGCCAAGGAACTCTCCTACCTGCTCTTCTCGATCTGCGAACGGCGTAACTGGACCAAGACCGCGCTGCTTTTCAATGCCCTCGGCTCCTCCTGGCGGGAGATCGAGAACGCGGCGCGCAGCGCCGGACCGGCCACGAGTGCGCAGGGGATGCTCGACCTCACCCCCGAGGAGGACTGACGACATGGCGTTGAGCAACAGAGACAGGATCGGCCGGGGCCTCGAACTTCTCGGAGCCGGGCTGGAGCCGTTCGTTGACATGATGATGAGCATGGCCATGCCTCCTGGCAAGGACTGGGTGAAGGTCCTCGAAGCACGGGATGCGGCCCAGCACGGCACGAACAAGGTCTATGACAGGACCGATGTGCGGTTCCTGCTGATCGTGCTGACCAGCGAGTGGAAAGTGTTCAAGGAGCGGCTCTCCAAGGTGGAGAGTGGCTTCGCCAGCGAACTGCGCGAGGTCGGCAACAAGTGGGCGCACACCAAGCCGTTCTCCGGCGACGACACCCACCGCGCGCTCGACACCATGGAGCGGCTGCTGACCGCGGTCGGTGCCATGGACCGGGCCGACGAGGTGCGCAAGCTCCGGTTGGACCAGCAGCGGAGCCTCTACGACGGTGAGACCCGCAAGGCCGCGCAGTCGGTGACCTCCATGCCCAGCATCGAGGCCAACGGGCTCAAGCCGTGGCGGGATGTCATCACCCCGCACGCGGACGTGCAGGTGGGCAAGCTGGACGCCGCCGAGTTCGCCGCCGACCTGCACATGGTCTCCATCGGGGAGAGCACCAGCCAGGAGTATTCCGACCCGGTGCAGTTCTTCCGCCGCACCTACCTCACCGAGGGTCTGAAGGATCTGCTGCAGCGGGCGGTCGCCCGGGTCGGCAAGGACCCGAACGCCACCCCGGTCTGGAACCTGCAGACCAACTTCGGCGGTGGCAAGACCCACTCGATGCTGGCCCTGTGGCACATCTTCTCTGGGAAGCCGCTGCACGAGTTCCCGCAGGAGGTCGTCGACCTGTTCGCGGACGCGGACACCAGCGCGATCGGCAGCCAGGTCCAGCGGGCCGCGCTGGTCGGCAACCACATCGACCCGAAGGCGGGGAAACGTCACGAGGACGGCGTGCACACCCACACGCTCTGGGGCGAACTGGCCTGGCAGCTCGGCGGACGCAAGGCGTACGAGATCGTCCGGGAGTCCGACGAGGCGCACACCAACCCCGGTGACGCGCTCCGGCAGCTCATCGCGGCCTACTCGCCGTGCCTGATCCTGATCGACGAGTGGGTGGCCTACGGCCGGCAGCTCTACGGCCGCGATGACCTGCCAGCCGGAACGTTCGACACCCAGTTCACCTTCGCGCAGACCATCACCGAGGCGGTCAAGGCCGTGCCGGGCGCGCTGCTGGTCGTCTCCATCCCCGCCTCCAGTCACAAGGAGACGGAAGAGGGGATCATGGGCAGCGCCCTGGAGGTCGGCGGGGTCAACGGCCAGGCCGCGCTGGACCGGCTGCAGAACGTGATCCGCCGGGTGGCGCAGCAGTGGCAGCCCGCGCGGGCGCACGAGTCCTTCGAGATCGTCCGCCGCCGCCTCTTCGAGGAGCCCAACGCCCAGGCGAAGTCCGAGATCGCGGCCATCGCCAAGCAGTTCTGGAAGTTCTACAACGACCACAAGGGCGAGTTCCCCCGCGAGTGCTCCGAGGTCTCCTACGAGAAGCGGATTATCGACGCCTACCCGATCCACCCGGAGCTCTTCGACCGGTTGTACGAGGACTGGTCGACGCTGGACCGGTTCCAGCGCACCCGGGGTGTGCTGCGGCTGATGAGCATTGTCATCCAGCAGCTCTGGCAGACTCAGGAGGCCGGACCGCTGATCATGCCGGGTTCGCTGCCGCTCAACCATCCAGCCGTGGTCAGCGAGCTGGCGCAGTATCTCCAGGACAACTGGAAGACCATCATCGAGACCGATGTCGACAGTGAGACGGCCACGCCGGTCCAGATCGACAAGGAACGGACCGTCTTCGGTAAGCGGGCACTCACCCGCCGGCTGGCCAGGACGCTCTTCTTCGGTTCCGCACCGACGCTGACCAAGCAGCACAAGGGCATCGAGCAGCAGAACATTCGGCTCGGCGTGGCCATCCCCGGCGATGTCGTCGGCAACTTCGGCTCCGCGCTGCACGTGCTCAGCGACCGGGCCACCTTCCTCTACGTGGACGGTGCCCGCTACTGGTACGACACCCAGGCATCGGTCACCCGTACGGCCAAGGACTACGCCGAGCGGCTGCACAAGGAGGACGTCTGGCTGGAGATCGTCACGCGACTGCGGGCCAAGGAGCTCAGGTCCCGCGGAGACTTCTCCGCCGTGCACGTCACCGACGACAGCAACGACGTGCCGGACACCGGTGACGCGCGACTGGTCATCCTGCATCCGAGCGTCGTCCACGCCAAGAACGACGACAACTCCTCAGCCCGTCTCCTTGCCCAGAAGGTGCTCGACAGGCGGAGCAGTGCGCAGCGAATCAACCGCAACATGCTGGTCTTCCTGGCCGGCGACGCCAAGCGGATGGAGGAGCTGTCGGACGCCGTACGGGAGTATCTGGCCTGGAAGAACATCTCCGGACGTAAGGACGAGCTTGATCTCACCGTCCAGCAGATCAAGCAGGTGGAGACTCGGCTGGCCAACGCCAACCAGGCCGTCGAGTTGCGGATCCGCGAGACCTACTACTGGGCGCTCGTCCCCGACCAGCAGCCCGGCAGTCTCATCACCTGGCAGGTCGAGAAGGCCGACGGCGGCAGGGACCGGCTGGCCGAGCGGGTCAGCGTCAAGCTGAAGCAGCGCGACGCACTCCGGACCGTCCAGGCCGCGTCAGTGATTCGAGGCAACCTCGACCGGGAGCTGGCCAGCGTCTGGGAGCGGGGCTACATCTCGGTCAAGGAGCTGTGGGACTACTACTGCCGTTACCCCTATCTCCCCAGGCTCCGTGACCGTGAGGTGCTGGACGGCGGGATCGCCGCCGGGCCCGACGAGATGGACTGGGAACGCACCGGCTTCGCCCTCGCCACCGGCTACGACGGCCAACGCTTCGAGGGGCTGGCCCTGCCGCCGAACAGCCGGTTCGGACAGATCACCGACAGCACGCTCCTGGTCCGGCCCGACCTCGCCCTGGCCCAGCGCAATGCCGACGTCGAGGCCAAGGCGAAGGCCGATGCCGCAGCGGCTGCTGCGGCGGCAGCGGCCGGCGGGGGACCGGTCGATGGAGACCCCGGTGTCTCCGGCGCGGGCACCGGCCCGGACGGGGTGACGGTCGTTGTCCCGCAGCCGGGAGGGAAGACCCCGCCACCACCGTCCGGCCCCAAGAACGTCAGGTTCTACGGAGCCGCCAAGCTCGACCCGGAGTTCTACCAGAAGAGCTTCACCAAGATGGTCCAGGAGGTCATTCAGCACCTGGCCGCGGTGGAGGGGGCGGAGCTGGAACTCAGCATCGAGATCACCGCCCGCAAGCCGGAAGGCTTCCCCGAGGACAAGATCCGCATCGTCTCGGAGAACGCCCGCGTCCTGAAGTTCGACCAGTTCGACTTCGAGGACAGCTGAGCCGATTCTCGGATCGGGGGCCGTCGCCATCCGGCGACGCCCCCTCGGCTGCTGCCTCGCCCCAAGGTCGTTTCGCGGACTCCACGATTTCCTCCGTGGCTCAACGCGCTTGCTTGATCACTGTTGGTAAGGCACGCTGGGTGGTGCCGCATCCCCTGGGGTGTGGAAGTGAGGCCGGGCCTCCCGATGGAATCGGGCGTCCGGCCTTCGCGCTGTCTGAGTCATTCGAGTTCGTTCATACCGACACGAAAAGGGGGAAATGGCTGTCAATGACATTGTGTCTGCCGTACCGTACTGTTGCTTTTCTCTTATGAGGTCACGTGAGACAGTTAACCGCCGGCACCAATGAACATCGGAGCGGACGGCTATGGATCGAGCGTGGGAAGCGGACCCTCGGACGACGTTCAAACGGCGACTGGGGAAGACCGCCGCGGAGCTGGGGAACAGCCGTACGACGAACGACTGCCCTGACATCTGGGAACTCGACAACGGTGACATCGCGATCGTGGGACGCGACCTCACCGCGGCCCTCGGGGATCGGCTTCCGCCGGACGTACGCGTAGGCAGCGATGAGCGGCTGGTGGTCATACCGGGGAACATGCTCCGCGCGGCCAAGAATGACATTCCGGATGCTTGACCGTATTCGCGATATCCCCGGCAAGGTGCTTGATCGCCCCGCTTATCATGCGCAGCGGCGGCAGGAATCGGAGCGACTTACCGGGCCGATCTGGAAACTCGAACGCTCCCAGTTCTTCCATGAGCCGGATGACGACCCGAGCTGGCAGGCGTTCGTGGCGGGTGACTGGGAGCGGGTGCTCGCGGCCTTCGAAGGCGATCGACCCGCCGCGCGAGCCGAGGCGAAAGGGTACGCGAAGCAGGGAAGCGAGTTACGGCGGCTGCGGATCGTCGAGCGCCCCGTGTCGCCGTACCTGTACTGGGAGTGCCACTGGTTCAGGATCCTCGCGGAGGAGGGTACGGCCATTCGCGTGCTCAACTCCGAGAAGGTCCGCGACCACGAACGCGAGGGACCGCTGCCCGAGCTCGTCGTCGACGAGCACGCGCTCTACCACGTCAGCTACGACGAAGAGTGGAGGGCGATCGGGGCACGGCGCATCGACGAACCACAGGTGATGCGGGAGACGATCGACGACCTCGCACGACTGTGGGCGGAGGGGCAGCCGTTCCTTGACTATTTCCAGCAGGAGATCGCGCCGTTGCCGCCTTCGGCCGCCGGCCTGAGGTAGCGACTCCGCGACATGTTACGGAGAACCGGCCGTCGCAGGGTCAATCGGCTTCTCCTGGCACTTGTGCTCCTACTGCTCGTGCTCGCGACCGTTGGCTTGATCGGTGCGTCACCGATCGCGCTCAGACTCTTCCAGGGGGCCACCGGCGAGTGGGAACGGCTGAGTTTCATCGGGCAGACGTACGGCGCGGCGTCGGCGATCCTGTCGGTGCTCGCGCTGATCGGTGTGGTGGCGACCCTTTCCTTCCAGGCACGAGAGACCAAGCTCGCCCGCGAGGAAGCGCGCCGCCAAGGGGTCGGTGACCTCCTGAAGATGGCGATGGAAGATCCCGACCTCGACGAATGCTGGGGGCCGGTACCGCCTCCGACGGATCCCAGGACGCGGAAGCAACAGCTGTACACAAATATGATCATCGCTGAGTGGGCGATGTCGTTCGAGATGAAGGCACTCCGTGAACCACGGCTGCGCCTCATCGCGAACGAGATGTTCCAGGGCCAGGTGGGGCGCTCGTACTGGCAGTCCGCGCGGGAGGCTCGCCTCTCGACCTCGGGCAGCCGCATGGAACGTCGCTTCCATGAAATCCTGGACGAGGAATACCGAAAGGCGACGCCTTCGATCCGGCAGGAGCCGCTCCGTCCAAGTGTTCACGGCGCTCCCGGTCGAATCCCGATGTGGCAACGCATTCTGTGGGCAGGCATCGGAGCCGGGACGCTTGCCCTTTCCTGTCGTCTGCTGCGTAGCGCGCGAAGGCTGCCTCCCGGTAGGTAGCGGAGCAGGCCCGACGCACTCTGGAGACGCCGTCGGTCTCGATATGGGCAGGTCATCAAGAGCCCGGACGGCGATCTCTGCGAGCAGGTCGTAGTAACAGGTTCGGTCGTCCAGTCACCTGGGAGTGCGGGTGCGGATTGCGTGCTTTCGGAGGGGAGGTTTCGGCCGTTCGCCAAGCTTCCCGACAGGACGCTTGGAGAGCGTCCTGTCGGGTTCGACGTTCTCCGGGGAGTCAGGCGAGACCGTCGAAGTGGCCGTTCTTGATGCCGGTGATGAAGGTGGTCCACTCGGTGCGGGGGAAGATGAGGGTTCCGCCGTCGCGGTTCTTGGTGTCGCGGACGGCGACGTCGTTGCCGACGAAGGCCATCTCGACGCAGCTTGGGCCGCTGCCGCTGAGGCTGCTCTTGCGCCAGCGTGCACCGGACAGATCTGGCTGCTGCATGCCCTGTTTCCTTCCTCTATCGATCTTCGCGTAGAGATGCGAGTAGCGAGGCCGTGTCGGTAGGGCTGAGCGCTACCGCGCGAAGATGCTCACAAATGTGGTTGTACTGCTGAATATCTGCCTCTTTTTCAAAGAACAGATCGCCAGCCATGCTGTCAATGTGAATTACGTCGGAGCCCTCCGCAGCGAACTTCAGGACGATGAAGCTACCGGGCATCCCAGGATGGGCTCCAGCGGAGAACGGAATGACCTGAACGGTGATGTGTGGACGTCGAGCCTGCTGGGTGAGATGCGCGAGCTGGGCGCGCATGATGGCATCGCTGCCGACCGTTCGGTGGAGAGCGGCTTGATCAATGATCGCCCACAGCCGTAGAGGCGCCTCATGCTCAAGAAGAGCCTGGCGCTGCATCCTGGCGGTGACGAAGCTGTCAACCTCTGCGTCGGAGATGGTTGGTAATACGCCTCGGATCACCGCCCGCGCATAGTCCTCGGTCTGCAGAAGACCGGGAATGAACAGCGACTCGTAGTTGATGGCCTGTTGGGCCTCGGCTTCCAGGCCGATGTAGGCGCTGTACTTGTCGGGGAGGTCTGCTTCGAGGCCATGCAGCCATCCGCGCTGCTTGGCCTCCTTCTGTAACGTCACCAGGTCGGTGCGCTGACTGCCGGTGACACCATAGGCGTCGAGCAGGGCGTTGAGTGTCCGGAGCTGCGGCTTGGTCTTAGCTGTTTCGATCCGGTGGAGCGTGGCGAGGTTGACGTCGGTCTTCTCGGTCACCTCGGCCTGGGACAGTCCGGCCTCCTGGCGGAGGCGGCGCAGTTCGGCTGCCAGACGCCGCAGACGCACCGTTGGCGGTTGACGCTTGGTACGCGGCAGGGGTGCAACTGCTCCCAACTCATCCTTCTCCTGCATCTTTGGCACCTCTCTGGACTATGCGGGCAGTGTAAGTTCCTGCATTGCATTTACTCATGGTGATGGTGCATGCTCTCTCCGTAAGCCTTCCAGGCGGGCTCCCCGCTGGAAGGCGAAACGCAGGATTTCCCCAGACGGCCGGGCGGGCGATCTTCCCTCCCGAGGCGGCCCACCCCGTACCGGGTGTCCGTCCGGCCTCAGTGGTACGACCGGCGACACATCTGCGACGCTCCCCGGCCGTACTTCCCGTAGGACCGGCACCGTGCCCCCGTCCCCCGTGGGGAAGCGCGGCGTCCCCGGCTGCGAACGGTGCCGGTCCTATGCCCGACGTACTGACCAGGAGCGGGTGAAATGACCGGTGCCATCAGCAGCACGCAGTACCTCAAACTCTCCGTCTTCCCGACCTCGCCCTACTACGCCCGGGTGCACGTCCGGCGCGTACTGGAGAGCTGGCACCGGGACGACCTGATCGAGACCGCCCAGCTCATCGCCTCCGAGCTGGTCTCCAACGCGATCACCGCGCACACCGCGTGCCCCGACGCCGCCAAGGCGATCCCGTACGCCGACCCCGACCAGATCTGGATGGACCTCTACCGGATGGGCGAGACCATCGTGCTCCGCGTCTGGGACGCCAGCCCGCTCACCCCGGTCGTCCGCGACCCCACCCCCGACGACGAACACGGCCGCGGCCTCCACCTCGTCGATCTCCTCGCCGCCGACTGGGGCTACTACCGCCCCACCCCCGGCGGCAAAATCGTCTGGTGCACCCTGACTCCGGACTCCGGACCAACGTCCGGAGAGCCGAAGGGCTCACCCGGTCAGGGACCTGGGAGAGGGCCGGGAGCGGGTCAGCCGCCTTACCGCAGATGCGACGACGGCCAGCAAGCCCAGAAGTAGGAAGATCCGGCCTACCGGATGAGTGAGGTGCTTCATCATCGAGGCGCCGGTGGGAGGGCTCTGCGAACTGGACCGGAGAGCACCCCGGGGCGGGGCGGGAGCCGTACGGTAGACCTCGTCGAGGATCCGGTTGAAGCGTCGTTCCCGCCGGGTTCCGGCGCTCAGCGTCCGCCTTTCCCTGACATCGGTCCAGAACTTCCAGTCGATGGGGCCGGACAGCACAACGCTGGAAACCGCGCGCAGGTGTGCTTCGGTGATGGAGCGGAGCTCCCACATCATCAGCCAGTGGTTGACGATCATGTTGACGTACATGTGCGCGCGTTGCGCGTCGGTGTCCTCCGAGGTGAAGAAGGCGCCCCAGGAGGCCCGGTACAGCGGGTCCTCCATGGCCATCCGCATCAGGTCACCATGGAGAGCCCGCAAGGTCTGCTCGCGGTTGGCCTTGCTCTCGCGCGCCTGGAGGATCAGCGACACCGTCACGCCCATCAGCGCGAACACGGCGAGCACTGCGGACGCGGCCCCGTAGGTCTGGCCGATGTCGCTCAGCCTGCCCCAGTCGGTGACCTGGTCGTTCAGCAGGGTGAGGAAGAGCGGGGAGAGCACCACGAAGCCGGGTACCGCCAGCACCGTTACGAGGAGCAAGGTGATGGTGAGAAAGCGGCGCCCGCCGTCGGACATGGTGTTGAGCAGGCGCCGGCCTCGCATTACCGGGACTCGTGGGTGGCGTCCGATAACGGGGGAGGGAGCGCGGCCCGGTCCCGGTCCAGGAAGGTGAGCAGGTCCTCGCCTCGGGCGAAGAGGTCTTCGACGTCGTGCCTGCAGGACTCGATCAGAGCGGGGTCTGAGATCTTGCGGGCGCCGCTGAGGGTGCCGCTCTGGTCGTAGACGACCTCGTACATCACCGACGAGCCCAGGATGACCAGCTCGGGCAGGGGCCGCCGGCCTTGGCCCAGTGCTTCGGTGTCCAGGACCCGAATCCGCTCTCCGGCCTGTGCCCTGAGCCGGATGAAGTGCAGCTCCCAGCGCAGGTAGGGGGTGTACGGCCGGGTCACGAGGCGGAGGCGGTGCATTGGGAAGCCCGGGGAGTCCAGGATCGGGGCCTGGATCTCCGTCGAGGTCTCGTCGATGATGCGCAGCGCCTCGTGCCAGTCTCCCCGGTCAAGCGCCTGCCAGCTGGGGTTGCGCGGTTCCCTGAACGACTGGCGGCATTCGAGCTTCCAGAACACCCCCTCCAGCTTCTGGAAGTACGGCCAGAAGTCCGAGAGGTATTCGTCGGCGCTGAGCTTCTCCGACTGATATCCCGTTAGATGATCAAGCATCTGGTATATCCCGTTTAGCGGAAATGAGTTGGTTTCTGGGAATGACCACGAGACGCTCATCGTGGGTGAGACTCACCCCGTCGGGGAGCCGATTTCGGTACGAGTCGGTGAGGTCGCGGCCGATGACGGCGATGTCGCCGTTGGAGAGTTCCCAGATATCAGGACAGTCCGGGCTGGCCGTTGTGTTGCCGAGTTCCTGTGCGGACTTCCCCAGCCGTCTGCGCAGCTCGGCGCTTGGATCGGCCTCCCACGGACGGGACATCGCCCACCTCGTTTCGCCCGCTGCCCTCGGAGTTCTCGACGCCCCGAGTTTTACACGCCATCCCTGACCGGGCAACGACCCTTGCCGCCCATCCACTGGATGATCATGGTCGACGCTCCAGGCCGCAAGGAGGCGGCGCGGGCAAGGGCACTTCGGTGGATGGCATTGGAGTTGGAGACCGGAGTCCGTCACCTGATCCTCGATCGCCGCCAGGATGCGCAGAACGCGGCGGACCGGCGAGTCCTCGGCGGACCGGCAGGGCGACCGCCCCGATTCACCCTGGAGCGTCGGAGTCCGGCCGACGAACCGCTGCTCTGGCCGGCGGACATCGTGGTGGGAGCGGCGGCGGCCCAGGTATTGGGCCGCACTTCCGTCTACGTGGACATGCTGGGAGAGGTGCTGAGGTCGGTGAGTGTCGACAGGCCCGAAGGGGGCGGTTAAAACGCGATGGCCGGGTGCCCGTCATGCGGCGGGAAGCCCGGCCTCACTTCGCGGTTCGTACCCGACCGCGCATTACCCATCGTAGTTGCGTCGTCGCTCCTGTCGATCGCTATCGAATATCGCGCCAGTTGGCAGCCAAGTGGCAGCCAGGTGGCAGAAGCGGCTCAACCTCGCCGAGGGCGGATTTCCTGCCGGCCTGTGGCTGCGGAGCTGTCTGCCGTCGAACGTGGTGGTCGATCCGCATCGGGCGTTCGGGCAGCCGATCTTCGTGGAGACGTTCCGGACGCACGGAGTCGACGTGCTGGATCAGCTCCTGAACGGCGTTACGACGGGGTGTCTTTTTCGCCGCGGAGCACCCGGAGTGCCTCCTCGGCCCGATTCTGGGCCTCCTGATGCGTCAAGCCGTCCACGGAGGCGACGAAGGAGACGAAGACGTCCCTGTCGGGGGCCTTGAAGCTGAAGGTGTCTCCCAGCGAGGGGAAGATTCTGCGCGTGAGTTCCATCGTGGACGCGGTGATCTTCTCGTTGGGAGTACTGTCCCCGCCGATTGCCGAGAGCATGCCGAACCATGCGCCGAGGCGCCACGTCAGGGCCTTGGCGAAGGCGATGTTGAACGGAATCCCCACGATGGGAATGGAGCCGACGAGCTTGTCCCAGAGCAGGTCCTGGGCGAGGAAGGGAATGTTCGGCTTCAGGTATTCCTTGGCGGCCTCCGCGGTGATGTGGCCCCTGCCGTAGATGCTCCGTACGTCGTTCCACAGGTCGATGTAGAACGGAATCGCGATCACGTCGACGACCAGGTTCGCTCCGCCGCCGAAGAACCCGCTCGCACCCTGCGCCAACACGTTTCCCGTCGCGAGGGTGCTGGTTCTTTCGTAAACCCGCGCGGCGCGCTCCTCTTTTTCTTTCATGTTCCCTTCCGATTTTTCGTGTCCTGCCAGATGGAATGAGGCCGGGGGGCTGGCCGTACCGAGTGTAGAACGAGGATTGATTCCCGTTTCCCGGGGCGATGGCCGCTCCGCGGGCTGTTGTCCCCGGCGCGTGCCGCAGGGACCTGACGGTGTCCCTCATCCCTTGGTATGGCATCCGAACGACAGGGCCAGTAGGGCGAACTGCCCGCGGCGAGCTGCCACATTTCAAAAGGTGCCGGACATGTACCAGGTGTCCGGCACCTTTCGGCAAGGAGACCTTGTGACACACCGAGATCGCTTCGAAGCGGTCTATGACGCGTACTACCCGGCGATACACCAGTACGCCGCCCGCCGCACCGGTTCGCCCGACGACACGGCCGACGTCATCTCCGAGACGTTCCTCATCGCCTGGCGGCGCATCGACGATGTGCCCGAGGGCGAGAAGGCGCTGCTGTGGCTGTACGGGGTGGCCCGCCGGGTGCTGGCCAACCGGCAGCGCGGCGATTTCCGCAGGGCTGTACTCGCTGAACGGCTGCGTGCGGAACTGGCCGCCGACCGGCCGGTCAGGCCGGTCGATCTGGAGCATGTCCGCGCTGCCTTCGACGAGTTGCCGGAGCGTGACCGCGAGGTCTTGGCGCTGGCCTGCTGGGAGGGCCTGACCAGCCAGCGGATCGCCAAAGTTGTGGGATGCACGGCCATTGCCGCCCGGACCCGGCTGCATCGGGCGCGCAAGCGGATGGCGGCGGCGCTGGAGCGGCAGGCGTCCTTGACAATCGCGATGGGGGAAGCATGAGTGACATCGACAACCTGGTAAGAGCCATTGACCCGGCACCACACGCGCCGGATCAGGGGCCCGGCGCGCGCGAACTGCGTGAGTCGATCATGGCGACCCAGGCAGGCCGGCACCGGACGGCCCGGCGTCTGCCGTGGCGGGCCTGTGCTCTCGGGCTCGCCGCGGCCGCGGCCGCGACCGCGGTCTTCCTTGGCCAGGTCGCCCCCACTGCAGCGCCCTATCCCGTGGCCACACCCGGCGGCACCACCCTGTCGGGTACCTCGATCCTGCTGGCCGCCGCCGCCAAGGCCGAAGCCGCCTCCGAAGGGGCCTACTGGCACCTCAAGCGGCTGTACGCGGGGTCGCGGCCTGGGCCGTACGGCAAGAACGGCGACACCTACTACCTGGAAACCTCCAACCTCTCGGAGACGTGGGTGGCCAAGGACGGCCGAACCTGGATCGGCCACAGGCAACTGGCCGCACGCCCCATGGACCCGGAGGCATGGCGCCGGGACGGCTCGCCGGCCGAATGGCCGATGGGGCCGGACGGCGGCGTCTACTCCACCTCCCCCGGCGAGAGCACGTTCTTCCAGAACAAGAGGAAGCAGAGGCTCTACTGGAGTGCCATGCCCATGACCTTGAAGGAGATCGAGGCGCTGCCCGCCGACCCTGAAGTGCTGAAGAAGCGGGCCGCTGAGGCGATCCGTAGCGATCAGGATTTCGCCGGTTCGGTGGAGGAGGGCCTGCCGCGCACCCTGGCCTCGCTCCTGTACGAACTGCCCGCCTCCCCACAGGTGCGCGGCGCCGCCTACCGGGCGCTGGCGACGCTGCCCGCGGTGCGGGTCGAAGGCCAGAGCACCGACCCGCAGGGGCGCTCGGGTGTCGCCGTGACCTTCCCGATACAGGGGGACCGAACCCCTCAGATCAGGCTGATCATTGACCCCGACACCTCCAAGGTGCTGACCTTCGAAGTCACCGGCATGCCGCAGAAGGGCGACCGGGTCAACGTGGTGCTGGAGTCCGGTTGGACCGACACCAGGCCATCCCCGCCCTCGACCGGGTGACGGCCACCGGGCCGGCCGGCGTGCGCGATCACCCGACCGGCCGGCCCGGATACATCCACCCCCGGTGAGGGGGCGTACCTGTCCGGATCGATCCTGCTGAGACCACCTCATTGACAAGCTTGGGAAGGGCCTGAAAGGGTCTCGCGTACAACGAAGATCATCCGACGTTTTTGGGTCTGACCATTCAGGGAGATCGCGGTGACGCGGAAGAAGCCTCTTGCGCTGACACTTGGCGTGTCATTGCTCCTGTCCACGGGGGTAGCGGCTAACGCGTCCGCGACCAGCTCCGGCGAGGAGCGCTTCCAACCGGGTGTCACCTACGATCTGTCGGTGACCGACGCCGAGCGCGACGCGATCCACGCGGAAGTCGAGGCGTTGGCTGGACGCGTCAACAGCGCGCGGGCGGGGGACGGCACCTACGACCCGCTCAGTCTGATCGGGGCGATGCTGGACGGGTCGAGCTACGACTCCATCTCCCGAGGCGGCACGGCCGCGACGGCGTACCCCTTCCCGGTCAGCAACACCGAAGCCAACCAGAACGAGTACGACCGCAAGGTCGCCAAGCTCGCCTGGGTGGTCAAGCTGGCCACCGACCTGGGTTTCCCGGTGGTCGTCCAACGCCAGCCCGACAAGTACGTCTACGCGGAGATCGGTGACCCGGACGCCCCGGAGATGGTCATGGCGTTGAGCCACCTCGACTCGCCGACGGCTTCCGTCTCGCCGGCCCAGCTGGCGCGCTGGCGAAACGCCGATGGCAACCTCGGCACTCCTGGTGCGTACCACTCGCCCTATGTCCGGGACGGCTGGGTCTACGGGGCGGGCGTGCAGGACGACAGCGGTCCGACGCTGGCGACGCTGCTCGCGGCCAAGGCGCTGCTCAAGGCGGGGTTGCCCCTCGACCGACGCATCCGCATCGTCATGGGAATCTACGAAGACGGCGGTCCCGGCACGCCCTCGACGACGAACACCGCCACCTTCCAGTCCATCCCGTACAACTCGAACCCGAGCTTCTACGACAACTGGGCCTACAAGAACCTCAACCGGGAGGAGGTCCCGATCGCGGCCTACACCTCCGACTCGCGGTTCCCGGTCATCGTCGGCAACTCCGGATCGGTGACCCCGTCGGTGTCGATGAGCTTGTCCGCAGACAGTGCCAAGGCCTTCCGGCTGACGGATGCCACAGCCGGCGTCACCTTGCGTGAAGGCGATCCGACGCTCAAGGACATCGCCTACGGCAGCACCACGCAGATCGCCTCCCGGGCGATCTTCACCCTCGACGTGGCGGGGGCCGGCTCCGCCGAGCGCGACCGATTCGTAGCGGCGATCACCGCCGCCGCGACCACGAAGGGTTGGCTCCCGGCTGCTCCCCGCACCACCCCCAAGGTGCAGACCATGATCACCGGCGACTCGCTCACGCTGGAGATCAACACCGATGTGGCGATGGAGATGCCGACCCCGCAGTACGGCAGGAACGCCGTCGTGTGGGGGATGTTCCTCCTCTCCAAGGGACTCGGCGCACTGGGGACCACGGCCGCCGACATGCAATTGAAGAAAGCCGCCGACGGCATCGCCGACCTGTTCTTCCGCGACGGTGTCGAAGGCGAAGCCTATATCGGCAAGTACATGGGCATCCCGGCGAGCCTGTTGCGCAACCCGAGCAACGGCACCCCGAACCTGACCTTTGCCCTCATGGGAGGCATCAATTCGGAGACCCCGACGAGCTTTTACCCGGACGCCTCCGGAAGCCTCAGCATGCCGATGTACGTGCGCAGCATGCACGTCACCGCGGCTGACTCCAGCCAGGCAACGGCGGCGGTCACGGCCGCCTTCCAGGCGAAGGGGTTCACCATCGGCAACCTCGGCTCGCCCGTCGGCGCCGGGTTGTACGTCACTCACGACAACCCGCTGACGGCTCTTCAGTTCGGGAGCTACCAAGCCTCGATCAACCGCAACCCGGAGAAGTTCGCGGATCCGTATTCCCTCAGGGACGTGGTCTATCCGCAGGGCACGACCGGCGGCACCCTGGCCGGCAACTTCCGCAACAAGATGACCGCCTTCGGCGCGGTGATCCCGGGTAACGAGCGCTGGTGGCACACGGCCAACGAGCGGATGAAGGTCGACTCGGCAGTGCAGATGACCAAGATGATGGCCGACGGCATGCTGGAGATGGCCCGGTACTCCGGGCCCGCCGGTGCCAAGTTCATGTGGGCGAGCATCCCGGGGCTGAACTCCGACCGGGCGGACCTCGACCTGCTCGACGTCACGATCGGAACCTACAAGGACGCGTCGGCCGCTGTCGGCACGAGCCGGTTGGGCACCCAGGCCCTGCTCGGCGCCACCTCGTTCAACATCCCGATGTGGAACGGGCGCGGCAACTCGGCTCCGACGGCCTCGGCTTTCGCGCTGGGGCACGCCCCGGGAGGGGTCTACCTGCCCCTGACCGACACCGAGTACCTGAACACCACGTACGTGTCGCCGATGCGCTTGGAGTTCAAGGTGGAGCGCCCCGGCCACATGTCGGACGCGGCTTGGGCGAAGTTCGTGGCCGGTGGCTACGGCGACTTCCGGTTCAACATTCTCGTCGGCGACGCGGTTGTGCCGCTGGCCGTTCCTGCGGGGCAGAGTGCGGACAAGTACTTCTCCTCGCGCATCTCGGCCAACAACCCCGACGCCATCTACCTGTCGGTCAACCTCGCGATCACCGATGCCCCGTACGCCGGGGTGCAGGCCGTCCTCGCGGATTCCAAGACGGACCTGTACACGGTCAATCCGACGTACCTGGCCTCGAACCCGGATCCGTTCCCCGGGCGCGGAGCCATCGAACAACGGGGCTTCTTCCTGTTCGGTGATGGGCACAAGAACGCGGAGTTCTCTTCGCCCGACGCGGTCTACGTGACAGTCGCCAACGCGGTCACCGACGCCGAGCCGTCGGCGGTGGTGAAGAAGTTGAAGGGCAACAAGAACGAGTTGACCATCACGGTGAAGCAGACCCACATCGACGGCAGCGAGTCTCCTGTGACGGCCACGTTCACCATCAACAACAACGCCGCCGGCACTTACACCGTCGGCGATTACAAGGTATACGTCGAAACCAAGGGCAACACCCAGGTGCGGTCGATCTCCATCGTGTGACGCGTGTGAACCGGAAGTTCAGCGCGCGCACGAGAGGGCATGCGCGGCGGCAGGATGCCTCGACTCGGTCGTCAAGCCGAATAGGGGCTCGGCGGTGAGAAGAAGCAGAGCCTCGCTCCCGCGTTGGAACTGCTGGACGATGGCACGGACCTCATGACCCGCGACGAGTTCCGTGGCCACGCGACCGCCGCCGCGATCCTCGCCGACCCAGACGGGCGGATCCTGGACATCCGCCACCTCGCCCTGGACTGCTGGCTGCCGCCCGGTGGTCACCTGGAGGCATCCGACGCCACCCTCTTGGACGCGGCCCTGCGCGAGCTCGCCGAGGAGACCGGCATCCCCGCCGCCGTCACCCCGGCCGGGAGGCGTCCCCTCCACCTCGACATCCACCCCATCCCCGCCAACCCGGCCAAGGGCGAACCGGACCACCGGCACATCGACTTCCGGTTTCTCTTCCGTACCGCCACCGAGGTCGGCCGACTCCAGACCGAAGAGATCACCGCCGCCGCCTGGCGCGAGCCCGACAGTATCGGCGGACCGCACTCTGAGACAACGCGTCACCCAGGCACTTCGTTGAGACCCCTCGGCTGGATGCGCTGCCCTCGAAGGTGTTGAGGTGTCCGGTCGGCGACCACCTCGCGACACCGGCCGCGGACGATGAGCGCGGGGCCGGCGAAGACCTCCTGTAGCAGGTCGAAGTCCGGGTGGAAGCTGAGGCCGTCCTCCTCGTCGAGGACGATCGCGACCATCCCCATCTGGGTGAAGCCGGGATCGGGCAGGTCGGGCTCCGTCCAAGGGCCGCTCTTGCTCCCGGCCCGCTCGTAGTCGTGCCGGTAGAAGGCGAGCACCTTCTCTTTCACCTCGTCTCCCGGCACGACGATCAGGTCGCCTCCGCAGAGGTCGATGAAGGATTCGCGTTGGGCGGTCTGAATCTCGCGGGCCTTGGCGAGTTTCTCGGGGTTGATGAAGATCAGCGTTGGACTCCTCAGCCGCAGGTCTCGTACGCCTGCGAGGGCGGCGGAGGCGACCTCGGCGGGGAAGGCCGTCGATGCTCCGCTGATCATCCAGTCGTCACCTACGGGGACGATGCCGCCGATCATGACGACGCCCGGAGTGAGCTGTTCGACGCCTGCCGGGCCCCATGGCCGAGTCGGGGCCTGCCTTCGTGGGCAGAGTGATGTAAAGAATAGTAGACACAGGGTCGACTTTGTTTTACATTTCCGTCATGGCAGTAGAAGAGAAGAGTGCGTGGATCATGCTGATGGTCTCGGTCGTCGCGTACACGGCCTACCTGGTCGTCGTCCTCGGGAGCGTGGGAGACGGCCCGCTGGCCGAGGCGCCGTACGTGTCGCCGCTGCTGTGGAGCGTCGGCGGAGCGATCGTGGCCGGGGTCGTGCTGAACATCATGGCCGGCGCCGTCGTGCCCAAGGGGGCGCGCAGGAAGGACCAGCGCGACCGGGAGATCAACCAGTTCGGCGAGTTCGTCGGCCAGTCGTTCACCGTCATCGGCGGCGTGACGGCGATGGCCATGGCGCTGGTGGAGTTCGACTACTTCTGGATCGCGAACGTCATCTACCTGGGGTTCGTCCTGTCGGCCATTCTCGGGTCGATCGCGAAGATCTTCGCCTACCGCAGGGGCTTCCACCCGTGGTGAAGCCGACCCGGGTCACGAACTCGATCCGCTCCCTCCGGTTCGCACAGGGCGAGATGACCCAGGCGGAGTTGGCGGAGCGGGTCGGCGTGACCCGGCAGACCATCATCGCCATCGAGCAGGGCCGCTACTCGCCCTCCCTGGAGATGGCCTTCCAGATCGCCAGAGTGTTCGGCGCCCCGCTCGACGACGTGTTCCAGTATCCGGACAGTCAGGAGAAGACATCATGAAGGCAATCGTTCAAGACAGGTACGGTTCACCCGACGTACTGAAATTAGAGGACATCGACCGGCCGACTCCCGGGGACGACGACGTGCTCGTGGAGGTGTACGCGGCCGGGGTCGAGCAGGGCGTCGTCCACCTCATGACCGGCCTCGCGTACGCGGTGCGGCTGGTCTTCGGGCTCCGCGCGCCCCGAGACCGCGTCCGGGGCCGCGAACTCGCCGGGCGCGTCGAAGCGGTCGGGAAGAACGTGACCCGCTTCCGGCCGGGCGACGAGGTCTTCGGCATCGGCGAGGGCACCTTCGCCGAGTACGCGTGCGCCCGCGAGCGCAAGCTCGCCCGCAAACCGGCGAACCTCACGTTCGAGCAGGCCGCGGCCGTCGTCATCTCGGCGATCACGGCTCTCCAGGCGATCCGCGACGCCGGTGAGGTCAAGCCCGGTCAGAAGGTGCTCGTCACCGGCGCCGGAGGCGGCGTGGGGACGTTCGCGGTGCAACTGGCCAAGGCGTTCGGCACCGAGGTCACCGGCGTGTGCAGTACGGCGAAGACGGACCTGGTCCGGTCGATCGGCGCCGACCACGTCATCGACTACACGCGCGAGGACTTCACCCAGGGCGGGCGCCGTTACGACCTCATCCTCGACCTGGCCGGCAACCGCCCGCTGGCCCGCCTGCGGCGCGCCCTCACGCCTCGCGGCACTCTCGTCCTCGCAGGCGGCGAGGACGGCGGGAAGTGGCTCGGCGGCATGGAACGTTCCCTCGGCGCGGTCATGTTGTCGCCGTTCGTCGGCCAGCGGCTCCGCATGATGCTGGCGCGGGAGCGGGGGGAGGACCTCGATCTCCTGAGGGAGTTCGCCGAGGCGGGGACGATCACGCCGGCCATCGGCGGAACGTATCCGCTGAGCGAGGTCCCCGAGGCGATGCGGCAGTTGATCGCCGGTCACGCGCGCGGCAAGCTGGTCATCGCCGTACGAGAGTGAGAAACCGGCCGTGCCTCCGGTCTGTACGGAGGTGTTGTCCGAGTGCTCGCCGAGGCGGCGCGGGCTAGGGGCGAGGCCGGTCCAGGTCGAACGTCACGCCGACCAGCGGCCTCGGGGCCTTGGGCAGCTCCCGCAGGTCGCGGACCGAGCTGAGCCGGTCCACATGGCCGCGCCTTGCGCAGCCGGTTCAGGTCGGGTCGACGCCACCAGAGGAAAAGTAGCTGTGAGTGATCGGCTACAGCATCTCGGCGGACGACATCGGTCACATATCCGCTGATCGCCGCGTCCAGCGTGTCGGCGTCCACCTCGGCCAGGACCCGGCGGAAGGTCCGCTCGCTGGGCACGATGAACCGGTCGGTGAACGGATCGTGGTAGGCGCCCAGCCGCTTCAACACCGCTTGCGAGGTCCGGGCGGCCCACTGCCGGATCGCCGCCACGCTGTCGCCGCCGACCACGAGCGTCGCGCACGCGGTCAACGTCAAGATGACCACCAGCGGATGCCGCAGCCCGCACGCCGAGCGCTGATCCGGCACCGCCGCCAGTCGGCGCATCAACGCTGATTCCACCACGACCGGATCAGCTGTCAGCTCCGCTTCCCATAACGCCAGGTCGGTGAGCTGGTCAAGAAGAGGGACGCAGCAGGAGCTGGTCGGGGAAGATGGGAACACGAGTGCGACTCCTGCGGCGATTTTCGGATTTGAGACCTGAAAGATCAGCAGAAGTCGCGCTCTTCCGTCTTCCACCTGGCCAAACGCTCAACGTCGCCATACCGCATCAGAACCCAGGAACGCCGGGGCCCTGCACGCTTACCGACACGGTATGGGTCTCAAACAAGACGTTCGTCGTCATCGACGAAGAAATCTATTCGGCAAAAGAGGGTACGGAAGGAACGGAGGATCCCTGGGGAGGTCCCGACGGGGAGTGGGGTTGGTTCGCTACAAGCGGTAACGGCCTCTTGGTCACCACTGAATTCAGTGATCAGGCGGTCGATGTGCGGTTCGAATTTTGGGATGGGTCACCGTTCTCCTCAGAATCATGGACCAAGGAGCGGGAGGGGGAGGGGGAGATCGCTCTTTTTTCCGGCAAGGTCTGCTTGACGGATTGGATTGAACACCCCCCCTGCACGACTGATCTTCGACCTGGGACACCGCGAAACAGTGTGGGGTGTTCACGCCTATATGCGGCGCCTGAGAGAGCCGATGACAAACGACCGCCATGGCACCTCCTTTGATCTGGAATTTTATCTCATTCAGTTCTGGGCGCAGCACTGACCTTTTACTCCGCTGTTTGTGTCAACAGGTTACGTGATTCTTCTTGATCTGCTCGGCCAGTGGCTGGGAATCGCTGAGCCGCGCGATCTTTTCTGGATTCGGTTACTCGACTGGTAGGACTTGGTTACCTCGGGTAGGAGACGGTATGTCACCTGTTTTAAGGGTGAGGGAAGATAACCCCCCCAAGCCCTACTGGTGGTGCATCTCCTGACCGTGACCGGGCTTCCCCGGGCCGGGACGATTGTTCCCCACCGAGAAGTTTCCCGGCCAACGTTCGATGCGAGGCCACTGGGCTCGCTCGCAGGCTCTGGTGCGGGTTGGAACAACCCGCTGCCCTCTTTTCAGAAAGGTCCGATCGCTGTGGCCGCCCTTCTCGTCAGTGCCCTCGATTCCATCGTCATCCACCTGGGTTATGAGTTCCTGATCACGGAGGTGACGGATGGTGTATCCACAGGTTCACCCGCTCCTGGTGAGATGCTGCACAGGCAGCAACCGATGATCTCAGTTGGGCAGAACGGTGTGAACATCACCAGCGACTCTCCGCAGGGTTCTGTGATCCACGTCAGATACGAGCTCTGGGACGGGGCCCCGGAAGGGCTCGCCACCTGGACCCAGATGTGGGAGGGGGAGCTCTGTCTCGGTTCCGGAACCATTGGTCTTGTCCAGCATTTCGCCGAGGAGTGGGACGAGTACCTCCAGTTCGACACCGGGGTGAAGGACGCCTCCTGGTCGGCCCGCGTACAGACCAGGAAACTGACCAATACCGAAGAGTCCGACTTCCCCGCTGACGTCGTTTGTGTCAAGCTCTACCGGATGCAGTTGTGGTCGCCGACGGTCAAAACCAGATGAGGCTGTCCTGGCGGGATCGTGTGCACATCCCGTCGGGAAGTTGATTTCGGTACAGGTAGGTGAGGCCGCGACCGTTCCTGTCGTCCGCGATCCCACCCTCGATTCGGTCGGGACCGGCGCCACCTCCGGCTCCGCTTCGCACAGATGGCAGGAATCGCAAGGCCGTGGCCCCGTACCGTTCGCCGTATGGTCACGCGCTTGGTCGACAGCAGTGATGATCACTTCGGTGCGTTTCCATGTCTGATCGATCGAGCGATAACGGTAGCGAGCCGACGGCGTATCAGCTTGGATCGGAAAGCCCTTGGACACTCTCGTTTAAGGCACCGGAGGGAGATCGGTCGTGGGGGAGAAACTCCGGCGGGAAGGCGAGCCCCTGGCATGGCTGATCCGTGGCGGCCGGGACGGCGAGGGTGGCGAAGAGCTGGAGAGCAGAAAAGAGGACAAGGCGCTGGCCGAGGGCCTCGCGGTCGTTGGGTGGCGCGAGCTCGGAGACATCGGGCACTACTCGCACCGGGACGACCTCAAGGAAGAGGTGCGGCGCGCCTATCCGAAGAGCTCACCGGTTGTCATCGCCAACTGGGCCGGGTAACTCTGGCGATTCTCCAAGGAGATCCAGGAAGGCGGCCTGGTGGTGATGCCCATATCTGGAGAAGGTCCGGAGGGCACGTAACGACCTCATGCACTTCTCCGCCGACCCTCCCTCACCCAAGCAGTACGCGGCCATCAACGGCCTGCTGTCGCTACTTCGAGCCGCTGACCCACAGCTCTAGTGCTGTGACCACATACGTTCACCGGGTTGGGTGATCACGCGGTGACCTGGTCACCGCGAGCGGCAACCCGGTGAACCTTCCCGGTCACAGCACTTCCAGCGCGTAGCCGCCCATGCCAGGACCGTGCAGAGATCGCGCCTGTCCTGTGCCCGTCGGCCACGCTCGTGCCGTCGGTGGTCGACTGACCATCAAGGTGATTCGGGTCATCTGTATCCGTTGTAACGGCTCTGAGTGGTATTGCCACTTCGGCCGCCCGGTAGTTGACTAGATTAGCCCGTTATCCCGAATCGGCTATCAAAGTAATTTAGTCAGCTTTTTGGGCACATTTTGCAAACATGTATCATTTGATGCGATCTGGGTGATATCTAGGTGTTCGTCGGAATTGATAGCTTTTTGAGATGAAACTAGTATCGATAAAAGATGTCCCTGGCTTGGGGGTATCGATGGCGAACGGTTGCGTGGGCAGGCATCTTTCCTGTTGCCATGGCAGATCGGTACGGGCTGGATATCTGAGGTATGCCAGGTTGGGTAGTCGGCTGCCTGAATGTCGCGGGAGAGCGTAACCGCAGGTCGTGGGGCACTGCTTTCCTCTGCCCAAGGTCATGCTGGAGATGTACTCTGTGAAGCGCAAGTGAAGGTAATAAGTCAGCAGATGTGAAGTGCGAAAACCGGCTTGTGGACCCGTAACTCCTGGTAAACAAGTAAAGCAGGGAGCCTGATGCCCGATTTGACGCGCCGTCGAAAAGGTCCCAGGGGAGCGGTTCGCCTGCTCACCTCCACGGCTCTCAATACATTTGTTGGCCTGCTTGGTCTCATCGTTCCGTTGACCGCGTGGGCGCTGGGGCAAGCCTCGGTAACAACGATCCTCTTTGTCGTTGAAACTGGCTTGTTGATTGCAATTGTCATCCGACATGCTTGGTTGCAGGCAACCTACATACAATTCAGGCGAGCGAGCGGCCGGGCGATGTCTGATCCAACGTACTTCGAACTTATAAGCGCCACTCTCGAAGGAGAGTTGATGGAGGACACGGAGGAGATCGCCGATGGCCATCTCCTCCTGTACGCGGCGGAGGTCCCGCGAATAAGCGTGCTGCTGTATCGGACATTGATCGACTCTTCATGTCAACCACGAAAAATTATGGCAACCGATCTCACAACAGATCCTCGGCTGTTGACCCAGCGTAGGGAATACCTCGTGGAGAACCGTCGACTGATCGAGTCCGGCGGCGTTATTCTACGCATATTTGTCTGCCGCCTGTCGGATCTGACGAAACGTAGCTACGCCAAAGACCTGATCGACCTCGTCGACCTTCACCGGTCACTGGGTGTTCAGTGCGGGATCGCCGTACGCGAGTGGTTGAGGCCCGATCAGGCGGTCGACTTCGTGGTAGTGGCCGCAGCGGCCGTGCTGGTTGAGGAAGAGCAGGGCGATGCGGGATACAGCAAAGGTCGAAGTAGCGTTTACTTCAAGCGCATAGACAAATGGGTGAAGAAGTTCGAGGAGATCTGGGGCGCGGAGAACTCGTCTGCGGCTCCGGCCGTTCTTCATTCATATGAACAGGTGGCTCGGGAACTTCTGGTCGATTCCAGATGGAAGCCTGCGGAGATCAGCGCAGCTTTAAGTAAGCACAGATAATCGATTGCGGGAGATATGAACAGTATCGAGATCCTGAAGACCCACGGCTCGAAGAACGATATTTTCATCATTGAATCTCCTTATGATCAGTTCCCCGAAGAGGTGGACCTGGTGCAGTTGGTTCGTGGCATCTGTGATCGGAACGGACCGCTCGGCGGCGATGGGATCTACTTCGTGGATCACGTCGACGGAGTGCCGGAGGCCACCTTCTTCAACCCGGACGGTTCGCGGGCAGACCTGTGTGGAAACGGAATGAGATGTCTCGGACGGTATGTTCTTGAACGAAGGGCCGAGACCTCGACATCTATTATGTCAGGCCGCCATCGTTTCGTTGTTCGCACAGTTCCGGAAACAGCAGGCGGTGTGCGTCAGGTCTCAGTAGATCTACCTCTGGTGTCTTTCACGGCACCTAGTCCCATAGTGGCCGGCTCCGCGCTCTGGGTTGATCGATCTATTCCTGTCCTGGATTCACATCTGACCTTTACCGCCTTGGCCGTGCCCAACTCTCATCTTGTGGCGATCGTCAATTACTACGATGAGCAGGAGCTTGTCCGTATCGGAGGCATCGTGGCCGCAGACGTTGATCAGTTTCCTATCGGGGCGAATGTCTCATTCGTCTACCCCGTCGGGCCCGACGAGATATTTGTCAGAACCTACGAGCGTGGAGTTGGTTTGACGCCATCCTGTGGGTCGGCCGTCGTAGCGTCATCGGCAGTGTATTCACGACTCGTGGCGAACACACAGGTAAGCGAGGTCACTGTCAGAAATGCGGGAGGAATGGCGAAGGTCACCCTCCGAACGGAGAATGGCGATCTGATGCCGACTCTCGAAGGTAACGCAACATTCGTCTACCGGGCTGATGTCGCCATCGACGACATCCTGGACGCCGAGCGAGAGTCCTTTGTGCAGGGCGAGTCGTTCCCCGCGGAGATCGCAGCCTATGCTGATCTGGAGAACGAGAACCGCGCCTGGCTGAAAGAAAAGGGGATATTCGTTTAATGGCCAATGGGCTGATCCTTTTTCTGATCGGGCTGATCGCCTGCCAGATCGATCACTGGTGGTTCTCTCCATATCGCCGTCTTCCGGGATCCGGCAAGGATCGTCCCTCCTGCAACGACATAGCCTCGATCAAGCGACTCCAACGCGCCCGTGCCAATAACTACACACCGGCCTGTGTCGTCATCGGACACTGGCTCGAAATAGCAGGCCTCTGGGTGATTGGCGGAGTGGCGGACAACCTCTTCGTATGGGTGCTCATCGCGATACTGGTCTCGATGGAGTTCCGTTGCTTACAGGAGGTTTCCCACTACGCGGTGCACCGCTCGCTCTGTCGCGCCCGTCATGTCGGTGACCTGTTGGCCAACATGGGATTCCAGTTTCCGCTCGCGCTGCGAGATCTGACACAGCGGCGAGTTGTGCATGTGCAGCGCCACCACCCGAACGCCATCATTCCCGGAGTCGATCCCAACCTGGAGGATCTCGCCAACGCCGGCCTTTCCCCGGGGTGCACGAGAATCAGGTTTCTTCTGGGTGTTCTGTTCCCGATGACTCCCCGAGGGGTTTGCCGGACGGGGAGGGACATCTGGCAGGTCCTGACTTCGAGTCGGCAAAGAAGGTGGGTGTTGTTGTCGACAGCCGTCATGGCGGTCTGTGCATGTCTGCTGGGTGGACTAATAGGACTTGCCTTCGGTTTCCTGATCCCGCGGATCCTCATCTATCCGGAGCTGTCGTGGATATCTCTGCTCGTCGAGCATCGATGGTTTGATCGCCCGCCGGATTGCGGAAACCGGGTGAGTGTCGAGGCCGCGCGCTGCCAGCGTCTTTATCATGGAAGACCCGTGCTGGAAGCTCTTGCCGGTCACACTCTGCTTCCCTATGGAGACCTGCGGCATTTCGCTCACTCGGCCTATCCAATGATTCGCTGGAACTACCTGAGAGCCGTGGAGAGAGTCATCGGACAGCCACAAAGGCTGGTCCCGGCGATTTTCTTCGGTCCGCACTCGTCATTGGCATATGTCTACCGGTCCACCGTCCTTGGAGAAGCTCATGACGAAAGCAGGGCTCAGCCGCATCCACTCTGAGCAGAGGACACTGTGAAGATCACGGTGGTTGGCGCCGGCGTGATCGGGCTCACAACGGCGCTGAGGTTGAAAGAGACGGGAGCGGAGATCTCCGTCATCGCCTCCGAACTCCCGCAGCAGACCTCCTCAGCGGTGGCCGCTGCCCTCTGGGGCCCCTTCCGCGCCGGCCCTCCCGGCGACGTCGCTCGCTGGAGCTCCCACTCACTGAGAATCTTCCGGCATCTCGCAGGGCACGTTCCGGCAGCGGGGGTGCGGATATCCTCGGGCATTCAGGCAGCCCGACGTACGGTCTCGCCACCGGTCTGGCACGAATTATTGAACGAGGTGGCCGAGTGGACACCGTGCGCCGCACAGGACATGCCAGAAGGCTTCGTCATGGGTTGGCGATACAGCACGCCGATGATAGAGATGCCGACCTATCTGGGATACCTGGAGAATCTTCTGTCAGCCACCGGGACAAAGATCGAACAGGCCACTCTCACCTCCCTCGAAGAGGCAGGCCGGCCTGATCTGGTTGTCAACTGCTCTGGATACGGGGCAGCGGAACTGGCCGTGGACCCACTGCTACGCGCAGTGCGTGGGGATCACCTGGTGGTGGAAAATCCGGGAGTGACTGACTTCTTCAGTGAGGACCGTGAATCATCAGATCGTCTCACCGCGATCTACCCTCACAGAAAGACTGTCATACTCAGCGGCACCGCGATCGACGGTGTACAGGACCGCACCCCGGACTCCGCGATAGGGAAAGCGATTCTGGCTCGTTGCTGCGAGATCAATCCACGCTTGAGCGACGCCTCCATCGTGGACCATCGGGTCGGAATCCGGCCAGTCAGGCCAACCGTCCGACTTGAGATCGATCGCCTGGCGAACAAGGTGCCCTGCGTTCACAACTATGGACATGGCGGAGCAGGTGTGACCCTCTCCTGGGGATGCGCCGAAGACGTCCTGCGGATCGCACAGTCCCTACTCTGACAAGGTGATACACCAGCAATCGGAAGCATTGGCGTCACTGTCTGCCGAGGCAGAGACGGTCCGCGGACCGAATGTCAGTCAACGACGTCAACGCTGCTTTGCGCCCCAGGGTGATGAGGCATATTGGTGAGGTTGCGACGATGGATCTCGATCAGGGTGTGGGAGGCAAAGGCGTAAGCAGGACCGTAGAAGAAGGGCGGAATACCCACCCCCGTGCCGTTCCTGTAGCAGGAGTACCAGTCGGGAAGAGACAGGTGATCGGTCGGCGGGCATTGGGTCAGGTCCGACCAGGGGCCGACGACGTTGGCGGCGAGGTTGACCACCGCGAGAATTCCTAGAACGACCGCCAGAACCAGGGTGGTTCGATCCCGCCACCTTCGCCGGAGCAAGGCCGCTACGGCCACCGCAGGTACGGGGAGCGCGAAGGCCAGCACGACGACTTCGGCATCCCACAGCACCCGCATGATGCCCACGCCGACAGAGCCCAGATAGCCGATGCCGAGGCCTTGCGACAGAGGGAGGATCCCGATCCCGTCGATGACGTGGAAGTCGTAGTAGAAGAGACCGGTGCTCGCGATGGTGTCGCTGCCGAACCAGGCCATGACCGAGGGGAGGAGCGCGAGCAACGCGGCCGCTGACCACCACCGCTGTGCCCGCATCTGCCCTGCTTCCCGCCACCGGTACCGGATGAGGCGAAAAGCATGTCATGCAATCGTCCCCCAGGCCCCCCGTATCGCCGACGTAGGGCGAAGCCGGTCGGCTGAAGGACGCCCTAAGACGTACGGTCGCACCGGTCAACCCTCTCCCGGCCAGGGCCGGTTGTTCGCGGGGAGTACCTCTTGGCCTATTGATCGTTCATCGTCTCCGAAACCATCGTCTCCACGCCGAGCGTCTGGCGTACTTCGCCCAGTGGGCATGCTCGGCGCGGACGACCAGCGTGGTGGGGTGGTCCGGCCCCAGCAGCCGCTCGATCATCGGCCCCAGCACCGCCAGCTGGCCTCGGGCGTCGACGGTGTTTCCCGTCTGCCCCGTCAAGGAGGCGAAGAAGAAACGGGCGGCCAGCGTGGTGGGGTGTTCGGGGCCCAGGGCTCGTTCGATCACCGGCACCAGCACCGCCAACTGGTCCATCCCCCCGGCCGCGTCCCCCGCCCCACTCATCCACACAGCGAGGTGGAAGCGTCCGGCCAGCGTGATCAGGTGCTCGGAACCCAGCACTCGCTTGGACACCGGTATCAGCATCGTGAACTGATATCGGGCGCCGGCCGCGTCTCCCGCCTCCCCCGTCCAGCGGGCCAGCTGGAAACGAGCGTCCAGAGTGATGGGGTGCTCAGTGCCCATGACCCGTTCGAGTACCGGTACCAGCGCCGCGGATCGGTCCCGGGCACCGGCCGCGTCCCCGGCCTCTCCTACCCAATTGGCGAGAGCACTGCGGATCTCAAAGGTGACAGGATGCTCAGGACCTCGTACCCGTTCGACCAGGGGGAGCAGTGCCGCGAACCGGTCTCGGGCGTCGGCAGGGTCGCCGCTTTCCCCGCTCCAGCGGGCAAGGCCGACGCGAGCGTTCAGGGTAACGGGGTGCTCGCAGCCCAAGACCCGCTCTAACATCGGCACCAGCGCTGTGAACCGGTCTCGGGCGTCGGCAGGGTCGCCGCTTTCCCCGCTCCAGCGGGCGAGATTGACACGGGAGTTCAGGGTGATGAGGTGCTCGCCGCCCAAAGCCTGCTCCAGCACCGGCATCAGCGCCGCGAACCGGTCCCGGGCCTCGGCGGCCGGGGCCCCCGCTTCCCCCGCCCAGAAAGCGAGGTTGGCGCGGGCGTTCAGGGTGACGGAGTGCCCAGGACCCAGGGCCTGCTCCAGTACCGGTACCAGCGCCGTGAACCGGTCCCGGGCCTCGGCGGCGTTCCCCGCTGTTCCGACCAGGCTGGCGAGGTTGGCGCGGACGTCCAGCGTGGTGGGGTGGTCCGGCCCCAGCAGCCGTTCGGTCATCGGTTCCAGCTCGGCCAACCGGTCCTGGGCCTCGGCGATGTTCCCCATCGCCCCGACCAGGGAGGAGAGGTCGGCGCGGGCGGCCAAGGTGTCGGCGTGTTCGGGACCCAGGGTCTCGTGCATGACAGTGTGGCGCCGGCGTTGCAGGGACAGGGCGGTGCTGTACTCGCCCCTGTCGTACAGGTACTCGATGACGGAGCCCATAGCGGGGGAGTCGAGGGCCAGGACGGCGCGGGCATGCGCCAGCAGGCTCGCGTAGACCGGCCACGAGAAGGGATGACTGGAATCGGAGGGAAGCGCCGCCTGCAGCAGGGCGGTCGCGGTGGCTCCGCAGGCGGCGCGCTCGTCCTCGGTCAGTCCGGCCACGACGACGGCCTGGACCTGACGGTGCACGCTTACCAGCAGACCATCCGGCGACCGGTCGATCACGCCGTAGGAGACCAGCAGGTCCAGTGCGCTGTCCAGGGCGCTCTCCTCGGCGCCCTGGAGCCCGTTCAGCACCGCGCGCGGCAGGTCCTCGGGCGCGTAGCAGGCCAGCACTCGCAGCGCGCGGATCGCCAGGGGGTCGGCCTGCTCGATCTGCGGGCACGTCAGCGCCCACACCCGGGCCACCGCCCCGCCGGCACCCGGGACGCCTCCAGAGGTGGTGCGCAGCAGGCGCAGGTAGCCGGCCAGGTCCGCACCGGGAGTGTTGGCGATGTAGGCGCCGGCCTGCCGAAGTGCCGGCTGGGATCCTTCCAGCTCCGCGGCCAGCCGTCCGGCCTGTTCCTCGGCCTGAGCGCGGTCGGGGCCGACTGCGGCACCGATCGTGGACAGCACCAGTTTCACCGCGTCCGCAGGGGACAGAGAAGTCAGCACCCTCCAACCCTGTCGCCCGAGGACGACAGTCCACCCCGATGACGCGTATCCGTTATCTCACTCGCCCCAGTCACAGCGCGACCCCACCCGAAGGCAGCTGATTTCTGTCGGCCACCGCTGTGAAATGGTCATGTAGTTCAGCATGCCGGAGCTGATAGAACGGGCCGACCGCGCGTAGCAGGCCGAGCTGGTGCATTTCATCGAAGAACCTCATCGTGCGCACCGGCAGATCGCCCGAGATGGCCAAGAATATGAACGTGATCCAGGACGTCAACCAGACATGCTGTGACCGCTGTATCAGACCGGCACTGCCTCCGACTGTCACCCCCAGTCCAATATCACTCCAGATGTCTCGCGGCCCGGGGAAATATGAGAACACCCAGTCCGAGGAGATTGCCAAAACCGCCCCAAAAACCAGTGCTCCCATCAGTTGAAGTCCTACTAAAGACCGGTTGATTTTCCAGGCGGATAGGGGGGTGAGAGCGTTGGTGAACTGCGGAAGCCGATCCACCGGCGCCTGGCCGGAATTCTTTGACGGGGACTTCGCCTGCAGCGCTAAGCCAACCCAGAGGGTGAGCGTAGAAGTCACGGCTACGAAGATCCCGGCTCCGATCCCCTGAATGGCCGCCACCCCTACTGCCAAAGGCAGGCTCATCGTGAGAAATGCGGGAGTAATACGGCCACTGTTCTCGCGTAGCGCCGTGGCGACGCGTCGCCAGATCCATAGCCGCCTCAACTCCGGTGGCTCGGGTGCGTCGATCGATTTTCCGAACGCGAAGCCGAAACCGGCGACAAGTCCAAGTATCGGGCTCCCGGCCAGCGCGGCAGCGGCCGCGACAGGTAGTGCATAAACAAGTACGACAGCCAGCGAGACGACCCATCTAGGTGGCATCCTCAATCCGCCCTGCCGGGGCTGGTTTATCTGCCACCAGGCAAAATCGGGCGCCCCGCGCTCCGCGGCGTACGTCGCAAGTCGGCCCAGCCACTGGCGTATCCGCTCGGCATCCCAGGCTCGTGGGATTTTCCGATGAGTCCTCCCCGACAGCTTCTGGGCGATCAGCAGTGCTTCGATGAGGTTGTCCATCAGGTGCGCGCGCAGTGCGGGAACGTCGTCGCGGTAGACCGTGAACAGCGGGGTCGGGTCCCGATCCTGGTCGATGTACACCGTTCGGATCAGCCACAGTCCCAACGCGGTCGAGGATATGGCCGCTGGAGCAGGCGCCGCGCCGGTCCGCAAAGCTTGCAGCAGAGCGCTCCAGGGCTGCGGAGGGTGAGGCGGGAGGCAGGTGGCCAGATAGTCACCGGCGACTTTGGGGGTCAGCGCCTTGGGGGCGATGACAGCGGCGGCCCGGACCGCACGTCGTGCGTTCATGACAGCGTCGGAATACTCGACGGTGCGGGAGGTGATGATTACCTGATCCCGCGGAGCCAGGGTTTTGCCCAGCTGGGTGATCACTTTCGCGCGAGCGAGTTCGGGCAGCTCGTCCAGGCCATCAAGAATAGCCAGGATATGACCACCCGAGACTAATATTTCCGCAGAATCGCGGCCTTGGTCGGGCATTTTCGGAGCCAGATAGTCATTCCGTAGACGCTCCGCGATCCAATCGTGTAAGCGCGGATAGAGCTCCGTATCCCAGTCGGCGACCGGTAGCAACATCGGCACCGGCTCCGCCGGCTTGCGGGTATCGATCAGCTGTACGAGGAGTTGAACAGCCAAGGTGGTCTTTCCCGTCCCGGCGCCGCCGGTGATGACCAGGCGACGGCGGGGCAGTCGGCGGAAACAGGTGGCCAATGCGGCGATGTCGTCAGATCGGCCGGTGAAGGACAGTTCACCCTCGGCGATCAGGTGCGGGTGGTCCATAAGTTTGGCCCGCTGGGTGAGATGCCAGGGGACGGGAATCGGCGGATCGCCGAGAGACCGTTTTGCTATCTCGGCATTCCAGAAATCGACCACCAGCCCCGCCAGTCGCTCCTTGACCTGTGTGAGATCCCCGGCGGCCGGAGTCGAGACGCGTGTGATCAGACGGGTGACGTACCACCCGGCGAAGGCCAATACCACGGTGACCACGATCCACGGCCTGCTCCACACGCCTGCGTTGAGCACTTGATTGACCGCTACGCTAAGGGCGACTGGAAGAAGGACCCCCGCCGACGATAATGCGGCGGACCGCAGACCCGTACCCGTCATGTCATCATCTTGGCATTCCGTTGCCCTGCGAAAACCGCAAAGACAAAAACGACTGAATGCGGGAAACTCCCGGGGTACGGTCCCGACGGCTGCTTCGCCGCTTCTGGCCTCGATCTTCGCGTGGTCGGCTGAGAGTTGATTTCGCTTCCTGGCCGGCGTGCCGGCCCGGCTGTCGCGCCGGGTGCACGGGGTGCGTGGGGTTCCACGAACCCAGGGTGTCCTCCCTGGTCCGAGTGCTCGCCGAGGCGGTGCGTGCTAGGGGCGAGGCCGGTCCAGGTCGAACGTCACGCCGGCCAGGCGGATTGTGCGCACCCCCGGATCCTTGAGCAGCTCACGCAGCTCGCGGACCGAGCTGAACTGGTCCACGTAGCCGTAGGCGAGCCCGGCCTCGGCCGCCTTACGCAGCCGGTTCAGGGACAGGTCGAAGGAGCGCAGGTTGGCGTTGTCGTGGTCACGCAGCAGGCCGACCCAGTCGCGGAACCGCGGCAGGCTGCCACCGCACATCTCATCGGTCATGTCGCCGCCCTTGCCGAGGTCCAGCGCGTCGGTCCAGTAGTCGAAGCCCCAGGTGATCGGGAGGGAGCCGGGTCTGCGCTCGTACACGACCTGTTCGGCACAGGAGCGGTACCGCTTTACGAACGCCTTGAGGTCGGCCTCGCCGAGCGGCTGCTCGAACTCCACCACCGCCAGTGCGCTGAGGTCGGCGGGCAGCCGGGCGAGCACCGCGCGCACCTGGTCCTTGGTCGTCAGTGTGGTGCCGACGTTGAACAGGGACTGGGAAAGCCTGGTGTTGGCGGTATGGCCCAGCGGCAGGCGTCGCACGCGGCCGAAGAAGTCCTGACTGATCGTGTACGTCTCGCTCCCGACCGGCCAGGCTCCGACCGGCCCCATGGGACGCGCGGCCACCTCGAACGACATCGATACGGGCGTGGTCTGGCAGCAGGAGCCGATCGTCACCGCATAGGCCGGGTTGTAGATCTTGAAGGCGGTGCCGAGCACGGTCTGCATGCGGCGTTCCCGGTCGCCGCGGGTCTGCAGCAGGGACGAGCCCTCGGTCGCGGCCACCGTGAGCAGCGCCAGCACGGCCAGGACGAGGGCGACCGTCCTGTACAGCCCCCGCCGGACCGCACGCCGGGTGCGCTTGGGATCGAAGTCCGGCAGGTCTGGCATCTCAGGCATGTTCATTGGTTCTCCCCGTAAAGGTCGGCGAAGGCGGCCCTGGCCCGCCACACCGCGGTTTTGATCGAGTTGTGCGACCTGCCGGTCATCGCGGCCACCTCCACCATCGAGAAGCCCTCGAAGTAGACCAGCGTGAGTAGCCGGCGCTGCTGCTCGGGCAGCCGCTCCAGCGCGTCGCGCACGTCCAGCGATTCCACGTGGAGCGGCGGCACGCCCAGCTCGTCGGGGTTCGGGAGGGCCAGTTCGCGGTGGCTCCTGCGTACGTGATCCACCAGGGCGTTACGCGCGATCGTGAGCAGCCACGCCGCCGCGTTCTCCCCCCGCCAGCCGAGCAGTGCCCTGGTCGCCTTGATGAACGTCTCCTGCGCCAGGTCCTCGGCGAGATGCGGATCACGGGTCCTGCGCAGGAGGAACCCGCACACGAGCGGCCAGTGCTCGCGGTACAGCTCCTCGATGATGTCGCCCCCCGAACGGTTTCGATTGTCACGTCACATGCAGACGCCACCGCGGCGGGAATGGTCACACGGCTTTCCGGCCAATGCGCCGGAAGCATGACATCGCAGCCGAGTCAGGGTCGGGCCACACTCGATCCTGCCGGTCATATCGAGGGTCCCGGAACGCGATACCTCCGCCCCGCGTCGCGAAAGCCGTCCGCAACGACACGCCTGCTCGATTCCGGACGGCCGGGACGACTTTCACCGTGACCTTCATCCCGTAGATCACACAGTGTCGACGCGATAACCCAGAGCTACTTTTGGAGCTGGGGTCACGTTCGGGAGAAGGCCTCCGATCAGGTGTCACCTGCTCGGACAGCAGCACCGGCCCGACGGTGATCTCCGACGTCAGGCAGCCCGGCGACCTGTTCGACCGGCTGGTGGAACTCTTTGAACCCATCCGGGACGTCGCGCTGTTCTACTATGTCGGCCACGGCCAGATCGACCTCTTCGACACCCTGTGGCTGGGGCTGGTGGATTCCCGTCAGGAAGCCACCCGGCGCAGGACCACCAGCCTGCCCTTCGGCGTCGTGCGGCATGCAAGGTGTGGCTTGCGCGCGAGCGCGAAAGCCACACCTTCTCGTCAACTAATCGGTATTCCCATGTCGGCCTTGATCTGGGCCGGGGTCAGGGCGGAGTTGTAGGCCCGGACCTCGTCGATCTTGCCGAGATAGGAGTCGGAGCTGCCGCCCGTTCTGATCCAGAAGGTGCCGCTGGTGCTGGACAAATCGAAAGTACGCTTTCCTATCGGCCCCGCCAGTTCGCCGTTGACGTAGAGAATGAGGGTGCCACCGTCGAAAACGACCGTCAGGTGGCTCCAGACCCCGACGGGCAGGGCGGTGGTGGCTTCGGTGCCGACTATTTCACTTACGCCGTCCCTGGTGCCCATTGCCCTGGCGTATGGAAACGGGTACCCCGAGGTGGAAGCGTCCAGCTCGAACCAGTGGCCATTCTGTGCCGCCGTCCAATCAAGGAGTCCCTGGGTTGTGTCCATGCGCGCGGGGTTGACCCAGGCGGACATGGTCATGCTTCTGTTCAGCCGCAGCGACGTGGACGGCCCCGCGAAGATTTCGCCAAGTATGCCGGTGAACTCCATGGACGTGCCGAACTTGCCGGCCGCCCATGTGCTGCCGCTCATGACCGTACCGGTGTTGCCCAGGCCGGAACTGTCTCTTACGGTCATGCCGCTGCCTTCGTTCATGCCGTAGGCGGCGACCAGGGTTTGGGAGAGATCGGGAGCGGCTCCGACCGTCGCGGCCGCTTCCACAGGCGTGCCGCGCTGGCCGACCGTGTCTACGTGGAGAACCTGGTAGTAGTAGGTGCCGGCCGTCGGTACGGTGTCCAGATACTGCGGTATGTCTTTTCGCGGGTGCACCCTGATGAGGGTCGCGTCCGATGGGGTGAAACCGGTATTCGTCGATCGGTGGATTTCCGTGGAGACGATCCCTTTGTCGTCTGAGCCGCCCTGCCACTCCAGAAACGTCCAGCCGCTGCGACCGGACACCTTCAGCTCCGTCGGCGCGGTGGGCGGGCTGTCGGGGGCCGGCACCTGGGCAGAAACCTGGTCGGAGGCCGGGCCGAGCTGGCGCGAGGTGTCTTGCGCGCGCACCCGGTAATAGTACGTGCCGGCGGATGCGAGGACATCCGCGTAGGACGTGGTGGTGACGGTGGTCACCAGGGTTGAACTCGTGGGGGTGAAGTCCGCCTCCTTGGACCTGTGCACCTGATAGTCAACGACTCCGTCGTCATCGGTGCTCGCCTGCCAGGAGAGCGCGGCCTTGCCGTATCCCGGGGTGGCGACCAGGGCGCTCGGCGCGGTCGGCGGGCCGTTCAGGGGAGCGCCGGTCACCGACGTGGTCATATCCGCGTTGATCTGGGCTGCGCTGAGGGCCGTGTCATAGACCCGTACCTCGTCGATGAGGCCGCCCGCCGGGCTGATGGCGAACACGTTGGTAGTGATGGCAATGAGGCCTTGGACGGGCTTCTCGGCCACCATTGCGCCGTTGAGATACAGGCGCAGGGCCTGGCCGTCATAGGTGGCGGCGAGATGGCTCCAGGTCTGTATGGGAAGGCGCGGGAAGGGAAGGGGTGGGAGGGTGACCTGGCTCGCGGTCGGAGTGGAGACAGATGCCGTGGCGGACGTGGCAGACGTGGCGGCCGTGAGGCCGTAGGCGCCGCCCTTGGTGATCATCCATCTCTGGCTCTGCGAACTCGTGGGATTGACCCAGGCTTCCACTGTCATCGCCGAGGTGAGGCGCAGGGATGGGGCGTCCTGGACGGCCACCCTGCTCGACGTGTGGATCGGGGAGATGGCCTTGCCGTACTTGCCGCCCGCCCATGTGATGCCGATGGCAGTGCCGGTGTTGCCGTGGCCCGAGGCGTCGGCAACGACCGTGCCGGTGCCTTCGTCCAGGCCGTAGGCGGCCACCGGGACGGGATCGTCTTCGGCGAGAGCGGCTTGCGGAGCGGATAACAGTGTCGTGCTGAGCAGGAGTCCCGCGCATGCGGAAAGGACTCGCTTGTACTGGCCCAATGATGCTCCCCGTTGAAGAAATCCCCGATTCTTATACATATTCTATATTTTTTTAACAAAACTGTGCGGACCCGGACGCGTAACCGGTTGGCGAACTCAATGCGCGGTCGATCGGCTCGCTCACGTAAGCCCCCTAGTGTCCTGCGCCGGTAATCCATCGTTAGATCCTGTGTGAACTCTTCTTCCGGTGAGCCGGTGCGTCGTCGGGGTCCGAAGTTGGAGCCGTTGCTGCTCTCCAATGAGGAGCGCGCGGTGCTGGGGCGGTGGATGCGGCGGGCGAACTCGGCGCAGTCGTTGGCGCTGCGGGCGCGGATCGTGTTGGCGTGCGCGGGCTCCGAGGTTCCGCCGATCGTCGGGGTGGCCAGGGAGTTGAGAGTGGCGCCCGACACGGTCCGCAAGTGGCGGCGGCGATTTCTGGCCGATCGGCTGGACGGGTTGATCGACGAGCCCCGGCCGGGGCGGCCGCCCACTATCGCCGTCGAAGAGGTGGAAGCGGTCGTGGTGGCGACGCTGGAGGAGATCCCGAAGAACGCCACGCACTGGTCGCGGACATCGATGGCGGCCCGCAGCGGCCTGTCGAAGTCCACCATCGGCCGGATCTGGAGGAAGTTCCAGCTCAAGCCGCACCTGACCGGCACGTTCAAACTGTCGACCGATCCGTTGTTCGTGGAGAAGGCCTGCGACGTGGTGGGGCTGTATTTCAACCCGCCTGAGGGCGCGGTGGTGCTTTCAGTGGATGAGTCGGGTCGGACCGGGGCGCGGTGACACCATCGCTGGTGTTCCGTTTCCCCGGCCCGCCCGCCGAACCGGACGTGCCCATTTCTGAGCATCCGGCTCTCCACGTGTTCGTGCCGCTAGGTCAACTGACGCCAGCCGGTGAGGCCGGCCACAGCACGCCCTGGCCGGTGAGGATCCTTGTCAGGTCGGCGACCCACAGCCGGTTTGGCGCGGACGCGGAGAAGTCGCGGCAGACCAGGTCCGGCGCCGCCTGATGACGCGGGTCCTGGCGGGTGGAGCCGGTCGTGAAGCCCTTGCGCATGAAGGCGCCCTGCAGCCCGGCCTGGCGCATGAGGCGCTCGACCCGCTTGCGGGAGACGCGGACGCCGCGTCGGCGCGGCTCCAAGTGGATGCGTGGTGAGCCGTAGGTGCCGGCGAACTCGTGACCGGCCCGGATCTTAACGATCTCCTCCAGCAGCAACCGCTCGTGCGCTGGGCCGGGCGACGCGCTCACGCCATCCGTAGTAGGTGGAGACGGGCACGCCCAGGACCCGCAAGATGAGTTCGATCGCGGCAAGGCCGGGGTGGGTGTCGATGAACCTCATGACCGCCGCCGGGTCAGGTCGAACTCCTGGGCGAAATAAGCGCTGGCCGCCCGCAGGATCTCGTTGACGCGCCGCAGTTCGGCGTTCTCCTTGGCCGGCCGCCGGTTCTCCTCCAGCACCGCGGTGCTCGGCAGGTCGTCACGCTCGCCGTGATCGGCCTGGTCCTGCCGGATCCAGTTCCGCAGCGCCTCCCGGTGGATGCCCAGTTGGTCGGCCAGGTGCGCGATGACCGGCTTGGGCTCGGCCTGCCGATACAGCCTCATCGCGCGCTCGCGTAGCTCCAGCGGGTACTTTCGCTTCCCCATAATCGAGACCTTTCCCATGATCCGTGGACCATGATCCAAAGCCTCCGGAAAAACGGGGGAAGCTCACACCACGACCACCGCCGCGGCCAGTATCGTGACGCACAGCCCAGTGACCGGTATCCACCAGCGGATGGGGGGTCGGCTCATCCCGACATCATCGACGGCGTCCGGCACTGGCGGCCTTCACCACAGCTCATCTCATGCTGAATCGTGACCCCGAGACACCTGGCTGCGATCATGATGATCAAGGTTTGGAGACCATCTCAGCGTTGACGGTGGAGCGGGGTGACGGTACCTAGCGGGATTGCGCGGGGCAGACCGGGCGTTCAACACCGAGAAGACCTACGCCGGCCGGGTCGGGCGATCGAGGGCGACTATGACGACGACACATCGATCACGCGGTCGCGTAACCATCGGTGAGCCGGGTCCGCGTCGAGCCGGACGTGCCACATCAATGACACCGTCACCTCGGGAGCATGGAAGGGTAACTCGAAGGAGTACATTCCTCGCCGCAGGTTAGCGGTGTGACGCTCCGGAACGGTGGCGACCAGGTCCGAGGCCTCCGCCAGCGCCAGCGCGGCGCTGAAGCCGTCTACAACCGTGACGACCTCCCGCTCGTTGCCTGTCGCGCGAAGGGCCTCATCCACCAGCCCCTCCGTCAGGCCGCGCCGCGAGACGTGCACGTGCCGCGAGGAGGCGTACCGGGCCGCCGTCACTTTTCCGGTGCTCAGTGGGTGCTGGCTTCGCACCACCCCGATGAAGTGGTCGGTGAACAGGGGCTCGCTCAGCATGTCGGGGGGCAGAGCGTGCTCGATGACGCCCGTCTCGAGGTCGAGCATGCCCTCGCGCAGGGGAGCGGTGTCCTTCTTGGTCTTCTGCAGGAACCGCAGCCGCACGCCAGGCGCCACGCGGCCAACCTCCGCCACCAGCGCGGGCCCGAACCTCTCCACGAACCCATCGCTGCTACGCAAGGCGAAAGTCCGCTCCAGCGTCGCTAGGTCGAGCCTTTCGGCCGGCCGGAGAACGGCTTCGGCCTCCTGGACCAGGGTGTGCACACGGTCGCGCAGTTCCAAAGCGCGGGGCGTGGGCACCAGCCCTCGGCCGGCTCGCACCAGCAGCGGGTCGCCCGTGGCCCGCCGCAGCCGCGCGAGCGCGCGACTCATCGCGGACGGGCTGAGCGCAAGCCGTTCACCCGCGCGCGTCACGCTGCCTTCCTCGAGCAGGACGTTGAGGGTAACCAGCAGGTTCAGATCGGGACGGACCATGTGCGAAGGATCTCACGGATCAACTGGGGCATGGCGTTTCATGCACAAATGGCTTTCTATCTTTGCGCCTTCCACCAGGTCAAAGCGGGATCTAGGTTCATTGCGACCCCATCGCCCCGCCGACTCCAGGAAGAGGCCGTCATCGTGAGAGCAGCAGCCGAGCCCGAGCAGGCACCGCCTGCGCGCCGTCCGCCCCTGGCCTGGGCGCTCGCCGCGCTGTCGCTGTCCATGCTTCTGCCCTCGCTCGGCACCAGCATCGCCAACGTCGCCCTACCGACCATCGCTGTGGCCTTCGACGCCGCCTTCAACGACGTCCAGTGGGTCGTGATCTCCTATCTCCTGGCCGTCACGACCCTGATCGTCGGCGCCGGCCGACTCGGCGACCTTGTCGGCCAGCGCCGCGTTCTGCTGGCTGGCATCGCCGTGTTCACGCTTGCGACGCTGCTGGGCGGTCTCGCCCCGAACCTTCCGATCCTGGTCGTCGCCCGGGCGCTTCAAGGAGCCGGTGCCGCGTGCATGATGGCGCTGACCATGGCCATCGTCGGCAAGACGGTACCTAGGGACCGCACTGGCAGGGTCATGGGGCTGCTCGGAACGATGTCGGCAGTCGGCACAACGCTGGGGCCCGGCCTCGGTGGCGTCCTGATCACGGTCTTCGGCTGGCGCGCCATCTTCCTCGCCGTCGTGCCGCTCGGTCTCCTCGCGCTCACGCTCACCTTCAGGATGCTGCCCGGCTCCGCGCCGGCAGTGATCTCCGTACGCGGGCGGTTCGACAGCGTGGGCACCGCGTTGCTGGCGATCACGCTGGGGGCCTACGCGCTGGCCATGACGATCGAGGGGAACTCCTTCGGCTCGCTCACCATCGGGTTGCTCCTCGCCTCGGGGGCGGGCCTCGCCCTGTTCGTCGTCACCGAGCGCCGGGTCTCATCCCCGCTGCTCACCCTGTCGATGTTCCGTGACCCCGTCCTCGCCGCCGGGCTGACGACGAGCGCCCTGGTCTCGACCGTCATGATGACCACTCTCGTTGTAGGGCCCTTCCATCTGGCCTGGGCGCTCGGCCTCGACCCGGCCTTCGTCGGCCTGGTGATGTCGGCAGGCCCCGCCGTATCCGCCCTCACCGGCGTCCCGGCGGGCCGCGCCACCGATCGTTTCGGAGCCGGGACCATGGTGGTGGCCGGGCTCGCCGGCATCATCGGCGGCGCCGTGGCGCTCTCCTTGATGCCCACGGCTGCCGGGGTCATAGGGTACGTCCTGCCCCTGGTCGTCGTCACCGCCGGTTACGCCCTGTTCCAGGCGGCCAACAACACCGCGGTGATGAAGGACGTCTCCCCGCACCAGCGTGGCCTGCTGTCGGGCACGCTGAACCTCTCCCGCAACCTCGGCCTCATGACCGGCGCGTCGGTCATGGGAGCCGTCTTCGTCTTCGCGGCAGGCGCGAGCGACGTCAGCACCGCCACGTCGGCGGAGGTGGCTCGCGGAACGCACTGGACCTTCGCCGTCGCGGCCCTCCTCGTGGCCTTCGGGCTGGCCGTGGTCCTGGGCCTCTGGCGGCGTGCCGGCTCTCACCCGGCGACAGCGCCGAGGCCCCATCACGGTGGGTTGACGACTGAGCCGGGCCCGTGATGGAGCTCAGGCTGAGCGGCCGCACTCCTCCTACGCCGGACGCGTACGAGGTGAACCGCGCCGGGGTACATCAGCATGCCGCTGGACGTGCGGGAATGGACCTGCCGCTGCGGTGCCGTCCATGACCGCGACGTCAACGCCGCGCGCAACATCCTGGCCGAAGGCCGACGAACCGTCGCCGCTGGACGGAAACCCGCCGCTGGGACGCGGCGGGAGGCGGAGACGTTAAACGCCCGTGGAGGTGACGTAAGACCACCGCTCGCGGTGGCGGACGCCGATGAAGCAGGAAGCCTCAGAAGTGCCGCGTGAACGCGCGGCACGGGCTGAATCCCCGGCCTTCAGACCGGGGAGCGCGTCAAAGGCCGGTCATCACCAGGCTCATGTAGTACCAGTAGTCGTCGCCGAAGATGTGCTGCGGGATGTAGGTGATCTGTCCGGTGGCGAGCGTGGCGCAGGTGGAGCCCCACGCGGTGACCGAGCCGAGCTGCTTGCCTTGGCCGACGACGGGCGGGGTGACCTCGCGCAGGCTGAACAGTGCTGATCCGGTGGTGCCGATGGTGGTGGTCGGGTTGGCGAAGTTGCCGGAATAGGCGCGATCACCGTTGTTCATGGCGACGTATCGGTTGCCGCCGGGGTACATGTACCCGGCGAGGTTGATCCGGATCTCGTCGCCGTTGTTCTCATCCACGTCGTAGGCGTCCACGTAGTTCAGTTCCACCCGGCACGTGGCGGCCGCGGTCGTCGCGCCGGCGGGCGAGGCCACGGACACGGCCATCGAGACGGCCAGGCTCGCCGTCAGTGCGAGCGCGAGTGTGAGTTTGTGAGATCGCATGCCGTTTCTCCCTCTGTTGACCTGCGTTTCATGCCGAAACGCCGGCATCTCAGGGTGCGGCAGGCAGCGTGGGGAGGTCAGTGGACAAATGCACACTCCATCCACGCCTTTTTACGCGTTCGCGCGGCCGGGGCGCGTACACAGGTCCCATTGGTCTTGCCGACGGCCCCGGTGTGGTCGACCGGCCTCTGCCGGGACGGACGGGGCGACCTAACGCGGCCGGGCGGCCGTCCGGCCGCGGTGTCGGCCGCGGCGGGCCTGTGCCTGGGAGCGCTGAGCCTGCTCATTGTGGTCTTCGCCGAAGGGCCCCGGCTCGCCGACCGAGGATAGGAGCGACGGCTTCGTTCGGGGCGGCTGGCTCGTGCCCCACCTGGACGAACTCTTCGTCCGGCGTACCTTCGACTGGCTGGATCTCGCCGACGGTCTGCTGCTGCTCCAGTACGAGACTGCCGGCGCTGCCCCGGTAGCGGAGTACGAGGGCGTCACGGCCTTCGTCCAGTGTGGTGAGCAGGAGGGGGGCCCGGCTCAGTCGAAGACGGAGACGCGGGTGCGGTGGTGTCGTGGTGTGTCGATTTCGTCGATCACCGCCACCGCGAGGTCCGCGTAGGACAGACGCGCCGATGCCGATCGCGGCACGGTCTCTCCCCCGATCCGGTAGCGGCCGGTTCTGGGGCCCGTCGACTCCAGCAGCGCGGGCGGGGTCAGCATGAGCCAGTCGACCTCGGTGTCCCCGGCCTCTCGGAGCCGGTCCAGCCCGGCCGTGTGCGCGATGGCGAACGGCCGGATCTCGACCGGGAAGACCGAGGGGTCGTCCATCACCGGACGCCCGTGGACGTCGAGGAGGTTCGCGAACAGGCCGACCAGAACGAGTCTGGGCACCCGCGCTTCCGTCAGGCCGTGCAGCAGGGCGTCGGCCGCCTTCACGAAGAACCGCGGGTCGAGGTCGGCGAAGCCCTGCTCCGGGCCGGAGAACGGACTCACCGCCTGAACCGCGGCGTCATGGCCGGGCACGATCGAGGAGATCGCCGCCACGTCCGTGACGTCGCCCCGCACCACCCGGACGCCGTCCGCCTGAATGTCGCGGTGCCTGTCCGGGTCCCGGACCACGGCGGTGACGAGATGTCCGCGCTCACGCGCCTCGGCCGTGATCGCCCGTCCCGCCCGGCCCCCCGCCCCGAAGATGACGATGTCGCTCATGTCGCTCCTGTCTGGTGGCGTATGTCGCCGCCGGACAGGACGGTATCCAGGAGATACCGGTTACCTCAACGATACCTGGGATAGCCTCGCGTTCATGATCGAACCCCTGGACCCGGAGATGTTCGACCCCGTGTGCCCGTCCAGCGCCATGCCGATACAGATCGGCGACAAGTGGACCGCGATGGTCGTGCTCTGTCTCGAAGGCGGCCGGCGGCGGTTCAACGAACTGCGGGGACCGCTGCGCGGCGTCACCCCGAAAGTGCTCACCCAGACCCTGCGGGCGATGGAACGCGACGGTCTGGTCACCCGCACCGCGTACGACGAGAACCCACCCCGGGTCGAGTACGAGCTGACGACGCTGGGGCGCAGCCTGCTGACCCTCATCGCGGCCGCCCGTGCCTGGAGCGGCGAGCACCTCCCCGCGCTCCTCGAAGCCCGCGACGCGCACGACTCCGCGCCCGGCCCATCACCGCTGGGAACCGCTGAGCCAGGCGTAGCGGGATCAGCGGTCTCGGTCCGGCAGCCGCAGCCACAGATCCGGCGGACCGACGACGGCCCGCGCGTCGGATAGTCGCAGCCCCGCCGCCGCGCAGCAATAGGCCACGGCCTGGCCCTGGTAAAGGTACTCGACGAGAATCTCTTCGCCCGTCAGATGCCCACCGGCGTCGCCGCCGCCGGGATGCGTGTCCGAATCCTCCAGGACGCCGTCGCGACTCACGGCCCCCTGGTTACCGCTCTTGGGATTGGCGCCCATGCTGTGGCAGACCGTTCCCACCGACAGCGGCAAGGTCACTTCGGGGGTGTAGGGGACGTATCCCCATGGCTGGGTGACGACGCATCCGCCGGGGACGTCGGTGACCCCGACGATCCCCAGGCTGCCGTCGAAGTCGGACCACGGATCATCCAGAGCCGCCTCGACGTCGGCGTCATCGGCCGGGCAGGCTTCCAGCCGCCGGGCGGCCTCGGCCGCGGTGATGTTCGCCGCGCACGCCACACTCAAGCCTTCTTCGTCGAATTCCCCCAGTGCGGCGATCAGGCGTCGCGCCTCCGCGACCGTCGCGGTCTCGGCGGGGGACAGGCCGGGGTGCCCCGCGGGGACCGGGAACCGGTCGGGCGCTGGACCGGCGAGGGCGAGCCGTCCAGGAGACCATCCGGCCATCATGGGCCGCCACGGGTCCGCTCCGGCGGCGACCAGGGCGCGGGCGTTGTCCAGGCGGTGGGCGAAGACGGCCACCCATAGGGCGGTCCGGTCGTCGTAGTCGGCGTCGACGTCGTCGACCCGGTGGGCCAGCTCGGCCACCGACTCGGGCGTTCCCCATTCGGCCGCGAGGTGCAACGGCTTTCCGTCGTGGCCGCCGAAGGAGTAGGCGCCCGAGTTCGGGTCGGCGCCGGCTTCCAGCCTGGTGCGGATCACCTCGGGATCGGCCCAGCCACGCGCGCTGATGTCGAACCATCCCGCCGACTCGGAACCGGTCATAACGCTCCTCGGATCGGCGTTCAGCGGTCCAGCCAGAACTGGAGCTTGAGCAGAGTGAGGCTGATGATACTCGGCGTGAACTCTTCGTGGCCGAGAGCCCCGCAGTGGATTCCGACCTGCCAGGCGCTGTTCTCTTTGCCGAGGTCGAATTCTTCGCCGTAGGACACACCTCCGGACCACTGGTCAACGGATTGAATCCTTCCGGTGGTCAGGTGCACGCTTCCGGTCCAGGTCCTGTGCCAGGTGTCGAGAACAGATGGCGGCCCGTCCCGGAGTTCGTATTTGACCATACGTTTTTCGCTTGACGGTCGATATCGATGCTGTGGGAGACCGTGCCGGAGCTCGGTGGCGTGTGGCGCTCGCCGATAACAGGCTGTCGCCAAACCGGGTAGCCGGCAGGAGTGCCGAAAATATCCTCATATATCCGTTAAAGCGACCTGTGTCTGCTTTGATATTGAGGGCCATGCCGAAATGGGGCTAAGTTTGTTTCGGTAAAGGGCTAAGGCGTGTGCTCTGCGAGAGGTGTCGGCGGGCGTGGTCAACGACCAGAAGGACCTGTTTCCCGGCTTATGGGACGAACAGCAAGGGCTTAATCTGTCGCCCGAAATTGCCGTCGAATCGGTCGAAAGCCAACAGACAGCCACTGTTTTTGACACTCCCCAAGGATTCGAGCAGGGCACGTCCTTCCAGGTCCGTGACGCGTTCGAGGAGCTCGTCCGGCGGGACCTGCTCGGGCCGTGGGGCGGCGAGACCAAGGAGCCGCCACGCGGCAGGCTGTTCCAGGTCGAGCTGACCGACCCCGAGCGCGCCGTCGATCTGTCGTTTCTCTGAACATCGTTCATCTTTGGGCGACGAAATCACTCATTCGTTGGAACGCGAGCCGTGGTCCGGCCGATCAACCTATGCGTCTCCTCGGAAGATCCCGAGGATTCACGACATCTTCGGAAGGCGGGCGGCTTTGAGCAGGCGGACGATTATCGGGGCCCGCTACGAGCTGGACCCCCTGTCGCGTCGCTCGGGAGGAATGGGCGAGGTGTGGTTCGGCTACGACAAGCGCCTCGACCGGCCGATCGCCATCAAGTTCATCAGGGTCGACAAGCTGCCCGACGGCCGGAGCGACGAGGAAATGGCCAGACGCTTCGTGCGCGAGTCACGGATCACCGCCCGGCTTGAGCACCCGGGGGTTCCCACGGTCTACGACTGCGGATCGCACGGTGATGACCTCTACCTCGTCATGCAGCTCGTCAACGGCACCTCCGTCTCCGCGCTTCTCGATGAGACGGAGGTGCCCGTCGGCTGGGCGGTGGCGATCGCCGCCCAGGTCTGCTCGGTGCTGGCCGTGGCCCACGCCAACTCGCTGGTGCACCGAGACCTCAAGCCCGCCAACCTGATGCTCTGCCCCGACGGCACGGTGAAGGTGCTCGACTTCGGGATCGCCGCCGTCCGGGCCGGTGCGGAGACGACCCGGCTCACCAGGACGGGCGAGGTGCTCGGCACCCCGGCGTACATGGCACCGGAGCAGGCCACGACCGGAGTCGCCGGCCCGCAGAGCGACCTCTACTCCCTCGGCGTGATCCTGGACGAGATGCTCGCCGGCCAGAACCAGTTCGCCGCCCCCACCGCGCTGGCCTCGATGCGCAACCACACGGACGTCCCGCCCCGGCCGCTACGCGCCAGAAGGCAGGGCATCCCCGAAGGTCTGGAGCGGCTCGTCCTGTGGCTGCTCGCCAAGTCCCCCGAGGAACGGCCGGCCACCGCGGAGGTGGTCTACGAGCGGCTGCTGGACTTCTGCCGCGAGCTGCCGCCCTTTCCCGGTTATGTGAACCTGGACGCGCCGCACCCGGTGCGTATGTACGCCGCGGTCGTCGGACGCGTCGCTCCTCTGGGGACGAAACGGAACCGCCGTCCCGCCGATCCGGTACGGCCGCCGCGGATCAGGCTTGCCGGAGAGTCGGTGCATATCGACCGCGACGACCTTGAACGCGCCCGCAGGGACGCCAGGATGCTCAAGGTGGAATCGCGGTTCACCCAGGCGGCGGATGTGCTGGCGGAGGTGATGCGTCCGGCCGAGGGCTCGTTCGGTTCGGCCAGTTCCGAGGTGGTGGACCTGCGGATCGAGCTCGCCGAGGCGCTCTTCCTCGGCGGGGACTACCGCCGGGCGGCGCCCGAGTTCCATCGGCTGGCGGCCGATGTCGCCGAGGTGGAGGGGCCGGGCAACAACCTCGCACTGCGATGCCGGTTGATGGAGGCGAACTGCCACGCGGAGGTCGGGGAGATGAGCCTCGCCCTGGCGCAGCTCCGTGAGCTCCTGGCCGACGAGCGGCGATTCGGAGCCGACGAGGAGCGGATTTTCGAACTCCGGCGTCAGATCGGGCTGGTGGAACTCGGCTCGGGTAACCGGGCCCAGGCCAGACGCGCGCTGGGTGACCTGCTGGGTGACCTGGAGCGGAGATACGGCCCGCAGCACGCCGAGGCCGGTAAGGTCCGCGCGATCCTCGAAGGTCTCGACGATCGATGACGCCCCCGCGACGGTAGGGCGGCGGTCTCAGCGGCGGGGTGCTGTCGTGCTCGGCATCCCTTCCCGCGTGGGAGTGAGCCCTCCGGTTTCGGAACTTGCGCTCGGAGGAGAAGACCTCCTCGACGGCGAGAGCGAACCGTCTCCTTCGTCGAGGTCGCGGCGTGTGTCTTGGAAGCCACCGGGACATTACCGGGCCGGACTAACCACCCGCCGTTCCGTCCGTCACCCGGATCGCGGACACGTCGCCGATCGTGCTCCCGACGTATACCAGGCCGCCCGCCGTCACCGGGGTCGTCCTGATCTGGCCGCCGGTCCGGTAGGTCCACCGGGTCGTGCCGGTGGCGGCGTCGAGCGCGTGCAGGTGGCCGGCGACGTTCCCGACGTACACGACGCCGCGTGCCACCAGCGGGCGGGCCCTGACGCCGTCACCGGCGGGGAAGTCCCAGCGCCGCGTGCCCGAGGCGGCGTCCAGTGCGTAGAGCCGGCCGTTGACGTGACGCAGGTACACGGTGCCGCGGTCCACGACGAGGCCGCCGTAGATGCCGTTGGCACTGCCGGGTGCGAAGTCCCACGACTTCCGGCCGGTGGCGGCGTCCAGCTTGTGCAGCACGCCGTCGCCGCCGCCGACGTACACCGCCCCGCCGCTCACCACGGGGCCTGCGGTGATCCGGACGCCGGCCGGGAAGCTCCACCGTGGCCTGCCGGTGGCGCGATCCAGCGCGTGCAGGTGGCCGTTCTCGGTCGGTACGTAGATAGTTGTGCCGCTCGTTACCAGATTGAGGAAAGAGGTCCCCTTGGCCGCCCGGAAGCGCCAGCGCTGCTTCCCGGAGGCGGTGTCCAGTGCGTACACCGTGCCGTCGCTGCTGCCGACATGGACGATGTCCCCGGCCACCGACGGCGTGCTGAAATGGATGTCCCCGCCGACCCTGGCGCGCCATCGCGGTCGGCCGGTGGCCGCGTCCAGCGCGAGGACCTCGGAGTTCCTGCCGCACGCGTACACCGTGCCCGCAGCCAGCACGATGCTGCTCCACGCGTCGACCCGGCGGCTCCATCGCAACCGGCCCGATGCCGCGTCCAGGGAAACGATCCGGCCGGCGTCGTTCCCGGCGTACACGGCGCCGCCGGTCACCGCCAGATAGGAGATGGTGCTACCACTCTGGTGGCTCCACCGCCTCGCGCCCGAGGCGGCGTCCAGCGCGTACACGTTGCCGTCGAAACTGCCGGCGTACACGGTGCCGCCCGCGAGTACGAGGTCGTCGACGCTGCCGTCGGCCGGGAAGCTCCAGCCGGCATGGCGGGTGCGGCGGGGGCCGTCGCCGGGGACGGCGGCTCCCGGCTGGTATCGGGCCAGCAGGTTCCGCTGGAGCAGCGGGGTGAGCCGCCGGACGGCCTGCCGCGAGGTGGACCTCAGGCGGACGAGGACCGGCCCCGCGACGACGATGGACTCGTCCAGCGATCTGCCCGGCACCTGGGGGGTGTGCGTTACGGCGTGGGGGCTCTCGTAGGCGGGATCGTAAACGCCGCTCTCCTTGATCTGGGCGACTTCGGTGCCGAACGCCTTCCGCGCGGCGGCGGGGGAGGGGAACACCCAGTCCACCAGGACGGAGACGACGGCCTCCTCGTCCGTCGGCGGTATCCAGTCGCAGGCCACGGGTTTCGGCGGCGTCACCCCCGCCAGGGTCCTCATCCCGGGGTTGGGACGGTAGCCGGCCCCGGCGACGTCCACGTCGCGGCCGGTCAGGAGGGCGCAGGCGTCCGGCCAGGCGGTCAGGGGGACCTCGCCGAACGGGGCCGGCGCGGTGGACGGTCCATGGGTCGCCTGGTAGGCGACGATCCGGCCCGCCCTGTCGTAGACGAAGGCCATGCCCGGAGCCGTTCCCATCAGGACCGCGCGGGAGCGTGGTGTGTCGACGGGCAACCCGCTGAGGCGGCCGGTGACGGTGTTCAGGGAGATCAGGAAGGCCGGCATGGGCCAGTCGCCGCTGCGGACATCCAAAAACCCCCTGTCCGAGATGCTGGGATAGCCGCCGATGAAGAGGGGGTGGCTCCAGTGCTCCGGTTCCGTGGCCCGGGTGGGCGGGCGGCGCTCGACGGCCTCGCGGGCGGTGGACAGCCGCAGGCCCTCCGGAGAGTAGAACGCCTCGACGTCTCCGACCTGGACGTACACGTATCCGTCCGCGCCGGCTGTGAGCCCGAGCCTGGGCGAACTCTCCGCCTCCGTCTCCGACGGCAGCGAGACGGGGAACGGGATCGAGCGCGTCCAGCGGGGCCGCAGGGTGCGGGGATCCACCGAGGAGAGCTCGATCCGGTTCCCCGCGCAGGAGCTGAGCAGCATGATCGCCTGAGAGGTGGCGTCGCCGTGCGGATCGCAGTGCCGTGGCTGGGTCGTCCGCGCCGTCGGCCTGCCGGTCCAAAGGTCGAGCGTGGTGAGGGTGACGGGGTCGGCCTGCCGGTCGTGGACCGTGACGCCTCCTTCGGTCACCATGATGCTCAGCCCGAGATGGCGGCTACCGGCCTCCGCCGGGCCGTCGGCGGAGGTGGTGACCGTACGCCGCCACAGCGGGGCGCCGGTGGCGAGTTCGTGGCCGGACACGAGGTGGCCGGCCACGCCGGACACCTCTCTCGACACGATGATCGTCCCGGCCGCGACCCACACATCGGTGATGGGGGCGGAGCCGCCGGGGTCGGCCGGGATGCTGTAGCGCCTCCTGCCGGTGAGCGGGTCGTGGACCGAGACGGTCCCCTGCGGTGTCACCACGGCGAGGGCCTCGCCGGACACCCCGTAGCGGAGGTTCTCGACAGCCGCCGGATCCTCGACGTTGGCGGGCATGGACCACAGGGCACGCCATCCGGTCGGCGCCCAGGGGAGGCGCGGCGCGTCCGCCGCCACGGCCGAGCCGGTCGCCAGGGCCACGGCCAGCAGGAGTGCGAGCCGGCGCACGGTCAGCACCCCTTCGTCTTCGGGAACATGACGCACACCCTGGCGGCGGGTACCGGCGTCCACCCGTCCGGCGGCGCCTCCTCGTAGACGGAGCGGAAGGTATCGGCCTCGCCGGTCAGCCGGAACGGGGCCCCGTCCGGCCCCTTGATCACGATCTGCTCGGTCCGGTCGTCCGCCAGCACCGTGGCCAGGAGGTCGAACTCGTAGTACGCCTTCTTGCCCTTGATCGATACGCTCAGCGTGATCCGCTCGTCCCGTTTGAGGTCGATCTGCTTCTTCGAGAAGTACGAGATGTCAGGGTCCTCGGCTGTGGTGAAACGGGGCACCGGCCGATCGAGATCGGCGAGGAGTTCGACGGTGTCGGCCTCTCCGGCGGTCGTGGCCTTCAGAAACGCGCCGTCCGATCGCGGTTTGCGGGTGAGGACGCGCGGCTTGATGTCGACGATGCGCAGGCTGTTGCGGTTTCCCACCAGGACGACCGTGGCGTTCATCCAATCGGTCACGGAGCCGTGGTGGCGGTTCAACAGCGCGGCGCGCTTCTCGGCGGCCGCCCTGCCCAGCAGAATGCCCCGTTCTTCCGGATCGGTCACCGGCTCCCGCAGGACGATGTCCCGCTCGTCGTACTGGATGGCCACGTGGCCGATCGTGACGGGGGGCGCGCCGCTGATCCGGCCGATCGCGTCGGTCCCGCGGGAGGTGAACCAGTCGGTGAACACCACGCCGACGGCCGCGATGAGCGCGGCGCTGACGATGCCCGCCACCCATGTCCGCGCCGTCTTCCAGCCGCCGCTACCGCCGCCGTCGTCGGTCGGCGCGGCTGGCTCCTCCCGTGGCGGCTGTCTCTCGACACCGGCCCGGGTGTTTTTTCCGGTCTTGCTCCTGCGACCTTTTCCCATAAGCGATATATCCCTCGGGCGTGCGGATATACGAACAGGGTGCGACTAGGCGACGAGCATAACGTCCATTACGTCGCGCCGCAGGGTCGCGCGCATCGGAAGGTCCCTGACAGACCTGATCCGTACATCGGGTGAGGGCAGTGGTCTTTGAGCGCGGGTAATAAGGAAGAAGAAGGCGATATGTCGGTGCTAACCTTCCGGGGTCGGCCGCGGGACTTCGGTGCGACTTCCGGGACCCGCCTTTGAAGCGATGATTCGCAGCTCGTGCCCCCATTCCCCGGCCGACCCCGTACATGACCCCCGGAGGCGGCGATCGAGACTCGCGTCGAGACCAGTGCGGATCTGATCGCCGCCGAGGACGTCCTGCTGTTCGTGAACGCGGCGATCACCGCCACCGGCCAGCGTGAGTTCCACTCCGGGGCGGAGGAGCAGAGTCTCTCGCTGGACTTCCTGCACGACTACCTGATGGGCAACTACCGCGACCTGTACGCGGCCACCCTCGCCCTGGACGTCAACGACCACAACGCCGTACTGATCGCCAGAAACCTGCTGGTCACGGCGGGGGAGGCGGACCCGGAGCAGCGCCTGGCCGAAGGGCGCCTGATCGCCCGGCGGCTGGCCCTGCTGCCGCCGCCCCGGGTGTACGGGCTCTTCCGCGAGCTGCGCCGCGCCAGGGTCAACAACCGGCGGACCAGGGCGATCATGCGGGACTGGCTGGCCGCCCGTCCAGACCTCGCGTTCGACGCGGTGAAGTACCGAGGCGCCGTCAAGGCCGCCGTCCGCCACGCCCACCTGAGCCCGGCCGGGGAACTGGGGCCGTTCCTGTTCACCCCGCACCGGCCGGCCGCCTACACCACACCGATCCTGGAGACCTGGCGGCGGGCCCACTACGAGCAGGCCGCGCTGTACGAGCTGCCCTACACGGTGGCGGAGGGGTTCGCGGCGAAGCACCGCGTCAACCGCGCCACCTTCCTGGAGCGCATCGCGCCCCGGCTCACCCGGCTGGAGCGATTGCGCCTGCAGGAGTCGGCGCGCGGCCTGAAGGTCGACGCGGTGCGGGCCGACCTCACCACGATGCCGCTGACCCGGCTGGCGTCGTACGTGCTGGCCCTCTCACTGGATGATCGGGTGCGCCGCCGCGCCGAGCTGACGACGGCGTTGCGCGCGGCCGCCCGGCGGACCGCGGGCGACCAGGCAGGGAGCTGGGGCGCGGTGGTCGCCGTCCTCGACGACAGCTTCTCCGCGTACGGCTCGGGGCACAAGCGCCGCCGTCCGCTCGCCGTCGCGCTGGCCTGCCATTTCCTGCTGGAGGCACTGGCCGCCGAGTACACGCCGCTGTGGCTGTCGGGCCGGACGGACGCGTTGCTCGTCCATCCGTACGGGGCGACACCGCTCGGCGAGCGCATCCTGGACGGCCTCGAACGCGGGCCCGGGCGCCTGGTCATCGTCTCCGACGGATGGGACAACTCACCGCCGGGGCTCGCCGGAGAGGTACTGCGGATCTGGCGCACCCGGCTCGACCCGCACCACAGCCGCGCCGTCGTGCACCTCAACCCGGTGTACGACGCCGCCGACTTCGACGTACGGCGGCTGGCGCCCACCGTCCCGACCGCCGGGATTCGCGACGCCGAGAACCTGGTCGCCCTGGTGGAACTGGCCCGGTTCGCGGAGGGGCGCACCGGGATCTTCGAGCTCCGTGCCCACCTGGCGCGCCGCGTCGAGGGGTTCCTGCGGGAGGACACATGACAGATCTCGCCCTCACCGGGCTCACCACCCGTCCCTCGCAGGCCTGGGGTGGCGTACGGCTCGTCCCGCTGGTCCGCGAGGAGCCGATCGAGGACCTGCGGCTCGACGCCCGCCTCTACGACGCGGAGTTCGGCGTCGTCCAGGTGAACTCGCGGACCGAGTACTTCTCCTACATTCCGCACGGGTTCGTGGCGAGCTGGACGCGCGACGGCACTCCCGCCGCGGCGTACGGCACCCAGCTGCGGGGGCCGGCGGAGCGTGACCGCACGCCCAGCCGGATGCCGCTGCGGTTCCACCGCCGGATGGCTCGCCGAGCCGACCGGAACCGGCTGCGCTTCCTGCCGCTGCACCTGGCGCTGGAGGGGTACCTGGCGCTGCACTTCGGCGGTCCGGAGATCGTGTGGGAGGAATGGTCGCACCGCGCGGTCAGCCACGGGCTCTCGCCTCGCGTCGAGGAGGCGTACACCGGCGCCGCGGTCAGCGGCCTGCAGGACGCCTTTCGCGTCTTCGAGATCCACCCTGGTCAGTGCGGTGTCCTCGTCTACGTCGCGGACGCGCTCGCCGCCGCGTTCGTGGTGCCGCACCCCGATGACTACCGTGCCCTGTACGCCACCCTCGTGCACGATCTGTACGGTGAGCTGATCTACCACTACGCGATGCTCAGCGGGCCGGTGCCCGATTTCCGGGCCCGCATCGTGGACGCGACGGTGCACTCACTCGCCGACCTGCGCGCGCGGGCCCGCCGGCAGCAGGACGAATGGGCGGCCTTCCACGACCGGGTCATGGCGGGCGGGCTGCTGGACGCGGACTACACGTACCAGCACGTCTACGAGATGGGCGGGTATCGGCTGTCCCGCTTCCTGCCGCCCTTCGAACGTCGGCGGGAGAACCACATCGGCGAGCTCATCACCGACGGCACCGGCCGGCTCGCGTACCTCAAGACGTTCCGCCTGTCGGAGAACCAGATCCGCCGCGGTCATCTGCTGACCAGTCTCGCCGCCGCCGACTGGAACCTGGCCGACACCGCCGTCGCGCTCGGCGTGACCGAGCCGCAACTCGGCCTGCGCATCGAGGCCGCGGGCTTCGGCCACCTGCTCCGCCAGGACGTCCTCGACCACTACCGGGCCCAGGTCCGCCGCGGTGACCGGTGACCGGTGACCGCCCAGGATCGGCACAGGCGCTATCGGCGTAGGTCAGTACCGCGTGGCGGAGGACGGGACCTTGGCCGGGGCGGAGCGGAGTTCCTCTTCGAGGGCGTCGACGAGCGCCCCGGCCGCCTGGCGTAGCCGTACGCGGCGGGCGGTGAGGTCTTCGGTGAACGTCCGGGCCTTCGGGCCCACCCAGGTCCGCTGGCCGGTGAGCCGGCCGTGGGCCGGGTCGAGAGCGGCCTCCAGGATGGCGACCCGTGCCCTGACCTCCGTCAACGTCTGTTCCAGCAGTTGACGCCGCGGGTTGGGCACCAGGTCCTCCGGGCGAGAATTCATTTATTCCTCTTCGGATGCGGATACATCGGACGGACTATTGGACATTATTGGATCTATGGCACCTCGGCCAGTGCTGGAGGAATGCATGACACGTTTTGTGCGGTGTGGCGTTCTGATGTGTGCGGTGGGGCTGCTGACGGTGTCCGGATGTGGGGACAGCGGGCCTACGGCGGCGGAGGCGGGTGAGACCCTCAAATCACATATCACTGGGTTGATGAAGGAGAGCCACGTTCTTGATGTCCGCATCACGGATTCTGGTGGGCGCGATATTCCATGCGGAGAAGGAAAGGCCAAACGAACCTTCGCGGCTACGGCGAGGGATGCCGCGTCGCAACGTGATCCAGGCGGGCTCAATACCTACATGCTCGGTGTGCTCTCCTCGGTTGCCCCTTACCGGATTGCTGAAGATCAGGGAAACGCTCCTATTCGGCTTGCCAATGACACATACAAGACGATGATCATCTTGGAGTCGCCAGGTAACGGGCAATACGGAGTGCGGGGCGAGACCGAGTGTCTTCCGACTTCGTGAGCTAGCTATCGTAGGCCAATCCGCGCTCTCTGCTCAGTTTGTTGCCACCTTCGAACCGACTCGCCATCTTTTGGGATAGATCACCTATTGATAGCTCGTCCTCGCTGCCCATCCCGTTGGCCGCCGCCCACCGCTCGAAGGACTCCAACCCCTTGTTGCCCTGCTTGGCCAGTTCGGCGAACGGTCTGAGGTTGCTCTTGGCGTCGGTGATGGACACCCCGGGTGGGCAGCTGGCCTGGAACTCGGCGGCAGTCACCTTCGGGGTGAAACCATTGGCCATGAGCAGTTGCGCGTAGGTGTGCTGGCGGCTGAGGGTGGCCGCCCGGTCCTCCTTGTTGGCCTTGTCCATCCGGGTCTCGTCCTCATCACCGAAGGCGCCGTCGGCGGCGAGGGTGGTGCTCAACGCGAACCAGGCGAAGTCGTACGCCAGGGTCGGCGCGGCGAAGATGCTGGTCAGCGCGATGGCGGTGTCGCGGGTGAAGTTCACCAGGTTCTTCCGCTGTTCGTCGACCATGTCCAGGTCGCCCTGGACCTTCTCGATCGCGGCCAGCTCGAAGCCGCGTACGTTGCCCAGGGCGGTGAACGCCTTGTCCAGGTGTTCGACGTCCCCGGTGCGCCGGGCCGTCGCCGAGGCGTCGGTGATGAGCTGCTGGGAGAAGCGGCCCATGCCCTGGTCGAACGGGGCGAGGTTCCTGGCTGAGTCGGCGAAGGTCTTCAGGAAGTCGTAGGTGTCCTTCGGGCTCAGGGTGAACGCCGCCGTGGTGCCGAAGGCCGAGGTGAAGGGCTTGAGCGTGCTGGCCTCGGTCATGTTGGCGTCGCCGATGTTCGCGCCCTCGGTGATCTCGGCGGCATAGGCGCCGGCCAGCGTCGACATGAAGATCCTGGCTCCCGGCGCGACCTCCATCGGGGTGGCCGGGGTGTCCTCGGTGCCGTCGGTGTCCTTGAGGTCGCCCATGATGGTCATGACGTTGAAGGCGAACGTCGCGGCCTCGGGGCTGTGCGGGCCCTTCTCATAGGCGCCGCCTCCGGCGGCGAGCATCCGGCCGAACTCCGTGCTGATGTCGAAGTCCATGCCCGCAGGTCGCTGAAAGGCGTGTTCGGGGCTTTCCATCCGGTTGAGCTCGGTGAACAGGTCTCTGAGGTCCTCGTGCGACATGGCGTTGAACAGGCCCCTGGCCACTTCGGGGTTGTTCGCCAGGGCGGGCAGCAGCGGGACGAGATCGGTCTTCCAGCGCCGGGGGCGGGTGCCGTCGCCGTCGCCGACCGGTTTTCCCACTCTGCCACGCGCTATCTCGGTGAGCCACGCGGCGGGGAACATGCCGTACCGGAGCAGGGACGCCAGCTCGCCGTCCGGTGCCTTCTTGAGGTTGTCCGCCTGCCACTCCGAGCCGAGCAGGGCCGGCTGCCCGCCGACCGCGGTGGCCAGGGCGTCGCCGATCACCTTCCGGTGCCCGTCGGCCGCCTTCTTGTCGTACCTGTCCAGACGACCGAGCATGCCGAGCATGCCCTGCGGGCCGATGACCCGGAAGAACCCGGCGGTCAGATAGGCGTCCTGCTGCCCGTCGGCGAGCTTGCCGAGGATCCGGTCGTAGGCGGCATCGGGCAGGCCGAGGGTGGAGGAGGGAAGTAGCGAGAGTTGAAAGGCGAGTTCGGTGCCTTTCTTGGCACTGCCCGCCGGGGACTTTCCGGTCTTCTCGTCGTAGGGCAGCAGCCCCCACTGGAACGGGTTCCGGAACAGGCCGCTGCTCCACGCCGAGGACCGCCCCGGCAGGTCGACCTCCACTGCCAGCATGGGCAGGTCCTGGTTGATCGTCTGCAGGCGTTTGCGCAGCCCCAGAAGCTCGTCGCTGACCCAGCCGTCGATCTCCCTGATCGGCAGCAGTCCCACCGCCGACACCTCGGCCGTCGCGAGGAGTTGCCGGATCCGCTCGGTCTGCTCACTGATCACGTCGCGGCCGCGTTCCAGCGCGGTGATGAAGCCCTGCATCAGCTCGGGGTCGATTCCGGCGAAGTCCGGCGACAAAGGCCCCGTTTCTGGTGACATCGCCCCCACCATTCCCTTCGCCCTGTTTCCAGTTATTTCACTCTAACTCAATAGGGGGCATATTAAAGGACGGATAATACGCTTCCATCAAGCATTATGGGACGATTCTCGGCCTTACGAGAGACGCCACCCTTGGTTGCCGCTCTCGGAGGTGGGGTAAACCTGATCCGCTGAAGAGCACCTCTCACCTGGTCGGCTCGGAGTCACATCACGCGTCGGGGAGCGACGACGGCCCTCGGAGGACCTCCGAGGGCCGTCGCACTGTTCCCGGCCGGTGGGGTGCAGGGCGGGTCGCGAGCAGGAGAGAGGCGTCCGCCGGCCAAGGAGGGCTGGACGGGCCCCGGCACCGCACACATGGTGAAAAGCGTGTCGAGGGCGAGCGGAGGGGTTCAGGACCGCTCGTTGGTGTCGCGTCGTACAGGGTGATGGCGGGCGCCTGTCGCCGCATGGGTCATCAAGGCTCTCGATCGCCTTTGTTGTGCGCGCTGAGCCAGCCGGCGATCGATCCGACGGCCGTGAGCACGAATCCCGTCAGGATCAGCGGCGAGCTGACCAGCCGGTCCACCCCAGGCGGGGTCGTCTCCGAGTAGATCAGCGCGCCAGTCATGAGAACCAAGCCCATCACCGAGATCTCCGGCCGCACCTTTCTCATGGACGCATTACCCCCTACCGGGTTGCTGGCTGCCTACCATGAGACTTTCGTGTCCATTCGTAATTCTGTATGTGATGACGACCCCATGCCCTTTATTCGCCGCATCGACAGCCATCATAAAGGCCCCCGTGAACCCGCCGATCAGCGCACATCCGACTCCCACCAAATTGGTCACTGCGATGAACATCGTACATATACCCGCCCCCCAGGTGGTATACTCCAGAATTGTCTTCAGCATGGCGGCGTCCTGGTTGCTGAGATAATATTCACAGGTCCAATCCGCCGCATCGGCCACGCTCTTGGCCGGCGGGCAATCGCTTCCGCTGCGGCCGGTGTCGCCGACACATCCCGACTCGCCGTACTTCTGTGCACACTTCATGTACCAGTCGTCGACGACCGAGCAGTCCTTCGCACTCTTCACCTTGAGGCACCCGAGCGTGCCGTCCTGAACGCCGTTACAGAAATCGGCGCCGTGCTTCCCGCCCTTGAACGACGTGTTCCGGCACGTGACATACCCCTCGGCGTACGGCCTGCAGGTGGCGTGATCCAAGAGCTGCCGGCCACCGGGCGCCGAAGACTTCCGGCATTCCATGTAGTCGTCGCTGGCCGTCGAGCACATGTCCTGATTGGCCCTGCGGTTGCGCAAGCAGTCGCGGTACAGCTGCGATCCTTGTTCGCACATTCCTTTCCCATAGCCTTGGGTGTTGTCCTGGCGGCACTGCTGGTAGTTCTCCGCATCCGCGTTGCAGTCGGCTCTTCGGGTGCCCTGCGATCTGCACTCTATGTAGTTGTCGGACACATCGCGGCATAGTTTCTTGTCGGTCCGGCCGGCCTTGGGGAGACACTCACCGTAAGCCGCTCCCGCATCCCGGCACGCAGCCTTGCTGCCGCCTGCGGACGTTAATCCCATATGGCTCTTGCTGTCCGCGCGGCAGTCTCCATAGACATCTTTGGTCCCCGAACAGGAATTCTTGTTGTTCTCCTTTCTGCAGTTCGTGTACTCCCTTTCGGCCTCCGTGCAGTTGGACTTTCCGTAGTCCTTGACGCACCGACCGTGGTCGGCGATGATCTCCCCGCACGTCTTGCTCTTCTTCTTCTGCTGCTTGCACTCGCCGTATGTGTCGACCGGGTTCGATGTCTTGGCCTTCTTCGGCTTGGCCTTGTGCCCGTCCGGGTCGATGTTGGTCAGAGGGTTGTCGTTGGCGTAGGCGTAGCGGTTGAGCTGAATCGACGGGTCAGGGCTCTGCGTGAGGGTGTCTCGGGAGACGAAACTCCCGGTGGCGGGCTGGTACCAGCGGGCGGCCATGTTGATCTTTCCCGTGCTCGGGTCGGTGTAGCCGCCCTGGTAGCCGAGGGTGTGGGCTGTTCCGGTGCGAGTAACGACCTCCCCGAAGGGGTTGTAGGCGACGGAGTCGATCAGTGAGGTGCCGGTGGCGGTGAAGGCTCCGATGAGGTCGCCGCGCAGGTCGCAGAACGCGAGCTGGGCGCCGGCACCGTCCGACAGGCCGAGGGTGCGGCCGAGGGCGTCCCGGCCGAACATCGCGGTCTTGTTACCGGTGGCGGCGTCGGTGACAGTCACGAGGTTGTTGGTGACGCCGTCGTAGGCCATGCGCTGGGTCTTGCCGCTGTGAGCGCGGGTTTCGACCCGGTCGAGGGCGTCGTAGTCATACTGAACGCCGTCGTCAGTGACCATGCGGTCAAAGGCGTCGAACTTGGTGATGCGGACCTGGCCGTTGCCTTCTTCGGCAAGGGTGCCGCGGGCGGTGTAGGTGTAGGTCCGCCCGTCACCGGAGGTGAGGCGGTTGCGTTCGTCGTAGCTGTAGGTCTTGTCTCCGGCCTTGATGCGGTTGCCGGCCGCATCCCAGCCGTAATCGGTCGTGGCGCCGTCGGGCCCGGTCCAGGAGGTGAGCCGGTTGTTCCAGTCATAGGTGTAGGTGTTCTTCCCGGCACCGGCGGTTCCAGCGGTGGTCTTGGACGTCATGTTGTCGTCCAGGTCGTAGCCGTACGCGATGGACGCGATCGCGCCGCCGGCGGACGTGGTGAGCTGGTCCTTGGTCAGCCGGTTCAAGTCGTCGTAGCCGTAGGTGCGGCGGGCACCGCCTGTGCCGTACGCCATGCCGGTCAGGCGGTTGGCCTTGTCGTAGCTGTAGTCGATGGCGGTGGCGGAGACCGGGTCCACCGATTGGGTGAGGCGGTCGCCGTTGTCCCAGATGAAGGTCGAGGTACCGGTGCCGTCGGTGCGCTGCACGAGCCGGTTGTTGGCGTCGTAGGCGTAGACGTTGAGGTCACCGGCGACGGCGCTGTTGGTCTTGAGCAACTGGCCGCGGTCGTTGAGGGTGAAGGTCAGATCGTTGGCGGTGATCAGTCGTCCGGCCTGGTCGTAGCCGAACGTCTTCGCCTCGGTCTCGGCCTCGGCGCCCGTCCCGGCCTGCTCGATCAGCCGGTTGAGCTCGTCGAACGCGCGCTCGACGCGCACCCCGCCGGGGGCCAGGGTGACGATCGGGTTGCCGCCCGCGTCGTAGGTGGCGGTCCAGGTGCGGTCCTTCAGGTCCGGGTGCTGCGCGGTGGCCGGCTCGATCACCTTCTCCACGAGGCCGAGGCTGTTGTAGGTGGTGTAGGTGGAATTGCCGCGCCCGTTGGTGGCGCGGGTCTGCGCGCCGGCCGCGTCGTAGCCGAAGGTGCTGGTGATCTGCTCGCTCGCGGCGACCGGCTCGACCAGCTGGGTCATGCGGTTGGCCGCGTCGAAGGAGCGGGTGACGGTGTGCCCCTCACCTGAGGTGCTGCTGATCGGGTTGCCGGCCGAGTCGTAGCCGATCTTCCGGGTACGCAGCACCGTGCCGTTGGCGTCCAGCTCATGGGTTTCGATCTTGCGGCCGGCCAGGTCGTAAAGGGCCCGGGAGGTGATCCCGAGTGCGTTGGTGGTTGTGGTGGCGCGTCCGGCCAGGTCGTAGCCGAAGGCGGTGGCATTGCCGAGTCCGTCGGTGTGCTTGATGAGCGCGCCGGCCGCGTCATAGGCGCGGGTGGAGGCATCGCCGGTGGGGCGGGTGGTCTTGGTCAGTCTGCCCGCGTCGTCGTATTCCAGCTTGGTGACGTAGATACCGGGGGTCGGCTTGCGTTCGATGGTGGTGAGCGTGATCTGCCGCCCGAGGCCGTCATAGGTGGCCTCCGACCGGGCTCCGCTCGGATCGACCGTCCACAGCGATTCACCGAGCAGGTCGTAGCCGAACGTCCACGTACCGGCCGCAGCTCCGTTGGCGGGCGGATCGGTGACCTTCACCTTGCGGCCCAGCGCGTCGTAGAAGGCGGTGGTGGTCTGGCCGCGCGGGGTGGTGGCCTTGATCAGCTGACCGGCCGCGTCGTATTCGGCGGTCATGGTCGGGGTGATCGGCTGTCCGCCGGGCGGGGTGTAGGCCGGGGCAGTCTGGGTCAGCACGCGCCCGGCCCGGTCGTAGGTGGCCGTGGCGGTGCGGCCTTCGGGGTCGACCTGGTGAGTGGTCTCGCCGAAGGTGTTGTAACTCAACTTGGAGGTAGGCCGCTCGCTGACGGCGGCGCCGCCGTTGCGTTCCACCTGGACGCCGGGCAACTGCAGCAATACCGGCAGCTTGCCCGCATCGTAGGTCACATTGGTGGTGAAGTCAGCCGCGTTCGCGCCCGTAGCGTTGCCGCGCGGGTCGGTCATCGCCGTCACCAGGCCGCGATCGTCCACTGTCAGCGTCGTGACCAGATCGGCGCCGTCGTTACGAACGGTCTGCTTGGTCGGCTGGTTGAGCACGTCGTATTCGAACTCGGAAACCTCGGTGCGGGTGGTACCCGCGCCGGTGCGTGTCACCTTGGTCACGTTGTTGTTCGCGTCGTAGGCGAAGGTGGTCTTGCGGGCCAGCGTCTCCGGGTCCACCACCTGCGAGGTGATCCGCCCGGCGGCATCGTAGGCGGTGTCGATGCGCAGCGTGCCGCCACCAGTGGTCTGTCTGGTCAGCTGCCCGGCCGCGTCATACACCCGCGAGTCCAGCACAACGTCGCGGCCGGTGCCAGAGCCGTTCAGCTTGGCGCCCTTGGCGATCTGCTCGAACGGCAGGTTGTCCGCCTGGTAGGAGTAGGTGATGGTGCGGCCCATCGCGTCGGTCTTGGACGCCATCCGGCCCGCCGGATCATAGGCGAAGGACTCCATCACCACATCGGCGGCTGGCTGGGGGTCGAGCGGACTGCCCGTCCATCCTTTCAGCACCGTGGTGGCCGGCTCGCCGCGCGGCGTGTAGGTGTAGGCCAGCGTGGCACCGCGCGGGTCGGTGGAAGCGACCTTCTGCCCCTTGTGGTCGTAGCCGAACCTGGTGACCGCACCCTCGGATCCGGTGATCGTCTCCTGCCGCCCGTAGGCGTCGTAGGTGTAGGTCGCAGTCCGCACCGCGTCCCCACCCGTCAGATCCGCGTTCGTTTCGGTCAACAGCAGGCCGTCGGCGTCGTAGGTGGCCGACCATTGCAGCGTATGGGTCTTGCCGGTGACCTCGTTCTTGATCCCGGGTCCGGTCTTGGTCAGCACCTTGCCCAGGCCGTCGTAGGTGATCGTGGTGGTCACGCCCTCGGGGTGCGCCTTGGAGATCTCGGTCGTGGCGGTCACCCGGCCCAGCGCGTCATGCGTGTACTTCTTGACCAGCCCGGATGGCAGCGCCTCCATCGCGAGATCACCGGCAGCGGTGTAGGCGTAAGTGGTCTCGTTCTCCTTGAAGTCCTTGGCCGACTTCACCAGGCCCGCCGGCGTCATACCGCCGCCGACCGCCGGCTCGGTGCCGTCGGTGTAGGTCTTACTCGTGCTACGGCCTGCCGGGAAGCCATCCGTCGCCGGAGTGGTGGCCTTGATCTCCTCGCCGAAGGCGCTGTACGTCCAGGAGGTCTTGTACGTCTCATCCGTGGCCGAGCCCGACCGGGCGTCGCGCTGGCCGACCTTCGCGTCGTTACGCGGGTCGAACGGCTTGTCCACGTCCACGAAATAGTCGTAGTACTCCGTGTGGCACTTGTCCGCCGTCCGGCACGTCTTCTTCGACAGCAGGTTCCCGCGCTCGTTGAACGCCGCCTCCATCACGTTGCCGTTGGCGTCGATCATCTTGGCCGGAAATCCGCCCACGTCATACGCCCACTTGGTGGTCGCGCCGACCTGATCGGTCTCTGACACCGGCCGATACCCGCGCTGTGCGTCCGCCACGTAGGTGACCACGCCGTTGAGCGGGTCGGTCACCTTCACCGTCATGAACGTCGACAGCGTCGTCTGCTTCTCGTACACCGGTTCCGCGAGGGTCCACTTGCCGCCGTTGGCATCGACCTGCGTGGCCAACCGGCCCCCATCGGGGTTGTAGGTGTTGACCACCCAGGCTCGGCCGGACGGCAACGTCACCTGCGTCAGCTGCGGCTGCGACTTCCCGGCCGCGAAGTGCCGGGCCGCCGCTGCCACGCCGAGCGGCTTGCCGTACACCGCCACCTCATCGATGTCGCCGTTGAACGGGAAGACCGCGGCCGCGCTGGTCGTGAACGGCCAGGCCGAAGAGGCATGACCGGACCCGATCCGGGTTTCCCACATGTCGCCGTGCTGGATTTCCCCGGCCAGCGTGCCCACGGCCAGGCCGTCCAGGTAGAGCGTCTGGGTATGCTCCGCCGGCGTCGAGCTCGTGGCCGGCTTGGCCTCCGTCGCCGACAGCACCACATGGTGCCAGGCTCCGTCGTTCACCGCGCTGGAGGAGGTGATCGGGGTGTGCGCGATGGTGGAGAGGCCGGTGAAGAACTGGCCGCGCAGCTTGCCGTCGGTGCCGACATACACCACCGGTATGGACGCCGACGGCGTGTTGTCGGCGGTGTTCTGCATGCCGATGACCGTGCCGGAGGCGGTGGTCTTGAACCACGCCTCGACCGCCAGTTCCCCGCCCTGGCCGCTCACGGCGTTCCGCGGCAGCTGCACGAAGGTCGAGGTCGCCGCCCCCTTGAAGCGCATCGCGGTGTCCGGCGACCCGGCCAGCGCACCCGGCACCTGGGTGCCGAGGTCGGCCGGGGTGGCTCCGTTCAGCTTGGCCTGCTCCTCGGTGATGTTCCAGCCCGCCGCGCTCGCGACGGTGGTGCCGGTGCGGGTCTCGGCCTCGTTCAGCCGGTAGTGGTACTCCGGCCGCGAGTCGGTGATCACGCTCTTGTACCGCGAGCCCGCTCCGTAGGTGTAGCTGTTGCAGGCGGTCGCCGAAGTCGGCGGGCACACCTTGGCCAGTTGATCACCCTCATAGGTATAGGTCCAGGTCAGTGGGTTGCCGTTCACCGGGTCGGTGGACACGCTCGCGACGTGGCTCCCTGCCCAGGTGAACGTCAGCGACCGGCCGCCTGTGGCGGTCACCTTGGTCAGCTTGCCATCGGTGCCGCGGGTCAGCTCCTGCGCCCGCCCCCGATGATCAGTGATCTTCGTGAGGAGGCCGGACGCGTCGAACCAGTAGGAGGTGGCCGACTTGTCCATCAACCGCCAGCCGCCCGCCTGCTCGGCGGCCAGCGTCGCGAATGTCCCCTGCGGGGGAGCGAAGGTGCCATTTCCCATGGGGGCGAACCGCATCTGCTCGCCGCCCGGGTAGGTCACCAGCAGGCTGCCGGTCGGCTCCACCTCGATCCGCATGTCCCAACGGGTCGTCCATCCGGCGCCGAAGATGCCATCGGTGCGCGGGTCCAGGCTGTTGTAGGTACGGCTCACCGACAGCGACGGCCCTACCGCCGCCATGCCGGCGTCGGTTGCGGTGTGCGCGAAGTTGCCCGAGGTGTGGTTGAACTCGCGGCCCTGCGTGCCGGCGGCCAGCAGTCCGTTGATGCTGCCCTGCTCCGGCACCGGGGTGAAGGTCCGCCACGATGAGGTCACCGTGGTGTAGGTGGTGGCCGCCTTCGCCATCCACGAATACGTCTCGCCCCACTTCAGCCGCTTGTCGTTGACCTGCCAGGTGCCTTCCTTGGTCCAATCTTCGGTCTTCTCCGCGGAGTCCTTGCACCAGCGCCAGTTCGGTGCGGTGCCCGCGCAGATCTGGAACCAGTACTTGACCTCGCCCTTGTTGAAGGGACGCGCGTTCGCCGACAGCACTGGCGTTAAGGTGCCGACCTGGCTGTTGTTCGCCGGGGAGAACGACTCGAACGGCAACGCCGACACGTTCGCGTACACCCACTCCGACCACGGGCCCGCCGCTCCGGAGGTGGTTGTGGCCCGCGCTCGCCAGCGGATGTACCAGCCGTCGGTCAGCTTCTCGGCCGGGATGACCGCCCAGGCGTTGGTCCCGGACGCGTACTCCTTGTCGGAGGAGCCCGACCAGATCAGCCCCGTGCCCTGCCCGGTCTTGGCCGGGTCATGCTCCACCTCGACGTTGAGCTTGCTGGGCCGGTTCTCCGGGTCGGTCACCTTCGCGTACATCCACGGCGTCAGGGATTCTGCCGTCCACGATGACGCACCCCGAATCGCCGGACTCATGCCCAGGCCGTCGACACTTGGCCTGGTGAGGTCGATGGTGGCGGTCTGCCAGGCCGACCAAACGCCCTCGGCTCCGCCGGTGGTGACGCCACGAACGCGCCAGCGGATCTTCATGCCGTCGGTGAGTTTCCCGGTCGGGACCTGTACCCAGGCGTTACCGCCCGAGGCGTACCATCGTGGGTGTTTGCAGCCAGCACTTGCTGGAGGTGGAACAGCCGCCGTTACTTCCGACACCACCGGCTTGGAGGTGTCCACCCGTCCGGTCTGCCACTGCGACCACGGGCCCGCCACCAGCGCACCCGGAGAGTCGGTGGACTGCACCACCGCACGGACTCGCCACCGAATGAGCCAGCCGTTCTGCACCCCCGTCACCACAGGGGACTGGTGCGAAGCGGAACATGCCTGCCCGGTGAAACAGGTCTCCCGGAAGGTCTTGCCCTGCCCCGACCAGATCAGCCCCGAACCCTGCCCGGTAGCAGACGGGTCGTGTTCGACCTCGGCCTCCAGCACACCGGGCCGCCGATCAGCGTCGGAAATCGTGGCGGTGAAGGCCGGGCTGACACTCGGCAGGATCCACTGCCCCGAAACCAGCTGCCCCACGGGCACGCTCATCTTGTCGACCACCGGCCCAGGCGGAATCGTCCTGAAGATCTTCGTGTCGATACGGGCCGTGATCCAATCTGACCACGGGCTCGCCACCCCAGAGGAAGTTGTGGCCCGCGCACGCCACCGGACCTGCCAACCATCGGTCAACTTCCCGGCCGGCACAACCGCCCAAGCGATCGTCCCGGACGCGTACTGCTTATCCGAAGCACCCGACCAGATCAGACCCGACCCCTGAGCCACCACAGCCGGGTCATGCTCCACCTCGACATTGAGCTTGCTGGACCGGTTCTCCGGATCGGTCACCCGGGCATACAGCCACGGCGTCACCGTCCCCGCTGTCCACGACGCCGAACCCGGAAGAGCCGGATCCATCCCCAGCGACTCGACCGATGGCTTGGTCAAATCAATACGTGCTTGGGTCCAGTCGGACCAGGGGCCGGCGATGCCTCTCGCAGTTTCTCCGCGTGCGCGCCAGCGGATCTTCGTACCGTCGGTGAGCTTTCCAGCCGGGACCTGGACCCAGGCGTTGTCGCCGGAGCGAGACTGCTGAGCACTCTTCCCGGCCCAGATCAAGCCGGAGCCTTGGCCGGTCCCTGTCGGGTCGTGCTCGATTTCCACAGCGAGCAGGGAATCTCTGTTCTCCGGGTCGGTCACCTTGGCATACAGCCATGGCGAAGCTGCCGCTGCTGTCCACGCCCCTGCATTCCATGTCGCTGGGGTCATCGACAATCCCGCCACCGACGGTTTGTGGAGGTCGATGGTGGTGGTGAGCCAGTCGGTCCATGGACCGATAGCGCCGGTCGTGGTCTCACCGCGCACCCGCCAGCGGATCTTCATGCCGTCGGTGAGTTTCCCGGTCGGGACCTGGACCCACGCGTTGGCGCCGGAGTCGGAGGCGGCGGCGCCCTTGCCCTCCCAGATCAGTCCCGTGCCCTGCCCGGACGCCGCCGGGTCATGCTCAACCTGGACCCACAGACGCGAGCCACGCGAGCCGGGATCACTGACCTTCGCATACACCCACGGCGTGACCCGCCGGTGGTGACGCCACGAACGCGCCAGCGGATCTTCATGCCGTCGGTGAGTTTCCCGGTCGGGACCTGTACCCAGGCGTTACCGCCCGAGGCGTACGCGGTTGCGCCCTTGCCGGACCAGATCACCCCCGTGCCCTGCCCCGGGGCGGCCGGATCGTGTTCGATCTCCGCGTCCAGCACCAGCTTCGCCCCGCCGGCGTCACTGACCTTCGCGTACAACCACGGCGTAGCCGAAGCCAGCGTCCAGGACTCGGCACCACGCGTAGCCGGCACCGCTCCCAAACCATTGCCCGCAGTCCCGCTCACCTCGACCGTGGCCGCCTGCCACTCCGACCACGGACCCGCCACCCCGGAGGAGGTGGAGGTGCGCAC
>NZ_JOEQ01000012.1 GCF_000721075.1 Streptosporangium amethystogenes
ATCCCCCGCTTCTGTCTGAGTACCTCATACCTCCAGGCTGCCACCTGGGCAAACAGTGCGGACAAGCACCCCCGAGCAACCCGTGACGCCCAACTTTCTTCGTCAGTACCACTACCTCAACGAGGTCATATCGACGTCCTGACCGACCAGGTACCCGGCCTGCACTAGGCGCTGCGGCGCGCCGCCGACGAGGTCCTCACCCACATGATCTTGGACTGCGACGGCTACCGAAGTTCCGGCTCGTCCCAGGATTCGACGTTCACCTCGTCGCCCAGGGCGAGCTTGCCGGGGCGTACGACGGAGAGTTTCACGCCGAACGCGACGCCGCCCTCGGGGGCGCGGCGGTAGGTGGCCAGCGTGCGCAGCGGCTCCGGGCCCGCCCTGGTGCCGCTGTCCTGGTCGACCATCGTGACCGCGCATCGGATGGCGAGCTTGGCGTAACCGAGTTCGGTGTCGCCGACGAGCATCCGCCTGGCCCCGTCCTCCCGGTGCGGCTCCGTCCACCCGCCGATCACGATGTTGGGGCGGAACCGGGCCATCGGCAGCGGGGCGCCCCCGCCTTCGGTGAGCCGCCGGTTGAGCAGGGCGAGGGTGGCCTCGGAGATGAGATGCACCGGGCTGCTGTCCGCGTAGCCCGACGTGCCGGGTGTTCGGCCGTCGGTCACCCTGCGGTGTTCCGGCGGCACCCGCACGAGCCTGCTCGGCGTGCCCAACACCTCCGACAACCACTCGGCTGCGGCCCGCCCCTGGTCGATCCCCCGGTACGGCGTGCCGAACAGCTCCACATCGCGCCTGGCGGAGAGTAGGTCCACCTCGACGGTCAGCGCGTCGAAACCCGGCAGCCGGAGCGTGAGCGACTCCCCGTCCGCGCTGATCTCGGGACGGATGGCGGCAAGCCGCGGATCGCGCCGCTGGCTGCGGAACACGCCGTTGTCGCCGACCACCATGAACGTGCGGTCGTGTGCCAGGCCCGCCTCCGTCAGCAGCGCCTCGGTCATCGAGATACCGGCGCATCCTTTGACGGGATAGCAGACGAGATCGGTGACGACAGCGGTCATGTTGCCGTCCGGCACTGGATCAGACCTGGGACAAAGAGCATGAACTGCACGTTAGACACCGAACAACATCGCCACCAGAAAAAAAGGGTATATCTAACACAAAGTCGTCAGGTTGCGGGGCCCTCACCCGTTACGAGAGCCCCCCGCTACTCAGCGGTGCGCAGGCACGTGACGCCGCAGGGGTCAGCCCTTCAGGGCGCCGGCCATCAGGCCGCGCATGAAGAAGCGGCCGAGGAGGACGTAGATGATCATTGTGGGGATGGAGGCGAGCAGGGCCGCGGCCATCTGCTGGCTGTAGGGGACGGTCTGGGCTCCGGCGATGTTGTTGAGCATGACCGTGGTGGGCCAGCTCTGCGGGCCGGTCAGGAAGACGGCGAACAGGAAGTCGTTCCACATCGAGGTGAACTGCCAGATGATCACAACCGCGAAGGCGGGTCCCGAGACGGGCAGCACCACCGACCAGTAGGTCCGCAGCATCCCCGCGCCGTCCACCCTGGACGCCTCGATCAGCTCGTCGGGGATGGTGACGTAGTAGTTGCGGAAGATCAGGGTGCAGATCGGGATGCCGTAGACCACGTGCGCCAGCAGCAGCCCGGGGATCGCGCCGTAGAAGACACCCGGCACCCCGGTGACCGCCAGGGTGACCTCGTTGAGCTTCACCAGCAGCTGCACCAGCGGGATCATGACGCCCTGGTACGGGATGAACATGCCGAACAGGAACAGCGTGAACAGCACGTCGGAGCCGGGGAAGCGCCACTTCGACAGCACGTAGCCGTTCATCGAGCCGAGCACCGCCGAGATCAGCGAGCCGGGCACGGCCAGCAGCACGCTGTTCCAGATGCCGGGCGCGAGCTTCTCCCAGGCCACCCGCCACGGCTCGGCCGTCCACACCTCGGGCAGCGCCCAGGCCCGGCCGGGATCGGCCTCGGTCAGCGGCTTGAAGCTGGTGACCAGCAGCACGTAGATCGGGATCAGGAAGACGAGAAGGAAGGCGACCAGCAGTGTCAGCCGTACGCCGCGCGACAGCCGCGCCCGCCGCCTGGCCCGTCCGCCGGCGTCGCCGGTGGCTCCGCCCCGCACGGGGGCGGCGGGGGGACCGGTCACGGTGGTCGTCATATGCGTCGCTCCCCACGAGGGGTCCGGGGCGGACAGGAGATGGCGTTCCCAGGATCTCCGCCCCGCGCGGGGACGGTGAAGGCACCGTTCACAGTGATCGTCATCGCGTGCCTCCGGCGAGGGGGAACCGGACACGGCTCCGAGAAGGAGGTCATGAGCTCCGCTCCCTGCGGAGGGTCCAGACGAGGTAGGGGATGACGAAGACGCTGACCGCGAGCACGATGTACGACGCGATGGTGGCGCCCTTGGCCGGGTCATGGGAGTCGAAGACCGCGACCCACATGAAGACGGCGGGCACATCGGTGATGATCTGCTTGCCGGAGACCGCGACGATCAGGTCGAAGACCTTGAGCGAGATGTGGCCGAGGATGATCAGTGCGGAGAGGGTGACCGGACGGAGCATCGGCAGCACGATGTGCCGGTAGACCTGCCACTCGCCGCACCCGTCGACCCGGGCCGCCTCCCGGAGGTCCTCGGGGACCCCCCGGAACCCCGCCAGGAACAGCGCCATGACATATCCCGACATTTGCCATATCGCCGGGATGGCCATGGCGGCCATCCCCCAGTCGGGATCGCGGAACCACTGCCACTGCAGGAACTCCAGCCCGAGGCTGTCGAACAGCCGGTTCAGCCCGACCGCCCGCTCGCCCTGACCGGAGTTCATCAGCCAGCGCCAGACCACCCCGGTCGCCACGAAGGAGATCGCCATCGGGAACAGGTAGACCGCCCGGAAGGTCCCCTCGCCCCTGATCCCCTTCTCCATCAGGAACGCCAGCAGCCAGCCGAGCAGCAGCGCCCCGAACACGAAGACCACGGTGAAGACGATGGCGTGGTTGACCGAGATGCCCCAGCGCTTCTGGTCCCAGAGGGTGAAGAAGTTCTCCAGGCCGACGAAACTGCCCTCGGACACCTCGTCGTGCTTGTCGGTCATCGCCAACTGGAAGTTCCAGCCGAGCATGCCGTAGACGAAGACCGCGATCGCGATGATCGACGGTGTGACCAGCAGCAGCCCCGGCAGCCATCTGCGTACCCGTGTCACGGACACCCCTTCCGCGAGGTACGGCCCGCGCCTTCGCGGGCCGTACCGAAGATCATCCGAAGATCACTGCCCGGAGTTCTTGGCGGCCTCGGCCAGCGCCTTCTGCAGCGCGGCCACGTCCTTGTCGCCGTGGAACAGGCCGACCGCCTCGTTGATCGCGACGCGCCAGGCGTCGTTCACGACCACGCCGTGCTGGATGGAGCCGGCGAGCTTGTTGCCGCCCCAGTCCTTCAGCGCGTCCGCGAGGTAGTCGGTGTAGAGGGCGGTGTCGGCGTCCTTGCGGGCCGGGATGGAGCCCTTCTTCGGATTGAAGGCGTCCTGGCCCTCCTTGCTCGCGGCCACCTTCAGCCAGGCCACCGCCCCGTCGCGGTTCGGCGCGCCCTTGGGCAGGGTGAAGCTGTCGGAGAGCCACATGAACGTGCCGCCGGTGCCCGGCGAGGGCGCCCAGTCGAAGTCGGTCTTGGAGGTCTTGCCCAGGCCACCGTCCGGCGGGTTGTGGAAGTAGCCGTACGCCCAGTCGCCCATGATGTTGAACGCGGCCTCACCGTCGGCCACCTGCTTGGCCGCGGGCTGCCAGTCGTCGGCCGGGTCACCGGCGTAGGACAGGATCGTCTTGAAGTCGTCGAGCGCCTTGGTCATCGCCGGACCCGACCAGTCGGAGCCCGCGGTCCAGAGCTGGTTATAGGCGTCGGTGCCGAGCGAGCCGAGCAGCACGCTCTCCAGCAGATGGACCATGGTCCACTCCGAGCCGATCGAGAGCGGGATCTTGCCCTTCTGCTTGACCTTCTCCAGCGCGGCGACGAAGTCGGGGATCGTCTTCGGCACCTCGGTGACGCCCGCCTCCTTCAGCACCGCCGGGTTGAACCACATCACGTTGGAGCGGTGGATGTTGACCGGCACCGAGTAGACCTGGCCCTCGACGCTGATCTGGTCGATCAGCTGCTGGGGGAAGACGTCCTTCAGCTTGAGCTCGTCGTAGAGGAAGTTGAGCGGTTCGAGCTGCCCGGCCTTGATGTAGCCCTGGAGTTCGGCGCCCGCGTGCCCCTGGAAGGTGTCCGGCGGGGTCTGGGCCTGCAGCTTGGTGGTCAGCAGGGCTCTTGCCTTGTCCCCGGACCCGCCCGCCACGGCCGCGTCGAAGAACTCAAGCCCGGCGTTCTGCTTCTCGAAGATCTCCTTCATGGCCTTCAGGCCGTCGGCCTCGCCAGGTCCCGTCCACCAGGAGAAGACCTCGACCTTCTTCTTCGCGTCGGCCTGCGGGCTCTGCGTGGCGCCGTCACCGCCGCCGTCACCACAGGCGGTCAGGGCGAGCAGGCCCGCCACGGTGACCGCGACGGCTGCCATCCACTGTCGTCGCACAGCTCTCCGTCCCTTCGGGGTTTGGGGTGCACAAAACCCCCGAAATATGACAACGTTGTCAGTACGGCAATCAAGCCACCTCACACCGAGCGCCGTCAAGGTCGTGCGTATAACAGCTCAATATCCCGGGATATGAGCACCGATGACAGTGAACCGGTCGGACGCACACCGGTGCGGAGCCCCGGCACACCGAATGGACCGAACGGGAAATGACACCCTAGGAGAGAACAAAGCGGTCAGGTTTGGCATCGAATGGCGGCCCATTATTTGGGGGATCCGGCACGTTGGTGGCGTGCTGAATCACCCAGATCAAGGGGAGCCCGGGTTCGGATCCGTACCACCCGACCCGGTCCTGACGCTCGATACCGCCGCGGGAAGAGTGAGCCCGTAAGGGCCGGCCGGCGGGCTCAGACGCGCTGGACCGCGCCGTCGGAGAGCGCGACGACGGTGACGCCGAAGTCATGGATGGTCGCCGCCAGGTCCTCGGACGACAGGCCCGGGGCCACGACGACCAGGGAGCCGCGCATCAACGCCAGCCCGATCAGGGTGGTCAGGGCCAGGCTGCACCTCAGTGGCCAGGTCACCAGGAGGACGTCGGACTTCCCCAGCTCGGCGCCCCTGTCGAGCAGGCTCATCCTTGTGATCAGGTCCTGGTGGGTGAGCACCCCTCCGTCCTCGATCAGCAGGGCGGGCTGCACCGCGGGGTCGAGGAAGGGCAGCGGGACGGGCTCCAGGAGCAGCAGGTCGGCGAAGTCGACGGTGTCGCGGGCCTGGCCGAAGGCGATCACCTGCCGGACCCGCGAATCCTCCACGGCCCGCAACGAGGCGTCCGCCAGGCGCGGAGTGGTGATGAGCAGCCGTGCCTCCCACTCGGCCAGCAGGTCGGCCATCTCCGTACACCCCGAGGTGATCGGCGCCGCCACCCCTCCGGCCGCGATGACCGTGTGCACCGCCAATGTCTGGGCCACCGCGCTGTCCACGTGGATTCCGGCCACCTGACGCCGCCGTGCCCCCCGCCGCACCAGGCCCGAGGCTCCTCGGGTCACCTCCGCGGCCAGCCTGCGGTAGCCGTACACCATCCCGGCGCCGAGGTCGATCAGTGCCGGCCGATCACCTCGCCCGTGCGCGTAGCCGAACACCGCCTCGGTGAGTGTGCAGCTGGTGGACGGCGAGGTGGGTCTCATTCCGATGAGGGTAGGGGCGGCCTGTCCACAGGGGCATCAACAGATGTATGTAGATGGCTGTGTATTCGGCCCCCTGCCGTCCTCCCATGTCTTGAAAGCCGGCGATTCCAGCACCGGAGCTGCCGGTCGGGGCTGCCGGTTCGCGATTCACCGGCCGGACGATCCCGAAGCCTCCCCGTGCGAACACCGGCGTGCTCCGCCGCGTTCATGAACATGCCCCACTTCGTTCCGCGCCCGCACAACAAGCGAGAAACGAGCGGCGCTCCCCCCAGAAGGAAGGGGCATCCGCCCCAGATGTCCAGTGATCCCCCCGATCCACAGTCCTCCGAAATCAGGCTCCCAAAGCAGCGCCCCGAGCAGTCCCCCACTACGGAAGGCGGGCTCGAGCCCTGCGCGACTCGAGCCCGCTGCCGCGTGCGGCCCTTGGCTCCGGCCCCCACCCCTCCGAGGGGACCTCGCCGTCTACCGGGACACGCGACGTCCGCGGCGTGCTCGACCGAGACGCCCGGGATGGTGTGGACCTGCCGTTCCGGACCGGAGCTGTGACCGGCACGGTGCGGAAGGCTGGACGTCATCGGTCGAACACCAGGAAAACGTACGGCCAGCGGCGGTCCCGGCACATACTCCGGACTGGGTATCCCGAGATGTATCTTCACACCCGCACATGTGTAGCCCGGGTGTGTAGAGCCCGAGCGGTCGACCCGGTGACCGCTCCCCGCCCGCGTATCAGGAACGATTCTGCTCGACGACCCAGGTGGCGACCTGCGTACGTGACGAGAAGCCGAGCTTGGCCAGGATGTTGGCGACGTGTCTGGCCGCGGTGGCGGGACTGATCACCAGCTCGTCGGCGATGGCCCTGTTGCTCATTCCCCTGGCGATCAGTTCGGCGATCTCCGCCTCCCTGCAGGTGAGCGTGGTCAGCGGGGCGACGACCGGAGGCCTGCCGAGCAGTACCGGCGTCTCGCACGGCTCGTCGAGCTGAAGTGCGTAGCGGACCGCCTGATCCTGGGACATCTCCTGGCCGTGCGCCCACAGCTGGGCGACCAGCGCGTCACCGAGGCGTACCCGGGCGGGCTGGAGCAGTTCCTCCATCCGTGCCCCGAACCCGGGTGGCAGCACGGCGCCGCTCATCGCGCTCCTGATGGCGGCGGAGGCTCCGGCCAGGCGCACCGCCCTGCGGTCGTCCTCCTCGGCGAGGGCGAGCTGGGCGAGCGTCTCGATCCGGCGGGCCACGCCGAGCCGCTGGCCGGTCCCGATACAGAGCCGCAGACTCTCGATCAGCCTGGCCCGCGCGGTGACGAGGTCTCCCTGGGCCAGGGCGATCCGGCCGAGACCTGACAGGCAGGTGATGGACTGCCAGTGGGCGGTGATGTCCTGGAGCATGTCGAGGGCGCGCTCGTAGTGGGCGCGGGCCTCCGCCAGGTCACCGCGGAGCCAGGCGACCTGGGCCAGACCGATGAGGGCCACCGGCGCGGCCCAGTGATTGTCCAGCTCGTGGGCAATGGCCAGCGCGGCCTCGAAGGAGCGCTGCGACTCCTTCGCCCTGCCCTCCGACAGTGCGAAAGTGCCCTCCATGGAGCGAATGACCGTTTCGTGCCATGGGTCGTCGACGGTGTGCACGGCCTCCAGCGCCTCGTCCAGCAGGGACCTGGCCCGCTCCGGGCGGCGCTGGTAGATCGCCACCCAGGCGAGGATGGCCAGCGCGCCGCTGAGCGGCCCGGGCAGACCCGTCTCGCGGCACAGCTCGACCGCCGCGGTGCAGGCGATCTGCGCGGTGTCCGGATCGCCCTGCCCGAAGGCCACCTGCCCGCGCAGCGCGAGGGCGTCGCCGCGCACGTACGGCGCCAGTTCCTCGGGGGCGGCGTCGAGCAGGCGGTCCAGCCACTTGTCGGTCGGGGTGAACCTCCCCCCGGCGATGATCGGCCAGCGGAGCAGCACCAGGAGGCGGAGCGCGCTCTCCGGATCGCTCGCGGCCTCGACCGACCAGCGCACCGCCGCCCAGACGTTGGCCTGGAGCTCGTCCAGCATGACCAGCATCGGGCAGATCTCGGCCCAGGTGGGCCGGGGCCGCCGGACTATCGTCTGGTGTATCCGGGCGGCGAGCTCGATCATGTGATCGCGGTGCAGCCGCCGGAACTCGGGTTCCTCACCGGAGGCTTCGAGCTGCTCCGCGGCGTACTCGCGGATCGTCTCCAGCATGCGGTAGCGCGTCTCGCCCGCGACCTCGGCGTCGGCCAGGACCAGCGACTTGTCGACCAGGTCGCAGAGCACCCTCAGAACGTCCTCGGCCCACAGGGCGTTGCCCGCGCAGACCTGCTCGGCCATGTCGAGCGTCCAGCCACCGGTGAAGACCGCCAGCCGCCGCAGCAGGATCCGCTCGGGCTCGTTGAGCAACTGATAGCTCCAGTCGACCGTCGCCCTGAGCGTCCGCTGCCTGGCCGGAGCCGTTCTGTCGCCCGCCGACAGCAGCCGGAACCGGTCCCGGATCCTGGCGTTGATCTGCTCCACGGTCAGTACCCTGCACAGGGCGGCGGCGAGCTCGATGGCGAGCGGCATCCCGTCGAGCGCCTCGCAGAGCCCGGCGATGTCCGCCGCGTTCTGCTCGGTCATGGCGAAGCCCCGCGAGGCGGCTGTGGCGCGGTCGACGAAGAGTCGCACCGCCTCGCTGGCGCCGGCGTCGTGGCCCTCGCCCCTGGGCAGGCTGAGCGGCGGCACCCGCCACACGGTCTCCCCTGCCACCCGCAGGGGCTCGCGGCTGGTGGTGAGCACGCGGACGTCCGGGCAGACGGTGAGCACGGCGCGGCAGAACCTGGCGGACTCCTCGATGAGCGACTCGCAGTTGTCCATGACCAGCAGCAGCCGCCGTTCGCCGAGCGCGTCGATCAGGGTGTCGGCCAGCGCGCGGGACGGCTCGGCCTTGACCCCGAGCACGGCGGCCACCCGGGGCTCGATCAGGTCGCCCGGCACCGCGTCGGCCAGCTCGACCAGCCAGACACCGCCCGGGAACTCCTCCGCCAGCTGAGTCGCGACCCGGATCGCCAGCCTGCTCTTGCCGATGCCGCCCGCCCCGCAGAGGGTCACCACCCGGGCGACGCCCAGTAGGTCTGCGAGTTCTTCCACATCGGCTTCACGCCCCACGAAGCCGTTGGGTTCGAGAGGCAGGTTGCCTCCGGTGAGGGAAGCGTGTGCGGTTTCCTGGGTCATCGGCTCTTAAAGAGGTCGAGGGTAGAACCGTCACAGAAAGTGTGACATCAATTACCGAACCATGCCCAGTCTTAGACCATTTCCGGCCCGCGGATCATCCCGCCCCCTGCCGCGACCGCTCACATCTCCTCGCATGCGGACACTGTCACTCCGCGTACGAGGAGCCGCCGACCGTAACCGGCCATCCGATGGCCATCGCCGGCGCGGCGGAATGCGAACCGGCCGCCAAGGTGCGCTCGTTCATCGGAATTGCAGTGTGGAGGCCCCGTCGTTCACGGCGGGGAGGAAACACAGGAAAACGGTGCCGCCTGATAGCGGTGAGTGACAGGATCGGTACGTGCTGGTGACGGAGATGCTGAAACTCGCCCCCTCCCTCGAACAGGGGCAGGCTCTGCTGGCGACGATGCGTGCGTGTAACACCGCCGCGACCAGGGCCGCCGAGGTCGCGTTCGCCCACCGCATCGCGAACAAGATCGCCCTGCAAAAGCTCGTCTACACCGACCTGCGCCACGAGTTCGGGCTGTCGGCGCAGATGGCTGTTCGCTCCATCGCCAAGGCCTGCGGTGCCTACAAACGCGACAAGACCATCAAACCGGCCTTCCGGGAGTTGGGGGCGGTCGCCTACGACCAGCGCATCCTCACCTGGAAGGGGCGGGATGCGGTCAGCCTCCTCACCCTGAGCGGCCGGGTCGTCATACCCGTTCTCTACCGGGGCCGGTGGCTGGACAGCGAGGGGGCGACGTTGCGGGGACAGGCGGATCTCGTCTACCTCGACGGGGTGTTCTTCCTCGCCGTGGTCGTCGAGATCCCCGAACCACCACGGCAGGAGGAGCCGCAGCGGTGGCTAGGGGTGGATCTGGGCATCGTCAACCTCGCCACCGACTCCACCGGCGAGCCCTACAGTGGTAAGGAGGTGCGGGCGGTGCGACGGCGTAACGCCCGCCTGCGGGCCCGCCTCCAGGCCAAGAACACGAAATCCGCCAAGCGGTTGTTGAAGAGGCGCCGTCGCAAGGAGTCACGGTTCGCCCGGAACATCAACCACGTCATCTCCAAACAACTGGTCGGCAAGGCCAAAGACACTCGCTCCGGCATCGCCCTGGAAGACCTTCAGGGCATCCGAGAGCGGGTCACGGTTCGCAAGGCTCAGCGTGCCGACCTGCATTCCTGGGGTTTCCATCAGCTACGCACGTTCATGACGTACAAGGCCGCCCTGGCCGGGGTACCGGTGCGGCTGGTGGACCCGCGCAACACCTCCCGCACCTGCCCCGGCTGCGGCCATATCGACAAACGGAACCGTCCCACCCGGGATGACTTCCGGTGTGTTTCGTGCGGGCTCGCTGGCCCGGCGGATCACTTCGCGGCGATCAACATCGGTCGCCGGGCAGTGCGTCACGCTGCCGACGACGCGGCCTGAACCGTACCTGCCAGGTACGGCGAAGAGCTGCAAGCTCGGCCCCTTCCAGGGCCGAGAAGCTGACCTATCCGGGTTCCACCGTGCCCGCGCTCCAGGGACTCACGATGCGCATCGACAGGGGCGAGGTGATCGCCCTCGTCGGGGAGAACGGCTCGGGCAAGACCACGCTGGCCAAACTCCTGTCCGGACTGTACGAACCGGACGGCGGCCGGGTCAGCTGGGACGACACCGATCTGGCCGAGGTCGACCCCGACGAGCTGCGCCACCGCATCGCGGTCATCGCCCAGGACCACACCCGCTGGCCGCTGACCGCCCGCTACAACATCAGCATGGGCACCGACAAGGGGGAGCCCGCGCTCGTCGCGGCGGCCGAGGTCGCGGGCGCCGACCAGGTGGTCGCCGAGCTGCCGCACGGTTACAGCACCCTGCTCGACCGGCGTTTCAAGGACGGCCAGGAGCTGTCCGGCGGCCAGTGGCAGCGGATCGCGGTGGCCAGAGGCTTCCATCGGGACGCCCCGCTGCTGATCTGCGATGAGCCCACCGCGGCCCTGGACGCCCGTGCCGAGCACGCCCTGTTCGAACGCATCCGGCAGCACGCCGACGGTCGCACCGTCCTGCTGATCACCCACCGGCTGGCCAGCGTCCGCTACGCCGACCGGATCTACGTCCTGGACCACGGCAAGGTCGTCGAGCACGGCACCCACGACGAGCTCATGGGCCTCGACGGCCTGTACGCCGACCTCTACGGCCTCCAGGCCAGGGCCTACTCCGCCTAGCCTCCGTGGCGGCTCTGACCATGGGATCCGCCGCCCTCGGCGAGTTACTCCGCCTGACCGCCCAGAAACGCCGCCATGACGGCCCTGGCGATGGGAGCCGCCACCCGTCCCCCGGATCCGCCGCCCTCGACCAGGACCCCTACCGCGATCCGAGGGGAGAGCGCCGGGGCGAAGCCGGTGAAGAGCGCGTGGGACCTGCCCTTGGCGGCGTTCTCCGCGGTGCCGGTCTTGCCGGCCACCTTCACCCCCCGGATGGCCGCGGCGGAACCGGTACTCCCCTTCCCGGTGGCGGCGACCATCATCACGGTGAGCCGTTCGGCCTCCTGGGTGCCGAGCACCCGGCGATACGCCGACGGCTCGGTCTCGTCGATCATCGTGCCGTCGGCGAGACGTACGTCCTTCACGAGGTGGGGGCGCATCAGCGAGCCGTCGTTGGCCACCGCCGCCGCGATCATCGCGATCATGAGCGGGGTGGCCCGGACGTCGAACTGGCCGAGCGCCGACATCGCGGTCTGCGCGTCGTCCAGCACGGGAGGGTAGACGCTCCTGGCCACCGGCATGGGGACCTCCAGATCGTCCGTGTCGAACCCGAACGCCTCGGCCTGCTCTCGCAGCACGTCCTGGCCGAGGTCGACCCCGATCTTCGCGAAGGGGGTGTTGCACGAGAGCTTGAACGCCTGGAGCAGCGGCGGGTTGCCGTTGCCGCAGGTGTCGCCGCCGAAGTTGCGCAGGTAGGTGCTGGTGCCGGGGAGGCGCAGGGATGCCGGGGCGCTGACACGGGTGCCGAGGCCGTACCGCCCGGAGCGCAGCGCCGCCGCGCCGGTGACGACCTTGAAGGTGGATCCCGGCGGGTAGTTCCGCTGGATCGCCCGGTTCAGCAGCGGGTTCGCGGGGTCGCCCCGCAGCCGCTTGTCCACCCTGTCCAGCCTGGCCGCGTCGAAGCTCGCGTACAGGTTGGGGTCGTACGAGGGCAGCGAGACCATGGCCAGGATCGCACCGGTGCGGGGGGCGATCGCGACGACGGCGCCGGGTTTTCCGGTGGCGCGCAGCCCGTCGTAGGCGGCCCGCTGGGCGCCGCGATCGACGGTGAGCCGGAGCGTGGCGCCGCCGCGGGTGCCCCCGACCAGCCCGCGTACCTTCACCCGGGGGTCGCCTCCCGAGAGCAGGGCCTCCTCCGCCTGCTCGATGCCCGCGCCGCCGTGGAGCGAGAAGTGCCCGGTGATCGCCGCGTAGAGCGGGCCGTCCGGATAGAACCGCTGATACCGGTAGGTGGCGCTCCTGGCCTTCCGGCTGGTCGCGATGACCGTGCCGTCGTGGAGCAGGATCTGCCCCCTGGGGCTGTGAAAGCGAGCGATCATCGTCCGCTGGTTGCGCGGGTCCTCGTTGAGCCGCTCGGAGTCCAGCCCCTGGAGGTAGGTCACGTTGGCGAGGAGGGCGAACAGCATCCCGCCGCACATCAGGGCGACGTGCCGCAGCGGAATGTTGATCCGGCGTGCGCGCGGTGCGACCATGACCCCTCCCCGATACCGGTTTAACAGCCGGACCGAAAAGGGCACCTCGACCAGCGGCAAAGCCGCCGTACGGGTTCTAGCCGACCATAAGCCGCGAGAGTCCACGGCCGTGGTCACCGGGTTCGACAGCGGGGCCGCGGTTGGAGCAGCCGGGGAGCCGGCGTGCCAGGCCCTGTCCTGCGGATCTTTTGCCTACTGTGGTCGGTCAGGCGGCGCCTCGCCGCGTTGTCGTCGGTCACCGCAGCACGCTGCGGCTCCCTCCTCCGCCTTGCGAGACACCACCTGACCGATCCTTGTCACGGCAAGATCCACAGGACAGGACCTAGTCGACCACCGAGTGGTAATAAGCGATCTTGTTCCGGATCGCCACCTGCCGCTCGCGCAGGTTGTCGACCTGCTCCTGCACCCGCCGGTCGTGGGCTTCGAGCAGCGCGATCCGCTCGCGGACCGTGTGGTCGCCCGCCCTGGTCATCTCGGCGAAGCGGAGCATCTCCGCGATCGGCATCCCGGTGTCGCGCAGGCAGCGGATCATGCCGAGCCAGCCGACGTCCTTCTGGGTGAACCTGCGCTGTCCGGCCGCGTTGCGGTCGATCGACTCAAGCAGCCCGATCCGCTCGTAGTAGCGGAGCGTGTCGAGGCTGAAGCCGGTCTCCTCCACCACCTGTCCCGGTGTGTACACACTCACATCAGGCAGCATGCCACCTGGAGCCCACTCCAGGTCAAGCCCAAAAATCTCTGAACGAAACCCTCTTGACCTGGAGTCCACTCCAGCATTCAAGGTCGTCTCCATGACACACATTCCCCTCGCCCTGGGCACCATGTACTTCGGCACCCTCCTCGACGACAGGACCGCCTTCGCGATCCTCGACCGGTTCGTCGAGGCCGGCGGCGCCCTGCTGGACACCTCGAACAACTACGCGTTCTGGAAGGAGGGCGCCAGCGGCGACGAGAGCGAGCTGGCCCTCGGTCGCTGGCTGGCCGCCCGGGGCAACCGCGACCGGGTGGTGCTGAGCACCAAGTGCGGCGCCCGGCCGACCGTTCCCGGCGACCGGACCCTGGACTTCGCCGAGGGCCTGTCGGCCGCGACGATCGCCGCCGCCGCCGAGGGCAGCCTGCGGCGGCTGGGCACCGACCACGTCGACGTGTACTGGGCCCACATCGAGGACCGCTCCACCCCCCTGGAGGAGACCCTGGGCGCCTTCGCCGAGCTGGTCGGAGCGGGCAAGGTCGGTGAGATCGGCGCGAGCAACGTGCGGGCCTGGAGTCTGGAGCGCGCCCGCGCCACCTCTCGGGCCACCGGCGGGCCGCTCTACACCCATGTGCAGCTCCGCCACACCTACCTGCACCCCCGGTACGGGACGCGGCTGCCCGATGCGGGTCACATCCTGGTCGAGGACGACATGCTCGACTACCTGCGCACCGAGCCAGGTCTGACCCTGTGGGCGTACAACGCGCTCATGGCCGGCGCCTACACCCGCCCGGACCGGCCGATGCAGGACGCCTACGACCACCCGGGCACCACGCGCGGGCTCGCCGCGCTACGGGAGATCGCGGACGAGCTGGGCGCGACGGTCAACCAGGTGGTGCTGGCCTGGCTGACCGGCGGTGACGTCACGACGGTCCCGCTCGTCGGGGTGAGTTCGGTGGCCCAGCTGGAGGAGGTCCTGGGCGCCCTGGACGTCAAGCTCGACGGCGAGCACCGCGCCCGCCTGGACGCCGCCCGCTGAGGGACCCGTCGGAGGCCCGGGGGCCCGCCCGCGACCACGCCGTACCCCGCCGCGCGGACACCGGGTACCGCACCTCCCCCGACAGGAACGCCTGCCAACACGGGCGGGCGCCCGGGGTCATTCCTGCGGCAGGTGCGCCGACAGGTAGCGGCGGACCAGGTGCTTGCACTCGGCGATCAGCTCGGGGTCCCCGTCGGGCAGGGAGCGGAAGGCGAGTTTGAGCACCGCGTCGGCGGCCTCGACCGCGACGAAGAGCACCCGATCCAGCTCGGGGTCGATCGGGGCGCCGAGCAGCTCGACGGTGATCGTACGGAGCCGGTCGGCCACGATGACGTTGTTCTCCAGCGCGGCGTCGAGCATCCGTTCGGTCCCCTGGACCACGGGCCCGCCGGGTGCGGCGAGCACCTCCCCGAAGTCGACGACGGCGAATCCCGGCGTGGCCCGCTTCATCGCGACGAACTCGTCGATCGCGAGGTCGACCATCTCCGTCCAGTTGGAGAGCCGTACCTCCGCGAGCCTGGCCGTGATCCGGCCGAGGAACGCCTCCAGGTTACGCAGCGCCAGCGCCCGTACCAGCCCCTGTTTGTCGGGGAAGAACTGGTAGAAGGTGCCGATCGGCACCTCCGCGCGGCGCGCGACCTCCTTGGTGGTCAGCGCCTCGTAACCGACCTCGTCCAGCAGCCGCGCGCACTCGTCCAGCATGCGCTCGACCCGTTCCAGGCTGCGGCGCTGGGCGGGGCGGCGGCGAAGCGTTCCCCCGGAGACGTTCGTCATCTCCCCATCATCCCCCACGAGCAGGCCTGGGGGTTAACATGAGCCAGACTCATACATTTGGAGGCCGGAATGTTCCTGTGGGGTACGGCGACCGCGTCCTACCAGATCGAGGGCGCCGTCGCCGAGGACGGGCGGGGCGTCTCGATCTGGGATACCTTCACCCACGAGCCCGGCCGCGTCCGCGGCGGCGACACCGGCGACGTGGCCTGCGACCACTACCACCGCTGGGGTGAGGACGTCGAGCTGATGTCCGGCCTCGGCGTGAACTCCTACCGATTCTCCATCGCCTGGCCGCGCGTCCAGCCGGACGGCAAGGGCGCCATCAACCAGGCCGGCCTGGACTTCTACGACCGGCTGACCGACGCGCTCCGCGAGCGGGACATCGTCCCGGCGGCCACGCTGTTCCACTGGGATCTGCCGCAGCCCCTGGAGGACGAGGGCGGCTGGCTGAACCGCGACACCGCCTACCGCTTCGCCGAGTACGCCGCGGCGGTGGCCGACCGGCTCGCCGACCGGATCCCGATGTGGATCACCCTGAACGAGCCCTTCGTCCACATGGTCTTCGGCTACGCGCTGGGCGCCCACGCCCCCGGCAGGACCCTGGTCCTGGACGCGCTCCCCGCCGCCCACCACCAGTTGCTCGGGCACGGCCTGGCCGTGCGGGAGCTGCGGGCACGCGGCGCGGAACAGGTCCTGATCACCAACAACTGCACGCCGGTCTGGCCCGCCTCCGCCGACCCCGCCGACCTGGCCGCCGCCGACGCCTACGACATCCTGCACAACCGCCTGTTCAACGACCCGGTGCTGCTCGGTTCCTATCCCGACCTGTCGGCGTACGGGGTGAGCCTGGACTGTGTCCGGGACGGCGACCTGGAGCTGATCGGCGCCCCCCTCGACGGCATCGGTATCAACTACTACAACCCCACCCGGATCGCCGCGCCCACCGGTGAGGGCCTCCCCTTCGAGGACGCGGGCGTCACCGGCTACCCCACCACCGCCTTCGGCTGGCCCGTCGTCCCCGACGGCCTGCGCGAGCTGCTGGTCGGCCTCCGCGCCCGGTACGGCGACGCCCTCCCGCCGGTCTACGTCACCGAGAACGGCTGCTCCCAGCCCGACGAGCCGGCCCCTGACGGAACGGTCGACGACCAGGCCAGGATCGACTTCCTCGACGGCCACATCGGGGCCGTCGAGCAGGCGCGGGCGGAGGGGGTGGACGTGCGCGGCTACTACGTCTGGTCCCTGCTGGACAACTTCGAGTGGGCCGAGGGCTACAACCAGCGCTTCGGACTCGTCCACGTCGACTTCCCCACCGGGAAGCGCACCCCCAAGGCCTCCTACGCGTGGCTGCGCCGGCGGATCTCACAGAGCTGACGTCACGCCCTTCAGGCCCGACACACCCGCGTACGCCAGGAGCCGGCACCGGCGCCGGGGCGGTGGGATCCACCGTCCCGGCGCCGGTGCCGTGGCGGGCCGGTGGATGAGGGCAGGGGTGGAAAACCCGTTGCGAGCCGGTGAGAGGGGCCCGTAGCGTCCAGAGCCATGTGCATGTACTTCGCCAACCTTCTGGTCGGCTATGTGATCCGTCCTCGCGGCAGCCGGGCTCTGGCCCGCTAGGGACGCGTCGACCTTCACTCCGTTCCACACGCGTCCCCGATGCGCGCCCAGGGCTTTCCGAGACCTTTTTCACCTCGGACCCGAAAGGGCGACGGCTGTGGCGCACTCCTTCGCGCACGGAGACCATTCACACACCCAGGGAAAGGTAAGAAACGGCAACGGTCGCAGCGAACGCGACCGGGCCAGACGCACCCTCTCGCAGAACTTCCTCGTCGATCCGCACGCCGTCCGGCAGATGGCCGCCGCGGCCGGATCGCACGGGCTGCTCCTGGAGCCGGGCGCGGGCACCGGTGCTCTCACCCTCGCCCTCGCCGGGAGCTGCGCGAGGGTCGTGGCGTACGAGATCGACCCGCGGCATGCGGGCAGGCTCGCCGCCCGCACCCGCGGCGACGACGGAATCGAGGTGATCAGGGGTGACTTCCTGACCGCGCGGGCTCCGCGCGAACCGTTCGCGGTCGCCGGGAACATCCCGTACTCGATCACCTCCAGGATCGTCGACTGGTGCCTGCGCGCCCCCGCGCTCACCTCGGCGACCCTGCTCACCCAGCTGGAGTACGCGCGCAAGCGGTCCGGCGACTTCGGCCGCTGGAGCAGGCTGACCGTGCTGACCTGGCCGGGTCACTCCTGGGAACTGGCCGGCCGCGTCGGCCGGATGAGCTTCCGGCCGGTGCCCGCCGTCGACTCGGCGATCCTGCGGATCGAGCCGCGCGGTGTCCGGCTGCTGCCCGCGGAGCGGGACGCGGCCTGGCGCGAGTTCGTCGAGTACGGCTTCACCGGACTTGGCGGTTCACTGCACGCCTCGCTGCGGATGCGGTACGCGGCCCACCGGGTCGACGCCGCGTTCGCGGAGGCGCGGGTGGACCGCGACACGGTGGTGGCGTTCGTCCATCCCGACCGGTGGCTGACCCTCTTCGAGCTGCTCTGCTGACATCCCCGCACACCGCCCGGACCCGGGCGGTGTGCGGCCCTTTCGGTCAGGCCGAGTCGGCCTCGCGCAGGGCATAGCGGCCGGGCGTACATCCGTACTCCCTGGCGAAGGCCGTGATGAAGGCCGAGGGGGTCGCGTACCCGACGCGGTGGGCCACCTCGGCCACCGGCCGGCTCTCCAGCAGCACCCGCGAGGCACGCAGGCGCAGCTTGGTGCGCCACTGCGAGTAGGGCATGCCGAACTCGCGCACGAAGTCGCGTTGCAGCGTCTTGACGCTGACGTGCAACCGCTCGGCCCACTCCTCAAGGCGGACGGGGTCGCCCGGGTCGTGTGACAGCGCGCGGGCGACGGTCATCGCGAATCCGGTACCGGTGGCGTGGTGGCCGACGAAGTCACTGGTCGACGCGCCGAGTCCGGCCATGATGCGCTCGCGGGCGACGAGTGCCGCCTGCTCGTCGTACCCCGGGCGGGCGATCGCCTGGACGAGCCGGGCCGCCTCGTCGTCGATGGACACCGCGCCGGCCCGCAGCCCGCCGAGCGCCTCGGGCACCTGGCGCAGGCAGATCCGGTACACGGTCTGCCGGTCCGCCGCCCGCACCTCGTGGCTCACCGCGCGATGCGCCCAGAACGCCTCCCCCGCCCCCACGAACTGCGCGTCGGCCCCGTACCAGGTCGAGAGCACGCCGTCGGGCGACCAGTAGAGCTGGTGCAGGAAGTCCTGCCGGCTCTGGCCGAATTCGAGCACGGCCGCCGAACGGTACTTGAGCACGAGGACGCCGGTGAGCGTGCCCAGCCCGTAGCCGTACTCCTCGCACCAGAGCGGATCGGTCCCGAAGTGGCCGACATCCGTCACAGAGTGACTTCTCATCGACATTGGATGGCCCCCTCTCGACATCGGAAAAGTTTCGGTAAGGCTAACCTAAGTAATGTCTGACCATGAGGTCGGGCCACTTTCCCGCTCTGCAACAGCCTGAAGGAACACACCCATGTCCTCCCGACAGCCCAGGCGCCTGGCCGGCGCTCTGGCCCTTACCCTCGCCCTGGTCGCCGGCTGCGGTTCCACCGATTCCGGCGAGGAATCCGCCGCTGCGGCGCCCGAGACCCGCGTCTTCAGCGCCGACAACGGCGAGATCACGATCCCCGCCGACCCCAAGCGCGTCGTCGCGACCGGGTACGCGGTGCCGGCGCTCATCGAGGCCGACACCCCCCTGGTCGGCATCTCCGGCTGGAAACGCGGTCTGGCGATGATGACCGAGGAGGACCTCGCGACGTACAACGGGCTTGAGAAGATCGCGGGAGAGACGGCCGCCGAGACCAACTACGAGGCCGTCGCCAAGGCCAAGCCCGACCTGATCGTCATCGGCGTCCCGAAGCCGGTCCTCGGCGACATCGACATGAAGCGGCTGGAGTCCATCGCCCCGGTCGTGGCCATCGGCCCGACCGTCCCCTCCGCCTGGCGCGAGCTGTCGCGCCGCCAGTCCGACGCCGCGGGCCGCCTGGGCGGCTTCGAGACCGCCAAGGCGGCGTACGAGAAGAAGGCCGCCGAGCTCACCGAGAAGTACAGGGGCGTTCTGGACGGCGTGAAGTTCGGCCACGTCGGCGCCTACGGCGACATCGCCAAGGGAACGTTCCACCGTGAGTTCGCCGAGTCGTGGGGCACCAACATCGCCTCCGACATCGGCGTGACCTACTACGGCGAGGTCAAGAAGAAGGGCGGCGGCGCGCTCGACGTCAGCGAGCACCCCTCGATCGAGGAACTGCCGGAGAGTTTCGCCGAGGCCGACGCCATCACGTACACGCTGGAGAGTGACGGCTCGGTGAGCGAGCCGGTGCAGTACGTCCTCGACTCCAAGCTGTGGAAGAACCTGCCCGCGGTCAAGGCCGGCAAGGTCTTCCCGCTGCGTTACACCGAGGCTGCGACGTACGGCTCGGCCATCAAGACGCTGGACTCCATCGACGAGGCGCTCGCGCCGCTGCTCGGCCGATGAGCGTCGACCGTAGCGACCCGAGGGAGCGCGTCGCCGCCCACCACCGGTCCGGAACCGGCACCGCGCGTATCGGCTACCCGATCGGGGTCCGCACCGTCTCGGTGCTCGCGCGCCGGTACGTGACCCCGCGCCTGCTCCGGCTGACCGTCGGCGGCCCCGGGCTCGAAGGATTCCACACCTACCAGGCCGACGACCACATCAAGATCGTCTTCCCCGACCCGGACGGCACCCGCCGCGACCCGGTCGCCAACGACCACCTGGAGCTCGACTGGCCGAAGCCGTCGCCCACGACGCGCAAGTACACGGTACGGCGGTACGACGCCGAGGCCGGCGAGCTCGACCTGGACTTCGTGCTCCACGAGGGCGGGGTCGCGTCGGCGTGGGCGGTCACCGCCGAGGTGGGCGACGAGCTCACGATCGCCGGTCCGCCGGGGGCCAAGGCGTTCCCGCACAACTACGGCCACTACGTCTTCGCGGTCGACGCCACCGCGCTGCCCGCGGTCGCGCGCTGGCTGGAGGAGTCCCCGGCCGACCTCTCGGCCCAGGTGGTGATCGAGACCGACGACGCCGCCGAGCACGCCTACCCGCTCGCGGCACGCGAGGGACTGGAGGTCGTCTGGCTGGTCCGCGAGGGCACCCGCTCCTCGCTCGCGGAGACGGTGCGCTCGCTGGCCCTGCCCGAGGAGCGGACCTTCCTGTTCGCGGCCGGGGAGGCGGGTGACATCAAGCCGCTGCGCTCGTGGAGCGCGGGACGGCTGGACTCGCTGTTCACCGGATACTGGAAGCGCGGAGTTGCCGGGCTTGAGGACTGATCTACCGGCGCGGGCCGCGCTCCTCCTGGCGGCCCTCGCACTGCTCGCCGTGGTGGCGGTGGCCGGCGTGAGTGTCGGAACGCGCGCGATCGCGCCGGCCGAGATCTGGCGTGCCTTCGCCGACTACGCCGGCAGTGACGATCATCTGATCATCCGCGATGTCCGGGTGCCGCGCACGATCCTCGGCATCCTCGTCGGTGCCGCCCTCGGCGCCTCGGGCGCGCTGATCCAGACGCTGACCCGCAACCCGCTGGCCGAACCCGGCATCCTCGGGGTGACCGCCGGGGCCGGTTTCGCCATCAACCTGGGCGGCGCGCTCGGCCTCGCGGGGTCGCAGTCCGCGCAGCTGATGCTCGCGTTCGCCGGCTCCGTGCTCGCGGTGCTCCTGGTCTACTCCGTCGGCAGGACCTCCCCGCTCCGGCTCGTCCTGGCCGGTGTCGCCCTCAGCTCGGTACTCGCGGGCCTCTCGCTCGGCATGCGCCTGATGCTTCCCGACGTCTTCGACCGGTTCCGTTTCTGGTCCGTCGGGGCGCTGGCCGGCCGCGAGCAGATGTCGCACACCATCCCGCTGCTGGCGATCGGCATCGCCCTGGTCGCTGCCATGGCGGTGGCCAGGCCGCTGAACGCCATGGTCCTGGGCGAGCAGGTCGCCCACACGCTCGGCGGTCACACCGCACGGACCAAGCTCGCCGTCCTCGTACTCGTCACCCTGCTCGCCGGCGCCGCCACGGCCGTGGCCGGACCGATCACCTTCGTGGGGCTCATGATTCCGCACCTGGCCCGCAGGCTGGCCGCCGGCTCGATTCCATGGCTGATGGCCTACACGATGGTGCTCGGCCCGATCCTGCTGCTGGTCTCCGACATCGGATCGCGCGTGCTGCTGCCGACGGGCGAGGTCCCGGTGGCCGTCGTCACCGCCTTCCTCGGCGGCCCGGTGCTCATCTGGGCCGTACGGCGCTACGGGGCGGCGTCGCTGTGAACGCCGTCGTGCTGCGCGCGGGTTCCCGCTCGGTCAGGATCGAACGCCGGACGCTCCTGATATCGCTCTCGCTCGCCGGTGTCGCGCTGGCCCTGGCCTTCCTCGGCCTCAGCCACGGCCCCTCCTGGTCCGCGCCCTCGGAGGTGTTCGCCGCGCTCGCCGGGCACGGGGACTCGGCCCTGGTGATCCGGGAGTGGCGGCTGCCCCGGGTGGCCGCCGCGCTCGTCTTCGGCGCCGCCCTGGGGCTGGCCGGGGCGATCTTCCAGAACCTCACCCGCAACCCGCTCGGCAGCCCGGACATCATCGGCCTGGACGCGGGTGCCTATACCGGCGCGCTGGTCGCGATCACGCTGCTGAACGGGACCTCCGCGCAGCTCGCCACGAGTTCGGTGCTGGGCGGCCTGCTGACCGCGGCGGCCATCTACCTGCTCTCGCTGGACTCCGGGCTCAGCGGCCTGCGACTGGTCGTCATCGGGATCGCGATGAACGCCATCCTGACCGCGGTCAACTCCTGGATCGTGCTCCGTGCCGAGCTCGACGTCGCGATCGCCGCGACCGGGTGGAGCGCGGGCTCGCTGAACGGCGTCGACTGGGACGAGGTACGCCTGCCGTTCCTGGTCATCGGCGTGCTCGCGCTGCTGCTCGTCACGCTGTCGCAGGCGATGCACCAGGCCGCGCTCGGCGACGAGCTCGCCGTCACCTCGGGTGTGGGCCTGGGCCGCCTCCGGCTGCTGATCGTGCTGGTCGGCGTCGGCTGCACCGCCACCGTGACGGCGGTCGCCGGGCCGATCGTGTTCATCGCACTCGCCGCCCCCCAGATCGGCCGCCGCCTCGCCGGCGCGGCCGGGGTGCCCCTGGTACCCGCGGCGCTGACCGGCGCGGTACTGCTGACGGCCGCCGATCTCATCGCGCAACTGCTGCTGGCGCCGGTCGCGCTGCCGGTCGGTGTCGTGACGACCGCGATCGGCGGGTGCTATCTCATCTGGCTGCTCTTCAAGGAAGTGAGGCGACCGTGGCAGCGCGCCTGACCGCCCAGGACATCACCCTCGGCTACGGCGAGCGGGTGGTGTCGGAGCATGTGAACCTCGACGTGCCCGACGGCGCGTTCACCGCCATCGTCGGCGCCAACGCCTGCGGGAAGTCGACGCTGCTGCGTTCCTTCGTCCGGCTGCTCAGGCCCTCGGCCGGTACGGTCGGCTTCGACGGCCGCGACGTGAACGGCTACCGGCCCAAGGCCATCGCCAGACAGATCGGGTTCCTGCCCCAGGGCCTGGTCGCCCCGGAGAACATCGTGGTGCGACGGCTCGTCGCCCGGGGTCGCTACCCGCACCAGTCGATGCTGTCCACCTGGTCGGCCGAGAACGAGCGGGCCGTGCAGGAGGCCATGGCCGCGGCCGGCGTCGCGGAACTGGCCGAGCGGAGCGTCGAGGAGCTGTCCGGAGGCCAGCGCCAGCGCGTCTGGGTCGCGATGGTGCTGGCCCAGGAGACGCCCTACCTGCTGCTCGACGAGCCCACCACGTTCCTCGACATCACCCACCAGTACCAGCTGCTCAAGCTGTTCGCGCGGCTGCGCGACGAGGGGCGCACGATCATCGCGGTACTGCACGACATCAACCAGGCCTGCCGGTTCGCCGACCACGTGGTGGCGATGAAGGCCGGCCGCGTCGTCGCGGAGGGAGCCCCCGCCGACATCGTCGACGCCGAGCTCATCGAAGAGGTCTTCGACCTGCCCTGCGTCGTCGTCCCCGACCCGGTCACCGGCACCCCCATGGTGGTGCCGACCGCCTGACCTTCACCCGCCAGGCGGCCCGAACACGGAAACCGCGCGTCACCATGCCCCTACCAGGTGGTTTCCAGCCTTACGTCCTGCCCTTGCGGCAGTTCGGGCGTCTTGATCCGGGTCACCCGCTGACCGTCCAGCCGGGCAGGAGCCCCACCTCGGACGATACCGAGCAGCACCCGCCCCGACGCGTCGAACGCCACCGGTTTGAACCACTCCTGGGGAACCCACGCGCGCACTCGCCTACCGGTGGTCACGGAGAATTCGACCAGGGAGGGAGCCCTCACATTTCTCCCCCCTTCCTGGGTGACGAAGCTCGATCCGCCCGGCCTGGCGGCGAAGAAGGTCGTGTCGCCGTCGACCGGCTTGGCGGACAACAGGTCACGGCCCGCGGCGGAGGTGTCGAGCAGCATCGCCTCCTGGCCGAACGGCCGATCGTTGCCCTGCCAGGAGAACACCAGTGTGCGGGCGCCTCCCACCCAGGCCATCCGGTAGATGGAGCCGGATTTGGCCGTACGCCAGCGACGCACCTCGCCGGTCACGACATCCGCCACTCGCACCTCGCGCATCCGGTCGGTCCCCGGCTTGCTGACGCTGTACGCCAGCTTTCGCCCGTCCGGTGAGGCGGCCAGCACATCAAGCGTCTCGGTTCGCAGATCGGCGGGGAGCGACAGCGCGACCCGCTCACCGACCTCGCCGTCCGATGTCAGGGTGATCCGGTAGAACCGCAGCGGGGCGCCCTCCCGCTCTCTCCCGGCCATGAAGAAGGTACGGCCGTCACCGAGTCCGGCGACCTGGCTGTGGTCAAGCGCGGGCAACCACGCCGTACGTTCACCGGTCCTGCTGTCGTAGACGCCCAGCGGGCCTCGGGTCGAGCTGGTGTGCGTCGCGTTCTTGGTTGTGACCGTGGAGGAGGTCACCACGGCCGCGACATAGAACGGCGGCGCGGGGGCTGTCGCGGGCGCGAGCACCGGCGGTCGTCCGCTCTCCCCACTCCGTACGGTCACCCCGATTCCGGCCATTACGGCAACGGTCGCCACCGCGACCGCGAGCGGCAACGTCCACCTCCCCCACAGGAGGCGGCGCGGTCCGGGGAGAGGCGGGGGTGGACCATCGTCCCGCACGGTCCGCGCCCTGGCGGCCAGCGCGTCGCGCAGCCGGTCCTCGATGATCCTGCTCATGCGTTGCCTCCCAGCTCGCGGTGGAGTCTTGCCAGTGCCCTGGCGGTCGTGGACCGGACGGTGCTCGCCCTGACGCGCATGGTCCGGGCCGTCTCCGACTCGGACAGGTCCAGGTAGTAGCGGAGCACCAGAGCCTCTCGCTGCCGCTTCGGCAGCCTGCCCAGCGCGTCCAGCACCTCCCGGCGCGACTCCCCGAGCAGCACGTCCGTCTCCGACGAGTCGAGCGCCTCCTTGCCCCTCTCCGTCCAGCGCGACTCCACCATCCGTCGTCTGAGCACCGATCTGGAGCCGTTGAGCACACATGTTCTGACGTAGGCGAGCGTGAGGGTCTCAGGGCGGCGGCCGTGCAACCGGGCGAACACGTCCTGAACGATGTCCTCGGCTGTCTCCCGATCGCCGACGAGAAGTACCGCGAGCCGTATCAGGTCGAGCCTGTGGCTGCGGTAGAGGGCCGTCAGCAGAGCCTCAGCCGGGACCGCGGGCAGACCTCGCGCCTGGGACGCCCATTTCGCCGGCCGCGATATCTCAGCGTTCATACTCTAGGAACGCTTGCCCTCCCCGATCCGCTGCTTCCCGGGACCGCTCAGTTCGTCGGGCGCTTGGGCGTGATAGTCCGGTAGGTGTCGGTGACTGCTGAACACCTTCCTCGACTGGCACCGCGAGACCCTGGCCGTCAAGTGCGCGGTGCTCTTCCAGGAGCAGCTCCGCGAACGCTCCGCGCCGCCCTCGCCCCTGTCGCTGCTCGGCCTGGTCCGCCCCATGGCACAATAACTGCTGATCGCCGTGTCCAGCGCGTTGGCGTCCAGGTCGGCCAGGACCCGACGGAAAGTACGCTCGCTGGGCACGATGAACTGGCCGGCGAACGGATCACGGTAGGCGCCCAGCCGCTCCATCACTGCTTGCGAGGTCCGGGTGGCCCAAGCCCGCAGGCTGGGCCCCGCTCGGCTACAGCCGCCAACCGGCACATCAACGCTGATTCCACCACGACAGGATCAGCCGTCAGTTCGGCTTCCCGCAACGCCAGGTCGGTGAGCTGGTCAAGAAGGGGGACGCAGCAGGAGTTGGCCGGGGAAAATGGGGACACGCGCGCGACTCCTGCGGCGATCTTCGGATTTGAGACCTGAAAGATCAGCAGAAGTCGCGCTCTTTCATCTTCCATCTGGCCAAACGCTCAACGTCGCCATACCGCATCAGAACCCGGGAACGCCAGGGCCCTGCCACGTAGAGCAGCCCCATTTCAGATCACGGTGAGTGACTGCGATGGGTGAACTGGCCCCCGATGTAAGACGCCTGCGGTTCTTGTGGATCACGGCTGAAGAGTGAAGGGGCCACCGGGTCATCGAGCCCGCTGCGCCTACGGCTCCCATAACACCGTCAAGCAACGACTCCGATCACGCTGCGCAACCATCATACGAGCCGGAATCGAGCCATCCCCGCCTAAATTCGTAGAGCTGCCATGATTACGAGTGGCATTGACAAGTACAAATCATGGGACTTCGCGAGGCAGAGCACAACAATCGAAAATTGTGATTTATATCACATTGCAACGGCACCCCGAAGATCATATAGATGTTGCAACTATTCATTTATTCATGATTGGGCATGTGTGCGAAGTTTGAAAAGATCGCGCTCCCCCCTTGCTGTCGGCGGGAATGGTCGGCGATTGCTGGCAGGACTAACCACGACAACTGTGGTAGTTTCACTGTTCACCACCGTCGCCACGAGTCCCGCCACAGCCAATCCCGGACCATCGTCGGCATCGACGACCACGGCCGACCACCGCTCTGTCGAAACACTCAGAAAGCAAGCGAAAGAGCAAGGCAGAGACGTGGAGATCGAGGCTCTTCGAACCGAGACCTCCACTACGTACGCGACCAGTGACGGAAAATCTCTGAAAACCGAGTTCCACACCGATCCCATTCGGGTGAAGCGGAACGAAGAATGGCTTCCCGTTGATCCCACTCTCATCGTGGAGAACGGTATCGTCAAACCACGAACAACGGCCGTGGACCTTTCCCTCTCCAACGGAGGGGACACCCGCCTGCTGACGCTGGTGGGAGAGACAGCAAAAACCGGCGGCAGGCGACTGTCCACCGAGATTTCTTCGCCGACTAGGCTGCCCAAGCCGCGCCTGTCGGGAAACCAGGCCGAATATCAATCCGTCTATGGGCGTAACGTCGACCTGGTCGTCGTCTCGACCCCCGCGGGCTTCCATCAGGAAATCGTGATCAGGGAACGCCCGAAGGAGAAACTGAAGCTCCGCGTTCCGATAGAACTGCCCGCCGGCGTCAGTCTGCGTGAGAACGCCTCAGGCAAGACCCTGCTTCTCGCGGACAAAGGCAAGAAGCTGATCGCCGACATCTCCACGGTCCCGATGATGGACGCGGTGGCCTCCGATCTCAACAGCGGGCCGGAGGACGGCCAGGTGGGAAAGGCGACCACCTCGATCGAGAAGACCGCCACCGGAACCTCAGTGGTCATCACCCCCGACGCAGCCTTCCTCTCCGACCCCACGGTGACCTACCCGGTGACGATGACTGCCACCTCCTCCGAGTGGATCGGTTACAGCGGCACCCAGTACGTGGACGACACCTACATCAACAACGATGACTTCACCGAAGGCTGGATCAAGAGCGGGGAGCAGTCGCTCTGGGTGGGGAAGTCCAACAGCGGAACGAAAACCTGGCGCGCGTACATCAAGTTCAACATCCCGGAGGACTCACCGCTCTGGGGTGCGCAGGTGGACGACGCCAACCTCATTCTCTGGAACTACAAGTCCCATGACTGCGGGATGAACGTCGGATCCGGCATCATGGCCCGGCGGATCACCACTAACTGGTCTGTTTCCAGCCTGTCGTGGTCCAACCAGCCGTTCGTCACGACCTCCGATGAGAGCCCCAACTACGCCGGGTACAGTCCCGACTGCACCAACGGCTACATGGACTACGAGCACGAACTGATCCACAGTGTGGATACCATCACCCAGGCATGGGCCGACGGCGCGCCGAACTACGGATTCCAGCTCAATACCATCAACGGCTCCGACCTCCAGAATTGGCGCCGTTACCGTTCTTCGGAGAACTACTGTTGTCTCGGCGACGGTCCCAAGCTCGTGATCGGGTACCAGCCGGCCATACCAGAGGTGCTCGACGAGGTCGAGATCACCTATGAGCGCGACGGGTATCCCGACAGCAGTATCCCGACATACGAAGAAGCGTTGGAAAACCAGATAGAAACACGGAGCGTGGCTCCCCCGCCAACGCCGGTCTCATTCGAGGAGGCTGCGGCGAAGCAGGAAGCCGCGTTGAACGAGACATACTCGGTGGACACCGACGACCTGCCCAACGTGCCGATCGACGACACGTTCACCGATGACGCCCCTCCGCAGGTGACGGAGACGAGCCCTCTTGACGCGGCCGTGGACGTCGCGGTCGGCGCACAGGTGAGAGCCACTTTCGACGAGCCGGTGACAGGCGCACAGCTCTCACTGAAGGATCCCTCGAGCACGGCGGTGCAGGGCAGTGCGTCACTGGACGCGAGCGGCAAGGTCCTGACCTTCGCCCCGAGTCAGCCGCTTTCCGCCGGCACGAAGTACACCGTCGAAGTGAGCGGTGCCCAGGATGCCCTCCACAACACCATGGAAACCCACACGTGGTCCTTCACGACAGTTCCGAAACCGGTGGTCACGGCGTTGGATGTGTCTCCGGCGACGGTGGTCGATGGTGTGAAGGTGACGTCTTCGCTGTCTCCGGAACTGCTGGTGTGGGCGCAGGACAGGTCAAGGGACCGGGCAGATCTGGGCCGGGAGGTTCCCGCAGGCAAGTTGGCCGATGGCTGGAAGGCTCGTTGGCGGGCCCGTGTGGTCAGCGCGGGCGCTCTTACATCCGACTGGTCGGACTGGCAGCAGTTGCGGGTGGACCTTCCCAAGCCGGTGGTCACGGCGTTGGATGTGTCTCCGGCGACGGTGGTCGATGGTGTGAAGGTGACGTCTTCGCTGTCTCCGGAACTGCTGGTGTGGGCGCAGGACTGACCCGCAGATCGCCAACTTCGACGTCACACCCGCGACGGTGGTCGACGGAGTGCTGACGACCCGATCCGACCGGCCTCGACTGCATGTGTGGCCGGTGGATTCCGCTGGGCGGACCATGCGGGTGGAGTACCAGCTCAAGGACGACCCCGACCGCCGTGGCGAGGGAGCCTGGTCGGGCGCCGTCGATAACGTCTCCTCAGGAGAACGAGCCGGCATCGTCGTTCCCCCAAGCTGGGCGAACGACGACAAACAGGTGGTGTGGCGAGCTCGCGTCCTTGCCGGGAAGTCAGTCACGGCCTGGTCGGCATGGCAGACGCTTAAGATCGATGTTCCTTTCACCGGTGACGCGCCAGGCATCTGGACCCTTAAGGCGACTCCCGCCATGGACTCGCAGACGGTGGTCCTGTCCAAGACCCCTGAGCTGGTGGCGTATCCGTTCGCCGACGGCGCGGTCCGGGTCGAGTACGAGCTCGAACACCATCCTTCCGCCTCCGGGCAGGGAACCGGGCTGATCTGGTCCACCTCGGTTGAGATCTCCGAATGGGAAACCAAAGCGCTGGTCCCCGAAGACCTGTTAGCTGATAATTGGCAGACACGCTGGCGAGCCCGCCTGATAACCGGTGACGGCGCGCTGGGCTGGTCGGACTGGCGGGATATGACGGTCAACGCCCACGATCTGGTCATTGGCTGGCTTGACCAGACGCCGTCGGAGCAACTGGACGGCAGGGCGGTCACGACCACCACGACGCCAGAACTCTACGCCGAGGCGTTCGACCCCGCGGCCAACGACAGCCTTCGCATCGAGTACGAAGTCGAGCACGATCCCTTGGCCCCACCCGCCCAAGGCAGCGGGTCGATCTGGTCGACAACCGTCGACACACAGCTTCGGGACTCCTGGGGCTGGGCCGCGCCACAGGTTCCCGAGGGGAAGTTGGCCGACGGTTCCCTGATCCGATGGCGGGCAAGGGCGGTCACCTCCAGCGGAACCTCCCAGTGGTCGGTCTGGATGCCGGTGGAGGTCAACCTCTCCCGGCCGCTGTGCTGTTGGCGTGACGCGTGGCCGACGGGTGAGGACGCCGACAAGAACACCGATGTCCTGCTCGCCGCCGCTCCCAGGCTCTGGGCGAACTTCGTCGACCTGACGATGACCTCGACTGCGGTGGAGTTCCAGATCGAGCACGCCCCCTCCGCTCCCGAGGGGCAGGGCAGCGGGCTCATCTGGTCAACCTCCGTGGCGGCGACCTTGGACGGCGCGTACGGCGTGGCGGAGGCTAGCGTTCCCGCCGGCACACTCGCCGACAGATGGCTCATCCGATGGCGAACGCGCACCACGGGCAGCGGGGAGCCTTCGGCCTGGTCGTCGTGGCGCGCGGAGAAGATCAGCGTGACCGCTCCCGTCGTTGACAGGTTCGGGGTGACTCCCTCGACCTGGGACGACGAGACGACGGTCACTTTGTCACTGACGCCGGAACTGTACGTCGGGGTCTACGCGTGGACGCAGAACGGGACCCGTTCGGACCGGATCGAGTACCAGCTCGAACACGATCCCAAGGCGACGGCCCAGGGAAGCGGGCTCATCTGGTCGACCGTGCAGAACATCGCGGATCCCATCAGTGACGCTGTCCAACCGGTCGCCGTTCCCGCAGGTCTCCTTTCCGACGGCTGGCAGACCCGCTGGCGGGTGCGGCTAGGAGACGGCGACTGGAACTCGCCCTGGTCACCGTGGCAGGATCTCACGATCGACGTGAACAAACCTAAGGTCAAGGACCTCTATTTCACTCCGCAGGACAACGACGGAAACGCCTATACCTCCTACAGCACCGAACTTCGCGCCAATGTCACCGACCCCGACCACCGCAACTCGACCGTCGAGTACCAGCTCGAACATGATCCCTCCGCGCCCGAACGTCAGGGCAGGGGACTTATCTGGAGCGGCGCCGAGCAGGACGTGTGCTCGGGGTGCGGCAGCTCAGCTGCGGTGCCGGCGGGGACCCTGTCCCGCGGTTGGTCGGTTCGCTGGCGTGCCAGGGCCACCGCCGACGGCGTGGTCGGCAAGTGGTCCGCCTGGCAGGCGATGAAGACACAGGATCTACTGATCGACGACATGTCGGTGCGGTCTTCGCATGTGATCGACGGACGGATCGTGGCGAAGAATCTCACACCGCTGCTAGACGTCTTCATCTCCGGGTCCGACGACGGCGAGTTCACCGTTGAAGTCGAGATGGAACACGACCCGTCGGCTTCCCCCGCACAGGGGACGGGCAGAATCTGGTCCGCCAGCACCACAGTGCAGAACACGCGAGAGTTGGCAGACTTCGAGGTGCCCGGCGGCACGCTGGGTAACAACTGGGATGTTCGCTGGCGATCCCGCGCGGTGTCCGACACGGTCATCGGCGCCTGGTCTGAATGGCAGGCACTGCGCACACCGGAGCTGAAGATCAGTGACCTCTGGGTGTCTCCGTCGGTGGGGGACACCGAGGAGGTGACCTCGTCGGTCACTCCCATGCTCGGCGTGTATGTATCCGACGAATCGGGTCGCACCTTCACCATCGACTACGAGGTCGAGCACGACCCGTCCGCGCCGCAGAGCCAGGGCAGCGGCTCCATCTGGACCGCGCACGACGATGACGTCTGCACCGCCTGTGTCAGCTCCGTCCAGGTCCCCAACGGCGAACTGGCCGACGGCTGGCTGGTTCGCTGGCGAGCCCGGGCGAGCACGGGGACCGTCGTGGGGGCGTGGTCGGACTGGCAGTCATTGAAGGTCGACACTGCAGCTCAGAGCTCTTCCTTCGTGACCCCTCAGAATGTCTCCGCGGCGAAGGGCCCGGCGATGGTCGCCCAGGCGGCCCCGGCGAACTTCCCCTACGGCAGGCCTTTCCAGTTCAGCAACTGCTGGGCGGAGAAGAAGGCGAACAGCAAGAAAACCCATCCGCACGGATGGATCAAGAACGCGTACAACTGGTGCTCGGTCAGGACCGTGGGCAAGGTGCGCTACGTCAAGATCAAGATAAACACGCCGTGCGACTGCCAGGTCGAATGGAAGTCGAGAGGAAAGGTGGAGTTCCTCTTCAGCGTCATTGGTCATACCTTCGCCGGGGGGAAGCTGGGCGATTCGGATCAGGAGATCGACGCCGGCAACGGTGGTATCGACAGCAGGACCATAAAAATCTGGGCTCGGATCGACCAAATCAACCTCTATCAGGGTGAGTACATCTGGGACACGCCCACGCCCCTGTGGGAAGAGAACATCGACGAGATCAACCTTCAGATACCCGCGATCGGCTATCCGAGCCAGGAAGCGTGCACCCTCAAGGCCGGAGGACGGTCGAGCACCATCGCGGCGTGGAGATCAAATCCGCAGGAGTACTTCGAGTACAGGTCAGGAAAGGACAAGAGCTTTCAGTCCGTTCACAAGCTCGCCACCTGTTCTCTCCATCCCGTACTGAGCACCTCATGGGTGGGGCCGGGGCAGAACGGGCGGTACATCGAAACGAAGATGCTCGATGAACCCGTGCGTTGCGATACGTCGGAGGAGCTCACGACCTACTACGGTGGATGCGTCTTCGTTTCCGCGGTACCCACCTTCAACGTGCCGATGATTTACGAGTACGAGAACGGCATGCCGGTAATGAACGAATCATCGGATCTCATCCGTCGTGTCCTGGAGGACATGGAAGAGAAAAACGTCCCGTCCGAGACATTTCCCAAAAAGACAGACGAACCGAAGATCATCCCTGGAACGCCTGAAAGCGGCCCCCTGCATCGCATGACCAGTGAGAAATCGAAAAACAACAACCGCAACAAGTCGCGCTCGTACTGCGCGATAATGCTTGTAGAAACCGGAGAGCCTAAGCCGACCGACCGAGGCTATGACTGCGACGAGTTCCCCTTCGCATCGACATATGAGGGGTCATGGTTCGAAAACAGGCTGAACGTGGGAGTGGACTACATCTGGTGGAAGCACAACGAGTGGGTCGGGAGTAAGCTGGGTGGATTCTTCCAGACCTGGCGAGTGTTGGGATCCGACTACAATGGAGTTTTCAGGTCCTCTCCGTTCCAAAGATTCTACGTAAATATTCCGAACTGACATGTGATGAACTCGTGGCCCGCGACCATGTCGCGGGCCGCGAGTCCACCTCGATTCATCAAGGGCGACCGAGGTTCGCCTGGCGTGGTCGATTTCCCGTTTTGTCCCTCGGGTGAGGATGGCGGGCCTTCGCAACCGAGATCAGCACCACCCCGCGCTCCCAGAGCTTCGCTGGGCTTTTCCTTACTCAGGACGGTGATCAGCCCGGTGCGGTAGGCGCAGCCGCGCAGCAGTACGGTTCCAGCATGTCCGATGAGGTTCTTTCCGGTCGCGGACACCGACAGTTCGCACCTCCGGCCCATAGTATCGTTCACCAAAAAGGTGCATCCGATCCTGCGTGGATATGACTTCAGCAAACACATCCTTGCAGGCCAGATGCACCTTTTCTCATTCAACAACCCGACCCGGCCACCTTCGCTGAATAGCCGCGGTCCGTTTTGATACGGGAGACCTGATGTCGCGAGAGCTTCTCGGTCACTACCGAAACCTACTCCAGGAGCAGTGGCTGCTCAAGGAAAGGATGTGTGTCACCTGGACACGTGAAAGCCCGGTCCGCGAGGTTGCTCTTGGATACAGCGCAGACCTCGGTTCCACTGAGCCGAGAAGACTGTCCGAGGTCTCCGACGAAGCCGATGAGAAGCTGCAGAGGGATGACTTCCCGAATGGAGGCGTCATTCTGATCGGAACGCTGGGCGACTGGAGCGTCGTATTGGAGCCCAACGGCCTGCAGGGAGCCCGGCCGGAAGTGCTGCGAGGCCTGTCGCTGAACAGCGAGACGTTCTACGTCTACTGCGGTTCCGACATCTCCCTGCAGTTCGGATACTGGCGTGGAGGGGAGTCACGGGTCGAAATTCGCCCTGACGGTGCCGAAGGCCAGAGATGGGGGAAGGCGCTGCAGGACCTGGACGCCTCGATGGGAGGCCTTTCTTGGGCCGGGAAAGTGAACGAGTGGAAGGCAGCAGCCTTCGCTCTGGCGGAACGCGTCACGGGTGTCACTCTCGATCTCGACTGGCTGAGGCGGACTCACACCCGATATGCCATCACCCGGTACCTTCCAGACGACCTGGTCCCCTGGGAATACGAGAACCATCCAGTGGTCGGCGAACCTGATCTGGCTCCCATCCTGGCTGACCCTCCTGGACATCTCGAAGAGATAATCGCTCTTGCCTCGCGCACAGTTGTCGCCGCACTCGGCCTGCGCACGCCTGTCGTCGACGCGGTGCTCGGGGCTCTGCCCCTGAAGCAGGCAGGCGACTCCAAGCTCAGGGAAGAACTGTCCGCGTTCAAGCGTCAACTCAGCCGGGAACGTAAAGAACGAGGCCGAAGCATGAGCGTGCGTGAAGCCAGGTTGCTGGAGAAGCGGATCCTGGCGACGGATGTCCTGGCTGGTGCCTTGGATCCGAATCCAAGGCGGGCCGCAATGACCGTGACGCGGCTGGCATGCAAGATCCGAGCAGATGAGGATTCGATGGTTCTCCTGGAAGTACTCTACCGTTGCGCCGTTTTCAACCCGTGAACGTTCCCCGATGACGGCTCTATGGATTTAGACGGGGATGGCTTGGTTCCGGCTCGCGCAGGTGGTTGCGAAGCGTGATCGGAGTCGTTAATTGACGGTGTTGCGGAAGCCGTAGGCGCAGCGGGCTTGATGACCCGGCCCGGTGACCGGCACCCCCATGGTGGTGCCGACCGCCTGAGCCGTCGCGCGGCGCGGGGCCAAAGATCGGTCGCCGTCAGTTCCAGGGGTCCCAGAAAGCGTGGTCGACGATGTCCTGCGACGGTACGAGCTCGACCGGGCCGTCGCCGTACCTGACGGGCAGGACGGCCCGCAGCAGGGCCAGCAGTTCCTTGTAGGTGTGGTCCACCTCCGTGGGCCGCCACAGGACGTGCCCTCCGCTCAGCCGTACGACCGGCCGCTCCCCCTCCAGGGTCAGCTCCAACCGGAGCACGCCGTCCCCCGGGTGCTCCGGCAGCGCCGAGGTGAAGGCGGCGCGTACCGCGTCGAGCCCGCCCCTGCGGACCGCGGCCTCGGCCTGTTCGCGGCCGGCCAGCTCGGCGAGCGCGGCCAGGACCTGTTCCCACGGCGGTATCCGTGCCGGGGTCAGCGGGATCAGCCCCGCGCATTCGAGCGACCGTTCGTGCCGCGCCTCGGCGTAACGGTGGTCGTAGCTGGACTGGTGGACATACAGCGCGTTCTCCTCGACCTGGTACGTCGTCACGTACAGCTCGTCCTCCAGCGAGAACACCCGGGTGTCGTACACCCGGTCCACCGCTCCCGAGGCGTCCAGCGCGTAGTAGGTGCGAACGCCCACACCGCCCGGGTCGGCGGGCTCACCGCCGAAGATCTCATCGAGGCCGGGAGGACCCATGTCCCACGGTTCCGACGGCCCGGCGACCAGCGTCCGCCCGTCCCGCATCCGCCAGCCCAGGGCGAGCCCCGCCTGCCCGCCTTCAGGACGATCGACCATGACGCCACCTCCAGGTGATCGGCTCACAGGGTAACCGTCCCGTCAGGGGCGCCGCGGCACGCGGAAGTCGCTCCGGCGCCGGGAACCGGTCACGGCCGGAGAGCGCGGGGAGAGCAGGTGGAGGGACTCGGGGCCGCTCATCGGAGCGAACGCTCCCGGCAGAGGTCGATGACCTGCCCGTTCAGGCGTAGGGGACGACGAGGCCCGACTCGTAGGCGTGGACGATGGCCTGGGCGCGGTCGCGCAGGCCGAGTTTGGCCAGCAGCCGGGCGACGTGGGTCTTGACGGTGTGCTCGGTGACGACCAGCTCCCCGGCGATCTCGGCGTTGGACAGGCCTTTCGCGATCAGCCGCAGCACCTCCAGCTCGCGGGGGGTGAGGTCGGCGGGAGGGTGCGAGCGGGGCCGCTGCCTGGCGAACTCGGCGATCAGCCGCCTGGTCACCTGGGGAGCGAGCAACGCGTCCCCCCGCGCGATCACCCGGACCGACTCCACCAGATCCTTCGCCCTGACGTCCTTGAGCAGGAACCCGCTCGCCCCCGCGGAGAGCGCGTCGTACACATAGTCGTCCAGGTCGAAAGTGGTGATCATGAGGGCTCGGGTGGGCAGCTCGGCGACGATCCGGCGGACCGCCTCGATGCCGTTCAGCTCCGGCATCCTGATGTCCATCAGTGCCACGTCGGGCCGGGACTGCCTGGCCAGCCGTACCGCCTCGGCCCCGTCGGCGGCGGTGCCCACGACGGTGACGTCCGGCTGGGCGTTCAGCACCGCGGCGAAACCGTGCCTGACGCTCCTCTGGTCATCGGCGACCAGAACACTGATCACGCCGCCGCCTCCACCCGCGTCAGCGGAAGGCCCGCCTCGATGAGGAAACCACCCTCGGGCGCCGTACCGGTGTTGAGCCAGCCCCCCAGCATGACCACCCGCTCCCGCATCCCGACCAGGCCGTGGCCGCCCGCGTTCGGGGAAGGTCCGGGGCCGTCGTCGCTCACCCTGATGGCCAGCGTGTCCTGCAGGTAGGCGAGCTCGATGCGCACGTTCGCGTCCGGCGCGTGGGAGCGGGCGTTGGTCAGCGCCTCCTGCAGGATGCGGTACGCCGACAGGTCCACGGCCGCGGGCAGCGGGACGGCGTCGCCGATGATGTCGAGATCGACCGTCCCCCCTGCCTTGCGGTGCTCTTCCAGCAGTTCGGGTACGCGTGCCAGGCCCGGCTGTGGCGAGGTGCCGCCCGCCCCGCCGTCGGTGCGCAGCACGCCGAGCAGCCGCCGCATCTCCACCAGCGTCTCGCGGGCGGTGGTCGCGATCTGCTCGAAACCCTCACGCGCCGGATCACTGAGATCCTTGATCGTGTACGGGGCGGTCTCGGCCTCCACCGCGATCCTGGAGATGGAGTGCGCCACGATGTCGTGCATCTCCCGCGCGATCCGAGCCCGCTCGGCCATGGCGGCCTGCTCGCGCTGCGCGGTGATCATCTGCTCCACGCTCTCCTGGCGGACCTCCTTGACCTCACCTCGGGCGCGGGCGAGGTCGACCAGGAGCGCGATACCGCCGACACAGAACGCGATCATGGGCACCACGGTAAGGGCGAGTTCGCCCCTGCCTGTCAAGACCAGCGACAGGCCCAGCATGAACAGCCCGGCCAGGACCATCACGGTCACCCTCCAGGCCTGCGCCCGCGGCAGCGGTCTGAGCAGGGTGTAGAGGGCGAGGGCGGCGGACGTGGCGATCGCGAGGTTGGACAGGGGATTGACCCCGTTGAGGAGCAGCCCGACGCCGCCGACAAACGTCGCGACCAGCGCGGCGGGCGGGTTCACCCGGCGAAAGGCCAGCGGCAGAGTCGCCAGCAGGAGGAACGGCATCGACATTCCGCCGTCCCTCCAGGCCGACCCGACGGCCCAGAGCGCAAGACCGACCCCGACGGTCGCGTCGAGGACGGGGACCGGGCCGATCTTTCTTTCCAGTAGCAGGTTGCTCGAAGTCATGCCCAGAATTGTGCGGGCAGGTAAGGAGCGTCCACGTCACTCGAAGGAATGATGTTCCCCAGTTCCCTGAGCCACCGATCGGCATCCCCACCTGCAGGCACCCCGGACCCATGGAACGGACGAGGTAGGTATGAGTCTGCAGCCGTTCATGACGACGTACGCGGCCACGGTCGCGGGCTGGCCCACCTCGTCGCGGGAGGTCGCGATGTGGTGCGGACGGCAGGAGTTCCCGCTGCCGGCGCAGGCGGAGTGGAACGCCGCCCAGCCGGTCGACTACACCTGGCTACGGCACAGGTGAGGGAGTCAACTCCGCATCACCGCCCCGAGTGAACGAAGTTCCGCGTCGACACCGTGCATGGTCGGCCTCCAGCCGAGTCCTTGTTCGGCGGCAGCGCTGGACAGGCGCTGGGAGTACGTCAGGGCCTCTGCGAACGGCCCCATGACGGCGAGGGCGGTCTGCAGGGACAGTGAGGCGACGGCGCCGCCGGCGCCGAGTGCGGAACTCGCCCGCATGGCGAAGTCCCTGAAGGACAAGGATTCGCCGTTGGCCGCCAGATACAGGGCGCCGGCCGGCGCTGCCTGCAACGCGCGGGCACACAACGTCGCCAGGTCCTCGACATGTACGAAGGCGAGCAGGTTGTCGCCGGCACCGACGTAGTGCGTCCGCCCGGAGGTTTTGACCTCGGCGAGAAGAGATCTCGCGACGAAGCCGTCGGTGCGCCCGTACACCATGGGGGCGCGCACGACCACCGACCGGACACCGCTGTGGGAGGAGCGACGTATCTCGGCTTCGAGGTCGGAACGCCAGCGAAGAAAAGCCGGGGGGTTGTCAGGTGTGTCGACGTCGACCTCGACATCCGGACCGGTATCACCCGTACCCAGTGAGCCCGTCACATAGACGAACGCCTTTCCGCTGCCGGTCAGCCGGGCGAGCACCGCCCGAACGGCAGCGATGTCCATATCCCGGAACGCATCGGAATCGGGTGCCAGCCAGGCGAAGACCACCGCATCGGCCTCTCCGGCCCTGTCGACCCACTGCGAGAGGTCCCCGACCTCACCTCGATGCGCTTTCACGCCCTTCCGGCGAAGGGCGTCCGCCGCTTCAGACGATCTGGCGAGCCCGACGACCTCATGTTCCTGCTCGATGAGCTTGTCAGCGATCGCACCGCCGATATATCCGCTGGCACCGACAATGAAAACTTCCACACAGACCTCTTACGACAGAAGGGGCAATCCGGTGAATCCCAGGATCGGGCCGGCTATCGCCGCATCCCGGGCACGCCGAGCGGCTGAGAACCGCCATACGCGAAGCTAAACCTTGACGTTAACGTCAACGCAAGCCGGTGCGTCGCTCCGGCTTCGGCTCATCCGCATGGGCGGTCAAACCCGACATTCGCCCGTACCCTCACTGAGAAAACACAGTTCGCGACAGTGCTCCTGTTCCGGTGAGCGGGCCAGGACATGGCAGGGCGGCTCGATGATGCGCAGCGTACGGCCGTCCACGGCGAGCCGGCCAAAGGACAGGTCGGCGGCCATGTGCGACGGCAGGATGTTCAGGCCCCGCTCGTCCCAGACCAGGTCCTCCTCCAAGGTGACCTCTTCGATACGCCCGCCGTCGCCGGTGTAGTAGGTCAGGCGGCGGGCTCCAGGTCGCGGCCGAGCCGGGGGTAGTGCCGGGCCAGCACCGCGAAGCGGTCGTGGTCCAGCCAGCTCAGCGCCGCGATCAGGGAGAATTCCTCGGGCTGCAGCATCGTCCTCTCCGCGGCGTTGCGCACGAGACCGGGGAAGTGGTTCGGTGGGATCCACTCCATGCCGAAGACGGACGTGCCCTTGTTCAGCATCACCCCGGAGTCGGCGTCGCCCGCCCGGCAGGCGACCTGGCGTCCGTCGTCAAGGTCGAACACCTGGAGTTCGTGGCGGCGAGTGGACGCCCAACCTCTTGTGCAGACCGCCAGCCATCGGCCGTCCGGGGACAACGAGCCGGTGACGATCCAGCCGTCGACGGGGATTTCGAGCAAAGGGTCGGCGGTCAGGGTGGCGCATGCCTCCTCCACGGTTCCGGCCGGGGTCGCGGCGAGCAGGTCGAACAGGGGGCGTGCCGGGCCGTCCGGCCGCCACCGCTCATCGAACAGCGGCAGGACCCGGTCCGCCTCGACGAGGGGGACCCGCTGCTGGACCAGGTCCCACAGGTCCGCCCAGCGCCGCTCCTCCGCCGGCTTCGCCACCGTGTCCTGCCAACCACGTCGATCGGTTCCGGTCATGCGCCCCTCCTGGCTTCGTGATCAGGGTAGGGACGCGGGAAGGTACGAGGCGTCTGCCGGGCGGGGGATTTCGAGGGGCTGGTGCGCACTGGAAGGCACCGTTCTCCCTGCTTCCTGGCCCGACGGAGTCACCAGGATCCTCGTGGACCGCAGAACGCCCCGAGGGGCGAAAGCGGGGCTTTCCTTGATCCGAGTGATTCCGAATGGCCCCCGCGCCGGGCCCGGCCACGATGCCGCGTCACAGGTCCGGAGATCTTCGGCGAGCCTCGCGGCGATGGGATACCCACCTTGGCGATAGTTGCGCGTCGCCCCTCGCTCCGTATCGTCCCCATCAGTGATCCCGACTGCGCGAGGAAGGATCGGCATGACCGACGATGTGGTGCGACGCGTTTTCCAGACAGTCGACTCGTTCGACCCCGACGAGTTCGTGCGGTTGCTGGCCGAGGACGCCACGCTGGTGTTCGGCAACGCCGAGCCGATGACGGGACGTGCGGCCATCGCCGCCGGGCTGCGGGCGTTCTTCTCCACCATCGGCGGTCTGCGGCACCGGATCGTCAGGAACTGGCAGGTGGACGCCGACGTCATCGCCGAGACCGAGGTGACCTACCGGCGGCTCGACGGCAAGGATGCCAGCGTCGTGGCCGTGTCGATCTGGCGCACCCGCGACGACGGCCTGATCACGGACTACCGCATATTCGTCGACCTCGCCCCCGTCCACCTGGTCTAGTGTCCACACGCACTTCACCCCGACTCAACCAGGTGAGCCTCCGGCCCGCAGTGGGCAGTCCGGCTAGGCCGTCCGAGCTGTCATGGCGCGCCAGCCGAAGGGGGCGGCGCCGAACAGGAGCACCACCCCGGACAGCACACCGCTGACGAACGGCACCCAGGCGACCGCGGCCGTCGAGGCCAGAACAAGACCGGCGGCACCGAGCAGGGTGAGAACCACACCGGGTACGGCGATGCCCCAGTCCTTCCAGACAGGCGCCAACGCGATGAAGTGCACACCGACCACGAACGCCACCCAGGCCACATTGGCCTGCTCAGGACGCCCCCAGGCGGCGAGCACCCGGAGTCCGCCGAAGAGCAGGATCGCCTCGGCAGCGACGACGACCAGGTAACCACGGCCGAACATGTTCCGCCGTGGGCCCGCGACGGACCGTTCCTTCCGGACTGTGGCGAACCACATGGCGATGACACTCACGGCCCCCAGGCAGGCGGCCACCCGCAGGAAGTTCACGATCACGGCGTCCAGCGGGCTCTGCGCGTTGACAACGACGAAGACCGCGCCAAAGACCGCACCAACCATTAATCCAGTCATTCGTTGCATGACATCATTGAATTCCATACCGGATTCCGTCTGCGCTGGGGCTGGGGCGAGAACCAGGTACGCCTGGCACTACCGCGCCGCGCCCCGCGGATAGGCCAGCACCGGCCCCATTCGGACGGTTCCGATATCCACCTCGTCGTCGGTGCGGGTATGGGCCCACACGTACCGGTACGCGCCGCAGGGCAGCGCCCCGGCCGTTCCGGGCGCAGAGGGACGACGAAATCACTGACCCCGATCGTGTCTGGGTGCCCGCACACCGTCACGGGCAGGCACTCCTTCATCGCGTTGACCCTCGCCGTGGCCTCACGGCGGAGGTTGAGGTGATCTCCTCGGTGCTGCTGTCACATTCGGCGAGAACGCAGGACGGCACGCCGTACCTTCAGGGTGCGGATTCGCTTTTATACCGTCGGCTGACTCGGCCGGTTCGTTTCGTCGCCGCGGTAGGACGTGAAGGACCCGGCGTCCGGCCGGTATCACCGAGGCGGGGGTGAGCTGAACGTGACCGAACCCCGTGGCGAGTTCCCCATCAGGATGAATGAGAACTATCGTGACCAGCATGGAAAATCCCCCTGAGCGCAGGGACCCCCAGATGTCGCACCTGCGCGCCTCGGACAGCAACAGGGAGCAGATCAGCACCCTGCTCGGTGAAGCCCTGAGCACCGGTCAGCTGAGCCACGAGGAGTACTCCGAGCGCCTGGACAGGCTCTACCAGGCCAAGACCGTGGGGGAGCTCGAGGTCCTCACCCGCGACCTACAGGTCGACCGGCACCGTCCGGCCGCGAACCCGGTGTCCTACCTGCCGGGTGCGAGCTCCGCACCCGAGAACATCGTCGCCATCTTCGGCGGTGCCGATCGCAAGGGCCGCTGGCGGATGCGGCGGCGGACCAGAGCGCTGGCCGTCTTCGGCGGCCTGCGGTTCGACCTGACCGGCGCCGAGTTCGAGGCGAAGGAGGTCGAGATCACGATCAACGCGATCTTCGGTGGGGCCGAGATCATCGTGCCCGAGGGGGTGGAGGTGCGCTGCCACGGCGTCGGCATCTTCGGCGGCTTCGACGTGCATGGCAGCCCGGACGTCGACCCGTCGGCGCCAGTGGTCGTGGTGAGGGGCCTGGCGCTGTTCGGCGGAGTGAGCGGTAAGACCCGACGCCGGCGCGAGCGCTGAGCGACGCGACTGAGGCACTTCGAAGACGCCAGGACGTGATCACGTCCTGGAGCACCGCGATCGTCCGGCACACTTGCCGGCACCGGCGTTCGTAGCCGGTCCGAGATCGTCTGCCGGCGTCCACGGGGATCAGGCAGAGGGAAACCACGGCGCCCCGCTTCACCGCCGTCACGCCGGTTTCATCGGTCGGCTTCCTCGAACTCGCCGGAGCTGTCCGCTCGGGCCGGCAGGAGCAGGGCGGTGATGACCACGACCACGGACAACACCGCGCCGATGACGAAGGCCAGCCGCATGCCGTCGAGGTTGGCGAGCGCCTCCGTGGCTCCGGCGGATCTCAGGGTCTCGGCTCGCGCGCTCATCACGGTGATCACCAGCGCGGTGCCGATGGCCGCGGAGACCTGTTGCAGCGTGCTCAGGATCGAGCTGGCGTGGGAGTAGAGCGGCGGTGGAACCGCTCCGAGCCCGAGGGTGAACACCGGGGTGAAGGTCGCGGCCAGACTCACCATCAGCAGCGCGTGCAGACCGAGGAGCTGCCAGAACGGCATGGTCATCGTGACCTGGGTGAAGCCGGTGAGCGCGAGCGTGATCCCGATCGCGCCGGGGATGACCAGAACCCGGCCGCCGAACCGGTCGAACAGGCGGCCGACGGTCGGACCGAGCAGCCCCATCGCGAGGCTGCCCGGCATCACGAGGAGTCCGGTCTGCAGGGGGCTGAGCTCGCGGACGTTCTGCAGGTACAGCGGCAGCAAGATCATTGAGCCGAGCATCGCCATGAAGGCCACCGACATCAGGACCAGCGCGACCGTATAGGTGCGGTGGCGCAGGGTGCGCAGGTCCAGTAGCGGTACGCCGCGCTTCTGCAACGACAGCTGGCGGACGACGAAGACGGCGATGGCCACCAGGCCGAGCGCCACGATCGCGACGGCAACGCGGACGTCACCGCCCTCGAACCAGCTGAGCCCGTAGACCAGGCCGCCGAAGCCGACAGCGGCTGTCACCACACTCAACCAGTCAATGGTGCTGAACCGGGGCTCTCCGACGTTCTTGAGCTGCTTCAGGCCGCGCCATGTGATCACGGCGGCGATGGGGAGCACCACGGCGAACAGCAGCCGCCAGGACCCGAACTGGAGGATCACCCCCGAGACCGTCGGACCCATGGCGGGCGCGACCGAGATGGCCAGTGAGACGTTGCCCATCACCCGGCCCCGGTCCGTCTCGGGCACCACCTGCATCAGCGTGGTCATCAGCAGCGGCATCATCACAGCCGTCCCGGACGCCTGGATGATGCGAGCGCCCAGCAGCACCTCGAACGTCGGCGCGACGGCGGCCAACGCCGTGCCGAGCAGGAACAGGCCCATCGCGGTGCTGTACGCGCTGCGGGTGGACACCCGCTGCAGGAACCATCCGGTGATCGGGATGACAGCGGCCATGGTCAGCATGAAGGCGGTCGAGAGCCACTGTGCGGTCTGCTCGGTGATGCGCAGCGCCTCCATCAGCCGCGGGATCGCGTTGATCATGATCGTTTCGTTGAGGATGACCACGAACGTGGCGAGCACCAGCAACCGGATCACGGCCGGGGTGCGACCTGAAACGGCGGTCGCGGGCTTGGCGGGTGAGTCGAGCAGTGGGCTGGACACGGCACCTCGATCGGGGTTGTCGGACATGGCGTGGTCATGGCTGGCGCCCCAGCCTTGGGTCTCACAAGAAGTCGCGGTCATGCAAAGAATGGCCGACACCACCGACAAAACTCATCGCCCGTCCCCAGCATTCCGGCCAGTGATGCGAAATGTCACCCGGTTTTCACCGGCGGACGACGATCTCCAGATCGCCCGCGGAAGCCCCCGAATCGCTCCTCCTCGGCGAGGCGTCCGCCGGATCACCGGACGCCCATCTCCCAGGTGCTGCGCGAGCAGATTGCCGACCCGCCGGGCATCATCGAGGAGTTGTACTTCGGCGTGCCCGCCATCCGGCACGACCATCGCCCGACTGGAGGAGGGCGACCGGCCGCCCGGCCACGGGACTCGCTGTTCTTCACGGCCGCCCCCTCGATCCAGCCCAGCGCCGAGTCGGGCAACCGGCCCGACTACCTGGCGGCCGATGTGCCCTGCGCCGGCACGATGACCGCACGCGCCCTGGCCCGCGTGTACGCCGCTCTCATCGGAGAGATCGACGGCGTACGCCCGATCTCACCCGAGCGCACCGCCCGGATCTCCACGGTGATCGCCGTCGAGGCAGACCGGGTTCTCGGCGTACCCATCCCCAAAGGACTCGGCTACTTTCTGGGCCTGCGAGAGATGGGTGGCCACACCCGCGCGTTCGGCGGTAAGGGCAGTGGTGGCAGCATCGCCTTCGCCGACCCCGCACACGGCTTCTCCTTCGCCCTGACCCACAACCGAATGGCCGCGCCACTCATCGACCTCGCCGCACAGATCGCCGGTCACGTCCGCGACCCGCTCAAGATCAGCCTCTGACCGAACCCAAGCGAGCCGGACAGGGATGTCCCCATCGCTCTTCGGCCCCTGGAAGGGACAGCCGTAGACGTTCCAAAGTCCGGTGCGGGTGTCGAACTCGACCGGCGGGCCCGATCGGGAGATGTCGTACCGCTCGACGATGCCGGACATCGCCTCTCCTTGGTTGAAGTATCCCTCTGCTGATGTACATCAGGACGACTTCTCGCGGTACCCCTTCCAGCGCTCGGACATCTCATCCGATTCCTGCGGGACGAAGGACTTCCGGGTCTCCTCCAGCCGGCCGCGCCGACGGGCCGGTCGCCGCCGAGGATCGACTCCACTCTCGACGAGCTTCCTTGGGCTGTTCACGGCGCGGGGTACCGCGATCGTGCCGGCAGGTCCTCACCGCGCATCTCCTTCCGCGTTAGGGCATGGCCGGGTGGGCTGTCACGGTCGTCGGCGCGTCCGCTCCGGTGAAGCCAGGTCCTGCTTCGGCGTTTCCGGGCGTTCGATACGGGCGGGGTCGCCGCGTACGAGCTCATCGTGGACGCGCCGGCGGGCGGTGGTGAGGGCGCGCCCCGCCGTCTCGTCGCCGTCCTCGATGCGCTGTCGCAGCAGCCGCATGGCGATGCGGCGGTTGAGGCTGAACTGCCGTTCGGTGTCGACCACGACGACGATCCCCGAGGGCCGGTGGGTCGCCCGTACCGCCGTGCTGGCCTTGTTCCGATGTTGACCGCCGGGGCCGCCGGTGCGGCAGGCGACGATGTCGACGTCCGCCTCCGCGAACGTCGTGTGCGGGGTGTCGACCTGGCACGGTTGGGCGATGACGTACCAGTTCTTTCGGCCCGTGCCGGCCCGGTAGGGGCTGGGAGCCTGCCAGCACAGGGTTCCGGTCCACGAGGCGGCGAACGCCTCGGCGCCGGCTCCCGAGATCTGGATCAGGACCGATCGGTAGGTGTCGGGCCGGTCACCGGGAACGGTCTCGGCCCGATGGGTCTCCAGGTTCTGCCGGGTGGCGTCGGCTTCCAGGCGGCGCAGCAGCCGGGCCAGCGCCCAGGCGCACTCCTGCGGGCCACGCCCGGCCGACAGGAGCAGGTGGACGCTCACCGCGCGCCTCGCTTGCGGCGCTGGTCCCGCCGGGGCGTGGATCCGAGATCGGGCGTCTTGTAGGTGACCAGAGGGACCGTGGTGGCCACGGGCGTGGCCAGGTCATGGTCGACGAGGTCGGCGATCACCTGCTCGATGCGCTTGTAGGCCGTCGGCGCCTCCTCGAAGAGCAGCTGGCGGTCGCCGCACACCACCAGCGACCCCACCGGCGTGCGGCGCAACTCCTCGACCGTGTGCTTGACCCGGCCCCGGCGCAGGGCGTCCGCACGCGACATCTTGCGGCCCGCGCCGTGCGCGACGGAATGGTTGGCGTCCGGTCCGGCGTGGGCGGCCACGAGGTAGGAGGGGGTGCCTCGCGTACCGGCGATGAGCACGTCGCGGCCGTCCCCCGGCGCCGCCCCCTTGCGGTGCAGGTAGACCCCGTCGCGAACCTCGACCAGGTTGTGGCACTGGTCGACGAGCGGCTCGGTGGGCTCGGCCCCCAGGGCATGGGCGACCCGGGCGGCCATCAACCGCCGGTTGAGCGATCCCCAGCGTACGGCGTCGTCATGCATCGCCAGATAGGCGCCGGGATCAGGGGCGGGGCCCGCGCCACAGGCCGCGGTGTGCGCCCGCAGGATCCGTTCGCCCAGCCCTCGGGAACCGCTGTGGACGATGAGAACCAGGTCGCCGTCGGCGAGTCCGAGACGGCTCGCGTGGTCCGGCTCGAAGACGGTCTCGATCCGCGCCAGCTCGACGAAGTGATTGCCCCGGCCCACCGTCCCGAGGCCCTCGACGTGACCGGCGGGGATATCGCCCTTCACAACGGCCCAGGCCGGGTCGTCGGCATCCTGCTCGGGATCCAGCGCGCGATCGAGGTCGGGGAAGCGGGCGGCGAGCTTCTCGGGTACGGCGCGCTTGAGCTTCATGGGGAACACGGCGATGCCGCAACCGATGTCGGAGCCCACCAGGAACGGGTACAGCACGGTCGACGCCATGGCGGCGCCGATCGGGGCGCCCTTGCCGGGGTGCAGGTCTGGCATCGCGGCGACATGCGTCATGCCGTCGAGGGCGGCCACCTGCCGGCACTGCGCGAGGGCGTCGGACTCGATCCAGCTCGCGGGGGAGGCGAACACGGTGACGGTGGCCGCCCCTGTGGCCGCGGTGGACGGCGGCAGGGACTCCTGCCGGGAATGTTGCTGAGACAAAAAGGCTCTCTTCCCTTAAAGGGGTATGGGCTGACAGCATTGCGGGACGCGTCGGCGCCGTGGCATCTCGGAGTGGTGGGGTGCTGTCCGTCAGAGCGTCATGGACACCACGTTCCCCGAGCCCACCACACGAGGCAAGCGGTTTTCGGTCGTACGGGCCTGCACGCACCGCCATCTCATGACGTGTGCGTTGCCGCGGTCGACACGCTGTGGCGTGGTTGTGGCCGAATGGCAGCGCTCAGTGCCAGGAGGCGCTGAGCGATACGTGGTCCCGCGCACCGAGTCCGGGGTACGGGCAGGTCGAGCCGGTCTTACAAAGTGCCCTGTCGGTTCCGGGGACCCTCGATAATCTTCGGATGCTGCGATTACTCCTGATGCTCCTGATGTTGACTCTGCTCGTCAGCGGCGGCAACCTCCTCGTCGGACAGCTCACCTTCGATGACCACGCCGCCCGCGCCGTCTGGACCTGGCGGACCAGCGGCGCGGCGGAGATCTGGCGCAACGGCTTCGTCCCGACGGAGGAGCTGAGCAAGATGCCGCACGACGTGGAGGAGCAGATCTCGAGTGACGAGGAGTACGGCTTCGCCGTGGCCGGCCCGCTCCCCCCGACCCCGGACGAGGCGCGGATCCGCTGGGACGACGGTTCCAGCACGCAGGTCTCCGTGATCAGCGCCCGCCACGCGCTCATCGCACTGTCCCCCTATGAGGAGGAGGCCTCCAGCCAGGACGATCGGGCGTACAAGATGATCGCCGCCACCTTCACGACCATGCGCCTGCGGACCCTGCGCGGCATGGCCACCGTCCCGGCGTGGCGGATGTACTTCTCCAACCTGCCCGGCCCGATCGACCGCGTCGCAGTCGACCGGGCCACGCTCGGCACCGTCGAAGACGCCGTCGGTGACCACCTGTCCCCCGACGTCAGAGGCTTCGAGGTGCTCGACGAGCGCACGCTGCGGGTGAACTACGACTACGGCGTCTGTGACATCCGAAAGATGCCGACCATCCACCTGCGGGCCGACGAGCGACCCGACGTCGTGGTCCTCGGAATCGAGGTCCACGACCACGTCGGTAGCGGCCTGTGTGCGGGCGTCGGCGCATTCGGCAAGGGCGTCGTCCGGCTCGGGGAACCGCTGGGCGACCGGGTGGTGCTGGATGCGAAAAGCCGGCTCCCCGTCTGCCTCCATTGGCCGGCCCCCTGCCGCCTCGGGTGACCTACGGGCGCAACCGGGCAACCGCCCAGTCCATCACTCGATGAACTGATCGGGCTTAGGACCTACTCGTCCGCGTAGAGCTCCGCCGCGCAGATCTCTCCGGTTTGGGACCGGAACGGGAAGTCCGCAAAGTGCCCCGAGAGGGGCTTGCGACGAGATGACCGCAGTTCGGAGGCCTGGCGGCTCAGAACATCGAGATGTGCACGTGGTCGATGTGGTTGGCGGTGTTGCCGCCTCGGTTGGACATCATCCTCCAGCCGGCGCCGGTGCGGACGTCGTAGTACTTCTGCTGCCAGATGATGTACATGACCCCGTACTTGTTGCCGTTGTCGATGGCCCACTGGGCGAGGCGGTTGCCCCTCTCCATGGCGTCGGCGGTGGGGACGCGGCCACCGGTGCTCATCATGAAGTCGCAGGCCCGGCCGGTGCCGTGTTCGCCCGGGTCGCCGGGGCGCAGGCAGCCGTAGCCGTAGGGCATGGGGAAGGTCTGCAGCACGATGTTGCGCATGGTGACCGTGCGGGGGGTCAGGCCGCCGTTGCCCGAGGGGGTCTGGAAGCCGTACTTGGCCAGCAGCCCCTCGATCCTGACCCGCTGCCGCTTGAGGTCGGCGATGTCCTTCTTGAGCGCGACGATCTTCGCGTCGGCGGCCTTCTCCGCGGTCTTGGCCTTCTTGATGAGGTTCTTGACCCGGTTGAGCTGGGTGGCGCGGCGGCTGGCCAGGTAGGACATGGTGGCGGCCTGGCTGAGGGCCATGGTGGGGTCGCCCTGGAAGCTCAGCAGGCTGCCGTCGTCCAGGGCGCCGCCCATGTAGGCGGTCTGGGCGAAGCGCACGATGTCGGCCTCGGCGGCCGCCAGGGCACGCTTGAGGCTTTTGGCGCTGACGGTGGCCTTGCTGGCCTGGACCCGGGTCTCCTCCAGGCTCTGCACCTGGCCGCGGTAGTTCTTGTTGATCTCGGCCGCCTCTTTGGTCAGCCTCTTGAGCTCGGCCTCCGGACTGGGCTTGACCACTCGGAGCGGGGCCGCCCCCGCCACGGCCGGCGACAGGAGCAGCGCCGCGAGCAGGGCGGCCAGGATCGCCGAGCGAGTCGGTCTCACGCTTCGCTCACCTCCGGTGCCCCCTCATGGACGGAGCGAAACTATAGAAGACGATCTTGAAGCTCGCCACCGGAACGGAGGAACTCGCGCACCATTGACGAACCATCTGCCTATTTAGGGTGATTTGAGTAAACATTTCCTGTCGTGTCACTGGTTTAACCCTGATGAATCCTCGCACAGGGCGCCCCACCTCGCCCATCCGGCAGAGACTTCTGTCATCCTTGCCATCGGAGACAGAACATGATTCGGTCTCAAGCAGTGGTGGGGCTTGTGGCGCCCTTCCCCGCGGATGACACTGTCGGATAACACTGTCCAAGCAAGCATTCGCTCAAATTGTGACTCTGGCCCGCCCACCAGGAGGCAACACATCATGCGCCAGCACGACACGCTCTTCATCGGGGGCGACTGGGTGGCCCCCGCCGGGACCGGCACCATCGACGTCATCTCCCCGCACACCGAGGAGGTGGTCGGCCGGGTCCCCGACGGCACCGCCGCCGACATGGACCGGGCGGTGGCCGCCGCCCGGCAGGCGTTCGACCACGGCCCGTGGCCCCGGATGACGATGCCCGAGCGCGCCGCCGTCCTGTCCAGGCTCGCCGAGCTCTACGCGGCCCGCCAGGGCGAGATGGCCGAGATCATCACGCTGGAGATGGGCTCCCCGATCACCTTCTCCCAGATGGCCCAGGCCCCGCAGCCGCTCGGAATGCTCCAGTACTACGCCGAGCTCGGCAAGACCTTCCCCGTAGAGGAGGAGCGTCCGGGCACGTTCGGCTCCGTGACCGTACGCCGCGAGCCGGTCGGCGTGGTGGCCGCCGTGGTCCCGTGGAACGTCCCGCAGTTCGTCATCATGATCAAGCTGGCCCCCGCCCTCCTCGCGGGCTGCACGATCGTGGTCAAGCCCGCGCCGGAGACCCCGCTCGACGCCTACCCGCTGGCCGAGATGGTCAAGGAGGCCGGCATCCCCGACGGCGTCGTCAACATCGTCGCCGCCGGACGCGAGGCGGGCGAGCACCTGGTCTCCCACCCGGGCGTGGACAAGGTCGCCTTCACCGGTTCCACCGCCGCCGGGCGCCGCATCGCGGCGATCTGCGGCGAGCAGCTCAAGCGCTGCACGCTCGAACTGGGCGGCAAGTCCGCGGCGATCATCCTGGACGACTGCGACCTGCCCTCCGCGATGGGCTTCCTGTCGATCGCCTCGCTGATGAACAACGGCCAGGCCTGCATCGCCCAGACCCGCATTCTGGCCTCGCGTAACCGCTACGACGAGGTCGTGGACGCGGTCTCGACGATGGTGCGCGGCATGCCGGTCGGCGACCCGTCCGACCCGGCGACCGGTATCGGCCCGCTGGTCGCCAAGCGGCAGCAGGAACGGGTGGAGGGCTACATCAAGATCGGCATCGACGAGGGGGCCAAGGCCGTCGTCGGCGGCCTCGATCGCCCCCACGACCGCGGCTGGTACGTGGCCCCGACCGTCTTCGCCGGGGCGACCAACGAGATGCGCATCGCCCGTGAGGAGATCTTCGGCCCGGTCCTGGCGGTGATCCCGTACGAGGACGAGGCCGACGCGATCCGGATCGCCAACGACAGCGACTACGGCCTGGCCGGGACGGTGTGGACCGCCGACACCGAGCACGGCATGGACATCGCCCGCCAGGTGCGCGCCGGCACCTACGGCGTCAACCTCTACATGGTCGAGACCAGCTCGCCCTTCGGCGGTTTCAAGAGCAGCGGCCTCGGTCGCGAGCTGGGCCCCGAGGGACTGTCGTCCTTCCTGGAGTACAAGTCGATCGCCCGCCTGGGCTGATCCGGATCCTTCGGGGGGTGCCCGTAGGTCTTACGGGCACCCCCCCGGACGTACGGCCCAGCACGCCCCCGCGACGCTGGGCGACCGCCTGACCGTCCCACGGCCCGTCGAACGACGGTCCGTGTCCCCGGACGGCTCCCGGCGGATTTTGCACGTCCACCATGGGTAGACGTGCCCTATCCCCCGTTAGTTCGCGAAACCACCAGCAGAGTTTGCCTGGCGATCTCGAACTCCTCGTCCGTGGGGATCACCGCGACCCGCACACCGCCTCCGTCGGGGGAGATGATCGTGCCGCCCCGCACGTTGCGCGCCGGGTCCACGGTGATGCCGAGCGCCCCGAGACCGGCCAGCGACCGCTCCCTGACCAGCGCGGAGTTCTCTCCCACCCCTCCGGTGAAGGCGATGACGTCGACGGTGCCGAGGACCGCGTAGTAGGCGCCGACGTACTTGCGGAGCCGGTGGCAGTAGACCGACATGGCCAGCTCGGCGTCCGGGTCGCCCTCGCTCACCCGCTCCGCCACCGCGCGCAGGTCATTGTCACCGCAGAGGCCGAGCATCCCGCTGCGGCGGTTGAGCAGCACGTCGATCTCGTCGAGGGACATGCCTCCGGCACGCGCCAGATAGAGGACGATCGCCGGGTCCAGGTCGCCGCTGCGGGTGCCCATGACGAGGCCCTCCAGCGGGGTCATGCCCATGGACGTGTCCACGCACCGCCCCGCGGACACCGCCGAGGCGCTGGCCCCGTTGCCGAGGTGCAGGACGATCACGTTGGCCTCCGGCCGGTCCGTGAGGAGCGCGGCCTGGCGGGAGACATACGCGTGTGAGGTGCCGTGGAAGCCGTAGCGCCGCACGCCCAGCCGCTCGGCCACCGCCTTGTCGATCGCGTACGTCGAGGCGGCCAGGGGGATCGTCGCGTGGAAGGCGGTGTCGAAGACGGCCACCTGCGGCAGATCGGGGCGGAGCCGCCGCGCCACCTCGATCCCCGTCAGGTTGGCGGGGTTGTGCAGGGGGGCGAGCGGGATGAGTTCCTCGATCTTCCTGACCACCTCGTCGGTGATCAGTGTGGGCTCGGTGAAGGTCGTGCCGCCGTGCACCACCCGGTGCCCGATCGCGACCAGCTCGGGAGAGTCGATGCCCAGCCCTTCGGCGGCGAGCAGGTCGGCGACCACCTTCAGGGCCGCCCGGTGGTCGGGCACCGGGGAGCCGGGCTCGCCGATCCGCTCCACCACTCCCGAGGCCAGGTGTTCGGCGCCGCTCAGCAGCCGGTACTTCACCGAGGACGATCCGGAGTTGAGGACCAGTACCCGGCTCACAGCGTGACCTCCTGTGCCTGAATGGCGGTGATGGCGACGGTGCTCACGATGTCGTCGACCAGGGCGCCGCGCGACAGATCGTTGACCGGCCTGCGCAGTCCCTGCAGAACCGGCCCGATCGCGACGGCCCCGGCCGAGCGCTGCACCGCCTTGTAGGTGTTGTTGCCGGTGTTCAGGTCCGGGAAGATCAGCACGGTCGCCCGGCCCGCGACCCGCGACCCGGGCAGCTTGGCGGCGGCGACGCGGGCGTCCACCGCCGCGTCGTACTGGAGGGGCCCCTCGACCAGCAGGTCCGGCGCGCGCTCGGCGACCAGGGCGGCGGCGGCGCGGACCTTGTCGACGTCGGCGCCGCTGCCCGACTCGCCGGTGGAGTAGGACAGCATCGCGACCCTCGGCTCGATGCCGAAACTCTCCGCCGTACGGGCCGAGGAGATCGCGATGTCGGCGAGTTGCTCGGCGTCCGGGTCGGGGTTGATCGCGCAGTCGCCGTAGACGAGCACCCGGTCGGCCAGGCACATGAAGAACACCGAGGAGACGATCGAGGTGCCGGGGACCGTCCTGATGATCTGGAAGGCGGGCAGGATCGTCGCGGCCGTGGTGTGCGCGGCCCCGGAGACCATGCCGTGCACGAGGCCCCGGCGCAGCATCATCGTGCCGAAGAAGTTGACGTCGACGACCATGTCCATGGCCCGCTCGAAGGTGACGCCCTTGTGCGCCCGCAACCTGGCGTACTCCTGGGCGAACGACTCGCGCAGCGGCGAGGTCAGCGGGTCGACAACGGTCACCCCCGACAGGCCGAGGCCTAGGTCGGCGATCCGCCGCCGTACCACGTCCTCCCTGCCCAGCAGGGTGATGTCGACGATGCCGCGCCGCAGCAGGATGTCCGCCGCCCGCAGGATGCGGTCCTCCTCGCCCTCGGGCAGCACGATGTGCCGCCGGTCGGCCCGAGCCCGCTCCAGCAGGGTGTGCTCGAACATCATCGGGGTGACCCGCTTCGAGCGGGTCAGCTCGATCCGGTCGGCCAGGGCTGCGGCGTCCACGTGCGCGTCGAAGTGGCCCAGCGCCGTCTCGATCTTGCGGGGGTTGTCCGCGGTGAGCCGCCCCTCCAGGCCCGCCAGGACGGTCGCCACCTCGAAACTGCCCCCGTCGGCCGCGAGCACCGGCATGCTGGGCGCCAGACGGGCGGTGAGCGCCCGTACGGCCGCCGTGGGCCGCTCCCCCACGGTGAGCACGACCCCGGCCGGTCTCACCGTACCGGCCGCCTCGGCGGCCAGCGAGACCAGCAGCAGGTCCGCGCGGTCGCCCGGCGCGATCACCAACGCGCCGTCGGCCAGGTGCTCCAGGAACACCGGGAGCGTCGCACCGCCGAACACGAATCCGAACACGTCGCGGAGCAGGCTGTCCTCGTCGCCCTGGATCAGCTCCGCGTCCACCGCCCGCATGACCTGCCCGACGGTCGGCGCCGACAGCGACGGCTGCTCGGGGATGGCGTAGCAGGGGACCGGGAGCTCACAGTCGACGACCGTGCCCTCGGGCACCCGGTTGGCGATCACCGCGAGCACGGTGCAGCCCAGGTCGGAGAAGACCTGGTAGCCGGTGCGCATCTCGGCCGCGATCTCCTCGGCGGCGTCGCCGTGCGCGCCCACCACCACGATCACCGGGGCGCCGAACTCGGCGGCCAGGCGGGCGTTGAAACCCAGCTCGCGCGGCAGGTCGTCGGTGTCGAAGTAGCTGCCGAGCACCAGCAGCGCGTCACACTCCCGCTCCAGCGTGTGGAAGCGGGCGACCAGCCGGCCGACGAGCTCCTCGACGCCCCGCTCCGCGTAGATCTCCGCGGCCTCCTCGGCGCTCACCCCCGTCGCCGCGGCGGCGGGCCGGTACCTGCTCCTGAGCAGCTCCAGGATGCGGTCCTCGCCGTCCCCGGTGATCGGCCGGAACACCCCCGTGCGGCCGGCCCTCCGGGTGAGCAGCTCCATCAGGCCGAGCTCGACGATCTGCCTGCCGTCTCCCCGCCCGAGACCCGCCACGTAGATACTCCGCATGCGCCCCGTCCCCCGCTGTGACCAATTCTCAAGAGGAGTAAACACCCTCTGGCGGACCGAAACGGGCGACGGCCCACCCACCGATGCGGCGGACCAACTCCGGGGTGGCCGCCGACTCCGCGTGGCCGTACCCGGGCTCGACCCACAACTCCTTCGGCTCGCTCGCGTACCCGTAGATCTGGTACGCGTGGTCGAGGGGGAAGAACGGGTCCGCGTCCCCGTGCACGACGAGCAGCGGTGCCGGTGAGATCCGCGCGGCCGCCGCGTACGGCGCCAGCGGCAACGGGTCCCACACACCCCTCATGATCCGGGTGTTCTTGCCCAGCCGGGTGAACAGCCGCCCGACCGGCCTCTCGATCGCCCAGTGCACCTGGCGCATCGGCCGGGTCCCCCGGTAGTACCACCGCGCCGGCGCGCTCACCGACACCACCGCGTCCACCCCGCCGAGCACCCCCGCGTGCCGCAGGGCCACCGCCCCGCCCAGGGAGAACCCGACGGTCACCACTTTGCGGTAGCCGATCGCCCGCGCGTGCCGCACCGCCGCGTCCACGTCGAGGATCTCCAGGTCGCCCACCGTCGACAGTCCTCCCGAGCGGCCGTGCCCCCGGAAGTCGAACGCCACCACCCCGCCGAACCCGCTGAGCACGTGGGCGATGCGGCGGGTGGCGCGTTCCCGGTGCGATCCGGTGAAGCCGTGGGCCAGCACGATCCCGAGGTCGGCCGCCCCGCGCGGCGGGGTGTGCGCGGCATCGATCCGCAGCTTGTCCCGGGTCATCAGCATCACGGGGAACGACGGTGCGTACGGCATGGATCCGAGCTTAGGCATCGCCCCTCCGGCAACCGGTCGTGACCGGCCTCATCCGGCGGAAACAAGGGGCTCGGAGCGTGAATTGCCGCACTTCATCTGTCAGAGGCGTGAGAGCGATTGTCCGGATCAACTAAAATGGGAGGGCCGCAGGTTCCGCGGCCGCCTCCACGATCACAGAGTGAGACTCCATCATGCCTTTGAACAGCCGCGACGACCTGCGGAACATCGCGATCATCGCGCACGTCGACCACGGCAAGACCACTCTCGTGGATGCCATGCTCTGGCAGTCGGGCGCATTCCGCGTCAACCAGGACGTGGACGACCGTGTCATGGACTCCAACGACCTCGAACGCGAGAAGGGCATCACCATTCTCGCGAAGAACACGGCCGTCAAGCACGGCGGTATGACGCTCAACATCATCGACACCCCCGGCCACGCCGACTTCGGCGGCGAGGTCGAGCGAGGTCTGTCCATGGTCGACGGTGTGGTGCTGCTGGTCGACGCCTCCGAGGGCCCGCTGCCGCAGACCCGGTTCGTGCTGCGCAAGGCGTTCGCCGCCAAGATGCCGGTCATCCTGTGCATCAACAAGGTCGACCGTCCCGACGCCCGGATCAAGGAGGTCGTGGACGAGGTCTACGAGCTCTTCATCGACCTGGACGCCACCGAGGAGCAGATCGACTTCCCGATCGTCTACGCCTCGGCCAAGGCCGGTCGCGCCTCGCTCAACCGTCCCGAGGACGCCGCCATGCCGGACTCCGAGGACCTGGAGCCGCTGTTCGAGGTGATCAAGGACACCATCCCGGCGCCGACGTACGACCCGACGGCCCCGCTGCAGGCGCACGTCACCAACCTCGACGCCTCCTCCTACCTGGGCAGGATCGCGCTCTGCCGCGTCCACCAGGGCACCATCAGGAAGGGCCAGCAGGTCGCCTGGTGCCGCACCGACGGCACCATCCAGCGGGTGAAGATCACCGAGCTGCTGATGACCGACGCGCTGGAGCGCAAGCCCGCCGAGGAGGCGGGTCCCGGTGACATCATCGCGATCGCCGGCATCCCGGACATCATGATCGGCGAGACCCTCGCCGACCCCGAAGACCCGCGCCCGCTGCCGCTCATCACGGTCGACGAGCCCGCGATCTCCATGACCGTCGGCACCAACACCTCGCCGCTGGTCGGCAGGGTCAAGGGCTCCAAGGTCACCGCCCGCATGGTCAAGGACCGGCTGGAGAAGGAGCTCGTCGGCAACGTGTCGCTGCGCGTCCTGCCGACCGACCGCCCCGACGCCTGGGAGGTACAGGGCCGCGGCGAGCTGGCGCTGGCCATCCTGGTCGAGCAGATGCGCCGCGAGGGCTACGAGCTGACCGTCGGCAAGCCGCAGGTCGTCACCAAGCTCATCGACGGCAAGGTGCACGAGCCGGTCGAGCGGGTGACCATCGACTGCCCGGAGGACTACCTCGGGGCGATCACCCAGCTGCTGGCCGTCCGCAAGGGCCGCATGGAGCACATGACCAACCACGGCACCGGCTGGATCCGGATGGAGTTCGTGGTCCCGGCCCGCGGCCTGATCGGCTTCCGCACCGAGTTCCTGACCGAGACCCGCGGCACCGGCATCGTGAACCACGTGTTCGAGAACTACGAGCCGTGGTTCGGCGAGCTGCGCACCCGCAACAACGGCTCGCTGGTGGCCGACCGGCCGGGCCCGGTGACCCCGTTCGCCATGCTGAACCTGCAGGAGCGCGGCGTGCTGTTCGTCCAGCCGACCACCGAGGTCTACGAGGGCATGATCGTCGGTGAGAACTCGCGTTCCGACGACATGGATGTGAACATCACCAAGGAGAAGAAGCTCACCAACATGCGCTCCTCGACGAGCGACACGACGGAGACGCTGATCCCGCCGCGCCAGCTCTCGCTGGAGCAGGCGCTGGAGTTCATCCGCGAGGACGAGTGCGTGGAGATCACGCCGGAGAACGTGCGCATCCGCAAGGTCGTCCTCGACGCCTCGACCCGCGCCAGGACCACCGCCCGCGCCAAGCGCGCCAACTGATCGCCACCGGCCCTGTCCGGCCCACGTCACCACGCGGGCCGGACCTGGCCGGGGCCCGCGGCACCGTCATCCGCCGCCCTCCCGGTCCGGTGACAGCGGGAGTACGGCGCCGAGCTGCCGTCGGCTGTGGACGCCCAGCTTGTGGTAGGCCCTCCCCAGGAGGTTGGTCACGGTACGCACCGAGACGCCGAGGTTCGCGGCTATGGCGGAGTCGCTGAGCCCCGCCGCCGCCAGCTCGCACATCTCCCGCTCCCTGCTGGTCAGGGCCATAGCGCCACCGGAGGACGGGGGCCACGGGGGACGGTGGCCGTCGCAGCGTTCGACGAGGTCGTCGAGGCGCCGCCGCGCCGGGTGGCCGCCGCCGGGCGCCGCGCTCGCGGCCTCCAGGGCCAGTCCCAGATAGCCGAGCTCGGCGAACCGGTCGGCGATGCCGCGCAGCACCGCGTCGTCGCGCGCGGCCAGCGCCTCGGCGTGGTCGGCGAAGAGTTCGAAGAGCGGGCTGTCGCAGGCGCCCGCGGCCTCCCGAAGGCGGGCCGCGGCCCTGGACGACGGGCGGAGCCGGACGTGGTAGTAGGCGCACTCGACCCCGGTGGTGAGTCGCGAGTCGCGTAGGTAGCGGTCGGCGAGCCGGTTGGCGAGATCGGTGGCGTGGGCCAGCCTGCCGGAGTGGGCGAGCAACCGGATCCGGCTGAACTCCAGCCTGTCGCGCAGTCCCAGATCGCCGGGTATCAGCTCGCGGAGCCGGTCCAGCTCCTGGAACGCCTCCTGCGAGCGTCCGAGGGCGGCGACGCACACGGCGTACTCGCAGCCGATGAAGACCCGCATCGGAAACGGTACGTGCTCGTCGACCAGCGCTCGTGCCTCCCGCAACGGGGCGAGCGCCCGCCTCGGCGAGCCCGCCCACAGCCGGCAGTGACCCCGCACGTGTCCGACGATGGCGACTTCCGACGGCTCCGCGCGTCGTACGGCCTCCTCGTAGTAGGTGTCGACGAGGAGAAGCGCCTCGCGGAGCCTGCCCGCCAGGATGAGCGCGTGAACGTGACAGGCCGCGGCCGAGCCCCGCATGGCGGGCCACCGCGCCGGCAGTCTCAGCGGTCCCCGGTCGAAGTCCTCCGCCGCCCGCGCCGGCCTGCCGCGGAAGGTGAGCAGATAGGCCCGCAGGACCGTGGCGGCATCGGCGACCAGCGGGTTCAACGGGCCGCGAGCGGGGGTCGCGGGCGGCCCGGTCTCGGACGCCGGGGTGGCCCTGGTGAAGAGCGCGAGTCCGAGTTCGGCCACGCGGAGGTCGGCGGATCGCTCCGTGCCCGGATGGCGCGCCATCGTCTCGTGTGCCTCGCCGGGCCGGCTGAGTCCCCAGAACAGGTTCAGCGAGCGCAGCGCCACCGTCTCGGCGGTGCCTCCCCCGTGGTCGGCCAGCAGGCGCTCGCCGTCCGCCGCCCGTCCCTGGGCGATCAGCGCCTGGCCTCGGAGGACCGCGCCCGGCGTGCCGGGGACGTGATGGGCGAGACTCTCGGCGAGCACGGGGTCGCCCGAGGCGAGCGCGCGCCCACCCGCCACGAGCGCCTGTGACGCCGGGACGTCGAGGTCGGCCTCCAGTCGCCAGAGCACCGCCGCCGGATCGCCGGGGTCGGGCACCCCCGCCTCGCCCGCGGCGGCCACCAGCTCCCGGTACCTCTGCCTTCGCCGCAGGGGTCCGATCCCGGCGAGCAGGGCCTGACGGTGAAGCGGATGGGACATGGTGACCTCGTCCGTCCCTCCGCGTGGGGTGAGGGTGATGACGGCCCGATGTGCCAGTTCCCCGACGATCGCGGGTCCGGCCAGGTGCTCGGCCGTCGCCCGGGGCAGGGAACCCGTCAGGGCGACGTATTCCAGCGCCTTCGTCTCCCCCGCACCGAGTGTGGCGAGGTCGGCCGCGACGAGCTCGTGCAGGCGGGGATGGCCGCCGGGGGACCCGCGCCAGGACCAGACCTCGCGCGATCGCGCGAGGTCCCCGGTTTCGAGGCCGATGCCGACGACGCGCCGGAGCAGCAGCGGGTTCCCGCGGGTGATCCGCCACAGCGCGTCGGCGGTGAGCCCGTCGACCGGCCCTTCCAGGACGTCGGTGAGCAGGCGGAGGACGACGGCACGGGAGAGGTTCGCCACGGGCAGTACGACCAGCGGTCCCCTGCCGCACACCCGGGCGAGGGGTCCGTCGAGAGGCGCCCCGGAGCGCGCGGTGAGAAGCAGCGTGACACCCCCGGTCCTGACGAGGTCGCCCACGACGGCGGCCGAGGCCGCGTCGAGCTGGTCGGCGTCGTCGATACCGAGCACGATCCACCGGGCCGGATCCCCACCCCCTTCCGAGGCCGCGTCGTGAACGCCCCTCGGAGCACTGTCGCGAGCACCGGCCAGCAGGCCGGAAACGACGGAAAGCCCGGAAGGGGAACCGGTGGAACCACCGGAGACGCGCAGGGCGGCGATCCCCACCCCGGAGATGCCCCGGGTGGCCTCGGTCGCGGCGCCCCGGATGATCAAGGCTCCCGTCGCGGCGGACAGATCGAGGACGAGGTCCGCGAGGCGGGTCTTGCCCACCCCTGGCTCACCGGTGAGGAGCACCCCCGATCCCGAGGACGTCGCCAGCACCGCGAGGATCTCGCGCACCTCCTCCTCCCGGCCGACCGTGGGCCATCCCCCGCCGGCGACGGGCCCAACGACGTCGATGGCTCCGGAATCGTCGATCATGACCTCCGGATGTCCGGGCTTGCTCCCATCTGGCTGACTCCCCGCCGATCGGCCCCGCACCGGTTCACTGCCCTCCGGCTGTCTCGCACTCGCGGTTCCCCGCGCCGACTCCAGGCGCCGGTGAGTTGGATTATTCATGGGCGTCCACGGATTCCAACTGATATTCCTCGCATAATCATGGGTAGAGGTGGATTCCTGATGAACTTCCGGCGTTGAGGGAGGTCATGTGCGTCCGCACGGCGACGCGCCGGAGGCGATGTCCCCTGACAGGCCCCATGACGGGCCCTGCGGCGAGCGCGGCGCCGGTGCCGGGGACCACCGCCCCGCCTGGCCCTTCGTCGGACGGACGGCCGAGACCCGGGCCGCCGTGGCCCGGCTCGGGCGGCAGGGCGAGCCGGGCGTGCTGCTCGTCGGCGAGGCCGGAGCCGGCAAATCCCGGCTGCTGGACCCGATCGTGCTCCGCTGCCGTGACGAGGGCATGCACGTCGTGGTGACGGCCGGTGCCGAGGCGTCGAGCGGCCTGCCGTTCGCGACGATGGCGGCCCTGCTGCCCGAACAGGTCCATCGGGACACGGCGAACGTCTTCGCCGCCGCCGCCGGCGCGCTGCGCGAGGCCGCGGGCGACCGTACGTGCGTCGTGGTCATCGACGACGTGCATCACCTCGATGAGGTGTCCGTCGCCCTGGTCCAGCATCTGGCCGCCACCGCGGGGGCGCGCGTCCTCGCCACGGCCAGGACCGGCTGCACGGACGCACCGGCCGTCGCGGCACTGCTGCGCCGTCCCTTCGTCCAGACGTCGGCGGTGGAACCGCTGGACCGCGCGACGGTCGGCGCCCTGCTCGGCGCGGCGCTGGACGGACCGGTCGACGGGCTGACCGTCGACCGGCTGTGGCGCGTCACGCGAGGCAACCCGCTGTTCCTCCGCCATCTCGTGGAGGCCTGCCTGACCTCGGGAACCTTGCGCCGGGTCAGCGAGATGTGGCGGTGGAAGGGGCGGATACCGTCCCAGCACCGGCTGCGCGACCTGGTCGCGGGCCTGCTCGGCGGCCTCACCGGTGACGAGGCCCGTGCGCTGTCGTATGTGGCGCACGCCGAGCCGGTGTCGCTCGACGTGATCGAGGCGCTCGTGGACACGTCCGTACTGGTGGAGCTGGAACAGCGCGCGCTGATCGCGGTCGAGCGGGTACGCCGCGACCTCGTGGTCCGGCTGGGGCACCCGCTGTACGGCGAGACCGTCCGGGCCCGATCCGGCGAGGACGAGCGCCGGGGCGTCTATCGCACGCTCGCCCGCGCGGTGGTCCACGGCCGGGCGCCCGTGGACCAGGCGCGGCTGCGAGCGGTGACGTGGCGGCTGGCCGCGGGCGACCCGGTGCCCGACGACCAGGTGGTGGGCGCCGCCTCCGACGCGCTGACACGCTGCGACGCCCCGCTGGCCGAACGGCTGGCACGCCACGCCGGCACCACTGCGGGCGCGGACGTGCTGGCGCGGGCCCTGGTCGCCCAGGACAAGGCGACCGAGGCGGAGTACCTGCTGGGCAGGCGCATGTCCGGCGGGACCGGTTCCCCGGACGAACTCGCCAAGGTGGCGGCGTTGCGCGCGCTCAACCTGTTCTGGAACCTGCGCCGCCCCGCCGAGGCGGCGGAGATCGTCCGGCAGGCCCGTGCCGCGGGTCCCCTGGACGGAGAGGCCACCGCCGAGCTGGCCGTCGCCGAGCTGGCACTGGTCGCCTTCGGCAACGGCGCGACGGGGCTCGTCTCCGAACTGGTCCCGGCCGACCTGGCCCAGCTGTTCGCCGGGGTGCGGGACGGCGTGATCGCGAGTGTCTGCGGCCCGCTCCAGGCGTATCTGAACATCTACCTCGGCCGGCCCTCGCAGGTGGCCGACGGTTACGCGGCGGGGCGGCGGGGCGCCCCTCGGGTGTGGGGCGCGATGGGTGCCGCCACGGCGGCCTGCCACGTGCAGGCCCTCGCCCTGGCGGGCCGGCTCGACGAGGCGTTCGCCGTGGCCCGCTCCGGCTACCGGGCGGCCGTCGAGCAGGAGGCCTCGGCCGAGGCCGCGCTGCTCACCTTCGAGCTGGGCATCTGCGAGGTGTGGGCGGGACGGCCGAGCCGGGCGCTGCCCCACTTCCGGGAGGCCCGCACGCTCCTCGACCGCAACGTGCCCTTTCCGATCCAGATCTACGTCTTCGCCGAACACGCCGCCTGCCTGGCCGCGGTGGGCCGGTTCGCCGAGGGACGCCGGACGCTGGAGGAGATCACTCGGCGGCTGCCCGCCACGTCGAACCTGCACAGCCACCTGGACCTGGCGAGGCTTCGCGTCGACGCTCTGGCCGACGGGAACCGGGCGGAAAGCGGGGTCGGCGGAGAAACGGAGACCGAGGCGGACCGGGCGAAGGTCGCGGAGGCCGGGGCCTCGCTGGGCATGCGTTACCGGTCGGCGGGGTGGTTCACCAAGGCGGTCGAGGCGTTCTACCACTCGGTACGGCTGCGCCCCTCGCGCGCCGTCGCGGAGGCCCTGCACGAGGTCGTCACCCGCTGCGACAGCGAGCTGTTCACCCTGTTCGACCGGCACGGCCGGGCGGCCGCCGACGGGGACGTCGACGGCCTGATCTCAGTGGCGGACGAGCTGGCGGAGCGCGGGTACAACAGCCTGGCCAGGGAAGCCCTGTCGACCGCGACCGACTTCGCCGCCCGGCGGGGCGCGGACCGCCTGGCGGCCCGGTTACGGATCCAGGGACGTGGCCTGGCCCAGCTGTGCGAGGGGTACGGGCCGCCGTGGGCGGTGCGGGCCGAGCCGCAGGCGGCGCTGAGCGAGCGCGAGCGCGAGACGTGCGAACTCGCGGCGGGCGGCATGACCAACGACACCATCGCCGAGCACCTCGGCCTGTCCAGGCGGACGGTCGCCAACCACCTGCAACGCGCCTACGGCAAGCTCGGCGTCCGTGGCCGGGAGGACCTGGCCGAGGCCCTCGGCCTGCCCCGACCGGTACCGCCGGTGGGCCTGACCTGGCTCTCACCGGATCCAGCGGGCGACGGAGCCGGCCCGGGCCGGCTCCCCTGACAGGACCGGCCACCCCCTCCTCGGACGACCCCCACGACGGGACCGGCAGCAGCGGCCCCTGACAGAGGAGGCCGGGGCGGGTGCCGTGACGGAACCCGGCCGCGGCCTCTGTGGCGGGGGCCGGCCCCGGGCGGCCCCCGTGGCGGGACCGGGCGGGTCAGCCCAGCGGGGCGGGGGACTCCGCGTCGGGGACCAGCAGGCGCGCGCGGCCCCCGCCGTCCGCGGGAACGGCCCAGACGTCGGAGTGCCGCGCGCCCCTCTTCACGCCGTACATCACCGTGCGGTCGTCGAGCCAGGCGGGCTGGTCGTCGACGGCGCGCGTCTCGGCCAGCGGGGTCTCGGACATGGTCGCCAGGTCCAGGACGGCAGGCCGCCACGTCCCGCCTGGCTGAGGTTTCTTGAAGGCCAGCCGGGTGCCGTCCGGCGACAGCGAGGGACACTCCACGTTCTGGCGGAGGGTCCGCACGCGCCGCGCCGCGAAGTCGCCCTCAACGAGGTACGTCCGGCCGCCGGTCGACATGGTGGCGTAGAAGCGGTTGTCGTCCGCGGCGAACGTGACGCCCCAGAAGTTCACGTCGGCGGCCTCGTACGGACGGCCGTCACGGGTGACGGCGAAGGTCTCCAGGGTGCCGGCCACGTCCCCGGTACGGGTGTCGAGGATTCCCGAGCGGGTGGAGAACGCACCGGCGTCGCTGTAGGAGTCGCCCTGGACGAACACGGTCCACGACACCATCCGCCCGCTCGCCGACACCCTGGCGCGGCTGGGCACCCCGGCGAACGGGCTGGACCAGGTCTTCCGCAGGCGCGTGTCGAACAGCACGGTCTCGTAGGAGCCCGGCGCGTCCGCCTCCTCGCGCAGGCAGACACCGGTGCCGCCCGCCGCGTACACGCGGACGCAGGCCAGGGCCAGGACGTCGCGCCGGCCCCGGCCCGCGACGACGAGCCTGCCGTACTCCGGCCCCTCGGCGGTGCTGCGCGCCAGCACGCCGGGCCCGGCCGGCAGGCCGGTGACGGGCGGGGCGGCGAACGGTGTCGTGGGCACGTCCGGCCGCGCGGCGCCGGACAGCAGCGCGACCCCGACCGCCACCGCCGCCAGGACGACGGTGGCCAGGATCGCGACGGCGACGCGGGCCCTCATCGCAGCCACCGCCCGCACAGCGGAAGCGCGAGCGCGACGGCCCCCGCGGCGGCCCAGCAGGCCGGGGCCGGTCCCCACATCTGCCACACCGCGCCGAAGGCCGCCGAGGAGACCAGGTAGGCCAGCGCCTGCCCGGTCTGCACGACCGCCATCCCGCTGGTCCGCCACCGTTCGGGCACGACAGGCCCGGCGCACGCCATCAGTACCCCGTCCGTCGTGGCGTAGAAGGTTCCGTAGAGCAGCAGGACCAGCGGGACGGACCCGCCTCCCGTCGCGAGGAGCACGTACACGCCGAGCAGGGCCCCGCATCCGGCCATCACCGTCGTGCCGCGGCCCACCCGGTCTGCGAGCCAGCCCATCGGCGTCGCCAGCAGCAGGTAGGCCAGGTTCGTCCCCACCGCCAGCAGGGGGAACCACATGATCGACAGATCCTCGCGGCGCTGCAGGATCAGATAGACGAACCCGTCACCGATCGTGACCAGGCCGAGGAGCACGGCGGCCGACCAGACCCGCCGCATCCCCGGGGCCCGGAGCGGCTCCTGCGGTGAGGTCCGGGCCCGCCGCTCAGCGAGCGGAGCCGGCTCGCGCCGGTCCCGGACGAACAGCGTCAGCAGCAGCACGCCGAGGGTCGCGGCGCAGAAGCTCGCCACGAACACCGCCGAGAACGCCTGGCCGGAGCCCGCCAGGGCCAGCACCCCGAGCGCGGCCAGCGGCCCGAGAAAGGCTCCCACCGCGTCCATCGTGCGGTGGAGCCCGAAGGCCCGCCCCAGCATGGGTTCCGGAGCAGACAGGGTGATCAGCGCGTCGCGCGGCGGGGTGCGCAGCCCCTTGCCGATCCGGTCGGCCGCCAGCGCGCCGCCGATCCCCGCCACGGACGGCCCCGCCGCGAGCAGGCCGAGCCTGGCCAGGGCCGACAGGCCGTACCCGAAACCGGCGACCGCCTTGCGTAGACGCCACCTGTCGGCCGCGTAACCGCCGGCGAGCCTGAACACCGCGGTCATGCCGGCGTGGAGTCCGTCGAGCACGCCGTACTGGACCATGCCGAGGTGCAGCCCCAGCACGAGATAGGCGGGCAACACGGCGGTCACCATCTCGGCGGAGACATCCGTCACCAGGCTGACCAGGCCCAGTGCGAGCACGTTGCCCGACAGCAGGCGACGGACCGGGCCGCCCTCCCGCGCCACCGGCGCGGACCTGACGGTTGACAGGTACACGTGGAACCGCCTCCTCTGCGAGCGGTGGAGCGGTGACCGGGCCGGTCACCCGCGGGTACCGACGAGTGGGGACATGAGGCGAAGACCCGGTCAGTTGCAGGAGACCGGGCCCCCGCTGTCGAGGACCGCGCCGTCGTACCGCACGAACTGCCACGAGTAGCCGCCGGCGGCCAGGGTGAGCTTGAGCACCCCGTTCGCCAGCAGGCGCTTCTCGCTGTTGGCCCGGATCGTGCCGAAGGGGCTCGTCGACGCGCCCCCGGTGCCGACGATGAACTGCCGGATCCCCGACGAGGAGGGCTCGGCGGTCGGCTTCTGTTTCGCGAACCGCTCGTAGTCGTGGTCGTGACCGCTGAGCACCAGGTCCGCGCGGACGCCGTACAGGACGTCCCAGAACGGCCTCATGTTGGGGAAGTCGCCATGCGAGGAGCCGGAGCTGAAGAGCGGGCGGTGCCAGTAGGCCAGCACGCAGGGTTTGGTGTTGCGGGCGAGGTCGTTCTGGAGCCAGGTGACCTGCTCGCTGCCCGCGGTCCGGCTCGTCTCGGAGTTGAGCGAAACGATGTGCCAGTTGCCCAGGTCGAAGCTGTACCAGCTCTTCCCCTCGGGTTTGGCCGCCGCGCCGAAGTATCCGAAGTAGCCCGCCGCTCCGTCGCCGAGCCCGTACTCGTGGTTGCCGGGCGTCGGCTTGGTCCTCGCCTTGAGCCGGCCCCAGGTCGGCGCGTAGTAGCGGGTGAACTCGTCATAGGTGCCGTTCTCGTACTGGTTGTCGCCCAGGGTCAGCACGGCGGCGGGGTCGATGGCGAGGACCCTGTCGGAGGTGCGCGTGTGCGCGCATCCGCTGCCCTCGCAGGTGGTGACCAGGTCACCCGCCGCCACGACCACCTGCTCGCCGCCCTGGCCCCCGTCGGGGCCGAGCGCGGCGGTCTCACTGACGCTGGCCCAGGAGCCCTCCAGGCTCTGCCAGAAGGAGATCCGTACGTAACGGGCGCTGACCGGCGCGGCGTACGGGTAGCTCTCGAAGCCCGCGGTGCTCCCGGAGCTGCGGCCGGCCCAGACCTTGGTGTAGGCCGCGCCGTCCGGCGAGGTGTAGATGTCGAAGTCGTTCCACCGCAGGTCGCCTCGGTGCCAGGCGATCTTCAGACCGCACATGGTGCGCGCCTGACCCAGGTCGAGCACCAGGTTCGCGCCGAACCCCTCCCCCGACCACCTGGTGGAGGTGTCGCCGTCGACCGCCTGCCGCGGCGGGTTCACCGGCTCCCAGGTGCTGGCCGTCACGCCGGAGACCGGCTGGGCGGTGGTACACCCGGGAATGGCCGGGACGACGTCGGAGGGGACGGCGACGGCTTGGCCTCGGGCTTGCTCGTCGGCCTGCGCGGTGCCTCCGGCGCCGAGTGCCGACAGCAGCAGGAGCGCGCAGAGCGCCGCCCGCACGGGTTTTCTTCGTGACATGTGTGATCTCCCTGTCGGCAGTGGAGGCCGCCCGGACATCGGGTCGCGGAACACCGGCCGAGGTCCGGAAGGCGCGGACGTGACGGATCGAAGAGCACAAACCCGAGGGGTCAGGACGCGCCGACGGCGGTGGCCTCGGCGATACTGGCCCAGCCGTTGCCCGCGGAGCTGTTCCACCACGAGATGCGGACGAACCGGGCCTGGTGCCGCGGGAAACGGTACGGTTCCGCGTTGAGAGTGGTGCCCGAACTGCGCCCTTCCGCCACCTTGGTGTAGGTCACGTTGTCCGGCGAGGTGTAGACGGTGTAGTCGTTCCACCGTTTGTCGCCCTGGTACCAGGCGACGTCGACCCCGCACACCGGCCGTGAGGCGCCCAGATCGAGCACCAGGTTCGCCCCCTTCCCCTCACCGGACCAGCGCGTCGCCGGCTTCCCGTCGATCGCGTTCTCAGGTGGATTGGCCGCCTCCCAGGTGCTGGCGGTGGCACCGGCGGGGGTGAGTCTCACCGGGCAGGGTTCCGCCTGGCCGACGGGGTCGATCTCCCGGACGCTGAGCCTGCTCACATCGACCCTGGTGGCGTCGTCCCAGCGGAACGCCGCCTTCGGGCCGCCCCAGGTCACCTTCTCGGTACGGGTGCCGCCGCAGGGGTTGTTCGTGTCGATGGACCATCCACCGGTGTCGTCACGGGAGGTGACGCGGGTCCAGGTGTCGTTCCCCGCCCGGTCGAGGTACGCCTCCACCCGCACGCCGCCGGGGATGTCGTACATGACGACCTTGAAGCCGACCGTCTTGCCTTTGATCGAGGCACCGCCACCGGTGTAGGTGCCGTTCGCGTATCCGTCGCCCTGGCGGTGGTAGATCTCCTTCTCGACCTTGACGGCCCCGTCGGCGTAGCGCAGGTCCGCCTTGTAGGCGGTACCCCAGCACGCGTCGGGAGTCTGGCCGCTGCCGGTGTGCCGGGCGCCGCGGGCGTACCAGGTGAAGGCGTCTCCGTCATCGGTGCCGCTGACGTAGCGGACATATCCGGTTATCTCCACGTTCCGCCAGTCGTTGCGGTCGTGCATGAAGCCCCGCGAGCGCAGGTCGGGCTGGCGCCAGACGAGGTCGTCCTCGTGCTCGTCCTGGTTGTAGCTGGTCGTGGAGACACCGATCCGGGTGGCGGTGTTCCACACGGTGAAGGTGCCGTCCGAGTTGGGCACCAGGGTCGCCCCGTCGAGGCGGGGGTCGGAGGCGGGGGTCTTCGACAGGTGCCAGACCTGCCCCCCGGCCTTGGTCGGATAGATCATGGTCACACCGTCGACAGGGTCGGGGCCGACCGACGGCGCCAGGGCCGGGTCCGGGGTGGGGGCCGGAGTGGGGGCACCGGTGGCGAACCCGGTGGTGAGCAGGGTGCCGGCCGCGGCCAGCGCGATCATCGGGGAAAGGGGGCGGGGTCGTCGCATCGGGAGTCGCCTCTCCGTGGGGGGAATTCACCGGGGGAGCCCCCGTGCCGCGCGACGGCGATACGGGGGCGGTGGGATCGCGTGGGACACCGCTCAGGAGCCGAGGACGGCCGCTTCGGTGATGCTCGCCCAGTCGTTCTGCGGGTTCTGCCAGAAGGAGATCTTCACGTACCTGGCGTCACGCGGACCGTTCGTGAACAGCCTCTGCTCAAGCCCGGTCGTCGTGCCCGAGCTCCGGCCCTCCCACACCTTGGTGTAGGTCATGTTGTCCAGCGAGGTGTAGACGGTGTAGTCGTTCCACCGTTTGTCGCCCAGATGCCAGGCGACCCGGGTGCCGCACAGCCGGCGCACCGAGCTCAGTTCCAGGAACAGCGAGGCGCCGAAGCCCTGCCCCGACCAGCGGGTGGACAGGTTGCCGTCGATGGCCTGGGCCGGTGGGTTGATCGGCTCGAAGGTGGTCGCGGACGCGGCCGCTATCGGGAGGGGGGCCGTGCCGCAGTCCGTGCCGCCACCGGCCGGTTTCACATCCTCATAGCCGGCCCGCTCGTCGCCCAGCCGCAGCGCGTCGTAGAACATGACCCGCTGGGTGGTGGTGGACTGCGACTGGGCCTTGTTCCAGTCCCACTTGTAGATGCCGAACTTGAAGTACGGCGAGTACGGGCCTCCCGCGTGCGTGGCGCCGGTATACGGCGGCAGGGCCACCTGCCCGTCGCGCCACACCTCCAGTACTCCCTTGTCGTCGGTGCGCCACTTGACGTGGAAGACCCAGTCGGTCCACCTGTCGGTGGCGTAGGGGCCGAGGTCGATGATGTTCCCCCGGAAGTCGATCTTCCAACGCCCCTCGTCGGTGAGCAGCGCCAGCGGCGGCGAGCCGCCCGGGCAGTTGCTCTCGTCGCACTGGTGCCACTGGCTCACGATCTCGGCCGAGGCGTCGTAGGCCCAGCTGGTGGGCAGGTTGATGCTGAAGCCGTACCACCGCTCGGCGTTGACGGGCTGCCTGTTGCCCTGGCTGATCTCGGCGCGCTTGCCATTGGAGATCACAGGGTCGCTCTTGTCGAGCTGGAAGCGCGCCGCGTAGGAGCCGTCCCGCACCGGGCTGGTCACGGTGGTGGCACCGTGACTGCTCGACCACTGCTTGATGAAGCCGGGCGGCGGGGCTCCCGGTATGGTCCGGTCGGCGGCGTTCTCCCAGTTCAGGGTCTTGAAGACGCCCGCGGGATCGGCGCTCGCCGACTGCGCGGACAGCGTCGAGCCCCCGAGCGCCATCGCCAGCGCCGCCGCGGTCAGTGCCGCGGCTCTCTTCCAGATCACTGTCATCAGCTCCCCAGTGGCAACCCGTGCCCTCGCCACTCCGGCGCGGGCCGCGCGCTTGCCGGTATCCGTTGAGCACAGCGTTCCGGAGCGCTCCGTGGCGGTCATGAGTAGGCGATGCTCAATGCTCGACGACCGGGTGTCAGGGGCTCCGGTAAGGCCGAAACCGCGGGAGCGCGGCGTGGTGACGCGGGCGCCCGTCCCTCCTGGGATATGAACCTGTGCTGGGGCCGCTCCCCTCCACAGCGGGGAGCCCGGAAACCGTACGGGGGATCTCTCATGTTTCGCAGGACCTGTCTCGTCCTGGCCATCGCACTCGGCACGCCGGTGGCCGGCACCGGCGCGAACGCTCAGGCGACCTCAGACGTACCGCGTCGGCCCTGGCCGTCGGCCGAGGCCGTCATCAAGGACACCGCCGGAAAGAACGTCGGTTTTCTGAGCGTCGACCACAGGCTGTACAACAAGTCCAGGCTCACGGTCACCGTCAGCGGCCTGAAGGCCGGCTATCACGGCTTCCACATCCACACCAGGGGCGTCTGCGATCCCAAGGCGGTCGACCCGGTCACCGGCAGCCCCTTCTCCAGCGCGGGCGCGCACTTCACCATCCACCCGGCCACGCACGGCGGGCACTCCGGCGACCTGCCCAACCTCCTCGTCGCCGAGGACGGCACCGGTGAGACCACGGTCGTGACCGACCGCTTCCGGGTGGGCCAGCTCTTCGACTCCGACGGCAGTTCCATCGTCATCCACACGCTGCCCGACAACCACGCCAACATCCCCGACCGCTACCGTCCCGCCGATCCCGGCGACCCGGCCGGCGGCGGTGGCCCGGACGTGGAGACCCTCAAGGCCGGGGACTCCGGCGGGCGCGTCGCCTGCGGCGTGATCACCAGGAACTAGGACCTGCTGCCCGCCGCGTTGCCGTCGGTCGCGGGTCCAGCGGCTTCCAACCGCCCTCCAAGAGCGGCCGGGCAGGATTTCCCCATGGAAGGGGGGATCATCGCCATGCAGATCATGACCGGCCGGATGCGCCTGGCCCTGCTGCTCGCGTGGGTGGCCTTCGCCGTGCTTCTACTACTGCTCACCTGAGAACACACCCGGTACGGCCTCCGCCCGGGGGGACGGAGCCGTACCGGATCCGTCAGGGGCTCTCGTACGGCAACTCGACGGTGATCGTCAGGCCGCCCTCCTCCCTGGAGGCGGCGATCACGACACCGCCGTGCGCCTCGGCGACGACCCGGACAATCGACAGTCCCAGACCGCTGCCGCGCTCGGAGCGCAGCCGGTCACCGTGCAGCCGCCGGAACGGCTCGAAGATGGTCTCGATCTCGTAGGGCGGGACGGGCAGCCCGGTGTTGGCCACCACCAGTTCCACCCGGTCGGCGCGCTGCCGGGTGGACACCCACACCTGGCCGCCGCTGTGGTTGTGCCGGATCCCGTTCTCCACGAGGTTCTGCACGAGCCTCTCGACCAGCACCGGCTCACCGGCGGTCGGTGCGGAGTCCAGCAGCCGGTGGATGGCCACCTCACGCTCCTCGGCCTCCTTGCCCGCCAGGTCGAGCACGTGCTCGACCACGTCCGTCAGGTCGAAGGGACGGCGGTCCAGAACGGCCTGCTCGCCCTCGGCGAGGGCGAGCAGGCCGTCGATCAGCCGCTCGTGGCGGGTGTTGACCAGCAGCAAGGACTCGCCGAGCCGCTTGACGTCCTCTGTCGCGTCGGGCCGTCTGACCGCCACGTCCACCAGGGTGCGGTTGATGGTGAGCGGGGTGCGCAGCTCGTGGGAGGCGTTGGCGACGAAGCGCCTCTGGCCGTCGAAGGAACGGGCCAGCCGGGCCAGGATGACGTCGACGATGTCGGCGAGCTCCTTGACCTCGTCGTCCGGCCCTTCGTGGGCGATGCGCCCGGCGAGGTCATGGCCCTGGGCGATGCGTCGAGCACTCACGGTCACCCCCCTGACGGGGTGCAGTGCCCAGCCGGCGGCCCGCCAGCCGAGCGCCGCCGCGCCCCAGGCGCCGACGAGGAGGGCGATGCCTCCCACAGTGATCACGTTCTTGGACGCGTCGACCTGGTAGATGCGCCTGACCTGCGCGACCCGCTGTTCCGCCACCCTGTACGAGAGGTCCTCGGGTAAGAAGACGACGTTGGAGACCCGGATGTAGTCGGGATGCCGCAGCCCGTCGCGGGGGTCCAGGTTCTGCCATACGACGAAGGTGACCACGGCGAGCAGCAGGAGTCCGGCGAGGAGAAACACCACACCGCAGGCCAGCGCCAATCTGAGGCGAACACTCATCCTCATCACATCTCCTTCAGCGTGGAGGCCCCCGGCTCCAGCCGTGGGGGGAATATCAGGAAATGCGGTACCCGACGCCCGTGACGGTATCGATGACCGGGGGATCGCCGAGCTTGCGGCGCAGCTTCATCATCGTGGTCCGCACGGTGTTGGTGAACGGGTCGGTGTGCTCGTCCCACACCTTCTCCAGCAGCGTCTCGCTGGAGACCACCGCCCCGTCGGCGCGCAGCAGCTCGGCCAGCACGCCGAACTCCTTGCGGGCGAGCGGCACGTAGCGGCCGTCGCGGAACACCTGCCGGTGCGCCCGGTCCAGGCTGATGCCGGCCCGCACCAGCAGCGGCGGGTCGGCGGGGCGCACCCGGCGGCCCAGCGCGTGGACGCGGGCCGTCAGCTCCTCGAAGGCGAACGGCTTGGGCAGGTAGTCGTCGGCCCCCAGGGCCAGTCCCGCCACCCGGCAGCGCACGTCACCCGCCGCGGTGAGCATGATGATCCGCACCAGGCCGCCCTCGGCGACCACGGCCCGGCACACGTCGTCGCCGTGCAGGCCCGGCAGGTCCCGGTCCAGGACGAGCACGTCGTAGTCGTGGATCCGCAGCCGTTCCAGCGCCGCCTCCCCGTCGTAGGCGACGTCGACCGCGAGCGCCTCCCCGCGCAGCCCCTCCGCGATCGAGTCGGCGAGCATCCTCTCGTCCTCGACCACCAACACCCGCACAGCGCGCCTCCCCCTGGCTCCGAGTCGCGCCAGCGTGCCACAGGCGGCATAACGCGGGCATAACCGGATTCGGTGACGTCAAGGTTATCGATCACTCGCTGGACTGCTCCCACCGCGCCGGGAACCCCCGGCCCCGGAACGGGGGAACCATCCATGCTCGCCTCACCCGGCGGCGTCACGACCATGCCCACCGCGCCCGACCGGAGCGGGCCGCGCGACCGGCTCCTCGGCGGTCACCTGCCGTTCACCGTCGTGATCGCGCTGGCGGCGGGGCTCCGCGTCCTCGTCATGCTCGGCTACGACACCGCCCAGCTCTACTGGTACGACTCCTTCACCTACCTCAACACCGCGGTCCATCTGGAGCCCTCCGGCGCGTTCCATCCGGCCGGATACCCCCTCCTGCTCCGGCTGCTGCTGCCCTTCCACAGCGTCCAGCTCATCGCGGGCCTGCAGCACCTGATGGGGCTGGGCACGGCCCTGATGATCTATCTGCTGCTGCGCCGCCATTCGCTTCCCGGGTGGGGGGCGGCCCTGGCCACCCTGCCCATCCTGTTCAACCCCGCGTTCCTGCGGCTGGAACACGCCGTACTCTCCGACACCCAGGTCATCTTCCTCGTCACCGCCGCCCTGACGGTGCTCATGTGGCGGGAGCGCCCTTCGGCGCGGGCGGTCGCGGCCACGGGCCTGCTGCTGGCGCTGGCCGGGCTCACCCGCACGGTCGCGGTGCCGCTGCTCGGCCTGGTCCTGCTCCACCTGCTCCTGCGGCGGGCCGGCCGGCAGCGGGTGGTCGCGCTGGTCGTCGCCGGGACGCTGCCGCTCGCCGCCTACGCGGGCTGGTACCAGCAGCATCACGGGCGGTTCGCGCTCAGCGGCTCCGACGGGGTGGCGCTGTGGGCGCGCACGATGACGTTCGCCGACTGCTCGGTGATCAGACCACCGGCCCGGGAGGCGGTGCTCTGCCCGAACGGCACGGTGGTCGACGCCGCGTCCGAGTACGTCTGGGCCGCCGGCGCCTCGCTCAACAGGTTGCCGGGAGGCCGGTTCGCCCACAACGACCTGGCCAGGTCCTTCGCGCTGCGGGCCATCGCCGCGCAGCCGCTCGACTACCTCCGCGAGGTCGTCCGCGACACCTCGCTCACCTTCGCGGCCACCCCGGTGCGCCATCCCCTGCGAGTCTCCCCCGCCCTGACGTTCCCCGTCGGTTCCTGGCCGCTGCCCGCCTTCCCGCTGATCGACCAGGTACGCCGGGAGTACGACGGCGGCATCAGGGGGATGTCGTCGGTCGAGCCCTACGGGAGCCTGCTGGGCGCCTACTCCTACCCCGGGGTCCTGCACGGCCCGCTGTTCGGCGCGCTCCTGTTGCTGGGCGGGATCGGAGCCGTCGGGCGGCGGCGGCCGGCCCTGCTGCCGTGGGCGGCGGCCGTCTTCCTGCTCGTCGCCCCGATCGCCGCACTGGACTTCGACCACCGCTATGTGCTGCCGTCGATCCCGATGGCCTGCCTCGCCGCGGCCCTCGCCGCGGCGGGTCTCAGCCACCGAGTTCGTGCCCGCGTCGCGGCAGGGCGGTGAACGCCTCACGCTCGCCGAGCCGGCACCGGACCACCAGCAGTTCGTCAGTCACCCTGCCTCCCTAACCCGCACAGTCGGGAAAGGGGCGCGGGAGGTTCACGCTCCGCCGGACCTCCCCCGGTACGGGGGCCGACTCGGAAGATCTCAGAAACCGCTGCCGACGGGGTACTTCCTGCCCGACACCAGGCGCCTCCCGTACAGCTCGGAGAGCGTCACCAGCCGGTAGCCCCTGGCGGCGAAGTGGCGCAGCAGCCGCGGAACGGCCTGGACGGTGGAGAGATGGATGTCGTGCATCAGCACGATGGAGCCCGGTGTCGCCTCGGCCGCGCGACGGGCGACGATCGAGGAGTCCCTGTCGCGCCAGTCGAGCGTGTCGACATCCCACAGGATCTGGGCGAGCCCCAGGTGGCGGCTCTCCGCGGCGACCCGGGCATCGGTCGCCCCGTACGGCGGGCGCATGAGGTCCATCGTCACCCCCGTCGCGCGCTTGACGATCCACTGGGTACGGTTCAGCTGCTCCCTGATACCGGCCTCCGACAGTCCGGGCAGCTCCGGGTGGCTCCAGCTGTGGTTGCCCAGCTCGTGCCCCTCGGCCACCATCCTGCGAAGGATCCGCTCGCCGTCCCCGGGCACCATCTGCCCGACGACGAAGAAGGTCGCCCTGCCCCGGTACCTGGCGAGCATGTCGAGCAGGGCACCGGTGTAGGTCCCCGGACCGTCGTCGAAGGTCAGTGCCACGCATCTGACCCGCTCGCAGTTGATCCTGCGTGCCGGACGCGGAGCGGGGAAGTTTCCCACCGGCCAGTCCGGCCGGGCCTCGGCCTTCCTCGCACCCGCCGTCCCCGAGGCGGTCGCCGAGGGTGTGCCGGCGACGGGGGCACCGGCGGGGGCGGCGGGGGTGGTACGCCCCGGGGGGCCGGTCGGCCCGGCGGGCACGATGGGCACGATGGGGGCGGTCGGTTCGTTCGGCCCGATCGGCGTGGCCTGCCCGGTGGGCGCGATGGTCGCGGTAGGGGGCGTGCCTGTCGTGGTGATCGGAGAAGCGCACCCAGCCGCCGCGAGCAGCAGGGCCATCGACAGCATCCGTACCCGCATGCTTCCCCCCGAAAGCAACGCGAGGACGGCGAGCGGCCCCGGCCGCGTCCCCCGCAAGGTCATGGCCGGGTCTTCCCCAGGATGGGACATAGACCGCCGATTGGCCCGTACCGACGCGCCACTTCGACGCCACATCGAATGAGATGCGTACCCGGGGGCGACGTCTCATCCGATGAGACCAGTTAGAGCCTTAAAAGGGCTCCTTCCAGCGGACATCTCATATCGGTCAGCGATCCGGCGTCTCACGGGGCTCGGTCACGACCATCATGAAACGCAGCGGGACGTCCCCCTCGTTGGCGTACCGGTGCGGGCGGTCGGCGTTGAACACGACCGCGTCCCCCTCCTCGGCGATGTGGCTTTTGCCGTACACCGAGAGGGTGAGCCGCCCCTCCAGTACGGTCAGCATCTCGCGCGTGCCCGGTGGGTGGGCGTCGCCGTCGTGGTGGTCGCCGGGGGCCAGCCGCCAGTCCCACAGCTCCAGGATGGCGGGGGCGTCGGTGCCGACCAGCAGGCGCGCGGTGCTGGAGTCACCGTGCGGGAAGGTGACCACGTCCGTGCTGTGGACGATCCGGACCACGGGCGTGTCGGAGACCTCCACCATCCGCGCGACGGTCACCCCGAGCGCGTCGGCGATGCGGGTGAGCGTGGTGATGCTCGGATTGGTCCTGCCCTGCTCGACCTGGACCAGCATGCCCCGGCTCACCCCGGAGCGCGCGGCGAGCTCGTCGAGGGTCATCTGCCGGTGCGCCCGCTGGGCCCGTACGTTGTTGGCGACCGCGGCGGTGATCGTCTCTGGGTCCATAAGTTCAGTCTAGTTAACTCGTTTTGCACTCCATTGCACTCCATATATTGTACTAAGAGTACATTCTATTGAACTGGGGTGACGCGTGACCGCTGTGGTGCTGGCAACGGCCTGCGCGATGGTTTACGGCACCGCGGACTTCCTGGGCGGCATGGCCACCCGCCGGTCGCGGGTGCTCGCCGTGGTGGTTCTCTCCCAGACGGCGGGGCTGGCCGTGGCCGTGGCGCTGCTGCCGATCCTGCCGGGGAGCCCCGACCTCGTGACGCTGGCCTGGGGCGCGGCCTCCGGACTCTGCGGCGCGGCAGCGGTGGTGCTGTTCTACCGGGCACTGGCCACCGGTGTGATGTCGGTGGTGGCGCCGATCACCGCGACCGTCTCGGCGGTGCTGCCCGTGCTGTTCGGACTGGCCATCGGGGAGCGCCCCCAGCCGATGGCGCTGGTGGGCGTGGTCCTCGCGCTGCTGGCGGTGCTGCTGGTGAGCCGTGACTCCTCCGGCGGGAAAAGCGGCGGCGGGTACGGCCCGATCCTGGCCTCGCTCGCCGCGGGCGCGGGTTTCGGCGGCTTCTTCATCCTGCTCGCCCAGGCCCCGGCGGAAGGCGGCGTGTGGCCTCTGGTCGGGGCGCGCCTGGCCTCGGTCGCCCTCATCGCCCTGCTGGCCCTGGCCACCGGCCGCACCCTGCGCCCCGGGCCGGGCACGCTGCGCGTCATCATCGCGGCCGGAGTACTCGACATGGTCGCCAACGTGCTCTTCATGCTCGCCCAGCAGCGCGGGCTGCTGAGCCTCGTCGGCGTCCTGGTCTCGCTCTACCCGGCGAGCACGCTGCTGCTGGCCCGTCAGGTGCTGGGGGAACGGCTCAACACCGTGCAGACCGTGGGCATCGGCTTCACGCTCGCCGCGGTCGCATTGATCGCATCCGGCTGACCCGTCCGCCCTGTCAACGACTCAGACCGGCAGGGCCTCTTCGACGGACGAGCGATGGACCCCGCCCCACCGCGAGAGACGACTCAGAACGGCAGGGCCTCTTCGACGGACGAGCCCGATGGACCCGTCCGCCCCACCGCGAGAAACGACTCAGACCGGCTGGACCTGTTCGATGGACGAGCGGAGTCCGCCCTCCTCCCGGGCGTAGCCCTCCAGCATGGTGCGGAGCTGACGGCGACCCCGGTGAAGACGGGACATGACCGTGCCGATGGGGGTGCCCATCCGTTCGGCGATCTCCTTGTAGGCGAAGCCCTCGACGTCGGCCAGGTAGACGGCGACCCGGAAATCCTCGGGCAGGGCACGCAGGGCGTTCATGACCGCACTGTCCGGCAGCTGCTCCAGCGCCTCGGTCTCGGCGGACTTGAGACCGCTGGACGTGTGGGACTCGGCGGCGGCGAGCTGCCAGTCCTCGATCTCCTCGGCGGCCGAGAGCTTGGGCGAGCGCTGCTTCTTGCGGTAGTCGTTGATGAAGTTGTTGGTCAGGATGCGGTGCAGCCACGCCTTGAGGTTGGTGCCCTCGCGGAACTGGTGGTACGAGGTGAACGCCTTGGTGACGGTCTCCTGGACCAGGTCCTCCGCGTCGGCGGTGTTGCGGGTCAGGCGCATCGCGGACGCGTAGAGCTGGCTGGTGACCGGCACGACATCTCGTTCGAACCAGTCCTGGCGTTGCTCTTCCGTCATCGTGATCATTGGATCCCCCTCGTGCTTTTCCCCCCGCCACCGCCCGGCAAGACTGCGCTCCACCCTTTCTGACGGCGTAGCCGATGCTCGCAGGCACCCCGTAAGGGGGCCGTTAAAAGCCCTGCGCGATCGGGAGACTGCTCGCTGACTGCGCCAACGGCGGGTACGACACGCCCTACAGCCGAACAAGTATCAATATCGTAACATCGTTCTCCAGATTCAGTCGAAGGTGTGTCTATCATCACATAACCCCAGGTAGCAACAACTTTCGGGTTAGGAAAGATGTCAACCGCCACGTCCCCCGGACCCGTCACCGAGTCCGGGCCCGCGCCCGCAGAAGTTCCGAGAGCCATCTCCACGTCTCCCCGCTTCCCACGCGTTGAGGAATTAATCACCACCTGGAAGACGGCCCGGCACCCCCGGCGGTTCACCACCCGCTTCCCCTGGCGGACACGGCTCGTACCGTGGTCGCATCCGAGTATGTGAGTACGGGTACCCGAAATCGATCAGTGTTCAGGAAGACCCCGCTCGGGGCCGCGCTCCCGTCACGGACCGGCCGCGACGGGCAGGGACCGGCACGGCTCGTCGGCCCCGCGCCGGTCCTGGCATCGGAAGGCGGGACAGGCGGCCCGACCTCCCTGCCGGTCAGCCGGCCCGGGCCGGGTCGACCTCGAAGATCTTGGCGAGGTCGTCGAGGATGGCGTGCGCGCCCTGGATGCCGACGGCGCTCATCCAGACGGTGTCGCCGACGTCGTGCTTGGCGCCCTTGAGCTTGCCCCAGAGCGGGTTGGCCTCGAACTTCTCCTTGACCGGCCCGACCGCCGGGTCCTGGTAGGCCGCGACGAAGATGTGGTCGGCGTCGAGCTGGGAGATGTTCTCCTGGCTGATCGGAACCATGATCGTGTCGGTCACGGTCGGCTGGTCCTCGGGGCGCGGGAAGCCGACGTCCTTGAGCACCAGGCCCGAGTAGGAGTTCTCCACATACAGCCGGACCGTCGGCTCACCCGCGAAGCGGGCGACGGAGACGGTGGGCAGCTTGCCCTCCTTGGCCTTGATGGACTCGCCGATCTTGCCGGCGCGGTCCTGGTATTCCTTGATCTTCTGCTCGGCGAGGTCCTCCTTGCCCAGAGCCTGGCCCACGAGCTGGAGGTTCTCCTTCCAGATGGCCCCGGTGGTCTCGCTGAACACCGTCGGCGCGATCTGCGACAGCTTGTCGTACAGCGCCTCGTGGCGGACCTTGGCCGAGACGATCAGGTCGGGCTTGAGCGCGAGGATCCGCTCCAGGCTGGGCTGTTCCAGGGTCCCGACCGGGGTGGCCTCCTTGGCGTGGCCGAGGACCGGGGTCAGGTAGTCGGGGAGCTCCCCTTCGATACCCCGGTAACTGGTGAAACCGACGACCTCGGTCTCCAGGGTCAGCACCGCGTCGACGAAGCTCTGGTCGAGGGCCACGACCCGCTTGGGCTGGGCGGGGATCGTCGCCTCCCCCATGACGTGTTTCACGGTCCTGGGAAAGGCCGCCGTGTCGCTCGCCGCGGGAGCCGCAGGGGCCGCGGACGCGCCGGAGGCGCCGGTGGTCTCCGGGGTGCTCGACCCACAGGCGGCGAGACCTGCGGACAGCACAACTCCCGCCACCCCGACGGCCAGAGCGCGCAATGCTCTCATGATTCCTGGATCTCCTCACAAAATTAGGCAAGCCTTATTTAGCTTAGCTATACCTAAGCTGGCATACTCAGCCTCGATCACGCAAAAAAAGGGGAGGTCAGGTGATCAATGCGTTGTCCGTCCCACGGGCCGCCCCGCCCGGCACCGTCCGGAGAATCCACCGCCGCCGCCTCCTCGTGCTGGGCGGGCTGCTCGCGCTCCTGGCGTCGGCGGTCACGCTGAGCCTCGCGTTCGGGGCCAAACCGATCCCGCCGGCCGACGTCTGGCACGCGCTCATCGGCCCCACGGGTACCGAGAACGACATCATCGTCCGGTCCCTGCGCATCCCCAGAACCGCCATCGGCGTCATGGCCGGGATCGCCCTCGGTGTCGCGGGCGCCCTCATGCAGGGCCACACCCGCAACCCGCTGGCCGACCCGGGACTGCTCGGCGTCACCCAGGGCGCGGCCTTCGCCATGGTCCTCAGCATCGTGGTCCTGGGGGTCGGCAGCCCGTACGGCTACATCTGGTTCGGCCTCGCCGGAGCCCTCGTCGCCAGCGCCGGGGTGTTCGCCCTCGGCATGGCCGGCGGCCGGGGCGGTCCCACGCCGGTGACCCTGGCCCTCGCGGGCACCGCCGTCAGCGCCTTCCTCTACGGGCTCACCTCGGCGCTGGTGCTGCTGGACGAGCAGGCCATGGACACCTTCCGCTTCTGGCAGCTGGGGTCGATAGCGGCCAGGGGCGCGGACGTGGCCTGGCAGGTGCTCCCCTTCGTCGCCGTCGGCCTGATCGTGGCCCTGGTCAACGCGCCCGGCCTCAACGCGCTCTCCCTGGGCGAGGACGTCGCCCGCGCGCTCGGCCAGAACGTCGCCCTGACCCGCGCCGTCGGCATCGCCGCCATCACCCTGCTCAGCGGCGCCTCCGTGGCGGTCTGCGGCGCGCTGGCCTTCGTCGGCCTGATCGTCCCGCACCTCACCCGGCCGCTCTCCGGCCCCGACCACCGCTGGCTGCTGCCGTACTCCGGCCTGGCGGGCGCCTCGGCCCTGCTGCTCGCCGACGTCATCGGCCGCGTGGTGGCCCATCCCGGCGAGCTGGAGGTGGGTGTGGTCCTCGCCCTCGCGGGCGCGCCGTTCTTCATAGCCCTGGTACGGCGCAGAAGGCCGGTGCGGCTGTGACCTCCACCGCGCCCCCGTACCTCGCGCGCAGGCGGGCGCTGCGCATCGGTCCCGCCTCCTGGCTGCTCCGGCCGCGCTCCCTCGCCGCCGCACTGGTCCTGCTGGGCACAACGGTGCTGCTCATGGCGCTCAGCATGCGCCTCGGCGACATCCCGATGAGCGTCTCCGAGGTCCTCCGCGCCATCACCGGCGACGGGCCCGACCATTTCGTCGTCATGCAGCTCCGGCTTCCCCGCGCGCTGACCGGCGCCGGAGTCGGCGCCGCGCTCGCCCTGTCCGGGGCGATCGTCCAGGCGATCGCCCGCAACCCGCTGGCCAGCCCGGACATCCTGGGCGTCACCACCGGCGCCAGCGTGACCGTGGTCGCGGTCATCGTGGCGGCGGGAAACACCTGGGGCGGCGTGAGCGGCGTCCTCGCCGAGGCGGGCGTCCCCGCGGCGGCCCTGCTCGGTGGCCTGATCGGCGCGCTGACCGTCTACCTGCTGGCCTGGCGCAAAGGCATGGACGGCTACCGGCTGGTCCTGGTCGGCATCGGCGTCTCGGCGATCTGCACCAACCTCAAGTTCTGGCTGCTGACCGTCGGCGACGTCAACGACAGCAGCCGGGCCATGGTCTGGATCAGCGGCTCGCTGAACGGCCGGGGCTGGGAGCACGTGATCCCGGTCGCGATCGCGCTGGCCGTGCTCCTCCCACCGGCGCTGCTCGGCACCGCCTCACTCGGCGCGCTGCGCTTCGGCGACGACACCGTGACCGGCCTGGGGGTCCGGATGCACCTCACCAGGGGGCTGATGATCCTCGCGGCCGTACTTCTCGCGGCGACGGCGACCGCCTCCGCCGGGCCGATCGCGTTCGTCGCCCTGGCCGCACCGCAGATCGCGCTGCGGCTGGCCGGGGTGGCGCAGCCCCCGCTGGTCGTCTCGGCCCTGGCCGGCGCGGTCCTCACCGTCGGCGCGGACCTGATCGCCAGGACCGCGTTCAGCCCCGTCGAACTGCCGGTGGGCGTGGTCACCGGAGTCGTCGGCGCCCCCTACCTGATCTATCTCCTCATCCGTGTGCGCAGGAAGGCCCGTACGTGAGACTCCAGGCCGTTGACCTCAAGCTGGGGTACGGGGACCGCGTCGTCGTCGACGGTCTCGATCTCGGGATCGAGGCCGGGACGGTGACCGCCGTCATCGGGCCGAACGGGTGCGGCAAGTCCACCCTGCTGCGCGCCATGGGGCGGCTGCTCAAGCCGTCGGGCGGCGAGGTGCTGCTGGACGGCAAGCGCATCGACAGGATGCCCAGCAGGGAGGTCGCCAGGATCCTGGGCGTGCTGCCCCAGTCCCCCTCGGCACCCGAGGGGCTGACCGTCGCCGACCTGGTCTCCAGGGGACGGCACCCGCACCAGACCTGGTACCGGCAGTGGTCGTCCGACGACGAGTCCGCGGTCGGCGCGGCCCTGGCCATGACCGGCCTGCTCGACCTGGGCGACCGCCCGCTGGACGAGCTGTCAGGCGGGCAGCGGCAGCGGGCCTGGATCTCCATGGCCCTCGCCCAGGGCACCGACCTGCTGCTGCTCGACGAGCCGACGACCTTCCTCGACCTCGCCCACCAGATCGAGGTGCTGGAGCTGGTGCGCAGGCTCCACGGCGAGCTGGGCCGCACCGTGGTGATGGTCCTGCACGACCTGAATCTCGCCGCCCGCTACGCCGACCGCCTGGTGGCCATGCGCGACGGCAGGGTCGTCGCCGCCGGTCCCCCGTCCGAGGTGCTCACCGAGGCCCTGCTGGCGGAGGTCTTCGAGCTGGACGCCAAGATCATCGAGGACCCGGTGGCGGGCACGCCGCTGGTCGTCCCCATCGCCACCCGGTCCCACGCCCCGCGCTGAGGAGCGTGTCCACCAGGACCCCGCGATCGAACCGGGCCACGCCGGTCGGCCTCTCCCGAGACCGACCGGCCCGGCGGGACTCACCCCCCGAGGAGTGTGTCCACGAAGACCTCGGGATCGAACGGGGCAAGGTCGTCGGGACCCTCGCCGAGGCCGACCAGCTTGACCGGGACGCCCAGCTCGCGCTGGACGGAGATGATGATGCCGCCCTTGGCGGTGCCGTCGAGCTTGGTCAGGGCGATGCCGGTGATGTTGACCACCTCGGCGAACACCTGGGCCTGACGCATGCCGTTCTGGCCCGTGGTGGCGTCGAGGACGAGCAGGACCTCGTCGACGGTGGCCTTCTTCTCGATGACGCGCTTGACCTTGCCGAGCTCGTCCATCAGGCCGGTCTTGGTGTGCAACCGCCCGGCGGTGTCGACGATCACCACATCGGCCTTCTCGCTGATGCCCTCGGCGACGGCGTCGAAGGCCACCGAGGCGGGGTCGCCGCCCTCCGGGCCACGTACCACCGCGGCTCCGACCCGGTCTCCCCAGGTCTGCAGCTGGTCGGCGGCGGCGGCACGGAAGGTGTCGGCGGCGCCCAGCACAACCTTGCCGCCGTCGCCGATGAGGACGCGCGCCAGCTTGCCCGTGGTGGTGGTCTTGCCGGTGCCGTTGACCCCGACCACGAGCACCACCGCGGGACGCTCACCGTGCGGCTTGACGTGCAGCGTACGGTCCATGTCGGTGCCGATCTGGGTGAGCAGCTGCTCCCTGAGCAGGGCGCGTGCCTCCTCGGGGGTCCGGCTGCCCAGCACCTTCACCCGGGTACGCAGCTCGTCGACCATCGCCCGGGTCGGCGCCACGCCGACGTCCGCGGTGATCAGGGTCTCCTCGATCTCGTCCCAGGCGTCGTCGTCGAGACGGTCACGGGAGAGCAGTTCCAGGAGCCCCTTACCCAGGGTGCTCTGCGACCGGGCCAGCCGGGCGCGGAGCCGCACCATCCGGCCGGCGGACGGCGGCGGGATCTCGATCTCCGGGATGACGACGACCTCGGGCTCGACCGGCCTGGCCGGCGGCGGCACGGTGGTCGTCGCCTCGTCGTCCATGACCGCGCCCTTGCCGGGGGCCCGCGTCTCCTCGGGGACCGGCGGCGCCTCGGGCGCCTCGACCCGCGGCGGCGCGCTGGTGCCCCCCCTCCTGAACAGCAGGAGCATGCCGCCGGCCGCCAGCAGGGCGACGACGACGATGATCGCGATTATGCCGAGATAGGCTTCCACAAGACCACAGTTTTCCAGACGCCCCGGGATGCTCCGACCTCAAGGGGTCCGGATGGGTTCGCGGTTCCTCACCGTCGGTCACCACCTCGCCGCGCGGACCGTCCAGAACCGTCCACGAAAACCCGGCTTAGAACACCGGAACGGGCTCGCGGCCGCCCGGCCCTCCGGAACCCCGGGCAGGCTCACGACCGCCCGGTCCCGCACCGTCCGGTCTCTCCGGAGCCCCGGAGGTTCAGGCGGACTCGTTCTCCCTCAGGCGCTGGCTGATGACCTGGGTGACGCCGTCCCCACGCATCGACACGCCGTACAGCGCGTCGGCGATCTCCATGGTGCGCTTCTGGTGGGTGATGATGATGATCTGCGAGGTCTGCCGGAGTTCCTCGAAGAGGGTGAGCAGGCGCTGGGTGTTGGTGTCGTCCAGCGCGGCCTCGACCTCGTCCATCACGTAGAACGGCGAGGGCCGTGCCTTGAAGATGGACACGAGGAACGCCACCGCGGTCAGCGACCGCTCGCCACCGGACAGCAGCGACAGCCGCTTGACCTTCTTGCCCGGTGGCCGGGCCTCGACCTCGACACCGGTGGTCAGCATGTCCTCCGGATCGGTGAGCAGCAGCCTGCCCTCACCACCGGGGAACACTCGCGTGAAGATCGTCTCGAACTCGCGGGCCACGTCCGCGAAGGCGGCGCCGAAGACCTGTTCGACCCGCTCGTCGACCTCCTTGACCACGAGCAGCAGGTCGCGGCGGGTCTTCTTGAGGTCTTCCAGCTGCGAGGTGAGAAACGAGTGCCGCTCCTCAAGAGCCGCGAACTCCTCAAGCGCGAGCGGGTTGACCTTGCCGAGCTGGGCCATCTGCCGGTCGGCCACCCTGGCCCGTTTGAGCTGCTCCTCGCGGTCGTAGGGGACGGGCTCGCCGTCCACCGTCGGGACCGGCTCGCCGGGGCCGTACTCGGCGATGAGGGTGTCCGCCTCGACGCCGTACTCCTCCACCGCCCGCTCCTGGAGCTGCTCCAGCCGGAGCCGCTGCTCGGTGCGGGCCACCTCGCTGCCGTGTGCCCGGTTGACCAGCTTGTCCAGCTCACCGGTGAGCTCGCGGACCCGGATCCTGACCGCCTTGAGCGAGGCGTCGACCTGCCCGCGGGCCCGCTCCGCCTCGTCGCGCTCTCCCGCGGCGGCGGCCAGGGATGCCTCCAGCGTGCGCAGCGCCAGCTCCGCGCCCCTGACGACCGCCTGGGCCACCCGAGCCTGCTCGCGCCGCCGTTCCCTGCGCTCGGCCGCCCTGGACCTCTCCTCGCGCTCACGCTCCGCGGCGCGCGTCAGCTCCTCCGCCCTGCCGTCGATGCCCCTGACCCGCTCCTCCGCCGTCCGTACCGTGAGGCGGGCCTCCATCTCGTCCTGCCTGGCCGTCGCGCAGATCTCGGCGAGTTCGTCCCGCAGGTCGGTGCTGGGCTCACTCTCCAGTTCCTCGGCACCCACGGCCGCGGCGAGCCGCTCCTCCAGCTCGGCGAGACCGGCCGCGTCACGGTCCCGCGCCTCCTCGGCGGCCCGTACGCCCGCTGCCAGGCGCTCGTACTCGTCCCGGGCCGCCCTGGCGGCGGCGTCCAGCTGGGCGAGCCGCCTGGCCACCGCGGCGACCTTCTGGTCCGCGTCGCGCTGCCTCGCCCTGACCTGGTCCAGTGCGGCCTGTGCCGCGTTGACCCCGGCCTGCGTGTTCTGCACTCCCGTCTGTGCCTCGGCGACCCGCGCCTGGGCGTCCTCGACCGCGAGCTGCGCCTCCCCCTCGGCCTCCGCGCTCTCCTCCAGCTCCGTCGCCGCGAGCTCGGCGGCGACCCTGGCCTCGGCCAGGTCGGCGGTCGCCTCGTCGAGCGCGGCCCGCATCTGAATGGCGGAGGTGGCGCCCGCCGAACCGCCGCCGGCGGCGGCGTGAGCCCCCAGGAGGTCGCCGGAGCGGGTGACGGCCCGCAGCCCGGGATACTGCTCGACCGTCTTCCTCGCGGTCGCGAGGTCGTCCACGACCAGCACGTCCGCCAGCAGGTGAGTGGCGGCGGCCCGCAGCTCGGTGGAGACCGTGACCAGGTCGATCGCCCACTCCGCGCCCGCCTGCGGCACCTGACCCGGCGGGGCCGCCGCCTCACCTGCGGCGATGACGAGGCCGGCCTGGCCGCCGTCGCGCCCCCGGAGGAACTCGATGGCGTCGGCCGCGCTCTGCAGCGACTCGACGGCGACTGCCTCGGCGGCGGCCCCGAGCACGGCGGCGACGGCCACCTCGGCACCGGGCCGCACCGACAACATGGTCGCCACCGGCCCGAGCACCCCGGCCAGGTCGGCGGCGAGCAGCGCGGCGCCGCCGTCGGCACCACCGGCCAGGCCCATCTCCAGCGCCTCGAACCTGGCCTCCAGCGCGGCCACCTGGCGCTGCGCCTGCTGGTCGGCCTTGCGGGCCGCGGCGAGGGCGGCCCTGGCGGCGCCGAGCGCGGCGTTCGGGCCCGCGACGGCCGCCTTGGCCTCCTCTACCCCGGCCCTGGCCGACTCGACGGACTCCCTGGCCTGCTCGACCGTCTCCAGGGCGATCTCCAGCTCCTCGGCGAGGGCCGGATCGGCGGTCGGCTCGGCCATCTCCTGGTTGTCGTGCTCGGCGCGGGCCTCCTCGGCGCGCTGTTCGGCCTCTTCCAGCGAGCGCCGCAGCCGGCCGATCTCCTCCTCGGCGGCCCCCGCCCGGCTGCGCGCCGCCCCGACCTGCCCCCTGAGCCTGGCCAGGCCCTCGCGCCGGTCGGCGGCGGCCCTGGCCTCCGTGGCCAGCCGCCGCTCCTCGGCGGCGAGTGCGGCCTCGGTCTCGGTACGCCTGGCCACGGTTTCCGCGAGCGACTCCCGCTCCCCCTCAAGCAGCTCGACCAGGACCCGCTCCTGCTCGCGGACCTCCTCGGCCTCACGTTCGAAGTCCTCCGGGTCGCGTCCCCGCCGCTCCACCGCGGTGTCGGTGGCGTGCCGGTGCCGCTCGGCGGCGAGTCCCGCCAGGCCCCTGAGACGCTCGCGGAGGGAGGAGAGCCGGAAGAACGTCTCCTGCGCGGCGGCCAGGCGCGGCTGGGCCTCGGCCTCGGTGGCCTCCAGCTCGGCCTCGGCGGCCTGGCCCTGCTCCAGCTCGGTCTCCACCGCGGTACGGCGGGCGAGGACCGCCGCCTCGTCGGCCATCTCCCGTTCCAGGGTGGTCCGCAGGGTGAGCACGTCGTCGGCGAGCAGCCGGAGCCTGGCGTCGCGGAGGTCCGCCTGGATGACGGCGGCCTTGCGGGCGATCTCGGCCTGACGGCCCAGCGGTTTGAGCTGGCGGCGCAGCTCGGTGGTGAGGTCCTGTACCCGGGTCATGTTGGCCTGCATCGCGTCGAGCTTCCGCAGCGCCTTCTCCTTGCGCTTGCGGTGCTTCAGGACGCCCGCGGCCTCCTCGATGAACGCCCGGCGCTCCTCCGGTCCCGCGTGCAGCACCTGGTCGAGCTGGCCCTGGCCGACGATGACGTGCATCTCGCGGCCGATGCCGGAGTCGGACAGCAGCTCCTGGATGTCGAGCAGGCGGCAGGTGTCGCCGTTGATGGCGTACTCGCTCTGACCGGCCCTGAACATCAGGCGGCTGATCGTCACCTCGGTGTAGTCGATCGGGAGCATGCCGTCGGTGTTGTCGATGGTCAGCGTGACCTCGGCGCGGCCCAGCGGTGCCCGCGAGGAGGTGCCGGCGAAGATGACGTCCTCCATCTTGCCGCCGCGCAACGACTTGGCGCTGTGCTCCCCCATGACCCAGGCCAGGGCGTCGACCACGTTGGACTTGCCGGATCCGTTGGGACCGACGACCGCGGTGATGCCCGGCTCGAAGCGGAGCGTGGTGGCCGAGGCGAAGGACTTGAAACCGCGCAGGGTAAGGGTCTTGAGATACAAAGAGAGCCCCCATTCACGGTGTGGCCGCGCCGGCCCGCGTGTCACGCGCCGCGCCCCGGGCGCCGATGAACGCGTCTTCCCCTGTCAGCCCACGGCTTCGCCAACGCGGGAAGACTACCGTTCTTCACCCGCACCCGCCCGCACACCGCCTATGGTGCCCTGCATGAACGCGGAACGCGGTGCTGGCGGAGCTCCGTCACGCCCATCGAGCGGCAGGGGTCATCTCGGGCGGCGTGCCTTCCTGGTGGGCGGCGGGCTGGCCGCGCTGGGCCTCGGCGGCGCCGCGCTGGCGGCCGGCCCGGACGGCATCAGGGGGGCGTACGCCCAGATCGTCTGCGGCGCGGTCCCCGTGCCCCCGGTGACGTCTCCTGGAACGCTCCAGCGTAGCCGGGTCGACCGGCGCCGGGTCATCGTCGGAATGCCTCCGGGGGCGACGGACGGGCTGCCTGTGGTGATCATGCTTCACGGGGCCGCTGGTGACGCGCGCACGCCGTTCGACGTCTACGCGATCGACCGCTACCTGGCAGCCGGGGGCGGGCGCTTCGCGCTGGCCTCCATCGACGACTGGCCCTCCGCCGACATCCCGGGAACCCTGCTGCCCTACCTGAGCATGAACGGGATGGACACCGCGAAGATCGGGCTGATGGGCTGGTCGGCGGGCGGCGCGGGGGCGCTGAGGCTGGCCGCGGAGCTGGGACCCGCACAGGTGGGGGCGGTGGTCGCGGCGTCGCCGGCGGTGAGCGCGGCGCAGGCACCGCTGCGCGAACTCGTGAACATCCCGGTCTGGCTGGGGTGTGGGGAGCGCGACGCGTGGGCACGGCAGACCCAGACCATGCTGAAAGCCCTGAAGGCACTGGGTGCCACTGCCGAGGGAGGGATCAGCGAAGGATGCCAGGACACGGCCTACCGCCGCAGGGTGTTACCCGAGCAGCTGGCCTTCCTCGCACGACATATATGACATATAGGACATATGGGACGTAAATAATAAATGTGACAAGGGACGCCCCGGTGAGGCGTCCCCGGACAGTGTGTTCCGCCCCGACCCCGTTAGGTGAGAGCCGGCTCGCGATCCTGCAGACGGTTGAACTCCTCGTCGCGGGCACTCGCCGCGAGTTCGTCGTTCTGGGCCTGGAGCCGGGTGAGCTCTCCCTCGAGATCACGGATGCGCTGCTGGAGACGACGCATTTCCGAGACCATACGAGGGTCGGGACCGCCGACGTGGCCTAGTAGAGCCTTCGCCATAGTAAAGGGTCCTCCACGCTGAGTGACCAGACTGGTTCGCGCACTTCTTTGCCGCGGGAGGGGTGCGCGTGGTTCTTTGTCAAGAGTCGCACCGGTGAGGGAGACGGTCAAGCTGAACGCTCCGAATGGATGCACCAGTAGGCACTCTCGACAGTCAACTATACCGTATTTTGGGCGGTTTGGGAAAGTGGTCAGCGCTCGACAAAACCCTCGAGAATGCCTTTGAACTCGCTCCAACGTTCGACGACCCCGTCCACCCTGCCGGGCGTCTCACCGCCCCTGAGCAGCTCAAGCAGCATCGCGCAGGACTTCTCAGGCCCCTGCGCGACCACCTCCACCCGGCCGTCGGCCGTGTTGCGCGCCCAGCCGACCAGGCCGAGCTCCAGTGCCCTGGACCGCGTCCACCAGCGGAAACCCACACCCTGCACGTGACCCCTGACCCAGGCGGTCAGCCGCACGTCCGTCACGCCGCGGCCCTCCTCGGCCTGGGCTGGCAGCGAGGACAGCTGTAGGAGGAGCGGTTCATGAACGACTCGCGAACGATCGGGGCACCGCACCGCGGGCAGGGCTCGTCGCGCCTGCCGTAGACCGCCAGGGAACGGTCGAAGTAACCGCTCTCACCATTGACATTCACGTAAAGACTGTCGAAGGATGTGCCGCCCTCGGCCAGTGCGGCGGACATCACCGCCCTGGCCGCGCCCAGCAACTCGTCGATCTTCGGCTTGGTCAGCGTTCCGGTGGGCCGGGTGCCGTGCAACCCGGCCCGCCAGAGAGCCTCGTCGGCGTAGATGTTGCCGACACCGCTGATCAGCGACTGGTCCAGCAGTGCGCGCTTGACCTCGGTCTGCCGGGCACGCAGCCGGCGGGCGAACGCCTCGTCGTCGAAATGCCCCTCGAACGGGTCGGCCGCGATGTGCGCGATCGGCTCGGGCACCACCCGGCCGCCGGCCCGGGTCATGGCGGTCACCAGCACGTGGCCGAAGGTCCGCTGGTCGACGAAGCGCAGCTCCGGGCCACCGTCGGTGAAGCCGATCCGGACCCGCAGGTGCTTCTCCGGTGCCGTGTCCGGCTCCACGACCAGCAGCTGACCGCTCATCCCGAGGTGCGCCAGGATGGCGTCGGGGCCGTCCAGCGGCAGCCAGAGGTACTTACCCCTGCGCTCCGCCGCACCGACGGTGCGGCCCTTCAACCGGGTGGAGAACTCCTCCGCTCCGGGCAGGTGCCGTCTGATCGCCCTCGGGTGGAGCACCTCGGCGTGGGCGACGACCCTGCCGGAAACCCACCGCTCCAGGCCACGGCGTACCACCTCGACCTCGGGCAGTTCGGGCATGCACCCCTCCTTGGGCGACGGGTCAGCCGGCTTCGCGTCTGTCGCGGTCCTGGCGGATCCTGTTCCAGGCCGCCTCCGCGGCCTGCTGCTCGGCTTCCTTCTTCGAGCGGCCGGATCCCGAACCGTACCCCTCTCCGCCGACGCGAACGACCGCGGTGAAGGACTTGGCGTGGTCGGGGCCGCTCTCCTCAACATGGTATTCGGGCACGCCGAGCGACTCGGAGGCGGTGAGCTCCTGCAGGGAGGTCTTCCAGTCGAGCCCGGCGCCGAGCGAGGCGGAGCGGGTGATGAGGGGATCGAAGAGCAGGTGGACGACACGGAACGCCTCGTCCAGCCCCCTGTTCACGTAGATCGCGCCGATGAGCGCCTCAAGGGTGTCCGCGAGGATCGAGGACTTGTCGCGCCCCCCGGTACCCTCCTCACCCCGGCCGAGCCGCAGGAAACGGCCGAGGCCCAGCGAGCGGGCCACGTCGGCGAGGGCGCGCATGTTCACCACCGCGGCCCTGAGCTTGGCCAGCTGCCCCTCGGGCAGGTCGGGGTGGTTGCGGTAGAGGGTGTCGGTGACGACCAGGCCCAGCACCGAGTCGCCCAGGAACTCCAGGCGTTCGTTGGTCGGCAGGCCGCCGTTCTCGTACGCGTAGGAGCGGTGCGTCAGCGCACGCTCCAGGATGGCGACGTCCAGACGCACCGACAGCAGGCGCTCAAGCTCGTCCTTGACGAACTCGACGGCGACCGGTTTGACACTCGTACCCACGACTTCTCCTCGCACGCTCTCTCGTCGAAATGTGCGATGGCGAAGAAACGAGAGATGCCCGAAGACGTGGTGGGCGCCGGGAGGGCACGCGTTCTACCGCGAACCCCGGCGTCCACCACAACCGCGGGCGGACCGCCATCGCAGGGTGGGCGGACGATGACGCCGACCGGGCCGGAAAGGACCCGGCCGGCATCCGTCTGTCAGACTGCGATCAGGCGGAGGGCTCGATCACCTGACGGCGGTTGTAGGTGCCGCAGGTCGGGCACGCCACGTGCGGACGCTTCGGCGAGCGGCACTGGGGGCAGCTCACGAGCGAAACCGCGGCGGCCTTCCACTGCGACCTGCGGGAGCGAGTGTTGCTCCGCGACATCTTGCGCTTGGGGACAGCCACGTCAGCTCTCCTGATCGTTGTTATGTTCCGGAATCAGACCTTGCAGCTTCGCCCAGCGGGCGTCGACCACCTCGTGGCCGTGGTCAGGCTCGGCATCTGCCAGCCTGACCCCGCACTGCACGCAGAGTCCGGTGCAGTCCTCACCGCAGACCGGGCTCAACGGCAGTGTGAGCACCACCGCGTCGCGAAACGCGGGTTCGAGGTCGAGAAGTTCACCGGCGAGAAGCGAGTCACCCTCGGCAGCATCCTCTGCCGAGTAGAAGAACAGCTCCTGGAAGCCCACCTCGGCTTGCGAGATGACCGGCTCCAGGCAGCGTGCGCACTCCCCCCGCAGCGGGGTTTGCGCAGTGCCCGTGACGAGCACACCCTCCATGACCGCCTCAAGCCGGATGTCCAGCTCGACTTCGGCGTCCTTGGGAACGCCGATCATGTCGACGCCGATGTCCGCCGGTGCCGGGAGAACGAGGTCCATCCGCCGCATCGACCCTGGTCGTCGCCCCAGGTCATGGGTCGAGATCACCCATGGGGCTCGGGGGTCAAGGTTGGGATGAGTCATTTCACTCTCATTAGGCATGGCGCATCATCGCCATCGTGCAAGGCCGAAACAAGAGAATAGCAGGGACTAGCCCCTGAGCCGTTCGACCAGGAGTTCCTGGACAAGATCGGGAACTAGCCCGGCCACGCTCCCACCATACTTGACGATCTCCTTGATGCGGCTGGAGGACAGGAAGGAGACCTCGGGCCCGGTGGCCATGAACAGGGTCTCCACCCCGGACATCCGGTAGTTGAGCTGCGCCATCTGGAGCTCGTAGTCGAAGTCGCTGATCGCGCGCAGGCCCTTCACGATGGCGGGGATCTCCTGCTGCCTGCAGTAGTCGACCAGGAGGCCGTGGAACTTGTCCACGCGGACGTTCCCGTACTCCTTGGTGACCGTCTGGAGAGTCTGGATACGTTCGTCCACCGTGAAGAGGCTCTTCTTCTCGATGTTGATCAGTACGGCCACGACGACCTCGTCGTACTGCCGGGAAGCCCGGCCGATGATGTCCAGATGACCGTTCGTGACGGGATCGAAGGATCCCGGACAGACAACGCGACGCAAGGTGGACTCCCTGCTCTTAAGGATTCCCGGCGGCGCGACCGTACCAAACGGCCGCTTCACCGTAACGACGGACCCTCTCCTCTTCGTACCCCACCGGCCAGCGGAGGTCCCCTCCCCGGCTCTCCCTTTCCACCGCGACGAGCGCGTCCTCGGCCAGCCAGCCTCGGTCGCGCAGCAGTTCGAGCACCGTCCCCACCTCCTCGTCGCCCAGCGCGTACGGCGGGTCGGCGAGGACGAGGTGGTACGGCTCCCCGGTGTCCCCGACACCCCTGGCCAGCAGCCGCTCGACCCTGTCGGCGGCGACCTCGACCCCGGACAGCCCCAGCGCGGTGACGTTCTGCCTGATCGTCCGGATCGCCCTGGCGTCCGACTCCACCAGGAGCACCCGGGCGGCCCCCCGGGAGAGCGCCTCAAGCCCGAGCGCGCCCGAGCCCGCGTAGAGGTCGAGCACCCGGCACCCCTCCAGCGGGCCGATCAGCGACCCCACCGTGGAGAAGATCCCCTCCCTGGCCCTGTCGCTCGTGGGGCGGGTCCCCCGCCCCGGCGGCACTGCCAGCCGCCGTCCCCCTGCGCTTCCCGCGATGACTCGGCTCACCCGGACATCCTCTCAGTGCCGCCGCCCGATGCCGTCGGCCACCGCCCGTCCCCGTCCCCGTCACCGGTTCCGACACCGGTCCCCGGAGGCACCCAGGTCCGCCGGACGCAGCACGGCGTGTCGCGACGCATCACATAACCGCAGGTCAAAAGGGTCCTGCTAGGTGATCTAGGTCAAGAGTGGGCAAGGAGTGGCGACGAAAGCGTAAGGGTCGTTCCGTCAGGTGCCGGTCCCTTGCATGATGATTCCTGCGGCCTCCAAGTGACCCAGGGGGAGGCCGACCGGCGTGATCGTGAGCCCTTCCGCACGCCGGTGCTCTCGGCACCTGACCCGGGAGTGGGCCCAGGCGGGGACGGCATTCGGGGGGAGGCCGTCCCCGCAGTTGGGCCCGGCGCATCCGCCGGCCAGGGCCGCGAGACCCCGCGGGGCCACCGCCCCGACGGGCATCGCCTCCGCCGGTCGTTCAGGTCTTCTCCAGGTACTCGGCGCGCTCGTCCGCCAGGAGCCTGTCGATCTCCGCGCGGAGCACGGGGTGCCCCGCCAGTTCGGGGTCGGCCTCCAGCATCGCCTCGGCGTCCAGGCGCGCGGCGTGGATGACGTCCTCGTCGCGGAGGAGCCTGAGCATCTTCAGCGACGACCTGCGCCCCGACTGGGCCACCCCGAGCACATCACCCTCCCTGCGCTGTTCCAGGTCGACACGGGACAGCTCAAAGCCGTCCAGGGTGGCCGCCACGGCGTCGAGCCGCGCCCTGGCGGGCGTGCCGCTGGGGGAGTCGGTCACCAGCAGGCAGAGACCGGGCAGCCCGCCGCGGCCGACCCGGCCGCGGAGCTGGTGGAGCTGCGAGACGCCGAACCTGTCGGCGTCCATGATGACCATGACCGAGGAGTTGGGGACGTCCACGCCGACCTCGATGACCGTGGTCGCCACCAGCACGTCGATCTCTCCCCTGGTGAACGCCTTCATCACCGCGTCCTTCTCCTCGGGAGGGAGCTTGCCGTGGAGCACCTCCGTGCGGAGCCCCAGCAGCGGCCCCCGCGAGAGCGTCTCGGCCACGTCGAGCACCGCCAGCGGCGGCCTGCGCTCGTCGTCGGTCTTCGACATGTCGCCCTCGTCGCCCTCCAGGTCGCCGATGCGCGGGCACACGACGTAGGCCTGGCGGCCCAGCCCGATCTCCTCGCGCAGCCGGGTCCAGGCGCGGTCGAGGAAGTGCGGCTTCTCCGCGGCGGGAACCACGTGCGTGGTGATCGGGGCACGCCCGGAGGGCAGCTGGGAGAGCGTGGAGACCGTGAGGTCGCCGAATACCGTCATGGCGACCGTGCGGGGGATGGGGGTGGCGGTCATGACCAGCACGTGCGGGCGACCGTCCCCGGCCTTCTCGCGAAGCGCGTCGCGCTGCTCGACGCCGAACCTGTGCTGCTCGTCGACCACGACCAGGCCGAGATCGGCGAACTGGACCCGTTCCTGCAGGACCGCGTGGGTGCCGACGACGATGCCCGCCGTGCCCGAGGCCGCGTCGAGCATGGCCGAGCGGCGGGCCGCGGCGCCCAGCGAGCCGGTCAGCAGGGCGACCGCGGTGCCGCCGAACATGCCACCGGTGGCCAGGTCGCCGAGCATGGCCGAGATCGACCGGTGATGCTGCTGGGCGAGCACCTCGGTGGGCGCCAGCAGCACGGCCTGCCCCCCGGCGTCGACCACCTGGAGCATCGCGCGCAGCGCGACGACGGTCTTGCCCGCCCCGACCTCGCCCTGGAGCAGCCGGTGCATGGGGTGGGCCATGGCCAGATCGGCCGCGACCTCCTCGCCCACCTCGCGCTGCCCCTCGGTCAGCTCGAACGGCAGCCGCTTGTCGAAGTCGGCGAGCAGCCCGTCGGGGATCGCGGGCCTGGGGGTGGCGGGCCAGGAGGCCGCGGCCATCCGGCGCTGCAACAGCACCGCCTGAAGCAGGAACGCCTCGTCGAACCTGAGCCGCTTGCGCGCCCTGGCCACGTCGGCGTGGTCGCGCGGCCGGTGGACGGCCAGCAGCGCGTCCGACAGACCTGGGAGCCGGTGCCGGGCGCGCAACTCCTCGGGAAGCGGGTCGTCGAGCTCGCCCATCGTGTCGAGGACGACACCCAGCGCCCTGCGGATGGCCCAGGGCGTCACGTCCTTGCCCGCCGGGTAGATCGGCACGAGCGCGGCGGCGAACTCCTCGGCCCCCGCCTCGCTCTCCTCGATCATCTCGAACTCGGGGTGGGAGAGCTGCCACTTGCGCTTCTCGCCCTGGCCGAAGGCGCCGACCTTCCCGGCGAACATGCCGCGACTGCCCGGCCGCAGCCGCGTCTCCGCGATGTGGGACGCCTTCCCGAAGAACGACAGGTAGATCTTGCTGCGGCGGGCGTCGACGACCTCGACCTCCAGCCAGGTGCCGCCCTTGTTCCGCATCGGCCTGCGCATCGCCCTGGTGACCTCGCCCACCACCGTGACGTGCTCGTCGACCCGCAGGTCGTCGAGGTCGGTCAGCTCACCCCGCTCGGCGTAGCGCCGCGGATAGTGCCGCAACAGGTCGCCTACGGTGCGCAGGTCGAGAACGCTCTCCAGCAACTTGGCGGTTTTGGGGTCCAGCGCCTTCGCCAGCGGCTCGTCGAAGCTCGTCACCCCAGCTTTCTACCGTGTGCGGGAGACAGAAATCGCCCGGCCCGGCCCACGGAACGGTTCACGCGCGTCGCCCGCGAACGTCACCGGCAGGCGCGCCTGACGCCGGGCCTCGCGACGCCCTCGTCCGGCACCGGCTCATTCGACGCCGATGAGCAGCGGGTAGCCGCCCTGGCCGCCCTCGTACAGCACCACCTCGATGTCCGGCCTGGTCTCGGCCAGATGGTCCAGCACCGCGCGGGCGAGCCCCTCGGGGGCGTTGACGCCCTCCAGGACGGTCACCAGCTCGCTGCTGGAGGACACCATGCGGCCCACGACCTCCAGGGCGGTGGCTCCGAGATCCCTGCCGATCAGCGCGGCGTCCCCGTCGACCACCCCCAGGACGTCACCGGGCCCGGCCAGGCCCGCGCTCGTCATGACCTCGCGGTCGGCCACCCAGACGTGCCCGTGGCGGGTGTGCGCGGCGGCCTCGGTCATGGCCACCACGTCGTCGTCGAAGCGGCGCAGCGGATCGTGCACGGCCAGCGCCGACAGGCCCTGCACCGAGGCCCTGGTCGGGAGTACGCCGACCACCAGGCCCTCCTCCCTGGCCACCTCCGCGGCGGCGGCGGCGACCTCACGCGTCCCGCTGTCGTTGGGCAGGACCACGACCTCCGAGCCGGCCTCGCGGATGGCGGCGAGCACCGCCGCCAGCGGCGGGCTGGAGCCCGGCTCGCGGCGGACGACCACGGCCCCCGACTCCTCGAACAGCGCGGCCAGCGCGGGTCCCGCCGCCACGGCCACCACTCCCCTGCCCCGCGCGGCCGGGTGGGTCCTGCCCGCGCCGACCAGATACGTCACCCTGATCCGGTGGGGCCGCCCCAGCCGGACCGCCGCCTCGATCGCCGCGCCCGCATCGTCCACGTGGACGTGCACGTTCCACAGGTCGTCCCCACCCACGATCACCAGCGACTCACCGAGCGCGTCGAGTTCCGCACGGAGCGCCGCGACCTGTGCCGCTCCGGCCTCCAGGAGGTACATGACCTCGTAGCCGGGCCCGTCCGCGCTCTCCCCCGCGACCTCCGCGCCGATCCGGTGGGCCGGGGCGGGGATGTCCACCCGCTCGGTGTAGGAGTCGGTGACGATCGCGGCGAGGCTCTCCAGAATGATCGCCCACCCCGCGCCGCCCGCGTCGACCACCCCGTTGCGGGCCAGCACGTCGAGCTGCCCGGAGGTACGGCGGAGCGCGGAGCGCGCCTCCTCGGCCGCCCTTCTCGCGATCGAGACGAGATCTCCCCGGCCGTCGCGCACCGCCGCGGCCACCGCGGCCAGGACGCTCAGGATCGTGCCCTCGACCGGTCTGGCCACCGCGGCACGGGCCAGTTCGGCGGCTCTGACCAGGCCACGGCAGAGGTCAGTGCCACGCCCCTCGGCCTCCCTGAACACCTCGGCGAGGCCGCGTAGCGCCTGGCTGACGATCACCCCGGAGTTGCCCCGCGCGCCGAGCAGCGCTCCCTGCGCGAGCGCCTGCCAGGTGGCCGCCGTCCCCGCGTCGGCGGGCAGCCCGTCGAGCGCCTCGGCCGCGGAGAGCATGGTCAGGTGCAGGTTGGTACCGGTGTCGCCGTCGGGCACCGGGAAGACGTTGAGCGCGTCGATCTCCTCGCGTGCCTTCCCCAGCGTCTCCGCGGCCAGCCGCGACCACCTCCGCACCGAGGGCGGGTCGAGAACCTGCAGCATTCCTGCCCTCCTGCTCCTGCTCACCGGTCTTCCCTGACAGGTTCCGGCCCCGCGACCGGCACACCCTCCCCGTCCGCACAGCCCGTTCGGCCCCGATCTCACCGGCCGATCTCACCGGCCGATCGCCGCCCGCCGGGCGCGACCCGCCATGGCGTGTCCCAGGATGCGCTACGGTTGCCTCCGGAGATTATCCCCGTTCGACCGTTCACGGCGGCTCACGTTCGCCTGTAGGGCCGAACATCGGGTATCCTCGTGTGGCCAGCCGGTCGTCCCGGCATGCCCGATGACCGCCCGCCAGTGCGGCGGATCGAGCCTCTCGACTGATCTAAGGAGCGAACCGTGGCTTCCGTCTGCGACGTTTGCGCTAAGAAGCCGACCTTCGGCAACAACGTCTCCCACTCGCACCGCCGCACCCGCCGCCGCTGGAACCCGAACATCCAGCCCGTGCGCGCAGTGGTGAACGGCACGCCGAAGCGGCTGAACGTTTGCACCTCCTGCATCAAGGCCGGCAAGGTCACCCGCTAGTCGGACTTCCGCGAAGCCCGCCGCCCCTCGACGGGGTGGCGGGCTTCGCCGTTCCCAACGGGTTTCACCGCCCGAGGCGGGCCGGCTCCGCCTCGGGCGGTACGGCTCTGCCGCGTTCGAAGTGGGTTTTCCGCGTTCAGCGGGCGCGCAGGCGCCAGGCGTGGTCCACCGGGCCGATGCCGGCCCCCAGGGGGAAGCCGTGCTCGATCGCGCCGGTGACGTACGCCTTCGCCTTCTCCACAGCGACGGGGACGTCCTCGCCGAGGGCCAGGTAGGAGGCTATCGCGGAGGCCAGGGTGCAGCCCGTGCCGTGGGTGTGCCGGTTGTCGTGGCGCTCCGCGGTGAAGCGGAACTCGCGCGTGCCGTCGGTCAGCAGATCGACGGGAGCCCCTGGAAGGTGGCCGCCCTTGATGAGCGCCCACTCGGGCCCGAGTGCCAGGACCGCGTCGGCGGCCCGGCGCAGGTCTGCTTCGTCGGTGACCTTCACTCCGGTGAGCTGGAGAACCTCCCACAGGTTGGGGGTGACCACCGTGGCCGTGCGCAGCAGGCTCGACCTGACCGTCTCCACGGCCTCCGGGGCGAGGAGCGTGTCACCGTGCTTGGAGACTCCCACCGGATCCACCACGACGGGCACATCCAGCCCTGCCAGCACCTCGGCGACCGTCTCCACCAGTACGGGCGAGGCGAGCATGCCGGTCTTGACCGCCTGGGCACCGATGTCACCGAGCACCGAGTCGAGCTGGGCGCGGACCGCCTCCGGGGGAAGCTCCCAGTAGCCCTGTACGCCCACCGAGTTCTGTGCGGTCACCGCGGCGATCACGCTCATGCCGTGGACGCCGAGGGCCAGCATGGTCTTCAGGTCGGCCTGGATGCCCGCACCGCCTCCGGAGTCGGAACCGGCGACGGTCAGCACGCGAGGGGGAGCCAGAACGGTCATGCCCCCATCCAACCAGCCCCACGCCGACCGGCTGAGCACACCCCGTCCACTCCCCGCCACACCTTGGCCGCGTAGAGCCGCGGTGGCACCGACTTGGGCGACCGAGGGCCGACCGGACCACAGACCCGAACCACTGGCCGGAAGCACTGGCCGGAAGCACTGGCCGGATCGGGCGACGGCGCCGGCCCGGTCTGGGACGCCGGGTCAGACGACGGCGCACTCTCCCCTGTCGCTCTGACAGGTCTCCGGAATCCCCGCGTCACCGCTCGCGGTGAAGACGACGACGAGTTCCTCGCCCGCCTCCAGAACCTCCGGCGAGTCGATCACCAGGTTGTCGTCGAGTTGCTCCCAGTCGGCTCCGCTCACCGCGGAGACCGTCCCGTCGACCGGCACGCTCACCTTCAGGTTCTCGACGCTCTCGTCCGCGGCGACCACGAGCCTGACCGTGTACGACTGTGCCCTGCTCCTCACGAGGGCGGCACCTACCATGATCATGGCGCCCCCCGCGGCGGGCGCGGGGGCCTCGAAGGTGTCGGTGGGCACGGGGGCGGGCGCCGTGGTGCTCGAGGACTGCGCGGGAGCGGGTGTTCGGTGGTCACCGACGATGAGGGGCTCGGAGGTGGACGTGGGCTCCGGTTCGCCGGTGGGCGAGGGTTCGTCGGAGGCCCGGGGCGCGCGGGTGGCCTTCCTCGTCGCGGTGGGCTTGGGGGTGGAGGTGACCCCGCCTCCCCTGTGGGTGGAGGTGGGAGTCGGGACGGGCGTGGCCTCCGCCGTCTCGTCGCCCGCCTCCTCGGGCTCGTCGGCCGGTACCGGATCCTCGATGGGCTCGGTCCCATCGGCGGGGTCGGGCCGCGGTTCCGGCTGGTTCGACACCGCCGTGGCGCAACCGGCGGGCGGGCAGTCGGCGGAACTCTCGGAGCCGGTCAGCGCCCGGATCCCGAACACGGTCCCGCCGAGCACCACCGCCACCGCGGCGACGATCAGCAGGGTCATCCTGGTCCGTCCGCCGGACCTCTCCTCGTCCTCGGGCCACGTGACGGACGGTTCGGACTCCGAGGTCCACCCCGAACCCAGGAAACCCGTCTGGGGCTCGGTGACCATCGACTCCTCGGGACGGAGCCGGCGCCCGATCGGCTCGTCCCGGTAATCGGGTGCCGGATCGGGCTCCGGCCGGCGTTTCCCCCGGTCCGGGGAAGCCGCTTCCCCGTTTCCACCATGGCGGCCCATATCGCCCCTTTCTCGGAGGGAATCTCGACCGCCCAACTTCATACCAGTTCAATAACCGTTTGTCGCAATTTTCGCAGATGTAACAACGAGTGGTAAAGGTCACTCCCGGAAGTGGTCCCAGCCTCCACGGTCCAGCAGCAGGCCTTTGACCTGCACTCCCTCACCCTCGATGACATGACCCACCACACTCCAGCCCTCCGGGAGCCGTACCCGGTCCGGGAAGGTCGCGGCGAGGGCGTGGTCGTCACCGCCGGAGAGCACCCACTCCAGCGGATCCGTGCCGAGCAGCCGGGCCGCCTCCCGCATCACCGGCGGGATGTCGAACGCCTCCGGGTCGAGCACGAGCGCGGTTCCGGCCGCGGCCGCCACGTGGCCGAGATCCTGGAGCAGGCCGTCGCTCACGTCGAGCATGGCGGTGGCCCCCAGCGCGGCGGCCTCGGGACCGCGCGGATAGGGAGGGCACGGGCGGCGGTGGGCGTCGATCAGTTCCACCGGCCCGGCCAGGCCCGCACGGAGCAGCGCGAGGCCCGCGGCGGCGTGTCCGAGGCGGCCCGCGACCGCGACCACGTCACCAGGCCGGGCCCCCGACCTGGTGACCGGCGCCCGGCCGCCGAGGTCGCCCAGGGCGGTGACGGCGATCACGACGAGGTCGCAGCGGGTGATGTCGCCGCCCACCACGCTGGCGCCGACGAGGTCGCACTCGTCGCGGAAGCCGTCCGTGAGATCGTCCAGCCAGCCGGTGGCGGCGTCGGCGGGCAGCCCGAGGCCGACCACGAGGCCGGTGGGGTCTGCTCCCATCGCCACGACGTCCGAGAGATTCTGCGCCGCGGCCTTGCGCCCGATGTCGTAGCCACTGGACCAATCACGGCGGAAGTGCCTACCCTCGATTAACAGGTCAGTCGTCACGACGACCCGCCCATCAGGAGCGCTCACCACCGCGGCGTCGTCTCCGGGACCGAGCAATACGGTCCCTCCCTGCGGCAAGCGTCCGGCAATACGTGCAACAACTCCGAATTCGCCGAGATCTCCGACTGTGATGACACACCTCCCGTTCATCACAGGGTACGGTGGCCCTTCGGCACTGATCCAATCGCCCCGGAGGTCGTTGTGGTGCAGGCCTACATCCTTATTCAGACCGAGGTCGGCAAGGCCGCGAACGTGGCTTCGGAGATCTCCGGCATCCCTGGTGTCACCCAGGCCGAGGACGTCACCGGACCCTACGACGTGATAGTGCGGGCGGAGGCCCGCAACGTCGATGAGCTGGGAAAGCTCGTGGTGGCGCAGATTCAGGGTGTGGAGGGGATCACGCGTACACTGACGTGTCCCATCGTCCACATCTGAGTTCGCAGCCGACCGTCGGGAACGTGACATGCCACTGCGGTTCATCCGCCTGGCGGGGTGCGCCTGCGCCCTGCTGATCCTGGCGGGCTGCGGCGGCGCCGTCCGGGTCGAGCCGCCCGTCCCCGAGGGGCCCGCCGCCGCCGCGTGCCAGGCGCTCGCCGAGCGGCTCCCGCGGAGACTCGACGGTGCGGACAGGGTCGAGTCCACCCCCGCCTCCCCCTACGTCGCCGTGTGGGGGCAGGGCCGCATCGCCCTGCGCTGCGGGGTGCCGCGGCCGGTGACGATGTCGCCCACCGACCAGGTGCCCGAGATCAACGAAGTGGCGTGGTACGCCGACCCGGCCCGACCGACGCTGTTCACGTCGGTCGGCAGGGCGGCCTACGTCGAGGTGACGGTCGCGCGGGAGCACACCCCGCAGAGCGTGCTGGTCGATCTCGCGGCACCGATCAGGGCGGCGCTACCGCAGACCGGGTGAGCGGCGCAGCGCGAGCTGGATCAGCCGGTCGACCAGCTCCGCGTAGGGCACCCCGGTGGCGGCCCAGAGCTGCGGTGCGACCGACATCGCGGTGAAGCCGGGCATGGTGTTGATCTCGTTGACGATCAGCCGCCCGTCGGTGGTGTAGAAGAAGTCGACCCGCGACAGGCCCTCGCAGCCCAGCGCCTCGAAGGCGCGCACGGCCATCGCCCGCAGTTGCTCGGCCGTCTCCTCGGGGATGTCGGCGGGCACCGACAGGGACATGTCATCCCCGATGTACTTGGCCTCGAAGTCGAAGAACTCGTGGTCTCCGTGAACCAGCACCTCACCGGGCAGGCTGGCCCGGGGCGCCTCGTCGCCCGGCGACTCCAGCACGGCGCACTCGATCTCGCGGCCGGTGATCGCGGCCTCGACCAGCACCTTGGGATCGTGCTCGCGGGCGAACTCGATGGCCCGCTCAAGCTCCTCCAGGTCGGCGGCCCTGGAGATGCCCTGGCTGGACCCGGCGCGGGCGGGCTTGACGAAGACCGGCCAGCCGAGCTCCTGGACCTCCTTGAGCACCCGGCCGCGGTCGGTCCGCCAGTCGCGGTCGCGGATCGCGACATACGGCCCGACGGGCAGGCCCGAGGCGGCGAGGACCATCTTCATGTACGCCTTGTCCATGCCGACGGAGCTGGCCAGCACCCCGGAGCCGACATAGCGGACCCCGGCCATCTCCAGCAGCCCCTGGATGGTGCCGTCCTCGGCGAAGGGGCCGTGCATCACCGGGAAGACGACGTCGACGTGGCCGAGCTCGACGGGAATGCTGCCGGGGTCGTACGCCACCAGTGAGCCGTCACCGGATGTCAACGCCAGCGTCGCACTCGCCGCGTCGACGGCGGGAAACTCGCCGCCCTCGATCCCGTATCGCTGCTCCCCGGAGGCGAGCACCCACCTGCCGTCCTGGGCGATCCCGATCGGGACCACCTCGTACTTGGACCTGTCGATGGCCTCCAGCACGCTTCCCGCTCCGAGAATGGAGACGGCGTGCTCGGAATTACGACCGCCGAAGACGACGGCGACCCTCGGTAGAGGTTCGTGCTGCTCACTCATGATGCTCGAATCTACCCCCTGTTAGGGGGCAATCCGGCTGTTAGACGCGCCTATCTACTCGATGCGGGTAGTGAGTCGAGTGCCTTGGTCACGTCCATGATGAGATCTTCCGCGTCCTCAAGCCCGATGGAGAACCGGACGGCCGCCTCGTCGAGCCCCGTCGCCTCGCCGAGCCGCCGGGGGGTGGTCGAGGCCACGTGCGCGGCCTTGGTGTGGATTCCTCCGGCGGAGGGGGCGATCGAGGCGAGCCTGAGGGCGTCGGCCAGGGCCACGCCGGCGTCGTAGCCACCGCGCGGAGTGATCGTCACGCAGGCGCCGTACCTGGTGCCCTCGGGCCCCGAGTCGAACAGGTGCCTGGCGAGCTGGTGTCCGGGGTGTCCCGGCAACCCCGGGTAGTCGACCCGGCGCACGGCGGGGTGCTTGGCCACGGCCGCGGCGAAGACCATCGCGGTGGAGCACATCCGGCGGACCCGCAGCGGCAGGGTCGCGAGCCCCCGGCGGAGCAGGAAGGCGTCGTCGGGGGAGAGCGTGCCCCCGGTGTCGATCCTGACCTCGCGCAGCTGGGCGATCAGGCCGGGACGGCCCACCGCGACGCCTCCGGCGCAGTCGTCGTGGCCGCCGAGGTACGTGGTCGCGGAGTGGATCACCAGGTCGGCGCCGTGTTCCAGGGGACGGCACACGATCGGGGTGGCGAAGGTGGAGTCGACCACCAGCAGCGCCCCCGCGGCGCGGGCGATCCGGTAGAGGCCGCGGATGTCGGAGACCGCCATGGTCGGGTTGGAGAGGGTCTCCGCATAGATGATCTTTGTGTTGGGCCTGATCGCCGCCTGCACCCCGGCCAGGTCGCCATAGCCGACGAAGTCCGCGCTGACCCCGAACCTGGACAGCACATTGGTGATCAGCGAGTGGGTCCCGCCGTACAGCGGGGTGGGTGCCACCAGGTGCGCGCCCGCGCGCAGGAACGTCATCAGGACGGCGTTGACGGCGGCCATCCCCGAGGCGAACGCCTGCCCGGCCACGTCCTCGGGCGCCGCGGCCCCCTCCAGAGAGGCCACCGCCGAGGCGAACGCGGCGGTGGTGGGGTTGTCGATCCGGCCGTAGACGTGACCGGCCCCCTTCTCCTCCAACACCTCGGCGTACTCGGCGGAGTCGCCGAAGCCCCAGGCGGAGCTGCGCCATACGGGAAGGCCGAGGGGTCTCTGCGGGGGCGGCTCGGGAGCCGGCAGGTGCACCGACCGGGTGTTCTCTCCCCTGCGCCTGCGCATCCGTCTGTTCATGGGCCACACCGTGTCTTCACAGGCCGTACCGTTCCGGCTTGGGAGTCCGCGACATCAGGAGCACCGCGGCCTCGCTGGGAGGCATTGCGTCATGGACGACGGCCACCACCACTTCGGTGATCGGCATCTCCACGTCGTGCTTTCTGGCCAGTTCGAGCACCGACTCGCAGGATTTGACCCCCTCGGCGGTCTGTTTCGTGGCGGCGATGACCTCGGCCAGGGTCATGCCCCGCCCCAGATTCTCCCCGAAAGTGCGGTTCCGCGACAATGGGGAGGTACAGGTCGCCACCAGATCACCCATGCCCGCCAGCCCCGCGAAGGTGTGCGGGTCCGCGCCGAGTACCGTGCCCAGCCTGGAGATCTCGGCCAGCCCGCGCGTCATCAGCATCGCCCCGACGTTGTCGCCCAGCCCCATCCCCGCCGAGATGCCGACCGCCAGGGCGATCACGTTCTTGACGGCCCCGCCGAGTTCGACCCCCACGACATCGGGGTTGGTGTAGGGGCGGAACCAGGGCGGCAGGTAACAGGCCTCCTGAAGGCGCTCCATCGCCCGCTCGTCGGTGCAGGCGACCACGGTGGCGGCGGGCTGGCCCCGGACGATCTCCCCGGCCAGGTTGGGCCCCGACACCACCGCGACCCGTTCCTGGGGCACCCCGGCGACCTCGCAGATCACCTCGCTCATCCGCTTGGTGGTGCCCAGCTCGATGCCCTTCATCAGGCTGACCAGCACCGCCTCCGGCGGCAGGTACGGCTTCCAGCGGGTCAGGTTCTCCCTCAGGGTCTGGGAGGGCACCGCGAGCACCACGAAGTCGGCGCCGTCGAGAGCCTCGGCCGGGTCGGTCGTGGCGCGCAGCGTCTCGGGCAGCACCGCGCCCGGCAGGTAGACGGGGTTCTCGTGCCGCCGATCGATCGCCTCGACGACCTCCGCACTGCGCCCCCACAGGATCGTCCGGGTGCCCGCCCCCGCGAGGATCATGCTGAAGGTCGTCCCCCACGAACCCGTGCCGAATACAGCCGCCTTGGTCATCGGTTCTCCTTGGGCGTGGAAACCTCCGCCTCAGGGCGGGGGAGAAAACGCGGCGCGATGCCGTACGGTTCGGTGCCGTGTCCGGCGATGGCGATAACCGGGCCACTGCGAGTGTGACCGGCTAGGTCCTCACCGCCGGGCTGGCGGAGAGGTGAAACGCCTGTGGAGCTGGTGTAGGACCTCAAGGGATTTCTCCTGGCGGGCGACCGGCGGTGAATCAGGAACTCTCACGGGCGACCGTGGGAATCCCCTCCCTTCGGGGAGGGGAGGATGTCAACACCGTACGCCGAAGTCAGTTGTCGGAAGGTCGCCTGAACGGCGCCTTGGGCGCCTTCTCCCCGCGGAGTTCGGCCAGCTGGGCCGTGATCGCCGACATGATCTCGGTCGTCGCGGAGCGCAGCACGTCGGCCTGGAGCGGCTGTCCCCGGTACTTCGACAGGTCGACCGGCGGCCCGGTCAGCACGCGGAAGGTCTTGCGTGGCAGCAGGCGGGGCCTTTTGGCACCGTACGGCAGGATCTCCTGGGCTCCCCAGTGCGCGACGGGGATCACCGGCGCGCCGGTCTCCAGCGCCAGCCTGGCCGCGCCGGTCTTGCCCTCCATCGGCCAGAAGTCCGGGTCGCGGGTGCAGGTGCCCTCCGGATAGAACATCACGCACGCCCCCGCGGCGAACCGGCGCCGCGACTCCTCCAGCGAGCGTCCCGCGTCAGAACTCCCCCGGTAGACGGGAATGACCTGGAGCGCCCTCAGCAGGGGACCGAGCAACGGCACCGAGAAGAGACCCGCCTTGGCCAGAATCACCGGCCAGCGGCCGTTGTTGTAGAGGAAGTGCGAGATGAGGATCGGATCCAGCCACGACAGGTGGTTGGTCGCCACGATGACCCCGCCCGTCCTGGGCAACCGGTCGCTGCGACGCCAGTCCTTCTTGACCAGGAGCCACGAGATCGGCTTGACGATCGCGACGGCGAAGGCGACCCAGAATCGCGAGGGCCAGCCGGAGCGTCTCATGGGCTCCTCCGTATGAGCGGTTTGCGCACCAAGTCTCCCGGTTGGCTCCCCGGGATGTCGAGACGGGATGCTTAACGCTATGCCTGCTCAGGAAAGTTCCGCCTGGACCCTTGTCGTCCCGGTCAAAACGCTGGTCGCCGCCAAGACCCGCCTGTCCGCGGCGGCGGGCCCGCACCGGGCCGCGCTGGCCGTGGCGATCGCCTGCGACACCGTCGAGGCGGCGCTGAGATGCGCGCTCGTCACGCGGGTGGTCGTGGTGACGGGTGACCCGGTGGCCGCCGAGGCACTCGGCGGGGTCGGCGCGCACGTGATCGGCGACCCCGAGGCGGGGCTGAACGCCGCCCTGCGACACGGCGCCCTGGAAGCGGTACGGCTGGCGCCCGGCGACGCCGTCGGCGCCCTCCAGGCCGACCTCCCCGCCCTCCGCCCCGCGGAGCTGGCCCGCGTGCTGACCGCCGCCGCGGAGTTCGACCAGATGTTCCTGCCCGACGCCTCCGAGGTCGGCACGACCTTCTACGGCGTAAGGCCCGGCACGCCGTTCACGCCGGGGTTCGGCGGCGAGTCGCGGGACCGGCACCTGCGGCGCGGCGCCAAGGAGCTCTGTGTGGCGAAAGTGGAGTCGGTCCGCCATGACGTGGACACCCCGGACGACCTGCGCCGGGCGCTGGTCCTGGGCGTCGGCCCCCGCACGCTGGCCATGGCGGAAAGGATCTCGGTGTCCGGCGGCTCTTCGCGGCCGGAGGAACGCGACGGGGACCGATAGCCCCGGTTCGGGCGGGATTCCCGTCCGGGGGCTACCCTGGGCGTGTGCAGGCGACGGTGCGGAGCTTCGAGGAGGCGACCCGGTCGGGGTCGGTCTTCCTGGACGACGGGACCGAGATCCCGTTCGGCGCGGCGGCGTTCGACGCGGGGCCGCTCCGGCTGCTCAGGGCGGGTCAGCGGGTCAACATCGTCATGACCGGCGACGACGTCTCCTACATCACCCTCTCGACTTTCCCGGTACCCGGCCGGTGAGGTGGCCGGGAAATCGGCTTCCCTGACGGTCCGGGCCGAAATCATCTCCGCGGCGCCCCGCCGACGGCTCCGGTGAACGTGGCCGAACACCGCACAGGACACTTTCGACGGCTCCGGACGGGGATCCCGATCCGGCGGCACCGGTCGGAAAGCCGGACGCCCGGGCTCCCGCTTCGGGAGTCCGGGCGCCTGCGCCGAGACCTATTTCTTCTTCGACGCCTTCTTGCCGCCGTTGTTGACGAGTTCCTTGAAGTCGGAACCGGGCCGGAATTTCGGCCCCCAACTCTCGGCGACGTGGATCTCGGCACCCGTCGAAGGGTTGCGGGCGGTGCGGGCCGGCTTGTGCACCATCTCAAAGGCACCGAACCCCGTGATCGAGACCTTGTCACCACTCGCGACCGTGGTCTGGATCGTGTCGAGCACCGCGTTCACGGCTTCGGTGGCCGTCTTCTTGTCGCCCACCCGATCCGCGATGGCGTCGACGAGTTCCTTTTTGTTCATAAGGTTGCTCCCCCTGCTTACCGATGTCCGGGAGTGGGTCACGGGGCAGAAAACCCGTCTCACCCGATTTGTCACGGCGAGGGGTCTCATCACAGATCTCTCATCAACGATCACGATGAGAAACCCCCTGCTCGCTTGAAATTAGGGGACGGAGCCGTATGACTCAATCACCTTCCGCAATGTTTCCAGTGCTCGGCGTATCTGAAACCAAGACATCAATACTGAGAAGGAACAAATCAAGACGCCCTGTGGCGTGATCGAGGTCACGCTTGGCCATATCGCAGATGGCCAGCAGGCGCCTGGTGAGACGTTTTCTCTCCTCGACGGAGACAGGCAGGGACCGGACGCGGCGGTGCGCCTCGCGCAACCGCCACGCCAGCTCGTCCTCTGAACTCGTCAGACGGTCGTCGGCAGCCATGGCTGCCGACCATTCTCGTATGTCCCGATGGCGTCGGCGTTGCGCAGGGTCAGCCCGATGTCGTCCAGCCCCTCCATCAGCCGCCAGCGCGTGTAGTCGTCGATCTCGAAGGCGGCGGCCTCCGCGCCCCAGCGGACCTGGCGTTCCGCCAGGTCAACGGCGATCTCAAGGGTCGGGTCCGCCTCGACCCCAGCCTGCAGCGCCTCGACGATCTCGCCCGGCAGGACGACCGGGAGCAGGCCCATCTTGGTGGAATTATTACGGAAGATGTCTCCGAAACGGGCCGCGATCACGACGCGGAAGCCGTACTGCTGCAGGGCCCAGACCGCGTGCTCGCGGGAGGAGCCGGTGCCGAAGTCGGGGCCGGCCAGCAGGATCGTGGCGCCCTCGTGAACGGGGTTGTTCAGGACGAAGCCGGGGTCCTCGCGCCAGGCGGAGAACAGACCGTTCTCGAACCCGGTCCTGCTGACCTGCTTGAGCCAGACGGCGGGGATGATCTGGTCGGTGTCCACGTTGCTGCGGCGCAGCGGCACGGCCCGGCCGGTGTGGGTGACGAACGCTTCCATCGCGAGGACTCCTTACAGGTCGGCGGGCGCGGTGAGTTTGCCGGTGACGGCGGTCGCGGCGGCGACCTGCGGGGACACCAGGTGGGTACGGCCACCCTTGCCCTGCCGCCCCTCGAAGTTGCGGTTGGAGGTCGAGGCGCTGCGCTCGCCGGGGGCGAGGGTGTCGGGGTTCATCCCCAGGCACATGGAACAGCCGGCCTCGCGCCATTCGGCGCCCGCGGCCTTGAAGACCTCGTGCAGCCCCTCCTGCTCGGCCTGGAGCTTGACCAGCATCGAGCCGGGCACGATCAGCGTGCGCGTGACGACCTGGCGCCCGCGCAGCACCTCGGCCGCGGCGCGCAGGTCCTCCAGCCTGCCGTTGGTGCAGGAGCCCACGAAGACCGTGTCGACCTTGACCTCGCGGAGCGGAGTGCCCGCGGTCAGGCCCATGTACTCCAGGGCACGCGCGGCGGCGGCCGGGTCGGCGGTGTCCTCGGGACGGGGCACGGACGTGCCCAGAGGGGCGCCCTGGCCCGGGTTGGTGCCCCAGGTGACGAACGGAGTCAGCGTCGTGGCGTCGATCTCCACGGCGGTGTCGAAGACCGCGTCCTCGTCGCTGACCAGCGACCTCCAGTACTCGACCGCGGCGTCCCAGTCGGCGCCGGACGGCGCGTGGGGACGGCCCTTGAGATATTCGAAGGTGGTCTCGTCCGGGGCGATCATGCCCGCCCGGGCACCCGCCTCGATGGACATGTTGCAGACCGTCATCCGGCCCTCCATGGAGAGCTTGCGGATGGCCTCGCCCCGGTACTCGACGATGTAGCCCTGGCCGCCGCCGGTGCCGATCCTGGCGATGATCGCCAGGATCAGGTCCTTGGCGGTGACGCCGGGGGGCAGTTCACCGGAGACCTCGATGGCCATGGTCTTCGGCCGGTAGGCGGGCAGCGTCTGGGTGGCCAGCACGTGCTCCACCTCGGAGGTGCCGATGCCGAACGCGATGCCGCCGAAGGCACCGTGGGTGGAGGTGTGAGAATCACCACACACGATCGTCATGCCGGGCTGGGTCAGGCCGAACTGCGGGCCGATGATGTGGACCACGCCCTGCCCCGCGTCACCCATCGGGTGCAGCCGGACGCCGAACTCCGCGCAGTTCTTGCGCAACGTCTCCACCTGCACCCGCGACACCGGGTCGTTGATGGGGCCGAGCACAGTCGGGACGTTGTGGTCCTCGGTGGCGATGGTGAGGTCGGGCCGCCTGACGGGGCGACCCGCCATGCGCAGGCCGTCGAACGCCTGCGGGCTCGTGACCTCGTGAATGAGGTGCAGGTCGATGTAGAGCAGGTCGGGCTCTCCCTCCGCACGTCGTACGACGTGCTGCTCCCAGACCTTCTCCGCGAGCGTGCGGCCCATGTCGCCTCCTTGCGATCGGCTATCCCGCACCCACTTGCTTTCTCATATGTCGAGACGGCAGTATCGGTGTATGGACAACTCTAGCGGAGTCGGCGTACTGGACAAGGCCGTCCTCGTGCTCAACGCCCTTGAAGCCGGCCCGGCATCCCTCGCCCAGCTCGTCCACGCCACCGGCCTGGCCCGTCCCACCGCCCACCGGCTGGCCGTCGCCCTGGAGCACCACCGCATCGTCTCCCGCGACACCCAGGGCCGTTTCGTCCTGGGCCCCCGCCTGTCCGAGCTGTCCACCGCAGCCGGCGAGGACAGGCTGCTGGCCGTCGCCTCACCGGTTCTCACCCAGCTGAGGGACCTGACCGGGGAGAGCGCGCAGCTCTACCGACGCCAGGGCGACGAGCGGGTCTGCGTGGCCGCCGCCGAGCGTGCCAGCGGGCTGCGTGACACCGTACCGGTCGGCTCGGCCCTGCCGATGCTCGCGGGGTCCGCGGCGCAGATCCTGCTCGCCTGGGAGGAGCCCGACCGCCTGCACCGGGGCCTGCGCGGGGCCAAGTTCACCGCGGCCACACTCGCGAGCGTGCGGCGCAGGGGCTGGGCGCACAGCGTCGGCGAGCGCGAGCAGGGCGTGGCCAGCGTCTCGGCGCCGATCAGGGGCGCGGGCGGCAAGGTGGTCGCCGCGGTGTCGGTCTCCGGCCCGATCGAGCGTCTGACCCGCACCCCCGGCAGGCTGCACGCCGCCCCCGTGGTCACCGCCGCCGAGCGGATCACCGAGTCGATGCGCCGCGCCAACTGACCTCCGCGGCGGCTGACATCGAGCGACCTGTGGGCGATATGAGGAGGCGAGCACCCCTGCGGCCCCCTAGGCTGGGCAGGTGACAGATCGCATCGAGGCAGCCGCGGCTGAACTGCGTCCCCTGCTCCAGAACTTCATCCTGTGGGCGCGTGAGAACGCGCCCGGCAGCGATTCCAACCTGGTCGGCTCTGTCGCGCTGTGGCACCGGCTGATCGCCTCCGACGACGTCGGCCGGTGGAAGCAGTCCGACCTGCGCACGGTTCTCCTCGATCGGATGCCCCAGGTCATCGAGGACCCGGACGCCGCCGCCGACGGCATGGTGCCCGCGGTCCGCGCCTATCTGACCTTCCTGTCGGAGTCGGACCGCCTGGCCAAGGGCTCCGCCCCGCTGGGGGACCTGCTCGCCGAACTCGACCGCCTTGAGGACGACTTCGTCGACGCCATGGAGGATCTCGTCGTCGAGGAGGATGAGGACGACGAGTACGACGAGGAGGAGTCCGAGGGGCTCGGTGACTTCGAGCCGTTCGCCGACGAGCTCTCCGAGCTGCCGACGATCAGGCTCCGCCCGGACTCCGAGCTGGCCGAGGCCACCCGCAGGACACCTCTGATCTCCAAGGCCCGCGACCTCGCGATCTGGGTCGGCTCGGAGCGCCGGGTGGGCGAGACGAGCCTGCTCGACGACACCGAGATCACCGAGGCCCTGGCCGTCCTCGGCATCCCGGTTCCCGAGAAGGGCGACAAGTCGCTGGCCGACTCCGTCCCCGCGCTCTGGAACATCTGGAACCTCGCGATCGACCTCGACTTCCTCCAGCCCGAGGGGGAGGACACGGTCAGCATCGACGCCGACACCGCGGAGTGGCCCTTCGAGGAGGACGACGACGCCCTCGACGCGTGGATGGCCGGTCTGCACTCCATCGACTACGGCGACCCGGAGCTGGCGGACGAGGAGGCCACGATCGCCCTGTCCGGGCTGACCAGGGCGCTGCTGGTCCGGGTGCTGCTGGCGACCGGTTCCAAGCCGCTGGCCAAGCTCCGCACCGAGCTGGCCGAGGCCGCCGCCGAGTACGACGACCTGGGCGCGGAGGCCTGGGCCGCCGCCACCGCGCAGTACGGCGACCCGCTCAACCCGGTGCTCGACTGGCTGGCCGGGTACGGCATGGTCGAAGTCGAGCACGACCAGGTGCGGCTGACCGCGCTCGGCATGGAGGGCGTGGTCCACCTCGTGGACGAGGCCGACATCGAGCTGGACGCCCGGCCCGCCATCGACGCGATGACGGCCCTGGACCTGCTCTCCTTCGGCTCCGAGCTGCCCGAGGAGGAGGCGGACGCCGAGTTCGAGGCCTGGATGGAGCTGCGCGCCCCCGAGCAGGCCGCCAGGGACCTGCTGGAGGCCGCGGCCGAGGACGACGCGAACGCGCTGATCCGGGTCCAGGCGGCCAGCATGGTCGGCTCGCTCGGCGAGGTGGCCGTCCCCGCCTGGCGGGAGGCCCTCGACGAGCCGTCCCTGCGCCCGTACGCGGCCACCCACCTGGCCCAGCTGGGCGTCGAGGACGCTCCCCAGCCCACCCAGGCCGACACCCACTGGCTGATCCTCGACATGCTGACCATCTCCGCCGGCCTGGGCCGTCCCGAGTTCGTCAGCAGCCTGGACGACATCGGCAACGTGCCGAACCTGGTCAGTCTGCTCGAAGTGATCTGGAAGGTGCCACACCCGCACCTGGAGGAGCTGCTGGAGGCGATCGGCAAGGCGCATCCGGACAAGCAGGTGGGCAAGGCCGCAAAGCGCGCCCTGTTCAAGGCCCGCTCGGGGCAGAACTAGGAACGGAACCAGAAAGGGACGGGGCGGCGCCCCGTCCCTTTCTGATTCTTTCCGGTTCCGCCATGGCGGAGAGCGTTCAGGCGCCACCTGGCCGTACATCGGGTGACGGCCGAGGGTTTCTTCTCGATCAGGCATGCGTCCGGGGTGCCCGATCATCCGGACGCGGCACCGAGCGATTAGACGATCTGAGAGATCCACGCCGGGCGGGCTTAATCCGCCCCTGAAATGACAAAAACCCCCGGGAACCGTTGCTCCCGGGGGTTTCGCACTTGTAGCCCCGACCGGATTCGAACCGGCGCTACCGCCTTGAGAGGGCGGCGTCCTAGGCCACTAGACGACGGAGCCTTGCGAGAGACAGTGGTAGTCCCGACCGGATTCGAACCGGCGCTACCGCCTTGAGAGGGCGGCGTCCTGGGCCACTAGACGACGGGACCCTACACACTGTCATCAGATTCGGTGGGAGCCGAATCTGCGGCATCTTCCTGAGAAGATGCAGCTGGGGTACCAGGACTCGAACCTAGAACAACTGAACCAGAATCAGCCGTGTTGCCAATTACACCATACCCCACCGCACCGGACTCCCTTGCGGGACTCGCTGGCGCCTCCGAAAGAATAGCCCAGGTTGGGGGTCAAGACCAAAACGATTGCCGGCGGCCGAATCGCGGTATCCCCGGGCTGCCGCAACGAAGGTCGGTTGTGTAACCCTGCTGAGAGATCCGTCCACCCGAGAGGAGTTCCAGCCTTGGCCGAGAACCCGTTCTTCGAACCCAGCACGCTGCCGTACGGGCTGCCGCCGTTCGCCCTGATCAGGGAGGAGCACTATCTTCCCGCCTTCGAACGTGGCATGGCCGACCAGCTGCGCGAGGTGCGGGAGATCGCCGACAACCCGGAGCCCGCGACGTTCGGCAACACGATCGAGGCCCTGGAGCGCTCGGGCCGGATTCTCAAGCGGACCGTGACCGTCTTCAGCAGCATCTCCGCCTCCGACACGACCGACGGCATCCGGGAGATCGAGACCCAGATCTCCCCCAGGCTGACCCAGCACACCGACTCCATCCTCCTGGACCGCGCCCTGTACGCCCGGATCAAACAGGTGGCCACCGACGACCCCGAGGAGGCGTGGCTGCTGCAGAAGTACCGCGTCGACTTCGTCAGGGCCGGCGCGGACCTGTCCGAGGACGACCAGGATCGCCTCAGGGCGCTCAACGAGGAACTGACCAGACTCGCCACGACCTTCTCCCAGAACCTGCTCACGGCCTCCACGGCCTCCGCGCTGGTCGTCGAGGACGTCAAGCTGCTGGACGGGCTCGCCGAGAGCACGATCAAGGCGATCGAGAAGGACGGCAGGTACGTCCTGCCGCTGTTCAACTACACCAACCAGCCCGCGCTGGCCGAGCTGACCGACCGGGAGACCCGCAGGAGGCTGTACGAGCTGTCCATCGGCCGGGCGCCGGAGAACTTCGAGCTGGCGGCCAGGATGGCGGCGCTCCGCGCCGAGCGGGCGGCCCTGCTCGGCTTTCCCAACCACGCCGCCTACTCCGTCGCCGACCAGACCGCCAAGACCACCGACGCCGTCGAGGAGATGCTCGGCAAGCTGGTGGGCCCCGCGGTGGCCAACGTCCGCCGGGAGGCCGAGGCGCTGAGCGAGCAGGCCGGCTTCCCCCTGGAGCCGTGGGACTGGTCCTTCTACGCCGAGCGGGTGCGCAAGGCCCGCTACGACTTCGACGCCGCCGACCTTCGCCCCTACTTCGAGCTGGACCGGGTGCTGCGGGACGGTCTCTTCCACGCCGCCGGCGAGCTGTACGGGATCACCTTCGCCGACCGGGACGACCTGGCCGGGTACCACCCGGACGTCCGGGTCTTCGAGGTGTCCGACGCGGACGGCTCACCGCTCGGCCTGTTCCTGTTCGACCCGTACGCCCGGCCGACCAAGCGCGGCGGCGCCTGGATGAACAACCTGGTCACCCAGTCGCACCTGTTCGGCGAGCTGCCCGTGGTGATGAACAACCTCAACATCACCAAACCCTCCGAGGGTCCGACGCTCCTGACGTTCGAGGAGGTCAACACCGCCTTCCACGAGTTCGGCCACGCCCTGCACGGCCTCTTCTCCGACGTGCGCTTCCCCCGGGTCTCCGGCACCGACGTGCCGCGCGACTTCGTGGAGTACCCCTCGCAGGTCAACGAGATGTGGGCCACCTGGCCCTCGATCCTCGCCAACTTCGCCAGACACCACGAGACCGGCGAGCCGGTGCCCGCGGAGCTCCTGGAGAAGATGAGGGCCGCGGAGAAGTTCAACCAGGGCTTCGCCACCGTCGAGTATCTCGCGGCGGCCCTGCTGGACTGGGCCTGGCACAAGCCGGCCGCAGGCGAGATCGTCGGGGACGCCGAGGCGTTCGAGAACGCGGCCCTGGAGCGCGCCGGGATCGCCTACGACCTGGTCCGCCCCCGCTATCGGACCAACTACTTCGCGCACATCTTCGTCAGCGGGGTGGGCGGCTACAGCGCCGGCTACTACTCCTACATCTGGAGCGAGGTGCTGGACGCCGAGAGCGTCGACTGGTTCGAGGAGAACGGCGGCCTGACACGGGGCAACGGTGACCACTTCCGCTCCACCCTGCTGTCGGTCGGCGGCTCGCGGGACGTGATGGACGCCTTCCGCGACTTCCGTGGCCGCGACCCGCGCATCGAGCCCCTGCTGAAGCGCCGCGGCCTGGAGGCGTAGCCCTTCGTGCACCGTCCGGGGTGCAGGAAACCGCACCCCGGGCGGGAACGCGGCTCCAATGCGCTCCGCCTGGATCTCAAGCACGCTGAAGAGCATGAAACGACCATGGAACAGGACGAGCGCCGCGCTCGTCGCCGGCCTGGCCTGTGCCCTGCCGCTGCTGACGGCGGCCCCGGCGGCCGCGGGCGGTGGGGACACGACGGCCCGTACCGGCACCGTGCCGCCGAGGGCCACGGCCCCGGCCACCACGGTACGTACCGACTCCGGATGGGTGAGGGGCGGGGCCGGTAAGGATCATCTGTTCTTCCAGGGCATCCCGTACGCCGCGCCCCCCGTCGGTGAGCTGCGCTGGCGGTCGCCGCGAGCCGTCACCCCGTGGCAGGGGGTGCGCGACGCCACCGCGCCGGGTGAGCGGTGCGCGCAGACCGCCGACATCTGGGGCCTGCCGGGAAGCGAGGCGGAGGACTGCCTCTACCTCAACGTGACCGCGCCCGCCCCGGCAGGCGGGAAGCGGCCCCGGCCGGTCATGGTGTGGCTGCACGGCGGAAGCCTCATCAAGGGGGCCGGCAGCGACTACGACGCCCGCAGGCTGGCCGTGCGGGGCGATGTCGTGGTGGTGACGGTCAACTACCGGCTGGGCGTCTTCGGGTTCTTCGGGTATCCCGGGCTGGAGAACGCGGGAGCGTTCGGGATCGAGGACCAGCAGGCGGCCCTGCGCTGGGTGCGGCGCAACGCGGCGGCGTTCGGCGGCGACCCGCGCAACGTCACCCTGTTCGGCGAGTCCGCGGGGTCGCACTCGGTGTGCGCGCAGCTCGCCTCCCCCTCCGCGGCGGGGCTGTTCCACCGGGCGATCACCCAGAGCAGCCCGTGTGGGGCCGGAAGCTTCGAGGGCACCCCGCTGAGGCCGGTGATGGACATACCGTTCTGGGTGCCCCGAGCCGCCCACGACGGCTACGGACAGGCTCTGGCAGCCGGGCTGGGGTGCGCGGACCCGGAGACCGCGCTCGCCTGCCTGCGGGACAGGCCGGTGGCCGACCTGCTCGCCCAGCAGCCGCTCCCGCTGCCCGCGTACGGTAACGCGGTGCTGCCCGAGGATCCCTCGAAGGTGTTCGAGGAGGGCCGCTTCCACCGGGTGCCCGTGTTGACGGGCATCACCAGGGACGAGGGCACGCTTTTCACGTCGCTGCTGTTCCCGCCGATGACGGACGGGGAGTACGAGTCCGCGGCCAACGCGAAGTTCGGCGCCGCGGGACCGGACGTGCTGGCCGAGTATCCGCCGGACGCCCACGGCGGCTCACCCCTTCAGGCGGTGGCGGCCGTCATGAGCGACCTGGACTGGGCCTGGCCGGCGCGCGACACAGACCTGCTGTTCGCCCGGCACGTGCCGACCTTCTCCTACGAGTTCACCGATCGGACGGCGCCCCAGCTCTTCCCGCTGCCCAACGGGGTCAGGCCGCTCGCCTCGCACGGGTCCGAGCTGTCGTTCCTGTTCGACGTCGGCTGGAGGTCCGCCCCGCTCACCCCCGAGCAGCGGCGGCTCGGCGACACAATGATCGACTACTGGTCCAGGTTCGCCGCCGTCGGCGATCCGAACCGGCCTGGCCTGCCCACCTGGAGTCGCGTGCGCCCCACCGGCGGCACGCCGTACGTGCAGGGGCTGGCTCCGGGGCGAGGCGGTGTCGCCCCCTTCGACCGGGCCGCGGTTCACCGTCTCGCCTTCTGGGACAGGCTCGCCGCACAGGGGACGGAGCCGGCACACCCCTCCTAGGGGCCTGCCGACCTGATCCTTCCCGCCCCACCGGTCCTGCCCTGGTCCTCCCGGGCCAGGGCAGGCCCCCCGCTCCACGATGACCTCCGACGCGCTGACGGCTCCGCCGCGCCCCGGGCCTCGTCCGGTCCGCGTTCCTCAGGCCTGGAGCCTGGCGAGGGCGGCGCGGATGCGGTCCATCGACCGCGTCCGGCCGAGGACCTCGATGGACTCGAACAGCGGCAGGCCGACGGTGCGGCCGGTGACGGCCACCCGGACCGGCGCCTGGGCCTTGCCGAGCTTGAGGCCATAGGAGGCGCCGACCTCCTCCAGCGCCGTCTTGAGCGACTCGGGGTCCATCTCGACCTTCTCAAGCCGGTCGAGGTAGCCGGTGAGGATCTCCACGGCGGAGTTCTTCATGGCCTTGTCCCACGACGCCTGGTCGAAGACCGGCTCGTCCAGGAAGAGGAAGTCCACGTTCGCGGTGATCTCGGACAGGACCGCGATGCGGGTCTGGGCGAGCTCGGCGACCTTGGCGAAGGTCTCGCGGTCCCAGCTCGGGTCCAGCCACGGCTCGCAGCGGGTGACGAACTCCGCCAGCGGCAGTGCCCTGATGTACTCGCCGTTGAACGCGCGGAGCTTCTTCTCGTCGAAGAAGGCCGGGGAGGGGTTGACGTCCTCCAGCCTGAACAGCGGCACCATCTCCGACCAGGGCATGATCTCCCGGTCGTCGCCGGGGCCCCAGCCGAGCAGCATCAGGTAGTTGACCATCGCCTCGGCCAGGTAGCCCTCCTCGCGGTAGGACTCCAGCGCGACCTTGTCGCGGCGCTTGGACAGCTTCTGACGCTTCTCGTTGACGATGACCGGCACGTGCGCCCAGGTGGGCGGTGCGACGCCGAGCGCCTCCCAGAGCAGCTGCTGCTTGGGGGTGTTGGACAGGTGCTCCTCGGCGCGGACCACGTGGCTGATCCGCATCTCGACGTCGTCGACGACGTTGGCCAGTACGAAGAGCGGGGAGCCGTCACCGCGCGCGATGACGAAGTCCTCCATCGCGTTGTTGGGGAACTCGACGGTGCCGCGGACCAGGTCGGAGATCACGGTGACGCCCTCGTCGGGGGTACGGAAGCGGACCGCGCCCTCGGACAGGCCCCGGTCGCGGCAGAAGCCGTCGTAGCCCTGGTGCTCGGACCCGGTGCGGGCCTTGACCTCGTCGCGGGTGCACGTGCAGTAGTAGGCCCGGCCCTCGGCGAGCAGCCTGGCCGCGGCCTCGCGGTGCTGCTTCTCGTACGAGGACTGGAAGTAGGGCCCCTCGAAGGCCGGGGCGCCGTCGTTGATCCCGATCCAGGCGAGCGCCGAGATGATGCCCTCGGTCCATTCCGGCCGGTTGCGTGCGGCGTCGGTGTCCTCGATGCGGAGCACGAACTTCCCGCCGGACCTCTCGGCCAGGGCCCAGTTGAACAGCGCGGAGCGGGCGCCGCCGACATGGAACATGCCGGTCGGCGAGGGGGCGAAACGAACCCTAATCACGGGAGACCACCCGGTTGCTGAGAGTGCCGATTCCTTCGATGAAGACGCTGACCTCGTCGCCGACGCTGAGCGGGCCGACCCCTTCCGGCGTTCCGGTGAGGATGACGTCGCCGGGGATCAGGGTCATGACCGCGCTCACGTGGGCGATCAGCGCGGGGATGTCGTACATGAGCTTGGAGGTGCGCGAGCTCTGCTTGACCTCGCCGTTCACGGACGTGACGATGCCGACGTCGCTCGGGTCGAGCTCGGTCTGGATCCACGGACCGAGCGGGCAGAACGTGTCGAAGCCCTTGGCCCGGGTGAACTGGACGTCCTTCTTCTGCAGATCCCGCGCCGTGACGTCATTGGCGCAGGTGTAGCCGAAGATGACCTCGTGGGCCCGTTCCCGAGGCACCTCCCGGCAGAGCCTGCCGATCACCACCGCCAGCTCCCCCTCGTAGTCGACCCGCCGGGACAGGGTCGTCGGGTAGGCGATGGCCTCACCCGAGCCGATCACCGAGGTCGACGGCTTGAGGAAGACCAGTGGCTCGTCGGGGACCTCGCCGCCCATCTCGTGGGCGTGGTCGGCGTAGTTCTTGCCGATCGCGACGACCTTGCTGGGCAGCATGGGCGCGACCAGCTTGACCTGGGAGAGCGAGTGACGCTCACCGGTGAACTGGATCGGCCCGAACGGATGACCGGAGATCGCGGAGATGAACTCCTCCCCTGGGCCACCCTCGACCACCCCGAAGCCGACACCGTCTCCTGTGGAGAACCTCGCTATACGCACACGACAAGGCTAGTCGGGCTCCGGGTCTCGCCTGACCGTGCCCGCGCCTCCGGGAGGTTCATGCCTCCGCCCGGCCGGCCCCTCCATCGCACCGCCGAGCCATCTGGGCTATATGCAACTAAAAATACATATTTTCCCGATATGACCACGATTGAGTTAAAAATAAGCATGCCCTGATTACTGCCTATATGGGGGGTATGACCGTTTCTGTCAGCAGCGGGGGGCCAGAGGGCCTTCCCCCGGGGGAAGGAATGGACGTGACTGAAGCCAGCACGGTGAACAGGCCCAAGGGCGACGAGGTATCCGTGCCCCGGGCACGCACCGACAGCCCCGGATCCCAGGGGGGGCTGGTCACTCCCAAGGGAACCACCACCATCGAGAGCGGCGTCGTAGCGAAGATCGCGGGCCTGGCGGCCAGGGAGATTCCCGGCGTGTACAACATGGGCGCGAGCACCGCGCGAGCCCTGGGCGCGGTACGCGGCATGGTCGGCGCCGACCAGAACATCACCCAGGGGGTCTCCGTCGAGGTGGGCGAGCGTCAGGCCGCCGCCGACCTCGAAGTGGTCGTCGAGTACGGCATGGCCATTCCCGACCTGGCCGCCGCCGTACGCCGCAATGTGATCACGGCGATCGAGCGCATGTGCGGGCTCGAGGTCACCGAGGTCAACATCAAGGTCTCCGACGTCCACATGCCCGGCCAGGACAAGGACTCCTCTGAGGAGTCGTCCGAGCCGGGACCGCGCGTCCAGTGAGAGATCCGGCGCGCGGGCCCGAGGACCCGGCCCGCGAGGAGGCGACGCGTCCGGTGACGGCGGGATCCGGCCACCGGACGCCCGCGCCCGCGAACAACCCGGGTGATCCGGCCCGCCGGCCGCCCACCCCGGCCCCGGCGACCGCCACACCCGCGCACGGACCGGAGCACCCGACTCCGGCGACCGTCATGCCCGTGCACAAGCCGGAGCACCCGGTCCACCCGCCCGCCACCCAGACCCCGGCGGGGTCCGTACCCGCCCAGAGACCGCGGGCTCCGGCCCGCACGACGGCCGCCGCACCGGGCGAGACGGGTCCGCCCCGCGAGGAACCGGCCACGGCCGTCGAGCGGGAACCGGCCCGCCGGGAGGCGGGTCTCGCGCACGGGATAGCCGACGCCGTACGGCGCTGCCCCGATGTCGTCGACCTCTCGGGCGGCCCGTTCGGGACGGTGGCTACCTACCTGCCCGGCGAGAGGGTGTCCGGCGTCGCGCTGCACGAGGACGGGATCGAGATCTCGGTGGTCGTCAGGCTGGGGCGCCCGCTGCCGGAGATCGCCGACGAAGTACGTGCGGCGGTCGCCCCGCTGGCGGATGACCTGCCGGTGAATGTCCATATCGGAGGTTTGACATGAACAAGTTCCCAGTGTGGTCCGTGCTCGGCACCATCGTCGGCGTTCTGCTGGGCTTCGCCGGAGCCTTCGGCGGCTTCTGGGCATTCCTGCTGGTGCTGGTGCTCGGCGCCGTCGGATTCCTGCTCGGTCACTTCGCGGAGGTCGGCGAGGTCAACCTGTCCCGGTTCTCGGCGAGACAGCGATGAACACCCCTGTCGAGCACCGCGCCGCCTCCCCGGGAACGGCCGGTGACCCTCCCGCCGAACGGGCGGGTTCCGCTCTCGCGGAGACCGAGCGGTCCGCGCCGCCCGCCGTGCCCGCCCAGCCGTCGCAGCAGACCGTACCGGCCGAACTGCGCGGCAGAACCGACATATCCCACCGGGTGGTGTCGCGTATCGCGGCCGGTGCGGCCAGGGAGGTGGCACGGGTGCGGAAGGTCGGCGAGCGGGGGCCGCTGTCCCTCCGCGGAGGGACCCGCGCCGCCGTCGACGGCACACTCGCGACGCTCCAGCTGGACGTGACCATGGAGTACCCGGCCCCGATCCGCGAGGTGGCCGACGAGGTCCGGCGGCACGTCGCCGAACGGGTCATGACGCTGACCGGCATGGACATCGGCCACATCGACATCGACGTCACCAACGTGATCCGCGCTCCGGAGAGCCCGCCCGAGACCTCGTACCAGGTCTCGCGTGAGACCTCACCTGAGACCCCGCCCGAGGCCTCGTGGGCCGAAGGCGGGAGCCGGCCCGACTTCCGGACACACGAAACCGGCGTCCCGTCGCGGGAGGAAGGGCGATGACCTCCCAGACCCCCGAGCCGGCCGAGCCCTTCTCCGAGCATGTCTCCGAGACGGGGCCGACCGAGGAGATTCCGGCCGCACCCGGCGCGGCGTTCGTGGAACCGCCCGCGTCGCGGGCACCCGACGAGGTGGTGAGGAACGCCTCCGCGGACCGCGCGGCGGTCAGGGCCTTCCGCCCGCGCCGGGTGGTCCCCGCCGTCATCACCGCCGTGGTGATGACGGCGATCGGCGTCCTGGTGGCGCTGGAGGTCATCTCCGCCCTGGCGGGCCACCCGCTGCGCCTGCTGCCCTACGACCGGATGTTCGCCTGGGCATCGTCGACGCCGTGGAGCGACCGGCAGGTGATGGCGGGCGCGGGCCTGGTCGGCCTGCTGGGCCTGCTGCTGGTGCTGTTCGCGCTCATCCCGGGGCGGCCCACGCTGATCCCGGTGCGGACCGGCGACAAAGACCTGGTCATCGGCATGCAGCGCCGGGGTTTCGCCCGGTCACTGGCCCACGCGGCCGAGCGGGTGCGGGGGGTGGACCAGGCCAGGGTACGGCTGGTGGGAAAGACCGTGCGAGTGGACGCCCACAGCGCCGTCCGGGACACCACCGGGCTGGCCGACGCCGTACGGGAGGCGGTGACCGCGCGGATCGCCGCGCTCTCCCCCGTCTGGAACCATCCCGTCCACGTGCACCTGCGAGGGAAGTGAGCGCCATGGACGACAAGACCGCCCGGGGCAACCGGCTGGGGCTGCTGCTCGTGGGACTGGCGCTGATGGCCCTGAGCGCCCTGGTGATGGCGCGCGGCGCGGGGGCGTTCCCTCCGGCCGTGGCCTCCGCCCGCGGACCGCTCGTGGACGCCCAGACGCGTGCGGCGTTCGCCCGCTACGACCCGTGGCTGTGGTGGGTGGTCGCCGCGGCGGCGATAGTGCTCGCGCTGTTCGGCCTGCGCTGGCTGCTGGTCCAGGGACGCAGCCGGAGGCTGAGCGGCATCCGGCTGGACGGCGGTCCCGCCGGGATCACCGAAGTGGACGCGCACAGCGTGACCGACGCGGCGGCCGCCGAGGCGGGCTCGCACCCCTCGATCATCGGCGCCACCGCCGCGATGACCGGCACGAGCGAGCACCCCGCCGTACGGATGCGGGTGGCGGTCGTCGAGGACACGCCGATGAGCGTGGTCCGCGAGCAGCTGAGCGGGATGGTCATCCCGCACATGCGCCAGGCCCTGGAGACCGAGCGCATACCCGCCGTCGCCCGGGTGAGCCTGGGGGACGCGCCGCACCCCCGCAGGACCGTCACCTGACGGAGCGCCGATCATAGGGTGATCAGGGAAACCAACGCTTCGAGGAGACGATGTGCCTTCGGTCGTGAAGATAAACGTGCTGACAGTGTCCGCGGAGATGCGCGAGGAGCTGGAGCGCCGCTTCTCGGGACGGGCGGGAGTGGTCGAGTCCGCGGACGGGTTCGAGTGGTTCGAACTGCTCCGTCCGGTGGACGGCACCGACCGCTACCTGGTCTACACCCGCTGGCGTTCCGATGAGGACTTCAAGCGCTGGACCGAGAGCCAGGCCTTCCAGCGGGGCCACGCCCAGGCCGCCGCCGAGGCCGGCCAGGGTCACGGCCACGGGCAGGGCCCGGCGGCCTCCGGGGCCGAGCTGTGGTCGTTTGAAGTCGTACAGAGCACCGGCCCCGCGCCCGGAGCCTGATCGCTCGCCGAGGGGCGTCCCGGCCGAGTCCGCGTTGAGCGGGTGAGCCCCGCTCCCTTCGTTTCCGGGAGCGGGGCTCACCCGCTCAACGGTCCAGGGGATTGGCGGCGATCCGCTCGGCGATCCCCGAGCGGACGAACCGCCCGGCCGTGCTGTCCGGCTTGCGCGCGGCCTGGTCGGCGAAGCATCCGGCGAACTCCGGACCTATCCCCAGCCTGGGGTGACGCTCAAGCACCTCGGCCCGGAGACCGGCGGGGAAGTCCTCCGACCGCCGCCCGGAGATGTCCAGCCCGGTGGACAGTTCGAGCAGGTGCCCCTCGGGATCCGATCCGGGGTCCACGCTGTCCCACATGTGGCGTACGACGATCTCCGACGCGCGCACCCGGCGCTCGACGGGCCATCCGGCCCCGGCGGCGAAGACCCAGGCGACATGGCCTCCCGCCTCCTCGAACGGCACGGTGTGGCTGTCGAACTCCTTGACCAGGCCGATGTCGTGCATCATCGACGCGACGTACAGCAGCTCGGCGTCGAAGGCGATGTCGTTCATCGCACCGTAGGCCGCCGCCCACAGGTAGGCGCGCACGGAGTGGTTGAGCAGGGCGGGCGAGCAGTAGGCGGTCGCCACCTCCAGCGCGCCGCGGGCGGCCGGGGTGTCGGGAATCACGATGTCGGCGAGTCTCATGCCGCCCAGCCTGCCGAAACGCGGCGGCGCCCGCGAGTGGCAGCGGGGACATCGACCGGCAGGATCGGGTCACACGCGCCGGGAAACCTGGGAAACCCGCATCTAGTTGCTAACGATGTCCCGGAAGCGCCCATCCCGACTTGACCGGTTTGGTGGGATTCGGACAGCATGATCCGCTCCCCTCGTTCGGCCCGGAAGGAACTGGCGTGCGCCGCCGCACACAAGCACTCGCTCTCTCCCTTGTCCTCTTGACGACCTGCGGTGCCACGGCCGGCACCGCGGAGGCACGGGAGGTAAAACGCACCGCCGAGTGTCAGGGGGACTGGCTGCCGGCCACGCCGACGGCGGCGGACATCATGAACGGCGAGGTCGCCTTCCTCGACCTGGCCCCGGTGAAGATCGGCAAGAACGTCGACTGGCGTACCGACCCCTACCGGAACCGCTCCTGGAGCATGGTCTTCCACTCGCTGCGCTGGATGGGCCGCCTCGTCGCCGACTACGAGACGAACGGCAACGAGGCGTACCTGGCGCGGGCCGTCGAGATCGCCAAGGACTGGGTGGCCGACAACCCCCGCGGCGGTGCGGGGGCCAGCCCGTACGCCTGGCAGGAGCACCCGATCGCGCTGCGCGCCCCCGCGCTGGTCTGCCTCAGCAAGCACGTCAACGAGTCGTGGCTCTCCCGCAGCCTGGCCGAGCACGCCAAGATGTTGTCGGACCCGAAGCTGTATGAGAAGGGTCACAACCACGGCATCGACCAGGACATCGCGCTGCTCGGCATCGGCTGCCGCTATGGCCGGGACCAGTGGTCCAGCCTCGCGATCAGGCGGCTCACCGAGACCGTGAAGCTCGACGTCGACTCCCAGGGCGCGCTGCGCGAGCAGGCCCCCCGCTACGCGATCTACGTCTACGAGCGGCTGAAGGTCGCGATGGACAACATCAGGTCGTGCGGGCGGAAGGTGCCCGCCGACATCTCACGCCGCTGGGAGTCGCTGGAGGACTTCATCTCCCACTCCACCCAGCCCGACGGGTTCATGGTCCCGATCGGCGACGGCGGCGCGGACGTGCGGCCCGTCGGCTACTCCCACCCGAAGAAGACGGTGCGGGTGTTCGGCAACGGCTACGTCTACGGGCGCACCACCTGGGACAAGCCCGAGTCGGCGTTCTACTCCATCCGCTTCGGGCCCGGCATGAAGTACCACGGCCACGAGGACCACCTGGGCGTGACCTACTACGCCCAGGGCCGCGACGTCCTGGTCGACGTCGGCTTCGACTCGTACGAGAACAGCGGCTACCGGCACTGGACGATGTCGGCCGAGGCGCACAACACCTCGGCCGTGTCCGGGGCCGGGTTCCGCGGCAAGGCCGCCACCACCCTGAGCAGATCATCGATCGGGTCCGAGCGGCAGAGCTACCGGCTGACCGACAGGGCCTACGGCGTGCCCAGGACCCGCTCGGTGCTCGTCAACCACGAACGGGACCTGATGGCCGTGCTGGACACGGTCCCCAAGGGCTCCTCGGTCCGCAACACCTGGCACTTCTCCCGCGACCTGTCCACCGTCTCGAACAGCGGCGGCCAGGTCGTGGTGAAGGACAAGGCGGGCTGGAAGGCGACGCTCGTGCAGGTCTCGATGCCCTCCTGCAAGCCGGTCGGCGGGCTCAAGGTGATCCGCGGCCAGAAGAACCCCTACCAGGGCTGGGTCTCCTCCGCCTACCTGCGGCGGCACCCCGCGCCCGCGGTCGTCGCACCCGCCTCGGGCGACTCCGTGCTGACCGTGCTGGTGCCCGGCACCGGTGACCCGTCGCTCTCCTGCGCGGGTGGCAAGGTCAGCGTGGAGACCTCCGAGGGCCCGGTGAGCTTCCGCGTCGGCGGCGCCGACCTCTCCTGACGGCCTCGCCCCCGGCAGGACCGCCTGGCCGGGGGCTCCGGGCCGCCCGGGCCCGCCGGGTCAGCGGGGCGGCCCCGGGTGAACCCCCCTCCGGCTTTTTTCGGGTCTTTTCGGATACCGCCTCAGTCGGTGTGGCCGGCGCGCAGCAGGCCGTAGGTGACGGCCTGCTCCAGCGCCTGCCAGGACGCCTCGATGATGTTCTCGTCGACACCGACGGTGGACCACTCCCCGGCCGCGTCGCTGGAGGTGATCAGCACACGGGTGACGGCGTCGGTGCCGTGCGTGCCCTCCAGGATGCGCACCTTGAAGTCGATCAGCTCGACCCCCGCCAGTTCGGGGTAGAGCCGCTCAAGTCCCTGCCGTACGGCCCGGTCGAGGGCGTTGACCGGACCGTTGCCCTCGCCGGTGGCGACGATCCGCTCGCCCTTGGCGTGCAGCTTCACGGTAGCCTCGCTGACGACCTCGCCGCCTCGGGTCCGCTCGACGATCACTCGCCAGGACTCGACCCGGAAGTGGCGCCTGCGCTCGCCCGCGACGGTGTCGCGGAGCAGCAGTTCGAAGGAGGCGTCGGCGGCCTCGAAGGTGTGGCCCTTCGACTCCATCTCCTTGACCCGCCTCACCAGCTCCCGCGAGGTGTCGGGGGCCAGCTCGTAGCCCAGCTCGCGGCCCTTGAGCTCGACCGAGGCGCGTCCGGCCATGTCGGAGACGAGCATCCGCATGTCGTTGCCGACCTCGGCGGGGTCGATGTGCTGGTAGAGGTTGGGATCGACCTTGATCGCGCTGGCGTGCAGCCCGGCCTTGTGCGCGAAGGCGGAGACCCCGACGTAGGGGGCGTGGGAGTTGGGGGTGACGTTGGTGACCTCGGTGATCGCGTGGGCGATCCTGGTCATGTCGGCCAGCGCCTCCCTCGGCACCAGATCGAATCCCCGCTTGAGCTGCAGGTTGGCCACGACCGTGAACAGGTTGGCGTTGCCCGAGCGCTCCCCGTATCCGTTGGCGCACCCCTGCACGTGGGTCGCGCCCGCCCGCACCGCGGCCAGGGAGTTGGCGACCGCGCAGCCGGTGTCGTCGTGGCAGTGGATGCCGATCCTGGCGGACGTGCCGACGGCGGCCTGCACGACCTCGGCCAGCTCGTCGGGGAGCATGCCCCCGTTGGTGTCGCAGAGCGCGATGACCGAGGCTCCCGCCTCGGCGGCGGTGCGCAGCACCTCCAGCGCGTACGCCGGGTTGGACCTGTAGCCGTCGAAGAAGTGCTCGGCGTCCAGGAAGACCCGCTGCCCCTCCGCGTGCAGGTGGGAGACCGTGTCGCGGATCATCGCGAGGTTCTCCTCCAGGGTGGTACGGAGGGCCAGTTCCACGTGCCGGTCGTGACTCTTGGCGACAAGGGTCACGACCGGCGCGCCGGATTCGCGCAGCGCGGCCACCAACGGGTCGTCGGCTGCCTTCACACCTGCCCGGCGGGTCGCGCCGAACGCGGCGAGCTGCGCGTGCTTCAGATCGAGCTCTGTTTGAGCTCGTCTGAAGAACTCTGTGTCCTTGGGATTGGCCCCCGGCCAGCCACCCTCGATGAAACCGACGCCCAGGCCGTCCAGGTGACGCGCGATGACCAGCTTGTCGGCCACCGTGAGGTTGAGCCCCTCCTGCTGGGCCCCGTCACGGAGGGTCGTGTCGTACACGTGGAAGCGGTCGTCGGCCATGTCGTTCTCCTTCGCGGTTCGATGATTCGCCGCGCGCTCATTCGGCTTCGAGAAACAAAAAAACCCCTCACGGACGTGAGAGGTCTGCGCGCTGGCGGTGTCCCTTTTCAGCCAGCGCGCCTGCCGATAATGAGCAGACCGTAGAACATGATGCTGTGGAGTCTGCCACACGCTGACAGCATCTGACACATCGATCTTAGGATTTGAGACCTGCGGCCTGCCGACACGGCTCGGCTTCACCCCCCGCGACCACCTCGTACCGACCAGAATGAGGCCCATGAAGGCGACCTATCTCGACCCCGCCGTGGGGCAGTATCTGCTCGCGCACACCACCCTGCCCGACGACGTCCTCGACGCGCTCGCCGTCGAGACCCGCGAGCTGACCGGCGACAGCGCGGGAATGCAGATCTCCCCCGACCAGGGGCGGTTCCTCACCATGATCGCCCAGATCAGCGGCGCCAGGAACGCGGTGGAGGTGGGCACCTTCACCGGCTACTCCTCCATCTGCCTCGCCCGCGGGCTCGCCCCCGGCGGCGGGCTCACCTGCTTCGACGTGAGCGAGGAGTGGACCTCGATCGCCCGCAGATACTGGGAGAAGACGCAGGTCTCCGACCGCATCGAGCTGAGGATCGGCCCGGCGGCCGAGCGGCTGCACGAGCTCCCCGAGCACCCCGCGGTGGATCTGGCGTTCATCGACGCCGACAAGGTCAACTATCCCCTCTACTACGAGATCCTGATGTCGCGGCTGGCCCCCGGCGGGGTGATCCTCGTCGACAACACGCTGTGGAGCGGCCATGTCGCCGATCCGGGCAGGGACGACGAGATGGTCAGGCACATCCGCGAGTTCAACGACATGGTCAGCGCCGACGTGCGGGTCACCTCGATCATGCTCCCCATCGCCGACGGCCTCACCATGATTCGAAAGCACTGACGAGAACTTTTCCGAATCTCGGGCGGGCGGAAATCTTTTCGATTACTTTAAGCGACATGGCAAACACGTTGCGCCCACCCGCACGGAGGGAAGGATGACCGCATGGCCAAGGTTCTGGATCGACCAACCGAGAGACCTTCAAAAGAAGATCTCCGCGATGAACTCGTCAGGCGGCTCCCAGAGATGTGCGAGCAATGGCCTGACCGGCGCGTCGAGCTCATCAACGGCCGGATCGTGGTGAGGGAGTTGCCTACCGACAGCCACAACAACATCGTCTTCTGGGTTCTCACCCAGCTTCTCGGCACGGTGACCGAGCATGGCTGGAAGATCTGGAACGACATCAAGATCCATCTCGGCCCTCAAACCGAACGTTACCGTCCCGACCTCACCGTCGTGCCACGTAATCCCAGGATGTGGGACAAGAACGAGGTCTACGGTGACGTCACGCTGCTCGTGGTGGAGGTGGTCTCCCCAAGCAGCGTCAACGACGATCACGTCGTCAAGCCGCAAAACTGCGCGTTGGCGGGTGTCCCGCTCTATCTCGTCATCGATGCTTTCGACGAGCAGGTCCGGCTTCTCAGCAGCCCCAGCCTCAAGGGGTACCAACAGGAAAACATCGTCAAGTTCGGCGGCTCCCTGAAACTTCCCGAGCCGTGGAACCTCACGATCGACACCGACGAGCTGCCCGAAGGATAGCCCTGTCTGCGGAGGAGGCCTGGCCGGTTGGAGACCGGGCCTCCTCTGATTGGGGACCGCTGCGGTGACCGGTATATATGCGTTGGCCGGTTCTCCCCGCCCCCCTCGCGGCACCTGCCGCTACACTGCCCCACTTTGCATATGGGGACATCGTCATGTCACGGTTCAGATGCCATGCGGGATCCAGCACCCCAGGCCAACCGGGGCCACACGCAAAACCCGGGACTAGCAGATCTTGTGGACCCAGTTGTGCGGGTCCGGGCGGGAACCGTACTGGATGCCCACCAGTTCCTCGCGGATCCTCTCGGTGATCGGCCCCTGGGTGCCGTCACCGACCGTCCAGGCGCGGTCGGCGCCCTTGACCGAGCCGACCGGGGTGACGACCGCGGCGGTGCCGCAGGCGAAGACCTCGGTGAGCTCGCCCGACTCGCAGCCCCGCTGCCACTCCTCGATCGACAGCCGCCCCTCCTCCGCCCGCAGGCCGAGGTCGGCGGCCAGGGCGAGGATCGAATCGCGGGTGATGCCCGGCAGCAGCGTGCCGGTGAGAGCCGGGGTCAGCAGGCGGTCGCCGTAGACGAAGAACAGGTTCATCCCGCCCATCTCCTCGACGTAGCGGTGCTCGCCCGCATCCAGCCAGACCACCTGGTCACAGCCCTGCTCGACGGCCTGGCGCTGGGCCACGAAGGCCGCGGCGTAGTTGCCACCGCACTTGGCGAAGCCGGTGCCGCCGGGGGCCGCGCGGGTGTACTCGGTGGAGAGCCAGACACTGACCGCCTGCCCGCCGCCGAAGTAGGCCGCCGCCGGAGAGGCGATCACCATGTACTTGTAGGTCCTGGAAGGGTAGTTGACCCCGAGCGCCGGCTGCGTGGCGATCATGAAGGGGCGCAGGTAGAGGCTGTGTCCGGGCGTGGTCGGCACCCACTCGCGGTCGGTCTGGACGAGCAGTTCCAGTGACTCGACGAACGTCTCCTCGGGCAGTTCGGGCATGGCCATCCGCAGCGCGGAGGTGTTGAAGCGGGCGGCATTGGCTTCGGGGCGGAACGTCACGATCGCGCCGTTCTGCTGGCGGTACGCCTTCATGCCCTCGAAGAGCTCCTGCGCGTAATGGAAGACCGCGGTCGCGGGGTCGAGACTGAGCGGGCCGTACGGCATGAGCCGGGCGTCGTGCCAGCCCTCGCCCTCGGTGTAGTCGATCGAGATCATGTGGTCGGTGAAGACCTGGCCGAACCCCGGAGCCGCCATTACCTGCTCGCGCTCGGCCGCGGTGCGCGCGTGGTCGGAGAGCTGCACGTCGAAGCTGAGCTTCTGAGCGGTGGTCATGACGCGGATCCTTATCTTGAGGTCTGGCTTACCCTTGGGTCCATTCTGCGTTGGACCGGGTAACGGGAAACTACTGCATCCATGGCGAAAACCGGCAGTGCGGGGAAACAAAAACGCGCCCGGCGGCTCGAAGGAGCCGCCAGGCGCGTCGGGGTCGAGGGGGCGGCTTCCTCAGCCGGCTACTCGCGCGGTGATGTCGTCACCGATCTCCTGGGTGGTCCGGCCGGCCCAGCCGGCCAGCCGCTCAAGCAGGTCGTCGGCGACGGCCTGCTCGACCCGGGCCGCCTCACCGGCCAGGCCCAGGTGATCCAGGAGCATGGCGACCGACAGGATCGTGGCGGTCGGGTCGGCCTTGCCCTGGCCCGCGATGTCGGGGGCGCTGCCGTGCACCGGCTCGAACATGCTCGGCGCGGTGCGGTCGGGGTTGACGTTGCCGCTGGCCGCCAGGCCGATGCCGCCGGCGATCGCCGCGCCGATGTCGGTGAGGATGTCACCGAAGAGGTTGTCGGTGACGATCACGTCGAAGCGCTCCGGCTGGCTGACGAAGAACATCGAGGCCGCGTCGACGTGGCAGTAGTCGGTCTGGACCTCGGGGTACTCCAGGCTGACCCGGTCGAACGTGCGGGCCCAGAGGTCACCGGCGTAGGTGAGCACGTTGGTCTTGTGGACCAGCGTCAGCTTCTTGCGGGGGCGGGCCACCGCCTTCTCGAAGGCGTAGCGCACCACGCGCTCGACACCGTAGGCGGTGTTCAGCGACTCCTGGGTGGCGATCTCATGCGGCGTGCCGCGGCGCATGACGCCTCCGGCACCGGCGTAGGGGCCCTCGGTGCCCTCCCGGATGACGATCATGTCGATGTCCTCGGGGCGGGCCTTGCCCAGCGGCGTCTCGACGCCGGGGAAGAGCTTGACCGGGCGGAGGTTCACATAGTGGTCGAGCTGGAAGCGGAGCTTGAGCAGCAGGTCGCGCTCCAGAATGCCCGGGGGCACGCTGGGGTCGCCGACCGCGCCGAGCAGGATCGCGTCGTATCCGCGTAGCTCGTCGAGCAGCGGGTCGGGCAGGGTCTCACCGGTCTCGTGGTAGCGCTTGGCCCCGAGGTCGTACGTGGTGGTCTCCACCTTGGTGCCGACCGCTTCGAGGACCTTCAGCCCCTCGGTGACGACCTCGACTCCGATCCCGTCCCCGGGGATGACCGCCAGGCGAATGTTACGCGAATCCATGCAGGCACCTTACCTGTCCGTCTCGGTGATCGAACACCGGTCTCACTCTTCGGACGTGTCCGCACGTCCACCCATATGATCGCTTTGTCCTTTTTTGCTCCCTATTGACCGTTTCATGAGGTTTCGTTATCGTCCTCCCCATTCACATTGATGCCTAATCCGTACGGACCATCCCCTTACCGGCCCGTACGGAGCCGGGGAACCACTTTTTCCGGGATCCACCCGGCCCCCGGGAACCTTGCTCCGCTCCGGAGCGCGCTCCCGGTTGCCACCACGGGATCCCTTGGGGCGAATCTGCGCGTTCTCGCGCCGTAGGGCGGCCTCCACGCCCGAGCCCGACAGCTCACCCGGCCGGCCTTATGGAAGGAATCATCCTGTCCGGCAAGATGTACTCTCGCGTCCTGTCCATCCTCGTCTCAGGCGCCGCGGTGTTCGCGGCCTCGGCCATGGCGCCGACGGCGGCACTGGCCGCCTCCCCCCTCCCCTCCCCCGAAGCTCCCGCGTTCGGCACCGTCAGGCTGAAGGCGGCACTGAAGAGCGCGACTCCCAAACCTGCCTGGCAGAAGGCCGTGAAGTGGGCCATGTCCAAGCGCGGCACGCCCTACGTCTGGGGTGGCACCGGCAACGGCGGCTTCGACTGCTCAGGCCTGGTGCTCCGCGCCTACGGCGCCGCCGGGATCAAGCTGCCCCGGGTCACCAACGACCAGTACGCCGCCTTCTCCAAGAAGATCGCCTGGAAGGACCTCAAGGCCGGTGACCTGGCCTTCTTCAGTGGCCTCGGCCATGTCGGCATGATCACCAGACCCGGCTACATGGTCCACGCCCCGCAGAGCGGCGACGTGGTCAAGGAGGAGAAGCTCAGCGCCTGGCGCCGGTCCTCCTTCGTCGGCGCGGTGCGCCCCGACCCGCGGGGGGTCAAGTTGACCGAGCGGATCGAGCTCGCGACCGGCGGATGAGACACGTCGGCTGATCGGCCGCGGGAACCCCGTCGGCGCCGGGAACAGGTTCAGCGGGTGGGAGACCCACCGTTGTCCCGGCGGTCCAGGGCGGTCTGGATCGCCTCGGCGGCCTCGTCCTTGACCTCTTCGGCGTGGTTCCAGGGATACATGTCATACATGGCGAATCTCGTCTCGGTCGGATGCGAGCAGGGGCGGTGGTCGAGACTCCGATCAGGGCTCCGACCAGGCCTGATGTCACGGGTCCGGATCACGGACCGGTGGTTCGGGGCGTGGCACCGGAGAGTCGCCGGCCCACCCCTGTCAGGCCCCGTCGCGGCAGGCTGGAACCTGGCGCATTTCATCTCAGGCTACCTGGCGGCCGGAACGCCGTCTCGCCCGGCGTACACACTTCTCACATAGCGAGACAAAAAGGGGCCGTCGCCCCGCACTGCGGGGCGACGGCCACCTCGGTGTGACAACTAGTCGGCCAGGTCGACCGAGCGGCCGCTGTCGGCGCCGATCTCCGCGCCGATCTGGTCGATCACGTCGGCCGGGATGGCGGTGTCGACGGTGAGCGCGATGAGGGCCTTGCCGCCCTTGACGTCCCGGGCCACCTGCATCGAGGCGATGTTGATCGAGTGGTCGCCGAGGATGCGGCCGACCACGCCGACGACGCCGGGGCGGTCGGTGTAGGTGAAGAACGACAGGTGGTCGGTCGGCTCGATCTCCATCTGGTAGCCGTTGACCTCGACGATCTTCGTGATCTGCCGCGGACCCGACAGGGTGCCGGAGACCGAGATCGCGCGGCCGTCGGCGAGGACGCCGCGGACCGTCACCACGTTGCGCCAGTCGGGGCTCTCGGCGCTGGTGACCAGCTCGACCGAGACGCCACGGTCCTTGGCCAGCAGCGGGGCGTTGACGTAGGTGACGGAGTCCTCGACCACGTCCGTGAAGACACCCTTGAGCGCGGCCAGCTCCAGCACGCGGACGTCGTGGGCGGCGATCTCGCCGCGCACCTCGACGTCGAGCTTGGTGGCGACCTCGCCCGCGAGGGCCGTGAACACCCGGCCGAGCTTCTCGGCCAGCGGCAGACCCGGCTTGACGTCCTCGGCGACGGCGCCGCCCTGGACGTTGACCGCGTCGGGCACGAACTCCCCTGCGAGGGCGAGCTTCACGCTACGCGCCACCTGGGTGCCGGCCTTCTCCTGGGCCTCATGGGTGGAGGCGCCCAGGTGCGGGGTGACGACCACCTGGTCGAGTTCGAAGAGCGGGCTGTCGGTGACCGGCTCCTTCGGGAACACGTCGATGCCGGCGCCGGCGACGCGGCCCTCCTTGATCGCGGAGTAGAGGGCGTTCTCGTCGATGATGCCGCCGCGGGCGACGTTGATGAGGCGGACGTTCGGCTTGACCGCGTGCAGCTCCCGGTCACCGATGAGGCCGATGGTCTCCTTGGACTTGGGCAGGTGCACCGTGATGAAGTCGGCCTCGCGCAGGGCCTCCTCCAGCGTGACCAGGCGGACGCCCATCTGCGCGGCGCGGGCCGGCTGCAGGTAGGGGTCGTAGGCGATCAGCTCGACGCCGAACGGCTGGAGGCGCTGCGCGACCAGCTGGCCGATCTTGCCGAGACCGAGGATGGCGACGACCTTCTCGTCGAGCTCCACGCCGGTGTACTTCGAGCGCTTCCACTCGCCGCCCTTGAGCGCGGAGTGCGCCTGGGCGACATTGCGGGCGGAGGCGAGGATCAGCGCGACGGTGTGCTCGGCGGCGCTGGTGATGTTGGAGGTCGGCGCGTTGACGACCATGACGCCCGCCTTGGTGGCGGCCTCCACGTCGACGTTGTCCAGACCGACACCGGCGCGGGCGACGACGCGGAGCCTGGGCGCGTGGGCGACCGCCTCGGCGTCGACCTGCGTGGCGCTGCGCACGATGAGCGCGTCCACGTCGGCGAGCGCGGGCAGGAACTGGGCACGGTCGGCGCCGTCGGTGTGGCGGACTTCGAAGTCCGCGCCCAGGACCGCGAGACCGGCCTCGGAAAGTTCCTCGGCGACCAGTACGACGGGCTTGTTCACAGGCTGGATCCTTACTAGGCGGTGAGGGTGCACGGACCTCACGTAGTCTATCGGCGCTTGTGAACGTATTCACGAGTGTCCCGGGATGCGAGACACGACCGCCCCATGATCCAGCACCCCGGTACCCGCCCCTGACACATCCCATGCGCCAAAATTCAAGTTGGTCTTGATCCTAAGAAAACTTCGCGATTACCCTGATAAGCCGTGGGTCACTACCTATCGTTCCTCATATGAGCATCGGGAACCCCGCTCTCGGCAACGTACTCGCGCAGCACGGCGAGCCGCACCGGCTGCTGGCGGCGCTTGCCGAATGGGGACTCCTGGTCGCCGTGCGACCTGACCGCTCCGTCGTGCTCGGTACGACGCAGACCGGTGAGCGTGTCCTGCTCGGGTACACCTCGGCGGACACCTACGCGCGGCACCGTGGCAACCACTCGCTGTCGGCGTGCGACGCCGACACAGTCCTCGACATCCAGCGGGTCACCGGCGTGCGGGAGATAGTGATCGACGCGGCGGGACCCGCGGCCGCGGCCGTGCCGATCGAGGATCTCCAGCAGTACCTGCTCTCGAAGCGCAGCGGCCCCGCGCCCGTGCTGTCGAGCACGACACCGACGGCGTACGCGACCGGGGCGATGGCCACGGTCTCGCGTCCCGCGCCGGTGCGCCCGCAGAGAACGCCGGTGCCCGCCGCGCCCGCCCAGCCGTGGATCCCCGCGCCCCGGCCCCACCTGTCGGGGCCGATGCAGATGGTGGATCCCGGCTACCGGCGGTGCGAGCACCCGATCCTGCCCGCGCTGCGCGCCGCGATCTCGTACCTGCTCGTCGACTACCCGCTGGTCCACCACGTGTGGATCTCCGAGGCCAAGACCTCCTCGGGCGCCCCGGGCATCATGCTGCACGTGAAGGTGCACATGTCGGCGGCCGAGGACGTGGTCAGGGACATCCATCGCGGGGTGCGCGCCCGGTTGCCACAGCTCGCCGCGAGCGAGGCGCCGATCCTGATGGCCAGGGTCGCCGACGCCCGCAGCGAGCAGCGGATGGTCGAACTGGGCGCCCACGTGGTCTGCGCCGACGTCACCAACTGAACCGGTCCGCGGGGCACGGGTGCTGAACACCCCTACCCCGCGGATCGGTCCGGCTATCCCAGCCGCCGGGTCAGGGTCACCCTGGTCCTGGCGGACGCCATCGCGATCAGCGCCGCCAGCAGCGGCAGGCCGATGCCCACCACCAGCAGCGTCTGCCACGGCACGCTGAGGATGACGCCCAGCTTCTCGAACGGGACCCCGTTGAGCCCGACCTCACGCTCGGCGTCACGCCGCAGGCTTATCTGACTCGCCAGCGCGAGCCCGGGAACCAGCCCGGCGAGTAGTCCCAGGGGCACGCCGAACCCGGCGACGACCGTCGCCTGTCCCGTCGCCACCAGCCTGCGTGTCAGGGGACGTGCCCCGACCGCCGAGAGCGTGTCGAGGTCGGAACGGGCGTCGGCCGCAGCCAGCCCGGAGGCGGTGAGCGTTCCGCCGAGCACCACCAGCGAGGCGAGGCCCGCCATGACCCACATGATTCCGGTGACCCTGTCGGCTCTGTTCCGCCGGACCCCCCGCTCGGTCTCGACCGCGACGTTGGGGGTGACGGCGCGCACCGGCCCGCTGAGCCGCTGCTCCTGCTCCGGGGTCAGCCGGGCGACCGCCGGATCGACAAGCAGGTGGCTGAGCTTGGGGATGAACCCTGCCTTGGTGATCGCGGCGACCGGCAGCACACCGCGCACGTTGAACGGTCCCGGAACGGTGACCACCACCGCGGGCACAGCGAGGACCTGTTCCTTCTCCTGACTGCTGCCACGTGTCCAGGTTCGGAGACGGAGCCTGCCATCCCTGATCGCTTTCGGATTGAAGACCACAGCCTTCCCCTCCGCCAGCGCCGCCTCGGCCGCCCGGTCGGTGCGGCCCAGCAGGAGACGGAGCAAGTCCGGCCCGCCCGTGGGGATCTCGTTCAGCGGGCCCGTCGAGGTCATGCAGCGGCTGCATCTACCATCTCGCGCGTGGAAGTCCACCGTCCTGCCCTTGGCGTCGACAGGTCGGTAGGTCTCCACCAGCGGCACGCCGGGAAGCGTCCGATCGACGATCGGCCGGATCTCCTTCCAGGACTCCTCCGTCACGTCGTCGCCGTGGATCGCCGTGGTGCCCATCGGGTAGGCCGGCCGGTCGTACTCCTCCGACACCCGCTCGCTGCTGGCGAGGCCGACGGCGACCGTGCTGAACGCCGCCGCCGCGGCCAGCACCGCCACGACGGCGGGAGCCGTACGGCCGCGGTTGCGGGAGGCGTCACGGACGGCCAGCCGGAGGGGAAGCGGGAACCCTCCGGCCAGGCCTCCGATCCGCCGAATGAGCCAGGGCGTCACCATGACCAGGCCGAGCAGCCCGAGCACCGCGCCGAAAAGGATCACCGCGTCGGTCGACCGGACCCCGTAGACCATGGCCCCGACCCCCGCCGTCAGCAGGACCAGTCCGAGCAGCGGCCATCCGGTCCGGTCACGCGCTTCGGCCCGCCGGCCGGCGAGTGCCGCGACCGCGTCGGCCCGGGCGGCCTGTACGGCGGGCACCACGGCCGCCGCCACCCCGCTGACCACGGCGAGCGCCGCGACCAGCACGATCTGTCCGGAGGGAATCTCGAACGCCCCAAGACCACCGGCCGGCCAGATCCCCGCCCAGGCCACGATCCCCCTGGCGACGGCGATCCCGAGGGCGGCTCCCAGCACGGCGGCGGCCAGGCCCAGGGTCAGCCCGTCGGCCAGCACGACCAGCTTGAGGTGGCGGGCCGAGCCGCCCTGGGCGGTGATGAGCGCGAGCTCCCTGCGCCGGCGCCGCAGGCCGACGGCAAAGGCGGGTCCGGCCAGCAGCACGACCTCCAGCACGGCCAGGGTCACCCCCGACACGGCTGCCAGAACAGCGCTGCGCGTGCTGGTGGATCTCATCCCGGGCTCTTCGGCCGCCTGGTCCGGACCGCCTCCCACGGGCGGCGGGTTCTCCAGCACCGCCCGCGACAGCACGGTCACCCCCGCCTGGTTGAACCGGCGTGTCTCGGTCCAGGTGACCGGCGCCGGAGCGTCCAGCAACCAGGACTGCTCGGCGTCGATCACCCCCGAGTCGGGGTTCAGCGAGCCGGGCAGCCCGATGATCGCGCGCCTGCGGTCGCCTGGCTGCGAGACCACCGTTCCCACCACACGCTTGGGCACGTCGTCACGGGTGTAGCGGAGGGTCGAGCCCACGGCCGGCTCCATGGAGGCGGTGACGACCACCTCATCGGCGGCCTGCGGGTAGCGCCCCCGGACAAGCGGGAACATGACGCCCGCCATCGGGTCGCGCAGGTCCACCTCCAGGACCTGCGCGAAACCGTAGGCGGTCCCCGTCCAGTATTCCCCTGAGCCGCTGTTCATCGGGATGATCCGGCTGCCGGGTCCGGCCAGGGCCAGGATCTCCGCCCGGGACCGCGACGGCCCGCCGTCCTTTCGAGGTTGCCAGTCGTAGCCCGTCGTATCCTGCCTGATCGGCCCGGCGGCCCCGGTGTCCGTCAGCTTGGCGTCGGCCGCACCCAGGTCCATGGTCAGCCGCTCCTCCGGCCGGAGGTCCTCGGTCGCGGAGAAGGTGAGCACGGCAGTGATCGCGAGGACGGGCAGGCCGATCATCACGATGATGAGCGCGCTGCGTGCCTTCGCCCGGACGATGCTCCGGCGGGAGATCCGCAGTGCGGCGAGGAGGGCGCTCATGCCTCTCCTCCGCTCCGCGGCCCGGAGGCGGGGGTGCGTTCCGCGCTCAACCGGGCACTCTCCAGAGGCGTGGCGGTGGAGTCGGCGATCTCGCCGTCGCGCAGGAAGATCACCCGGTCGGCCCAGGCGGCGTAGCGGGGTTCGTGGGTGACGAGCAGCACGGTCGCCCCCGCGTCGCAGCGGGCGCGCAGCAGCTGGAGGATGTCGTCGCCGGTGGGGGTGTCGAGGGCGCCGGTGGGTTCGTCGGCCAGGATCAGCCGCCGCTCCCCGACCAGGGCGCGGGCGATCGCCACTCGCTGGCGCTGGCCGCCGGAGATCTCGTCGGGGAAGCGGCCGGCGACATCGGCCAGACCGACCTCGGCGAGGGCGTCCCCCGCCTCGCGGCGGGCCCGCCCGGCCCTGACGCCGTCCAGCTCGCGCGGGAGCATGACGTTCTCCGCTGCGGTCAGCGACGGGATCAGGTTGAGGTCCTGAAAGACGTAGCCGACATGGCGGCGGCGGAGCCCGGCGAGCCCTCCAGCGGTCATGCCGGAGAGCGGCGTGCCCGCCACCACGACCTCACCCGAGGTGGGCCGGTCCAGGCCGCCGACGAGGTTGAGCAGAGTGGATTTGCCCGACCCCGAGGGCCCCATCACCGCGACCAGCTCTCCTGCGGCGATGTCCAGGCTCACCTCCCGCAGCGCCGGTACGGCCTGCGGCCCGTCTCCGTGTACGCGGCTCACGTCCGTGAGCCGTACGACCGGATCGAAACTCATCTCTGCTTCTCCTGCGTCTGGGGGGAGGCCGTGAGCACGGCCTCGCAGTGGTCGAGCCAGCGCTGTTCGGCCTCGGCCTGGAAGATCATCGAGTCGAGCACCAGCCGCTGGGCCGGGTCCCCGACGCTCGCGCGCTTGGCGCGGACGAACTCCTGCAGCGTGCGCATGGTCGCGGTGCGCTGGGCCTGGATGATCGGCCGTACGTCCGCGGCGGCGGTGACCGCCATCGCGAGCTTGATGACCAGCTCGTCCCGAGGCCGGTCCGACGGAACGACGGGGGTGCGAAACCATCGCTCCATCTCGGCCAGACCGGCCTCGGTGATCGAGTAGACGACCCGGCCCTGCTCGTCCTGCTCGCCGGGGCTCACCAGGCCGTCGCGTTCCATCCGGGAGAGCGTCGTGTAGACCTGGCCGATGTTGAGTGGCCAGGCCGCCCCCGTCGACGCCTCGAACTCGGCACGCAACTGATAGCCGTAGCGGGGCCCCTGACTCAGCAGGGTGAGAATCCCATGTCGGATCGTCATGCATACCGAGTATGCATACTCAGTATGCCAGTTGCAAGAGATCTGCATATTCTGGACAGGTTCCGCCCTTGGGGCCGATACTCGGAGGATGAGCTCGACGCATCCCCCGTCCCGCGCCTCCGACGGGGATCGCGATCGTGCGATCAACGAGCTCCGTGACCGTGCTGTCGAGGGGCATCTGTCGCACGACACGTTCCTCGGCCGCGTCGACATGGCCCTGCGTGCGCGCAATCAGGGCGAACTCGACAACCTCGTCGCCGACCTGCCGCAACGCGGCCGGTTCCGCCGCGTGATCACCGAGGTCGTCGCCTCGGCCTCCGACTTCACCAAGCGGGTGGAGTCGGCCTGGCGGCGTCCCAGGCTGCCCAGGCTGGCACTGCCCGCCGACGACCGGACCCGCTATGTGGTGGGCCGGGGCTCCGCCTGCGACCTGGTCCTCGCCGACCTGACCGTCTCCCGGGTGCACGCCGAGCTCCGCCGCGACGAGGACGGCTGGACCCTCGTCGACCTCGGCTCGTTGAACGGCACCCGGCTGAACGACTGGCGCCTGGTCGGCCCGGCGAAGGTCCGGCCGGGCGACGTCGTCTCCTTCGGCGACTGCGGCTTCCTGATGATCACGCCTCAGCTGCTGTCATGACCGCACCCGGCCCTCCCAGGTCCGGTCACCTTCCTCAGTCGACCTGGGGCACCTCCGCCTCGGTCGCTCCGACCCCGGCCTCCCTGAGTTTCTCCGCGGTCAGGGTGTAGCGCATGGTCAGCACGATGCCGACCACCATCAGCAGCGCGGGCAGCAGCGTCGTGCCGTACAGCGCGGCCGTGGTCGCCGACTCGGGCTGCGCGACCGGGGTGGAGGGGTCGGACTCCACGAATCCGGTCGCACCGAGCAGCCAGCCGAGAATGAGCGCGCCGAACGCGAAGACCACGGTCTCGGCGGCGGTCCAGAGCCCGGTGAACACCCCGGCACGCCGCTTTCCGGTGACCAGCGTGTCGTGGACGATCACGTCCGAGAGCATCGAGAACTGCAGCAGCTGGAACCCCGCGTAACCGATGCCGACGAGAAGCACGCAGGCATGCGCGTACGCCGAGCCGAGCGGACCCGAGAAGGCCATCCCGACGGTGCCCACCGTGAACAGCGCCGACGACAGGATCATCGCCCCGCGCTTGTCATAACGCTTGGACAGCCAGACCCAGAGCGGCATGGTGATCAGCAACGGGCCGACGATGCCCAGGAAGAGCGTGGTGGTCGCCGCCGGATCACCGAGTGTGTAGGTGGCGAAGTACGGTGAGCCGGCCAGCATGATCCCGGCCGCGAGCATCTGGGCGCAGCTCAGACCGAGCAGCACCATGAACGTCCGGTTCGAGCGGGCGGCGGCGAACTGGGCACCGAGCGACGGCTCCGCCGCGGCTCGCGCGACCATCGGGGCGCGGGCCGTGCCGAAGAAGGCGGCGAGCATCGACAGCAGCAGCGCCGCGCCGACGACCAGCCCCATGGTCCGGTAACCGGAGACCTCGGTGCCCGCGATCATCGGCGCGATGGCCCCGGAGAGCAGGATCCCCAGACCGACGAAGACCATCTTCCACTGCAGCAGGGAGGAGCGCTCGTGGTAGTCGTCGGTCATCTCCGCCGGCATCGCCTTGTACGGCACCTCGTAGAAGGCGTAGGCCGTCGCGGTGAGGAAGTAGCAGAGGCCGACGTACAGCGCGGCGGACAGGCCGGTGAGCGGAGGGCCCATGAAGGTGAGCGTGAAGGTCACCGGCAGGGTGAGCGCGCCCAGCAGCATCCACGGGCGGCGGGCCCCGAAACGGGAGACCGTCCGGTCGGAGCGCTGGCCCACCCAGGGGTTGATGAACATGTCCCAGAGCTTGGGGAGGAAGGCCACCACCCCGGCGATCCAGGCGGGAACCGCCAGCACGTTCGTCATGTAGAAGAGCAGCAGCAACCCGGGGACGGTGGAGAAGGTCGCGGTGCAGATTGAGCCGACACCGTAGCCGAGGCGCACGCCGCGCGGCACGGTGACGACGGCGGGGGAGGGCGCCGGGGAGATCATGCCACATTCAATCGCAGCGAGTGACCGCTTGGTAGGCCCCGGAAACGTGAATATTTTTACCTTCCCCGCCGAGGGACCCCTTCGCTCCACGCGACCCAGTCGATCTTCGTATCGGTCGATGTCATGAATGTCCTGCTCAGATAGGTCAAAAAGGGACTTCTCAGGCTAGATCACCCCCCGACTTGGACCGGTGCATCACCGGCCCCAGACGCCTATGTGATCACTCTGGTTTACCTGGAGCTCACAATTAATGTCGGTAATTTACTGACAAAGCCGACCTGTCCCCGACAGAATGCGGAACCGTCCAGCGTCTCACCAACTGGAGGAACCGACATGCGCAGACCACTAGGGGCACTGCTGTGCCTCGGGAGCCTGGCGGCCCTCAGCACGCCGATCGCCACCGCGCACGCCGCCGCCCCCTTGGCCGAGTGCCGCGTGTACACGGCCAAGCCGTACGTCACCGCGACGGGACGGATCCAGGCCTCCGCCGCACGGCTGGGCTGCGACGACACCGCACTGGTCCGCATCCGCGTCAAGCGCGCCGTGGCCGGCACCGACCCGGTCGTCAAGAGCGCCTCCCTGCGCGGGACCAACGGGCGGGTGACCGTGAGGCTGGCATGCGCCCCCGGGGTCTACTACTCCGTCGTCACCGACTACCGGGGCAACGTCAGCCGTTCCAGGGCCGTCAGGCTCGCCTGCTCCCCCGCGGCCACCCCGACTCCGACCCCCACCTCCACCGCCCCGACCCCCGGCCCGGTCCCCACCCCGACGGCCCCCGGCACCACTGCCCCCGCACCTGAGGGGTCCGCCGTCTCCGAGGAGGTGGTGCGCCTGACCAACGCCGAGCGGCAGAAGGGCGGCTGTGCCCCGCTCGTCTCCGACCCCCAGCTGCGCTCGGCCGCGCAGGGCCACTCCGCCGACATGGCGGCCAGGAACTACTTCAGCCACACCTCGCCGGACGGCAGGGACATGACCGCCCGCATCAAGGCGAGCGGGTTCAGCCCGATGCGTGCCTGGGCGGAGAACATCACGATGCGCCAGCGCACCCCGGCCGAAGTGATGCAGAGCTGGATGGGCAGCGCCGGGCACCGCGCCAACATCATGAACTGCGCCTACACCCACCTCGGAGTGGGCGTGGCCAACAGCTCACGCGGCATCTACTGGACCCAGGACTTCGCCAAGCACTGAGCACCAGCTGGGACCGGATCCGGGCGGGCGCTCGGCCCGGCCGGCCCCGGCGTCCGGCCGGCCGTTCTCACCGGAACGGCCCGCGCCCCCACGACGGGAACTCGTCGCGGGGGCGCGGGCCGTACGGAGCGCCTGGAGCGGATGGCTCCTACTTGAGCCAGCTCATCATCGGGCGGAGCTTGGCACCGGTCTTCTCGATCGGGTGCTCGGCGAGCTCCTCGCGGTAGGCGGTGAACTTCTTCTGGCCGCTGTCGAACTCCTCCACCAGTTCCCTGGCGAACTCGCCGGACTGGATCTCGGCGAGGATGCGCTGCATCTCCTTCTTGGTCTCCGGCGTCACCACGCGCGGGCCGCGGGAGTAGCCGCCGTACTCGGCGGTGTCGGAGACCGACCAGTACATCTTGTGGATGCCGCCCTCGTACATCAGGTCGACGATCAGCTTCATCTCGTGCAGGCACTCGAAGTAGGCGACCTCGGGCTGGTAGCCCGCCTCGATCAGGGTCTCGAAACCGGCCTTGATCAGCTCGGACACGCCGCCGCAGAGCACGGCCTGCTCACCGAACAGGTCGGTCTCGGTCTCCTCCTTGAAGGTCGTCTTCAGCGCGCCGGCGCGGGTGCCGCCGATGCCCTTGGCATACGACAGGGCGAGGTCCATGGCGTTCCCGCTGGCGTCCTTCTCCACCGCGACGAGGCACGGCACGCCGCGGCCCGCGGTGTACTGGCGGCGCACGAGGTGACCGGGACCCTTGGGGGCGACCATGGCCACGTCCACGCCCTCCGGCGCCTCGATGAGGCCGTAGCGGATGTTCAGGCCGTGCCCGAAGAAGAGCGCGTCGCCCTCGACCAGGTTCGGGGCCACGTGGTCGGCGTACAGGTGGCGCTGGATGTGGTCCGGCGCGAGGATCATGGTCAGGTCGGCCTCTTCGACGGCCTCCGAGGGCGTGAGCACCCGCAGGCCGTCGGCTTCGGCCTTCTCCCGGCTCTTGGAACCCTCGGGCAGGCCGACCCGGACGTCCACACCCGAGTCGCGCAGCGAAAGCGCGTGGGCGTGGCCCTGGCTGCCGTATCCCAGAACGGCGACGTGCCGGCCCTGGATGATCGACAGGTCGGCCTGGTCGTCGTAGAAGATCTCAGTCACTTGCTTAACCTTTCGGGTTTCTCGGGTGCGTTACGCGGTCCGGTCCAGGGCCCGGAGAGAACGGTCGGTGATGGAACGGGCGCCGCGGCCGATGGCCACCATGCCCGACTGGACGAGCTCCTTGATGCCGAACGGCTCAAGGACCTTGATGAAGGCCTGCAGCTTGTCCGGCGTACCGGTGACCTCGATCGTCACCGCGTCCGAGGAGACGTCGACGCAGCGTGCCCGGAACAGGTTGACCAGCTCCAGCACGTTGGAGCGGTTCTCGGCGTCGGCGCGCACCTTGATCAGTGTGAGCTCGCGCTGCACCGACTGCGCCGGGTCGAGCTCCACGATCTTCAGTACGTTGACGAGCTTGTTCAGCTGCTTGGTGACCTGCTCCAGCGGCAGGTCGGCGACGCTGACCACGATGGTCATCCGGGAGATGTCCGCGTGCTCGGTCGGCCCGACCGCCAGCGAGTCGATGTTGAACCCCCTGCGGCTGAACAACGACGCGACGCGCGCGAGCACGCCGGGCTTGTTCTCCACCAGCACGGAGAGCGTGTGCCTGCTCATGCCTAGTCCTCGCTGTCCCAGACCGGCGCCATGTCGCGCGCGAACTTGATGTCATCGTTGCTGGTCCCGGCCGCGACCATCGGCCACACCATGGCGTCCTGGTGCACCACGAAGTCGACGACCACCGGCACGTCGTTGATCTCCATGGCCTTCTTGATCGTCGCGTCCACGTCCTCGGGGCGCTCGCATCGCAGGCCCACGCAACCGTAGGCCTCGGCGAGCTTGACGAAGTCGGGGATGCGGCGGACCGTCTGCAGGTCGGTGTTGGAGTAACGCTCGTTGTAGAACAACGTCTGCCACTGCCGGACCATGCCCAGGTTACCGTTGTTGATGATCGCGACCTTGATCGGCACGCCCTCGATCGTGCAGGTGGCGAGCTCCTGATTGGTCATCTGGAAGCAGCCGTCACCGTCGATGGCCCAGACCGTGGTGTCGGGCCGGCCCATCTTGGCACCCATCGCCGCCGGCAGCGAGAAGCCCATCGTGCCCGCGCCGCCGGAGTTGATGAACGTGCCGGGGTTCTCGTAACCGATGAACTGCGCGGCCCACATCTGGTGCTGGCCGACCCCCGCGGTGTAGATCGCGTCCGGGCCGACGATCGCTCCCAGCCGCTCCATCACGTACTGCGGGGCGAGGGAGCCGTCCTCGAACTCGGTGTAGCCCAGCGGGTAGGTCGCCTTGTAGGTGTTGAGCGCCGTCCACCACTCGGCGTAGTCGCCCTTGCGTCCCTCGCCGCGCACCGCGGTGATCAGGTCGGAGATGACCTCCTTGCAGTCGCCCACGATCGGGACGTCCGCGTGCCGGTTCTTGGAGATCTCCGCCGGGTCGATGTCCGCATGGACGATCTTCGCGTACGGCGCGAAGGTCGACAGGTCGCCGGTGACACGGTCGTCGAAGCGGACACCGAGTCCGATGATCAGGTCGGCCTTCTGCAGCGCGCCGACCGCCGACACCGAGCCGTGCATGCCGGGCATGCCCATGTGCTGCGGATGGCTGTCGGGGAAGGTGCCCCGCGCCATCAGGGTGGTGACCACCGGGATGCCGGTCAGCTCGGCGAACTCCAGCAACTGCGCCGACGCGCCGGCCCGGTGCACGCCACCGCCCACGTAGAGCACCGGCCTGCCGGCCTCGACGATGAGCTTGGCCGCCTCGCGGATCTGCTTGGAGTGCGGCCGGGTCACCGGCCGGTAGCCGGGCAGCTGCATGACGACCGGCCACTCGAAGGCCATCTTCGCCTGGAGCGCGTCCTTGGCGATGTCGACCAGCACCGGCCCCGGACGCCCGGTCGAGGCGATGTGGAATGCCTCCACGATCGTCCTGGGGATGTCGTTCGGGTCGGTGATCAGGAAGTTGTGCTTCGTGATCGGCATGGTGATGCCGGAGATGTCGGCTTCCTGGAAGGCGTCGGTGCCGATGGCGGCGCTGGCCACCTGACCGGTGATCGCGACCATCGGGACCGAGTCCATGTAGGCGTCGGCGATCGGGGTGACCAGGTTGGTCGCGCCGGGACCGCTGGTGGCCATGCAGACTCCGACCTTGCCGGTGGCCTGCGCATACCCCTGGGCCGCATGCCCCGCACCCTGCTCGTGCCGTACAAGCACGTGCCGGACCTTGGTCGAGTCGTAGAGCGGATCATAGGCGGGGAGAATCGCGCCGCCCGGGATCCCGAACACAGTGTCGACTCCGACGTGCTCCAGCGCCCTCACGAGGGCCTGGGCTCCTGTCATCTGTTCGGTCATCGGCTCGTTCCTTGTGGCTGAACATGCTTAATGGCATAAAAAATGCCCCATTCCGCTTGGTCGGCGGAGCTGGGGCGGCGCGCAGGTCGGAGTACTTCGCTCAGCGACCTGCGCGCCGGTGAAGTACTACGAGGATCCCACGGTCAATCTGCATGCCTCCACCTTGGCCGACGGAGTGGCCCCACGTCAAATTCATGGGACAGATATCTCAGAGTCCGAGATGTGAGGTCAGGCGTGCGTCCCCAGGCTGGAGAGGCTGGTGCGCATCAACGAGTCGACGCCGCGCGCGGCCATCGGGCGCGCCACCAGGAATCCCTGGCCTCGGGTGCAGCCCATCTCACGCAGCAACTCCAGCTGCTCGGGCCGCTCGATGCCCTCGGCGACCACGATCAGCCCCAGGTCGTGACCGAGCCGCACGATCGTACGGGTCAGCAGGGTCAGCGTCTCGTCGCAACCGAGCCCGGACACGAAGGAGGGGTCAATCTTGATCATGTCGACCGGGAGCTGCCGCAGCAGAGCCAGCGAGGCGTAACCGGTGCCGAAGTCGTCGATGGCCAGCCGTACTCCGAGGGTGCGCAACTCGGAGAGCCGGGTGATGGTCTGCTCGGCGTCCTCGACCAGCATCTCCTCGATGACCTCCAGGGTCAGCGCGCTGGGCGGCAGCCCGCTCTCGACCAGGGCGGACTCGACGGTCTCCACGAAACGCGGCGCCATGATCTGCCGGGCGGACAGGTTGAGCGAGAGCCCGATCTCCCATGCCGAGGCGCGCCAGGCGGCCACCTCCCGGCATGCCTCGCGCAGGATCCACTCGCTCAGCGGCACGATCAGGCCGGTGTCCTCCGCCGGGCCGAGAAACTGCTCGGGTGGTACGAACTCGTCCCCCTGGCACCAGCGCACCAGTGCCTCGACGGCGGTGACGCGCGAGGTGGCCAGGTCGACCACCGGCTGGTACTCGATCACGAACTGGTCTTCCAGCAGCGCCCGCTGCAGGTCGGCGGCGAGCTCCAGTCGCCGTACCACGTCGGCGTGCATGTGCGCGGCGAACACCTCGACCCTGCGCCCGCCCAGTTCCTTGGCCCTGGCCATCGCCACGTCGGCGTTACGGATCAGATCGGCGGAGGAGACGTCGTCGGCCGCGAAGGCCACCCCGACGCTCGCGGTCAGCGCGATGTCACGGTCGGCCACCCGGAACGGCTCGGATGAGACCGTGCGGACCAGTCGCTCGGCCAGGTCCACCGCGGTCTGGGCGTCGACCGCCTCAAGCAGCACCGCGAACTCGTCTCCACCCCAGCGCGCCAGGGTGTCGTCGGTCCGTATCGCGGCGCGGAGCCTGCGGGCCGCCTGGCCGAGCAGGTAGTCGCCGCTGGCGTGGCCGACCGAGTCGTTCACCGCGGTGAAACCGTCCAGGTCCAGAAAGACCACGGCGACGCTGTTCGCGCCGGGACGGCCGAGCACCTCGCGGGTGCGCTCCTCGAAGTAGGCCCGGTTGGGCAGGCCCGTCACGCCGTCATGGAAGGTCAGGTGGGCGACCTGGCTGCGCAGGGCCTCCTGGTCGCTGATGTCGCGGGTGGTGACGAGCAGCAGGCCCTCGCCGCGCACGTGCCGGGTGGCGACCGACTCGGCGGGGCGCCAGGTACCGTCGGAGGCTCGGACCCGGCAGGCGACCATGCACGCGCCAGGCCCCCCTTCGGCCTCCTCCTCCAGGCTCATCGCGCTCAGCGCCCCCTGGATTCCCGGCACGTCCTCGGGGTGGATGTAGTCGAAGATCTTCCCGCCGACCAGTTCCTCGGGGCGGTACCCGTAGGTGATCTCGACACCCTCGCCGATCTGCCGCATCACACCGTTGTAGTCGCAGAGCAGGACCACGTCGCCGGCGCTCTCCGCCAGGTCCTGCAACTGCCGCTCACCGAGATGGAGCAGGCTACGCAGCCGCCCGGTCTCCAGCAGCATCACGAACATGCGTACCAGCAGGACCGCGACGATCGACGCGCACACCGAGGCCAGCACCACCGGCGGCCCCTGCACCCCGCCGCCGATCACCTTCAGCAGCACGACGACGGCGGCCGCCGCGACCAGGAACAGCGGCACCGCCGCGATCAGCGAGGACGTGCTCTCGCGGAGAAAAGGCTCGTCGTCCTCGAGATCCGGCGGTCGCGCCGCGCGCCCGCTCCACGGGACCACGGCGAGCACCAGGAACGCGACGGGGGCCAGCCACACCCAGGTGAGCGACGGCGTGTCGCCGCTCACCCGAGCCAGCGCGGTGATCGTCTCGGAGGTCGCGACGGCGGCCAGCACGGCCAGCGCCGCCAGACCGACCGGCCAGGCCGACCGCCTGATCGGCACCACGGCGGGGCCCACGACGCAGGCGAGGATCAGGCAGAACAGGGGTGAGGCGAAGGTGACCGCGACGTCGCCCGCGTCGCCGGCGTCGCGGTAGACCGGCCCGACCAGCGTCACCCAGATGATCACCAGGATGGAGGCGGCGCACACGTAGGAGTCGGCGAGATCGCGCAGCAGGGCATACCCTCGGGCGGGCCTGACCGCCGACAGCGTGGTACCGACGGCGATCATGGCCGTACCGGCCAGGAGCACCAGGTCGGCGAAGGTCACCACGAACGGCGCGCCGTCCGCGATCGGCCGCACCCCCACCCCGAGCAGCCAGGTGACCGAGCCACCCGCCAGCCAGCGCCAGGCCAGCGCCCTGCGCCGGCCGATCACCCTGGAGGCCGCGGCGAACAGTGAACCCGCGGCGGCCGCCGCGGTGACGACGCCTGCCACCGCCTCGACGACCACGGCGGGAGCGCCGCTGACAAGAGCGGCAACGAGCCCCACCACGCCGACGGCGGCGGCGGTCAGCGGTACCCGGGGGTCACGCCAGCGGATCAATGTCGTCTGCCTATCGGTGTCGTTTCAGTGTGTTCTGCTCCCGCAGCATCCCTTAGTCACTGCGCTCGTGTCACCGGCGCGAGCGCGTCGTCCTTCGTCCTCGGCGCTCGTACCGGCACACGGCCAGTGTGGGCCGTCCGGCCCGCGCGAGGAGTGACAACGCCGTAGTCGTCACCGATCTGATAACCACGCGGGCGATGCAAATCGCTTCTGCAGACGGTACGCACCGTAGGTCACGAGGTAGCCACAGTCCGGATTCCTTTGCCGGTCAGTAGGAACCCGTGATCACGTTTTTGAGCGGCTCGCCCGCGAGGTAGCGCAGCAACTGGGAGCGGAGCAGCTTCAGCGTGCGCCGTACGGACGCCGGGCTGCTGCCCGCGACGTGCGGGGTGATGAGGACCCCCGGCGCACTCCACAGCGGGTGCCCCTCGGGCAGCGGCTCGGGATCGGTGACGTCGAGCGCGGCCAGGATCCGGCCGCTGCCCAGCTCGGCGACGAGAGCGGCGGTGTCGACCACCGATCCCCTGGCCGCGTTCACCAGGACGGCGCCGTCCTTCATCGCCGTCAGGAAACCGGCGTCCACCATGCCCGCGGTCTCAGGGGTGGACGGTACGAGCAGCACCACCACATCCGCCGCGGGCAGCAGGGCGGGCAGCTCGTCCATGCCGTGCACACCGGGCCTGGCGGTCCTGGCCACCCGGACGACGTCCACCTCGAAACCGTCGAGCCGTCGCTCCAGTGCCTCACCGATCGAGCCGTAGCCGACGATCAGGACCGTGGAGTCGGCCAGCACCCCGGTGTGGTGGTAGGTCCACTCCCCCTTCCGCTGCGCGTGGACGAACCCGGGGAACTCCCGAAGCACCGCGATCATGGCCCCCACCGCCCACTCGGCGGTACCCGCGTCGTGCACGCCCCGGGCGTTGCACAGCGTCACCCCCCCAGCCAGATGCGGCCGGTAGGCGTCGACACCCGCCGTGACGGTCTGCAGCAACCGCAGGCCGGTCATCCGGGCGAGCAGCTCGGCGAGACCCGCCACCGGCGTCAACGGCGGAATCCAGACCTCGACCTGCTCCGCCCCCTCCGGCACCGGCTCCGTGCCGTCGTAGACGACGCACTCCACTTCGGGCAGATCACACAGAACGTCGGCGGCGGCTTTCGAGGGGACCCAGATCTTCATCCCCGCATTATCCAACCGCGGTGCCCGTGAGCTACTACTCGTCCTCGCTTCCCTCACTCACACACTTCAGGTCGAGTTCGGGGCGGTAGACCGTGGTCGCCTTGACGCGCTTGATCTCCTTGCCGTTCTGCTTGAAGACGCGCCAGACATCGATGGTGAACCCCTGCTGGCCGACCATCGGGATGCAGTTGGGGCCGCTTTCGGTCACGCTCTTGAACGGGGTGACGTTGTAGCGCTCGGACGAGATCGACTCGATCTCGTACCGCTTGGTGCTCCAGAAGGCGACGGTGACCCCGTTGTTGTCGAAGGAGGTCTTCACCAGCACCCCGTACGGCGAGTCGTTCTTCCAGCGGAAGTCGGGCTCGGGCCAGGAGACCGTGGACTCGCGTCCGGCGGGGTAGCGAGAGATGTAGAACTCGTGTGCCATGTGCTGGACGTCCTCAAGGCCGCCGAAGAACACCGCGTTGTACATCGTGGTCACGAACTGGGAGATTCCACCACCGACCGAGTCGACCAGCCTGCCGCCCTGGATCATGGGGGCGGGGACGAAACCGCGGGCGGTGTCGCGCTGGCCGATGATGCCGTTGAGCGAGAAGGTCTCACCCGGCTTGACCAGGTAACCGTCCATCAGCTTGGCGAGCGCCCTGATGTTGGTCACCCGTGGCGGGCAGCACTCGTAGGGCGTGGTGAACTGGCTGATCCGCTCCTTGATGCCGAGCTTGCGCGCCTCGGCGTCGGACATCCGCGGCCGGACCGTGGCCATGGCCACCGGGATCGTCCGCTCTCCGTTGCGGGAGACCATCTCGGCCACGTCGGCGGCGAGCCGTTCGTCGTCGACGCCCTTCCCCTTGCGGCCGGGCACCAGTTTCGGCTTGCCCGCGACGATCTGGAACGTGGGGTCGCGCGGGGCCAGCGCCGGATCGACGAGCTTGTCCTCCACCGAGGCCACCGCGCTCCTGGCGTCGAACACCGGGCGCATACCACCGGAGCTGTCCGGCTCGAAGGACAGGTGCGCGGCGAGGGTCTCCACCGGCAACTGGACCTGCTTGCCGGAGAAGGTCAGGGTGACCGGTCCGGACAGGGCCTTGACCGCGTCGTTCGCGGCCTTCTTGACCGTCTCCGCGCCGACCTTGGGCTTGATCACCGAGACCGGGAGCCTGACCTCCTTCGCCGGACCGAGGAAGGCGCCCGTGATCGCGGCGACCGCGGCCTCCCTCTCCAGTTCCCTGCCGTCGCGGGGCGTCACGATGACGGGCTTGACGCCCTCGAACGTGACCGAGCCCTCGCGGACCTTGAGGTCGATCTTCTTGGCCAGGCCCGCGACCGCGGTCTTCATGGCCTCGGCGTCGGAGGAGAGCTTGGGCTCCAGCTCGGTGGTGCCGGTGAAGGCCCGCCACACCTCGGCGGGAGTGGGGAAGTCGCTGGGCGCCTGGTCGATGGTGGCGACCACGTTGAACCCCAGACCCGCCTTGCCCGGGTCGAATTCGTAGCGCTTGCCCGCGGCCAGGAGGGTCATCTCCTCCGAGGCCTCACCCGTCAGACGGTCTCTGAGCTTGTCGGCCGCCTCGGTGGCGGTCAGGCCGCCGATCTCGACACCCCGCACCGTGGTGCCCGGCAGCATCTTGCCGGACATGACGACCGCGGGCACCGCATAGGCGAGACCGGCGACGAACAGCACGGCGAGGATGATCAGGACGATCCTGCGGCCCTTGCGCCGGCCCGGGGAGGGCTCCTCGTAACGGAGGCCGCTGGGCTGCGGGAACCCGCCGTCGCCGCCGGGGACGAGCGAGGGCTCGTCTCGTCGGAACGAGGGCTCGGGCGGAGCCGCCATCTGCCAGGGCTGCGGAGGCTGTGCCACGGGCGGAAGCGCCGTCGCCCCGCGGGCCGGTGCGGCGGGACCGCCAAAGCCGGTGGGGCCGAAGATATCGGGCGAGACTCCCGGGGGAAGGCGTGAGCCGTCCTTGGAACGGCCGCCCGGTGCTCCCGGAGGAAGATGTGGATCACGGGCGCCGGGCGGGACGGGACGCGAGGGAAGCGGCATCGCCTCAAAGGGGTCCGTCGGCGGGTCCACAGACGCTCCGGCGTTCCGCACGGCCTCCGTCTCCTCCTGCTTCGCAGCCTCCACCTCCCGCAACCCTAAACCACACCGGTCAACCAACACCCAAAAATAAATAACAAATCAACCAGTCCAGCGGTAGCGGTGTTCGGGCCGACCAGCGGTGCCGTACTTCGGACGGAGCTCCGCCTGACCCGCCGCGCACAGGTGCTCCAGGTACCGGCGGGCGCTGACTCTGGAGAGGCCGGTCATCACCGCCGCCTCGGCCGCCGACATGTCGGTGTCGCTCTTCCTGAGCGCGGCGGCCACCAGGGTGCACGTGGTGGCCGACAACCCCTTGGGCAGCGGCAGCGGGACTCCCTTGACCGTGCCGAAGAACTGGTCGACCTCGTCCTGGTGCGCCTCGTCCCCGAGGGTGGCGAGCCTCCGGTGCATCTCGGCGTACTGTCCGAGGCGGTCGCCGAGGGCGCGGGCGGTGAAAGGTTTGATCAGGTAGTTGACCGCACCGCCGCGCATGGCCGCCCGGACCGTGGCCACGTCACGCGCGGCGGTGATCACCAGGATGTCCACCGGGTGCGAGGCGCCCCTGAGCGTCATGAGTACGTCGAGTCCCGACATGTCCGGCAGATAGATGTCGAGCAGTACCAGGTCGGGCCGGTGCGTCCTGACCGACTCGATGGCGGCACTCCCGGTGTGCACGACGTCGGCGACCGTGAAGCCGGACAGCCTGGCGACATAGCCGCCGTGGATCCTGGCCACCATGAAGTCGTCGTCCACCACCAGTACCCGGATCTCCTCCGCGTGCCCGTCCCCGGTCATCTCCGCACCTGCCCTTCCTCGGGCTCACCCGGGCCGGTGGGCTCACCCGTGGGGAGGAGCGCGGTGAAGACGGCACCGCCCGCGTTGTGCACCCGTACCCAGCCACCCCGGCGCGAGCACGTCTGGCGGGTCAGCGCCAGCCCCAGGCCCCGTGGCCCGGCATGGGCCACCTTGGTGGTGAAGCCCTCCAGGAACACCTCGTGGACCAGGCTCGGGGTGATTCCAGGACCGGAGTCGCCGACCCGGATGTGCAACCCGTCCGCCTCGGTACGGACCGAGACCTCCACCGTTCCCCCACTCTCCTGCAGCGCGTCGAGGGCGTTGGCGACCAGGTTGCCGACGACCAGGACCGCGTCGTGCGGATCACCGATCATGCCCTCCTCCACCCGAGAGTCGTCGGACAGCACCAGGGTCGCGCCCCGCTCGGCAGCCTCCGCCGCCTTCGCCAGCAGCAGCGCGGCCAGCGTCGGGTCGGCGATCTTCTCCCGCACGCCCGAGGCGTGCCTGCTGTAGGCCTCGGTGGTCTGGGTGATGTAACTGACGGCCGTCTCGTACTCGCCGAGCTCCAGCAGGCCGACCACGGTGTGCATCCGGTTGGCGAACTCATGGGCCTGTGCGCGCAGTGCTCCGGTCGTGGTGCTGGCCTGGTCGAGTTCGCGCGCCAGTCGTACCAGCTCGGTCCGATCCCGCAGGGTGACCACCCAGCCGCTCTGCCGATCCCGCACCGCCACCGGGGTCCGGTTGAGCACCAGCACCCGGTCACAGTGGAGTACCACCCGGTCGTCACCGGGGTCCGCGCCGCCCAGCACGTCCCGCATCCGGTCGGAAAGCCGCATCTCCCCCAGGCTCCGGCCGACGTCGTGCTGGGAGAGGCCGAGCAGGTCGCGTGCCGCGTCGTTGACCAGCGTCACCCGGCCCGCCAGATCAAGGGCGAGCACCCCCTCCTTGACGCCGTGCAACACACCCTCACGCTGTTCGAGCAGGGCCGCGATCTCCGCCGGTTCCAGGCCGAACGTCTGACGGCGGACCCTCCGGGCGATCAACGCGGCGGCGGCCGATCCGGCGGCCAGGACCCCGAGCACGGTCCAGAACAGCGGCGGGAGCGCCGCGCTGAGCTGGTCGGCGACGGTCTCCTCCAGGATCCCGACCGAGGCCAGGCCGATGACCTTCCCCGCGGAGTCGAAGATCGGCGCCTTGCCTCGCACCGAGCGGCCGAGCGTTCCCGTCTGGATGCCGGTCCAGGGCTGCCCGTCCGTCATGACCTGCGAGCCGTCGGTGGACAGCCGCTTGCCGATCAGGGCCGTGTTGGGGTGGGCGTAGCGGATCTGGTTCCGGTTGGCGATCACCACGTAGTCGGCGCCGGTGGCCGCCTGCACCCCGACCGCGATCGGCTGCAGGATCAGTTCGGGCCGCGCCTTGCCGAACGCCTCGCGTACCTGGGGAAGCCCCGCCACGGACTCGGCGATCGCCAGGGCGCGCTGCTGGTACTGCCAGTCCAGCAGCTCACGGGTGTGCTCCATCCAGACGCCCGCCGTACCGCCGACCGCGAGAAACACGATCACCGTCTGCAGCACGAAAAGCTGGGTGCCGAGCGAGGCGTTGACCAAGCGTCGCACGAGTTGACTCCCTTGTCAGGGAAGATCGATGAAAGCAGTCCGAGATAACGGCGAGGTCGCGGGGACGTGTGACCAATATGACCGATACGACGGCAAACACGCAAAGGATCGACACGGCGACCGGCTGCGGTCACCATCCTCCCCACGCTCTGTTCATGTTGTTGGGAGTTCGACCATGCGTCTTCGGAGATTCGCCACCCTCGCGGTGCTGTCCCTCGCCGCCCTCACCGCCTGCGGTTCCGGTGGGAGCTCGGGTACCAGCGCACTGAGAATCATGGCCCCGGCCTCACCGGGAGGCGGCTGGGACCAGACCTCCCGCGTCGCGGGAGAGGCGTTGAAGTCCGCGGCCCCGTCCCGCAAGGTCGAGGTCTACAACGTGCCAGGCGCGGGAGGCACCATCGGCCTCGCCCAGCTCGCGGGCGAGAAGGGCAACGGCAATCTGCTGATGACCATGGGCCTGGTGATGGTCGGCGCGGTGGAGCAGAACAAGTCGAAGGTCACCCTGGCCGACACCACGCCCATCGCGAAGCTGACCGAGGAGTACGAGATCGTCGTGGTTCCCGCAGGGTCGCCCTACAAGACGCTGGCCGACCTGACGGCGGCCTGGAAGGCGGACCCCGCGAAGGTCGCCATCGCGGGTGGCTCCGCCGGGGGTACCGACCACATCGTGGCGGGCCTGATGGCCAAGGCCGCGGGCATCGACCCCAAGCAGGTCAACTACATCGCCCACTCCGGCGGCGGCGAGGCGCTCAACGCGCTGCTCGGTGAGAAGGTCGCGGCCGGGATCTCCGGCATCGGCGAGTTCGCCGAGCACGTGAAGTCCGGCAAGCTGCGCGCCCTCGGTGTCAGCTCGCCCGCCCGGCTCGACAATGTGGACGCCCCGACCCTCAAGGAGGGCGGCCTGGACGTGGAGCTGGCCAACTGGCGAGGCTTCGTCGCGCCCGGCGGGCTGGACGACGGGGCGAAGAAGGAGCTCACCGAGCTGGTCACCACGATGCACGACTCGCCGGCCTGGAAGGACGCGGTGATCAAGAACGGCTGGGCCGACGTCTTCCAGACCGGTCAGCCGTTCGCCGACTTCCTCGCGGCGGAGCAGACCAAGGTCAAGGCGGTCATCGCGGAGATGGGCCTCGTCTCCTGATGTCGTCCGCGAAAGACCCGTCCGGCACCGGACGCGAACCCGTCGCCGTCGCCCGCGCCGACGACGGCGGTATCGACCATGAGACCGGCGCGCATCCTCGCCCGGCCTCCGAGACCGGTGCCGGCTGGTCGTGGCGGCGGCCCGAGCTGGGGCTGGCGGTGCTGGTCCTCGCGCTGGGGGCGTTCGTGATCGTCGGCACCGCGGACGTGGCCGCCGCGGGCTCCTCCTTCGGTCTCGGCCCCCGGTTCTTCCCTGCCCTGGTCGGGGCGGCGATGTTGCTGATCGGGTCGTTCTACGTGATCGACGTGCTCAGGGGGGGCCACGGCGATCCCGAGGACGCCGAGGACGCCGACTCCGGCGCGCGGGCGGACTGGCGTACCGTCGCGCTGGTCAGCGTGATCTTCCTGGCCTTCGCCGGACTGCTCGACCTGCTCGGCTGGATCATCGCGGGCGCGCTGCTCTTCTTCGGCCTGTCCGTGACACTCGGCGCCCCCCACCGGCTGCGCGCGGGCGTCGTCGCGATCCTGCTGTCCACCGCCACCTACCTGGCCTTCGTCAAAGGGCTCGGCGTGACGCTGCCGGCCGGGCTGCTGTCCGGGGTGATCTGAGTGGACTCGTTCCAGTTGCTGCTGGAGGGCTTCGCGACCGCCCTCACCCCGGTCAACCTGCTGTACGCGCTGGTGGGCGTCACGCTGGGCACGCTGGTGGGCGTGCTGCCCGGCATCGGCCCGGCCATGACCGTGGCGCTGCTGCTGCCGATCACCTTCACCGTCCCTCCGGCCAGCGCGTTCATCATGTTCGCGGGCATCTACTACGGCGGCATGTACGGCGGGTCGACCACCTCGATCCTGCTCAACACGCCCGGCGAGAGCTCCTCGATGATCACCGCGCTGGAGGGCAACAAGATGGCCAAGCGGGGCCGGGCCGCCCAGGCGCTGGCGACCGCCGCGATCGGCTCGTTCGTCGCGGGCACCATCGCCACCGCGCTACTGGTCGTCGCGGCCCCCCTGGTGGTGGACTTCGCCATCTCCTTCGGCCCCGAGGACTACTTCGCACTGGCCCTGCTGGCCTTCACGGCCGTCTCGTCCGTGCTGTCCCGCTCCGTGGTACGGGGGCTGGCGTCCCTGGGCCTCGGCCTGGTCATCGGGCTCATCGGCATCGACCAGCAGACCGGCCAGGCCCGGCTGACGCTGGGCGTGCCGCAACTGCTCGACGGCATCGACGTGGTGATAGTCGCGGTCGGCCTGTTCGCCGTGGGCGAGGTGCTCTACGTCGCCTCCCGGCTGCGGCACGGCCCGCCGGAGGTGATCCCGGTCGGCCGGGCGTTCCTCGGCCACTCCGACTGGTCGCGTTCCTGGCGGCCCTGGCTGCGCGGCACCGCACTCGGCTTCCCCTTCGGCGCGCTGCCCGGCGGCGGAGCGGAGATCCCGACGTTCCTGTCGTACTCGATCGAGAAACGCCTGGCGCGCGGGATCGCCCGCGAGGAGTACGGCAAGGGCGCCATCGAGGGCGTCGCGGGCCCCGAGGCCGCCAACAACGCCTCGGCGGCGGGCACGCTGGTCCCGCTGCTCACCCTGGGCCTGCCCACCTCCGCGACGGCCGCGATCCTGCTGGCGGCCTTCCAGCAGTACGGGCTGCAGCCGGGACCGCAGCTGTTCGACCACAACCCGGCACTGGTCTGGGGCATGATCGCCTCACTGTTCGTGGGCAACACCATGCTGCTGGTGCTCAACCTGCCGCTGGCCCCGCTCTGGGCCCGGGTGCTGCACATCCCCCGCCCCTACCTCTACTCGGGGATCGCGCTGTTCGCGGCGCTCGGCGTCTACGCGCTGAACTCCTCCTGGGTGGAGCTGGTCATCCTCTATCTCCTGGGCCTGCTCGGTTTCGCGATGCGCCGGTTCGGCCTGCCGGTCGCCCCCGCGGTGATCGGTCTGATCCTGGGCCCGATGGCCGAGATCCAGCTCCGCCGGGCTCTGGCCATCGGCGCGGGCGACGTGACGGTCCTGGTCAGAAGCCCGATCGCGGCGACGCTGCTGGTCGTGGCGGTGCTGGCGCTGTTCACCCCGCTCATCAGGAAGGCGGCCGCCCGCCGCGGCGCCTGACCGGATGACGGCCGCCCGGCCGTGGGGAGCCGGGCGGCCGAGTCTGTCGTCCCCGCTATCCCCGCAGGGTGTCGACGTTCAAGCTGTCCGCGCCCAGGCCGTCCTCCCTGGCCAGGTAGCTGCACGAGACCCATCCCGTGGTACCCGCCGGCAACCCCGAGGCCGATCTGCCGCCCAGCCGGAAGTTGCACCAGCCGCTCGTCGAGTTCGGATTCAGCACCTGCCCGTAATCGCCGTAATAGAGATAGCCGATAACCGTCGACCCTCCGGCGCTGGCCCGCAGGCGCACCCCGTTCGCGACGACCACGGCATCCACCGCCGGGAGCGCCGACAGGACGGAAAGCCTGTTCACGGGGGCTGCCTGGGCGGGAACCGCCGCGACGGCCATTCCCGCCGCGGCCGTCAACGTCGCGGCGGCGAATGCCAGGAACCTTCTCATTTTTCGTGCTCTCCGAATGTGAGGTCAGGTCATACCAGAGTGAATGACGGGACTGCAGTGATCACTTTGCAAGCCATCAAGAATTTCGTCAATACCTGTTGAATTTCAGAAATATGAATTACCACATGAAAAATCCCCGCCGATCGCCGGACGCTTTTCTTCGCGTTTCCCGGATTCAGGGGGACGGGGACCGCTTCGACGGGCCGAGCCGCGCGGAGAGGCCGCCCGGTCCCGCGGATCGTCCGGAGGCGGCCACGACGGTCAGGAACCTCCGAGCCCGAACACAACCAGGGCACAAGTGACCCGCAAGTAGTCATTCCTAGATTTCTCCGCAAGGCCGGGGCCAAGAACGAGGACCCGGTGACCGGTTCCCGATCCTGGGAGCGAAAGACCAGCGGGGGTCGCGACGACGCGGCCGAGAGGAGTGATCATGTCGAAGATCACGATTGACGACCTGCCCTTCGAGGGCGCCGAGCTGACCGAGGCCCAGCTGGGCGAGGTCGACGGCGGCCAGAAGTGGTCCGTCAGCGCCTGGAAGAAGAACCTGCCGTGCGAGTGGTGGCAGTACTAGGCCGAACACACGACCGCTGATCCGATACGACCGTGCCGCCTCACGCGGCCGAGAGGAGTGATCGATCATGTCGAAAATCACGATTGACGACCTGCCCTTCGAGGGCGCCGAGCTGACCGAGGCCCAGCTGGGCGAGGTCGCCGGCGGCCAGATGGGCAGGTGGGTGCTGACCTACGACGGGGCGGGGCCCTGCCGCCGCGAGTGGGTCGACAGCTGATCAAGCCACCCCGCCGGTACCGGGAGGCTGTCTCGCCGTAGGACGGGCCGCGCCCCCGGTCGGCGTACTGGATCGAACACGGCGCGGCGGGCCGGGAAGCCGGTTCCGCCGCGCCTACGCAGATGGGACCGGGTAGTGATTCTGATCGTCAGCAGCCGCGGGGACGGGGCCGCGGAAAGGGTGCTGGCCGCGCTCCGGCGGCGCGGCGCCCGGCTGGTGGGTGACGATACCGGTGACGGCACCGGCCCACCGGTGCTGTGGTGGGACACCGGTGACTTCCCCGGGCACAGCCGGATCACCGCCTCGTTCACCGGCGGGCAACGGCGGCTGCTGCTGGACACCGGTACGAAGACGATCGACCTGTCCCGGATCACCGCTGTCTGGCGCAGCCGGCCGGGCAGACCCTCGGCCGCCGGCACCGTGACCGAGCCCAGCCACCGCGCGCACGTCGACGAGCAGGCGGAGTTCATGCTGGACGGGGTGTGGAGCCTGCTGACCGCGCGCTGGCTCCCCGGCCGCCGAGCGGACGAGCGCCGCGCGCACAACAAGATCTTCCACATGGCGCGGGCGATCGAGCTGGGCTTCTCCGTACCCGACACGGTCTACACCAACGACCCCGCGGAGCTGGCGGACGCGTACGAGTCGGCGGAGGGGCGGCTGGTCGCCAAGCAGATCACCGCCGAGCCGTTCCAGGTCGACGGCGCCGAACACCGCGCGTACACGACCGTGGTCACCCGCCGCCACCTGACCTCCCGGCACCGGATCCAGCACGAACCGGTCATCCTGCAGCCCTATGTCCCCAAGGCGGTCGAGCTGCGGGTGATCGTCGTGGGGACGCGGGTGTTCGCGGCCGAGATCGACGCGTCGGGCTCCCGGGCGGCCAGGGACGACTGGCGGCACTACGACAACGACCGGGTCAGGTACGGCGTACACGAACTGCCCGCCGAGGTGTCGCTGCGCTGCGCCCGGCTGGTCGCCGACGTCGGGCTGACCTACGCGGCGCTGGACTTCATCGTCACCCCCGGCGGCGAGTACGTCTTCCTGGAGCTGAACTCCAACGGCGCGTGGGGGTTCGTCGAGCTGTGGACCGGGCTGCCCGTCAGCGACGCGATCGCGGGCTGGCTCATGGACGGAGGAACACCGTGACCGATTTCGCCAAGGTCCTGGAGTCGGGGGTCTCCCTGTTACGCGCGCTACCCCGCCGCAGCGTAGGCGTCTCCGACGCCCGGCGCACGGCCGGCGAGTGGGCGGCGCGGCACCCGGAGATCCGGGCGCGGCTCGTCGTCGACCGGCGCCCCGGGACTCCGGTGGTCGACTACGACCTGCTCCTCGACCATCCCGACGGCGGCACGGTCGCGTTGACCGCCCCGCCGGAGGACGGGGTTCCCTGGCTGATCGACCACTCGACGCACTGGGCGGCCGGATACCTGGTCAGCGTCAACGACGTGGACGTGACGGTCCCCCAGGCACTGACCATGCTGCGTTCGCTCTCCCGAGGTGACTCGTCGCCGTACCGGGAGATCATCGACCAGTGCCTGCTCGTCGAGGCCACGGGCGAGACCGAACCGCTCAGCGCCGCCGACCTCCAGGCCACGGCCGACGAGTTCCGCAGGGGCCGGGGACTGCACGACCGCGAGTCGACCCTGGTCTGGATGGCCGAGGCCGGCATGTCGGGCGAACAGTTCGAGGCGTACATCACCGAGATCGCCCAGCGCCGCCGGTTCCGCCGGGACAGGGAGGCGGAACTGGCCCCGGGGCACCTGGCCGCGAACCCCGGCGACTTCGCCCGGGTCAGGGCCGTGTGGGTCACCGGCGAGGAGAAGGTGACCGCCGGCACCGTGTCCGACCTCCTGACCGGACTGGCCTCGCTCGGGGACACCGGAGAGGTCACGGCGACCTTCGCGACCCGCTGGGAGGCGGATCTGCCCGCGCCCCTGCGCGGTACGCCGCCCGGCGGGATCGTCGGCCCGGTGGAGCTGCCGGACGGCGGCTTCCTGACCGGCACCGTCCTGCACAGGAGCCCGGCCACCGACGACCGGGAGACGCTGGCCGCCGCCGGGCGCGCCGCGTTCACCGGCTGGCTGGCGGAGCGCCGCGCCGCTGCCACGGTCGAATGGCACTGGTCGTGACCGACCCGGACCGCACCCAGGCCGTCCCCGCGCCCGGCCGGCACAGGGCCGGCCACTGGGAGGACACCGAGGGATACCGCCCCCGGGCACCGTACTCACCTCCGCCCCCTCCGCAGCGCCCCCCGGCGGCGGCCCCGCCGACGCCCCCGCCCGGCCACCAGCCGCATTCCCCGTCAGCGCCTCCGGGACGGCCCATCTACCGGGCGGAGGCGCTGCGCCGGCATGCCGAGGCCCGCTCCGCCGCCCGGATGCCGCTGGTGATCAGCGGCCCGTCGTTCCTGCTGCTGTGGATCCTGGTGGCCGCCGTCCTGGCGGCCGGCGCCACGCTGATCGCGCTCGCGCTGGGAGCCGGTGGATGAGGAATCGCGTACCGGTCCTGCTGCAGAACACCGTCACCGAGTGCGGCGCCGCGTGCCTGGCCATGGTGCTCTGCCACCACGGCCAGCGCACCACCCTGCACCAGGTGTCCGAACGACTCCAGGTCGGCAGGGACGGCCTGAGCGCCAAGGCCATCGTGGACGGCGCCCGCGAGCACGGCCTGAAGGCGCGCGCCTTCTCGCTCGCGCCCGAGGACCTGGCGCGCGTGCCGCTCCCCGCGGTCGCGCACTGGGAGTTCAACCACTTCGTGGTGGTCGAGCGCTGGTCGCCCGACCGGGTGGACATCGTCGACCCGGGGCAGGGCCGCCGCAGGCTGACCGCGGAGGAGTTCAGCGCCGGGTTCACCGGCGTGCTGCTGGTCTTCGAACCCGGTGAGGGGTTCCACCGCGGCACGTCCTCGATGGCGAGCGCCTGGCGGCGCGAGTTCGTCCGGACCCTGTTCCGGCGCCGGCGCGGCCTGCTCGCCCAGGTCATCGCGGCCTCGCTGCTGCTGCAGCTGCTGGGGCTGGCCCTGCCCTTCTTCTCCCAGCTGCTGATCGACAGGATCATCCCGTCCCAGGGCACGGACCTGCTGCCCCTGCTGGGCGGGGCCGTGCTGCTGGCCGGGCTGGCCCAGTTCGTGATCGGCTATCTGCGGGCGGCACTGCTGGTGGCGGTACGGGCCCGCGCCGACCAGGAGCTCACCGAGGGGGTGATCGGCCACCTGGTGACGCTGCCGTACCGCTACTTCGCGCAGCGCGGCAAGGGCGACCTGCTGACCCGGGCCGCCAGCGTCTCCACGCTGCGCGACATCCTCACCGGCCAGATCGTGGCGGCGCTGCTGGACGGTCCGCTCGCCGTCGGCTACCTCGTGCTCGTGTACGTGTGGGATCCCGTCTTCGGGCTGGCGCTGACCGGCGTGGTCGCCTTCCAGGGGCTGCTGGTGCTGGCCACCACTCGCCGGATCAACCTGCTCACCCAGCAGGAGCTGACCGCCTTCTCCGCGTCGCAGAGCAGCCTCATCCAGGCCATCAGCGGCATCGAGACGCTGAAGGCGTCCGGGGCCGAGAAGCGGGCGGTGGAGCAGTGGTCGACCCACTTCGCCCAGCAGCTCAACGCCGACGTGCGCAACGGCCTCACCCAGGGCCTGGTGGAGGCCGCACTGTCCGCGAGCCGGGTGATCGCCCCGCTCGGGCTGCTCTGGCTCGGCGCGTGGCGGGTCCTCGACGGGCAACTGACCGTGGGCGCGCTGATCGCGCTCAACGCCATCGCGCTCGGCGCCCTGACCCCGCTCGGTTCGCTGATGACCGGCCTGCAGAGCCTGCAGCAGGTGGGCGCGCACTTCGACCGCCTGTCCGACATCCTGGCCTCCGAGCCCGAGCCCAGCGAGGGCATCGAGGTGCTGCGGCTGCGCGGCGCGGTGGAACTGCGCGGCGTGGGCTTCCGGCACGACCCTCGCAGCCCGTGGGTGGTGCGGGACGTCTCGGTCTCCATCCGGCCGGGACAGAAGGTGGCGCTGGTGGGCGCCTCGGGCTCGGGCAAGAGCACGCTGGCCAGGCTGCTCCTGACGCTGCACATCCCGGTGGAGGGCGAGATCCTCTACGACGGCGTCCCGGCCTCCGAGCTCAACCTGCGTACCCTGCGCCGCCAGTTCGGCGTGGTCGGCCAGGCCACCTCCCTGTTCAACGGCTCGATCCGGGAGAACATCGCGCTGAACCTTCCCGACGCACCCTTGGAACGGGTGGTCGCCGCGGCAGAGGTGGCGGCGCTGCACGAGGAGATCATGGCGATGCCGATGGGGTACGAGACGGTGCTGACCGACGGCGGCGGTCTCTCCGGCGGCCAGCTCCAGCGGCTCTCCCTGGCCCGCGCCATCCTGCCGCGGCCGAAGATCCTGCTGCTCGACGAGGCCACCAGCAGCCTGGACAGCGCCACCGAGGCGACCATCGAGTCCAACCTGTTCTGGCTCACCCAGACCCGGATCGTGATCGCCCACCGGCTGAGCACCATCAGGGACTCCGACCTGATCCTGGTGGTCGACTCCGGCCGCATCGTGGAACGCGGCACCCACGACGAGCTGATGGCCATGGGCGGCAAGTACGCACAACTCGTCGCCACCCAGGCCGCCCCCGCCTGACCTCGCTCCACGGGTCCGCCCGGTGGGCGGGGGCGGAACCCGGACCGCGCTCCGAGCACGGCGGTCGCGACGGTGCCCCTGTCAGGAGGGGCACCGTCCACAGCGGCCTGCCGGATATGCCCGCTTCCCAGGTGCCGGACCACCGGAAGAGCGAGTCCGGAGTCCGCCGTCCTTCGCATCGGCTCCCCGGAAACTCCGCGGCGGATTCCCATGAAGCCTTCGCGTGACCTACTCGGAGACGCCGAGGCGCTCCAGGATGAGTTCCCTGGCCCGGCCCGCGTCGGCCTTGCCCCGGCTGGCCTTCATGACACCGCCGACCAGAGCGCCGACGGCGGCGACCTTGCCGCTGCGGACCTTGTCCGCCGCGTCGGCGTTGCCGGCCAGGACCTGGTCGATGATCTCCATCAGCTCGCCCTCGTCGTTGACGATCTGCAGGCCGCGGGCGGCCACCACCTCGTCCGGGGAGCCCTCGCCGTTCAGCACGCCCTCCAGCACCTGGCGGGCCAGCTTGTCGTTCAGCGCCCCTCCGGCGACCATCGCGCACACCCTGGCGATCTGGTCCGGGGTGATCCGCAGCGCGCTCAGCGGGAGCCCCGCCTCGTTGGCACGGCGGGCCAGCTCGCCCATCCACCACTTGCGGGCGTCCGCGGGCGGAGCCCCGGCGGCGACCGTCGCCTCGACCAGGACGATGGCGTCGGCGTTGTACATGGACGTCATGTCCAGATCGGACACGCCCCACTCCTGCTGGAGCCGCTTGCGCCGCACACCCGGCAGCTCCGGCAGGGCCGCCTTGAGCTCGGCGACCCACGCGGGGTCGGGGGCGATCGGCACCAGGTCGGGCTCGGGGAAGTAGCGGTAGTCCTGCGCCTCCTCCTTGGACCGTCCCGAGGTGGTGGTGCCGGTGTTCTCGTGGAAGTGGCGGGTCTCCTGGATGATCCGGCCGCCGTCGGCGAGGATCGCGGCCTGGCGCTCGATCTCACCCCGTACGGAGCGCTCGACGCTGCGCAGCGAGTTGACGTTCTTGGTCTCGGTGCGGGTGCCCCACTCCGAGGAGCCACGCGGCATGAGCGAGACGTTGACGTCAAAGCGCATGGAGCCCTCCTCCATGCGTACGTCCGAGACGCCGAGACCGCGCACCAGCTCGCGCAGCTCGGTGCCGTAGGCGCGGGCGACCTCGGGGGCGAGCCTGTCGGTCCCCGGGATCGGCTTGGTGACGATCTCCACCAGCGGGATGCCGGCCCGGTTGTAGTCGACGATCGAGTAGTCGGCCCCGTGGATACGGCCGGTCGCCCCGCCCACGTGGGTGGACTTCCCGGTGTCCTCCTCCAGGTGGACGCGCTCGATCTCGATCCGCACCGTCTTGCCGTCGACCTCGACATCGAGGTAGCCGTCGAAGCAGAGCGGCTCGTCGTACTGGCTGATCTGGTAGTTCTTCGGCATGTCCGGATAGAAGTAGTTCTTCCGGGCGAAGCGGCACCACTCGGCGATGGAGCAGTTGAGCGCCAGGCCGATACGGATCGTCGACTCGATCGCGGCGGCGTTGGTCGTGGGCAGCGAACCGGGCAACGCCAGGCAGACCGGGCAGACGTGCGTGTTCGGCGGGGCGCCGAACGTGGTCGGGCAGCCGCAGAACATCTTTGACGCCGTGCCCAGCTCGACGTGTGTCTCCAGGCCCAGCACCGGTTCGAAGCGCTCCAGCGCCTCGTCGTACGGCATCAGTGTCTTAGCACTCACAGGTAACCAAGTCCCTTCAAAGCGTTCCTCGTCTCGGCCACCCAGTTCGCGTAGGCGGGCACCTGGGCCAGGACGGCGAGGTCGATGTTGCGTCCTATGTATTCGAAGTAGTCGCGGACCGGTTTGCCACGCCGGGGGACGGTCGCGGCCAGCACCCCCGCGGGATCGGCGATCCTCTCGACATCGCGGGGCCGCGCGGGCAACGCGCCGAGGTCACTGCCCGCCAGCCCCGCCCACACGGCGCGGTCGGCGAGCAGCCAGGCCTCGGTGTCACCAAGCCCGATCACCGGCACCAGGTAGTGCGAGTGGTAGCGGACGCCGTCGCTACGGCGGCGCTCCCGCCCGTCATCGTGGGTGAAGAGCAGGTGGCAGTCGGCCGCGAGCTCCTCCAGCGCGGTGACCACGTGCTCCCGGTCGTGGGAGACGACCTCGGTCTCCTTGACGTCCACCGCGTACGGTGCCATCCAGGTGAGCTCGCGCAGCTGCCTGGCGATCACGATGCTGAGGAAGCCCTCGTCGGTCTCCCCCTCCGCGATGAGTCCGGGAACCAGCGGGCGGCTCATGCGGCCGCGCCCAGGTACTTGCGGACCTGCCGGGGGGAGACGAACGTGCCCGGCTCACCGTCCGGCTGGATCGGCTTGGCCACGGTCACCCGCGACACCCGGTCGTTGTCGGGGTCGACCCGGACCGCGGTGTCGAGGAACGTCAGCGCGTCCGGCTCGGTCCGGTAGACCTCCGCGACGACGATCGGGGACTGGCTGGTGAGGATCACCTGCCGCGGCGGCTCGGCACCTCCCGGCCCGGAGGTCCGCTGGCGTACCCGCCGCAGCAGCTCGCCGAGGCGCCCCGGGTGGACACCGCTCTCGATCTCCTCCACCAGCAGCGTGCCCGGGTGGTCGGGGTCGTGCAGGGCGGTCAGCAGGCCGAGGACCCGCAGGGTGCCGTCGGAGAGCAGCGTGGCGGGCACCGCTCCCTGGCCGTCGACGAGCAGGTCGAAGGAGCATTCCCTCCGGTCGGTGCGCGGCACCAGCCCGGTGACGTCGGGGAGCACTCCCGCGAGGTCGACCACGAGGTCGGCCAGCGCCTCCGTACCGGCCATCCGCCCGAGCACCGCGGCCAGGTTCGCGCCGTCGTCCGCGAGTGGTCCCCGATTGGCCGAGGGGCAGCGACGGCGCATCGCCGCCGGGGACGGCGAATAGCGGCGCCACGAGGAGACCGTACGGCGGGGCGTGCCCTCCGGATCCGGGTCCTCGACCAGGAGATCCAGCAGCTCGTGCGGGATCCGCTGGGCCACGTGGCTGACGACGGCCCCGCTGGATCTGGGGATCTTCAGCACCATCTCCGCGCCCACGTCGAACCTGACCGGCACCACGGAACCGGGCTCCGGGGTGACCAGCGCCTCCACCGAGACGACGAACCCGCCCACGGCGGAACCGTGGGCGACCCGGTGGAACTGCTCGCCCGGTAGCCCGCGGGTCGCGCCCAGCAGTCCGCCCGGCCCCTCGATCTCGGCCGCCACGAACCTCACGGCGTCGAAGAGGTTCGACTTGCCGCTCGCGTTGGGCCCGACCAGCGCGAGGAAGGGCGGCACATCGAGATCGAAGCTCAAGAAGGACTTGAACCCGTCGATCTCGATCCGAGTGATCATGCCGCCGTTCTCCCTGTCACCTGTCGCCCCCTCGCCCCGAAATCCAGAAAACCCTTATAGCTCCGGGGCTCTGGACAGCAGGCTGCCGCCCCACCGCGCCTGGAGGGCCTTCTCGACCGCGGCACCGACCCGGTAGCAGCGGTCGTCGCCGAGCACCGGAGCCATGATCTGCAGACCGACCGGCAGGCCGTCCTCGTCCGCCAGACCGCACGGCACGGAGATGGCCGCGTTGCCCGCCAGGTTGGCCGGGATGGTGCACAGGTCGGCCAGGTACATCGCCATGGGGTCGTCGGCGCGCTCGCCGATCGGGAACGCCGTGGTGGGCGTCGTCGGCGAGATGAGCACGTCCACCTGCTGGAAGGCGGCCTCGAAGTCGCGCGCGATGAGCGTGCGGACCTTCTGCGCCTGGCCGTAGTAGGCGTCGTAGTAACCGCTGGACAGCGCGTACGTGCCGAGGATGATGCGGCGCTTGACCTCGGGGCCGAAGCCCTGGGCCCGGGTCAGGGCCATGACCTCCTCGGCGCTGCGCGTGCCGTCGTCGCCGACGCGCAGCCCGTACCTCATGGCGTCGAAGCGGGCCAGGTTGGAGGAGCACTCCGAGGGGGCGATGAGGTAGTACGCCGGGAGGGCGGTGGTGAACGAGGGGCAGGAGACCTCGAAGACCTTCGCGCCCAGCGACTCCAGCAGCTCCACGGTCTCGTGGAAGCGCGCGAGCACGCCCGCCTGGTAGCCGTCGCCGCCGAACTCCTTGACCACGCCGATGCGCAGCCCGGCCACGTCGCCGTTGCGCGCCGCCGCCACGACCGAGGGCACCGGGGCGTCGACGGAGGTCGCGTCCATCACGTCGTGGCCGGAGAACGCCTCGTGCAGCAGCGCGGTGTCCAGCACGTTGCGGGCGAAGGGGCCCGGCGTGTCGAGCGAGCTGGCGAAGGCGATCAGGCCGTAGCGGGACGAGCCGCCGTAGGTCGGCTTCATGCCCACGATGCCGGTGACCGCTGCGGGCTGGCGGATCGAGCCGCCGGTGTCGGTGCCGGTGGACAGCGGGGCCTCGTAGGCGGCGACCGCGGCGGAGGAGCCACCGGAGGAGCCACCGGGGATGCGGGACAGGTCCCACGGGTTACGGGTGGGGCCGTAGGCGGAGTTCTCGGTGGAGGAGCCCATCGCGAACTCGTCCAGGTTGGTCTTGCCGAGGATCACCAGGCCGGCCTCGCGCAGACGACGGGTCACGGTGGCGTCGTACGGCGGGCGATAGCCCTCAAGGATCTTGGAGCCGGCCGTGGTCGGCATGTCGACGGTGGTGAAGACGTCCTTGTGCGCGATCGGCACGCCGGCCAGCGGGCCGAGCTCCTCACCTGCGGCCCGGCGGGCGTCGACGGCCCGCGCCTGCTTCAGGGTCGTCTCGGCGTCGACGTGGAGGAAGGCGTTGACCTGCGGGTCGACGGCGGCGATCCGGTCGAGATGGGCCTGGGCGACCTCGACCGCGGAGACCTCTCCGGCGGCGATCAGCGCGCCCAGATCCGCGGCGGTCTTGTGGACGAGGCTCATGCTTCCTCCCCAAGGATGCGCGGCACGCGGAAGCGGTCGTCCTCGACTGCCGGGGCGCCTGACAGCGCCTGTTCCGGCGTCAGTCCTGGCCGCACCTCGTCGGGGCGGTAGACGTTGGTGAGCGGCAACGCGTGCGAGGACGGCGGGATGTCGTCGGCCGCCACCTCGGCGACGCGGGCGACCGCACCGATGATCACATCGAGCTGGGCGGCGAAGTGGTCGAGCTCCTCGTCGGCCAGCGCCAGCCGGGACAGCCGGGCGAGGTGAGCGACCTCGTCGCGGGTTATGGCGGACATGAGTCGTTGAACCCGTTTCGTGGAATGGCAATTGGACACTGTCATCCTATGGCTCGCGACCTGAGGGTCCCGACTCATTAACACCGTCGCAACCAACCGAAGATCTCTTACTCGAAGCGGTCAGACCGCCCCCGGCCCGCCAGGCCGGAGAAATCGACCCCCGGCCTGTCCGGTGCGCACCGATCCGAGAGGCCCTGAGCCGATTGCCGTCACCCACCTGGATCACCGGACCCCGATCCCGCCCCAGGAAGGTTACAAAACGTTTTACTGCCGGGAGGCTCGATGATCCGCGCCGCCCCCGCGGGCACCGGATCTACGGAGGGGCGCACCCGAGATCGGCTTGAGACGGTCCCCGTAGCCGGTCAGGACCACCGGTGCACCGTTGTCCCACCTCACATCCGGTCCTGGACACCCCGTGATCGCGGCCCGCGTCCGGCCCCGTCCCACCGGAGAATCGCCGCCGAAACGGCGTCTTACGCACTCACCTCAAGAACGTTTTAATTTCAGGTAACCCGGATGTGACATAACTCGACGCGGAGCCGGAGAGCCCGCGACCGCATGGGCGCCGATCCAGGTATGACCCGCCTTCCAGCCGAATCGATCTTGAACACCGCTTCGCGCGTCCCCGGCAGGCACCTACCGGGGGACGGAACGGCCGTACGCAAGATCATGGCGACAGGGAGGACCAGGCCCGCTGGGGGTCGAGGATCTCGGCGGGGCGCAGGAAACCGAAGTCGTGCGGGGCGAGCCCTCGATGCTTGCGCAACCATACTGTCGCGTCAGCGGCCGACATGGGCTTGGCGAACAGCCAGCCCTGGCCCAGATCGCACCCCATGTCCGCCAGGCGCTCGGCCACCTCGGCCGACTCGACGCCCTCGGCGACCGAGCGCAGGCCGAGGGAGCGGACCAGGTCGACGATCGAGCGGACGATCCGCTCGTCGTCCTTGGACTCGCCGATCCGGCGGACGAACGAGGAGTCGATCTTGACCTCGGCCACCGGCAGACGCTGCAGGCGGACCAGCGAGGAGTAGCCGGTGCCGAAGTCATCGAGCGCGAGCGGCACGCCCAGCGAGGCCAGGGCGCGGACCGCGTCGGCGGTGTATGCCTGGTCGGTCATCAGGATGCGCTCGGTGACCTCCAGCTGGATCGCCTTGGGCGGCAGCCGGTATCGCGCCAGGCCCGCTCCCAGCTGGTCGGAGAGCGCCAAGTCGAGAAGGTCGCGGGCCGAGACGTTGACGGAGATCTGCTCGTGCAGACCGGTGTGCCACCAGTGAGCGGCCTGCTCCAGGGCCGCGTCGATGACGTATCCGGTGAGATGGCGCATCAGATACGACTGCTCGGCCATCGGCACGAACTCTCCGGGGGAGATCATCCCTCGCTCCGGGTGGCGCCATCGCAGTAGCGCCTCCACGCCCCGCACCTGCCCTCCCGACAGGTCCAGCTTGGGCTGGTAGTGCAGCCGCAGCTCGGAGCGGTCGATGGCCCTGCGCAGGTCACCGAGGAGGGTGAGCCGCTCGGGACTGTTGCGGTCCTTGTCGGCGGCGTAGATCTCGACTCCGGTCCTGCTCTCCTTCGCCAGGTACATCGCCACGTCGGAGCGTTGCAGGAGCATCTCGAAGTCCGGTGCGTGGTCGGGGTAGATGGCGATGCCGAACGAGGCGTCCAGGTCGAAGCTCATGCCCTCCAGCCGTACCGGCTCGGTGATCGCCACCCGCAGGCGCGCCGCCACCTCCCTGGCCGCCGCGGCGTCCCTGACCGAGGGCAGCAGAACGGCGAACTCGTCGCCGCCGAGCCGGGCCACCACGTCGCCGGGACGGACGCTGTGGGTGAGCCGGTGCGCGACCATCTGCAGGAGCCGGTCGCCGACCGGATGCCCGAGGGTGTCGTTGATCTCCTTGAACCGGTCGAGGTCGAGCAGGAACAGGCCGACCCGCTCGCCCTCCCGCGCCTCGGCGAGCGCCTCCTCCGTGCTGAGCACCAGCATCTTGCGGTTGGGCAGCCCGGTGAGGCCGTCGTGCATCGCCTGGTGGTCGCGGCGGACCGACATGCTGGCCGTGAAGTAGACGGCCAGCACGGGCGCCAGGAAGAGCGGCACCAGGGCCGGCGAGTGGTTCATCACCACCACGACGAGCGGGGCCATGCCGAGCAGCCCGGCGTAGACGAGGCTCTGGTGGCCGATCGTGGTCTTGATCACCCGGTGGATCGACCTGCGCTCGTGCAGCGCCACCGCGCCGGAGACCAGCGCGGCCCGGACCACGAAGTAGGCCAGCCCGGCCAGCCCGATCGCCAGCAGGTCGGTGCCGTCGGGCACCCCGTCGCCCACCGTGACGGGGTGGTCGCCGAAGAGGTCGAGCACCATCCCGGCGGCGGTGTAGGCCAGGGTCACCTGGGCGATGTTGAATATGACCCGATGGCACGCCTTACGGGTGACCGCCCCGTTGACGACCATGGCGACCGTCTGCAGCAGCACCGCGATCGGCAGGCCGTAGTGGAGCAGCGCGGCGAAGGTGAACATGGTCGACGGGTAGGTGCCGCCCACGGTCAGCGACGCCGACAGGATCACCGGCCGCAACTCACCCAGCACGACAAGGACCGTGAGCATCCAGAACAGCGGGCTCCGGGCGAGTTCCACGACCTCGGCCGTGTCCATGCGCAGCTGGGACACGACGAGGGCGACGAACCCGACCGCGATGACGGTGGCGAGGTAGGCCCAGAGGGGCGTTCCCGGACGCGGTCCGGTATCGCGAGTGTCGGTTGGGTCGGCCATGAGTAACAAAACCCCCATTAGTTCACTATGGGAGAGTACGGCCTACGGGCCACTTCGCGAAACCGGTTGCGCACGTTCCGTCACTGAAAATTCGGGCGTTCTTGCGCACGGCGGCGAGGCGGTTCCGTCACTTCTCGGGCCGCACCGTCACCTTCGCCGCCGCCTCGGGTCCCTCGGCCAGCAGGACCCGCAGACCGGCCTCGTCGAGGATCGGCACGCCGAGCTTCACCGCCTTGTCGAACTTGGAACCCGCGTTCTCCCCGACCACCACGAAGGAGGTCTTCTTCGACACCGACGCCGAGACCTTCCCGCCTCGGGTGGCCAGGGTCTCACCGGCCTCGTCGCGGGTGAAGTCGGCGAGCGTGCCGGTCACCACGAAGGTCAGCCCGGCCAGGGTCTGCGGGAGCTGCTCGGCCGGCGGGTCGTCGACCATCCGGACCCCGGCGTCCGCCCAGCGCTTGATGATCTCCCGGTGCCAGTCGACCTCGAACCAGTCGCGGATCGCCGCGGCCACCCGCGGGCCGACGCCCTCGACCGCGGCGAGCTCCTCCTCGGAGGCCTTCGCGATCGCGTGGATGGAACCGAACTCCGCGGCGATCGCCTGGGCGGTCGGGGGGCCGACATGCCGGATGGAGAGCGCGACGAGCACCCGCCAGACCGGCTGGCCCTTGGCCTTCTCCAGCTGCTCCAGCATCTTCTCGGCGTTCTTGCTCGGCTCGCCGCTCTGGTTGGCGAAGAAGGTGACGACCTTCTGCTCGCCGCTCTCCGGATCGGCCTTGGGCAGCCCGGTGTCGGGGTCGCGGACCACCGACCTGATCGGCAGCAGCTGCTCGATCGTCAGATCGAACAGGTCCGCCTCGGTGCGGACCGGCGGCTCCTGCGGTGGCAGCGGCTGGGTCAGCGCGGTGGCCGCCACGTAGCCCAGCCCCTCGATGTCGAAGGCCCTGCGACCGGCCGCGAAGAAGATGCGCTCGCGGAGCTGGGCGGGACACGCCCTGGTGTTGGGGCAGCGCAGGTCGGCGTCGCCCTCGTTCTCGTACGCCAGCTCGGTGTCGCACTCCGGGCAGCGCTCCGGCATCACGAACGCCCGCTCGGTGCCGTCGCGCAGGTCGACGACCGGGCCGACGATCTCGGGGATGACGTCGCCCGCCTTGCGCAGCACCACGGTGTCGCCGATCAGCACACCCTTGCGCGCGACCTCGGAGGCGTTGTGCAGCGTGGCCCGCTCGACGGTGGAGCCTGCCACCACGATCGGCTCCATGACCCCGTACGGCGTGACCCTGCCGGTGCGGCCCACCGCGACCTGGATGTCGAGGAGCCTGGTGTTGACCTCCTCGGGGGGATACTTGTAGGCGATCGCCCAGCGGGGGGCCCGGCTGGTGGAGCCCAGATTGTGCTGGAGCTCGATGCGGTTGACCTTGACCACGACGCCGTCGATCTCGTAGGCCGGGTCGTGACGGTGCTCGCGGTAGAAGCCGATGAAGTCGTTGATGCCCTCAAGGTCGTCGACGACCCGGTAGAGGTCGCTGACCGGCAGGCCGAACGCCGCGAGCCGATCGTAGATCTCCGACTGGGTGCGGGGTGGGGCGGTCCCCTCCCACTTGCCGATCCCGTGGACGATCATGTGCAGCGGCCGCTGCGCGGTGATGCGCGGATCCTTCTGCCGCAGGGAGCCCGCCGCGGAGTTGCGCGGGTTGGCGAACGGCGCCTTGCCCGCCTCGACCAGCTGCTCGTTGAGCTTCCCGAACTCCTCGACCGGGATGTAGACCTCGCCCCTGACCTCCACCAGGTCGGGCACGTCGTCGCCGGTCAGGCGGTGCGGCACGTTGGCGATCGTGCGGACGTTGGCCGTCACGTCGTCACCGACGCGACCGTCGCCCCTGGTGGCCCCCCTGGTCAGGCGGCCCCTCTCGTAGACCAGTGCGATCGCCAGACCGTCGATCTTCAGCTCGCACAGGTAGGGTGCGGGATCGCGCTCGGCCAGCCGCTCGGCCCTCGCCCGCCAGGCGGCGAGATCCTCGGCGTTGAAGGCGTTGTCGAGGCTCTCCATCCGCTGCAGGTGCTCGACGGGATTGAAATCGCTGGAGATCGGCGCACCGATCTTCTGGGTGGGGGAGTCGGGCGTGCGAAGGGTCGGGCTCTCCTCCTCCAGCTCGCGCAGCTCGCGCATCCACCCGTCGTACTGGGCGTCACTCACGGTGGGCGAGTCGAGCACGTGGTAGCGCCAGTTGGCCTCCTCGACCAGCTCGGTCAGCTCCGCGTGCCGCTCCAACGCCCGCACCGGCACGCCCTCGACCTCAGCGCCCATCGCCCGCCTCTCCCCTCGTCGTCGGCCAAGCCAAACGTATCCTTGAGCACCGACAATCCGTGCCCCTCCTTACCACGAGTTGGCACGCCCGCGGCCGGGATCACTGGCCGGGATCGTCCTGCAGCACCCGGGCGGCCTTGCGGCAGGTGGCCAGGGCCGCCCTGGCGTAGGCGGGCGAGGCCCCGGCCAGGCCGCAGGCCGGGGTGAGCACCACCTGCGAGGCCAGCGTCGCGGCGGGAAAGCCGAGACGGCGCCAGAGCTCGACGGCCGGTCCGGCGACCACGCCGACGTCGGGAAGTTTCGCGTCCACGCCCGGCACGACACCGAGGAACAGGGCCGTCCCCGCCTCGACCGCCTCGCCGATCGCGTCCTCGTCGCGCCTGTTCAACCGGTGGGCGTCGAGCGAGACGCCCGCCACCCCCGCCGCGCGCAGCACGCGGAAGGGCACGGCGGGGGCGCAGCAGTGCACGACGACGAACGTCCCCGCGGGGAACACCGCGCCGAGCCGCTCCGCGGCGACCTGGCGGTCGACGGCGGTCAGCCGCCCGAAGCCCGAGGCCGTCGGTACCGTGCCCGCGAGGACGCCGGGCAGCCCCGGCTCGTCGATCTGGACCACGATCTCCGAGGCGCCGGGCACCCTGCGGCGTACGTCGGCGATGTGCGCGGCGAGTCCCTCGGTCAGGGAGTCCACCAGGTCACGCACCGCTCCCGGATCGGCGAGCGTCTTGTCGCCGTACTTGAGCTCGACCGCTCCCGCCAGCGTCCACGGACCGCACACCTGGATCTTGAAGGGTCCCTGGTATCCCTGGGACGCCTCTTCCAGGGCGTCGAGGTCGCGTACCAGGTGGTCGCGGGCGCGCTTGAAATCGCGGCCCGGTCGGTCGGCGAACCGCCAGCCCGAGGGCTGCACCTCCACCGGCATCTCCAGCAGCAGCGAGGCGGTGCGCCCGATCATGTCGGCGCCGACGCCTCTGGCGGGCAACTCCGGCAGATACGGCAGCGCGGGTGACTCGCCGAGGACGACCCTGACCGCCTCGGCCTGGTCCTCTCCCGGATGCGACCCGATGCCGGTCGCGGTCGCCTCGCCCCACGGGTACTGGCTCATTGACTGCTCCTGGTTTCGCGTCGGGACATGGGTGATGCTCACCGGCGTCCGCCCGGCGCACCCACCCAGGCCAGCTTAGGACCGCCGGATTCCCGCACCCGCCCGAGTGACCTCCCCTCCCGCGATCCCACCGATCGATTCCCGGTGCCGGGGCGGTGTGTCAGCGGTGTGTCAGACGGAGGATCGCCGCCCTCGTTACCAGAAGCGACTTCGCCATTACTCCGATACGCAAATGAAACAGTCATCCCACCCTCGACAGGCGAAAAAACATGAAGAACGGATGAAAACGGTGATTCAGGTGAGCCTGATTTGATTTGATGGTGCTTGATCAATCGTTAAGTACCAGTAGAGAGATCTGAGCCGGAAAGGAACTCCATGGGCGATCTACACCCTTTGCTGCCGGAAGATCCGGAGCGCATCGGTGTTCACCTCCTGGTCGGCCGGCTCGTCGAAGATCCCACGCAGGCCGTCTACCTGGGTCATCTGCCGGACGAGGACACCCTCCGGGTGATCCGCGTGCTGGAAGCACGCCCGGGCGCCGACCCGGAGACCTGCGAACGGATCACAAACGAGTTGCACGCCGCCAGACGCGTGTCCGGCGCGCACACCGCCCGGCTCCTTGAGGTCGGCTGGTTCGACGACTCCCCCTACGTGGTCCGTGAGCATGTCGAGGGTCGTTCCCTGCGCGAGGCGGTGACCGCCGACGGACCGCTCAGCGGGGACACCCTGGAGCGACTCGCCGTCAGCACGCTCACCGCGCTCACGGCCGTCCACCTGTCCGGCCTCGTCCACGGCGGGCTCAGTCCCGACACCGTGCTCCTTGGTCCCGACGGTCCCCGCGTCTGCGACATCGGCCTCGGCGACAGCGGTTCCGAGCCGGGATACCGCGCTCCCGAGGCCCCCGAGCACGTCAGCCCGGCGTTCGCCGCCGGCACCGGTCAGGCACCGGTCCCGGCCACCGCGTCAGGAAGGCCCGCGGACCTCTTCGCCTGGGCCGCGACGGTCTGCTACGCGGCGACCGGGCAACCGCCTCTCCTTGATCGGCCCGAGACAGAGCGGGCCGACGCGGCGTCGGAGGGCCCGGTGAACCTGACCGGCGTCCCGTCGGGGCTCCGCTCCCTCATCGCCCTCTGCCTGGACAGCCGCCCGGAGGCCCGGCCCGACACCAAAGCGGCCATGCTGCGACTGCTCGGCGAGCAGCCCACGGAAGCACTCCTGCCGGCTCCCTCCCCTCCCACCGAGGGCGGCCCGAACATTCCCGGCGCGAACGCCGGCCCGCAGAACGGAGCCCTGTATCCGGCCTCGGTGCTGCCACCGGCGGCCCCGCTCTGGAGCACACCGCCGCTGCCGGGAAGCCCGCCCCCGCTGAGCGGGACGGTGATCGCCGAGCCCGCCAAGGAGCAGCGCAGGTCCGCGGGTTTCCCCCTCATGCTGGTGGCCGGTGTCGGCGTGGTCGCCCTGATGTCCGGCCTCGGCGTCTGGGCCGCCGGAAGCTACGCCTCGCTGGGCGACGTCGAACAGGCCGCCGCGAACGAAAAGGCCCCACTGGCGCTGGCGAGCCAGTGGCGGGGGCAGAGCGGTACGGATCCGGTCCAGGGTGGCGGAGATCCTCTCCAGGGAGGTACGGATCCCGGTCAAGGAGGTACGGGTCCCGGTCAGGGAGGTGGAGATCCGGGCCAGGGCGCCGCGGACGACCCGGCCAACCGGGTGACCGTGCCCTGGGGCGTGACACCGGAGCCGCGGGTGGGAGACGTCGGGCCGTTGCAGCTGTCCACCGATGCCCCCACCCCTCCGACGCTGAACCCGCTCACCTCGCCGCCGGCCGCAGTGCCGACGATTCCGGCCCCCACCGCGCCGATCACCGCACCGCCCCAGCCCCAGCCCCAGCCCCAGCCCCAGGCGACGGAGACGGAGAAGGCCAAGGAGACGCGGAAGGCCCGTCCGACGGAGAAGCCCAAGGAGACGCAGAGGCCGACTCCCGACCCCACCGAACCTCAGCGGACGCCACAACCGACGCCGAGCCAGACGCAGCAGGCCCCCCAGTCTCCGGCCCCGACCGAGCCCGAGCCGAGCCGGACGCAGGAGGCTCCCCGGTCTCCGGCCCCGACCCAGTCCAAGCCCGCTTCGTCGAAGCCGGCCACCAACCCCCCGGTCGTGAACCCGGAGGCACCCCCCGAGGCCAAGCCGACCACCGCCGCTCCGAAACCGACCGCGGCAGCGCAGCGTTCCAACCCCTACAGCCCGCAGCAGGTCTGCGGGGCGGGTTACTACGTGCAGCGGTCCGCCTCGTTCAGCGGCGGAACGACCTACCAGCTCTACAACACCTCCACCGGCACCAACTGCGCGGTCACGATGAAGACCGCCGACGTCGGGAAGGAGACGCAGATCTGGGCCACTCTGGAGGCCCAGGGCGGCGGTTCCAGGACCGAGCGGGGCAACTACAAGTACTACGCGGGCCCGGCCTACGTTCCCGCCAAGGGCAAGTGCGTGCGCATCTCCGGCGGCGGCCCCGGCGGCAGCACCAGCACGGGCTGGGCCAACTGCGGATGACCCCGAGGTGAACGCGGCAGGGGAGGGCACGTGATGCCGCTCTCCCCTACCGATGACGGTGAGGCCGGCGGATGCTCGCCGGCCTCCAGGAGCAGGTGAACGGGGCCGGGCCGCCCACGGTCATGTGATGGCGGAGACCCCGCCCAGCCCTCTGAGAGATGAAGAGCGCTGTCCGACGTCCAGCTGTTTCGGGGGTTTCAATGATCGGTGGGAAGCTTGTCGCGGGAGTGCTCGCAGTGACGATCATGACTCCCGTGCCCACCTCCGCGACGGGGACGGCCGACTGCTCTCCGCCCCGCGGGACGAAGAGCATCCGGGAGTCATGGGCCCAGCGGCGCTTCAACCTGCCGGAGGTGTGGAAGCTGACCAGGGGCGCGGGGGTGACGGTCGCGATCGTCGACAGCGGCGTGGACGTCACCCACCCGCAATTGTCGAAGATGGCCAGGTCGCTGATCGACCTCACCGGAACGGGCGGAGGCGACTGCATCGGGCACGGTACAGGGGTCGCGGGCATCATCGGGGGAAGCGAGATCAAGGGAGTGCCGTTCGCCGGCGTCGCGCCGGAGGCCGAACTGATATCCATCAAGCACACGGACAAGGACGTCGGAGAGGCGGGGCGGCTGGCCCACGCGATACTGCGGGCCGTCCGGCTCGGCGCCGACGTGATCAACGTGTCGGTCAAGGCGTACGACCAGCCCGACCTGAAGAAGGTGGTGGACTACGCCCTGGCCCAGGACGTGGTGATAGTGGCCGCCGCGGGCAACGTCTCCAAGGACGACGGCACCTCCACGCCCGCCTACCCGGCCGCCTATCCCGGAGTCATCTCCGTCGGCTCGGCCAACCCGGACGGCACCAGGGCCTCGTCCTCCAGCACCACCACCCCGGTCTCCGTGCTCGCCCCCGGCGTCGACATCACCTCGACCTCACCCGGCAGCGCCTACGCCGAGGGGCTGGAAGGCACCAGCTTCGCGGCGCCGTACGTCGCCGGGGTCGCGGCGCTGGTGCGCGCCCGTCACCCGGGGCTGGACCACCTGGCGGTGCAGCGGCGGATCAGGCTGACCGCCGGCGGCGGTGCCGGGGTCGGGACCGGCTCGGGAATGATCAACCCGCTGCTGGCCGTCTCGGCGATCCTGCCGTCGGAGACGGTGGCGATCGCTCCGGACGAGGCCGCCCCGCTGCCGGCCGACGCGATCCCGCGGATCCCGGTGGAGGACTCCCGCGGGACCGCGGTCGCCGCCTGGGTCGCCCTGGTCTCCCTCTCGCTGGCGGTCCTGGCCGTCCTGACCAGGCTGGTGACCCCACTGGGCCGGCGCCGGGGATGGCGGCCCGCCCGGATCGAGAGTGGCGGGTGAGCGCGCGATGAGTTCCGGCATCCGCCGTTCCCCGGCGAGAGCCGCGAGGTGGGAGTGACATGCAGACCCGTCGTGACCTCTACCAGGCGCACAAACTGATGGTCCAGCGCCTGAATCTGGCCCTGCTCCAGGGCGAGCCGGACCTGCCCGAGTCGCCGATGCGCAGGCTCAATGTGGCGATGTTCTGCGGTCTGCTGGTCGCGGTGCTGGTGACGGCCGGCTTCGGCATCGCCGGGCTGCTGTTTCCCGGTGGCGCGACCGCGCTCACCGAGCCGGGGACCGTGATCGTGGAGGAGGAGTCGGGGGCGATCCTCGTCTACAGCGCGTCACGGAAGGAGATGCTCCCGGTCGCCAACATAACCTCCGCCCGGCTGCTCCTGCGCGAGCAGGAGGTGACCGTACGCACCGTCAGCTCGGCCTCCCTGGCGGGCTTCCAGCGCGGCGTGATGGTGGGCATCTCCGGTGCCCCCCAGTCGCTGCCCGCCCCCGACAAGCTGGTCCGTACCCCGTGGTCGGCCTGTGTGGTGGAGAGCGCGGACGCCCGAGGCGAGCGCCGGCTGCACACCTCGCTGGTCGGCGGCCTGAACGTCGGAGGCCGCCCGATCGGGGCGGACAGCGCCATGGTCGTCGAGGAGGGGAACGAGACCTGGCTGCTCTGGTCGAACCAGCGGATGCTGGTACCGGTCGGCAATGTGCGGGCGCTGCCGGAAGGCGCGCGCCGCCAGGTCCCCGCGGCCTGGCTCAACGCGCTGCCCGTCGGACCTGACTTCCGCGGCCCGAAGGTGCCCGGCCTCGGCCGCGCGGCCCGCGGGCCCGGCGGGGAGAGGTCCGTGGTGGGCCGGGTGTACCGGGTGCCCGCGCTGGTCGGCGCTCCCGAGAAGTGGTACGTCCTGCTCTCCGATGGGCTGGCCGGCCTCAACCCCACCCAGGTCAACCTGCTGCTGCAGCACCCCGACAGCAAGAAGGCGTACGGCCGGCGGCAGGCGCTGCCGATCGAGACGGACGCCGCCAGCGTGAACGGGATGAAGGTGTCGGCCACCCGGATGGACTCCGGCGGGCTTCCCCCGACCATGCCGAAGATCATCACTCCGAATCCGACGGACCCGCTCTGCGCCGTCTACTCCGACACGGAGCGCGGCTCGACCCAGGCGACGCTGACGATCGAGAGCACGGTGCGGATACCCACGCCGCCGACGGGCCGGTTCAGCCAGGACGCGGTCGACCAGGTGGTGCTCCCGCCCGGCACCGGCGCCCTGCTGGGAGTGCTGCCGGGAAACGGCAGGCTGGACTCGGTCCAGTCGCTCTATCTCATCGGCGACCAGGGACGGCGGCACGCCATCCAGTCCCCGGAGGCGCTGGGAAGCCTCGGGTACGCGGTGGAGAACGTCGCCCCCCTCCCCGCGCAGCTCATGCTCCTGATCCCCGAGGGCCCGGTGCTCGATCCCGTGGCCGCGCGGAACCCCGTACGCGTGGAGCAGCCGTCGGCCGCCCGCCCCCAGCAGTGAGCGCGGGACCTGCCGTCCACGCGCTCACCGGGCGGCCCCGTCCTCGGGGTCCGGGTCCTCGTCGTCCAGACCCTCCTGGCGGAGCCCGCCAGGAGGCCGGTCCAGGTCAGAAGATGCCCAGGAATCCGCTCTTGGGCTGCTGAGCGGCACCCAGGTCCAACGAGGGGGAAAGGGTGCCGGAAGTGTAGCCGAATCCCGCGCTTCCGAAGTCGGGTACCTTGTCGCTCACGGCCTCCAGGCCGGGGAACAACGCCGCCTGGGAGGCGCTGTACATGTTCACGATGCCGAGAATCGTGGCGGCGACGAAGACCCCCTTCAGCTTCATCTTCATCACCGCCTGGAGACTCGTGCCGATGCTTCTGAGCGTCTGGGTGATCGCGATCTGCACGCCTACCCTCAAGGCGGGAACGAACGTGGAAGCCAGGGCTATGGTCGCCAGTACGCTCATGGTGGACGCGGCAAGGAACGCCACCCCGGCGCCGTAGTGGAAGATGAGCGCGGTCTGATCGACGGTGTCGCCGGCGCTGTTCCGGTGGTTCGCGAGCTTGTTCATCTCCCTGAGGAAGGTGTCCGAGGAGGAGTCGAACAGCTTGCGTGCTTCGCCCTTCCATCCCTCGGCCTCGGCCTTCGCCTTCAGCTCGGCTATCGTGATCTTTAGGGCGCCGAGATCCACGGACTCGCCCCCCAGCTTCGAGTCACGCCACTGATCTGCCAGCTTCTTCATCCCGGCGGGGTCGGAGATCATGCTGCCGATCATCAGAGCGATGGTCTTCGCAAGGGGGTTGACGAGGATGACCGCGGCGGAGGCGGCGGCCGCCGCCGCCGCGATGTAAATCGCCTTGTCTTCCTCATAACTCACGGCGAGCACCTTCCATCAGAGCAGCGGACCGTCAAAGACCGATTCTCGTCGATCATGACTCCTGCCCGAGCACCGCGGGAGCGACGTCGATGTCGTCCTCCCAGTCCCCCTCATCCCCCGAAAGGCCCGCGAGTGAGCTGTTGTTCTCCTTTCTCTGTTCACCACCGGCGCCGGCACCGCCCATCGGCATGAAGGGCATCCCCGACATACCGTTCGCTGCGGCCCCGCGCGCGCCGGCCAGCGGAGACTGCCCGCCGCCCGCGGCTCCGGACGAGTAGCCGGCGGAACGAGCGGAGTCTCCCGACCAGGTGCCGGCCTCCGGCACGCTCGGCTGCGACGTCGTCAGGTTGGCAGGGGTGTAACCCGCCAGGCCCGTCTTCCCGGGATCCGTCAGGCCGAGGTTCGGGGTGGCCGACGTGCCGACCGCGTTGCTCGGATCGAGGCCGGGGATGTTCGTGTCGGGGGCCTGTGGCAGGCCGGTGTTCAGCCCTGGAATGTCGGACGTGGGCAGGTTCGAATCGGGAAGGCCCGTGCTCGGCGTATCGATGTCGCGTGCTTCCAGGTTGGGCGTGGTCGGGTCGAGGCCGTCCATACCGGCGAGCTCTCTGTCGGGAAGGCCCGTATCAGGCAGACCTGTGCCCCCGAGGCCCGCACCATCGAGACCCGCACCACCGAGCCCCGCACCGTCGAGACCCGCACCACCGAGCCCCGAAAGATCGCTCTTCGGGGAAACGGCGCTCGCCTCCCTAACCTCCTTCAAGCTGGCCTTGATGTCCTTCTCCCGTTGCTCGATGTCATCGGCCATCGAGGCAAGGGCCGTCTTCCAGGAGTTCAGCACCTTCGCGCCGGCTTCGAGAGCCTGGACGGCGCTGTCGCGAGCCTGGTCGGTGGCACTCAGCAGTCCTATGCCGACGACGCCGAACGCGGGAAAGCCGATGCCCATCGCACCGGTCCTCTTCCCGAGTGACTCCAGGCCCGGCGCCTCCTTACCGAAGCCATTGCCGAGCGCTTTCAGCTCACTGGGCGAGTAGCCGATCTCCTTGCTCGTCGGGCCGAGGCCTGCCCCCGAAGCGATTCCGCTCATATCAGGCATGAGTTCGCCCATGTCCGCCCTTTCCCGTGCCGTGTCTACGCGAGCAGCGGAGGCGTGGTGGAGCCGCCGCTGCCCCAGACCTCGTCGTCCTCTAGGAGTTCGGTGCTGTTCTCGTGCTCCTGGCCCTTTTCGCCGCCCTGTCCATGGCCTGCTCCCCCGTACGGCATCATCGGCATGCCGGACGCCCCGCCGCGGGTTCCGGAGAGGGCGCCGGCACCGCCCGCTCCCCAGAGCCCCGCACCGCTCACTCCCGACCCGCCCGTTCCCGCACCGCCCGACGTGCCGATGCCCGACACGCCGTTCGCCGACAGACCGGTCGTCACGGGGTTCGCCGGTCCGGTCAGTCCCGTATCGTTCAGGCCGCTGAGCCGGGTCTCGCCATCCGGTACGGACAGGTCCTGGCCGGACGTCCCGGTACCGCCGGGGAACTCCACGGACGGGTCCGAGCCGTTCCCGTCCAGCCCGGATGGGCCGGACGGCTGGATGAGGCCGGGAGTCCCGGCGTCCGGGCCCGGTCCGAACAGATCCGCCCCTTCCCCGCCCGGTCCGCCGGCACCGTTCGTATCGAGTGCCGACGAGACCAGGTCGTACGGTCCCAGCCCCGCCTGTCCCGAGCCGGGCAGGTCATCCATGCCGCCCGAGCCGTACGGGTCACCCGTGCCGCCCGAACCGTATGGCGAGACCGATCCGGTTGCCCCGCCGGGAAACCCCCCGGGGGAGAAACCTCCCGGCTTGAAATCGGGGATCTCCAGCGGGGTCGGGGTGGGAAACCCCAACTGCACGGAACTGGGGAGCAGCGCGTAGTGCTCGGCGATCCTCTCGTTGACCTCGTAGAACTTGTCCCTGGCCCGGTCCTCCACCCGGTATGCCCCGTAGAAGGGGACCATGTCCGCCCAGTCGGTGTCGTGGTCCGACCGTGAGTCCTCGCCCCTCTTCACGACGATGTTCTGCATGGCCCAGGCGAGGGTGTCCGCGTAGCGATGCAGAGGCGGGCCCATCTTCCCCATCTCGGCCGCCAGATCGCGAATGGTCGCGTGCAGGAACTGCAGCTGTTTCTGTGTCTCCGCACTCGCCGGCCCCCGGTAGTGGCCGGCCAGGTCCACGGCCTTGTTCTTGAGCTCTCGCGCGGCGTTCTCAAGCAGGGCCTGGGCGGCGAGGTAGTAGTCACCGGCCCGGCGCACCGAATCCGGATTGGTGTTGTCGATCCAGTTCTTGATCTTGTCCAGGGAACTGTGGAAGAGGGAGAGCGTGAGTGTTTCCTTGGGCAGGCTGATGCTGGTCCGGTTGGGCGACGTCGGTTCTGTTTCCGCCATGGTGGCTCCCCGTCAGACGTCGCGCCGGGTGCCCGGCTCCAGATTGGCCTGCTCGGCGGCGGTGTTGGTCTTGGCGATGTCAAGGACCGCCTCGATGACCGCGCCGTACTGCCGGATCAGCGACGAGTAGACGCCGCCGGACCCCTTCGTATCACCGATAAGCGTCGCGTAGGCGGTGTTGACCGAGATCGCGAACTGCTGCGCGGTCAGCCACTCACCCAGCTGGGCGGGACCGATCGCGCACTGGAGCCGGACGTCCGGCAGCGACCCGGCGCCGGGGGGCGGTCCCGGCAGCGGCGGGGACGTGGTTCCCGCGGCGTGGGCGACCGATGTCGCCGGCGGCTGTGTGGGCGTCTTCAGCGCCTTCAGCGACTCTTCCAGCTCGCCCGCGATCCGCTTGATCTCGGTCGAGTCCCACTTGGGTTCGTTGCCCTTCACCGTCAGGCCGGGCCAGTCCTTGTCAAGCTCGATCGCCATGCCGTGCCTTTCCCGGATCCGTGGCGGATCCACCGATGAGCGCGGAGGTCGCGTCGGGGCGCGAACCCCAGACGTCGTTCTCCTCCGTCAGCGGACTGAACCTCTCGGACTCCTGGGCGCTCTCGCCACCGGCCCCGCCGCCCATGAACGGCATCATCGGCATGCCGTTCATTGTTCCCCGTGCCATCGCGGCGTAGGACGGCACGACCGTCCCCGAACCCGCTCCGGGGGTGCCCAGTACCGGCGGAACCGACGTGACGGGAGGAGCGACGGTCGTCGTCGGCCCGATGACCCCGACCGGATTCTGCTGGATCACCGGGACCGCCACCGGGTTCTGTGGGACGAAGCTCGCCACCTCGGTGCTTTGGGGGTCGTCGCCGCCCGGCGTACCGTCCGTTCCGTCGAGCACCGCGGGGACGGTTCCGTCGTCCGGTGAGTTCTGGGCCGTACCGGCCTCGTTCGCGGCGTCGGCCGCGGTGGACGGATCCTGCCCGTTCGTCCCGGTGGAGCCGTCCGAACCCGAGCCCTCGTTCCCGGAACCGCCCGGATCAGAACCGCCCGGATCAGAAGTATCCGTCCCGGGACCGCCCGCGCTCGAACCACTCGGACCTGAACCATCCGGACCTGAACCACTCGGACCTGAAGCGCCCGAGCCTGAAGCGCCCGTACCCGAGGTCGAGCCTGACCCGTCCCGGCCCACACCGCCGGTCGCGGAACCGCCCGTCCCCCCGCTCCCCGTTCCGGCCCCCGGTGATCCCTCCCCGGACGGCGGACGGCCGTTCTGGTACGGGTCGCCCTGCCGGTACACAACGGTGGAGTAGACGTGGTCACCCGACGGTATTGTCACGACCGGCAGGTCGTAGGAGATCTCCGTGGGCACCTTGTGGTAGAGATCGACGATCTGAGAGTTCAGTGTGCGCAGCACCTGACGGGCCGCGACCGTACCGTCTTCGACCTCGGGCAGGAGCTGCGGCTCGGTCGGTAGCCTCGTGGGCGTGGTCCCGATCTTCTTGGGGAAGGTCCGCAACAGCTCGTCGGTGGACTTGAGGTCCTCGATCTTCTTGCGGGCCTCCGGGAGATAGACCCCGCCGTACAGCCTGAGGACCTCCGCCATCTTCTCCATCGTGGAGACCAGTTCCCCGGCGGTGGAGTGCAGCATCTGCAGTGCCTTCTGCACCTCGGCGGATGCCTCACCGCGCCACGACTGACTGAGTTTCGTCGCGGCCGAGGGCAGTGCGTCGCGGAGGGTGCCGATCGTGCTCGCGGCGTGCGTGTAGGCGAACCCCGCGTCGTCCACCATCATCGGCAGGGTGTCCCGCAGCCACTGCTCGATCTGGCTCCTCGACGCGGTGACCTCGCCCTGATCGGGCGCCGCGTTGGTGGCACGGATCGGCCGGCTCCCTGAATCGCTGCCCACAACGCCCCTTTCCTAGGCGTCCGCGCCGTTTCCTCGGTGGGGATCGGCCCTGTCATACTCGTCGGCGTTCGCGCGGATCGCCTTGATGGCCTCTTCGTACCGCGTCATGAACAGCTGGTAGACATACCGCAGCGCCGCGTTCCCCTGTTCGAGGGAGGCGACCCCGCCGGGGTCGGGAATCATGCCGACGGATCTGGCGAACGCGCTCGCCTGCGGCCAGGACCCCAGTTCCCGCTCGGTCAGCCCGCCGTTGACCTGCACGCTCTTCAGTGACCCCGTGGTGTATCCCTCGTCGTGGGCCGCCCCCTTGAGGGGGCCGAGATGCAGCTCCAGCTCCTCCGCGACCTTCCGCATCAGCGCGGTGTCGTATTCGAGCTCCGCCTTACCGTCCAGCCCGGGCCAGCCTGGGGCACCGTCCATGGAGGCTCTGCTCACGTTTTCCCCTCGAAGAAGACGAACGGTCCCCGGCCATCGCGTCATGCTCGATGGCCGAGACCAGCGTGAGACGCGTACCGACCGTGTCAGCCGCCCCAGATGGCCCTGTTACGCGCCTCGGCCGCCTTGTAGTTCTCGTTCGCGGTACCGAGGGCGGCCACAGCGCTGTTCAGCTGGTTTCCCATCTCCCGCTCGGCGGCATCCCAGATCTTGCGGTGATCCTCGAAGAAATTCGCCGCACCGCCCTCCCAGCTGCCGCCCAGCACTGCTGCGAGCTTGGTGATGAGGTCGTCGGTGGCTTTGTCCATGGCCGTGACGACCTTCAGGAGGCCCTCCTGAGCCAGCTCCATCTGGACGAAGTTAACCTTCGTGTAGTCGTCGGACATGCTGATCTCCGTTCTCGATCATGGATAGAGCAGGTTCACCTCACGGTGCCGCTAGCTCCTGGGGGCGTTGATGAGAGCGTCGACCCTGCCGATGCCTGCCTGCACGTCCTGGTCCGCCGCGCTGTAGACGATGGAGTTGTCGCCCATCTTCCGGGCGATCTCCTCCAGATCCTGTCGCACGATCACCATCTGCTCGTCCCAGACGCGCATGGCGCTGACGAACTTGGCAGACGCCGGGCCGAGCCAGCCCGAGCTGGTCAACTCCAGAGTCGTGGTCTCGACACCCTTGCGCAGACCCTCGACATACTGCGCGGTGTCAACGACCAGCTCGGATCCTTTTTGGATCTGTGACGCACTCGCGCCGAAAAACTCCGTCACCGGCCACCTCCGTGACATAAGCCTGCTTTGTCGCGACGATGCCGTGCCCCACCGGCCGTACACGTATAAAGCCACATATGCGAACAGAAAGGGCCATAGCCGCGAACATCATCAAACGGCATGTTAGCTAGCTGATGCAACATACCTAACATGAATGCATGTCAAGCTCAGATAACACTTTGGACACACTAAGAAAAACGCGCAGGCCAGAGGTGCGCGGGCGGTGCTGGTGCCCAACGTGATCGGTACGGAGCCGGTCAGATCACGACTGAGGGCCGCGGCGGTCCGGGGCGCTACTCAAGCCTCCGGCGAATGCGGTCGAGCTCGCCCATCGCATCCTCGAACGTCCGCTGGTAGACGGCCTCTGCGGACTTGAGCCGGTCCGTCGCCACGTCCGGGTCGGCGATGAACTTCATCGGGTTCATCTCCTCGCCGAACGTCTCGCCCATCGCCGCGCTCATCCGCACCTGCAGGTCCTGGGAGGCGTCCTGGAGGACCGCCTTTATCTTCTCCGCGAGCTCGGACGAGCTCAGCCGCATCGCCTTGGGGTGGATGTCGAGCGTACGCAGCCCCTCGGCCGTGTATTCCACCGTGACCAGTTCGTCCTCGTCCTGGGCACGCCCCACCAGTTTGGCCATGTCCTCCTGCAGGCTCCCCATCCGGGCGATCTGCGAGTCCGCGTCATTCAGCAGCTTGTCGATATCGATGTTCGCGAAATCCCCGAATTCCCTCATCGAGGGTCCCCTCCCCGGGCATCATTTACCCCACGGGTAACAGGCGGTCAGTTTCCGGGCAACCTAGCCGCCCTTCCCGCGGGGTGGCAATACGGCCGGGATCACGAGGGCCGACGCCGGAGCCTGTCCAACTCCGCGAAACCCCCGACCTTCCGCGGTCACGCCGACGACAACGCGATGCCGAGTGGCTTCGAGCGGATCGCCCCCGGGCAGGACAAGCCCATGCCCTACGGGCAGTGGCTCAGCCGGCCAGGCCACGTACCCAGGAGTAGACGTCCAGCACGCCGAGGGCGAGCGGGAACAACGCGACGAGCAGCAGGGTCTCCACGATGTCCCCGGCCCTGCCCCAGAACGGGGACGGTTTCCCACGCGGCAGCGACAGGCCGATGCCCGCCGGGATCGCCGCGGCCCAGAACACCCCCGTCGTCACACCGACCGCCATCAGGCCGCCCCCGGCGACGGCCTCCGAGATCGCGAAGAGGGCGATCCCCCCGATGCCGGCGCTCATCAGCCAGAGCCGCTGGCCAAACCCCTGGAAGACCCGGGCTCGCATGAGGAAGGTCAGCGACAGGGGCAGCATGGTGGCCGTGGCGATCCAGCGCGGGTCCAGCGCCAGATAGATCTGGGCCGCCAGCCCCGTCAACGCGGTCGCCACCACGAATCCGGTCGCGTACTGCCGGGCCTGACCGGCGCGTTCCCCGACGGCCACGCCGTCGACCTGCTGGTTGTCGCTCCGCAACTCCTCCGCGTTGGTGGGCATCGAGGGCATCGGCATCCCGGCGAGCCGGAACGACATCGTCGAGATCAGCGGGCCGAACGCCAGCATGACCGTGACGGTCACCACGGCGACTCCCTGAGCGGGAGCACCGGAGAACAGCACGACGGCGGCTCCCGCCGCCCCGGCCGCCGCGGCCACGGCGGAGCCGAGGAAACCGGGCACGCCGTCGGCGACCGCGACGAGACCGAGGGTCGCGACGAGCACGGTGACGGCGAACGCCGACAGCAGGTGGGGCGCGCCCAGCCCGCTCAGCCCTCCGGTTCCCAGCGGCGCGAGGAGTCCCGCGAGAAAACCGTAGGGCAGCGCCGCGTATCCGATCAGCGCACCCGCCCCGGAGTCGCCCACCGCCCGGGACAACACGGCGCCCGCGGCGATCAGGAGGACCGCGAACACCCCGGAGAGCACGGCGGGAACCGTCCACGGCGGCCCCGCCAGCATCAGCGACAGGGTTCCGGTGACCAGGAGTACCACCGCGAGCCCCACCCCCGCCAGGCGGGTGTGCTTCGGGTCCCACTTTCCGGGGCCGTCCTTCACCCTGGTGGCGACCACGTCGGCCACGTCGTCGAACAGGGCCGGCGGCAGGATGGAATCGCGGGGCCGAAGGTAGAGCACCTCACCGTCGAGCACCCCCAGAGCCCCCAGGCTCTGACCGATGTCCAGCGGGGCGCCGCCGAGCCGCTGGAGCACCCATCCCGGAGCCGTCACGGAGTCGCCCGCCGGCTCGCCCATCGCCTGCAGCAGGCCCGGCAGGATGTGCGGCAGCGGAAGGTCGGCCGGTAGCGCCAGGTCCGCCTTCCCCCTGGGGGCCACCACCGTGACATGACACAGTGCGGGCAGTGGAGCGGCGACCCGGGCCAGCGCGGTCTGAGGCATCAATCCCGGAGCGGGCGGTTGAGTCAGTGAACTCACGATTGTCCTCCGTCCCCCCGTGAACGTCACAGACATCACGGATACGCCGGATACGGTAGCGGGCGAGAATGGATCATACGCGGGAGCCGTAGCTGAACATCCGTGGCCGACGACCCGTCGAACCGCCAGAAGGGTGATCCCAGGGTGAGCATCGTCGTCATACGACGTCCTGAACGCCGTCCCCCGCCCAAGCCGCCTCGGGGCGAGATCCTGCTTGAGTCTCCACCGGAGATTCCCGAGGTCGAGTCGCAGGGGTTCACCGCGATCCTCACCTACCTGCCGATGCTGGCCGGCGGCGCCGCGATGGGCCTGATGTTCACCGCCGGCGGCAACTCCAACCCGATCATGTACGTGGCGAGCGGCCTGTTCGCCGTCTCCATGGTGGGCATGTCGCTGGGGCAGATGGGCCGCCAGTCCGGGGAGCGCAGGCAGCGGCTGAACGGCCTGCGTCGCGACTACTTCCGCTACCTCGCCCAGATCCGCAAAAGGGTCCGGCGGGCCGCCGCCCAACAGCGGGAGGCCCTTGAATGGGGTGCCCCCGCCCCCGACTCCCTGTGGTGGATCGCCATGGGTCCGCGCCTGTGGGAACGGCGCCCCAACGACGACGACTTCGGCACCGTGCGACTGGGCACGGGCGTGCAGAAACTCGCCCTCAAGCTCATCCCTCCCGATTCCAAGCCGGTGGAGGATCTGGACGCGCTGTCCTCCGGTGCGCTGCGACGGTTCGTCCGGGCGCACTCGACCGTCTCCCGGCTGCCGGTCGCGGTGGCTCTGCACTCCTTCGCCCGGATCAGGCTGACCGGCGACCCTGCGGCCGTACGCGAGATCACTCGCGCGATGATCGCTCAGATCGCCGTGTTCCACTCCCCCGACGACATGCGGATCATGGTGTGCGCGGGCGAGGGGTGGATGTCGCAGTGGGACTGGGTCAAGTGGCTGCCCCACGCGCTGCACCCCGAGGAGAGCGACGCCGCGGGCCCGGTCCGGCTCATGACAGGCGACCTCGGCGAGCTCGACAAGCTGGTCGGCGACGAGCTGAGGGAGCGGGCCCGGTTCAGCCCGGGTGCCTCCTCCGCCGCCCTGCCGTACCACGTGCTGATCATCGACGGTGGCCACGTGCCACCCGACTCCCAGCTGGGCGGTGACACCATCCAGGGGGTCACTGTGATCGACCTGTCCGGCTCGACGGCACCGATCGAGGAGAAGAACACCCTGCGGCTGGACGTCCAGCCCGAGGGCTTCTTCATGGTCAAGATCGACCACGCGGGCAAGGAGCAGACGACCCGCCTCGGCGATCCCGACCGGATGGACTTCCTCAGGTCCGAGGGACTGGCCCGGCAGCTCGCGCCGCTGCGCGCCTCGACCGCCAAGGGCGGGGAGACACAGGACGTGCTCTCGGTGAACACCTCGCTGACCGACCTGCTCGGTGTCGGCGACCCGTCCCGCCTCGACCCGGCGGTGACCTGGCGCCCCAGGGCCGGTCGCAACCGGCTACGGGTGCCGATCGGCCTCGGCTCCGACGGGCGGGTGGTCGAACTCGACATCAAGGAGTCCGCGCAGGGCGGGATGGGACCGCACGGGCTGGTCATCGGCGCCACCGGCTCGGGCAAGAGCGAGCTGCTGCGCACCCTGGTGCTCGGGCTGGCGATCACCCACTCGTCGGAGATCCTGAACTTCGTCCTGGTCGATTTCAAGGGCGGCGCCACCTTCCTCGGCCTCGACACCCTCTCCCACGTCTCGGCGGTCATCACCAACCTCGAAGACGAGCTCCCCCTCGTCGACCGCATGTACGACGCCCTGCACGGCGAGATGGTCCGCCGCCAGGAGCTGCTGCGCGCGGCCGGCAACTACGCCTCGCTCCGCGACTACGAGCGGGCCCGCGAGCAGGGCACCGACCTGGCGCCGATGCCCACGCTGTTCGTCGTCATCGACGAGTTCAGCGAGCTGCTCTCGGCCAAGTCCGAGTTCATCGAGCTGTTCGTGATGATCGGGCGGCTCGGCCGCTCTCTTGGCGTGCACCTGCTGCTGGCCTCACAGCGGCTGGAGGAGGGGCGGCTGCGCGGCCTGGACACTCACCTGTCCTACCGGGTGGGCCTGCGCACGTTCTCGGCGATGGAGAGCCGGGTCGTACTGGGCGTCGCCGACGCCTACGAGCTGCCGTCCGCCCCGGGTAACGCCTACCTCAAGTTCGAGACCACCGGAATGACCCGCTTCAAGGCCGCCTACGTGTCCGGTCCCTACCAGGCGGACCCGCGCCACACGGTGACACCGGACGGACGGGGAGCGATCCAGCAGGTGACGCAGTACGGCCCGGCATTCGTCCCGATCCCCGTCGTGGAGGAGCCGGCGGCGGACGAACGCGTGCAGAACGACCTGAGCAGCCTGCTGGACATCGTGGTCGGCCGGCTGAACGGCCAGGGTCCACCCGCCCACCGCATCTGGCTGCCTCCGCTGAGTGCCCCCCCGACCGTCGGCCATCTGCTCCCGCCGCTGTCGATCACGCCGGAACACGGCCTCACCACGGCCGGATGGGTGGGCCGGGGCCGGTTGCACGCCGTGGTGGGCATCATCGACAAACCGTTCGAGCAGCGCAGTGACCCGTTCTGGATGGACCTGGCGGGTGCGACCGGTCACGTCGGCGTCGCGGGCGGAACCCAGAGCGGCAAGAGCACGGTGCTCCGCACACTGATCACCAGCATGGCGCTCACCCACACGCCCCGCGAGGTGCAGTTCTACTGCCTGGACTTCGGCGGCGGCGCACTCGCCTCGCTGGAGGGGCTGCCCCACGTCGGCGGGATCGCCAGCCGCCTCGACGGTGACCGGGTCCGCCGTACGGTCGCCGAGATCGCCGTCCTCCTGCAGCAACGAGAGCGCGACTTCGCCGAACAGGGCATCGAATCGATCACCACCTACCGGCAGCGACTCGCCGACGGGACGATCGAGGGTGACGGCTGGGGAGACGTCTTCCTCGTGGTCGACGGCTGGCTGACCGTCCGGCAGGAGTTCGAGACGATCGAACCCGTGATCACCGACCTGGCCGCGCGCGGTCTCGGCTACGGCATCCACGTCGTGGCCGCGACCAACAAGTGGTCGGAGTTCCGCCCGGGCATCCGCGACCTGTTCGGCACCCGGGTGGAGCTCAAGCTCGGCGACGCCTACGAGTCCGAGGTCAACCGGAAGTCGTCACTGGCCGTTCCGGAGGGCGTACCGGGACGCGGGCTCACCAAGGAGGGCCTGCACTTTTTGTCCGCGCTCCCCCGAATCGACGGCGTCCGGAACGCCGAGGACCTGTCCACCGGGGTACGCGCGCTCGTCTCGGCCGTCAAGAACGCCTGGCAGGGCCCCTCCGCCAAGCCCGTGCGGCTGCTGCCGTCGATACTGCCCGCCGGGACGCTGCCCGACATCACGCGGACCGGCCCTGGCCGGATCCCGATCGGCATCGACGAGGCCACCCTCTCGCCCGTCATGCTCGACTTCGAGACGGACCCGCACTTCATCGTGGTGGGCGACACCGAGAGCGGGAAGTCCAACCTGCTACGGCTCGTCACCGAGGGCCTGGTCGCCCGGCGCACCCCGCAGGAGGCCATGATGATCGTTATCGACTACCGGCGGTCGCTGCTGGACTCCGCCGCCACCGAGCACCGCATCGGCTACGCCGCCTCCGGCGTGGCCGCCCTCGAACTGATCAACGACGCCCGTGCCGCGCTGCTCAAACGGCTGCCGCCGGCGAATCTCACCCCCGACCAGCTCCGGGCCAGGGACTGGTGGCAGGGCTGCGACCTCTACATCGTCGTCGACGACTACGACCTCGTCGCGACCTCGTCGAACCCGCTGCAGCCGCTGGTGGAGCTGCTGCCGCAGGCCCGCGACATCGGACTGCACCTGGTCATGTCACGCGCGATGGGCGGCGTCGGCCGGGCGATGTTCGACCCGGTCATCCAACGGGTCAAGGACATGGCCAGCCCCGCGGTCATCCTCTCCGGCAACAAGGACGAGGGTTCCCTATTCGGCAACGTGCGCCCCCATCCGCTTCCGGTGGGCCGGGGATACCACGTCGACAGGAAGTCCGGCGCCCGCCTCATCCAGACCGCGCTCTTCCCGCCCCCGGAGGTGTAGGTCACGCCGACCCCTTCCGCAAACCCGCCTCCGCTATGCTCGATCATGATCGGCTCGGGGGCGGTGCCGAGGAAGGGGCGGTCACATGGACGGTATCGATCTTCACTTTCAGGCGCTCGAACGGTGCCGTACGAAGGTGGGGAAGCTGGCCAACCGGGTTCGTGACGAGCTCAGCGATGATCACCCCGCCCCGCCGTCCGACACCTCCGACTACGGAAAACTCAACGGCTCCGCCGCGCTCGCCGGTCTCGTCGACACCCTGGAGAAGTTGATCCACGAGGAGCTCCAGCAGGTCAGGGAGAAGCTCGGCGGCGTCGAACACGCCCTGGAGACGGTGCAGGACAACGTCCGCGGGGCGGACGACGCCAGCGGAGGGCGGTAGTGGCCGCCCCGGACGATGTCGCAGCGGCTCTCGGCAGGCTGCCCGGCGGCGGTGATCTCGCCGCTCTCCGGGAAAAGGTCAGCGGCGCCCCGGCGGTGATCCGCACGGTCATGACCCGCTGGCAGGGGACGGCGAGCGGGGCGAACGAGCTCATGGGCAACCTGAAGACCGCGGTGCTCGACGTGGACAACGCCTGGCAGGGTGCCTCCGCGGACGCCTTCTGTGACTACATGCGGACGTACGAAAAGGCCGGCGACGGATTCCACGGCGCGCTGAACGGCTGCGCGGTCTCCATCGGAGAGGTCGCCACGAAACTGACGGACGCGAGCGCGAAGGTCGACGGCATCTGCGCCACCCTCCTCAGCCGGGTGGAGACCCACCGCAGGAACAACCCCGACACCGAGGAGAAGGACCTCAGCAAGACCTTCGGGCCATGGGTCACGACGGCCGTCTCCGACGCCCGCGAGGCGATCAAACCCGCTGAGGAGGCCGTGGGCAAGGCCATAACCACCCTGGAGACACACGCGAAGGACAAGCTTGCCCACTTCGCCCTCATCAGGTCACCGGGCAGTGACTCCTCCATACCCACCTCCGGCTGGCAACGGACCCCCGGCTATCGGCCGCAGACCGAAAGCGGCGGTCCCGGCGGCTCCGGCTCGGAGACCGGGCACGGCTCGGGCGGATACGGCGGCGCCCCCTCTGGCGGCGGGACCCCCAAGCCGAAGGAGGAGGTCGTGAAGTGGATCAAGGAGGCGCTCACCATCCTGCGGGACCACGGCGTGGCCGTGAACCCGGACGACCAGGCGACCATCGACAAGATCTGGACGGTCATCTTCCACGAGTCGGGCGGCAACCCGCAGGCGATCAACAACTGGGATTCCAACGCCGCCGCGGGCATCCCGTCCAAGGGACTCATGCAGACGATCGACCCCACGTTCCAGACTCACAAGCAGCCCGGCTACAACGACATCTGGAACCCGGTGCACAACATCATGGCCGGTGTCCGCTACACCATCAGCCGCTACGGCTCCCTGGACGGTCATCCCGGCATCGCCTCCCTCAGCGGTGGCGGCGGCTACAAACCGTACTGACAACCGCCGCCGGTGGCCCGGTGAAGATCGGCGTGCCCCTTAGGGTGAGGGAATGAGACTCACGAAATTCGGGCACGCCTGTGTTCACCTGGAGAAGAACGGTTCCACGCTCGTGATCGACCCGGGCTCCTTCAGTGAGGAGTCCGCGCTCGACGGGGTCCAGACCGTGCTCATCACCCACGAGCACTTCGACCACGTGGACGCCGACCGGCTGCGCCGGGCGGCCGAGGCCAACCCCTCCCTGGAGATCTGGACCAACGAGGGCGTGGCCGCCACGCTGACCGACGTCCCTGCGAAGATCCAGGTGGTACGGCACGGCGACGCCTTCGACACGGCCGGCTTCGGGGTAAAGGTCGTCGGCGAGTGGCACGCCCCCAACCACCCGGACCAGCCGATCGTGCGTAATGTCGGTTTCCTGGTGGACGAGGAGGTCTTCTACCCGGGGGACGCGTTCACCCCGCCGGGCGTCGAGGTGCCCACGCTCCTGGTGCCGACCAACGCGCCGTGGATGAAGGCGTCGGAGATGGTGGAGTACCTGCGCCAGGTCCGTCCGGCCCGCGCCTTCTCCACCCACGACGGCCTGCTCAACGACATCGGGCTCGGCCTGGTCGACAGGTGGCTGGAGATGGAGTCGGAGAAGCAGCGGGCCGAGATGCGCCGCCTCAAGCCCGGCGAGTCGGTCACCCTGCCCTGACCCGGACCGATCTAGGGCATGTCCCGGCATGGGGACACCCGGCGCCGACCCGTCCAACGCCCGCCCGTATCGGAAGGTGACCGGCACGGACGCGGGACGAACGCCACTGGAGTGCGGCTCAGGAGGCCGAGGCGATGGTGGCCGAGCCGATCACGGTGTCACCGAGGTAGAGCACCGCGGCCTGGCCCGCCGCCACACCGGTGGCCGGGGCGTCGAGCGTGATGTGCACCTCCCCGCCGGAGAGACGGGCCCGGCAGCCGTACACCTCGCCGTGCGCGCGGAGCTGGACCGTGCAGGCCAGCGGCTCGCGCGGCTCGCCGGTCGGGCCGTTCCAGACCGGGCGCTCCGCGACGATCTCCGAGACCGCCAGGGACGAGCGCGGACCGATCGTGACCGTGTTGGAGACCGGCTCGATGGACAGCACGTAGCGCGGGCGGCCGTCGGGGGCCGGCCGGTCGATGCGCAACCCCTTGCGCTGGCCGACCGTGAAGCCGTAGGCGCCCTCGTGGCCGCCCACGACCTCGCCGGACTCGTCGACGATCGGACCCGGCGCCGTGCCGAGTCGGTCGGCGAGGAAGCCCCTGGTGTCGCCGTCGGCGATGAAGCAGATGTCGTGGCTGTCGGGTTTGTCGGCCACCATCAGCCCGCGTCGCGCGGCCTCCTCGCGGACCTGGGCCTTGGTGGAGTCGCCCAGCGGGAAGATCGCGTGACCGAGCTGCTCCCTGGTGAGCACGCCCAGCACGTACGACTGGTCCTTGCCCGCGTCGGGGCTGCGGCTCAGCACGCCGTCGGTGACCCGCGCGTGGTGCCCGGTGGCCACCGCGTCGAAGCCCAGCGCGAGGGCGCGGTCGAGCACCGCCTCGAACTTGATCTTCTCGTTGCAGCGCAGGCACGGGTTGGGCGTGCGGCCGGCGGCGTACTCGCTGACGAAGTCCTCGACCACGTCGCGGTGGAACCGCTCGGCCATGTCCCAGACGTAGAAGGGAATGCCGATCACGTCGGCGGCCCTGCGGGCGTCTCGCGAGTCCTCGACCGTGCAGCACCCGCGGGCGCCGGTCCGATAGGACTGGGGGTTGGCGGAGAGGGCGAGGTGGACACCGGTGACGTCATGGCCCGCCTCGGCGATGCGGGCGGCCGCCACGGCGGAGTCGACGCCGCCGGACATGGCGGCAAGCACACGAAGACTCATAACCCCTTGAGCGTACCCGCGTTGGCGGGCGCCCCGTCGGGCTGGGAGAATCCGGGGTCATGCGACTGTTCGGGCGGAAGAACGAGCCCGCCGCCGACCCTGCCGGCGGTATCGACGAGTTCTGGGCGTGGTGGGCGGAGGCGAGACCGGAACTGGACGCGATGGTCGCCGCCGGCGAGGCCGAGCGGCTGGCCGAGTGGATCGGGCCCGCGGTGCTGGTCATCCACCCGTCGCTGGTGTGGGAGATCGCCCCCGGCCTGGACGCCGACCAGGCCCTCGTGGTCACCTCGGCCGGCGACCCCGAGCTGCGCCCCATCGCGCACCGCTGGGCCGCCGCCGCGCCGCCCGCCGACGGCCTGTGGGAGTTCCACCCGTCCCGGCGGGCCAACCCGCACGCGATGGACCTGACGCTCGACGTGGGCGGCTACGAGTTCGCGCTCGACAAGCTCGTGCTCGGCCTGCGCGCCCCGCACGGCAACCCCCGGGTCGACGTGGTCGCCTACCATCCGATCTTCACCATCCTGGACGACGAGACGCGCACCGAGGCGGCGCTGCTCGCCCTCGACTGGCTGCTCGGCGAGGACGACGTGGCCCGCTGGGTGGGTGACATCTCCGCCGCGGCCTTCGAGCCGATCGACGCGGTGCCCGCCGTGCACCTGCCGAGCGTGGTCTCCGATCTGGCCTCCGGCTACCGGGACGAGCAGTGGGCGCTGCTGGAGGGTGAGACCGCCACCGGCGCCCGCCTGATCGCCACCGCCCGATACCCGCTCCGCCCGGTCGACCACCCGCTGTTCGACCAGCACATCGCCATCACGCTGCCGTACGCGCACCACGACGCCGAAGGGCTGCCCACCGGCCCCTCGCTGGAGGCGCTGCGCGACTTCGAGGAGCGTCTCGCCGGACGGATCAGCAGGCTGAACGGCCAGGCCCTGCTCGCCGCGCACATGAGCGCCGAGGGGCAGCGGGTGCTGCACGTCTACGCCGACCCGGTGAGCGAGACGGCCATCCACGCCAAGGAGCTCATCGTGAGCTGGGAGGAGGGGCGGCCCCGGGTCGACGTGGTCGGCGACCCCGGCTGGGTCGCCATCTCGCCCTTCCTGACCTAGGAACCGTTCGTTGATTCTCGGTGTCCGTCGTTGAGAGTCACCGTTTCACCGGTGCGTGCCCGGCACGGATGCCGGGTCCTACCGCTCCTCGGCGGGCGTTCAGGTCACCGCGCCGTACGGGGTCGCTTCAGGGGCGTACGGATCAGCTCAGACCCGCGCGGCGGGCGCGCTCGACGGCGAGGCCGATGATCTCGGCCAGCCGGTCCACCTCGGCCTCGGTCGAGGTGTGGCCGAGGGAGAAGCGCAGCGAGCCGCGCGCCCGGAACCCGTCGGCGCCCATCGCGAGCAGGACGTGGGAGGGCTGGGCGACCCCTGCCGAGCAGGCCGAGCCCGTAGAGCACTCCACCCCCTTGGCGTCCAGCAGCATGAGCAGCGCGTCACCCTCGCAACCGGGGAAAGAGAAGTGGGCGTTGCCCGGAAGGCGGTTCACCGGGTCCCCGTTGAGGATCACATCGGGCACTGCCTCACGAACCCGGCGGATCAGGTCGTCGCGGAGTGCGGCCAGCCGGGTCGAGGTCTCGGCCTGCCGAGCCACCGCGGTCCGCACGGCCGTGGCGAAACCGGCGATGGCGGGGGCGTCGAGCGTGCCGGAGCGGACGTCCCGCTCCTGACCGCCACCGTGCAGCACCGGCACCGGGTCGACACCCCGGGCGAGCAGCAGCGCGCCGACGCCCATCGGGCCGCCGACCTTGTGACCGGAGAGCGTCAGCGCGTCGATCCCCGAGTCTGCGAAGACCACCGGGATCTGACCGACCGCCTGGACCGCGTCGGTGTGGAAGGGGACGCCGTACTCGCGGGCCACCTCGGCGAGCGCGTGAACGGGCTGGACGGTGCCGACCTCGTTGTTGGCCCACATGACGCTGGCCAGCGCGACGCTGCCCGGGTCGCGCTCGATGGCCTCGCGCAGGGTCTGCGGATGCACCCGGCCGAACTCGTCGACGTCGAGCAGCTCGACGGTCGCCCCCTGGTGATCGCCCAGCCAGTGCGCGGGGTCCAGGGCGGCGTGGTGCTCGACGGCACTGATCAGGATCCTGTCCGCCCCCCCGGCGCGACGGGCCCAGTACAGGCCCTTGATGGCCAGGTTGTCGGCCTCGGTGCCGCCCGCGGTGAAGACGACCTCGCTGGGACGGGCGCCGAGCGCGGCGGCGATGGTCTCCCGCGACTCCTCCACGACCTGGCGGGTACGACGGCCGGCCGCGTGCAGGGAGGACGCGTTGCCGACCTGGCCCAGTTGGGCGGTCATCGCCTCGATCGCCTCGGGAAGCATCGGCGTGGTCGCCGCGTGATCGAGATAGGCGGACTTCACGGCCGCATCCCCTCCCCCACATCGCTGTCAACCTTCCAAGGGTATCTGTGCCCGCGAAGGGCCTTATCCCCGGAGTTGACCACTAAACCGTCCAGACGGTACAGTAACGGCCATGAGACGGGGCGAGCTGTTGGACGCGGCAGAGGATCTGCTCAGCGACCAGGGCTCCCAGGCGCTCACCCTGGCGGCGGTCGCCGAGCACGCCGGATGCAGCAAAGGCGGCCTGCTCTACCATTTCAGCACCAAGGAAGCCCTGATCAAGGGCATGGTCGAGCGGCTGATCGAGGAGTTCGACGAACTCATCGCCGCCCAGGGCCACGACACCTACACCAAGAACTACCTGGCGGCCACGTTCGCCGCCGTACGGAGCGGCAGGCTGCGGCGCTGGGCCGTGGTGACCGGAGCCTCCGGCAATCTCTATCTTCTGGCACCGCTGCGGGTGGCGATGGCCCGGTGGCATCGCGAGGGGCTCGACAGCGAGCCCGACCCGGAGGCGGCGCAGATCGTGCGCCTCGCCTGCGAGGGACTGTGGGACGTGGCGAGCCACGACCCCGATCTCTATGACGACGAGCACTACGAGCGTCTGAAACGGCGTCTGCTGGCCATGCTGCCCGCCTGACCCTGACACCTTTTCCTTTGGTTCTCCTGGTTCCCCTCACTCGCCCGCGCGCCTGATCGCGGGCCCGGCCAGGGAAAACCCATCACACAGATTGGTGGTCGCTTCCGCACGCGCGAAAGCGACCGTCCTTGGTGTGCCCGTTCACCGGTTTGTCAAAACATTTATTGAAGGGATTGAGCATGACCCGCGACCTGAGAACGGCTCGAACCGGGGCGGTTCTCACATTCGTGCTGGCCGGTCTGATGTGTGGATCGATGACCGTGCGCATTCCGGCGCTCTCCGACAAGCTCGGCCTGTCCGAGGCGTCGGTCGGCGTCATCCTCCTCGTATGGGGGCTGGGAGCGCTCATCACCATGCAGTCGATGCGCGCCGTGATGGCGCGCTTCGGCAGCCGGAGCATCCTCCGGGTCGCAGCCCCCCTCACCGCGGCCACCCTGGCCCTGCTGGCGGTGGCGCCGTCCTTCCCCCTGGCCGTGGCCGCGAGCGGCCTGTTCGGCATGGCGTTCGGCGCGGTGGACGTCGCGATGAACGCGCAGGGGTCGGTGGTCGAGCGCGCCTACGGTCGCCCGCTGATGAACGGCATGCACGCCGGCTGGTGCGCCGGAGCGATCAGTGCGGGCCTGCTGGGCACCGCGGCGATCGCGGCGGGACTCTCGATCACCGCCCACCTGGTGCTGGTCGCCCTGCTCACGCTCCCCGCGACGGTCCTGATCAGCCGCACCTACCTGCCCGACCCGACGGCGGCAACCGGCGCCGCCCCCGCCGCGCCCCGCCGGCGGATGCCTCCGATGATCTACCTGCTCGGCGTGATCGCCTTCTGCGCGTTCATGGTGGAGGGCACGGTCGCCGACTGGAACGGCCTGTACCTGCGAAACGCGCTGGGCGCCCCGGAGGCGGTGGCCGCCCTGGGTTACCCGATCTTCGAGGCGGGCATGCTGGCCGGGCGCCTGGCCGGTGACCGGGTCCGGGCCCGCTTCGGCGCCCGCGGCATGATGGTCGCCTCGGGCCTGGCCACCGCCGTGACCTTCGGCGTGGTCATCACGGCCCCCAGCGCGCCGGTCGCCCTCGCGGCCATGCTGTTCGTGGGCGTCGCCGTGGCGACGGTCTCGCCGATGGCCATGTCCCTGGCCGGCGAGGCGACCGGCACTCCCGGACCCGCCATCGCCCAGACCGGCGCGATGGGCTACGCGGGACTGCTGCTGGGCCCGGTGATCATCGGTTTCCTCTCCGATCTGGCCACGCTCAGGGTGGGCCTCGGCATCGCCGTGCTGCTCGGTGTCCTGATCGCCGTGGTCGCGCGCTTCCTGCCCCGCCACCGCGCGGCGGCGGTGCCCGCGGAGACCGCCAGGCGGGAGCTCTCGATGGCGGCCTGACCCGGGAAGGCGAGACGGCACCGCACATGTCGTGCGGTGCCGTCCCACGTTCGCGTCACCCCGCGCGTACGCCGTTCCCCTGCCGGGTCACTTGCGCTTGGTGACCTCCTGGGTCAGCTGCGGGACCACCTCGTGCAGGTCGCCCACGACGCCGAAGTCGGCGAGCTCGAAGATCGGCGCCTCGGGGTCCTTGTTGATCGCGACGATCGTCTTGGCGGTCTGCATGCCGGCCCGGTGCTGGATGGCACCGGAGATGCCCGCCGCGATGTAGAGCTGCGGCGAGACGGTCTTGCCGGTCTGGCCGACCTGGAACTGGTGCGGGTACCAGCCGGCGTCGGTGGCGGCGCGGGACGCGCCGACGGCCGCGCCGAGCGAGTCGGCCAGCTCCTCGATGATCGAGAACTTGTCGGCCGAGCCGACACCCCGGCCACCGGAGACCACGATCGCGGCCTCGGTGAGCTCCGGGCGCGCGCCCTTCTCCTGCTTGACCCGCTCCACGATCCTGGCGCTCTTGGCGGCCTCGGACACGGTGAAGGAGACCTGCTCCTCGGTCCCCGCACCCGCGGCGGCCTCGACCGGCGTCGAGTTGGGGCGGACCGCGATGATCGGGGTGCCCTTGGTCACGCGCGAACTGACGTTGACGCCGCCGCCGAAGATGGACTGGGCGGCGACCAGGCCGTCCTCGATGCCCACGACGTCGGTCAGCACACCAGAGTCGATCTTGATAGCGAGGCGGCCGGCGATCTCCTTGGCCTCGGCGGTCGCGGCCACGAGCACCGCGCTCGGCGACTTCTCGGCCACGAGGTGGGCGAGCAGCTCGGCCTTGGGTGCGACGACGTAGTCGCTGACCTCGGCGGAGTCGGCCACATAGATCTTCTCCGCGCCGTACTCGGCCAGTTTGGCCGCGGCCTCGGGCGAGTAGCCCGCGCCGGTCCAGACCGCCGACGGAGCGCCCAGCTTCCTGGCGAGGGTCAGCAGTTCAAGGGTGACCTTTTTGACCTGGCCCTCGACGTGCTCGACCAGAACGAGAATCTCAGACATCTCCAGCTACCCCCGTTCTCAGACGAACTTCTTCGACGCGAGGAAGTCGGCGGCCTTCACGCCACCGTCGCCCTCGTCCTTGACCACCGTGCCCGCCGCGCGCGGCGGAGCGGCCGCGAAGTCGACGACCTCGCTCCAGGAGCCGACCAGACCCACCTGGGAGGCGTCGATCTCGGCCTCGGCGACGCCGAGCTTCTCGACCGGCTTCTTCTTGGCGGCCATGATGCCCTTGAAAGACGGGTAGCGCGGCTCGTTGATCTTCTCCACCACGGAGACGACGGCGGGCAGCGAGGCCTCGACCCTGTCGTAGCCGTAGTCGGTGACGCGCTGGATGGAGATGGCGTCCTTGTCGATCTGGACCTGATTGGCGAAGGTGAGCTGCGGCACGCCGAGGCGCTCGGCCAGCATGGCGGCGAGGACCCCGGTACGGGCGTCCGTCGACTCCGAGCCAAGTACGACCAGATCGAAGCTGATCTTCTTGAGAGCCTGCGCCAGGGCGTGCGAGGTGCCCAGCGCGTCCGAGCCGTGCAACGCGTCGTCCACCAGGTGGACAGCCTTGTCCGCCCCCATGGCCAGGGCCTTGCGGATGGTGTCGCTCGCCTTGTCGGGACCCATGGTGAGAACGGTCACCTCACCGCCATGAGCCTCCTTCAGACGCAGCGCCTCCTCGACCGCGTATTCGCACAGCTCGTTGATGACGCCGTCGGCGGCGTCGCGATCGAGCGTCTTGTCATCGGACCTCAGCTTGCGCTCGGTCGCCGTGTCGGGGACCTGCTTCACGCAGACGACGATGTTCATGGCTGGTGGCCGACCTCCCGTGGTCGCTTACGCCACCGCGTCACTGCGGTTGGCGCCGGATACTCGGTGCGTACACGCGGGGCACGTGCACACTGTGCCAAGACTGCCAGGTGCCCGAGAGCGGTGTGGCAGCGGGTGGCTCGGTTGGGACACGCCCGTCCCTACCTCGAGCCTATGTTACTTTCCAGTAGCTTAGCCGCAAATCGCCAGGCCGGACGGCCGGCGACCGAGGCCCCAGAGCCCCCAGGGGCCCCGAACCACCATACCGAACTATATTCCGGTACCTGTGCGCGGACCCCCTACTCCGGAAACGTACCCCCAGAACCGGTCTGAGGAGCTCCGCGCGCTCAGCTGGCCACCAGGATCCCTACCAGGACGAAGACGACGGTGCCCAGCGCGAGTGCCAGGGTGATCGTGCTGAAGAACGCGCCGAGGGCCGCCCACAACGCGACGGCCCCGGCTCCCGCGGACAGATCGAGGATCGTGCGCCCCCGGTCCCTGCGGGCGAACAGGGCGATGCCCGCGTCGACGAGCATCACCGAGCCGTACCCGGTCAGCAGCAGCAGCGCCACCTCGGGCAGCGGTTCCCTGGCGGTCGCGGCCATCAGCGAGACGAGCAGGCCGGTGCCGACGACCCAGCGGCGGTGCAGCACGACTCTGCGACGCTCGCGGGCCTCCTCCAGCGTGGGCCTGCCCTGCCGCGGGCGGGGGCGGTCGCCCGGCCGCCACTCCCGGGTGGTGAGGCCGTGCATCCCGCTCTCCAGCACCGCGCGGGGCCGCGGCGGACCCACCACGGGGGCCGCACCCAGCCGTACCGGCAGCGTGCCCGCGTCAGGCCGGGCGGCGGGGTCGCGCAGCAGGCACTCCCGCAGCAGCGGCTCCAGCCAGCCGGGAACACCTTCGAGGTCGGGAGGGTGGTGGACGACGCGATAGCCGATCGCCGACGCCGGGCCCGTGCCGTAGGGGTGCCGTGCCGTGGACGCGTACGCCAGCGTCGCCCCGAAGGCGAAGACGTCGGCCTCGCTACCGGACCCGGTGCCCTCCAGCACCTCGGGCGCCAGGTAGCCGGGCGTGCCGAGCACCGCTCCAGAGGCCGTGACCGAGGGCGAGTCGAGCGCGCAGGCGATGCCGAAGTCGATGACGACCGGCTCGCCGTCGGTCAGGATCACGTTCGCGGGTTTGAGGTCGCGGTGCACCACCCCCGCGGCGTGCACGGCCGCCATGGCCTCGGCCAGACCGCGCGCCAGCCGTACGAGATCGTCGCCCACGACCGGCCCGTCCGCGCCGACCACCTCGCTGAGCGGGCGCCCCTGCACGTAGCGGGTGACCAGGTAGGGGCGTGCCCCGTCAAGGGAGGCGTCCAAAACCTCGGCGACGTGCGGGCCCCGGACCAACCGCATGGTCTCCACCTCGCGGGCCAGCCTGGTCAGTGCCGTCGCATCGGCCGCGACATGGGGATGCAGGATCTTGACCGCCACCGTACGCCCCTCTGGGTCCAGCGCCAGGTGGACCTCGCCGAAGCCTCCGGCCCCCAGTCTCGACAGCAGGCGGTAGGGGCCAAGACGTTCACCGTCCGGCGCAACCATGCGACTCCTTCCGGCGGGTCTCCTCCATCGTGCCGCAGCGAGGGCGATCCCGCATCGGCTGGATGTCAGGAGACACCCATCGACGGACACGGGATGCAAACTAGAGGTTTCCCATCGACCACATCCGGTAACCGGGCTTGGGGCCGGCTTGGGGCCGATCTCCAAGGATCGCCCAAGAAAGCGGGGCCAACCTGTCGTCACCATCCCCGGGTGAGGAGAACCTCGATGACGAACACACACCGCCCCGACGTCCCCCAGCTCAGGCTCCCCGGCCAGGCGGCGGCCGCCGACGGCCCGCTGGACCTGACGAACATGTACCTGGCCCACCACGGCTTCCGCCGCGACCTCGGCCGACTGCTCACCGCCGTGCGCGAGGTGCGGCTCGACGACCACAAACGCGTCGGCGCCTTGGCCAAGCACCTCGGCTGGGTACTGCTGGTGCTGCACCACCACCACACGACCGAGGACACACTCACCTGGCCCCGGCTGAGGCAGCGGGCACCGGAGGCCGCCGCGACGATCGACGCGCTGGAGGCCGAACACCGGGAGGCCGACCGGTGGGTCGGGGAGGCCCAGAACGCCTCCACCGCGTTCGAGCACCACCCGACCGAGGAGGGCCGCACCAGGCTGGCCGGGGCGCTCCACTCGCTGGCCGACACGCTGGACACCCACCTGGCCCATGAGGAGACCGAAGGCATCCCTCTGATGATGATCCACATCACACCGGAGGAGGCCGCCCAGGAGCACCGGAGCATCCGTGGGCAGTACGGCCTGCGCGGCATGACGAAGCTGGTCGCATGGGTCACCTTCGATCTGCCTCCCGAAGCCGGGGAGCACCTGCGCAGGTTCGCCCCGAAGGATCTGCTGCTGCTCAGCAGGCTGGTCGGCCCCCGCTACCGGCGGCGCATGGCCTACCTGTGGGGCTGAGCCCGCGCCACGAGGAGATCGAGCTCCGCGGCGCGGCCGACGTCGCCGGGGGCGCCACGGGTGCGCCTGATCCCCGCCAGGTCGGAGGCGATGGCACCGACCAGCTCGTGGGCGTCCATCGCGACGGACACCGCCAGCGCGCGCTCGCCGTGCCCCACCGCGGCGTCGAGATCGCCCAGCGCCCGCGCGAGCAGGCACAGCGACCGGCTGAGCGGCCACTGGATCATGCAGAGACCGCCCATCGACATCCGGTCCGCGTACGGCAGCACCTGCTCGTACAGCTCCGCGCACGCCCTCGCGTCGCCGAGCCGCGACCACACCTCGGCGCGTGAGCCGAGCTGCTGCAGGAACAGGAAGCTGTCGGTGACCGGAGGCAGCCGCTCCCAGGGGCCGACCAGCTCCCGCGCCCTGTCGATCCTGCCCACCGCGACCAGCAGCACCGCGTGGGCGTCCCTGACGACGTCGTCGAGGGGCCCGGTCCAGGCGTCCAGTGCCTCCAGCATCTCCTCGCCGAGTGCTCCCCCGCCGATACGGGCCAGCGCGAGCTGTAGGGCGCCCCCGGCGATGCTCACCTCCGCACCCCACATCGAGGTGGCCCTGTGCGCGGCCGAGGTCTCCTCGAACAGGGCTTCGGCGGCGGTGATGTCACCGGAGAGCACCACGGTGCCGAACCTGAGCCAGCCCAGTACGACCCGGACGTATGGCACGCGCAGCCGCTCGGCCAGGACCGTCGCCTCCTCAAGCACCTTCCTCGCCCTGCCGATCGCGGTGATCTCGAACAGCGCGGCGCTCAGGCAGGTCAGCCCGATCGTGAGCAGTTCCTCGTCGTCCTCGCCGCGACCGATGCCGACCATCTCCTCGGCGGCCGCGATCCGCTGGTGTACGCCGTCCGCGGCCTGAAGAGCGAAGTAACGCGTGTAGAGCGCCCAGCCGAGCAGCAGCGGATCGCCCTCCTCGCGTGCCAGTTCCACCGCCTCCTCACTCAGCCGGTCGCGCTCGGCGAGCGTGCTCCCCGGCAGGTAGGTACTGTCCAGCGCCAGGCAGGCCAGCACCCGCACGCGGGAGCGCCGGTCGAGCCCGGGGTCGGCCGCCAGCTCGGACAGCTCGGCGATCAGCTCGACGTCGTAGTGCCCGTGCTCCTCCCACGGGCGAAGAATCCGCCCTCCGTACCCGGTGGCCGCTGCGACCCGGCGTCCCAGGTCACCCGCCTCGCGGGCCAGCCGCCGGGCGTCGTTCAGCGCGTCGCGCTGCCCCCGCGCGTCACCGGCCCCGATCCTGGCGTCCGCCAGCGCGAACAACAGGTCCATCCGGTCGGCCGGGGTGATCTCGGGGTCTCCCTCCGCCACCGTGACGGCCCTGCCAAGCAGCTCTGCCGCGGCGTCGTAGGCCCGCAGCCCCATCGCCTCGCGGGCGGCCCGCCAGGCGGAACGCCAGGCCCTCGGGGCGTGCCCGGCGGGCACGGCGAACAGCCAGTGGTGCGCGGCGGCTGCCAGCCGCTCGGACGCCGAACCGCCCTTCCTGCCATCGAGCACCCCGGCGATCCCGGCGTGCAGGCGTGCCCTGCGCAGCGGGGGAACGGCGTCGGCCAGTGCCTCCTGCACCAGGGCGTGCACGAACTTGAAGCGTCCCGGCCGCCCCTCCGCGATGAGCGCACCGGCCAGCGCGGGCTCCAGCCGGTCGAGCGTCTCATCGAGCGTCAGACCCATGACCTCCGCGACGAGCGCGGCCTCGAACTCGCGCCCGCTCACCGCGGCGACCCGGAGCGACTCGGCGGTCGGGCCCGGCATCCTTCCCACCCGGCCCATGACGACGTCGCGCACTCCCAGCGGCAACGCGCCCAGTGGATCCGCTCCGGGGGACATGTGGCGAACGAGTTCGGTGACGAAGAACGGGTTGCCGCCGGTGCGGTCGTGGAGCGAGCGCAGGACCTCCGCCGGCGTGCCCTCGGGGGTGAGCCCGCCCAGCTCCTCCGCGGTCAGCCCGGAGAGCGGCAGCCGTACGGTGTGCCTGCGGGACAGCGCCTCGAAGGCGTCGGCGAGCGCACCCGAGGGCGGCGAGTGGACCCGCGCGGTGCCCGCGATCGCCAGCGCCCCGTCGGTGAAGGTCTCGGCGAGGTAGCCGAGCAGCCGCAGCGAGGACGGGTCGGCCCAGTGCAGGTCGTCCAGGACCACGAGGACGGGCTGGACCGCCGCGGCGGCGGCCAGCACCCGCGCGGCGGCCTGGTAGGTACGGAAGCGCGAACCCTCCGGGTCCGTCGGCGTCGCCGAACCGATGCCGGGCAGGTTGTCCCTGACGTCCTCCGCCTGTGTGGGGAGCGTCCCGGTCAACTGCTCCAGAACGGTAACCCAGGGCCAGAACGCGGGCGCCCCCTCGGTCGCCGCGCACCGTCCCACCGCGACGGTGAATCCCCGCGCCTGGGCTCCGCTCACCATCTCCTCGGCCAGCCGGGTCTTCCCGATGCCCGGCTCCCCGGTGATCAGCACGAATCCGGGCTCGCCCCCGGCGACCTGGTCGAGGACCCCCCGCACCGCGGCGAGCTCGGCCCCACGTCCGACCGGCCTCCGCCGCACCGCGCCGAGTTCCCGGGGCCGCGCCTCGCGAGGGCCGGTGGCCACGGTCACGGGGGCCGTGCCGCCCTGGACTCCGGGAACCCCCGGTTGCAGGCTCGGCGCCTGGGCGAGGATGTCACGCTCCAGGGTGCGCAGCTCGTTGCCGGGGTCGATACCCAGCTCCTCTGCGAGGACCCGGCGCGCGGTGCGCAGGGTGTCGAGGGCCTCACCCTGGCGCCCGCTCCGGTAGAGCGCCAGTGCCCGCAGCCCCCACAGCCGCTCGCGCAACGGGTGCTCGCGCGTCATGGCCTCCAGGTCGCCCAGCACCTCGGTGTGGCGGGCCTGCTCGATGACGGCGGCCACCCGCAACTCGTGGGCGCGCTCCCGGGCCTCGACCAGCCGCGCCTGGGCGGCCATGACGTACTCCTGCCCGTCGAGGTCGGCGTAGGGGTCGCCCCACCACAGCTCCAGCGCGCAGGTCGCGACCCGCTCCACCTCGGCGGGCACCTTCGCCCTGCCCGCCTCCTCGACGAGGCGGAGGAAGCGCACGGCGTCGACGTGCCCCGGATCGATCCGCAGTGCGTAGCCGACCGGGCCGAGCGTGAGCAGCCTGCTCGGGGCCCGGGGTGCCCGTTTCGGCTCCAGCGCCCTGCGCAGGCTGGAGACGTAGGCGTGCAGTGAGGCCGTCGCCTCGGCGGGGGCGTTGCGGCCCCAGATCCGCTCGGTCAGGACCGCCGGGCTGACCGGCCGCCCCTCGGCGAGCACCAGGATCGCGAGCAGCATCCGAGGCTTGAGCGGCCCCACCTTGTGGGGCCGCCCGTCGCGTACGATCTCGACCGGCCCGAGCACCCGGATCTCCACGGGTCCGCCTTCACCGGCGATTCCGCCTCCGCCAGCGATATCGTCACTTCCAGAACGTCAGGAAGCCGAGACCGAGGCTGGTCATCAGGTCGTCGAGGAGGCCACCGATGAGATCGAGCACGCCCATCGCGCCCTCGTTCGCCGACTGCCGCCACTGCGCCGTGAGGCTGTCGACCACATCGGTCGGCTGCTGCCACGGGGTGAAGGAGGGGACCACGCTCAGCGCGGCCATCACCGCGAAGAACGCCAGCGTGCCCAGGATGATCGTGGTCACCATGCCCGCGCCAGGACTCCGGATGATCCCGCTCAGCGCGCGGGCGACGGCCTTGCGCGGCTTGCCGCCGCCCGGAAGGACGAACAGCCCGGCCGCGAAGGCGCCGGCCGCGTAGGCGGCCGCGTGGTTCTTGTTCATGTCACCGGCGTAGACCAGGAACCCCCACACGCACATGCCGAACATGGCGGAGAGCATTGAGGTGATCAGCGTCCCGAACGTGGCCCTGATCAGTGCCCACGGGGTGCCGAGCAGCGCGAGCAGGGGGTCGGTGGCGCTGCTGCCCCTGATGGAGCGGCGCTGGACCAGGTCCCCGAACAGGTACTCCCCCACCCGCAGGCAGAGTGCGGCGGCCAGCGCGAACACGCTCACCACCACCGGCAGCATGCAGGCCGCCGCCACCAGGATCGTCAGCAGCAGGAACGCGGCCAGCGGGTGGCTGGCGCGGTAGCGCTCCTGCGGCGGGGTTCTGGGCGCGGGTGCGGGCCGCTCCTGCGTCGGGGTGTGCGGCCGTGCCTGGACCGGCGGCGGGTAGTGCCTCGACGGGCCGGTAGGCGGCGGCGCCGGGTATCCGGCCACCCGCTGGTCGGGGTAGGGCGGCGGTGCCGCGCCCCTGGCATGCGTCGGGGGCGTCGCGGGGACGTAGGGCGGCGGCTGGGGGGCCGGGACGTACGGCGGCGGGGCGGTCCCCGTGCCGGACGCCTGGCCGGACTCCTGCCTCGGCCTGCGCTCGCGCCGCTCCGGCTTGGCGTACTCGACCGGCGGGAGCAGGTCGGCGTAGCCGTCGTCCTGCGGCAGGACACGGGTGCCGCTCGGCGGGGGCGGCGGGCTCTGGCCGTCCAGGATCCTGGTGCCGTCGGTGTTGAGGATCTTCGTCCCGCCGTCGAGGACGGCGGTGGGCGGTGTCTCGTGGAAGGTCGTCACCGTCGGGTCGAGGGCGCGGGCCATCCGGTGCAGCTCCGTCGCGGACGGCCGGGCGGCGGGGTCGACGGCCAGTGCCCGCCTGAGCCAGGCTCGCAGCCATTCGGGGGCCTTGTCGACGTTCGCCCGGCCCTCCATGATGTTGAAGCAGACGACCTCGAAGCTACCCGTGCCGAACGGCGGCTGACCGGTCGCGCCGAAGAAGACCGTCGAGGCCAGCGCGTGCACGTCGGCCGCCTGGGTGATCTCGGAGTCACGGATGATCTCCGGGGCGAGGTAGCCGGGGGTGCCGACGAACATGCCGGTCTGGGTCAGCCTGGTCGCGTTGACCAGGTGCGCGATGCCGAAGTCGATGACCAGCGGGTCACCGTTGACGATCATCACGTTGGACGGCTTGAAGTCGCGGTGGATGACGTCGGCGGCGTGGATGGCCACCAGTGCCGCGCACATGCCCTGCGCCAGCCGGATGACCTGGTCGGCGGGGAGCGGGCCGTCCTGCAGGACGGTCTCCTCCAGCGTGCGCCCGGGGGCGAACCGGGTCACGATGTAGGGCTGTCTGGCCGTCAGTTCGGCGTCGAGCACCTCGGCGACGTGTGGGCTGCGCACCCGCCGCATGGTCTCCACCTCGCGGGTGAGCCGGTCACGGGCCTTGAGGTCGGCCGCCACGTGCGGGTGCAGGACCTTGACGGCCACCTCGCGCCCGTCCTCGTCGACCCCGAGGTGGACGACGCCCATACCGCCCTCGCCGATCTTTCTGAGCAGCCGGTACGGGCCCAGCCTCTCGGGCGCCCGCGTGTCCCCCGTCATCACGCCGCCTTCTTTCGTAGGTCGCTCAGTTCGTCCACCACCGTTCCGACGTCGACCGGCGTCCACACCGCCGGCCGTGCCCTGTCTCCCACGGTGCCGATCGCCAGGAAGACCATCAGCGCCGCCACCGCGCCCAGCGCCATGGCGGCGATCATGGCTGCGCCGCGTGACGGCAGCAGTGATGCCAGCGTACGTCGCATCTGGCGGCGGGGGCCCTCCACACCGGGTCCGGCGCAGACGGTCCAGAGCGCGACGGCCGCGCCCCAGCTCAGCGTGTTGGTGATGGGCATGCTCCCGACCAGCACGGCGAGCAGGAGCGTCACCGGCAGGCCGAGGATCAGCGCGTACGGCACCAGGGCGACGGTGATGCCGATCGACTTCAGGAGCGCGGCCGGCTGGCCGAGCACCCGGAAGACGTCGGTAGCCGCCTCACCGGCGGCCCTGCGGGCGTTCAGGGCCGGCTGGGCGATGTCGGCGGCGCGAAGCAGGATCGCCACCGGGATGGCCACCGCGGCGACGATCAGCGGGGCGATGACCGCCGCGATCGTCATGATGACCAGCATCAGCACGCTCACCACCCCGTACGCCCTGGAACGCTGCAAGGCGTGCCCCGGTCGCTGCCCGGGGTGGAGCGGCGACGGCGCGGGATGCTGCTGGACCTGCTGGGGGTACTGCTGGGCCTGCGTGGGGGGCTGCGGGTGCGAGTAGGGGTAGGGCGGGGGTGCGGGAGTGCGGACGTGCGGGGTCTGCTGCTGATCGAACGGGGCCTGCCGCTGCGGGTAGGGCTGCGGGGCGCCCGCCTGCGGCGCCCGGCCCTGCTGACCCTGGTAGCCACCCTGCTGGCCCTGCTGGCCCGGCTGGTTGGTGTACTGACGGATGTATTCCTGCAGGTCCTGAGGGCGGACCCGCTGGGTGGGAATGTCTCCGTCGGAGACCGGCGCGCCGAAGCCCCGGTCGTCGACCCTCGCCCCCGGCTGGTCCCGGACGGCGGGGACGGGCGGGGAGCCCTGGACCGCGCCGGGGGTGCGGGTGGGCACGTCCTCCGGAGCGAGCATGCCGGTGGGCAGGTCGTGCACGGACTGCTGGGCCGCCGCCTGGCGCAGTTCCTCGGGGGTCACCCGGCGGGTCGGCCACGGGTCGGCCTGTTCCTCGCCGAGCAACGAGACGTACTCGTGGGGCTGGGCCACGGGGGTGGGAGGCCAGGGGGTCGGCGGGACCGCCGGGCGGGACGCCACCGGGGTCGGCACGTCGCCGGGGTCGCCGCGGAAACCAGGGGTGCCGCGGAAACCGGGGTCGGGGGCACCGCGAAAGCCGGGAGCGGGGTCGTCGAACTCCGCGACCGTGGTGATCTCGTCCGGCACCCGGGACCGGCGGGTGTCCGGCAGCAGACGCCCCACCTGCGCCGCCAGGTCGGCGGCCGAAGGTCGCCTGGCCGGGTCGCGCTGAAGCGCGGCCCGCAGCACCGGCTGGAGCTCACGCGGGACGGCCTCGACGTTCGCCTTGCCCGCGGTGATGTTGTAGAAGATCATCTCCAGCGTGCCCTTGCCGAAGGGCGGCTGGCCGGTGGCGGCGAAGACCAGGGTGCCCGCCCAGGCGTGCACGTCGACCTCGGGGCCGGCCTCGTGCCCCTCGATGATCTCGGGGGCGAGGTAGCCGGGCGTGCCGATGAACATGCCGGTCTGGGTGAGCCTGGTCGCGTCGACGGCCTGGGCGATGCCGAAGTCGATGAGGACCGGCTGACCGTCCAGGATGAGGACGTTGCCGGGCTTGAGGTCGCGGTGGATCACGCCGACCGAGTGCACGGCGGCCAGCGCCGACGCCACACCGTGCGCGACCCGCAGCAGCGCGGGCAGCTCCATGGGGCCGTCCTGCTTGATCACCTCGTCCAGCGGCCGACCGGCGACGTATCGCGTCACGATGTAGGGGCGGTGGCCGGTCACGTCGGCGTCGATGACCTCGGCGATGTGCTCGCTGCGCACCCGCCGCATCGTCTCGACCTCACGCGAAAGGCGGCGACGGGCGACGTCGTCGCCCGCCACCTCGGCGCGGAGCACCTTCACCGCGACCTGTCGGCCCTGTGGGTCGACCGCGAGGTGAACCACCCCCATACCGCCCTCGCCGAGCCGCCGCAGCAGCCGGTAAGGACCCAATCGGTCGTCCTGATTCATGGCATGAAGCACCATATCGGCTTAGACCCCGCCCATGAGATGAACCATCGGGCCACATTTTCCGACTGAATAACGTTCACAGGACCCCGACGGTTTCCCGATTCCCGCTCTCACTTAATCTCATTTTCGCTTCAGTTCGCCAGGCGGAGAACCTGCGCCGTTTTCAACCCGGCCAGCAGGGAGCCCGGCACCGCCAGTTTGGAACGGCGGACCCCGCTGCCGATCACGACCTCCGGATGGGCCGCCACCGCCTCGTCGACGAGCACCGGCCACTCCTCGGGCAGCCCGAGCGGGGTGATCCCGCCGTACTCCATGCCGGTCAGTGTGACCGCGTCGTCCATCGACGCGAACGAGATCTTCCGTGCGTCCAGGTGACGCCGGACCACGCCGTTGACGTCGGCCCTCATGGTGGCGAGCACCATGCACGCCGCGTAGCGGACCTCGCCCGCGCGCTTGGCAGCCACGATCACGCAGTTGGCCGACTCGCCCAGGTCCACGCCGTAGCGCTCGCAGAAGGCCGCCGTGTCGGCCAGTTCCGGGTCGATCTCGGCGACCTCGACCCCGCCGAGGACCCCGTCGAGCCCGTCGATCGCCCGCACCACCGGCGCGGCCAGCAGGTCCGGCCGCTCGGCGGTACTCGTCCAGTCCAGTGTTCCGATCGCCATCGCCGTCTCATCTCCCTCGGTTTTCCTTCGCACCGAAGACCTTACGTCCGCGCCGGAGAACTCAGGAGGTCGCGCTCAGCACCCGGCGGTGCAGTTCGGTGACCGTCCTCCTCGCCGACTCCATCGCGCCGGCCTGCCAGGCGATCAGCTGGGTGAGCCAGTCCCCCGCGAAGTAGACCCGCCCCGCCGGGCGCTGGAGGAGGGCGAAAGCACCCTCGTAGGAGGGCCAGCCCACCCAGCCTCCCTCGATGTACGGCCTGCGCCGCCAGGCGATCGAGACGCTGGAACGCAACTCGGCGCGGTACTTCTCACCATGGATCTTCTTGCCCTGGGTGAGCGCCCGCTTTCGACGATCACTGTGGGAGAGCGCGCCGTAGAGGTCGGCGTTCGGCCCGACGTTGTAGTAGCCGACCAGCAGGCCACCGCGGGAGTGGTAGCCGTGGGAGGGGTACCAGATGTGGGTGATGTCCAGGTCGGTCTCGGTGACACCGCCGTAGATGCGGTCGTCGATCTCCCACCAGCGCCTGCCGTACTCCAGACCGATCTTTCCCGCGGAGACCGGGACGGGCGTGCGGAGCGCGGCGGTGACCGGGGTACCGAGGTTGTGCGGCAGGCGCGCGAGCAGGTGGGGTGGCAGAGTCGCGATGCAGTAGTCGGCGCGGACCGTGCCGCCCCGGTGGGTCACCTCCACCCCGTCGGGCAGGTTTTTTATCCCGGTGACCGGGGTGTCCATCTTGATCCGATCGCGGCCGACCGCGTCGGCGAGCGCGCCGGCGATCGTGTCCATGCCGCCCACCGGCTGGAACATGGGCATCGCCTGGTCGTAGCCGAAGTCCATGGTGACGGCCCTGCCGGTGCCCGCGGCGAGCACGTCCCGCAGCGAGGGCGTCGCCCCCAGGGGGACACCCTGGTCCACTCCCGGATAGGTCTCGAAGCCCCGCCGTTCCGACCCCCGGTAGCTGAGATCGGGGCCGAGGTCGCCGAAGCGCCGCAGGAACTCCGCCAGCCGCTCGCGGTCGTCGACGGTGAGCCTGCGGTTCAGCGCGCCGGCGCTGCTCGCCTTGGCCAGCAGCTCCGCGACGTAGCCGTACAGGTCCGCGCGAGCCGTACGCGCCCGGACCGGGGCGGTCATGTTCTCGTTGTAGACGTACGCCGAGGCGTTGTTGTTGACGAACGTCTCGATGGGGACGCCCAGCTCGCGGCAGTAGTCCATGGTGACCATCCACGGCGCGATCCGCCCGGCCCCCGCGTTGAAGTAGGTGCCCTCCGCGAACGCGGCGGTCTGCGTCTCGCCGCCCAGCTCGTCCAGCCGGTCACCCGTGCGCAGCGTGATGGTCCTGCCGCCCACCCGGCCGGACGCCTCCAGGACCGTGCAGTCGTATCCGGCCTTACCCAGCTCGTAGGCGCAGGTCAGCCCGGCGATACTGGCACCGAGGACGACCACCTTGGCCGCCGCCTTGCCGCTGAGGGAGAAGTCGGAGGGCTGCGGAGGGGTGAAGTCTTTTTCCTGTGACTCCGGGGCGAGGCCGAGCGCGCCCATGGCCGCGAACATGGCCCCGGCACCTCCGGCCGCGCCCACCCCGACCAGCAGCGCTCTGCGCGTCAGTCCCCCGCCCCGGGCGGGGGCGGCCTGGGCGGCGGGATCCGTCTCGTCACTCATCGAAGGTCGTCGGCAAAGGTCGTCAAGGACATCGGGCACCGTCGGGGGTCGGTTCGGAAGGGGCGTCGAAAAGGGTCGGTTCGAAATCTGCTTGAAGGGAGCACCGGAGGAGGTCAGCCGTAGACGCCGCTGCCGCAGGCGACCTGACCGCCGATCATGGCGAAGACTCCCAGCAGGGCCATGATCTGTGAGAAGTCGTCCGTGGTGAACTCGGTGTGCCGGGGGCCCACCGCCCGTACCCCGGGAATGATCGCGCATCCGGCCGCGATGGCCGTGGAGTTCCACTCGACGCCGAGCGTGAACGGCGGCTCGGGGGCGCAGAGGCGGAAGTCGGCCACCCGGTCGAGCGCGCGGGCGGTGGCCTCGCGGATACGGGCCTGGGCGACGGCGGGCGGCAGGAGCTCGGCGGCGAACCTGTCGATCCCCTTCTTGACCGCGACGGTCTCCACGTCACCGAGCAGTTCCCTGGCCTCCTCGCAGACCGCCTCGTCCCCGGTCACCAGTACCACCGGCACGCCGAGCACCCCGGCGAAGGAGGCGACGAGACGGGTCTCGCCGCAGACCTCGTCGTTGAGGTAGACGTTCTGGATCTCCCTGCCCATCCAGGTGTGGTTGAGGACGCCGTGCTGGACACCGGCCCGCGCGTGGTAACCGACGAAGCAGGCCGCCCGGTGGCTCGCGTCGAGTCCCTGCCCCATCCGCAGCGGCTTGCCGGGACCACGGAGCAGGGTCGCCCGCTCGTCGAGCAGGTCGATCCTGAGGTTCTTGGTCGAGCCGTGCGCGTCGTTGACGCGTACCGCGGTGGCGCCCGCGTCGAACGCCCCCTCGATGACCGCGTTGGCGTCGCCGGTCATCAGCTCGCAGCCGCGCTCGTAGCCCCGCCCTCCGGCCTGCATCTCCTCGGGGTCGGTCAGACCGGTGACACCCTCCATGTCGACCGACACGTACACCTTCACGCCGTCCCCCACGTCTCGACGCGCCGCGCCTCGTCCTCGGTCATGAAACCGATCTCCCCATCCATGAAGTCGTGAACCTGCCTGCGCCACGCTTCGGGAATCTCCGCGATCGCGGGCCGGTAGCAGCGGTCCAGCCAGGCGGTGGAGGACTCGTTCGCGCGCAGGTAGCCGGCCGCCGCGCCGAAGACGGTGTCCTCGATGCCGCGCACCCTGGCGCAGCCGTACTCGATCATCTCCTGGCCGCCGTACGGCGGCGGCTGCTGCCACCTACGGGCGACCGGGCGGCCCGCGGTGATCGTGGTACGGAGCGGGCGGCACTCGACGGCGGCCTGGATGAGCTCCTTGTACAGGCACTTGCCGCAGGTCCCGCAGGGGCCGTTCACCCCGCGCAGGCACCAGCGGACCTGCTCGCGCAGCTCGGAGCCGAGGGCGAGCCGCATCGTGACGGCCTCGCTCACCCCGCCCACCGGGAGCACGATGTGCAGACCGGCCGCGGCGAACGCCCGCCCCCAGGCACCGTGCGGCGCCCACATCGGGTTGTCGGGTGTGTAGCGGAGCAGGTAGCGGTCGCCTCCCAGCCAGCGCGAGCCCAGCTCGTAGCCGAAGGCCAGGCCCCCCAGGTCGAGCTCGTCCGCCAGCAGCAGCGCGCCGGCGGCGACCGCGTGGTGCTCGGGGTAACCGGGGCGCGGCTCGGCGAGCGTGAACTCCAGGTCGGAGCGGACGACGGTCAGCTCGCGCCCGGTCTTGGCGGCCAGCGAGGCCAGCACGTCGGAGCGGTAGTGGGTCCACCGGTTGGGCACCCGCGGGTGCGGGACCCGCTGAAAGTGCACGAAGGGCGCGTCGGGCAGCATCGCGGCCACCGCGACCGAGTCCGCCCCGCCGCTGTAGGAGATCGCCAGCCTGTCACCCGACCGCGCCCGTCCGCCTTCGGGACCGGCCTCGATTCCCCAGCCGTCGCCGATCGCCCCCGCGAGCTCCGGTGAGATCGGCCGGTCGAAGACGACACGGCGCCGGGTCCACGGCGCGACCACGGTCCACGCGGCGAGGGCGAGCAGGTCGGGGTGGATGTCACGCGGAGCTCGCGGCAGCTCGACCCGGAACGAGTTCGTGGCCAGCTTCAGCGGCTGGCCGTCGGCGCAGTGGCCGGTGACGTCGTCCTCGGGGTCCAGCCGGAACACCAGGTGCCAGGTGCCGTCGTCCGCACTCCAGGTCACCCTCACGCGGTGCCCCCGGCGGTCCTGTCCGAAACGCTCCCGCGCTCCCCGGAACCCGTGGCGCGGTCCACGGCCTGCCAGAGCAGCACCTCGTTCTGGAGGACCCCGTCCAGCGCGACCGCGGTCTCCTGGGCCAGCCGGTGGGCGTCGTCCCAGCGCCCGGCCCGCGCGGGGTCGAGAGCGACCCCGACCACCCGCGCGCGGAGCTCGACGACCTCCGCGCGCAGCGAGGTGACCTCCCTGGCCAGCGTCTGGACCTCCCAGAGCGCGTCCTTGACGTCCTGCCGGTGATCCGCCCTGGAGATGTACCGGGAATCGAACCAGCCGAGGACCGCCCGCCGCAGCGGGGCGGGCACCAGCGCACGCTTCACCAACCGCACCATAATCCGGCACGATACCGGCAATTTTTAATCACCCATGACCGATCCCGGCAAGCCAGGTGAACGCCTCATCGGCCGGTGAACTCGGCCTTCGACCTCTCGGAGAAGGCGCGCATGCCGATCCCGGCGTCGGCGGTGGCGAACATGCCGGAGAACTGCAGGCGCTCGATCTCCAGACCGGTGTCCAGATCGGTCTCCAGGCCGTGGTCGATCGCCTGCTTGGCGGCGCGCAGCGCCAAGGCCGGCCCCCCGGCGAACCGGGCCGCGTACGCGAGGGCCTCGGTGTAGACGTCGTCGTCGGGGACCACCCGGTCCACCAGGCCGATGGCCAGTGCCTCGTCGGCGGCCACGTGGCGTCCGGTGAAGATGAGGTCCTTGGCCTTGGCCGGGCCGACGAGCCTGGGCAGCCGCTGGGTGCCCCCCGCGCCGGGAATGAGGCCGAGCAGGATCTCGGGCTGGCCCAGCTTGGCCGACTCCCCCGCGATCCTGATGTCGGCGCACAGGGCCAGCTCGCAGCCGCCACCGAGCGCGTAACCGGTCACGGCCGCGACGACGGGCTTGCCGATCCTCGCGACGGCGGTGAAGCAGTCCTGCAGGGTCCGCGAGTGGACCGCCATGTCCGCGTACGACATGTCGGCCATCTCCTTGATGTCGGCACCGGCCGCGAAGACCCGTCCCCCGTAGACGACCACGGCGCTCACGTCCCCGTCGGCGTCCACCTGCCGGGCGCACTCGGCGATCTCCAACTGGACCTGCCGGTTGAGCGCGTTCATCTTCGGCCGGTCGAGCCTGATCGTCGCGACCCCGTCGGTCTTCTCCACCCGCACGAACTCACCCATGGACGTCCCTCCGTCAAGATTCACAACGCGACCGGTCCGGTGCCGGTCGCGCCGTGATCCAACATAGAGCGCCGCTCAGTTGACGGGCATGGCCAGGTCCCTGCTCCCCGCCGCACTCTCCGTCGCGCTCGCCGCGACGCGCTCTCCCGCCCGCCTCGACGGCCCGGCGATCACCCTGCGGTAGATCGCCTCGTACGCGCGGGCCATCGTCTCCACCCCGAAGAAACGCTCCGCCCGGGAGCGGCAGGCGTGCGGGGCGAGCGCGCCGGCCGCCTCGATGGCGGCGGAGAGCTCCTCGGGGGTGCCCCGGATGAATCCGGTGACCCCGTCCAGGACCACCTCGGGCACCGCGCCCCTGCCCAGGGCGACCACGGGCGTGCCGCAGGCCATGGCCTCGATCATCACCATCCCGAACGGCTCCTCCCAGACGACCGGGAAGACCAGGCATCTGGCCGCGGCCAGCAGTTCGCGTTTGCGGGCGGTGTCGGCCTCGCCGACGTATTCGGCGTCGGGCCCCAGGCGTGGCCTGACGTAGGCGTCGAAGTAGTCGTGCTCGGTCTTCTCGGTGAGCTTGCCGGCCAGCAGGATGCGCCGCCCGGCCGCACGAGCGGCGTCGATGGCCAGGTGGGCGCCCTTGTCCTCGCTGAACCTGCCCAGCCAGAGTGTCCAGTCCTCCTTGTGTTCCCTGAAAGGGAAGGCCTCGACGTCGACGGCGTTGTGGACGACCCCCGCCCAGTTCAGGTCGGGGGCGATGCGCCGCTGGGCCTCGGAGATGGCGACCATGGACATGCCCGCGCCGAGCACCCGGTAGTACTCGCCGTACTCGCCCCCCACCTCGCCGTGGCAGGTGATCACGGTCGGCGCGGCCTGCGCGGGCGCGGTCAGCGGGCCGGCCAGGGAGTGGTCGTGGATCACGTCCACGACGAGCTTCGAGCTCATCGCGTACGCCCTGGCTGCGTGCAGGACCTCGGGCAGCGCCTCGCCGATCCGCTCGGACGGCGCCCGCCCGTAGGTGGTCAGGAAGCGCGCCGGTGTCCCCGCCGTACCCGCCCCGATCATCGTGACGTCGTGCCCGCGCCGGGTCAGCCCGGTGACGAGGCCCGCCACCATCGACTCGATGCCCCCGTAGCCGTGGGGCGGTACGTCGTACCAGGGCGGCGCGACCATCAGGATGCGCATGCCGTTGGACCATCCCGGGACAGCTCTGGAAGAAACCATGGCGACCTCACCTGGAGAGACGAAGGAAACGGTCAGTGCACCTGCCTCAGGGCCGCGGTCAGCGGGCTGCGCGGCGCGTTGATCAGGGTGATCCCGTCCGGCAGCCCGCCGATGGTGGCGCCGGACGCGCCGACGTCGATCGTGACCCTGGAACCCGCGAGCGGCAGCCCCTGGATCCGCAGGCCCTCCAGCCCGACCGGATCCAGCCACACCCGCCCGTAGGGAACCCACGGTTCGAAGCGCAGCAGGCTCCTGACCAGCTGGATGGGACTCGCGGCGGCCCACGCCTGCGGGGAGCAGGAGGTGGGGTACGGCACGGGCCAGGTGAACTCGGCCCGGTCGAACCCGCAGAACAGCTCGGGCAGCCGCCAGCCGAAGGCCTCGGCCGCGTCCAGCAGGCCGTAGGCGATCCGCTGCGCCTCCCGCGTGAAGCCGTAGCGCATCAGCCCGGACGCGATCAGGGCGTTGTCGTGCGGCCAGACCGAGCCGTTGTGGTAGCTCATCGGGTTGTAGGCGCCCATGGTGGAGGCGAGGGTCCGCACCCCGTACCCGGTGAACATCTCCGGCGAGAGCAGTCGCTCGGCGACCTGCGCGGCCCGGTCCTCGTCGACGATGCCGGCCCACAGGCAGTGCCCCATGTTGGAGGCGAGACTGTCGATGGCGCGCCCGGCGCCGTCGAGACCGATGGCGTAGTAGCCCCGGTCCGGCAGCCAGAAGCGCTCGTTGAAGGCGTCCCTGATCCGGCTCGCGCGGGCCGTCCACTGCTCCTCCAGAGCCGTGTCGCCGACCTCGTGGGCGAAGTGGGCGCGGGCGATGTAGGCGGCGTAGACGTAGCCCTGGACCTCCGCCAGGGCGATGGGCGGGCGGGCCAGGGTGCCGTCGGCGAAGTTGATGCCGTCAAAGGAGTCCTTCCATCCCTGGTTGATCAGTCCGTGGTCGGTCTTGCGCCGGTAGGACAGGAACGGGTCGGCGCCCCTGTTGATCCAGTCGAGGGCGGCGTCGGCGTGCGGCATGAGTTCCTCGACGGCCTCCCGGTGCATGCCCCACCGGCGCAGCTCGCCCAGGACCATCACGAACAGCGGGGTCGAGTCCACCGAGCCGTAGTAGGCACGGCCGGCCTGCGGGGAGGCGCCGACCTGGGTCCCGAAGCGGAGCTCGTGCAGGATCTTGCCCGGCTCCTCCTCGGTGAGCGGGTCGTTGACGGTGCCCTGGAGCCTGGCCAGACGGCGCAGGGTGCCCAGTGCCAGGCACTGGTCCATCTGGAGCGCCATCCACGAGGTCAGCAGCGAGTCGCGGCCGAACAGGGTCATGAACCACGGCGCGCCCGCGGCGATGGTCGGCGGTTCCTCCGGCCTGTCGGATTCGAAGAGCCGGAGCGCGCCGAGATCCTCCTTGGAGCGTTCCAGCACCTTTGACAGGAGGCGGTCGGAGGTGACGACGACCGGGCTGAGGCGCTCCCAGTCGGCCCGGCGCCTGGCGGGCTCCGCGTGCTCCAGGGGATAGCACGTGGAGAACCAGGCCGGTGACTCCTCGCCCTCCAGAATCGGGTTGACCTGCAGGCTGACGGTCCACTCGCCCCGGGGGGGCACCACGACCCTGAAGATGAGCATGCCCGGCACGGCGAACGGCGACGGTTCGGCCACCACCCTGGTGCCGCGCGAGCGGCAGGTGGAGATGATCAGCAGCCCCGACCTGTCAGCCGTCATCTCCACGTCGGCCACGTGCCTGACCCGGCCCGCCTTCACCTCGAACAGGTCCGCCACATCGGAGGCCACATGGATGTCGACGACGCATCCGGCGGGCTCGTCGGCCAGGTTGCGCAGGGTCACATCCTCGCGGAGGCCGCCGCCGACGTAGCGGTCCCTGATCACGAGAAGGCTGCTCTCGGCCCGCCCCGGGCGGGGGCCGGTCCTGCCGAGGAACGTCGCATGGTACGGCTCGGCCGGCAGCACCCTGAGGGGCTCCACCGCCATCTCGTCCACCCTGAGCTCCCAGCGCGAGAGCAGCCGGGTGTCGGCGTGGTAGACACCCTGCGCCCCGCCGGGCCGGATGTCGCCGTTGCGCGCGCACACGCAGAAGGAACCACCCTCGACCAGGGTGACCGTGGTGTCGCCCAGCGGGCCCGGCTGACCCTCGAACGTCCATGCCTTCAATGCTCACTCCAGCCTGTGCGATATGTCGGCTATCTAGCCATTACCCAATAAAAGGAGGGAGAACTAGGCAAAAGAGGTCCATTGTCGCGTTTTGCCCGATAAAAGAGCTTTTGTCCGACCCGGCTTGATATTCCGCCCGCGAATGCCGTCACCCGCCCACCGGCCCTCCGTCCGCCTGTTGCGACAAAAACCGCAAAAAACAGGCTCCGTCACATCGGTTGGAGTCACAGCCGGGGAGATCCTGGCACACCGGAAGGCAAACCGATAGTAGTCATTCCATTACCTAGAGTGACCAACGACAGGAGGATACCGTGACAGGCATCGACCGGCGAGGATTCGCCAGGCTGGCAGGGCTGGGCGCGGTGGGGGCCATGGGCTCCGCCGTGGCACCCATGTCCCCCGCGGTCTCGGCCGCCGTCTCGCCCACCGGCCCGGCCCCCACCGGCACCCGGCGGGAGCCGCGTGCCGGAGAGCGCTGGGACACCTGCCTGAAGGTGGCGCGGGATCTGCTGCTGATCGACGAGAACGACGCGGACCTCAAACTCGAATACCTCAGGGTGCTGATCGACAAGGGCCTGCCCAGGGCCCGCAGCCCCAAGAGAATCCTGGTCGTCGGCGCCGGGATCTCCGGGCTGGTGGCCGCCACGCTGCTGAAGCGGGCCGGGCACCGGGTCACCGTCATCGAGGCCAACGGCAACCGGATCGGCGGCCGGATCAAGACCTTCCGGACCGGTTTCGCCGACCGGCGGCAGTACGCCGAGGCGGGGGCGATGCGCATCCCCGACTTCCACCCGCTCACCCTCGCGCTGATCGACAAGCTCGGCATCTCCCGTCGCCTGTTCTACAACGTCGACGTGCGGCCCGGCGACGCGGCGAGCGGGCCGACACCGCCGGTCGTCTACACCTCGCGCCGCGGGCCGGTCTGGCGCTCCGGGCCGTCCCGCGGGGAGTTCACCGCACCGGAGCGGGCGAACCACACCTGGATCCGGGTCAACGGCATCTCGCAACGGCGCGACGAGTACGCCAGGGACCCACGAAAGATCAACGCCTCGTTCGGGCTCAGGGACGACAGGACCGCGGGAAAGATCCTGGACGAGGCGCTGGACCCGGTCAGGGACTACTTCTCCGTCGTCCGCGGCTCCGAGCGGGTCGACAAGCCGCTGCCCGAGCTGATCGAGGGCTGGGCCCGCGTGCTGTACGACTTCGACGACCACTCCATGAACCGCTTCCTCCGGGAACACGCCAGGCTGAGCGACGCGGCCATCGACGCCATCGGCACCATCGAGAACCTGACCTCCCGGCTGCCGCTGTCGTTCATGCACACCTTCCTCACCCGGAGCCTGGTCAACCCGTCGGCGACCTACTGGGAGATGGCCGGGGGCAGCCGGGAGCTGCCCTACCGGCTGGAACCCGGGCTGCGCGGGGACATCCGGATGGACCGCCGGGCCGTGCGGATCCGGCACACCGCCCGGGGGGTACGCGTGGAGACGGTCACCGAGACGGGCAGCACCGAGTCCGTCTTCCGGCCCCAGGGCAGGGGCGAGACGTTCGAGGGAGATCTCGCGATCATCACGATCCCGTTCTCCGCGCTGCGCCACGTGGAGATCACCCCGGCGCTGCCGTACCCGAAGCGGCGCGCGGTGATCGAGCTGCACTACGACTCCGCGACCAAGGTGCTGCTGGAGTTCCGCAGGCGCTGGTGGGAGTTCGACGAACGAGACTGGAAGCGCGAGCTGGGCCCCCGCTACCGCCCCGGGCCCGCGAGCCATGTGACGGGCGGCGGCTCGGTCACCGACAACGCCAACAGGTTCGTCTACTTCCCCTCACACCCGGTGCGCGGCAGCGAGGGCGGGGTCGTGCTGGCCAGCTACGCATGGGCCGACGACGCCTCCCGGTGGGACTCCATGGACGACGCCGAGCGCTACGGCCACGCGCTGCGCGGCCTGCAGGAGGTGCACGGGGAGCGCATCGCCGACTTCTACACCGGCCACGGCCAGACCCAGAGCTGGCTGCGCAACCGCTATGCCTTCGGCGAGGCGGCGGTCTTCACCCCCGGCCAGATGACCGAGATCCACCCCGCCATCGCCGCACCCGTCGGGCGGCTGCACTTCGCGGGCGAGCACACCTCGCTCAAACACTCCTGGATCGAGGGCGCCCTGGAGTCGGCCGTCCGTGCGGCTCTGGAGGCCAACGCCTGACATCGCCGTCCACCCGGCGCGTCCACCCGGCGCGCGCGCCGGGTGGACGCTCGCTCAACGGAGGGTGCCGTTGGTCATGCCCACGGGCTCCTCCGGCACCGCGACCAGGCCGAGCTCGGCGGGCGATGCCACCAGGGGGTGGTCGGGAACGATCCGGACCGTGTAGCCGAACGGGCCGGTGCGCTCCAGGGGGATGGTCCCGCCGAAGACGGCCCTGCCGTCGTCGCCCGTGTTCTCGACCGTCAGGTCGGCGTAGGCGGGGGCGACCAGGTCGTCGTGGTCCCCGACCCGCCCGTAGGCCGCCTGGACCCGGATGTCACCGGGCTCCAGCTCGCCGAGGGCGATGGTGGCCTTCAGCCCCAGGGACGATCCGAGCTCGGGGGTGTCACCGAGACCCGAGGCCTCCACGTGCTCGACCCGCACACCCGGCCAGGCCCTGCCGACCCTGAGCTTCCACGCCGCGAAGCTCCTTGCCTGCTCGTACCCGTCGCCGGACAGGGCGCGCGCGGAGGAGGCCGCGGGGGCGTAGAGACCGACCACGTAGTCGCGGAGCATCCGCCCGGCGAGCACCTTGGGGCCGAGCGAGGTCAGGGTGTGCCTGACCATCTCCAGCCAGCGCCGGGGCAGGCCGTCCGCGCGGTCGTAGAACCGGTCGGCCACCTCGTGCTCGATCAGGTCGTAGAGGGCGGTGGCCTCCAGCTCGTCGCGGCGGTCGGGGTCGGCGACGCCGTCGGCGGTGGGGATGGCCCAGCCGTTGGTGCCGTCGTACCACTCGTCCCACCAGCCGTCGCGGATGGACAGGTTGAGCCCGCCGTTGAGCGCCGCCTTCATGCCGGACGTGCCGCACGCCTCCAGCGGGCGGAGCGGGTTGTTCATCCACACGTCGCAGCCCTGGACGAGCAGCTGGCCCAGGGCCATGTCGTAGTCGGGCAGGAAGACGATGCGGTGTCGCACGTCCTCCGCGTCGGCGAACTTCACGATCTGCTGGATGAGCTTCTTGCCGCCCTCGTCGGCCGGATGCGCCTTGCCCGCGATCACGATCTGGACCGGCTTGACCGGGTCGAGCAGCAGCGCCCGGAGCCTTTCGGGGTCGGACAGCATCAGGGTGAGCCGCTTGTACGAGGGCACCCGGCGGGCGAAGCCGATGGTCAGCACCTCGGGGTCGAGGGCTTCGTCGATCCAGCCGAGCTCGGGCGGGGAGGCGCCCCGGTTGAGCCACGACTGGCGGAGCCGGGCGCGGGCCGCCCTGACCAGCTTCTCGCGCAGCCTCCCCCGGATGCCCCATACGTCGCCGTCGGAGATCTTGGTGATGCTCTCCCAGCCCTGGGCCTGCTCGACCAGCGTGGGCAGCTCCTGGCCGGCCAGCTCCATGATCTCGCGGCCCACCCAGGTGGGCGCGTGCACGCCGTTGGTGATGAATCCGATCGGGACCTCGCCGGCGTCGAAGCCGGGCCAGAGCCACTGGAACATCTCCCGGCTCACGGCGCCGTGCAGCTCGGAGACGCCGTTGACCCGCTGGGCCAGCCGCATGCCCATCGCGGCCATGTTGAACTTGCCCGGCTCGTCCTCGGCGCCGAGCGCGAGGATGCGGTCGGTCGGGACCGTGGGCCACGCGTTGTCGCCGCCGAACTGGCGGGCGATCATCTCCGCGGGGAAGCGGTCGATCCCGGCGGGCACCGGGGTGTGCGTGGTGAAGACGGTGCCGGCCCGCACCGCCTCCAGCGCCTCGTCGAAGGAGAGCCTGGCCTCGGTGAGTTCGCGGATGCGCTCCAGGCCGAGGAAGCCGGCGTGCCCCTCGTTGGTGTGGAACACCTCGGGCTCGGCGTGCCCGGTGACCCGGCAGTAGGCCCGGATGGCGCGGACGCCGCCGACGCCGAGCAGCAACTCCTGGAGCAGGCGGTGGTCGGTGCCGCCGCCGTACAGGCGGTCGGTGACGTCGCGGGCCGCGGTGTCGTTCTCGGCCACGTCGGAGTCGAGCAGCAGCAGCGGCACCCTGCCGACCTGGAGCACCCAGACCTGGGCGTGCAGCGTGCGCTGCTCGGGAAGGCTGAGCTTGATTCGCACCGGGGTGCCGTCCTGCTCCTTCAGCAGGGTCAACGGCAGGCCGCCCGGATCGAGGGAGGGGTAGTGCTCAAGCTGCCAGCCCTCGGGCGAGAGGGACTGGGTGAAGTAGCCGTGCCGGTAGAGCAGGCCGACGGCCAGGATGGGCACGCCGAGGTCGCTGGCCGCCTTGAGGTGGTCGCCGGCGAGGATGCCGAGCCCGCCGGAGTACTGCGGCAGGGCGGCGGCGATGCCGTACTCGGGCGAGAAGTAGGCGATGCTCCGGGGAGCGTCGGAGATGGTCTGGTACCAGCGGGGAGCGGTCATGTATTCGCGGAGATCGTCGGCCGCGTCGGCCAGCCGCCGCAGGAAGCGGCGGTCGGCGGCGAGCTCGCGGAGCCTGTCGGCCTCCACCGCACCCAGCAGGGCGACGGGATCGTACCCGACACGCCCCCAGATCGCCGGATCGACCTCGCCGAACAGGTCCAATGTCTCCGGGTGCCACGACCAGCGCAAATTCAGCACGAGCTCCCCGAGAGGTGCCAGCTCGGGGGGCAGGACGGTGCGGACGGTAAACCTGCGAATAGCTCTCACGGTGCCAGACCCTAGTTACTCAGCGCCACGAGGGCGACTCAAACACTCACGCGTCTCCCCCTCACCGCTATCAATCCCCCCCAAACACATCAAAGGCAGGTGATCGACTGTTAGGACAACTCGCCGAAGAGTAAGAGGTCCCGCACTCTATCCACCGGCACGCATGAAGATGGACTATTAGGGCACCGGACATACGAGCCAGAATGCACTGCCCTCGGAACCGGCCGTCCCGGCAGGGCAGGGCTCCGCCTTGCCCCGAGAGCGGCCGCCGGGGGCGCTTGAAAATCGAAGATCTTTCCTTGCTGACTTCCCCGGCGGTACCGGGCGTGCCGCCGCTACCTTGAGACGCGATGATCGGACGAATCCCAATCCTGGACATCTACCCCACGGTCGAATGCGGGCGCTACCCCGCGAAGGCCGCCGCGGGTGAGACCTTCGAGATCTCCGCGACCGTGTTCCGCGAGGGACACGACGCGGTCGCCGCAGGAGTCGTGTTCACCGGCCCCGACGGCGTGCGCGGGCCACTGCTGCCCATGGGCGAGCTCGGGCCCGGCACCGACCGCTGGGGCGTGGAGGTGACGCTGCCCACCGAGGGCGAGTGGCGCTTCCGGGTGGAGGCCTGGGGTGATCCCCTGGCCACCTGGCTGCACGACGCGGGCATCAAGATCCCGCGCGACCTGGACGCCGACCTGATGTGCGAGGAGGGCGCCCGGCTCTTCGACCGCGCGGCGAGAGCCGTGCGGGCCGCCGACTGCGGACCGGCGACCGGCACCGTCGCGACCGGCAGGCCGGTGAGCGGCCGGACCCCCGCGGCGAGGACGGCGAAGCGCGGCAAGGTCACCCAGGCACACGCGTGCGGGCACCGCGCCGCGCTCCAGGCGGTGGCGGCCAGGCTCCGCGACACCCGGATCGACCCGCGTGCCCGGTTCACCGTCGCCCAGCTTCCGGAGACGGCGGCGCTGCTGCACGCGCACCCCCTGCGCGTGCTGATCACGAGGTCGTCCCCGCGCTCGGTGGTGGTCCATCGCCGCAGGGCGCTGTTCGGGTCGTGGTACGAGTTCTTCCCGCGCTCCGAGGGGGCGATCATCGAGCGGGACGCAGCCCCCAAGTCCGGAAATTTCCAGACTGCCGCGAAGCGGCTGCCGGCCGTCGCGAAGATGGGCTTCGACGTCGTCTACCTGCCGCCGATCCACCCGATCGGGCAGAGCTTCCGCAAGGGGCGCAACAATACCCTGACGCCCGAGCCGTACGACCCCGGCTCGCCCTGGGCGATCGGCTCGCAGCAGGGCGGTCACGACGCCATCCACCCCGACCTGGGCACCTTCGAGGACTTCGACGCCTTCGTGACGAAGACCCGCGAGCTGGGCATGGAGGTCGCCATCGACCTGGCCCTGCAGTGCGCGCCCGACCACCCATGGGTCACCGAGCACCCGGAGTGGTTCAACATCCGCGCCGACGGCTCGATCGCCTACGCGGAGAACCCGCCGAAGAAGTACCAGGACATCTACCCGCTGAACTTCGACAAGGATCCCCAGGGGATCTACGAGGAGATCAGGCGGGTGGTGCGGGTCTGGATGGATCACGGCGTGCGGATCTTCCGGGTGGACAACCCGCACACCAAGCCGGTGGCCTTCTGGGAGAGGCTGCTGGCCGACATCAACGCCACGGACCCGGACGTGCTGTTCCTGGCCGAGGCGTTCACCCGACCGGCGATGATGCGGACGCTGGCCAAGGTCGGTTTCCACCAGTCGTACACGTACTTCACCTGGAAGAACTCGCGCTCGGACGTCGAGGACTACCTGAGCGAGCTCTCCCACGAGACGTCGTCGTACATGCGGCCGAACGTATTCGTTAACACTCCGGACATTCTCCACGAGTACCTTCAACATGGGGGTGTCCCGGCATTCCACATCAGAGCGGTACTTGCGGCGATGGCGATGCCGACCTGGGGCGTCTATGCGGGTTATGAACTTGCGGAGAATGTACCGGTTAGACCAGGCAGCGAGGAATATCTAGATAGTGAGAAATATCAGTACAAACCCCGAGATTGGGTAGGGGCGGAGCGGGAAGGCCGTAGCCTTGCCCCGTTCATCACGCAACTCAATTTGTTCCGAAGAGCACACCCGGCGCTCCAGGAACTGCGTAATCTACGGTTTCACAGCGTTAACCATCCGGACATGGTCTGCTTCTCCAAGCGGCTGCCCGGTGCCTACGACACGGCCACACGACGGCACGGCCTGGGCGACGTGGTCCTCGTGGTCGTGAATCTGGATCCGCACAACACCCACGAGGCGACGGTGTCGCTGGACATGCCCGCCCTCGGTCTCGACTGGCAAGCCGAGTTCGTCGTGGACGACGAACTGTCGGGCGAGTCGTATCGGTGGCGGCAGGACAACTACGTGCGCCTCGATCCCCACATCCACCCAGCGCACGTCTTCACTCTGCGTGCAGCGGCGGCGAGCCAGCGGTGAGCCGGCCGGGTACGCGTATACCGGCAGAACAGCGGGGAGTCCACTGGTGAGTCAGCTACCTGAGCCAATTCCGAACACCTTCGACGAGGAAGAACCGCGCGACCCCTACTGGTTCAAGCGCGCCGTCTTCTACGAGGTTCTCATCCGGGGCTTCGCCGACTCCAACGGCGACGGCACCGGAGACATCCGCGGTCTCATCCAGAAACTGGACTACCTCCAGTGGCTCGGCGTCGACTGCCTCTGGCTGCTGCCGCTGTACGAGTCACCGCTGCGCGACGGCGGGTACGACATCGCCGACTTCATGAAGATCCTCCCCGACTTCGGGGACCTCGGAGATTTCGTGAAGCTGGTCGACGAGGCGCACAAGCGCGGCATGCGGGTCATCGCCGACCTGGTGATGAACCACACCAGTGACCAGCACCCGTGGTTCCAGGCCTCCCGGCACGACCCCGAGGGTCCGTTCGGCGACTTCTACGTCTGGAACGACCACGACGAGCTCTACAAGGACGCCCGGGTCATCTTCATCGACACCGAGACGTCCAACTGGTCGCACGACCCGGTCCGGGGACAGTACTACTGGCACCGCTTCTTCTCGCACCAGCCGGACCTCAACTACGAGAACCCCGACGTGCAGGACGCGATGCTGGAGGTGCTCCGCTTCTGGCTGGACCTCGGCATCGACGGTTTCCGGATGGACGCCATCCCGTACCTGTTCGAGCAGGACGGCACCAACTGCGAGAACCTGCCCAGGACCCATGAGTACCTGAAGCGGGTCAGGGCGGAGGTCGACCGGCTCTACCCCGACCGGGTGCTGCTGGCCGAGGCCAACCAGTGGCCCGCCGACGTGGTCGAGTACTTCGGCGACCCTGCCACCGGGGGCGACGAGTGCCACATGGCGTTCCACTTTCCGCTGATGCCGCGCATCTTCATGGCGGTCAGGAGGGAGTCGCGTTACCCGATCTCGGAGATCATGGCCCAGACGCCGAAGATCCCGGAGAACTGCCAGTGGGGCATCTTCCTCCGCAACCACGACGAGCTCACGCTTGAGATGGTGACGGACGACGAGCGCGACTACATGTACTCGGAGTACGCCAAGGATCCCCGGATGCGGGCCAACGTCGGCATCCGGCGGCGGCTGGCACCGCTGCTGGAGAACGACCGCAACCAGATCGAGCTGTTCACGGCCCTGCTGCTCTCCCTGCCCGGTTCTCCCGTGCTGTACTACGGTGACGAGATCGGCATGGGGGACAACATCTGGCTGGGCGACCGCGACGGGGTCCGCACCCCGATGCAGTGGAGCCCCGACCGCAACGCGGGATTCTCCGACTGCGACCCCGGCCGGCTGTATCTCCCGGTCATCATGGACCCGATCTACGGCTACCAGGCGCTCAACGTCGAGGCCCAGCAGCGGAGCGCGGGCTCGCTGCTGCACTGGACCAAGCGGATGATCGACATTCGCAAGCGGCACCCGGTCTTCGGCCTCGGCGCGTTCACCGAGCTGAACTCCTCCAACCCGAGCGTCCTGGCCTACGTACGGGAGCTCGGCGACGACCGGATCCTGTGCGTCAACAACCTCTCCAGGTTCCCTCAACCGGTGGAGCTGGACCTCCGCCGCTTCGAGGGGTCGATTCCAGTGGAGACGATGGGCGGAGTTCCTTTCCCACCAATTGGCGAGCTTCCGTATCTTTTGACGCTCCCGGGGCATGGGTTCTACTGGTTCACCCTGCCGCCCGTATCCCAGGAGGCGTAAAGCCGTGTTGACGGAGCTCCTTACCGGTTGGATCACCCATCAACGATGGTTCGCCGGTAAGGGGCGTCCGATCGACAATCTCGTCGTCGACTCGGACGTACAACTCGCACCACGCCTGCGCCACCTGGTCATCTCGGTTCACCAGGCCGGGGTACGCGACCGGTACCAGTTGCTGCTCGGCACCGACGCACCCGATGACTACCGCTTCAAACCCGCCCACATCGGCGAGGACTACTACGACGCCGCCTATGACGCCGACCTCACCTGCGTCCTGTTGACCGGCATGGCGGAGAACCGTGATCTGGGCCCGCTCCGCTTCCGCCACCTCGACGGGGTGGAGATCAACACCTCCCTGCGGAGCCTGGTGCTCAGCGCCGAGCAGTCCAACACCTCCCTGGTGTACGGCGACACCTACATCTGCAAGTTGTTCCGCCGCCTGACCCCCGGGGTCAACCCGGAACTGGAGATCGTCACCGCCCTGGCCCTCCGGGACGGCACCCACATCGCGCGGCCGTACGGCTGGATCGAGACCGACCTGGACGGCGAGCCCACCACACTGGCGATGACCCAGGAGTTCCTGTCGAACTCCAACGACGGCTGGGCACTGGCGCTGGCCAGTGTCCGCGACCTCTACGGCGCCCTGGAGTCCTCGGCCTCGGAGGCGGGCGGCGATTTCAGCGCCGAGTCCTTTCGCCTCGGCGTGGCCACCGCCCAGGTCCACCACGAGCTGGCCGCCGCCTTCCCGGTCGACGTGATCGAGTCGCAGGAGGTCAAGCGGATGGTCGAGGAGTTCGGCCGCCGCCTGGCCGTCGCGGTCGCCGAGGTGCCCGAGCTCCGCGAGCACGCCCATGTCGCCGAGGAGGCGTACCAGCGGGTCTCCGAGTTGGCCAGGGAGATGTCGGTCCAGCGCGTCCACGGCGACTACCACCTCGGCCAGGTGATGCGGACCCCCACAGACTGGATCATCCTCGACTTCGAGGGCGAGCCTGGACAGCCCATCGCCGAGCGCCGGGCCCTGGCCTCACCGCTACGCGACGTGGCCGGGATGCTCCGCTCCTTCGACTACGCGGCCCGCCACCTGCTGGCCGACCACGTCGACGCCGACGAGCTGCGTCCCCGCGCGATCGAGTGGGCCGAACTCAACCGCTCCTCCTTCCTGGCCGGATACTCCGCCGGAGGCGGCCACCTGCGTGCCGAGGACGCCGTCCTGCTCCGCGCCCTGGAACTCGACAAGGCCGCCTACGAGGTCGTCTACGAGGCCCGCAACCGCCCGGCCTGGCTGCACATCCCGATGGCCGCCTTCCAGCTGGACCGCTAGAGGGCTCACTTCGAGTGAGGCAGCAGCACCTTGTCGATGATGTAGACGGTGGCGTTCTTGGTGGCGATGTCGCCGCAGACCACCTTGGCCCTGCCGGAGACGATGAAGTCCTGGCCCGAACCCTTGACGGTGATCTGGCCGCCCTGCATGGTCTTCAGCGGCGCGCCGACCAGCTGGGACGGGCTCTTCTTGCCCTCCACCACGTGGTAGGTCAGCACCTTGGCCAGTTCCGGCTTGTTGGCCATCAGCTTCTTGAGGGTGCCGGGCGGCAGCTGGTCGAAGGCCGCGTTGCTGGGAGCGAAGATCGTGATGCCCTTGGCCGTGTAGAGCTTGTTGGTCAGACCCGCGTCCTTGATGGCGGTGCTCAGGGTCGACAGCTCGGGGTTCTCGGCCACCGCGGTGGTGACCCGCTCCCTGGCCGCGTTGCCGAGGCTGCCCTTGCCGGTGGCCGGCAGGGCAGAGCAGCCGGGGCCGACCGGCTTACCGCTCACGCCGGCCGAAGGTGACGACGTGTGGCCCGGAGACGACGCCGACGGCGTCGGGGTGGGCGCGGAGTGGGTGGCCGCCCCCGCGGCGACAGGGAGCGCGCTCACCATCAGCGCGCTCAGCCCGGAGACGAGAAGTTCCTTCTTCATGGGACCTCCTGATTCGGATGCATGAGCCGCCGGGTGTACCCCCGGCGGCCCATACCGCCTGCTCACTGGCCACCTTCCCCCCAAATAACCATCTATCGGGCATATGGCCATTAAATGCCTAAAACAGATCAGAATGTTCACCAGTAAGACGTCACCTCGGGTCACCCCTACACCGAATCGGGACACAGAGTAATCAAACAACCCCATAGAGTGACAGCATGGCTCCACCGCTACCCGGCCCGCTGGCCCACTTGGCACCGTTGCTGGACCACTACGGCTACCTTGCCGTCGGCACGCTGATCTTCATGGAGGATTTCGGCGTTCCCGTCCCCGGGGAGACGATCCTGCTCACCGCCGCGATCTACGCCGGGGCCGGGCAACTACACCTCGCCGCCATCGTGCCGATCGCGGTGCTGGCCGCGGTGGCCGGGGACAACCTCGGCTACCTGATCGGCCGCACCGGCGGTCGTGCCTTCATCCGCCGCTGGGGCCACTACGTCCTGCTGCCCCCGGAACGCTTCCAGAAGGCGGAGCGGTTCTTCGAACAGCACGGCGGCAAGGTCGTCGTCGTCGCCCGCTTCGTCGCGGGACTGCGCGAGGTCAACGGCATCGTCGCGGGCACCATCGGCATGCCCTGGCTCCGCTTCCTGGCGTTCAACACCCTCGGCGCGGCGCTGTGGGTCACGGTGTGGACGGTGCTGGGATACACCGTGGGCAACTACATCGGCGAGGTGTACGACGAGATCGCCCGCTACTTCACCTACCTGCTCCTCGCCCTGGTCGTCCTGGCCATCGGACTGATCGCCCGGCACCTGATACGCCACCGCCGCGACCGCCGATGACACCGGAAAACACCTCGGCCCATGGGCCTGAAGCCCGGGACATCGGGCCGGTCCCCCCCGTAACCGAGAAGGCGGATGATCACGAAAGGGTGTTCGCGATCATCCGCCTGCGGCGTCACGGGACGGTTCAGGAGGCCCGTGCCCCGGCTTTGCTCAGCCGCTTCCCGGACTCATCCGCTTCCTCGTCGATGTTCCAGTTGATCCGTGTCCCGGCCGACCGCCCCGTGGGCGGCGTCAGATTGACGAAAGCGCCGCAGTTGCCGGGCCATGCCGGGTTTCCCCCCTTGCCGGGGATCGGCCTGATCTTGCACGTCGTCTGCATGATCCTGCCGTCAATGCCCAGCACGTCGACGTACAGGCTGCTTCCCAACGCAGCCAGGGTGACACCGGTCACGTGGCCCGGGTAACCTGCCACGGACGAGAGATCGTGCCAGTTCGGGGTGTTTCCCGGATCCCTGAGCAGGGTGCGGCCGTCGCCCGGCACGTAGCCGAGGTATTCGGTGCTGCCCTGGATCACCGAGTCGATACCGACCCCCGGCCCCGGCGGCCCCATCGGACCCGGGCTCCCCTCCTCGCCCTCCTCACCAGGATCACCCTTCTCACCCTGCGGACCCGCAGGACCCTGATCGCCCTTCTCACCCGGATCGCCCTTCTCTCCCGCCGGACCCTGAGCACCGGCCGGACCTTGTAGACCTGTCAGGCCCTGCGGACCCGCAGGACCCTGATCGCCCTTCTCTCCCGCCGGACCCGCAGGACCCGAATCGCCCTTCTCACCCTGCGGACCCGCAGGACCCTGATCCCCCTTCTCACCCTGCGGACCCGCAGGACCCTGATCCCCCTTCTCACCCTGCGGACCACCCGCAGGACCCTGATCGCCCTTCTCACCCTGCGGGCCCCTCCTACCTTCCGGGCCCCGTTCACCTCGCGGTCCAGGGAAACCCATCGGGCCTCGCTCGCCCTCCGGCCCTTCCTGACCCTCCGGACCTCGGCGTCCCGGGACGCCCTGTATCCCCCTACGCCCCCGCCGTCCGCGCTCGCAGAACCTGTGACAACGGTGGCACGGACGGCCGCAACGGCGGCAAGGCCGGTGACGGCACTCCCCGCGGTGGTCGACGGATGCGACGGGACCGCCTCCCTTGACGACCGCTCCGGCAGAGGTGCCCGGCACAGGCCCGGCCATCGCACTCACCGGCGCCTGACCCAACAGCACCGTCCCCGCCGTGGTCACGACGACGGCGTACTTCAAGAGGCGGCGGCCGGTCGACCCACTCCCATAAGGAATCAACTTATTTCCCTTTGCAGCGAGAATCCGATTTTTTATCATTTCCAGTGATCCAAATCGGAAATACCCGAACACCAAAAGGGAAAACACATCCCCCATTTTCGACTCAGCAAACAGATGGCATTCCACGGAAAACCAAATCCATCCCAACGGGACTTCTTCGTATTTTATGCGCGAGTAGACAATTAACCTTAAAGTGCCGATTACCGCGGTTCTATTCCGTGAAATGCACCGAACCCGATATCACGGGAGCAGTACGGCATGACGCGTCGGCCGAGCCGAGGTCGTCGCCGTCCCCGTACCCGGTCACCATCGAGGCGACGGTCGTCAGACGGCCCGCGCGCCTTCCGGTTCGGTGCCGGCGATCGGCCGCCGGGTCCGCAGTGCCCAGCGCACCGCCGGTCCCATCGCCAGGCCGGAGAGCAGGAACAGGCCGCCCAGCACCAGCCAGCCCGGAGTCCCCCAGGTGACGATCAGCGTGGTGAGCAGCAGCGGGCCGAGCATCCTCGCGATCGCAGCACCGGATCCGAAGAAGCCCTGGTACTGGCCCTGTTTGTCGGCCGGGGCGAGGTCGAATCCGATCTCCCAGGCACCGGAGGCCTGCATCATCTCACCGAGCACCTGCAGGCAGGCGGCCACGAGCAGGACGAGCCCGGCGACCCACGCCGAGGTTCCGGCCGACGACAGGGCGAACACCGCACACGAGGCGAGCAGCACCGCGCCCGCCCGCCGTACGGAGCGGGCGGCACTCTCCAGGTCCCTGACCCGCCGGGCCACCCGTACCTGGAACAGCACGACGCCCAGGGTGTTGAGGACCAGCAGTGCGGCGACCGTCCAGCTCGGAGCCTGGGTCCGCTGAACGATCCAGAGCGGGATGACCAGGCTGAGCAGCGGCATGTTCAACAGCGTGATCATGTTGAGGAACGAGATCAGCGCGTACGGCCGGTCCCTGAGCACCGCCAGCGCCGGCTCGCCCGCTCCGGCGGCCGGCGTGGACGGCAGCGGAGGAAGGCGGAGCAGGATCAGCGCGGAGAACAGGAAGCTCAGCGCGTCCATCGCCAGGACCGTCAGGTAGGCCGCCGGAGTGTCGAGGTGCAGCGCCGCTCCCCCGAACGCGGCGCCGATCGCCAGCCCCGCGTTGACCGTCGCCTGCAGGTGGGCCCGGACCCCGGTCCGCCGCGCCCTGTCCACCAGCCCGGCGAGCAGCGCCTGCCTGGCGGCGGCGAGACCGCACTGGGAGATCGCGTACAGGCAGGCGACCAGCACGAACAGCGGGAAGGACCGGACGAACAGGAACGAGCCGACCGCGACGGCGGTGGCGACGGCCAGCAGGACCGCCGTGCCGCGCGGTCCCCGGCGGTCGGCGAGGTGCCCGAGCGGGACCCCCGTCACGAACCCGACGGCCCAGCCGAGTGTCAGCCCGAAGCCGACCTCGGTCGGCGACAGCCCCACGATCCGGATGAAGTAGAGCGCCGAGCACACGTAGTAGGCGCCGTCTCCGATGGAGTTGGTCAGCTGCGCGAGGGCGAGGATCCTGGGCGGCCCGGAAGACGGCATGATCCGGCTGAACATCGGACTCCTTGGTGGTCACCGCGCTGAGGTCTCGCGCGTTGGGAACAGCGTGACTCTATTGAGGGAATTGGCTCCATATAAGCTCCAATAGAAGACAGGATCATTGGGCCAATACGAGGGTGGTCGGGTGGATTTCCATGTGAGCCTCGCCGGGCGTGGCGATCTGTCCGTCCGCATCTACCGGCAGCTTCTGGACGCCGTCCTCGACGGTCGCCTGCGCTCGGGGGAGCGCCTGCCGCCGACCCGCGAGCTGGCGCGACGGCTCGGCGTGTCACGCAACACCGTGGCCGTCGCCTACGAGCGGCTGACCGCCGAGGGCGTCCTCGTCGGTCAGGTCGGCGCGGGCACCTTCGTGTGCGCCGAACCTCTCGGCCGCTCCCGCTCCCGGGCCGCGCCGGCGGGCAGCGGCGTACGCCCCCGCCACCTCTGGCGGTCCCTGCCCGCCCCGCCGAGCGAACCGGCCACGGAGCCGGTCTACGACTTCAGGGTGGGCGTCCCCGATGCCCGGCTGTTCCCGCTCGAAACGTGGCGCAGGCTCGTCGCCCGCGAGCTCCGCCCGGCGCTGGTGCGCTCCACCGGCTACGGCGACCCCTCCGGACATATGGGGCTGCGGGAGGCCGTCGCCCGCCACATCGGGATCTCCCGCTCGGTACGGGCGAGCGCCGCCGACGTGCTCGTCACCCAGGGGGCCCAGCAGGCGCTCGACCTGATCGGCCGCGTGCTGATCGAGCCCGGCTGCCGGGTGGCGGTCGAGGAACCCGGCTACCCGCCGGCCAGGCTGCTGTTTCAGTCACTGGGCGCGCGGGTCACCGGGGTGCCGGTCGACAGTGAGGGCCTGGACGTGTCCGCCCTCCCCGACTCCGCCTGCCTCGTCTACGTCACGCCCTCGCACCAGTTCCCGCTGGGCACGCCGATGTCGCTCGGCCGCCGCGCCGCGCTGCTCGAATGGGCCGAGCGGCGAGGTGCCGTGGTGATCGAGGACGACTACGACAGCGAGTTCCGTTTCGAGGACCGCCCGCTGGAACCGCTGCAGAGCCTGGACCGCAGCGGCCACGTCATCTACGTCGGCTCCTTCTCCAAGACGATGCTGCCGATGCTGCGGCTGGGCTTCCTGGTCGCCCCCGCCTCGCTCCAGCCCGCACTCCGCAGGGCCAGGCAGCTCACCGACTGGCACAGCGAGCTGCCCACCCAGGCGGCGCTGGCCGGGTTCATCGGCGAGGGCCTGCTCGGGCGACACGTCCGCAAGGCGACGCGCGAGTACGCGGCCCGCCGCGAACGGATCCTCGCCACGCTCCGGCGAGACTTCCGCGACTGGCTGGAGCCGATCCCCTCGGCTGCCGGCCTGCACCTCTGCGCCCACCTGACCTCGGACGCCGGGGTCGACATGAACCGCGTCACGGCGTACGCGGACCAGGCGGGGATCGCACTGCAGGACCTCGCCCCCTACTACGGCGAGGCCCCCGCGCGGGCGGGGCTGGTGCTCGGGTACGGCGCCATTCCGGTGGAGCGGATCGAACCGGGACTACGGCACCTGGCGGAGAGCTTCCGCGCCGCGGCGAACTCGCGGGACCCTCAGGGGTGATGTTCTTCGGACGGCTTGGAGACTCCTCTGTCCAGCGATGGGCCAAAGCCCTTCGATATTGAGCCGATAATTGCCGTCAAAAACTGAAAAATAATGTATTGATGGCCAAAATCGTCAATGTTACGTTGATGCCGTTTCGTTTACTGATCTTCCTTAACCGAAGAGAGACGGCACATGGGAAAACCTCCCCCGAAGCGAAAAATCCTGGTCTTGACGCTGGTGGCTGTGCTGGGGGCAGCACTCACGCCACCGGCCGTCGCAGAGTCATCCCAGGTCACCCCCTCGGCCATGCCCGCAGCGGCCGAGGACCCCAAGACCGAGCGCGAGGTCCGCGTCAGCTTCAGGTACGCCGACGGGACCACACTCACCACGGACCAGTTACGGGCCAAGGTCACGAAGGCGACCGAACCGCTCACGCCGGAGCAGGCACAGCGCGAGGCCAAGCAGGTCGCGGTCGCCACCGGTCAGAAGTCCTACCGCGACTCCGCGGAGTTCGGTGACGGCGAAGAGGAAGCGGGCAGGATCGCGGCCCTGGCCGAGCCGCCGGACGAGCCCGACAGCGGCTTCGTCGACACCTGCCTGTCACTGCCGGGCGCGGAGAGCGCGGTCGGCCGTATCCACAACAGGTTCCAGTACTGCCAGCGCGGCACGATGATCTTCGACTACTGGAAGATCTACACCAACAAGCCGCCGGAGCACGAAGGAACGACCGAGGCCAAGTACAACATCATCGGCCTGTCCAGCAACCAGACGCGCAAAGCCCGGATCTACTTCAGAATCGAGGAGGACTCGGTCGACTACGACTGGGGCCTGATCGACAACTGGGTCACCGCGCCCGGCCAGTCCTTCGTCGCGGTCGGCGACTGCCAGGAGTCACCGACCTACTGCCATGGCGCGTTCTCCGGCATCGACCGCACCTGGGGGGACTGGGATCGCGGAGATTGGGCCAAGTGGGACATCTACTCCCATGAGGACCAGTCCAGTTACCAGGACAAGGTGCTCTATCACCGATGGTTCATCAGGTTGACCTCCGGCGAGGAGGGCGAGTTCAAGATGATCAAGGACATCCACACTCCCGACCGGATGATCCGCTGTGACTCGGCCGGCTACTTCCAGCACGCCCCGAACGCCTGTGTCTTCAGCGAGGTGCTCCCGCACATCACCTACTCCACCGGCGACAGGGATCTCGAATCGGTCGCCTTCCACATCAAGACGGCCCAGGACTTCCCCAACGACACCTACCCGCTACTCGTCCCGCCGGGCGTGCCACGGCCGCGCGACAAGAAGATGCCGGGCCGGCTGGGCAGCGAGAGCGACCCGGGCCTGCACCGCTACGACCCCGCGAACACCACGGTCGCCAGGTCGAACGAGGCGCACAAGGAGGCTGCCTGCTACCGCACCGGCACCGAGCGGGACTGGTACTTCGATCTGTGGTTGCCCACGCCACCCCAGCCGCCCGCCGAGCAGTGCGACGAGTACCCCTTCGCCTCCACGATCGAGGGCGCCGCACACCCCGACTGGGACTTCTCGGTCCGGCCCGTACCTCAGCGGCAGAACTCCGTCGCGGGCGGCAGGCTGCGCGCCTACTACACCGGTGACCGCATCCTGTACACCTCGACCGACCCCGACGCGCCCGTCCAGGACGAGTTCTGGGTGAACATCACCGACGGCGGCAGCGGTGGCTCGCTACCCGCCCCTGTCAACGAGCCACCCACCGCCGACGCCGGGCCCGATGTCACCGGTGACGAGGGCGCCCGCATCACGCTCAACGGCTACGCCCACGACCGCGAGTCCACACCCGCCCTGACCTGGACCGTGAGCCCCGTCTCCGGAACCGACGCGGGCGCCGCCTGCGTGGTGGCCGACCCGCACGCCGCCCGCACCACCGTCACGTGCAACGACGATGGTGAGTTCGTGGCGACGCTGACGGCCAGCGACGGTGTCAACGGTCCGGTCAGCGACCGCGCGGGCGTGACCGTACGCAACGTCGCCCCCAGGGTCTCCGGCTCCGGCGGCTCGCTGCGCGGCTCGGCGACCGCCGACCTCAACGGCTTCGGCCCCGAACCGTGGTCGGTCTACCGGGCCGGCACCGACGTCACCGTCGCCGTGCCGGTCAGCGACCCCGGCACGAACGACACCCACACCTGCGTGGTCGTCTGGGACGACGGGGTCAGGGAGGAGTTCGCCGCCACGGGCAAGCGCTGCGACCGCACGCACCGCTACGCCCACCCCGGCATGTACACGATCGGCGTCACCGTCACCGACGACGACCTGGGCACCAGGAACCGGCAGACCATGGTCGTGGCCTACGACCCCGACGCCGGATTCGCCACCGGCGGCGGCCACTTCGCCTCGCCCGCACCCGTCGAGGGCAAGGCGCACTTCCAGTTCAACCCGAAGTACCTGCCCGCCGACCAGGGGCCTGAGCCGGGCAACGGCAAGGTCACCGTCCGCGTACAGGGGACGGACTTCGAGATCGGATCGGGCCGGCTCGAATGGCTGGTCGTGACCCCCGACGACCGGCTCGCCGTGAAGGGCGAAACGGCGGACGGGCGAGGCTTTGTCCTGTACGGCTACGATCCCGGACGGCTCAGGCTCGTGGTGTGGGACCTGAAGACCGGGGCCTACCCGGTACGGGCCAAGCTTTACGACAACCGGCCTTCGCTGGAGTACGACCTGGACCTGGCCGATCCCCAGGAGATCACCGCGGGATCGGTGCAGGTGCACAACTGACCGCTGATCCGACGTGAGGGCCCGCCTCGTTCGCCGATCAAGGCGTCCGGGGCGGGCCTTCGTACCGCCGCCGCATCGATACCCGGTTCGTCCCCTGACCGGCGAACCGGCCGACACCGCGAAGGCGGCGCCGGCCCACGGTGACCGGCGAGCACGCCCGCCTTTTAGGTCGACCATAACGTTTACCTGCGAACCACTTCCCTATACGCCGCTTTTACTCCGCCTGTGGAACGCTCTGGGCAAAGCAGACGGCGAAGATCGAGTGGGGATCAGGTGTCATCGAGTACTGAGGGATCGACATGGTGGCGTCCTGGGCGGGTGGTCGCCTCAGCCGCGGGAGTCATCGCCACGGCGATGATGGCGGTGAGTTGTTCCTTCGGCGGCGCCCCGGACCAGGCGGTCACCGCCACGCGACAGGCCGACGCCCCCTCGACGGCGGCGTCCGATCCCGCGACCACGGCGTCCAACGGCAAAATCCGGAAAGCGCCTGCGGTGGACCCCGGATGGCCTCGCTGGGGGTTCACCCACACGGGGATCAGCGCCAACAACGTCACCCCGCAGTTCGAGCAGGAGGTGAGCCGGACACTCGCCCGGACCCCGATGCTGCAGAACCAGCACATCATGGGGTTCGGGGCGCTCAACCCCCAACCGCGCCCGCAGGAGTTCTACTGGGAGGACCTCGACAGCCGGACGAACCTCATGAGGCAGTCCGGCGGCACACAGATCATCACGCTCTGCTGCGCCCCTGACTGGATGAAGGGCGGCCCCGAGGGCCCGACCGAGGACTCGGCCTGGGGCGAACACCTGGAGGACGCCCCCTATCCCAAGCACTTCGACGACTTCGCCAAGCTGTCGGCGGCCGTCGCCGCGAAGTACCGCGACGTCGAGTACTTCATGGTCTGGAACGAGTTCAAGGGCTTCTGGAAGGACCACTCCAAGCCCGCGGACTTCAAGGGCTACACCGACCTCTACAACAAGGTCTACGACGCGGTGAAGGCGGTCCGGCCCGACGCCAAGATCGGCGGCCCCTACCTCGGCTTCGACAGCAACAGGACCGGCAAGTCCGAACTGCGTGGCAGCTGGGGAGTCGTCAACCAGAACGCCCTGGACGCTTTCAACTACTGGTTCAAGAACAAGAAGGGCGCCGACTTCATCGTGGTCGACGGCGCCTCGCTGACCGACGCCCACGAGTTGCTGCCCGACGCGTTCGGAGCGCTGAGCAAGTTCAGCGCGGTCACCACCTGGCTGCGCGACAAGACCGGCGACCTGCCGGTCTGGTGGTCGGAGTGGTACTTCGTCCCCGAGGACAACACCACCTGGCCGGAGCCGATGCGACTCGCCGTCCAGGCCGCCTCGATGATCGAGTTCGCCGAGAGCGGCGCCGCCACCGCGCTGTACTGGAATCCACAGGTCAAGGAGGGCACCTGCCAGGGCTGCATGTGGGACCCGCGGACCGGTGCCGAGCTCCCGACCGGCAAGCTGGTGGCCGACTTCACCACCTGGTTCCCCGCCGGAGCCGAACTGGAGCACGTCACCTCCTCCGACCCCAAGGTCCGGGTGCTCGCGCAGCCGCGGCGGCTGCTGATGGTCAACACCACCGACGCGAAGATCACCACGACCGTGGACGACACGTCGTTCACCCTCCAGCCCTACGAGATCAAGTGGAGCGACCGCTAGCCCTGTGTTCCGCACATGACCCCGGTTGACCAGGGTCGACTACCCGCCGCACTGGATCAGATATAGCTGCTGACCTGCAACGATGCGGAACGTACGGAAAACGGGGCTAGCCTCGGGACGTCGCTGGAGCAGGGATCGGGGAGATGGGCGTGGAGCAGAGGGGCGGGCCGCTGCGGGCCACCCGGTGGTTCGCCGACACACCGGTGCCGACGGGCGACATCGTGCGGGTGCTGGAGACGGCTCGCTGGACCGGGTCGGCGCGCAACCGCCAGCCCTGGAGGTTCGTCGTGGTCAGGGAGCGCGGCCTGCAGCGGAGATTGAGCCTGCTGGGAGGCTACGCGGCTCACCTGGCCGGTGCTCCGGTGGTCGTCCTGCTCGCGGTGGACCACGGCACGGGCGGCGAGGACGCGGAGTTCGACGCGGGCCGGGCCGCCCAGAGCCTCATGCTCGCCGCGCACGACCTCGGTCTGGGAAGCTGCCCGGCCTCGTTCTTCCCCGCCGCCAACGCCGAGCGGGCCGGCCGGATGGTCGGCGTCGAGGCTCCGTGGCAGGTCAGGACCGCCATCTCCCTCGGCTACCCCGCGCCCGCGCCTCGCGGCAGGTCCGCGATCCCCTCGGGCCGCCTGCCGCTGGACGACCTGGTCCGCTGGATCGGTCCCTGAGCGGCGTGCCGCCGGTAACGGTCCGATTCTCAGCCGCAGGTCGGTGATCCCGCCGGGGCGGGCGAGCCGGACTCCGGCCCGGCGTGCGGAGAAGCGGCTGCGGGCGATGTCGACAGGAGGGGCGGTAGTGGCGGCGGGGGCTTGCTGTTTGAATGATCCGGATCGTAACGGTTCAGGGCTTGGAGTCCGGATGACCGTTGTGGAGCTGTGCCGGGTGAGTGGAGGCGTGCCGGATGGCGATGGACGGGGGCTCGCTGCACTACACCTTCGCCGAGCGCGACCTGGCCCGGATCGACCTGGACACCCACATCGTCGCCCCCGCGCGCTACAACGGCTGGCGGTACGCGCAGAAGCCCGACGACGTCATGCCGATGTCGACATCGCTCACCCTGCGGGAACGCCGCGACTGGGTCGGGCCGCTCGACTCCGAGGTCCTCTGGTCGCACGGCATGGAGGAGATGCGCGGCACACCGATGGAGGACCGGGTTCCGCAGTGGGCCCTGACGGCCCCGGCGGCTACCGGGGGCTCACGCCCGCGCCTCGCGGCGGGCCCGCGATCCCTCCGGGCCGCCTGCCGCCGGATCGGCCCCCGAGCGGATGCCCTCTCACCGGGCGCTGGGCGGGCTCCAGCGAAGGGTCATGTCGGGCAGCGCCTCCATGTTGCGGCTGCCGTCGTTGGTGTCGAGGACGGTGAAGCCGTGCCGCTCATAGAACGCGCGGGCGTCGGTGTTCTGCTGGAAGACGTGCAGGGAGACCCCATCGGGGCTGTTCCGCTTGACCTCGTCGAGAAGCAGCGTGCCGATCCCCTGGCGGCGGGCGTCCGGACGTAGGTAGAGGTGTTCGAGCATGTCGCCCTCGACGGCGGCATACCCCAGGATCTCCGCGCCGCGCACCGCGACCCAGGCCCGGCATTCCCTGAGGACGACGTCCCGGAGCCACCGGGCCACCTGGTCATGGGTGCGCTTCTGCGGAGGTAGGTACGGCATGGTCGCCGCCCGGGAGGCCAGGTGGACGCGTGCGACCGAGGCCGCATCCTCCGCGACCGCGATCCGGATCACTGTCCCGCTGTCAACGTCCACCGCAGGAGCCTACAAAGCCGGAGGACACCCGATCCAACGGTTAACCCGGTCAGGGGCCGGTTCTCAGCTGCGGGTCGGTGATCCCACCGGGGCAGGCGAGCCGGGCGACGTCCCAACCGGCCCGCCGGGCTCCGGCCTGGTAGGCGCTCTCGTAGAAGGCCAGTACCGCGGCGCGCGGATCGGGTTCGGTCCGGGCGTCGGCGTAGCGCAGCACGGCCAGATGGCCGCCTCGCTGCTCGATCCACTCCGCGGCCTCGGGCCTCAGCGGCTCGTTCTCCAGCCCTTCGGGCTCGGGGGCGGTGTACGAGTAGAAAGCGGGCTCGGGGAAGGCGTCGTCGCCGAACCAGAAGCCGGAGCTGATCACCTCCCGCGAGTAGGCCTCCCGCGTCACGGAGTCGACCGAGGGCGGCTGGTCGACCCGGCGGTCGGAGAAGCGGCTGCAGACGATGTCGAAGGTGTGCCAGAAGTGGTGCACCGGGCTGATCTTCCCCGAGAAGCCCGAGGCGAACTCCTCCAGCACCAGGTTCACCTGGCTGAGGACCTGCCAGTAGCGAATGACCATGACGGGGTCGTAGGCCGCGTGCTCGGTATCCTCGACGAACGGCCGCCCGGAGTCGGGCAGGTCGAACGGCCAGGGCCTGTCCAGGTCCACCTGCACGTCCAGCTCCGCCAGCGCCAGCATGACCCGGTGGTAGAAGGACGCCACCGACTGGCCGTAGAGCGGGAAGGACACCGCCCTGCCGTCCAACTCGGTGACGAGTAGCTGGTGGCCGACAAAGTCGAAGTCGATCGTGAAGATCGGGTTGCCGTCCGCCTGCCCCATCGGACGGGTGGTGAGCCCTCGGCCGGTGAGGTGGAACGGCACGTTCCACCAGTGGTTGCGCCGGACCTCGGCGGCGAGCCGGATCTTGCCCACCACCTGGCAGAACCGGTGCAACGTGGCCTTGGTGTCCCGCCACTCGTCCAGCGGTATCGGGGCGAACAGCTCCATGACGCCGTCATTCCCCCGGTGTACGCGCCAAAGACCCGGCCGGTACCACGGACAGCAAGATCTTCACCGGGGCCATGCCGGGAACACCCCGGACGGTCCCAGGCCCTCCGGAGCGGGCGCGAGGGTAGCTCATGGCGCCTCGCGGTAGGTCCGCGATCCCCTCGGGCCGCCTGCTCCGGGCTGTCCGAGGTGACCCACCACGTACCATGCGGCACCCAACAAAGCGTCATATAGGAAATCTTTTATAAAAAGTATGCAAATCCTTTTATGGCAGTGAGTACACCCTTTTATCGGGGGTACCGGCCTGCGCGTGCTACTGCCCGCACAGTCCACCTGCGTGCGGCTCACCGTTCTCATCACCACCCTGGCGACACCGGTACCGGCGTCGGGAGGCGTTCTCATGGCGGCGTACATCCGAGGCCGGATCGCGATGTCCCGGTGGGACCCCGGCGCAAAAGCCGCCACGGCCCTCGCCCACGGTGTCCATGCGGGACGGTCCGGCAACCCCGGGCGTCGAATCGCTCCAGGTCGCGGAGCCGGGCGATGAGCCACCGAGCTCATCGGCCGCCCGGGACACGCCTCCGGCACACCCCGGAGGCCTCCCGCCCGATGATCCCGTCCGGATCGGTCAGCCCCGCTCCCGTCTCAGCGGGGGCCGCACGCGTGCGGTCCGCCCCGGACTCCCCTGCCCGCCCCCCGGCGCGGCGTGTCCCCGGGCCTGTCGTCCCAGGCCTGCTCGGTATCCTTTTCGGGCCCAGACGATCATGCCGATGGCACTCACCGGCTGGAGGATGCGCGGCATCGTCACGGCTACGCTGCGCCCGGTGAGGAGGATCTGCGACCACCTCGACGAGATCAACGAGGGTCACCCGGAGGGCCGGATCCCGGAGTGCCCTGGCCGACAGGAGATCAACCGGCTCGCCCACGGCATCAACAGCGCCCTTGAGCGCAGCTGGAAGGCGTACCGGTTCGCCTCCGACGTCTCACATGAGCTACGCAGCCCGCGTGCCGCCCTTCGCGTGCAGATCGAGGAGGCACGGCTGCCCGCCGTCGACCCGCCGGGGGAAACCGGTGAGATGAGATCGGTGTGATCGTGTGCGGCGGCCGTACCCGAGGGACCGCCGACGGTGGAACGGCACGTTCCACCGGTGGTCGCGCCGGACCTCGGCGGCGAGCCGGATCCTGCCCACCGGCCACCGGCTGAGACAACCGGCTCCGCCCGGCACAGGGCGTGAACCCGCCGCGCGGTCACGTTAGTTCTCGGCAGGTGAGGGAACATCTCAAATTTAACTTATCGCCCAAAGAAGGCGCTATTACTACAAATGGGACGCAATTTATTCAACTGCACCATCCATCGATTCTTCATCGATCCATCGTCGCTTCGGGAGACCAGGATGCAACTGCCCGCGCCTCGAGGTCCCCTCACCGCGCTTCTCTTCGAGCGGCTGGCGTGCCCGCCTCATGAGTTCGGCCCGCCACCGGTGCCCGCCAGGACGCCGGCCCTGGAGGACGAGGATCTCCAGCTCGCGCTTTTCGCCTGTTACGAGCTGCACTATCGCGGCTTCGCGGAGGTGGACGAGGAGTGGGAGTGGGAGCCGTCACTGCTGGCGGTCAGAAGGGCGCTGGAGCGGCGGTTCGAGGACGGTCTCGCACGGGCGGTGCCGCGCCCCGTTCCCACCTTCTCGGTGCCCATGCGCCGGGCCTTGGCCGAGCTGACGGCCACCGCCGCCGGGCCCGATCTGTCGGGATTCCTGCAGCGTGAGGCCGATCTCGCGCAGTTCCGCGAGTTCGTCGCGCACCGGTCGATCTACCATCTCAAGGAGGCCGACCCGCACACCTGGGCGATCCCCCGGCTGCATGGTGACCCCAAGGCGGCCCTGGTCGAGATCCAGGCGGACGAGTACGGCGGCGGGCGCGCCGGGCGGATGCACTCGGAGCTGTTTCGCACCACCATGCGCCGCCTGGGTATGGACGACTCCTACGGCGCCTACCTGGACCGGGTCCCGGCGATCACCCTGGCCGTCTCCAACGCCATGTCGCTGTTCGGGCTCCACCGGCGCCACCTCGGAGCGCTGCTGGGCCACCTGGCGGCGTTCGAGATGACCTCCTCGATCCCCAACCACCGCTACTCCATGGGCCTGCGGAGACTGGGCGGGGACCAGGAGGCGAGGCGTTTCTACGACGAACACGTGCAGGCCGACGCCGTCCACGAGCAGATCGCCGCGCACGACATGTGCGGCGGGTTCGCACGGCAGTACCCCGCACGCGCCGGTGACGTCCTGTACGGGGCCGCCTGCGCCCTCACCCTGGAGCGGCTCTTCGCCGAGCACGTCATGCACAACTGGCGGCGCGGGGCCTCGTCCCTGCGGGAGGCGGGCCTGATGGTGGGAAGCCGATGATGGACCTGGATTACGTGCTGCCGTTGCGCTGGGACGACGACTCCGGCCTTGCGGAGCTGACCGCCTACCTACGCCGGCTCAGCCGCAGCGTCCGCGTCATCGTCGTCGACGGCTCCCCGGCCGCCCTGTTCGACCGGCACGCGCACCGGTGGAACGGCCTGGTGTGGCACATGCGGCCCGACGAGGATCTCGGCTTCGCCAACGGCAAGGTCAACGGCGTGATCACCGGAATGCGCCAGGCCGGCGCCGAACACGTGGTCATCGCCGACGACGACGTCCGCTACGGCGAGGCCGAACTGTCCAGGCTGGACACCCTGCTGCGGGGAGCCGACCTGGTCCGGCCGCAGAACTACTTCGCCCCCCTGCCCTGGCACGCCCGCTGGGACACCGCCCGGACCCTGCTCAACCGCGGCTTCGGCGCCGACTACCCCGGCACGTTCGGCGTACGCCGCTCGATCTTCCTGAAGATGGGCGGCTACGACGGGAACGTGTTGTTCGAAAACCTGGAACTCATCCGCACGATCCGCGCCCACGGCGGTCGCGAGTGCCGCCCCCTGGACCTCTACGTCCGCCGTCTGCCGCCGGAGCCGCACCGGTTCTGGTCCCAGCGCGTCCGGCAGGCCTACGACGACCTGGCCCAACCGGCCCGCATGGCGTTCTTCCTCGCCGTCGTCCCCGCCCTGGCCGCCGGGTTGTCACGCCGGCGTTCCCGGACGGTTCTGGCCGGTGCCGCCGCGTCGGCCGGGCTGGCGGTGGGACTGGCCGAGATCGGCCGCCGCAGGGGCGGCGGGCGGCGGGTCTTCCCCTTCACCGCCGCGCTGTTCGCCCCGGTGTGGCTGCTGGAGAGGGCCGTATGCAGTTGGCTGGCACTGGCGGCCCGCCTGTTTCGCGGCGGGGTCCCCTACGCCGGACGTCGGATGCGGACCGCCGCGCACTCCTCCCGCCGGCTCAGGGCGCGTGCTCAGGCCACCGCGTCGGGCTCGCTCGCGGCCCGGAAACCGACCCGCTTGTGCGAGCCGTCACAGAACGGCTTGGCCGCCGAACGCCCGCAGCGGCACAGCGCCACCGTCGTCCGGCCCGGGTCGATGACGACCCCGTCCTGAGTCATCAGCGTGAACACCCCTCGAATCAACAACGGCCCGTTTTCACAGGGAGTCACCGTGACCGAATTATCCGTTTTGGACATATCAGCGTGCTGCCCACTGTCTCCCCTCAGAAACGCAGGCCGGGCACCCCGAACCGAGGCGTCACCTCCTCCGCAGCGACCACTGACGGGCAACACCGCCGACGCGAAGGTCCGACCCCACATGCTCGCTGGCATGTCAAAGCGGAGGTGGGGATTCTCAGCGTCTTCTTCTGCCGGGGGACTTGATGACGTCCCAGATCACGTGAGTCAGGACGCCAGGAACACCTCGTCGAGGTGCCATTCGAGGGTCTCGATATCTGGCCGGTCGTGCCGGTGTCGGGGAACGGCGATCTGGCTTCCGGCACGTCGGTAGAACTGCTCGCCGTTGCCGAACTCCTCGCGAAGCCGTGGGCTGACCCTCAGCCGGTACGTGGGATCGACGGCCAGATAACCGCGGTCGAAGAGGGTGTGGGCGCCTGATCGCGACAGCCCTCGCCGGCTGACCCCGCCTGGCAGGTCGTTCATGCCCGGACTCCCCGGCCTCCGGTTTCCAGAAACCGGGGAGCCCACCTCTCTCAGCCCTCCTCGACCCCGAGATGCGTGCCGTGGTGCTTCGGGGTGTCGATCTCGTCGAGCAGTGCGATCGCGAGGTCGGCGTAGGAGATGCGGCTGGCCGCGTCCGCCGGGGCCGTCCGGTACCGGCCGGTGCGCGTACCGCCGTGGTCGAAGTCGCCGGCCGGGCTGACGACCAGCCAGTCGAGGGTGGTCTCGGCCGCGCGCAACGTCTCCGTCCCGGCGGCGTGTCCCAGGTAGAACGATCGGTACTCCTGGGGATAGCCGGGGGTGTCCATCAGTTTCGCCCCGGAGGCGGTCTCCAGGGCGGAGGCCAGCCCGACCACCACCAGCCGCCCCACTCCGGCCTGTCCCAGACCGTCGATCAGGGCCCGCGTCGAGCCGGTGAAGAAGTCATGCGGGTCGACGCCCATATCGCAGGCGGCACTGATCGCACCGTCGTGACCTGCGGCGATCTTGGTGATCGCGGACGTGTCGGTGACATCGCCCGCGACGACCCGTACGCCCTCGGCCGCGAGGTCTCCATGCTTGGCCGGGTCGCGGACGACTGCGGTGACCCGGTGGCCACGTCCGCGTGCCTCAGTCACGGCCGCACGTCCGGCCCGGCCGCCGGCCCCGAAAATCACGATCTCGCTCATCGGAACATCCCTGTCGTCAGGGCCGGATCTCACGTTCCGGCCGCTGGCCCGGACGCTATCCGGAGCGGTGGTTACCACCGGGATACCGGATACCGGGGCGCCCTGGGCGAACCGCCGGCTCCCGGCATGTTCCACGAGCTCCGCCCGTCCGCGCTCTCACCGATCCGGTCCGGCGGCAAGCCGTCTCGAACACGACCCCCCGGCGGTCAGCCGATGCCGCGCTTCTGGGGCAGGTCGATGCCGCCGAACACGGTGGCCAGGACGAGCCCGGCGAGGCCGAGGACGACAAGGCCGAGCAGCAGCCAGGCGACGGGGTGCCCGAGGTTGAGCGTCCAGCTGGAGGAGCCCAGCCGGGCGTGGACGAGAAGGGCGGGGTCGCGCCGGTTGGCATAGATCGTGCCCGCGAGAAACCAGTACCGGTCATCGTCGCGCTGCGCTATCCCGGTGTCCTCCTCCTGTTCGTCGGGCAGGGCGGGCAGGCGGTGCCCTGCCTGGCCGACCTTCGTCTCCCACACCAGCCATCCGCCGAGCAGGGCGACCAACGGCAGCCACCCGGCCACCAGCCACCCGACCGTGTCCCCGACGATCCCCCATTGCCGCAACGCCCAGATGAGCAGGCTCAGATCGAGGCAGGCGGCGGACAGCAACGACAGGATGGCCACACCGCGCAGGTAGATGCGGTAGCGGCGAGCCGAGGACTTGGGCCGGGCCGCGTCGAGGTCGGGCCGGGCACGCAACACGATCAGGATCACGACGACGACCAGCAGGGTGAGCCCGGCCTGGGACAACACCGGTTCGAGCCATCCGGCCACGGTGCTGGACGACCACCAGCCGATCCCCGCGGTGAGCAGCACGACCGCCAGGGCGGGCGACCCCCATACCCACGGCACGCGGACCGGGTCGGTGCGGAAGGTCGTGTCCATGGTGACGCCCTGACGCCGCTCGCCCACCCATCCCCCGCCGCTCTTGGCCGCGCGGACCTTGAGATGGGCGCGGTAGTACAGCAGCAGATCGGCGGCGACCAGTACCCCGAGCGTCACCGCCGACTGCCCGGTGAGGATCGAGACCGCCGCGGCGACGACGGCCATCCCGACGACCAGGCGGGTGTAGGTGCGCCGCTGGGTGACGATCGCCGGGTCGCCTGCCCGCTCGGCGGTCACCCGCACCCCGAACGGCAGCGTCGGCCGCGCCAGCGCGGGCAGCACCAGCATGAGGCACGTGACCAGCGCGACCAGAGCGAGGTCGGCGGCGATGGACAGCATCATGGCCGTGTCCCGAAGCCGGCCACGATCGCCTCGCAGCGCCGTATCACGTCGTCGCGGTCCAAGCCGTGAACGGTGGCTTCCGCCAGGAGTACCCGCATTCTCTCTTCCCAGTCGTCGATGAATCCGGCCTCGGGCGGGCCGGTGTCGGCATCGCGGCGGATGACCGCGCCGCTCTTGCGGTTGATCCGGATGATGCCCTGCTGTCGTAGCAGGTCATAGGACTTGTTCACGGTATGGAAATTGATACCGAAGTCCGCGGCGAGCTGCCGCGTCGAAGGTAGCGGGTCGCCTTCGCGCGCCTGTCGGCGGGCGATCGCCTCCACGACCCGGTCCCTGATCTGCTGGTAGATCGGGACCTCGCTGTCCAGGTCAAGTGTCAGGTGCACATCGATACCCTATCTGATATAGAACTAATAGAACAGATACAACTCGCCAAGGAGGCAGCATGATCCAGGTACGGATTCACGACGGAACGCTGAGCGTGCACTTTCCGTCGTGGACGCGACTGTTCGTCAAGGCCGGCCGGGTGGACGTGCCTCTGGAGGCGATCGCCGACGTACACCACCTCGACCAGCCGCTCACCGCGGCCAAGGGGCTGCGTTCCGGGCTGGTGGTCAGCGGCTACATCAAGGTCGGCACCTGGACGTCCTTCGGCGGCGTCAAGCGGCTGGTGGCCGCCCAGCGAGGCGTTCCGGGCGTGCGGATCGTCCTGAGGCACAGGGTGGCGGGCGTCGACGAGCTGATCCTCGGCGTCCAGGACGCCCAGGAGATCCGGCGCCGGCTGACGCGGGTGCAGCGGTGAGCGTCGAGGCGCGCGGCCTGACCAAGGCGTTCGGCCCGGTATCCGCCGTCACCGACCTCACCTTCCAGGCCATCCCCGGCACGGTGACCGGCTTCCTCGGGCCGAACGGCGCGGGCAAGACCACCACCATGCGGATGATGCTGGGCCTGGTCGCGCCCACCTCCGGCACCGCCACCATCGACGGAAAGCGCTACGCCGACCTGGCCAGGCCGTCGGCGACCGTCGGCGCGGTGCTGGACGGCTCCGGCTTCCACCCCGCCCACACGGCCCTGCGCCACCTGCGGATCTACTCCCGTATGGGCGGGTACGGCAAGGCCCGCGCCCTGCGGGTCGCCGAGTTGACCGGGGTGTCGGCCTTCGCCGACCGCGCCACCCGCACCCTGTCCACCGGTATGCGCCAGCGCCTCAACCTGGCCACCGCCCTGCTCGGCGACCCCCACGTGCTCCTGCTGGACGAGCCGGGCAACGGCCTCGATCCCGAGGGCATCTCCTGGATGCGCACTTTCCTTCGCGATCTGGCCGCCGAGGGACGCACCATCCTGATCTCCAGCCACGTCCTCGGCGAGATCGAGCAGACAGCCGACCACGTCGTGGTGATACGTCAGGGACGACTGATCGCCACCGGTCCCATCTCCGAGCTGTACGGCAGGACAGCCGTGCGTGTCCGGTCACCGCAGGCGGACCGGCTCAGAGCCCACCTCACGGTCCCCACGGAGGTCCTGGGACCGGACACCCTGCGCATCCACGACATGACCACCGCGCAGGTCGCGACCGCCGCGGCGGACCGCGGTATCGCACTGCACGAGATCACCCCCGAACGCCCCACCCTTGAGCGGGCGTTCCTCGATCTCACCGGAGGCCACCGATGATCGCTCTCATCGCGGCGGAATGGAGCCGCCTGACCGGCACCAGACTGTGGCTGTGGGGCCTGCTGGCCGCCCTCGGCAGTGGCGCCTTCACCGGGCTGCTCGCGCTCATCGGGCCGGAGAACTTCACCCCGCCCATGCCGGGCCTGGACACGGCCGAAGGCGTGCACGTCATGCTCGGCCTGCTCGGGTTCACCATGTTCATCCCCGCCCTGCTCGGGACGGCCGCGGTGACCACCGAACACCGGCACCGGACCATCACCACCACGGCACTGTTCGCCCCCCGGCGGTGGACCTGGCTGGTGGCCAAGCTCCTCACCTACACCGGAAGCGGACTCGCCTACGGCCTCATCGCCTGCACCGTCGCCGCCGGCGCCCTCTTCTCCGCGTCGGCGCTCAAGGGTGTCGCCCTTGGTCTGCCCACGAGCACCGTCCTGGCACTCCTGGCCCGCATCGCTCTGGCCATGGCCGTCTACACCCTGCTCGGCGCGGCGGTGGGCGCGATCCTGCGCAACCAGGCGGCGGCACTCGTCACCGTCGGCGCCTACCTGTACATGATCGAGACCGTCCTCATGCTCATCCCCGGCGTCAAGGCGGTCTACCCCTACCTGCCGGGCGGCGCGACCGCCGCGCTGACCGGATTCACCTACCTGGCCGACGCCATCGCCGGCCAGACCGGCACCTCGGCCACCACGTTGCTCTCCGCGCCACTCGGCGCCGCCGTACTGCTGGCCTATGCCCTGATCGCCACCGCCATCGCCGTCGCAGCACCACTCAGGCGAGACATCACCTGAACGATCCGCTGGAACACCCGGTGATCCGGCAGCGGGCCGATCCCCCGGCCGGTGCGGCGGCCCCGCCCTGTCCGGCGGCGGACAACGGGCGGGGCCGCCGGGGGTCAGCGGGCCTCGTGGCGCCGCTGGCAGGCGATGCAGTACCGGGCGAGCGGACGGATCTTCAGCCTCTCGAAGGGGATGTCCGCGTCGCAGCCGACGCACCGGCCGTAGGTGCCGGCGTCAAGGCTCTCCAGTGCCCGCCTGGTCTCCGCGAGGTCGCGGCCCGCGGCGGCGAGGGCGACGAGCTCGTCCTGCCGGGACGCGACCTCCCCGTCCTCCACCGAGGCTTCGAGCTCGTTCACCCGGGTGGTACGCCACAGGAGCTGCTCGTCCAGTTCCTCGCGGATGATCCGGACCTGCACGCTGCTGAGACGGGTGCCCTCACTGTTGACTGACATGATCGGAAGTCCTTTCCAAAGCTGAGAACGCCAGGCGGCGCAGGTGGCCGCGCTCGTCATCGAGTTCGCCCGGCGGGGCCTGGTCGCGGCCTCGCGGGCATGGCGTGAAACCGGGCCGGGGTACGGCCCGATGGAACCTGCGGGGTATCGGCCGGGGCAGGGTGCACAGAGCCGCGGCCGTTCCACGGCTCTGTCCGGTGACACGCGGACGCGGCGGACGGCAGAGCGCGCACCCGGGTGTTTCGGTGAACACCGGCGCGCGTACGCCACCCGCCGGTCGAGCGCGTGGCCCGACAGGTGGTGAAGGGGAATGGATCGGCTAGATCAGGGGCGGGCTGCGCGAGCCCGAGGTCCGGTGGGTGGCCAGCTGGGGGCTGCGCACCATGTCCGGATCCCGCCACGCGGGGGACAGGAGCGGTAACAGGTTCGCCAGATCGGAGGCGGAACGCTGGTGCAGCCGCCGGAGGGCCGGCATGTGCTCGAAGGCGCCGGCGGATGCCCGTGGCATGGTCGACGACTGTTCGAGCCACTTCCCGGGCTCCCGGATGTCGCCGATCGCTCCGGCGGACCGCAGGGCGGGGCCGCCGCCGTACGAGGCCGGGGCCAGGGCGGCAAGCAGGAGGGCGGCCAGAACCAAGCCCACCACCACGGACAGGGCGGTGGACTCACGTGGGGTTCGCCACGAGGTCGCCATGCTGCCGACCATAGCCCAACCAGCGAAAACAGGCACACGCCCAGCCCGGCGCCGCTGGACTCGCCGGCCCAGGGCCCGCCGGCGTGTCGGCGGCGGAAGCGACCTCTCCGCCCGGTCCGTCCAGAAAGATCTACCGGCAAGCAGGAGTTCAGCAGGTGCCAAGGCGGGCGCGTCAGGCTGTTCCGTATGTCGTTCCTACCAAGAACCCATGAGATTCCCGCGGGTGTCGAGCATGAGCGGTTCCGCATCCGGCCCATCACGGTGCACGACGCGGTACGTGACTTCGACGCCGTGATGAGCAGCGCCGCCCGGCTCCGGGAGCGCTTCCCGCTGTGGGGCGGCTGGCCGCTCGACGACATGACGCTGGAGGACAACCTGATCGATCTGGCCTGGCACCAGAAGGAGGCACTGCTGCGCAGATCGTTCAACTACGCGGTACTGAACCCGGAGGGATCCCGCCTGCTCGGCTGCGTCTACATCGACCCCCCGGAAAGGCAGGGGGCCGACGCCGACGTGTCGTTCTGGGTGCGGGCCGACGAGGAGGGCACGGGCCTGGAGGAGGAACTGGAGCCGGTGGTCCGCGCCTGGTTGCGCGAGGCGTGGCCGTACACCTCGGTCCGCTGGCCCGGCAGGGAGATCTCCTGGCAGGAGTGGGATCTCCTGCCGGGCGCGCTCCGGAAGTAGGGGCTCCGGCCACGGGCGGGAACGCGGGTGAAAACGCGGGAGCCCGTGGCGAAGGCGGTCGATCTCACGGCGGGCGCCGGTCGGTGCGGCCTCGACCCATCCCAGCGCCCGGCCGATCTCGGCCGCGAGACGGTCGATCTCACGGCGGGCGCCGGTCGGTGCGACGGCGCCCGTACGGCCGTACGGGGCGGTGAACGGGCGACGGCCGCCGGTCCATGGACCGGCGGCCGTGCGGGCGTCAGGTGGGGTCAGCGGGCTTCGAGGACCTTCACCTTCTCCTTGCGGTAGTTGTTGCCCCTGCCGTCGGGCTTGTAGTTGTTCTCGACGTTGCCGGCGATGTCGACGGCGAACCAGTGCACCTCGGTGGTCTTGTCGACGGTGATCTGCTGCGCGCCCTCTCGCATTCCCGCGGCGGCGAGCTTGGCGGAGCTCAGCGTCGGGCGGCTGCCGTCCAGCGTGTAGTACACGTTGGCGGGCTCGTTGGTCTTGAAGGTGAAGGTGGCCGAGGTGCCGGTCTGCCCCGTCACGCTCAGTTCCGACTTCGGCTGCTTGTTGTCGTCGGAGAAGGACCTGGCGATCTCCAGGATGCCGATCTGGCCGGCGGCGAACTCCATCGCCTCCTCGTGACCCTCCTCGAACGACGGCTGGAAGCCGACCGCCTGGAAGCGCTTGGTCTCCGGGTTGTAGACGTCCGCGCCGACCTCGAAGTCCCAGCCGATGATGCCCCGGTTGAACCAGTGCTCGTCGGCGCTGTTACCGGCCGCGGAGTACAGCACGTCCGGCACCGGACCGGTGCGGCCCGGCCAGATCGCCGTACCGCGCCAGGACTGGACCGCGGACAGGATGTGGTCGGAGGCCTTCCAGAAGAAGTTCTCCGTGCCGTAGTCGACCCGCGGCAGCAGCTCGCGCCCGGCGGCCTTGTAGGCACCCGGAGGCCACATGAAGTAGCCGCCGTAGGAGTGCGTGTTCATCGCGAACTTGATGTTCGGGAACTGGGTGGTGAGCCAGACCTGGTTGCGCGCCTCCGGCTCGGACAGCTCGGCCGGGCCCGCGAAGGTGTCGCTGGTGCAGACCGTCGAGGCACCGCTGTAGCCGTCGTACACCGAACCGACCGAGAAGTTGCGGTTCAGGTCCACGCCCCAGGAGTTGCGCCGGGCCGGGTCGCCGTTGTTCACGTCGCAGTGGTTGAACATGTTGCGGCGCTGCATGTTGTAGTCGTACATGCTGTAGTGCCCGCCGTCGGGGTTGGACGTGGGCAGGATGAAGATGTCGAGGTCGTCGACCAGCTTCTTGGTCTCCGCGTCACGGGCGTAGTTGCGCAGCAGCCGCTCGGCGGTCTCCACGCAGACCAGCGGGGTCACCCATTCGCGGGCGTGCTCCTGGCAGTAGAGGAACACGCCGGTCTTCGAACCGTCGCGCTTCTTGCCGATGCGCAGGGCCTTCATCTGGAACGGGTCGCGCGAGACGGCGGCCGGCGCCTTGAGGTTGTCCGTCAGCCTCGTCGCCGCCGCGGCGGCGACGAGGCCGGTGCCGGCGTTGCCCCGGTAGGTGGCGGCGGTCAGCAGCGCCGACGCGGCGGCGTCGCCGTTGAGCGCGGTGACCACCTGGACGGCGGTGCTGTTGATCGCGCCGGACGCGTCGGTGCCGAGGTTGACCACGACGTCCTTGCCGCTCACCGAGACGCTCAGCGCGGCCGAGGCGGCGCCCGGCTTCACCAGGGCGACACTGATGTCGTTGCCGCCCTCGTGTCCGTAGGCCTTCGAGCTCACGTAGAGCGTGCTCGCCGCGACCGTGCCGAACTGGGCCTGCGCCGCCCGGCGGTAGCCGTTCGTCTTGTTGGGCAGGTCGACGATCTGGCTGATCTTCGGGAACTCCGCGGCCAGGGCGGTGATCCGGTTGGTGAGCTCGGTGGGGTCCATGTAGCGGTCGACGAAGTCCGCGACGTAGTGCTTGCTCGGCGCCTTGCGCTTCTCACCCAGCCACTTGGTCACCGGGACCGTGACCGATCCACCCCGGTTGCTGGTGATGGTGACCTTGGTGGGAACCGCGGTGAGGGCCAGCGGCGAGTTGAACCGGTGGTACATGTACTGGCCGGCGTCGGTGAAGCGCGACATCGTCGTGGTGCCGCCCGAGTCCGGGGCCGTGTCCTTTCCGCTGTCCCAGGTGGCGGTGAGCACGGTCTGCGCGTCGGTGGCGCTCGACTTCACCTCCACCGCGAGGAAGTGCTGGCCGTCGAGGCTGGTGAACCACTCGGCGCGGAGCGGGGTCAGCGTGTCGGTGTCCGCCGCCGCCTCCGCCGCCTTGGTGAGCGCCTCCTGCCGCGCGGCCCTGTTCTCGGCCACGTCGGTCTGGTCGGAGATGGCACCGCGCACGTCGAAGCCGAGGACGCGCAACTCCTGCGCCTCCTCCGGGCTCAGCACGGCGTGCACCTCAAGGCCCTCGTCGACGGACCTCTTGTACTCCGCGAGGTCGACGTCCATGGTGTTGAGCCGGTCGACGGCCTCCTGGTCGGGGACGATGATGCGCAGCAGCGCCACGCCGTTCTGTTCTGTGCTGGGCTGCCGGTCGGGGGCGACCTCACTGGCTTGCGGCGCCGGGTCGGCCAGTACAGGCATCGCGCTGAGGCTGAGGGCAAGGGGTAGGGCGAGTACGACCGCGACGCGACCGACTCTCCTCCCGTTGAGGGGGCTCCTCATGAAAAATTCCTCCAGTTCGCGCACACCCCAGATAGTTGGTCATTCTGGAATGAAGTGCGCAATTGGTAAGAATCCTCGCCAGAGGTCGAATATTCGTCAAGGCCCCAAAACGGCATATCAGGCGTGCTTAAATTCTGTAAGCAAACATTCACATGAAGGTTATATATGATTTATGCCATTCAGCCCAGAACCGTGGTATATAGCAAAGATCAATAGCCTGCCAAGTAAGTACATCACGTAATTGATGGCTGTTTGGGCGATTTATGGCTGTTAGTGGTCGTATGTCGCTATCGCAACCAGGTGCGATCCTGGTGATCGACGACCGCCCGCCACCGTCGCCCCCCCGCCGTCGGCCTGGGCGGCCCCCGAAGCTCTCCTGGAGCAAAAGGCCATCAAGTTCCACAAACCTCGGCAACACCCACCAAAAACGCAATACGCCTTTAGACCCGCCACCCCCTCCCCCGATCGCTACCCTTCGCAATGAAAAGTCAACGGTGAGTAAAGAGGGCGCTCATGGGGCGAAGGTTGATCGTGACGGCGATCGCGGGGGCGGGGGTGGCCGTCGTCGCCGGCGCGCTGCTGTTCGTCTCCGGCGAGCAGGGATCACAGGCGGCGCGGTCCGCCCCGCGGATGCCCGCGCGGGAGGATCCACTGACCGGCCAGGAGGTCGCCCAGGCCACCGCCATCGCGTCGGCGGGCTCCAGATCGCACCTGGCAGCGGGGCGGATCAAGCTGCTCTACGTGGAGCGCGACGACGACAAGGACACCTCGGACCGCCGCCGTGCGGACGCGTATCTCTACGACTACGGCAGTGACCGGCTCATCGTGCGGACCGTCGACCTCGGCCGGGGCACCGTCGTACGGGAGACGACGGCTCGGGGGGTGCAGCCGCCGCCGTCGAAGGAGGAGGAGACGACGGCCGCCGGGCTCCTGCTGGCCCACCCGGGGTACGGCAAGGTCGCGCGCGAGGCCTACACCAGGGCGGGGGGCGGGCAGCTGGGGTCGGCGGCGGACCTGGGGCTGCGCGGGCTGATCTTCACCCCGTCCGGCGAGAAGGGACCGGCCAGGCAGTGCGAGGTCCACCGGTGCCTGCGGCTGTTCGTCCGGCTGCCCGACGGCACCTGGCTGGACACCAGCCGGCTCGTCGTCGACCTGTCCGCCAAGAAGATCCACACCCTGGAGTGGTAATCAGTGTTCCTCCGTCTCGCCCTCTCCTGCGCCCTGCTCGCCGGAACTCTCACCGCCCCCCGGACCGCACCGGCACAGGCCGCGCCGATACCGCCGCTCCCCTCGCCCGGCGCGTCGTCCGGCGCTCCGGCGGAGACGACCGCCGCGCAGCCCGGTACGGCACCGTGTAACGCGCCGTACCGGATCGACAAGACGCTGCCCAACGGGGCGCGCTGGCAGCTCTGCTGGGAGATGCGCAACGTCGAGGGGCTGACCCTGACCAGGGTCGTCTACACGCCGAGGAACCAGCGGCCGATCGCCGTGCTGCGCAGCACCTCGCTGGCCCAGATCCACGTGCCCTACGACAGGGGCCGGCCGCGCTACCACGACATCGGATCGCTGGGTTACACCGCCATCCCGCTCCGGGCCGCCGACTGCCCGCTCGGCGAGCGTCGCGAGCAGTTCGTCTGCGTGACGACCAGGGCCCGCGGCCACGCGTACCTGAAGTCGGTCCCCGACCAGCCGAACCTGACGGCCCAGGGGCGTGACCTGGTGGTGTTCGCCGCCTTCCAGGTCGGCTGGTACACCTACCTGGCCGAATGGGCCTTCTCCGACGACGGCGCGATCACCCCGCGGGTGGGGGCCACCGGGTCACTCGCCGGATTCACCACCACGCCGGAGCACGGCTGGCCCATCGGGGTGGGCGACGACAGGTTCGAGGCGAGCCACACGCACAACATCTTCTGGCGCCTGGACTTCGACGTGGCGGGCCGGGCCGACGACGTCGTGGAGCAGTACGACTTCAGCGGCTCGGGCACCGCGAACCGGCGGCTTGAGCGGACCACGTTCAGCACCGAGGCCAAGGCCGTCAGCAGGCCGATGCGCTGGTGGCGGGTGGTGGACCGCAAGGTGCGCAACGCCGACGGGCACCGTGTCTCCTGGGAGATCAACAACTCCGACAGCGCCCAGTACCGGGGCCCCGCCGACGAGGCCTTCACCCGGGCCGATCTCTACGTCACCGACTACCGCTCCTGCGAGCGCCTGGCGAGCGTCAACCCGACTCCCCAGTGCGCCAAGTCCGTCGACCGCTACACCAACGGCGAGCGACTGACCGACCCGGTCCTGTGGGTCAACGTCGGCTACCACCACGTCCCCCGCGACGAGGACGCCGATCCCATGCCCAGCCACTGGCAGGGCTTCCGCATCACCCCCCGCGACGTCACCGCCAAGAACCCGTACTGACCCGTGCCGGTCACCTCCGATGACCGGTAGAGGGCGTTCGATCTACCTCACATAACCGACAATCGCTACTTTTCTCTCATCCAGATCTGCATGTTTTCCCAACACGCATGGTGATAGCGGACATGGGCATGGGTTGGGACACCCGAGTAGGGCAAGGTAGGGCTATCGATCTACGGGAGTGAGTCATGAACGCGCACTTGGACCTGGACCGGCTCGCGGGCGGAGCGCACCATGATCCGCACTCGATCCTCGGGGCGCACCAGGGTCCCGAGGGCGTGACCATACGGACGTTGCGCCCGCTGGCACAGCAGGTCCAGGCCCTCGTGGACGACAGGGCCCACGACATGAGGCACGTGGCGCACGGTGTTTTCGCGGTGACGATCCCCGGCCTCGACAAGATCCCCGACTACCGGCTCCGGATCGCCTACCCCGATGCCGAGCCCTACGAGACCGACGACCCCTACCGGTACTGGCCCACGCTGGGCGAGATGGATCTGCACCTCATCGGCGAGGGGCGCCACGAGCGGCTCTGGGAGGTCCTCGGCGCGCGGGTCATGCGGCACGAGGACACCGAGGGCACGGCCTTCGCGGTGTGGGCGCCCAACGCCCGCGGCGTCCGGGTCATCGGCGACTTCAACCACTGGGACGGCACCGCGTACCCCATGCGCTCGCTCGGCAGGTCGGGCGTGTGGGAGCTGTTCATCCCCGGTCTCGGCCCCGGCGACCGTTACAAGTTCGGCATCCTCGGCTCGGACGGGATCTGGCGGGCCAAGGCCGACCCGATGGCCCGGCGTACCGAGACGCCGCCCGCGACCGCGTCGGTGATCGAGAAGTCGGAGTACACCTGGCGGGACGAGGAGTGGATGCGGCGCCGCGCCGGCAGCGTCGCGGTGCGGGAGCCGATGAGCGTCTACGAGGTGCACCTCGGCTCCTGGCGCCCCGGCCTGTCGTACCGGGAACTGGCCGTCGAGCTGGTCGACTACGTGGTGGACATGGGGTTCACGCACGTGGAGTTCATGCCGGTGGCCGAGCATCCGTTCGGCGGTTCCTGGGGCTACCAGGTGACGTCCTACTACGCGCCGACCGCCCGGTTCGGCTCCCCCGACGACTTCCGCCATCTGGTCGACAGCCTGCACGAGGCGGGCATCGGGGTGCTGGTCGACTGGGTGCCCGCGCACTTCCCGATGGACGACTGGGCGCTGGCCAGGTTCGACGGCACCCCGCTGTACGAGCACGCCGACCCCGCGCGGGGCGAGCACCCCGAGTGGGGCACCTACATCTTCGACTTCGGCCGCCGGGAGGTGCGCAACTTCCTGGTCGCCAACGCGGTGTACTGGCTGCGCGAGTTCCACGTCGACGGGCTGCGCGTCGACGCGGTGGCCTCGATGCTCTACCTCGACTACTCGCGGCGCGAGGGCGAGTGGACGCCGAACGAGTACGGCGGCAGGGAGAACCTCGACGCGGTCGAGTTCCTCAAGGAGATGAACGCGGTCGCCTACCGCGAGGCACCGGGCATCGTCACCGTCGCCGAGGAGTCGACCGCGTGGCCGGGCGTCTCACGTCCCGTGCACCTGGGCGGGCTCGGCTTCGGGTTCAAGTGGAACATGGGCTGGATGCACGACACGCTCGCCTACCTCAGGCACGAGCCGGTCTTCCGCCAGTACCACCACCACCAGATGACGTTCTCGCTGATGTACGCGTACTCGGAGAACTTCGTGCTGCCGCTGTCGCACGACGAGGTGGTGCACGGCAAGGGGTCGCTGCTCGGCAAGATGCCCGGCGACGAGTGGCAGCGGTTCGCGAACCTGCGCGCGCTGTTCGCCTTCATGTGGGCCCACCCCGGCAAGCAGTTGCTGTTCATGGGCGGCGAGTTCGGCCAGGGCTCAGAGTGGTCGGAGGAGCGCGGGCTCGACTGGTGGGTGCTCGACTTCGACGGGCACCGGGGGGTGCAGCGGCTGGTCCGCGACCTCAACCGGGTCTACAAGGACTCTCCCGCCCTGTGGAGCGTGGACGCCTCCCCCGAGGGGTTCCGCTGGATCGACGCCGACGACGCGCTGGGCAACGTGTTCTCCTTCCTCCGCTACGCCGAGGACGGCTCGGCGGTGGCCTGTGTGGCCAACTTCTCCGGCGCCCCGCACGAGAACTACCGCCTCGGCCTGCCCTTCCCCGGCCTGTGGGAGGAGGTGCTCAACACCGACGCCTACGACTACGCGGGCAGCGGCGTGGGCAACCTCGGCGCCGTCGAGGCCGTCGAGGAGCAGCGCCACGGCCTGCCGTACTCCACCACACTGCGCGTCCCGCCGCTGGGCGCCCTCTGGCTGCGCCACCCCGGCATGCCCGAGCCCGCCGTGGAGCCCGCGGCGGACGAGCGCGCGGTGAAGATCGCAGGAGAGCGACCGGACAGGCGAGCCGCGACCGGGTCGCCCGCCGACGAACCGAAGGAGCGCCAGGAGGCCGAACCGGCCTGATCGCAGCTTAACAAGATTCGTACACAGTATCGAATATTTCCCTGCCCTCAAGATCGAGAGGCGTGGTGATCTTCGATACAACTAGTCCACAATGGAGCCGGCAGTCAGGTTGGCGATCGCTCCTGTCATCGTTCGCGCGCGGTCCGAGGCGGCGAACGCCGCGTACTCGGCCACATCCTCTGGGGTTGGCAGACGCCGGAGCAAGGTCCCCTGAGCCGCGAGACCGGCGAGCCACTCATCCGCGGTGGCGCCGGCGCGGTCGGCCATTCCGTCGAACGCTTCGGCGACATGCGAGAGACCCAACGACGCCGGGATCGCGTTGGGCCGGATACAGACGACGCGCACTCCGTCGGGGCCGAGCTCACCCGCCAGGATGCGGGAGAAGGCTTCGACTGCGGCCGATGCGACGCCGTTGCCCAGAAAGCCGCTTCCTGTCAGGCGAGCACCTGGGGTGGACAAGGTGAGAACAACGCCTGAGCGCTGAACCGCCAGGTGCGGAGCGGCCGCCCGGGTGGTGACGAACAGCGTGCGCAGATACCCGTCGACCGGCGCCATGAACTGGTCGACGCTGAGTTCGGCGAGCGGTGGCCCTTGCACATGGCGGATGCCGACCGCGTTGACGAGGATGTCGAGGTGCCCGGCCCGGTCGATTACCTGGTCTATGTGGCGGCGCACGTCGTGCTCGTCAGCGGCATCGGCCAAGGCTGCCTCCGCCCGGCCGCCATCCTCGGCGATGCTTTGTACCACACGATCCAGCGGGGGACGTGTGCGCCCGGCGACGTACACGTGAGCGCCTTCCCGCGCGAAGATACGCGCGATGGCTCCCCCGATGACGCCTCCCCCGCCATAGACGACGGCGACTTTCCTGTCCAAGAGTGTCATGATTCAGCCCTTATCTTGTAGGTGCGGCCGCACTCACGCAGGAGGTCCAACCAGCCCGCGTAATGCGAGGCCCCTTCCTCGTCCGGAGACCTGATGGATCTCGGCCACGGCCGAGCCGGATACGCAGACCGCAACCCGGGCTAGCGCGAATCCCTCTCTGCGGCCTCGGCGACGCGTTTGATGTTCGCCAACCGCCGATCCCAGTCGGCCGCGAGCGCGGCCATCCACCGCGCCGTCGCGTCCAGCGCCGCGGGCCGCACCGTATACCGCACCTCACGTCCGACCCGGCCGCCGGAAACCAGCCCGGCGGCGTCCAGGACGGCGAGGTGCTTGACCACCGCCTGCCGCGAGACGGGGAGTCGTTCGGCGAGCGTCGTCGCGGTGACCTCGCCCAGTGCGGCGAGCAGATCAAGCAGCTGACGTCGCGTCGGGTCGGCCAGCGCGACGAGGACGCTGCCGACCGCCTCGACGGCGCCGTGACGTTCGTCCGTCACACGGATGACTGTTCGGCGCGCATCTTGAGTGCGTCAAGTTCCTGGGGCCAGCCGCCGGTGTTGTTCTTCACCGCCTGGCAGCGCAGTTCCTCGGACCCGGCCAGCGCCGCGAACCCGCTCTCGACGACGCGGAGCCGCGTCTTGTCGCCTTCCGGGGTCAACGTGAACTCCACGAGGGTGCTGTTGCCCTCGCGCAGTTCTTCTCCGGGGAACGCGCTGGCCCAGCGATACGCCAGGTACGTCGGCGGCTCGACCTTCTCCACGCGCACCGGGAAGTCGCCGTGCTCGGCGTTTTTCGCCACCATCGACTCGCCTTCCTTGGCCACGGTGCCGGGCAGGCTCGCCTTGTCGGCCACCCAGAACCCGGGTTCGGCCACCAGCGACCAGACCCGCTCCAGGGGTGCCGCGATCAGGGTTTCGCGTTCGATTCGATCCTCGCTCATCTGGGAACTCCTTCACTCTCGCCATTTGGTGCAACCCCAGAGTTGCATATCGACTCTCTCAGGCGCAACCCAAGGGTTGCACTTCGATCGAGCCGGCCCGGCCGACTTCCGCGCGAACCCGTCCCGTTCATCGATCAGCACGCCAGGGCAGACAGCACCTGGACACCGAGCGTGGCGGCCACCACCGTCCGACACCCGTGCCACCCGTTACGCCTCCCGCTTCTCCCAGAACCTTAAATCGGCCTTATATCCGTGACCGAGGCATTGACCGTCGGCAAAGGAGAACCTACGCTCAGGAAACTAATAGGAAACTTTCCTATGAGTACGGGGGCCAGCCACTATCTGACCTGGAGCGACCCTTGCGACGAATTACCATCGGCTCCTTCATCGCAGCGGCGGCGCTGCTGGTTCCCCTGGGGATCGGCAACGCGACGGCCGCCACACCCGCAACCGCGACGTACTCGACCGCCTCCGACTGGGGCTCCGGCTTCGAGGGCAAGGTCGTCGTCAAGGCCGGCACGAGCGCGCTGACCAGTTGGAAGGTCGAGTTCGACCTTCCCGCCGGCAAGTCGATCAGCTCGGCCTGGGACGCGGACCTGACCAAGAGCGGGAACCACTACACCTTCGTCAACAAGTCGTGGAACGGCGCACTGGCGGCGGGCGCCTCGGTGAGCTTCGGCTTCAACGGCGCGCCCGGCGGGGTGTCCGGCGTGCTCAACTGCACGCTGAACGGCGCCGGCTGCGACGGCACCGGCGGCCCCGACCCGACGCCCACCCCGACGGTGACCCCGACGGTGACCCCCACCCCCACGCCGACCGTGACCCCGACCGTCGACCCCTCTGCCAAGAAGCTCATCGGCTACTTCACCCAGTGGGGCGTCTACGGCCGCAACTACCACGTGAAGAACCTGGTCACCAGCGGTTCCGCGAGCAAGCTGACGCACATCCTGTACGCCTTCGGCAACACCACCGGCGGCAGGTGCACCATCGGTGACTCCTACGCCGACTACGACAAGGCATACACCGCGGACCAGAGCGTCGACGGCGTGGCCGACACCTGGGACCAGCCACTGCGCGGCAACTTCAACCAGCTCCGCAAGCTGAAGAAGGCGTACCCGAACATCAAGGTCATCTGGTCCTTCGGTGGCTGGACCTGGTCCGGCGGCTTCACCCAGGCCGCGGCCAACCCGACCGCCTTCGCCGACTCCTGCTACAACCTGGTCGAGGACCCGCGCTGGGCGGACGTGTTCGACGGCATCGACATCGACTGGGAGTACCCCAACTCCTGCGGTCTCACCTGTGACAACAGCGGCCCGAACGCGTTCAAGAACGTGATCTCCGCGCTGCGGGCCAAGTTCGGCACCGGCAACCTGGTCACGGCGGCCATCACCGCCGACGGCTCCACCGGCGGCAAGATGGACGTCGCCGACTACGCCGGCGCGGTCTCGAATCTCAACTGGCTCATGCCGATGACCTACGACTTCTTCGGCGCCTGGGACGCCAAGGGCCCGACGGCTCCGCACTCGCCCCTCACCGCCCTCCCCGACCCCACGAAGCCCGGCTTCTACTCCGACGCCGCCATCCAGAAGCTGAAGGGCAAGGGCGTCCCGGCCAACAAGCTCATGCTCGGCATCGGCTTCTACGGCCGCGGCTGGACCGGCGTGACCCAGGCGGCTCCCGGCGGCACCGCCACCGGCCCCGCCCCCGGCACCTACGAGCAGGGCAACGAGGACTACAAGGTCCTCAAGACCAAGTGCCCGGCCACCGGCACCGTCGCCGGCACCGCCTACGGCTTCTGCAACGGCCAGTGGTGGGGCTACGACACCCCCGCCACCATCACCGGCAAGATGACCTACGCCAAGAACCAGGGTCTGGGCGGTGCGTTCTTCTGGGAGACCAGCGGCGACACCGCGAACGGTGAGCTCATCACCGCCATGTCCAACGGTCTCAAGTAATATCCCAATCACTCGACCCTCCGTGTGCGTCACGCCGCGGGGGGTCGAGCAGTTTCTGAGAAGATCCTCAAAATCCGGGGCAAAGTATTCACTCGTCGCATACAGCTGTTTAGACTCCGAAACGCCCTTTGATCCCCCCGGAGGACGTGTGCGAGTTCGAGCCCTGGTGGCCCTGGCGTTGGTTCTCACCATCGCACCCGCGGTACCCGCCCTCGCCGAGAACCCTCCGGCTCCCCCGGGTGCCTCCGCGAGTCCGTCCCCCGGCCCGGATGGGACCGCGCCCGCCGACGTACCGGCCCCTCCCGCCGACGGCGAGCCCCCGCCCGGTGACGGGCCTGGTGACGGGCCTGGTGACGGCGAGCCCCAGCCGAAGCTGGAGGCGGGGCTCGCCGCGGAGAGCGACGGAACCCGGGTGATCGTCGAGCTGGCCGCCCCCGAGGAGGCGGCTCCGGTCGCCGGGGAGGCGGAGCGTCTCCCCGATGCCCAGGTCGTCCTCGAACCCGCCGACACCTCGTTCATCGTGGTCGAGGGCAGTGGCGAGTCGCTCGCCCAGCTGGCCGAGGACCCGCGCGTCCTGTCCATCCGCCGCGACCGCACCTACTCCCCCGCCGCACTGGGCTCGCTGGGCTCGCTGGCCTCCAGCCTGCAGGTGGTCGGCGCGGACAAGGCGCACGCCGCCGGGGTCAGGGGGGCGGGCCAGACGATCGCGATCATCGACACCGGGATCGACGCCGACCACCCCGACTTCGGGGGCAAGGTCGTGGAACAGGCCTGCTTCTCCGCGACGGACGAGGGCGCGCAGTCGCTGTGCCCGAACGGGCAGACGAGCGACCCCGGATCCGCCGACGCCGAGACCCCCGCCTGCGTCCACGAACAGGTCAACCTCTGCGACCACGGCACCCATGTGGCGGGCATCGCGCACGCCGTCGCCCCCGACGCGGACATCGTGGCGATCCAGGTCTTCAGCAGGTTCAACGACTGCGACGAGACGGGCGGGGCCTGCCTGAGCGCGTTCGAGTCCACCATCCTGCTCGCTCTGGAGCACGTCGCGAAGCTCAAGGAGGGCGGCAGGAACGTCGCCGCGGTGAACCTCAGCCTCGGCGGCGGTCTCTACGAGAGTGCGTGTGACGCCGAGCCCGAGGTGGCGTCGATGAAGAACAGGATCGACGACCTTCGTGCCAAGGGCGTGGCCGTGGTGGCCGCCGCCGGGAACGAGGGCGTGTCCGGTGCCGGGGCTCCCGGCTGCCTCTCCGGCGCGGTGACCGTGGGCGCGACGGGCGACGACGACACCATCCCCTACTGGTCCAACTACGGCTCCGTGCTCGACCTCTTCGCTCCCGGCCTGGAGATCGACTCCGCGGTGCCGGGCGGCGGCCACCAGGTCTACAGCGGCACCTCGATGTCCACCCCGTTCGTCACCGGCGCCCTGGCGCTGATGGCCCAGAAGGCACCGGGCACCCCGGACGCGCTGGAGACCGCGCTGAAGACGGCGGGCCGGCAGATCACCTATGACAGCGTGACCACTGCCCGCCTCGACCTGAACGCCGCGATCACCGGGGGCACTCCCGGCGACCCCATCACCCGGACCCCTCCCCCCGACCCCTCCGACTCCCCTGAGGACCCGTCCGAGGAAGCCGACCCGGAGCCCAGCCCGGAACCGAGCTCGGGTTCCACGCCCACCCCAACGCCGACCGACCCGGTACCGACACCGATCCCGCTGCCGACGGTGACGGTCACCGTGACGGTGACCGTCCCCCCGACCCCCTCGACGGCGGCCCCCACGGTGTGCACCCGCGGTAAGTCCACCAAGACGCTGACCGTCGCGCAGTGGGCGACGGAGATCAGCCGGGGCTCCGGGACGATCCCGGACGCGACGCTCGGCTGCTACCTCGGTCTGGTGAGCAAGGCCAGCAAGGTCTTCTCCGAGGTCACCCGCGCCTCCACCCTGGGCACCGCCTACAAGGTGCTCAAGCCCGCCAAGAAGACGTCGAAGGCCAAGCTGGAGGGCGAGCTGCTGGCCGCCTGGCTGAACTGGGCGAACGGCGGGGTGAACTTCACCGCGAAGATCAAGGAGACGGCGACGCTGAAGACGGTCCTCACCTCGGTGGAGAAGCAGCGCCTGAAGGGCAGCACTCCCGCCGCGTCCACCTCGCTGCTCAAGAAGAAGGTGAACGCCCGCCGGGCCGGGTGACCCGGCCGTCGCACCGGGTACTCGGACACCTGCCGGGCCGAACAGGCCCGGCAGGTGAATCTCGCCACACCCGCAAGTCCGGCGCCGCCGGTGAAGGGCCGCCGCGTCGCCCGCCCGAAAAGCCAGCGAACCCACGCCGATCCGCATAAGCCCGGTATGTGTCGCTTAGGGTGAAGGATATGGACGCGACCAAGGTGATCATCGATACCGTCGACCGGTTCAAGCAGCGGCGTACCGCTCCACTGGTCCTTGAACTCGACCTCACCGAAGGTCTGACCGACAGCACCCCGTCGGATCCGCTGGGCGCCCTCCTCGCGATGCGCAAGACGAGCCTGGCCGACGTACTGGCCGGGCTCAAGCGCGCCAGGAAGGACGACCGGGTCAAGGCCCTGATCGTCAAGATCGGCACCCAGTCACCGGGGCTCGCGGCCGTCCAGGAGCTCCGCCAGGCCGTCGCCCTCTTCCGGGCCTCAGGCAAGCTGACCGTCGCGTTCGCCGAGAGCTTCGGCGAGTTCAGCGGCGGCACCGTCCCCTACTACCTGGCCAGCGCCTTCGAGCGGGTCTACCTCCAGCCGTCCGGCGACGTCGGGCTCACCGGCGTCGCGATGGAGCAGCGCTTCCTGCGGGGTGCGCTGGGCAAGCTCGGCGTCGAGTACCAGCTCGGCCAGCGGCACGAGTACAAGACGGCCGCCAACACCTTCACCCAGGACCACATGACCGACGCCCACCGCGAGTCGATGGGCCGCATCACCGAGTCGGTCACCGAGCAGGTCGTCGCGGGCGTCGCCGAGGGGCGCGGGCTGGAGCCCGCCAGGGTACGCGAGCTGATCGACCAGGGCCCGTTCATCGGCGCCGAGGCCGTCGAGGCCGGGCTCGTCGACCGGATGGCCTACCGCGACGAGGTCTACGACGAGGTCAAGCGCGAGGTCGGCGACAACGCGCTGCTGCTGTACGTCGGCCGCTACGCCAAGGCGCTGACCGCGAAGAAGCTCCCGCACCCGGGCGAGCAGGCCGTCGCGCTGGTCCGCGGCAACGGCGCGATCCGGCTCGGCCGCAGCGGCCGCAGCCCGATGGGCGGCGGCGGCGCGATGGGCTCCGACACCATCTGCGCCGCACTGCGTGCGGCCCGCCGCGACGACAGCGTCAAGGCGGTCGTCTTCCGGGTCGACAGCCCCGGCGGCTCGTACGTGGCCTCCGACGCCATCTGGCGCGAGGTGGTGCTCACCCGCAAGGCCGGCAAGCCCATCGTGATCTCGATGGGCGACCTGGCCGCCTCCGGCGGCTACATGGTCTCGATGGCCGCCGACGTGATCGTGGCCCAGCCGGGCACGCTCACCGGCTCCATCGGCGTGTTCGGCGGCAAGGCGGTCATCGGCGGCCTGCTGGAGAAGATCGGCGTCACCTCGGAGATCGTCGGCGAGGGTGCCAACTCCGGGATGTTCTCCCCCACGAACGCCTTCTCCGAGGCGCAGTGGGTGCGGATCAACGCCTGGCTGGACCGGGTCTACGACGACTTCGTGAACAAGGTCGCCGAGGGTCGCGGCCTGACCCGCGAGCGCGCCCACGAGCTGGCCAAGGGCCGGGTCTGGACCGGGGCCGACGCCCTGGAGAACGGTCTCGTCGACGAGCTCGGCGGCCTGGAGGACGCGCTGGCCGTGGCCCGCAGGAAGGCCGGCCTGCCCGCCGACGCCCCGGTGCGCGCCTACCCCAAGCTCAACCCGCTGGAGCGGCTCCGCCCCGCGGAGTCCAGCGAGGACAAGGCCGCCGCGCTGGCCCAGGTCCGGGTGGAGGCGTGGGGCCCCCTCGCCCATCTCGCCGGCGAGCTGGGCCTGCCCTCGTACGGCCCGCTCATCCTGCCGGGCTCGTGGACGATCCGCTGACCGCGTCCTGCGGTTGAACCACTGACGTTGTCTCCCGCTTGTCTCCCGCGCGCTTCGGTCGTACGGACCGCTCGGCTCGGCGGGCTGATCGTCTTCGGTGAGGAGCCGCCGCGTTCGGACAGAGCGTCCGGCGGCTTCGGCGAGGGCCGCCACCCGGATCGGGTGGCGGCCCTTCGGATCAGCGGTGGCGACTCCGGCCGTGCGACATTCGCCTCCCGTACGGAAGCGAGCGACGGCCCGCCGGGTCAGCGGTAGCGGCTCCGGTAGCGCGTCAGCGGCGGAACGGACGCGTCGACGTAGTCGACCCCGAGGACCTTGGCGATGAAGAGGGTGTGGTCCCCGGCCGGAACGACCTTGACCGTCTCGGCCTCCAGCGCGGTGACCCCGCCGTCCACGACGAGGGCCCCGCTCCGCTCACCCCGGTGATGCGGCATGCCCGCGAGCAGCAGCCTGGCACCGGGACGCCCTGCCGTGGCGAACCGGCTGGCGATCGTCTTCTGCTCGGCCGACAGCACGCTGGCGGCCCAGCGGTCGTGCCGGAGCAGCAGCTCGTTGAGGTAGCCGGTGTTGCCCAGGCTCACCATCACCAGCGGCGGGTCCAGCGAGATCGAGGTGAACGTGCCGACTGTGACCCCCACGTCATCCCGCTCGTCCTTCACCGTGACGACCGTCACCCCGGTCACCACCTGGGCCATGGACTCGACGAACTCGTTCATGGCGCCCATCATCCCGGAACCGGGCGGATGCCCCGCCGTCGCCCGGTCACGCGGGACTTCTCAGGGTTTCGCCGAGCAGCACAGCGACGGCACCGGACGGGTTCGACCATGACCACTTCCGGACATAATCTCCCATCGCACCCGGTCATCGACGGAGCGATGCCCTCATTGTCAGCGGATGTCCGAAACCAGGGCTTAGCCACTGTTCCCCATGGACGCCGCCGCCTCTTACCGGCGTGAACTGGGCTTTTAAGAAAACCTCTCCCCGGCGAACCGTGCGAGACGACCAAAGGTGATCACACCTTCCCACTGCGTCGTCGTTTTTATCTCACTCCCCCATGACTATCTGTCATATCTCACTCACGTGTTCGATATCCCCTCTCCCCAAACCTGGCCATCGCGCCCGTTATTTGTTCCTTATGGGGATCTTGCGGATTTAAGTGATCTATATGTAATTTCTGATCGTTTGCTTTCACTTGATCCACTCTGAACCGTCAGCTCCGGCCTCGCCCGGTTCCCACGACGGGCTGGGGTAACGCGAGGACGCTCGTTCTCGCGCTGACGTGTTCGGAGGATGACGGCGTATGCGCCGGAGTTTGTCGTGGACGTTTTCCGCAGGCGTGCGTACCTGGATGGCAGTGGCCGTCACCACGGTCGTGACCCCGGGCCTGCTGCTGTTCCAGGCGGTTCCGGTGACCGCGGCAGTGCAACCAACCACGCTGATCAACGGCACTCCTGACACACCCCGACAGTTGACCGGTTCGGCGGCGGGACTTGCGTCGCTGGTCGATTCCGCGGCGACCGCGACGACGGTGAAGGTGAAGCCGTCCAAACAGTCCGAGCGGGACCCCCGGCAGCATAAGGGGGCACTGCCGATCGAGGAGCGCTCCGTCGGGGGTGCCGCCGAAGCAGCGGACAAGGTCGGTTCTTCCGCGGCTGCAGCGCGGAAGGCGCAGAGCACGGATACCGCGGCCGGTGTCACTCTGGCGGCGGCTGGCTGGTGTGATGACTATCCGACCTGGAGTTCGACCGCGAGCTACAGCTATCAGAACGTGGTCGACTACGGCACGGACCTGTGGCAGGTCATCGGGTTCGGCGCACCGGTCGGCACGCCGCCTCCGGTGGCCACCAATTCCTGGATCAATGTGGGGACCTGTTCCTTCCATCAGAATCCGACAGCCAATGTCGTGTACCCGTACGACGGGATGCTGGTGGAGTCACGGACGCCCACGTTGCGGGGTGAGGGACGCAGCAACGACACCTCCTCGATCACGCTGATGGGCTTCACCTTCAAGGTGTGTGAGAACGCGGCGATGACGACCGGGTGCACCACCTCCGCTGTGGTGAACAACTACTGGTCGGGCGCGTGGAAGGTCACAGCCGGCAAGCTGGCCTGGAGCAAGCAGTACTGGTGGAACGTCACCGTCACCGACACCTCCAACAGCCTGAAGACGACATCGTCTGTGAGGACCTTTACCACCGGGGTGCGCCAACCTGTGATTGGCTCGCAACTGGCCGCGCGGGGGTCAACGGCCAGGAGTTCCACCAGCTGCCGGGCAACTACACCACCGCGGCCACGGACCTGTCAGTGGCCACGGCCGGGCTGCCGCTGTCGGTGACGCGTTCCTACAACAGCATGGACCCGCGCACCGACGGGCTCTTCGGTGCCGGCTGGTCGACCCGCTGGGACATGAAGCTCATTCCCGAGGTGCGCGGGTCGCTGGTCTCAGTGCTGGTGACCTACCCTGACGGGCGCCGGGTGCGCTTCGCAGCCAACGGCGACGGCAGCTACCAGCCGCCGCCGGGCATGTACGCCACCCTGGCAGAGGTGACCGGCGGCGGCTGGCGGCTGATGGACAAATCCTCCACCTCCTACCTGTTCGACGCCCAGGGCCGGTTGACCAAGGTCACCGACGGACGCGGACGCACCCAGGACCTCGTCTACGGCACCGGCGGCAAGCTGGAGAAGGTCACCGCGACCGGCGGCCGGTCGTTGACGTTCGCCTGGACGGGCGCGCACGTCACCAGCGTCTCCAGCGACCCGGTGGACGGCTCCGCGATCACTTGGACCTACCACTACGAGGGCGACAAGCTGACCGCGGTATGTGCCCCCATCGCGGCGCCGAACTGTACCCGCTACACCTACGACAGCGGCTCGCAGTACCGCGGCATCGTCCAGGACGCCGAACCTTACGGGTACTGGCGGCTGGGCGAGACCTCCGGGTGGGAGGCCAAGGACTTAGGCTCGGGCGCGGGCAGCGCCGAGTACAGCCAGATCGCGGCCTACGCCAAGCCTGGCGCGCTGGCGGGCACTCCGGATACGGCGGTGGAGTTCAGCACCTCCCGGGTGAGTCTGCCTCAGCATGCTCTGGCGCATCTGGGCGATCAGGTGTCGATGGAGCTGTGGTTCAAGACCACCCAGTCGGGTGTGCTGATGGCCGCCACAGATGCTTACGGCTCCGTGCCGCAGGGTCCGATGTTGTATGTCGGCACAGACGGAAAGCTGCGCGGTGCGTTCAAAATGGTCAGCTCCCCCATGGCCTCCGCCGCCGCGGTCAACGACAACGCCTGGCACCACGTGGTGCTGACGGTCGCCGGGGATACTCAGGTGCTGTATCTGGACGGTGCGCAGATCGGTACGATGACCGGCTCGGTCAACCCCTGGCGCCCGTACGCCGCGGTCGGCAACGGGATCGTCGCCCAGGGGTCGGCTCCCGGGCTGCCGACCGGGACCGGCTCCCAGGAGTTCCCGTTCAAGGGGCTGGTCGACGAGGTCGCCGTCTACGGCAAGCCGCTTACCGCGGCCGAGGTGGCTTTGCACCATGCGGCGCGGGCCGAGGCCCCGCACAAGCTGACGAAGATCGAGCTGCCGTCCGGGCGGGTGTGGGCGAGCAACACCTACGACGCCGGCAGCGAACGCATCACCACCCATGTCGACCAGCACGGCGGCACCTGGAAGCTCGGCGCTCCCGCCTACTCCTGGAGCACCGGCACCTCGACGGTCACCGTGACCGATCCCAACAACAACACCCTCGGCTACGCCTACGACGCCTGGCGCGGCTACCGTCTGGTCAGCCGGACCGACCAACTGGGCAAGATCACCAAGTACGAGTACGACACCGGTGGTTTCCCCAGCAAGGTCACCGACCCGAACAACAACGTCACCGAGCAGGTCAACGACGCCCGCGGCAACGTCACCGCAATCAAGACCTGCCGGGCGGCGGGAAGCTGCCAGACCACCCGTCAGACGTTCTACCGCAACACCGCCGACGAGTTCGACCCGCGCAACGACCAGGTGACCATCAGCCGCGACGCCCGCTCAGCCGGCGCCACCGACAACACCTATGCCACGACGATCGAGTACACCCCTCAGGGTGAGGTGGCCAAGCAGACCACCCCGGCCACCTCGGACTTCCCCAGCGGCCGCTCGGCCGCCTTCACCTACACCGACGGCACCGAACCCGCCGTCGGTGGCGGCACCACCCCGGCGGGCCTGCGCAAGTCGGCCAAGGATTCCAAGGACAACGAGACGACCTACCGCTACACCTCCGCAGGGGACCTGGCCGAGCAGACCAGTCCGGCAGGATTGAAAATCCAGTTCGTTCATGACGCACTGGGGCGGGTGACCTCGCGCACGGAGGTCTCGCAAGCCCACCCCGACGGAGTGGTCACGACTTCCACCTATGACGGGCTGGGCCGGGTGCTCACCCACACCGGTGCCGGAGTGAAAAACGAGATCACTGATGTGACGCATACTAGGCAGACCCGTTATGCCTACGACACCGACGGCAACAAGCTCACCGAGACGGCCGTGGATCTGACCGGCGATGATCCCGACCGGAAGATCAGTTATACCTATGACTCCGCCGGTCGGGTGGAAACGGTCACCGGCCCGGAAGGTGCCGTGGCCAGTGTCACCTGGAACACCGATGGAACCCGTGCCAGCATCACCGACGAGAAGGGGACGGTCTACACCTACGCCTACACCAAGCGCGGTGAACTGACCTCTACAACGATCAAGAACTGGACCGGCAGCCCGGTCGCGCCTCAGGCCGCGCAAGATGTGGTGTTGGAGTCCTTCTCCTATGACCCTGCAGGCCGCCTGGCCGGTGAGGCCGACGCGATGGGTCGCAAAACCTCTTATAACTACTTCACAGACAACCGCCTATCCCAGGTTGTCGGTGACGACGTCCGGCTGAACGGTTCCACCACCACAACGGACGTGGTGCTGGAGGCCAACACTTATGACGCGGCCGGCAATCTCACCAAGCAGGTGACCGGCGGTGGCAAAGCCACTGAGGACCATGTCTACGACGCGGCGGGGCGCCTGACCTCCACCACATTCGATCCCGCCACGCTCAAACGCAAGACCGCCTACACCTATGACGCGGTCGGCAACGTCACCAGAGAGGACTTCACCGGTGCGGGCAGCACCCGACTGGAATCCACTCTTTACGCCTACAACGCCCTGGGCCAGGTGACCCGCCAGACCGTGGAGAACGGCGCCGACGATCTGGTCTCTACCTGGTCCTACGATGACCGCGGCCTGGTCACCGAGGCGACCGACCCACGGGGCAACGCCTCCGGCGCCACGCCTGAGGACTTCACCACCACAATGCGCTACGACCTCGCCGGGCAACTCGTGGAGGAGAAGTCCCCGCAGGTGAAGATCGACAAGGCCGGATCCGCCACCAACGGGCGCCCCACGGTGAGATACGGCTACGACAGCGCCGGGCTCCTGACCCAGAACGTCGATGCCGAGGGGCGGGCCGTCACCTCGGCATTCGACAGGGTCGGCCGCCTGACCTCAACCACCTTGCCGTCCTACACCCCGCCAGGCACGCCTTCTGCTCCTGCCGGACAGCAGGCTCACTGGAAGTTCGACGAGGCATCGGGTACATCAGCCGCCGATGCCACCGGGCACAATCATGCACTAACTCTGGCAGGCACCACCGCATGGGAGAGCGGCAAGACAGGCAACGGGCTGCATCTGAACAACGGCAACGGCTACGCCCAGACCACGGGCCCGGTGCTCGACACCTCTGCCAGCTACACCGTGGCCGGATGGGTGAAACTCGACGACCTGACAACCTGGCAGACCGCCGCGGCCCAGGTCGGAACGACCGCCAGCGCGTTCACCCTGACCTATGACCCTGACGTGCACAAATGGATCTGGTCGCTCACCGGCTCCGATGCCGGCAATCCAGCCTCCGAGCACGTCGAGGCCAACACCCCTGCGCAGACGGGGACCTGGACCCATCTGGCCGGTGTGTACGACAGCGCCGCGCAGAAGATCCGTCTCTACGTCAACGGCACCCTCAACGACGAAGCACCCTTCAGCTCTGCCTGGAACGCCACGGGCCCCTTCGTCGTCGGCCGGGCACTCAACGACGGAGACCATGTCGATTACCTACGGGGATCCATCGACGACCTGTACGCCTATCCGAGAGCACTGACCGACCAGGAAATCACCGCCCAGTACAACAGCACCGGTAGCACGCCCTGCACTCCTCCGACCTGCCCGACTGGCCCGGTAACCCCCAAGATGAGCTATGGCTACGACGCGGCTGGTCAGATGACCAGCTTCACCGACCCGCGTGGCCATGTCACCTCCGCCGAATACGACGCACTGGGCCGCCAGGTCCGGGTGACCGACCCCGGCCCGTCTGGGCCCGGCGGTAAATGGGTATCGGAGTACGACCTGTTGGGCGAACTACTCGCAGTGATCGACCCCACCGGCGCGCGTAGAGAGGCCACCTACGACGACCTCGGCCGGAAAATCACCGAGACCCAGATCGAGCGCAAGCCCACCACCGCCGCGCACACCACGACGTTGACCTACGACACCGCAGGCAACCTCACAAAGAGCGTCGTGTCGGGTAACAAGACCACCAGTTACACGGTCAACGCCGCCGGGCAGGTCACCGCCATCACTGACCCGCTTCTCAAAACATCCGCCATTGGATACGACTTCCTGGGCCGAACCGCCAAAGTGACCGACCCGCTGAGTAACGCCACCGAGGCCGAATACGATCTGGCTGGACGACAGGTCACTGCCAGGGACCTCACCAACACCGGAGCAGTCGTTCGAACATTCGGCTTCGGCTACGACCCGGCGGGAAACCCGACCAGTCGCACCTCCGCTGAGGGGCACACCACCCAGAAGGAATTCGACGCCCTGGGCCGAATGACCGCGCTGATCGAGCCGGTCTCCGCCAGCAAATCGATCACCTCGACGTTCGGCTACGACACCACCGGGGCACGCACCCGCACCACCGACGGCCGAGGCAACGCGACCTGGACCAGCTACAACACCCTCGGCCTGGTCGAATCAGTCATCGAACCACCGACCACGGCCCACCCCGGAGCGACCGACCGGACCTGGACCACCGTCTACGACGCGGCGGGCAATGCCGTCTCCACGCTGCAGCCGGGCGGAGTGCGTATCGACCGGCAGTTCGACCCGCTCGGCCAGATGGTGAAGGAGACCGGCAGCGGTGCGTCAGTGGCCACCCCCGAGCGCAACGTCACCTACGACCAAGCGGGCCGAGTGACTGCGATCGGCGACTACACCTTGGAGTACAACGACCGCAGCCTGCTGACCAAGGCATCCAAGGCGACCAACCAGATCGCCGCCTACGCCTACGATGACCTGGGCAACCCCACCCAGCGTATCGACGCCACCGGCACCGCGAACTACACCTGGGACAACGCCAGCCAATTGAAGACCGCTGGCGACCCGGTGACCGGACGCACCTGGACCTACGGCTACGACGACGCCGGTCGGCTCACCACCAAGACCTCTGCGAGCCCGGTCAACACCCAGAGCTACGTCTACGACGCCGTCGACCGGCCCACCTCCCAGACATTGAAGAACAGCTCCGGCACCGAGCTGTCGAAAATCGTCTATGAGTGGGACAAGGACGACAACCTCACCACCAAGACCACCACCGGCACCGCCGGAGCGGGCACCAACACCTACGGCTACGACCACGCCGGACGCCTGACCTCCTGGACCGCCCCCGGGGGTGCCACCACTGCCTACGAATGGGACGACTCCGGTAACCGCACCAAGGCCGGGGACAAGACCTTCGTCTACGACGAGCGCAACCGGCTTACCTCCGGTGCCGGCACCGACTACACCTACACCCCCCGTGGCACCGTGGCGTCGGAGACCAAGGCCGGCGTCACCCGCAACCTCACCTTCGACGCCTTCGACCGTCTGATCTCCGACGGAGATGCCTCCTACGGCTACGACGCGCTGGGCCGGATGACGTCGCGCACCAAGGGGGCAGAGCAGCAGCGCTTCACCTACTCGGGCCTGGAAAACGACATCGTCGCCGTCACCGACGGCGCGGGCAGCAGCCTGGCCAAGTACGGCCGCGACCCCTTCGGCGGCCTGCTCAGCCTGCAAGAAGGCGCCGGACCGGCCCTCGGGACCATGACCGACCTACACGGCGACGTGGTGGGCACCTTCTCCGGCACCGCACTGGTCGACTCGGTCGCCTACGACCCGTTCGGCGCGGTCACCCAGCGCTCCGGCACCCAGCGCACGCTGGGCTATCAAGGTGAGTACACCGACCCGGACACCGGCAAGGTCAACATGCACGCCCGCTGGTACCAACCCGGCACCGGCACCTTCTCCTCTCGCGACGACTGGACCCTCAATCCCAACCCATCAATCCAGGCCAACCGCTACGGCTACGGCAACGGCAATCCATTGGTCAACGTTGATCCCAGTGGACATGCACCCTGTTGGGCGATAGGACGGATATTCGGCGGCCTCTGGGGTCTTAATTGTAAGTTACTTACCGAAACCGAATGGGTGGGTCGTCTGCAACCTGCTGTTGCGACAGGTCCTTGCAATGGACCAATGGACCCGCGCGCACACTGTCCCGGCGCCCCAGCTAATTCAACCAAAAGTTCTGGCTGCAAAACACCAAGCTTTCCCGGATGCCCACCTAAGCAAACCGGCAGCAGCGGCAGCAGCATGAAAGGTAGTACCCAAAGCGCTCCGGCCGGCAACAATCCCTGCCGCAACTGCGGCAGTAATCCTGCCCCTAAGCAGCCGAAACCAAAGCCGAAGCCGAAGCCGTATAAGCCTGACTTTGACCCGAACAGCAAGGACTTCATAAACGATCCGAATAACGCAACCGAAGATCGGAATCCACCTACTCCTGACGAGCTCCACTGTAATTACGGCCGGGAACGCCCTGAGAACTTCGGCGGCTGTACAGGTGGAATCGATATCATTGGTGGTGGCGGGAGCGGCGGTGGTGGCGGGAGCGGAATCATTTGCAATGGATGGGTTTGCGAGACAGACCTCATCCCTAGCCCTACTCGGCCCACTGATACCGAAACTGAACCTGACGGCGATACGGATACAGAGCCTGCGGGTCCAGAATCTGGCGATGGTGGTGGCCACAATCCGGCAGAGACATGTGATCAAACAGTAATTAACTATTGGGATCTAGATCACCTCAGTCGTCCTACAGGAGCGAACGCGATCTATTGCGACGGGAGCATCCCCAAAGGCCAGCCAGCCGCTCCCTGGATGAAGCCTCCAGGATGGCCTGGAACACCAGGTGCCAGTAATCCGACGAATCCGGCTGGACAAAAGGGGCAGAGGAAGTATGCTAGATGTCACCTCATCGGCAATCAGCTTGGGGGAGCAGGGCAGGGCGAAGATGGTAAAAAGAATCTAGTGACCTGTCTTGCGTACCCCGTTAATTCACCCGTAATGAGAGACAGAATCGAGAAGAACGTGAAGGACGCCATCAGACATGGCGGTGTAACCAGATACCAAGTAACCCCGAAGTATGATGGAAATTCACTAACACCCGACAGCTTCGAGCTTAAGGTTGAAAGTGAAACCTATAATGATCATATATGTCTTAAGAACGACAGTACGGCAACGGTGACCAATGGCGCTTGCTGATCTAGAGATACTTATAGGTGCACCCCATGCGACTCCACCTCCTATCGATTGGAGGAGAATGGAGGATGGAATGGGACTGGAGTATCCAGCCGATTACAAAGAGTTCACATCTCGCTATGTGAGCATAAAAATCGCGGATTTCTTGTACGTTCGCAATCTAGGGATGCACTCATCAAGCCAAGAGAGAGACTACGTCCTCGACGCAGTGGGCTGGCTTCATGAATTCAACCAGCGCGGCCATATTGATATATTGGATAATGCTGGAAACGAAGCGCGGGTGCCGGCATTCCAGATCTATCCCGAGCCGTTCGGCCTCTACCCATGGGGGACCACGGATAATGGAGATATGTGCTTCTGGCTTACGCGCCCAGGATCTCAAAATTGGACTGTCGTCATTAAGGGAAATGGACTTTGGTGGCACCATCCAGGATCCCTTACGGATTTCTTGATCAAACTTGCGTCAAACACACTCGCCTGCCCATTGTTCCCCGATAATCTCGAACTGGACAGCCTTCCCCTTTTTATAGAAAGTGACTGATTATTGGATCCGCATGCACCACGAAGCGTCAACGAATTGATAGTCAATTCTCCGACAAAAAGAGAGCCTCAGTCAGGGAACGTATAGCCCGTGTAAAAAAGCCGCGCCAGTCATGCCAGAACTGAGATAAACGGCACCGTCGGAGGTAACGGGTGCGGCATTACATGCGAAGACCGGTAGGAGCGAACGCCAGGCCAGTGCCCCCAGGATGTGCTGGAAATCTGGCGGATGCTCAGGGTTCCGCCGGCTAGGTCCAGTTCCTTCCATTACCGACCGAACAGTTCCCCACAACGTATGCCGGCCCGCACGGCCAGCAAGATCAGAGCGTGGAGCCGCATGCCGCACGCTGCTCCCAGCAGTATCCGGGTCTCTTCGGCGGTGAGAGGTTCGGTGCGCTGCCTGCGTCCGGGATTGGCCTGGACATTACGGGCAAGGTCTGCCTCGCGGACGGCATACTGAAGGACCGAATGCAGCAGGACGCACAGGTAGACGATGGCCAGCGGTGCTGCACGAACACCCGGTCGACCTCGCCGAGTGTCCGTTCGGTGAGCGCCGAATCTCCCGCTTTGGCGTGTGTCCAGGCCACTCGTTCCAATAGCAGAGCGCGGGTGAGCGGGGTGCTTGATCGCTCAGCACCCTTGACCGCCGTACGGGCCATCATGGCCGCCTCCCTGGGATCGCCCACGTTGGCCATCTGGTGCTCAACGAGGACAACTCTTCGATTCCCAGGCTCATGGCACACCGGAGAGCGGACGCTTCAAAGGATCTGCATGCGGATGCCGAGGCGGCGGATGCGTTCTCTGTAGTTGTAGCGCTCCAGGTCCAGCAGGGTTCGTACGGCCTGACGGGCCATGGGGTGGTTGCGGATGAGGAGGGGGGCCGCTCTCTCGGCGTGTTCCAGTTCGGCGGTGGCGGCCTCGCGGTGGCCGCACCAGAGCAGGGCGCGGGCGTAGTCGAGATGGTGGTATCCGACGCGGTTGGCCTGTAGGCCCTTCGGGAGCCGGACCGTCTTTCCCCGGCTCACGGCCTGGGGCCCGTCACCGAGCTCGACCGCGACGGCGACCCCGTGGATGTCGACATTGGTCTGACTGGTGCACATCTCGTAGTAGTTGGTGCGCTGGCGAGGTCCGAGCCGGGTGACCGCCTCGCCCGCGAGGCGGTGTCGCGACCATGCCTCGGCGGCGTCGTTCTTGCGGGCCGCGGTGATCGCGGCGCACAGTTGCAGACCGCCCCAGACGGTCAGTGCCTCCGGTTGACCTGCGGTGTACTCGTCCTCGATGTTCGCGCAGGCCGAGTCGAGCACGGTGAGCGCGTCGTTCCACGAGGTGCTGGCCCACAGGTTTCGCGCGCGCCGCCACGTGGCCACCGGCAGGTGATAGGGATCCCCCGAGCGTTCGGCGGCCCAGTGGGTCCGGCTGGTCGCGATCAGGGAAAGGTCGGCGTACCCCAGGTCGTAGGCGACCGAGTCCGCCGCCCGGTAAGCGGCCCAGAGCAGTCCAAAAGCGGCGCTTCGGTCAGGCTCGGCGTACAGGTGGGTCGCCGCCTGGAGTTCGGAGAGCAGTGCCGGCAGTGCGTCGGCCAGCTCCGCGTAGCGGGTCTCTATCCGCAACAGGCTGGCACGCTCGGTCGCGGCGCGCAGTTCGGGCAGGGAACGCACCTCGCCGACCCATTCGGGGTCGAGGTCGTAGCGCTCCAGTTGGCGGCGGATCTCGGGGATCGCCGCGTGCCCCCGATCCTCCGCCGGGTTGTCGCCCCGGTAGGGGCGCGCGGTGAGCTCGTTGGGGTGCATGCGCAGGGCGCGGGCGAGAATGTTGATCAATGCGATGGAGTCCAGGGGGATGCTGTCGTTCTCGACTCCGGACATCCAGGACTGCGTCCGGCCGACCCGCCGGGCCAGTTCGGTCTGGGTGATGCCCATCCGCTTACGAGCACGCCGTACGCGCGTCCCCACACTCTCCGCCGCCGGGTCCAAGGAGGCCATGAGCTCACGGTAACCCGCGATGAAGCGTCTGGCTCCTTTCCTCGCCAAAGTATCAACCACGCTGATGTCGCCATCTCTACGCGATCTTGAATTCGCTCTCCCCGGAGAATTGAATGCCGGATCAAAGACCATTCACACGGATTGGTGTACGAACCTCCAGAGCCTCCAGACAAGGGCTTGGGACCGTTCAGCGGCACGGGTCTCGTACGTGGCAAAGGGCTTGGGACCACCCAGTAGTACCGAGCCGTACGTGGGGGAAGGGCAAAAGCTCGCCCAGGGCGACGAAGGGGCGCGAAGCCGTTCACCACTGACGGGCCATATGAGATCACCGAAAATGGTGAACGGGTATATCTGCGCGGTGACAGCCGCCCCGGACCGAGACCTCGAACGGCTGCTGCCGTGCCGGTCCGGGCCGCCTCATCGTCCTGTTGTTCAATCGATGACCGCGGTGGCCTCGATCTCGACCAGGAGGTCGGGCTCGGCCAGTGCGGCGACGCCTATTCCGGTGAACGGCGCAAGCGGGGTGATGCCCAGCTTCGCAGAGGCTCGGGCGATTCCCTCCATGAACAGGGGCATCTTGTCGGGGGTCCAGTCGACGAGGTAGACGGTCAACTTCGCCACGTCGTCGAAGGAAGCGCCGACCTCGGCCAGGGCGGTGGCGATGTTGAGGTAGCACTGCTCGACCTGGGCGGCGAGGTCGCCTTCGCCGACTCTGCCCCCGTCGGCATCGCGGGCGACCTGGCCGGCGATGAAGACCAGTTTCGATCCGGTGGCGACCGACACCTGCCGGTAGATGTCGACCTTCGGCAGTCCTTCGGGGTTCACCAGGGTGATGGCCATGCTGACTCCTTGTCGTAAGGGCCCGTGGGTTCGGGGTTCCTAAAACATAGCAGTGCAATGCTATGTATTGTGACACCATGGCGAGAACGAAGGATCCAGCGGTCCGTACCCTGCTCATCGAGCGGGCCGCACACATGCTCCGCATCCGCGAGCCCATCACCCTGCGTTCACTGGTGGCCGGGACCGACGTGTCGACGATGGCCGTCTACACCTACTTCGGTGGCATGGACGGCGTGTGGAAGGCCCTGCGACAGGAGGGCTTCACCCGCCTGGCGGCCAGGTTCGCGACGGTGACCACGTCCGAGGACCCGGTTCAGGACCTGACCGTCCTGATCACCGCCTACCTCGGCAACGCCCTGGACCACCCCGACCTGTACCGGGTCATGTTCGACGCGAACTTCGACCTTGAAGACCTCAAGGCCGCGGACGCGACCCTGGAGTATCTGGTCCAAGCCGCCGAACGATCCAGGAAGACCCACCGCTTCCACGCCGACACCGACCCGCTGGAACTGGCGACCCAGAGCTGGACCATCGCCCACGGCCTGGTCTCCCTGGTCGCCAACGGCCCCCTGCCGCACCAGACGCTTGGCTACGGCGTCCCCCTGCTGACCGCGCTGTTCATCAGCGTGGGAGACAACCCCGACAGGTGCCGCCTATCAGTCGAGAACGGCTGGAAGCAGCTGCGTCTACCCGACGAATAGCCACACCGCCGACTCGGACCGATCGGCGCGGCGCCGAACTGCTGAGCGAGGAGAAACAGCGGGCCTTCTCGTCCTGATCAGTGAGCGCCCCGACGTGTCTTGAGGCGCTGACCTGACAGCAACTCGCAAGCGCTCCGTAGGCGGTTCCAGGCCTGAACGGACTTCGGGGCCACCTGCCGAACTGTGGAAACGGACGCCGAGGAAGGCTCAGTAGTCGAGGAAGCCGTGGGCGGTCACGATGTCACTGGAGGCGTTTGGTCGCACCCCGGTGATGCGTTCGGCCAGTTGCAGTGCGGCGGCGAGCCCGCCCTCCGACTTTTCACCGACCAGGCCGAGCTCGATCCGGTCGGCCAGGTAGTCTTCCGCGATACCGTTCTCGTCGCCGGGGAACAGCGGGTCGAAGGACAGGACCCTGCGGCCGTCGGCGTAGTGGACGAAGTCCGCGACCCTGTTCACGTTGACGAAGACGCTTGCCGTGACCGTCCCGGCCGACAGGGGCCGCAGCACCTCGTCCAGCGTGCCGGCGAAGCCGTTCGACTCGCTCAGAATGGTTCCGCCCTCGGCCTGGCGGGCACAGATGAAACCCTCTTCGATCTCGCCTTCCTCGTCATCGCCGTCCAGTACCTCAATGCCGAGTCGGGTCAGCGCCTCGTGTGGGGTGAGGCCGCGGACGAACGTTGCGCAGAACGCGGTGTCATCAAGCCAGTTGTAGCCGCTCACGGGAATCCTGCTCTCGCTGGGGACGGATCCTGGAATCCTGGCATGCTGGTCCGACAGAAATCGTGTGCGACTTCGAGAGGTGGCGCCGGCGTACCTTCGGTGTCAGTCCGTATGCTCGCCACCGGATGCGAACAAGATGTGCCGGCTCTCGATATCAGCAGTCCAGGGCAGCCACGAAATCCCACTTGCGGCCTTCACGGCACATACGTCCTTGGCACACAGAATAATTATTCTCGTCCTTGTGTGCCGGGTGTCCTTAGCACAGTCCGCACGGGACAGTTCAGCCTGGGCGGGATCGCCGATGGCCTGCACGGCAGCTCTCATCAGGCTCGGTGGATCGCGCGTGAAACCGAACTTTCATCGACCAGTTTGGCCTTTCTTCCGGTATTTGCCTCCTCAACACCCGCATTTGGTGTTGACTCACCCCTTATGTCGACTGATCTTGGTGCTTCTCGGTGGGGTCCTCGTGAATGGGGTGTGCTCGGGGTCGCGGTGCTGCTGCTCGCGGTGAGTTTCTGGGAGTGGTTCGGTATCAGCTGGGTGGTCTCGGATCAGTACGGGGACCGCACCGAGCAGTCGACGGCGAACGCCTGGCAGGCCTCCACCGCCTGGTCGGTCGCGGTGCTGCTGGTAGTGGCCGCCGCACTGCTGTGGAGCCTGCGCGGCACCGCCGTCGCGTCACGATGGAGCCGGCCTGCCGCGCTCCCCCTCGTCGTCCTCGGTATCGCCCTTACGGCATGGCAGTGGTGGACCATTCACCCGGGCGAAGAGGGACCGTCTTACAACAAAATCGAAATCATGTCTGATATCGACTCGCCCACCGTTGTGTCCCAACCCGAAGAGCAGATCGGAGCCATCATTCGGGACGACTTGTTCATCTTCCACCAACCCGGCTACAGCGCGGACGTGCGTCCCGGTCTCTATATCGCGCTGTTTCTGCTCGTACTGGAACTGGCCCTGATGCTCAGTGCGTTCCTTCCACACATCCCACTGCGGCGAGACAGCGCGCAGACAGGATGAACGATCACGTGATCGACAGGGAGCGTGTCAGGGATGTGCTGTCCATCGGGATCGCCGTCGGCGCGTGGACGGCCATCACCGTGCAGAACTACCCGTGGAACCAGTGGGTGCCGTTCGCCAACGGAGCGAGCAAGGGCGTGTTGCTCGGCATACTCGCCGCTGCCGGCGTCGCCATCGCACTGGCCGGTGGCTCGCGGACCGGATGGCGATGGGCCGTGTTCAGCGGCGCGCTGATCGGTGGCGGCCTGCTGGGTACGATCAAGGATCTCCTTGGCCCGCCGGCCCCCGCGGTGTACTTCGAGGAGTCGATTTCCGATGAGCGGTGGTACGGAACGACGATGCTGCTGCACTGGACGGGCAAGGTGGTGCTGCCCGCCCTGCTGTGTGCCGTGATCCTGACCCTGCTGATGGCTCGTCCGTACCGGCGGGCACAGTCGATCCTGGCCGGTGTGGCACTTGTCCTCGCGGGTGTCGCGCTGCTCCTGCTTCCGGTGATCGCCTCAGCTCTCGCGCCCGAGGTCCAGGGCAACGGCGAGCACGTCAACGAGGGCTTCAAAACGGGGCTGATCTGCTGGATCGCCGGAATCCCGGTATTGGCTGTCGGCATGCTTCGAACGTTCTCGCTCCGCACCGGCCGGCGCGGAGCGCGCACAAAGCAGATGCGTTCCCAGTAGCTGTGGCGCCCAAGATCTAACGACCTGCCACCCAAATCGAACGTTTCAAAGTATGTGCATGCGTGTGCCGAGGCGGCGGATGCGTTCGCGGTAGCTGTAGCGCTCCAGGTCAAGGAGAGTCCGTACGGCCTGCTGGGCCATCGGGTGGTTGCGGATGAGCATCGGGGCGATCTTCTCAGCGCGTTCGAGTTCGGCCAGGGCGTCGTCACGCTTGCCGCACCACAGCAGTCCTCGGGCGTGGTCGAGATGGTGGTAGCCGGCACGGCTTGCCTGTAGATCCTTGGGAAGGTGCATCGCCTGCGCTCGCCGTACGGCCTGTGATCCGTCACCGAGTTCGACAGCTATGGCGACGCCATGGATGTCGATGTTGGGCTGGTTGGTGGACAGCTCGTAGTAGTTGGTGCGCTGACGAGCCCCGAGCCGAGTGACCGCCTCGGCAGCGAGCCGGTGGCGTGACCACGCCTCATCGACGTCGTTCTTGCGGGCGGCCGTGATCGCGGCCCTCAGTTGGAGCCCACCCCAGACGGCCAGCGCCTCCGGATGGCCTGCGGTGTACTCGTCCTCGATGTTCACGCATGCCGTGTCGAGCACGGCGAGCGCGTCGTTCCACGAGGTGCTGGCCCACAGGTTCCGGCTCCGCAGGTAGGCGAACAGGGCTTCGTGGTAGACGTCCCCCGCTCGCTCCCCCGCCCAGCGAATTCGGTTGGTGGCGATCACAGAGAGGTCGGCGTAGCCGAGGTTGTAGGCGACCGAATCGGCTGCCCGGTAGGCAATCGAGAGCAGGTTGAAAGCCGCGCTCCGGTCAGAGCCAGAGAAAAGATGGGTTGCCGCCTGGAGTTCGGCGATCAGTGCCGGAGTCTCGTCGGCCAGCTCGGCGTAGCGCGTGCCTCGCCGTAGCGACATCGTGTGTTCGATCGCAGCCCGAAGTTCGGGGATCGGTCGCACCTCGCCGTCCCACTCAGGGGCGAGGTCGTAGCGTTCCAGCTGGCGGCGGATCTCGGGGATCGCCGAGTGTCCACGGTCCTGGCTCGGGCTGTCGCCTCGGTAGGGACGCGCGGTGAGCTCGTTGGGGTGCATGCGCAGGGCCTTGGCGAGGGTGTTGACCAGCGCGATGGAGTCCAGGGCAAGGCTGTCGTTCTCGATCGCCGACACCCAGGACTGGGCGCGACCGACGCGCCGGGCCAGTTCGTTCTGCGTGATGCCCACGCGCTTACGAGCGCGCCGCACACGGGTTCCCACACTCTCCGCCGCCGGGTCCAAGTAGGCCATGGCCTCAAGGTAACCCGGCGCGACCTGCTTGACCTCCCCCTGCGCCAAAGTATCAGCGGCGCTGATGTCGGTCTCTCTCCGCGTTCATAGCGTCACCTTTCGTGAGCGGCGACAGGTGTGAGAGCGGCAGGAGATACCCCTGCCCTCTACGCACTCTGACCGCGACCGAATCGGCCTTCAAGCAGGCGGCCCCTCACCCACGCAGGGGGAGCCGCCTTAGCTGAACACAGAAACCGAACCGCAAAACCCCACAAAAACGGCCCTGCCAAGCGAGTGACGTCGCCTGGCAGAGCCTCGCCCGCACTCTGGAGGTGCGAACTGTGTTCAACCCTAGTAGAGCCTGCAAGATCATCAGGGTTCGCTGGCATGCCGAGCGACCGCCTTCGCCCCTGGGCTGCCGCTGGTGTGGCCATCCCCCCTACGCCCACGACGCGGACAGCCTGCCGCACCGGCCCGCTCACCTGTGGGAACAGCCCACCCCCGCCCAGGTCCACACCCGTATGACGGCCCGGCGCCGTCTCGGGCTCTGCGGCCGACTGCCCGCGCCCACCGTCGCCACCTGCCCGCCGAGCCGTCCTCCCACGGGCGCTCTTCCCGGCCGCGGACGCCGCTCGCAACCGGCCGCCCCACTGTACGGACGAGAATCGCCGCCGGATGTACGGCCCGGACCGGGCAGGCGCGAGCCACGCCGCAAGGCGGTGACGGCATGACCCTCGTCGACACCACCTCCCGGCACGAGCCCGCCGAGGAGACCGGAGCGCTGCACGCGCTGGCGCTGCGGTTCACCGGCTGGCTCCTCTGGTACGGCAAGGCCACCGGCCGCTACTGGGCGCTCTCCCCTATCTGGTGCCGAGAGCACATCGGCCTGATCGAGGCCGATACTCCCACCGAACTGGCCGCCCAGATGCAGCACATCGAGGACTTCCGCCGCCACCTCGCCCCCGGCCGACCCCTCTCAAAGCAAGAAGTCCCGCTCCCCGAAAGCAGCACGGACGTCAAGGTCGCTGGAAATACCGAGCACAACGGGATCGAGAGCAAGGGAGGTGACCGAGATGGCAGCGCGCCTGTTGTCCGCGCTCGTCGGCGTACTCGCTGACCGCTTCCGTACACCGGCCGACGGCGCCGTATGGTCACCGCATCTGGGCCGAATCCCCGGCTGGTCGGCACCTCTGGGCCACACGCCCGTCATCTCCCAACGGTTCGCGGCCACCCCCGACCAGGTCAGACCCGCACGCGTCTTTGTCGCCGAACTCCTCGGCGACGACCACCCGCTCCGCGACGACGCCGCACTCCTCACCAGCGAACTCACCACCAACGCCGTCGAACACTCCAGCGGACCACTCGATGCCCGACCGCTCGACACCGAAGCCGCCGACACCGGACCGTACGACGCGGGACCGGTCGGCCGCCCACGGGAGTTCGTCGTCACGGTGGCCTTCCTCCCCCACGGCGTACTGATCACCGTCCAGGACCCCGGCGCCTCAAAGATCCCCTGTACGAGGAAGCCCGGCCCGAACGCCACCGGCGGCCGAGGACTCATACTCGTCAACGACCTCGCCACCCGCTGGGGCTTTCACCGCGACTCCACCGGAACCGTCATCTGGTTCGAACTCTGCTCGACCAGTGGGTAACCCCTGATCACGGCGCCTCGGCTGCGGCCTTCTCTCCGCCGGAGACCGCGACGATCTCCGCGCGGATGTCGCTCCATCGGGGAAAGTTCGTCATCGGTTCTCCGCCTCGCGTTCTCGCGGCTGATTCCCAGCGCATCGACTGAACAGCACGCGGCCACGGTCACCGTCTCCGGGAACGCGAACCGGCCCCGGACGAGAGATGTCCGGGGCCGGTTCGGGGAATCGACTACAGCAGGCCGTTCTGGGTGAGCCAGTCCTTGGCTACCGCTTCGGCGTCGTCCTTGTCGACCGCGACGCGCTTCATCAACGCGACCAGGCCGGCGGTGTCCAGCTTGGCGGAGACCGCGTCGAGGGTGGTCCGCACCGTGTCGTTCACGCCCGCCTTGTTGACCAGGGGGGCGATGTTCTCCGCGGCGAAGGCGCTCTTGTTGTCCTGGAGGGAGACCAGGTCATTGATGATGATCTTCGGGTCGGTGGTGAAGACGTTGCCGACCTGGACGGTGCCGTCCTTGATGGCGTCGGCGGTGGCGTCGCCGGTCTTCTTCCACTCCTTGAACTCCAGGCCGTAGGTGTCCTTGAAGTTCTTCTCCTGGCGGCTCTTGAACTCCGGCGGGCCGCCCACCGAGTAGTTCTTGGCGACCTTGACCAGGTCCTCGATCGTGGTGAGGCCGTCCTTGGTGGCGGTCTCCTTGCTGACGGTCAGCGAGTTGTTGTCCTCGGCCGCGGCGGGCGTCAGCACCTCCAGCTCGGCCGGGAGCTTCTCCTTGAGGCCGGCGACCACGTCGTCCTTCGACTTCGCCGTGGTCGTGTTGTCGACGAAGGCCAGCAGCGAGCCGATGTACTCCGGCAGGATGGTCAGGCCGCCGCTCTTGACCTGGTCGTACAGGACCTCGCGGCTGCCGATGTTGAACTTCTCCTCGACCTGGACGCCCTTGGCGGCCAGGGCCTGCGAGTAGATCTCGCCCAGCAGGACGTTCTCCGGGAAGTTGGCCGACCCGATGATGACCTTCCCGGCGGCCGCCGGCTCGGAGGCGGATCCGGATTCGGCGGGAGCCGGGGACGCGCTGGTGAGGGGGTCTCCGCCGCCGCACGCGGTAAGTGTGAGCGCCGCGGACAGGAGGATCGCCGCGGTGCTGAACAGGCGCTTCATGGTGCTATTCCCTTCCAAAACGGGGGGTAATGGAGACTATCGGATGGTCTGGCGCTCGCTCACCCCCGGGGAGACCGTTGCGCGCTGTACCAGGGTGAACCCGAGCTGAACGAGAAGCGCCAGCAGTGCTACGAGAACCGCTCCGCCGATCGTGCTCGGGAAGTTCTTGGTCGCGAGACCGTCGATGATGAAGCGGCCGAGGCCGCCCAGGCCCACGTACGCGGCCACCGTCGCGGTCGCCACCACCTGGATGGCGGCCAGCCGCAGGCCGAGCAGGATGAGCGGCAGCGCGACCGGCACCAGCACCCGGCCGAGCACCTGCCTGCCGCGCAGTCCCATGCCGTACGCGGCGTCGCGCAGGTCCGGGTCCACCCCGCGGATGCCCTCGTAGGTGTTGACCAGGATGGGCGGCACGGCCAGCGCCACCAGCGGGATCAACACCGGCAGGATGGTGCCGACCCCCATCAGCAGCACGATGAGGACGAGCAGGCCGAGCGTCGGCAGGGCGCGGGCCGCGTTGGCGATGGAGACCACCAGCAGGGCGCCCCGGCCGGTGTGGCCGATCAGCAGCCCCAGCGGGAGCGCGATCAGCATGGCCAGCAGCAGCGAGAGCCCGGCGAACTCCAGGTGTTCGAGCAGCCGGGCGGGAATCCCGTCCGGACCCGACCAGTTGACCGGGTCGCCGAAGAAGTCGATCAGCCAGTTCACGCGGCCCCCCTCGTCCGCGGGGTGATGGATGTCCCGCCGGATCGCTGACCACCTGTGTCCGCCGGACGCGGTGACGTACGACTTCCGGTGGCGGCTTCGGTGAGGCGACGAACGGTCACCGCACCAGCGGGGGCGCCGAAGGGATCAGGCAACCGCTTCACGCGGACCCCCTTGCCCGCGACCACGGGGTGAGCAGCCGCTGCGCCAGGATCAGCAGCAGGTCGGCGACGCCCGCGAGCACCACGACCAGCACGATGCCGACCACGATCGGGGTGTAGAACTGCCGCTGCCAGCCGTCGATGAACAGGTAGCCGAGCCCGCCCCTGCCGACCAGCGCGCCAACGCTGACCAGGCTGACGCTGGCGACCGTGGCCACCCTGAGCCCGGCCAGCACGACCGGCACCGCGATCGGCAACTCGACCTGGAGCAGCCTGCGCAGCGGGGTGAAGCCCATGGCCACCGCGGACTGGCGTACGTGGTCGGGGACCGAGCCCAGCCCGTCGACGACCGCCGGGATCAGCACCGCCATGGCGTAGAAGGTGAGCGGGACCATCACGGTCAGCCGGGTCGCGAGACCGGTGACCGGGATGAGCACGATGAAGACGGCCAGCGAGGGCAGCGAGTAGATCACGTTCATCACGCCGACGGTCGGCTGGTAGAGCCAGCGCCAGCGGACTCCGGCCAGCCCGAGCGGGAGCGCGATGAGCAGCCCGATGACGATCGGGACCAGCGCCATCACGATGTGGTCCGCCAGCAGGCCCTGGATCGTGGGCCAGTTGCGCCCGATCCAGTCCCAGCGGACCAGGGGTTCCTCACTCACCCGCGTCCCCCGCGTCTCCCATGGACCCGCTGGATCCGGCGACACTCCCCGTGCCCCTCACGGGCCCGCCGGAACCTCCCACGCTCCCGGCGGACCCGCCGACGCCTCCCTTGCCCTCTGCGGAGCCATCGGAACCTCCCACGCTCACGGAGCCGGAACCCCGAACGGCCCCGCCGACGCCTCCCGCCACCTCGGCCAGCGCCTCGTCCAGTGCCTCGCGGGTGGCGACACCCACGGCCCTGCCCTCGCCGTCCACCGCGACGGCGTTGCCCGAGGGGGAGAGCAGCGTCGCGTCCAGCGCACCGCGCAGCGAGTCACGCCCGCTGACGAACGTCCCGTACGGCGCGAACTCCAACTCGGCGAGAGTGCCCGACTCGGGCAGGTCCTTGACCGCGACCCAGCCCAGCGGCCGGTTCCCCGCGTCCACCACGGCCAGCCACGGCTCGCCTGTGGCGCGCGCCGAGGTCGACGCGGCGCCGGCCTCGGTGGCGACCGGGACGAGCAGGTCGGTGCGGAGCCGTACCCCCTCGGCCGAGAGGAACGAGAGCCGCCGGATGCCCCGGTCGCGGCCGAGGAACTCGCGGACGAAGTCGTCGGCGGGCCTGGCCAGCAGCGTGGCGGGGTCGTCGAGCTGGGCCAGGTGGCCCCCGACGCGGAGGACGGCCACCCGGTCGCCGAGCTTGACCGCCTCGTCGATGTCGTGGGTGACGAACACGATGGTCTTGTTCAGCTCGGCCTGGAGTCGCAACAGCTCCTCCTGCAGGCTGGTCCGGACGATCGGGTCGACCGCGCTGAACGGCTCGTCCATCAGCAGCACCGGCGGGTCGGCGGCGAGCGCGCGGGCCACGCCGACGCGCTGCTGCTGGCCGCCGGAGAGCTGGAAGGGGTAGCGGTCGGCCATCTTCAGGTCGAGCCCGACCCGCTCCAGCAGTTCCATCGCCCGGTCGCGGGCCTTCTTCTTCTCCCAGCCGAGCAGCAGGGGGACCGTCGCCACATTGTCGACGATCTTCCGGTGCGGGAAGAGCCCGGCCTGCTGGATGACGTAGCCGATGCCCCGACGGAGGGTCGGCGGGTCTATGGTCTTGACGTCGACGCCGTCCAGGAGGATCTGGCCCTCGGTGGCATCGATCATTCTGTTGATCATGCGCAGGGAGGTCGTCTTGCCGCACCCCGAGGGGCCGACGAAAACGGTGATCTCCCCGGTGGGCACCTCAAGGCTCAGGTTGTCCACCGCTACGGTGCCGTCGGCGTAGCGCTTGGTGACACCGTTGAATGTGATCATGCACAACCTCTTGTTATCGCCGGGTTACGGCCCCCCTGCCCCAACCGCCCCCACAATATGGCTCAGGTCAGCCTATGCCCCACTTCTCCGATCTGTCTTTCCGGTTTTGCCGGGTAGATCAACATGTGTATTTCTCACCAAAAGGGCATTCAGTAGTGCGGGAGGTGCCCATGACTTGACATGATTACCCACATTGCTGGAGTTGATCCCTCTGGCACCGTACGTCACAGGCTTCCCAGCCGCCCCAAACTCTTCACCACGCTCGACGAACACCAGAGGAACCGGTCCAGTGACCCAACCGCTCCTCGGTCAACGCTCGCGCGGCGAACTGATCGCCGAGCTCTACGACCGCCACGCAGCAGGGCTGTACGCCTACTCCCACGACCAGCTGGGCAGCGCGGACTCGGCCTTTGACGTCCTGGTGACCGTTCTGTCCAGTGTCACGGACACCCATCCCCCGCGCGCCGCGCTGTACGCGCTCGCCCGCCGCGAGATCTTCCTGCGTGACATCGTCTACTCGCCCCCGGTCACCGGCCTGGACCCGGTCCCCGCCCTCGTCGAGCGGGTGCTGAGCGAGCTGCGCACCCACCAGCGCGAGGTGCTGTACCTGTCGGGCGTCTGCGAGATGAACGCCGCCGAGCTGTCCTGGGTGCTCGACGTGGCGGTCGACACCGCCGACGAGCTGACGGTGAGCGCCTGCCGCAGGTTCGCCCAGTCACTGGGCGCCGCCCTGGCCTCGGCCCGGATCCCCGCGCACCTGACCGAGGTGTTCGGCGCCCTCGCCGTCGCCCCGGTCCGCGACGTGCTCGTCCTCGCGCCCTGGGCCGGCCCTCCCTCCGGGCTGCGCGCCGCCGTGCTCGGACCGCGGGCACCGCTCGCTCCCGCCCCCAGGCGGTCAACGTCCCCGCTGGTCAGGCAACTGTGGCCGACGTCGCCCGGCTGGCCGCCGTCTCCGGAGAACGGCACCCCGGCCTTCCCCGTGCCGGACCACATGGCGGGCGACCGCTTCCCCGACCCCTTCGCGCCGAGGGACCCCGAGGTGGTCTCCGCCCACGAGGCCAGCACCGAACCGCTGCCCAAGCTCGGCGAATCGGTGCTCACCGCCCTGGACAGCGCGGCCCTGCGGCCTCGCCGCCGGCTCCAGCGTCCCAGACCGCGCCGGGCGGCGCCGCTGTCGGCGCCCATCCCCGGAGACGTGCTGGACGACGCCCCCGTACGGGAGAACCTGTTCCGCCCGCTCAGCCCCGAGGCACGGGCGGCCCGCGTCTACACCGACAGGCTCGTCGCCGCCGCGCCCCGCCCCGAGGCCGTGCCCCCTGATCCGCCCGCCGATCCACTCGCCGATTCCGCGCCCGTCGAGACGCCCCGGGCTCCGTCCGCCGAGGCCCTCCTTCCCGGACAGCACGGGGATGTGCTGGGGGACGTGCTGGACGACGCGCCCACCGCGCACCCGCTCCCCGGCTGGCCCCTGCAGACCGACCAGCTCGACGCGCTCTCCGACGCCGAGCGTCACCGTCCTCTCTTCCCCGTCAGGGCCGCACAGGCGGAGACCACTGACAGCGAAACCGGTCGCGTGCAACCGCCGATGCCCACCTGGGCCACCCCGGCACCGGCCCCCGATCCCGAAACCGGTCGCGTACAGCCACCGATGCCCGCCTGGGTCACCGACCCCGTTCAGCCTGCCGCGGTCAACTGGTTCGCGGACGCCGCCCCCTCCGGCACCGAGACCGGCACCGAGTTCGGCAGCACCACAGACACCCAGGACGAGACCTCGGGCGAGCCCCTGACGCCCCTCCCCGCCTGGTCTCCCCGGCCTGACCATCTCAGCACTCCGGCGGACCGCGCCCAGCTGCGCCTGCCCAGCTGGATCATGCGGGTCGACCAGCCGGAAGACGCTCCGCGTCACACCGTGCCGCCGAACTACACCGCGCCCCAGGAGCGCACCCCGATGTCGTACGACGCGCAGTGGAGCGAGTCGACGATCGCGCGGGGAGGCGATTCGGGGGCGGAGACCGGCGAGGCCGGGACGGCGGAGAGCGGGCTCCGTCTTTCCGGACGGGCCGGATCCCGCAGGCACACGGGTCGCCGGGCGGCACGCAGGCACAAGGCGCAGGCGAAGGTCTCCCACCGCGACTGGGCCTGGGAAGTGATCGGCTTCATCATCGCGGTGGCGATCGCCATGATCGTCTTCTTCGCGGTGCCGATGATCACAACCCCCTAGCCCCTCCTCGGTTTCCTCCACAGGATCGAGTCCGGGGGATTACCGGGTGCCGCAATCATGGCACCCCAAATGCCAATAAAAGTTACATCTAATAGCTAATCGGATGGATCGCGCCCCGGTGAACCGGCAGCGCGCGAGATTCCCCGCGTTTGGAACGCGCCCGGCCCGCAATGGCGGAACCCGCTGTCCGAACGGGTTGTGACAGCGATCTGTCAAGGCTAGTATCACGGCAACTCTTAGGAAACTTTCTTAAGAGAAAGATTGGGTCGGCGATCCCGTACCTCGCGGCGGAGCCGCCCGATCCAGGCATGAGCTGCGCGAAGGTCCGACCGTCCGGACACCCCACACCATCCGGTTCCCCCCATGGGAGTGATCAAGTGTTGAGACAGCGCATCATGGCCGCCCTCGCCGCCCTGGCGGTCACCGGCGTGCTCGCGGTCGTCCTGCCGACGTCCTCCGCCTCCGCCGAGAGCTGCGCGGCCGCGTGGAGTTCCACGGCCGTCTACACCGGCGGCATGACCGCCTCGGACAACGGCCACAACTGGTACGCGCAGTGGTGGACCCAGAACGAGAGGCCGGGCACCGCCGCCGTCTGGACCGACAAGGGCGCCTGCGGCGGTACGACGCCGCCCTCGGGCACCTGCGACCACCCGAACTGGGCGGCAGGCACCTGGTACCCCGCCGGCAGCATCGTCAGGTTCACCGACGGCGGGTACTACATCGCCGTGCACGAGAACCCGGGCTACGACCCGGTGATCAGCCACTGGTACTGGGACCCGTACACCTGCGGCGGCACGACACCGCCCACCGACCCGCCCACCTCGGGCTTCGTGGTGAGCGAGGCGCAGTTCCAGCAGATGTTCCCGAACCGGAACCCCTTCTACACCTACAGCGGGCTGACCGCCGCGCTGAGCGCCTACCCCGGCTTCGCGAAGACCGGCGGTGACACCGTCAGGAGGCAGGAGGCGGCCGCCTTCCTCGCCAACGTCAACCACGAGACCGGCGGGCTGGTCCACATCGTCGAGCAGAACACCGCGAACTACCCGCACTACTGCGACGCGAGCCAGCCCTACGGCTGCCCCGCCGGTCAGGCGGCCTACTACGGGCGCGGCCCGATCCAGCTGAGCTGGAACTTCAACTACAAGGCGGCGGGCGACGCGCTCGGCATCAACCTGCTCGGCAACCCGTACCTGGTGCAGAACGACGCGGCGGTGGCCTGGAAGACCGCCCTGTGGTACTGGAACACCCAGAACGGCCCCGGCACGATGACGGCGCACAACGCGATGGTCAACGGCCACGGCTTCGGCCAGACGATCCGCAGCATCAACGGCGGCCTGGAGTGCGACGGCAGGAACCCGGCGCAGGTGCAGAGCCGGATCAACGCCTACCAGAGCTTCACCCAGATCCTCGGCACCACCCCGGGCAACAACCTGAGCTGCTGACCGACCGGCGGGGGCGGCGGGGTCCGCTCCTCCTGTCACCACGCGGGACACGAAGGGCGTGACCAGGCGGCCGCGCCCTTCTCACATTCGTCCGTTCACCGAACATTTGGTGCAGATGCCTCACCCTTCAGGGCAGGGAGGAAGCACTTTTCTTTTTTCGTGTGGTGTGCGGACGCGGCTCGGTAGGATCGGGGTGTTCCGCGATAGCCAAGTGGAGCATGTTTGTGTGAACGCGGCAGGGCGTGCCGTGTCCGCGCGGGGAGGCTTCGGGGGTGCTCGGGCCGGTGAACCGCGAACCGACAGATCCGACCATCAGGTCGGGTGCTGGAATCCCAGGCTTTCGAGCCGCGGGAGGACGTCAATCCGCCGAAAGGACCAGCCCGCTGGTCGGCACCCCCGTGCCCGCGGTGACCAGCACGTTGCGTACCGAGGCGAGCTGGTTGGCCGAGGTGCCGCGGATCTGCCTGACGGCCTCGGCGATGCCGTTCATCCCGTGGATGTACGCCTCGCCGAGTTGGCCGCCGTGCGGGTTGACCGGCAGATGGCCGTCGATCTCGATGCCGCCGTCGGCGACGTAGTCGCGGGCCTCGCCGCGCCCGCAGAAGCCCAGCTCCTCCAGCTGGGTGAGCACGAACGGGGTGAAGTGGTCGTACAGGATGGCCGCCTGCATGTCCGCCGGCCCGAGCCCGGACTGCCGCCACAGCCGGCCGCCGACCACCCCCATCTCCGGCAGGCCCGTCATGTCGTCGCGGTAGTAGCTGGTCATCGTCATCTGGCCGGCGCCCGCGCCCTGGGCGGCGGCGACGATCAGCGCGGGTGACCTGCGCAGATCCCTGGCCCGCTCGGCGGAGGTGACCACCAGCGCCACCGCGCCGTCGCTCTCCTGACAGCAGTCGAGCAGGTGCAGCGGCTCCGCGATCCACTTCGACGCCTGGTGCTCCTCCAGCGTGATCGGGCGCCCGTGGAACCAGGCGGCCGGGTTGGTGGCGGCGTGCCTGCGCATGGCCACCGCCACCCTGCCGAAGTCCTCGGAGGTGGCGCCGTAGACGTGCATGTAGCGCCGGGCGAACATGGCGACCCAGGCGGCCGGGGTCATCAGCCCGTACGGCAGGTGCCAGCTCAGGTCCAGGCCGTGGGACGTGGGCTCGCCGCCGATCCCGGGGTTGGGCTGGCCGAACCTGCGTCCGGAGCGCTCGTTGAACGCCCGGTAGCAGACCACGGTCTCGGCGACCCCGGTGGCCACGGCCATCGCCGCGTGCAGCACGGTGCCGCAGGCCGCGCCGCCGCCGTAGTGGACGCGGGAGAAGAACGACAGGTCGCCGATGCCCACCTCGCGGGCCACCGAGATCTCCTGGTTGGCGTCCTGGGTGTAGGTGACGAGGCCGTCCACGTCCGAGGGCGCCAGGCCCGCGTCGTTGAGCGCCGCGAACACGGCCTCGGCGGCGAGCTGGAGCTCGGACCGGCCTGACTGCTTGGAGAACTCGGTCGCGCCGATGCCGGCGACGGCCGTACTCCCGGAAAAGGAGACCACGCTGGTGAGGGCCTTTCTACGGGAGGGCGAACCTGACGGTGCCCGAGGCGTGGTCGCCGAGGCTGACCGTGCCCCGGACCTCGACCGTGAACTCGCCGTCCTCGCACGCGAGGACGGCACCACTGAAGGCCAGCCGGTCGCCCGCGTACGCGGGAACGCCGAGCTTGACGTTGATGCCGCGGATGATCGCCTCGGGTCCGGCCCAGTCGGTGACGTAGCGCTCGACGAGGCCCATCGTGGTCAGGATGTTGAGGAAGATGTCCTTCGACCCCTGTGCCCTCGCGCCCTCGACGTCGTGGTGGACGGAGGTGAAGTCCATGGTCGCGAGCGCGGTCGAGACGACCACGGTGGGGGTCAGCTCGATCGCGAGCTCGGGGAGGACGGCTCCGACCCGCACCTCGTCGTCGGTAAGTGTCCGCATCACGCCTCCCGGGGGGCCCACATGGGCAGGATCAGCTCGTCGTCCATCTGGCGATACGTCAGGCGCACCGGCATACCGATACCCACCCGCGAAGGAGCGCAGTCCACCACGTTGCCCACGATCCGCACACCTTCCGGCAGTTCCACCACCGCGACCACGAAAGGCGTCCCGAGGCCCGGTACCGGGGGGTTGTGGTGGACGACGTAGCTGTAGACCTCGCCCTCGCCGCTCGCCGTCAGGTACGTGCGCGCGGCCGAGCGGCACGAGGGGCAGACCGGCCCCGGCGGGTGGCGGAGCTCGCCGCAGTCGGCGCACTTCTGGATCCGGAGCTCGCCCTGGGCCGCCCCCTCCCAGAAGAAGGCGGTGTCGGCGTTGACCGCGGGTCTCAGCGGGTACGGCCTGCGAGCGGGCGTGTCCCCGTCGGCCGCGGACACATCCTCATCGGTCGCGGGCGCGTCCCGGCGGGCCGCCGATCCGTTACCGCCCGCCCCGTTCTCGCCGGTCGCGGGCGTGTCCTCCCGAGCCGGGGGCGCCCCGTTCCCGCGGGGTTCCCGCGCACGCTCCCTGGGCCTGAACTTCAGCACCCGGAACAGCATCTCGGCCACCGCCTCGCCGGCCACGTACCAGGTGACGTTCCAGGTGACGAAGTAGCCCTCGCCGAGCGCGGTCCGCTTCGGGCCGGCCAGGCCGGTGAACCGGGTGGCCGGGACCGGGGACTCGCCGAGTCTCAGGTAACGGTGGTAGGTCTGTTCGCAGTTGGTGGCGACCACTCCGGTGTAGCCGTTGCCGTCCAGCATCGCGAGCACGGCGTCGACCGGGGTGCCCGCCTGCCTGCGGTCCCGTCTCACCCCGGGCATGGTCCAGACCTGGATCATCGCCGGGGGCGCCACGATCTGCCCGTGCACCCCGGCCGCGGCCGCCTCGGGGTCGGTGTAGATCGGGTTGGCGTCACCCAGGGCGTCGGTCCAGTGCCGGATCATCGGGGCGTTGACCGGGTCCGCCGCCGCGGCACCGAGCACCTCGCCGGCGGCGATCTGCCGCTCGGCCAGGGCGGTGAGCCGCTCGTGCAGGCCGGTGGGCTCCGCCGGCGCGGTCATCGGGGCGGCCTCGGCAGGCTCAGCCCGAGCATGGCGATGAGCTCGCGCTGCACCTCGTTGACGCCGCCGCCGAAGGTGAGCACCAGCCCGCCCTTGGCGCCGCGGTCGACGCGCTCCAGCAGGTCGGCGGTGCCTGGGTCGGACGGGTCGCCGAACCGGGCCAGTGTCTCGCCGACGATCCGGCCGACGTCCTGTAGCCGCTCGGAGCCGTAGACCTTGGTGGCCGAGGCGTCGGGGGCACCCAGCCAGCCGAGGTCCATGTTGGCCGCGACCTGCCAGTTCAGCAGCTCGTTGGTACGGAAGTAGGCGTAGACCTGGCCGAGCGCCCTGCGTACCGCGGGTTCCTCGATCACGCCGGTACGGCGGGCCCAGGCCAGGAACCGGTCGTAGGTGTGCGCGATGTTGCCCGCCGGGCCGAGCGTGACCCGCTCGTGGTTGAGCTGGTTGACGATCAGGTCCCAGCCCTTGTTCTCCTCCCCCACGACCATGTCCACCGGTACCCGGACGTCGGAGTAGTAGGTGGAGTTGGTGTGGTGACGCCCGTCCATCGTCAGGATGGGCGTCCAGGAGAAGCCGGGGTCGGCGCAGTCGACGATCATCATGGTGATCCCCCGGTGCTTCTTCGCGTCCGGGTTGGTACGGGCGGCGAGCCAGATGTACTGGGAGTAGTGCGCGCCCGATGTGAAGATCTTCTGCCCGTTGACCACGTAGTGGTCGCCGTCGCGGACCGCGGTGGTGCGCAGCGACGCCAGGTCGGTGCCCGCTCCCGGCTCGCTGTAGCCGATCGCGAAGTGGCACTCCCCGGCCAGGATGCGCGGCAGGAAGAACTCCTTCTGCGCCGCCGTGCCGTACTGCATGAGGGTCGGCCCGACGGTCTGCACCGTGATGATCGGGTACGGCACCTCGGCGCGGGCGATCTCGTTGGCGAAGATCTGCTGCTCCAGCGGGCCGTACCCGCCGCCGCCGTACTCCTTGGGCCAGCCGAGGCCGAGCTTGCCGTCACGGCCGAGGTTGCGGCAGTGCTCCATGTAGGCGTGGCCGAACGGGTCGGTGGAGATCTTCTTGCGGTCGGTGGCGGTGAGGCAGGACTGGAAGTACTCGCGCAGCTCGGCGCGGAGCCGCTGTTGCTCGGGGGTCAGGTCGATCAGCATCAGAGATGCGCTCCGATCATGTCGAGCCGGGCTTCCACCCCGCCCAGCAGGTGGGCGTGGTGCTTGCCCCAGGCGAAGTAGCGGTGCAACGGGTAGGTCACGTCCACGCCGATCCCGCCGTGCAGGTGCTGGCAGGTGTAGAGCGCCCGCAGCGCCTGGTCGGTGACGGTCAGCGCGCCGACGGCCAGGTCGGCCTCGGCCTCGGCGTCGGCCCCCTCGGCCAGCCGCCACGCCCCCGACCAGACGGCCACGTCCAGTGCCCGGCCGGCGATGTAGACGTCGGCGATCTGCATGGTGACCGCCTGGAACTCGGCCAGCGCCCGGTCGAACTGCCTGCGCGTCCTGATGTACTCGGTGGTGAGCGCCAGCGCTCCGGCCAGCACTCCGGAGGCGACCGCGATGTTCCCGGCCAGCACCAGCCTGCGCAGGCCGTCGGCCGCGAGACCGTCCGCGGCGCCGACGAGCTCGCCGGGAGTGCCCGTCAGGCTCAGCGCGGCGGCCGGCTCTCCGGTGGAGAGCGTCACCCGGTGCTGTGTCGTCTCGGCGGGGTCCACCAGGAACAGGCCGACACCCGTCGCCGTGGTGGCCGGCACGAGGATCCTCGCGGCCTGGGCCGCGTAGGGCGTCGTGGTCTTGGCACCGTGCAGCACCCACCCGGAGCCGTCCTGGCGCGCGGTCGTGGCGGGCGGGGCGCCGAGGTCTCGGCCCGGCTCGGACGGCGCGGCGGCCAGCGAGACCTCACCCTCCGCCAGCGGGGCCAGTGCCTCGCGCTGCTCGCGGGACCCGTACCTGGCGATCACCTGCGCGGTGACCAGGCTCTGCTCGGCGGGGACCGGCGCCACGTGGGCGCCGATCTCCCGCAGGATGACCGCCATCTCCACCGGACCCAGCCCGGCCCCGCCGGCCTCCTCCGGCAGGCAGACGCCGAGCAGCCCCGCCTGGGCCAGGGAGCGCCACAGGGCCGCGTCGTAGGGGGCGCCGCTCTTCTCGTGGGCTTCGAGCCTGGCCGAGGTCACCTCCCTGCCGAGGAGGTCGACCGCGAGTTCGCGCAGGTCGGTCTGGGTCTCGTCAAGATTGAAATCCACTGGCGCTCCAGGGTTGCCGTCGGCCGTGCTGGATGAACTCGTCGTCGATGCCACGGACGTCCTCGGGGGTGAGCGGCCGCCAGGACGCCTGCCCGGGGGGACGCCACCAGACGGGGTCGCCGGTGTGCCATGCCTCGGCGGCGAGGATCCGCTTGACGACCTTGTTGGACGCGGTCTGCGGCAGTTCCTCGCTGATCCGGATATATCGGGGTATGGCCTTGGGGCCCACGTCCTTCCTGCCGGCCAGGAAGCTCGCGAACGCCTCGGGATCGAAGCCGTCCCGCAGCACCAGGGCCGCCATCACCTGGTCGCCCGCCGCGGCGTCCGGTACGGGGTAGACGGCCGCCTCGACCACGCTGGGGAACTCGCGCACGACCGCCTCTATCGGCGCGACCGCCAGGTTCTCCCCGTCCACCCGGAGCCGCTCGGTGCCCCGCCCGGCGAAGAACACGTAACCGTCGGCGTCGGCGTAGGCCAGGTCCCCCGACCAGAACACGCCCTGCCTGACGCGCTCGCGGTCGGCCTCGGGGTCGTTGTAGTAGCCGTCGAACAGGCCCAGTCCGCGGGTGTTGACCAGCTCCCCGATCGCCTCGCCCGCGTTGAGCAGCCGCCCGTCCTCGAAGACCGCGACCGGGCACCTCTCCCCCGTGACGGGGTCGCGGATCTCGACCTCCTCGGGAAGCCTGCCCAGGCATCCCGGCGGCCCGGACGGGGCGGGGGTGATCGAGATCGCGGTCTCGGTGGACCCGAACGCGTCGATGACGTAGCAGCCGAAGCGCTCCCCGAACCGGCTGACCGCGGTGGCGCTGCCCTCGTTGCCGAACGCGATCTTGAGGGTGTTCTCCGCGTCCGAGGGCTCCGCCGGGGTGGCCAGCACGTAGGAGAGCGCCTTGCCCACGTAGTGCAGGTAGGTGACCCCGTAGCGCCTGACGTCGGATATCAGGCCCGAGGCCGAGAACCTCCGCCGCAGCACCAGCGCCGCCCCCGACGCCACCGCCGGGGCGTACGCGGCCATGATCGCCCCGGAGTGGAAGAGCGGCATCGAACAGTAGACGACATCCTGCGGCGACAGCATCGCCGCCAGGCTCGCCCCCGGGACCGCGATCTTCCGCTGCGTGATCTTCACCGCCCTGGGCCGTCCCGAGGTCCCCGATGTGAAGATCAGCATCGTCAGCGCGTCCTCGCGGACCGGACCCTCGAAAGCAGCGGGATCGGCGGGTGGCCGGGAACGGGCTGATCCCGGATCGCGGAGCGCGGTGAGGTCGGCCGCGAGGGTGGCGTAGCCGGGCTCGTGCAGGATCAAATCGACATGGGTCGCGTCCGCGTCGCGGGCGAGTTCGGCGGCGCTCCGGGTGGTGTTCAGCGCGACGACCACGTGGCCGGAGAGTGCGGCCCCGCCCAGCAGGAACAGCACCTCGGGAACGTTGTCGAACAGCACGCCGACGTGCAGGTTCCGGCCCCGCGCGTCCAGCAGGGCGGCGCGGGCCCGGCATTCGGCGATGTACTCGCGCCAGCTCCAGGTCCGCTCCTCGAAGAGCAGGCCGGGCCGATCGTCGTCGGCACGCCGCGCCAACAGCCCCGCCAGTGTCTCTTCGGACATTGTGCCTCCCGCCAGGATGCCCAGGCCAGCTGCTCCGAAAAGTAGAACAGATTCTATTCCGTGTCCAGAGCCGGCCGCTCGCAACACCTCACCGGATAGCCATGGCACCGCATATGCCATGTAAGCGCGGGGCGTCTTTGTGACCGGTGAGTAACCCACCGGAGCATCCGGAAATCAGATAACGTGTTCTCATGCGTACTCCGCATGTGTCCACCGACGTGCCGGTCACCCCGCACGCGGCCGACAGGCCCGTCCCGATAGACCTCGACCCGGTCACGACCGAGAAGACATCCGGCATGCAGAGCGAACCGGCGTCCACGGGCGTCCGCACCAGGAGCCAGCACCAGCGGCGCAAGCGCATCGTCCAGGCCGCCGCCGCTCTCGCCTCGCGGGGCGGCGTCGAGGCGATGCAGATGCGGACCGTCGCCGAGCGTGCCGGGGTCGCGCTGGGAACGCTCTATCGGTACTTCCCCTCCAAGATGGATCTCGTCGTCGCCGTCGTGGGCGAGGAGATCGACCTCCTCGAAAGCAGCATCGAGCGCCGCCCGCCCAGCGCCACCGCGGCCTCGGGGCGGGCCGTCGACATCCTGATGCGCGCCACCCGCGGCCTGATGCGCGAGCCCGAGCTCGCCGACGCGCTCATCCGCTCGCTGATCATGGCCGAGGTCGAGACGCCGTTCGGCGACCGGATGACCGGATTGCTGCTCCGTGTCGCCGGGGACGACCTCACCGTCGACACCGCCACCGAGGAGCAGTTCGCCCTCGCGGGCTCGCTGTCCAGCATCTGGGTGCACGAGCTTCTGGAGATGCTCAGGGGACGCCGCACCTACGAGCAGATCCAGCGGCGCATCGAGATCGCCGCCGAGCGCCTGCTCGCCGATTTCCGGCCCTCTCCTTCCACCTGAAACTAGAACCCGTTACAGTCGCACTGGAAGGCGACTAGAGCGAAGTTCTGGAGCGACGCGCGAGCGGGCGAGCGGGAACGGCCGCCCGGTGGCCGCGAGCTCCGAGCCGGCGGGCGAGGAGATCGTATGGGTGCAGTGATCGTCGAAGCCGTGAGAACCCCGATCGGCAGGCGCAACGGATGGCTCGCCGGTCTGAAGCCGCAGGCGGTCCTCGCCGCGGCGCTGGCTGGTCTGATCGACCGGGCGGGCATCGACCCCGCCGCCGTGGAACAGGTCTTCGCCGGGTGCGTCACGCAGGCCGGCGAGCAGGGCGGTCATGTCGGGCGACATGCCTGGCTGTATGCCGGCCTGCCCTACCAGGCGGGCGTGACCACGATCGACGCGCAGTGCGGCTCCGCCCAGCAGGCCGTGCACCTGGTCGCGGCGCTCATCTCGGCCGGCGTCATCGACGTCGGCGTGGCCTGCGGCGTCGAGGTGATGAGCCGGGCGCCGCTCGGCTCCAATGTGCTGCCCGCCCGGCCCCGGCCCGACGACTGGTCCATCGACCTGCCCGACCAGTTCACCGCCGCCGAGCGGATCGCGCGACGGCGCGGGCTGACCCGCGAGCGGCTCGACGGGTTCGGCGCCAGGTCCCAGCGGCTCGCCGCAGCGGCGTGGGCCGAGGGCCGCTTCGACCGGGAGATCATCCCGGTGACCGCGCCGATCCTCGGCGAGGACGGGCAGCCCACCGGGGAGACCCGCGTCGTCAGCAGGGACCAGGGGTTGCGCGAGACCACGCTCGAAGGACTGGCCGGGCTCAAGCCGGTGATGGGCGAGGGCGGCATGCACACCGCGGGCACCTCCTCACAGATCTCCGACGGCGCGGCGGCGGTGCTGCTGATGAGCGAGGAGGCCGCCGCCCGGCACGGCCTGCACCCCAGGGCCCGCATCCTCGCCCAGGCGCTCGTCGGCGCCGAGCCGTACTACCACCTGGACGGGCCGGTGGACGCGACGGCCAAAGTCCTGTCCGCCACCGGGATGACCACGGAAGATATCGATAGGTTCGAGGTGAATGAGGCTTTTGCAGCGGTGGTCTTATCCTGGTCATCGGTGCACAAGCCGGACATGGAACGGGTCAACGTCAACGGTGGTGCCATCGCACTCGGCCATCCGGTCGGCGCGACCGGTTCCCGGCTGATCACCACCGCCCTGCACGAGCTTGAGCGGTCCGACTCCTCGACCGCGCTGGTATCGATGTGCGCGGGTGGGGCGCTCGCGACCGCGACCGTCCTGGAGCGCCTTTGACCGGCGCCGGTAAGGAGCAGCACCCTTGAAATCCCGCCGCAGGCCGTACAGCGAGCAGCGTCCGTTCGACACCGGTGGCGGTGTGTGGAGCGTGCCCGTCCCGATCCCCGGCAACCCGCTCGGCTACACCCTGGTCTACGCGATCGAGTCCCCCGCCGGGCCTCTGCTGATCGACGCGGGATGGAACGCCCCCGAGGCGTGGCTGGCCCTGCGCGACGGGCTGAGCGCGGTCGGCATGGACGTACGCGACGTGCGCGGGGTGGTCGTCACCCACTTCCACCCCGACCACGCCGGGCTGGCCGGGCAGGTCAGGGAGGAGTCCGGCGCGTGGATCGCCATGCACGAGGCCGACGCCGAACTGGTCCGGTTCATGCGGGAGGTCGAGGGCGACGCGCACCGCGACCTCCAGGCCGACATGCTACGCCGCGCGGGGGCGGGCACCATCGAGGTGGAGGAGGTGACCGGGAACCGGCCGAAGCCGCCCGCGCTGCCGGACCGCGTTCTCTCCGACGGCGACCTGATCGACCTGCCGGGACGCAGGCTCCGCACGATCTGGACCCCCGGCCACACGCCGGGCCACGTCTGCCTGCACCTGGAGGACGCCGACCGGCTCTTCACCGGCGACCACGTGCTGCCGGCGATCACCCCGCACATCGGCATCTACCCGTACGACCGGGCGGACGTCGACCCGCTCAGCGACTTCCTGGAGTCGCTGGAGAAGGTGAAGGGCCTGGGCGAACTCGAAGCCCTTCCCGCCCATGAATGGATATTTCCGGACACGGCGGCTCGGGCGGCGGAGATCGGCATCCATCACGAGGAGAAGCTCCGACTGCTGGCCACGCTGCTCGCCGAGGCGGCGGAGCCGCTGACCATCTGGGAGATCGCCGGACGGATGACCTGGAACCGTCCCTGGGAGGACTTCCCTCCCATGCTTCGCGGGATGGCGGCCGGGGAGGCTGCGGCACACCTGCGCACCCTGGAGGCTCGCGGGATCATCCGCCGGGTGACGGGGGTGGATCCGGTCCGGTTCGCCATAGACTAGACATCGGATGTCTGGCGAAACCTGAGGACGGTGCGGAGTGGCGGTCACCGACGCCGCTATCGACAGGATCAAGCAGATGATCCTGTCCGGCGAGCTCGCCCCGGGCAGCAGGCTGCCCAAGGAGGCCGACCTGGCCGACCGGCTCGGCCTCTCGCGCAACTCCCTGCGCGAGGCGGTCAGGGCACTGGCCCTGATCAACGTGCTGGACGTGCGCCAGGGCGACGGCACGTACGTGACCAGCCTGGAGCCGAGGCTCCTGCTCGACGCCATGTCGTTCGTGGTCGACTTCCACCAGGACGACACGGTGCTGCAGTTCTTCCAGGTCCGCCGGATCCTGGAGCCCGCGGCGACCGCCATGGCGGCGACGTACATGTCCGAGTCGGAGGTGGCCGAACTCCGTAAGATCCTCGACGCGCTGCCTGTCGACCCGAGCGTCGAGCAGCTCGTCGCCAACGATCTGGAGTTCCACCAGCGCATCGCGGCGGGCTCGGGCAACGCCGTGCTCTGCTCCCTCATCGAGAGCCTCTCCGGACCCACCACCAGGGCCAGGATCTGGAGGGGCCTCACCCAGGAGAACGCCCTGGAGAAGACCCGCGAGCAGCACACCGCGATCTGCGACGCCATCGCCGCCCACCAGCCGGAGGTCGCCCGCGCCTGGGCGACCGTCCACATCGCCGGCGTCGAGGACTGGCTCCGCAGCGCCCTGGCCTGAGGTGGCGGCCCCCGGCCAGGCCACGCGAGTGCCGGTACATGTTCAGGGGATCAGGCCTTCGCCCGCCAGGTCGGTCCAGAGGTCCTCGGGGACGGGGCGGGCGGTCAGGGCGGCGTTGCGGGTCACTTCGGCTGCGGAGCGGGCGCCGACGATGACGGTGGCGACCGCCGGGTGGCGCAGCGGGAAGGCCAGGGCCGCCTGGGGCAGGGTGACGCCGTGCCGGTCGCAGACGGCGGCGATCCGGCGGGCGCGCTCCAGCAGCGGGCCGGGGGCCGGGGCGTAGTCGTAGGTGCCCGACGGGTCGTGGGTGGCCAGCAGGCCACTGTTGAACACCCCGGCGGCGAACACCGAGACGCCGCGCTCGGCGCAGAGCGGCAGCAGCTCGTCGGCGCCCGACTGGTCGAGGAGGGTGTAGCGCCCGGCGAGCATGACCGTGTCGACGCCGGTCTCGCGGACGAACCGAGTGAGCATCTCCGCCTGGTTCATCCCGACCCCGATCGCCTTGACGACCCCCTGGTCGCGCAGCTCCGCCAGGGCCGGGTACGCCTCGCCGACCGCTTGCTCCCAGTGGTCGTCCGGGTCGTGGATCAGCACGATGTCGACCGCGTCCAGGCCGAGCCGCGCCAGGCTCTCCTCCAGCGACCGCCGGACCCCGTCGCGGGAGAAGTCCCACACCCGGCGCAGGTCGGCGGGGACGTCGAAGCCCTGCTCGTCCCGGCCGAAGGGGCCTTCGGCCGGGACGAGCAGGCGACCGACCTTGGTGGACAGGGTGTAGGAGTCGCGGGGCCGGTCCGCCAGGGCGGCGCCGAGCCGCCGCTCCGACAGGCCGAGCCCGTAGTGCGGCGCGGTGTCGAACAGCCGGATACCCGCCTCGTAGGCCGCGTCCACCGCCGCCCGCGCCGCGTCCTCGCCGACCTCGGAGAACAGGTTCCCGATCGGGGCCGCACCGAAGCCGTACCTGCTGACCTGCACCTCTTGCTCCGTTCTGGACGGCTTCACGTTTCTCGTACGGGAGTGATGCTTCTTGGCTCCCGTGCAGTTTGCGGTATCCGCCCGGGTCCGCGCATCCCCGCAGGCCCGCACCGGCTCCGCGCCCGTACGGGCTGAACGTCCGCGCGTCAGTCCTGGGCCTTGCCGCCCGCCAGGCGGCTGATCATCAGGGCGACCAGGATGATCGAACCGTAGACCAGCTGCTTCCACTCACCGGGGACGCCCTTCAGGGTCAGGATGTTCTCGACGAGGCCGATCACCAGGACACCGGTGAGCGCGCCGAGGATCGTCCCCTTGCCGCCGTCCATGCTGACGCCGCCGATGACTGCGGCGGCGAAGGCCATGAAGATCCAGCCGACGCCCTGGTTGGCGCTGATGCCGCCCAGGCGGCCGGTCTCCAGCACACCGGCCAGCGCGGCGACGATCCCGCCGATGACGAAGACGGCCCAGACGACCCGCTCGACCCTGACACCCACCGCGCGGGCGGCGTCGGCGTTGCCGCCGATGGCGTAGAGCGAGCGGCCGACCCGGAAGTAGCCGAGCGCGACGATGGCCACCGTGAAGAGCGCGCCGACGATCCAGATGGCCGCCGGCAGGCCGAGCCAGGTGGCGCTGCCCAGGTAGAGGAACGACTCGGGCAGCTCGAACAGGCTCTTGCCCTGGGTGAGACCCAGCTGGAGGCCGTGCACGACGATCATCATGGCCAGCGTGACGATGAAGGCCGACAGCTGGAACCGCATGATCAGGAAGCCGTTGAAGGCGCCGACCAGGCCGCCGACCAGCAGGCAGAGCGGGATCGCCAGGATGCCGGGCAGCTCAAGGCCGAAGCCGCCGGCCGCCACCGGGATGACCAGCATCACGCCGACGGCGGGCGCCATGCCGACCGTGGACTCCAGCGAGAGGTCGAACTTGCCGGCGATCAGGATCAGCGCCTCGGCGAGCACCACCAGCGCCAGGGCCGACTGCTGCTGGAGCACGTTGGTCAGGTTGCCCGGAGTGAGGAAGATCGGGTCCACGAAGGAGCCGGCGATCAGCAGCACGACGATCACCGGGACCAGGGTGAGGTCGCGGAACCGCCCGAACTGTATGCGGCGGCCCCGGGGGGCGGCCGACACGGGAGAGGAAGTCTTCGTCGTGGTCATCAGTGGTCGATACCTTCCATCGCCGCCACCAGCTCGCTGTCCGTCCAGCCGCGCGGTACGTCCTTGACGATCCTGCCGTGGAACATGACGAGGATGCGGTCGCAGATCCTCAGATCGTCGAGTTCGTCGGAGACCAGCACGGCCCCCGCGCCCCGGTCGGCCGCGTCCTCCACCGCGCCGAGCAGGGAGTGCTTGGCCTTGACATCCACCCCGGCGGTCGGGTTGATGACCACGAGCGCGCGGGGGTCGTCGGCGAGCGCCCTGGCCAGCACCACCTTCTGGGCGTTGCCGCCGGACAGGTCGGCCACCGGCTGGTCGGGCCCGGTGGTCTTGATGTCCAGCTGTTCGATCATCCGGGCACCGCGCTCGCGGCGCCGGGCCGGGGACACCGCGCCGAAGCGGCCGAGCTTGTGGGCGATCGGGATGGTCGCGTTCTCGGCGATCGACAGCAGCGGGACGAATCCCTGGTGGTGCCTGTCCTGGGGGACGAAACCCAGCCCGGCGCGGAGTGCCGACGGCACGTCGCCCTGCCTGACCTCCGTGCCGTTGACCGTCACCGTCCCGGTGTCCGCCCGGTGCAGGCCGACCAGGGTCTCGGCGAGGCCGACCTTGCCGCTGCTGCCCGAGCCGGCCAGGCCGACGATCTCGCCCGCCTGGACGGTCAGATCCACGTTCTCGTAGCGGCCGGCGAGGCTGAGCGCCCGCGCCGAGAGCACCACCGGGGCCGAGGTGCCGGGCGTGCGGGTGCGGTACTCATAGGCGGCGGTGGCCTCGCCGGTCATCGCGTCGACGAGCCGGTCGTGCGGCAGGTCGCCGACCGAGGCGGTGACGATGTGCCGGGCGTCGCGGAAGACCGAGACGCTCTGGCAGATCTCGTACACCTCCTCAAGGTGGTGGGAGATGAACATCATCGTGACGCCCTGCTCCCGCAGGGAGCGCATCCGGTCGAAGAGCCGCTGGATGGCGGGGCCGTCGAGCTGGGCGGTGGGCTCGTCCAGGATGATGAACCGGGCGCCGAACGACAGCGCCCTGGCGATCTCCAGCAGCTGGCGCTGCTCGACGCCGAGATCCCCGGCCATGGTCTCGGCGTCGACGTCCACGCCGTACTGTTCCAGGAGCTGCCGGGCCCGGGTTCGCAGGGTCCGCCAGTTGATCCTGCCCCGCTCGGTCTGGCGGTTCAGGAAGAGGTTCTCCGCGACGGAGAGCGTGGGGATGATCGTCGACTTCTGGTAGACGCACGCGACACGCTGCCGCCAGGCGTCCCGGTCGGCCGGCGGCGGGGCGGGCTCCCCGGCGAAGCGGACCTCGCCCTCGTCGGGGCGCTGCAGCCCGGTGAGAATCGACACCAGGGTGGACTTGCCCGCACCGTTCCTGCCGATCAGCGCGTGCGTCTCCCCCTCGGTGATGGCGATCTCGGCGCCGTTGAGGGCTGTGGTGGGGCCGAAGCGCTTGGTGATCCCAAGCGCCTCGACCGCCTTGACGGAAGATGTCATCACTTGACCTGGTTGCCCCAGAGAGCCTGGTCGTCCACGTTCTCCTTGGTGACCAGCGGGGCGGGGAGCTGGTCCTCAAGACCGTTCGGCAGCTGGATGATCGTGCTGTCGTGGTCGGTGGGGCCGGGCTGGAAGGTCTTGCCCTCGGCCGCGGCCTTGGCGTAGAAGAGCGCGTACTTGGCGTAGAGGTCGGCCGGCTGGGAGAGCGTGGCGTCGATCTCGCCCTTGCGGATGGCCTCGAACTCCTGCGGGATGCCGTCGTTGGAGATCACGAAGACGTGCTTGGGGTCCTCCGGCGGCGCGATCAGGTTCTTGGCCTTGAGCACCTGGATGGTGGGGGCCAGGTGGACGCCTCCGGCGTGCATGTAGACGCCCTTGATGTCCGGGTGCTGCTCAAGGCGGGTCTGCAGCATCGAGGCGGCCTTGGTGCCCTCCCACTCGGTCGGCTCGTTGAAGACCGTGATCTGCGGGAACTTCTCCTTCATGCAGGCGCCGAACGCCTCGGCCCGGTCACGGCCGTTGATCGACGAGAGCGCGCCCATGAGCTGGACGACCTTGCCCTTGCCGCCGAGCTTCTCGCCGAGGAACTCGCAGGCCTTGGTGCCGTACGCCTTGTTGTCGGCCCGCACCACCATGTAGACCTTGCCCTTGTCCGGGCGGGTGTCCACGGTGACGACGGGGATGTTCTTGCTCTCCAGGCTCTGCAGCGTGGAGGCGATCGCGCCGGTGTCCTGCGGGGCCATGACGATCACCTTGGCACCCTGCCCGGACAGGGCCTGGGTGTTGGCCACCAGCTTGGCCACATCGTTCTGCGAGTTGGTCGGCGGCATCAGGTCGACGCCCAGCTCGGTCGCCATCTGCGGGACGTACTTGCTGAACGAGTTCCAGAAGTCGGAGTCCGCGCGGGGGAAGTCGATCCCGACCTTGCCGCCCGTGGCGCCGGCCTCGCCGGCGGGCTGGGCCGCGCCGGTGCCGGTGGACTCCGACGATCCGCACGCGGAAAGGGTGAGGGCGAGCGCGAGCAGTGTCGCACCTGTCGCCGCGGGTCCGATTTTCATATCTTTGCCTCGATTCAAAGCCATGTGGGGGGTGGGTTCTCTGTGCAGCGCTGTCTCATGTCCTGGCCGGATCAGGGTCTGGGCCGGAGCCTGAGCCCGTGCATTCCACCGTCCACGGCCAGGACCGTACCGGTGGTGGACGCCGCGAGCGGGCTCGCGAGGTAGGCGATCGCCGCGGCGATCTCGGGGGCGCTCACCAGACGGCCCATCGGCTGACGACCTTCCAGCGCCGCCCGCTCGGCCGCCGGATCCGGCGCCGCGTCGAGCAGGCGCCCCACCCAGGGAGTGTCGGCGGTGCCCGGGTTGACGCAGTTGACGCGGATCCCCTCGTGGACGTGGTCGGCGGCCATCGCCAGGGTAAGCGACTGTACGGCCCCCTTGGACGCGCTGTAGAGCGCCCGCTGGGGCAGTCCCGCCGTCGCCGCGATCGAGCAGGTGTTGACGATCGCGGCGTGCGCCGAGCGGCGCAGGTGCGGCAGGGCCGCCCGGGTGACCCGGACCATGCCCAGTACGTTGACGTCCAGAACCTTCGACCACTCCTCGTAGGAGTTGTCCTCGACCGTCCCCGCGGCGCCGATCCCGGCATTGTTGACGAGGATGTCCAGGCCGCCGAGTTGCTCGACGGCTTCCAAGACGCCCGCGCGGACCGCCTCCTCGTCGGTGACATCCGCCCTGACCTCGACGAACGGGCCGCCGGAGGCGTTGATGTCCAGGCAGGCCACCCGCGCGCCCCGCTCGGCCAGCAGGGTGGCGGCGGCCAGGCCGATGCCGGAACCGCCACCGGTGACCAGGGCTCGCAGGCCGTCGAACTCACCCATTGAGGGACCTCCATACCGGGCCGTCGGGGTAGGTGTGGTCGGTGATCGACGCGGCGTGCATGGCCGCGCCGAAACCGGGCAGGCTCGGCGCCACGTAGGCGCCCTTCTCGATCACCACGGGGTCGACGAAGTGCTCGTGCAGGTGGTCGACGTACTCGATCACCCGGTTCTCCATCGAGCCGCTGACCGCGACGTAGTCGAACATCGACAGGTGCTGCACCAGCTCGCACAGGCCGACCCCGCCCGCGTGCGGGCAGACCGGGACGCCGAACTTGGCGGCGAGCAGCAGGATCGCGATGTTCTCGTTCACCCCTGCGACACGGGCCGCGTCGATCTGCAGGTAGGAGATCGCGTCGGCCTGCAGGAGCTGCTTGAAGACCATGCGGTTCTGGACGTGCTCGCCGGTGGCGACCGGGATGGGCGCGATGCCCCTGGCGATGGCGGCGTGGCCGAGCACGTCGTCGGGGCTGGTCGGCTCCTCCACCCAGTGCGGGCGGAACTCCGCGAGGGCGTTCACCCAGGCGATGGCGGAGTCGACGTCCCAGCGCTGGTTGGCGTCGATCGCGATGGGGAAGTCGGCGCCGCAGGTGTCGCGGGCGATGCGCATCCGTCGCCGGTCGTCCTCCAGGTCGGCGCCGACCTTCAGCTTGATCTGGGTGAAGCCCTCCTCCATCGCCTCCTCGCACAGGCGGCGCAGCTTGTCGTCGCTGTAGCCGAGCCATCCCGGTGAGGTGGTGTAGGCCGGATAGCCGTGCTCGCGCAGGTGGGCGATGCGCTCGCGCCTGCCGGGCTCGGCGGCGCGCAGGATCTCCAGTGCCTCCCGCGGGGTGAGCGCGTCGGTGAGGTAGCGGAAGTCGACCAGCTCGACGAGCTCCTCGGGCGACATCTCGGCCAGCAGCAGCCAGAGCGGCCTGCCCGCCCGCTTGGCCTTCAGGTCCCAGAGCGCGTTGACCACGGCGGAGATCGCCATGTGCATGACGCCCTTCTCCGGGCCGAGCCAGCGCAGCTGGGAGTCGTGGACCATCTCCTTCCAGAGCGCGCCCATGTCCTCGACGTCCCTGCCGAGCACGTACGGTTCCAGCGCCCTGATCGCGGAGGTCTGCACCTCGTTGCCGCGTCCGATGGTGAAGGCGAAGCCGTGGCCCTCGAACCCGTCGTCGGTCCTCAGCACCAGGTAGGCGGCCGAGTAGTCGGGGTCGGGGTTCATCGCGTCGGAGCCGTCGAGCTCCAGCGAGGTGGGGAAGCGGATGTCGTGGGTCTCCATCGAGGTGATGCGGTACGCGCCCGCCCCCTCGTTCATGCCTGTCCCGCCGTCTGCCGCTGGGCGCCGAGGCCGTCGATCTCCAGCTCCATGACCTGTCCCGCCCGCAGGTACGGCTTGTCGGGCAGGCCGAGCGCGACACCGGCGGGGGTGCCGGTGTTGATGAGGTCACCGGGTTCGAGGACCATGAACCGGCTGAGGTAGCGGATGATCTCCGCCACGGTGAAGACCATGTTCCGGGTGTCGCCGTTCTGGCGCCGTACGCCGTCCACCGACAGGCGCAGGCCCAGGGCCTGCGGGTCGGGGATCTCGTCGGCGGTGACCAGCCAGGGGCCGAGCGGGTTGAAGGTCTCGCAGGACTTGCCCTTGTCCCACTGGCCGCCGCGCTCCAGCTGGAACTCGCGCTCGGAGACGTCGTTGGAGATGGCGTAGCCCGCGATCTTGGACAGTGCCTCCTCGTCCGTCTCGACGTAGCGGGCCGTCTCGCCGATGACGACCGCCAGCTCGACCTCCCAGTCGGTCTTCACGCTGTCCCTGGGGATGAGCACCTCGTCGTTGGGTCCGACGATCGTGTTGGAGGCCTTCATGAAGACGACCGGCTCCGCCGGGATCGGGGCGTTCGTCTCCTCCGCGTGGTCGCGGTAGTTGAGCCCGATGCACACGATCTTGCCCGGCCGGGCGATCGGGGCGCCGATCCGCAGCCCCTCGGCGTTCAGCACGGGAAGCTCGTCCCGCTCCAGCGCCTCGCGGACGCGAGCCACTCCCTGCGAGGCGAAGAAGGCCCCGTCGATCTCCGCCTCCGAGATTTCGCGGAGATTACCGGCCCCGTCCAGGACCGCCGGTCGCTCCTGGCCGACGGGTCCCACTCGCAGCAGCTTCACACCGCACCTCTCGTTGATACATCCGATGTCTTACTCCGCGATGCTGAATGACTTCGAACCTCGATGTCAACCCCTCACAGCCCGATACATCCGATCCGTTATCGAGGAGAAACCTCTTCTAACAGGGAAGATGCTTGATCGCCGCTTAAACCTGACCCCTATTCATCGGACTTCCCCACCCGAACAGGCGCGGAGATCATTCATGCTGTTCGGCTGCGGTGATGAGGATTCAAGCGATCAACTCGCTACAGACATCGGAGGATGAAGCTTGTTACGGTGGAGTTTCGGTGCTATCTCCTGGAAACAGTCCCGCCCTGTGATCGGAGGAGTTCGTTGCCTCACCCCCACGACGACGCCTCACCCCGGCTCTCCTCGCCGCCGCCCCCCTCACCACCGGGCCATCCGGACCCGGTCCGGCGAACGCGGAGTCGTCAGCGAACATGAGCCGAGCGGATACCCCCGATGACTTGACGCTCTGGTACGACAAACCGGCCACCGACTGGGAGACCCAGGCATTGCCGATCGGCAACGGCGCGCTGGGCGCCATGGTGTTCGGCGGCGTCGGCGGCGAGCGGATCCAGTTCAACGAGAAGTCCCTGTGGACCGGCGGTCCCGGTTCCGACGGCTACGACTTCGGCAACTGGACCTCCCCCAGGCCGAACGCGATCGCCGAGGTCAGGGCGGAGATCGACCGCGACGGCAGGGTGTCCCCCGCGGCGGTGGCGGCCAAACTCGGCCGGCCCAGGAGGGGGTTCGGCGCCTACCAGACCTTCGGCGACCTCTGGCTGGACATGCCCGAGCCCCCCGAGGCCGCCACCGGCTATCGCCGGGAGCTGAGCCTGCGCGACGCGGTCGCCAGGGTCGGCTACACCTCGGACGGTGTGACCTACTCCCGCGAGTACTTCGCCAGCCATCCCGGCAACGTCATCGTCGGCCGGATCTCCGCCGACGAGAAGGGCAAGGTCTCCTTCACACTGCGCACCTCCTCCCCCCGCTCCGACAGGCGGGTCTCGGTCTCGAAGGGGCGCCTGACGGTCCGGGGCGCGCTCGCCGACAACGGCATGAGGTTCGAGTCACAGGTCCAGGTGATCGCCTGGGGCGGCACCCGCACCGACGGCACCGACCGGATCACCGTCACGGGCGCCGACCGCGTGGTGTTCGTGCTGTCGGCGGGCACCGACTACGCCGACGCCTACCCCGCCTACCGGGGCGCCGACCCGCACGCCAGGGTCACCTCGGCGGTCGACAGGGCCGCCGGGAAGTCGTACGAGAGGCTCAGGTCCGAGCACCTGGCCGACCACCGGAAGCTGTTCGACCGGGTCAGGCTCGACCTCGGCCAGCAGGCCCCGGCCGTCCCGACCGACAGGCTCCGCGCGGCGTACACCGGTGGCGCCTCGGCCGACGACCGGGCGCTGGAGGCGATGTTCTTCGCCTACGGCCGCTACCTGCTGATCGCCTCCTCCAGGGAGGGATCGCTCCCGGCCAACCTGCAGGGCGTGTGGAACGACTCGACCGACCCGCCCTGGTCGGCCGACTACCACGTCAACATCAACCTGCAGATGAACTACTGGCTCGCCGAGCAGACCAACCTCGCCGAGACGACCGAACCGTACGACCGCTACATCCGGTCGATGGTCGCCCCCGGCGCGAGGACCGCGCGGGAGATGTTCGGGGCGCGCGGCTGGGTGGTGCACAACGAGACCAACCCGTTCGGCTTCACCGGGGTGCACGACTGGGCCACCGCGTTCTGGTTCCCGGACGCGGCGGCGTGGCTGACCCAGCAGATGTACGAGCACTACCGCTTCAGCCGCGACACCGAATACCTGCGCGAGACCGCGTACCCGGTGATGAAGGGCGCGGCCGAGTTCTGGCTGGACACCCTGCACACCGACCCGCGTGACGGCACTCTCGTGGTCTCCCCCAGCTACTCCCCCGAGCAGGGCGACTTCACGGCGGGCGCCTCGATGTCCCAGCAGATCGTCTTCGACCTGCTGACCAACGTCCTGGAGGCGGCGAGGGAACTGAGGACCGGCGAGGCCTTCCAGGCCGAGGTGACGGCCGCGCTGGCCAGGCTCGACCCGGGCATCCGGATCGGTTCCTGGGGACAGCTCCAGGAGTGGAAGGAGGACCTGGACGACCGGGGCAACACCCACCGGCACGTCTCCCACCTGTTCGCGCTGCACCCCGGACGGCAGATGACGGCCGGGACCCCCGAATCCGAGGCGGCCAAGGTCTCACTCACCGCGCGGGGCGACGGCGGCACCGGCTGGAGCAGGGCGTGGAAGATCAACTTCTGGGCGCGCCTGCTGGACGGCGACCACGCGCACAGGATGCTCGGTGAGCAGCTCAGCGGCTCCACGCTGGACAACCTGTGGGACACCCACCCGCCGTTCCAGATCGACGGCAACTTCGGCGCCACCTCCGGCATGGCCGAGATGCTGCTGCAGAGCCGGCACGACACCGTCCACGTGCTGCCCGCCCTGCCGTCGGCCTGGCCCACCGGCTCGGTCACCGGCCTGCGCGCCTGGGGCGACGTGACGGTGGATGTCTCGTGGCGGGACGGCGAGGCCGACCGGATCACCCTGCGAGCGGGGAGGACCGGACTTCTCAGGGTCCGCGCGGACCTGATCGGCGGCGGTTACCATGTCCTGGATGATCGGGGCAGAACACTCGACCCGAGCCGTGACGGCGACGTCCTGGCCGTCGACGCCCAGGCGGGCAGGTCCTACACGATCGTCAACGGGAGGGTCACCAGGGACCACCCCCTTGACGGGGCACCCCTGAGGTAATAGAACACGTTTCAGAAAGTAGTCCAACCAAGCGCTTGATCAAGTGCCTGGCGGTTCAGCGTGCCCCGGGGAGGCGGGAACAACGGATGTCCCGCGAGGAACTCGCCTCGCGACCGGAGGGCACGTCGCCGACCGCACCGACAACGAGCCGCGTCACAGGACCGGGGACCCGGTTCGCACAGGAGGACCGATGGACATCGATCTGGTCGACCAGGACTTCTACTGGCGGAACGGCGCACCGCACGATCAGCTCGCCTGGCTACGGGCGAACGCGCCGGTCTACGCGCACCCGGGTGACGCCGAGCGGGACTGGCCGGGTTTCTGGGCGGTCACCCGGCACACGGACGTGGTGCACGTCTCCCGCCGTTCCGACCTGTTCTCCTCAAGCAGAAAGCTCGCGCTCTTCGACGAGATGCCCGAGGACCAGCGCGCCCTCCAGCGGATGATGATGCTCAACCAGGACCCGCCGGAGCACACCCGGCGGCGCTCCCTGGTCAACCGGGGGTTCACCCCCCGCATGATAGGCGCCCTTGAGCAGCACATCCGCGACATCTGCCACGAGTTGGTGGACGAGGCCAAGGCGCGCGGCTCGGTCGACTTCGTCAGGGACATCTCCGCCCCGCTGCCGCTGTACGTGATCTGCGAGTTGCTCGGCGCGCCCGTCGAGGACCGGGACAAGATCTTCAACTGGTCCAACCGGATGATCGGGGCCGAGGACCCGGACTACGCGACCGATCCCGCCGAGGGCGCGGACGCGGCCATGGAGGTCTACGCCTACGCCAACACCCTGGCCGCCGAGCGCCGGGAACGGCCCCGCGAGGACATCGTCACCAAGCTGATCATGCCCGACACCGCCGGGGAGACCCTCACCGAGGAGGAGTTCGACCTGTTCGTGCTGCTGCTCGTGGTCGCGGGCAACGAGACCACCCGCAACGCGGCCTCGGGCGGCATGCTCGCCTTCTTCGAACATCCCGAGCAGTGGCGGCGCCTGGTCGCCGATCGCACCCTCGCCCGCACCGCGGCCGACGAGATCGTCCGCTGGGTCTCCCCGGTGAACCTCTTCCGCCGTACGGCCACCGTCGACACGACGGTCGGCGGCCAGGAGGTCAAGGCCGACGACAAGATCGTGGTCTTCTACAGCTCCGCCAACCGGGACGAGGACGTCTTCGCCGACCCCTACACCTTCGACATCGGCCGTGATCCCAACCCGCACATCGGGTTCGGCGGTGGCGGTGCCCACTTCTGCCTCGGCAACCACCTCGCCAAGCTGGAACTGCGGGTGCTCTTCGAGGTGCTGGCCGAGCGGCTGCCGAAGCTGGAGCAGGCCGGCCCCGCCCGCCGGCTCCGCTCCAACTTCATCAACGGCATCAAGGACCTGCCGGTCTCCCTCACCTGAGCCCCTGCCGTGATCCTCGGGTACCGCCTCGCGGGGGGCGGCACCCGAGATTTAAACAGATTGTTTAATACAGTCGGTTGACAATAGATCGTTCAATAAGCGATCGTGGTCCGCATGTCCGCGAACCACGATGAATCAGCCGACGTCTTCACGCCCCCGGATCCGAGCCGGGCGCGGGCGCACCGCGAATACGCCTCCCTGTCACGCATCACCGAGCGCCACGCGACCGACGACGCCCAGCGCCGCCGGCAGGTCCACTCCACGGTCCTCGGCGCGCACGAGGCCGTCAGGCTCGTGTCGTTCCTGCTGAGCGGCGCCGCCCATCGCGAGGAGGGCGAGCCGGAGGTGGACCGCGCCGACATCACCGCCGCCCTGACCCTGCTGCCCCGCGCCCGCGCGGAGCTGGACGAGCTGGAGGCGGCGCTGCTCCTGATGGCCAGAGGCCGCGACCTCACCTGGCAGGAGATCGCCTTCGGTCTCGGCCTCGGCACCCCCCAGGCGGCCAAACAACGCTACGAACGACTGGCCGGCCGCACCGAGGGGTCCGCGAACGCGCCGACCACGCTGTGATCCTTGGCGGGGAGCCGTCCAGCGGTCGGCCAGGTCGGCGAGCGCCCGGACCGCCGCGCCGACCACGCGGTGATCCTTGGCGGGGGGCCGTCCAGCGGTTCCCCGACCTGGCCGGCCGCGTGAACGGTGCCGCCCTCAGCGCGGATCTCCTCCCGGCGGACGGCGATCATCAAAGGTGGGTCCAGCCGGTGCCGGCCACCGAAGGGTCTCCCGCCGGAATCAGGAGCCGGGCGCGGCGGAGGGGGGAGTCAGGCTCCACACCCGTATCTCTCCATCGAAGTCGGCGGAGACGACGACCGGCCTCCCCCGCAGCCGCGTCACCAGCATCGTCGTGATCTCCTGCGTGCGGCCGGTGGACGGCCTGCCGATCTGCCTGCGGGTGGCCAGATCCCACACCCGCACCCCGTCGTAGCCGCCGGAAACGACGACCGGCCGCCCCGCCACCTCCGTCACCGCCACCGACTCGACTCCCGAGGTGTGCCCGGTGAACGGGCTGCCGATCTGCTCGCGGGTGGCCAGATCCCACACCCGCACGGTGCTGTCGTCGCCACCGGCGACGCCGGCGACGAGGACCGGCCGCCCCTCCAGTTCCGCCACCGTCAGCTTCACCGACAGGCCATCCTCGGTGTATCCGGTGAACGGGCTGCCGACCTGCTTCCGGGTGGCCAGATCCCACACCCGTACAGTGCTGTCGGCGTAGCCGCCGGAGACGAGGACCGGCCGCCCCTCCAGCTCCGTCACCGCCATCGACTCGACGGAATAGTTGTAAACGGTGAATGGGCTGCCGATCCGCTCGTGGGTGGCCAGATCCCACATATATATTTTTCCGTAACCGGTGGAGACGACGACCGGCCGCCCCGCCACCTCCGCCACCAATATGGACGCGAGCCCTCTACCGGGGCCGGTGAGCAGCCCACCGATCTGCCTGCGGGTGACCAGATCCCACACCCGTATCCCGTTGTGGTCGCCGGAGAGGACGACCGGCCGCCCCGCCAACTCCGTCACCGCGACCGCGTAGCCGGTGATCGGCCTGCCGATCTGCTTCCGGGTGGCCAGATCCCATACCCGCACGGTGTGACCCTTCTCGTCGTTACCGCCGGAGACGACGACCGGCCGCCCCTGCGACTCCACCACCGCCATCCAATGAACTCCCCCGCTGTGCCCGGTGAACGGCTTACCGACCGGCATGCCGAAGGGGACGGCCTTCGGAGTCTGGCCGGGTGATGGAGCGGAGGTCCCGGAGGAACCCGTGGCGGATGAGGACGGTGACGACAGGGCCGAGGTTCCGGAGGGGTTCGTGGACGGCGGGGTGGAAGATTCGGGGGACTCAGGTTGCCACAGCCAGAAGACCACGGCAGCCGGGATGAGAGCGGTGACGATCGCCGTCGCGGCCACCAGGCGCCCCCTGACGGAACGGCGCGGGACACGGGACACCGGAGGCGGCGGGGCGGGGCCGCGCGGCCGGTGATCCACCGTGCTGGACTCCTCCGCCCTGGACTCCTTCGTGCTGGACTCCACCGTGCTGGACTCCTCACGGGTGAGGACGGCGAGCAGGTCGGCCACGGTGGGCCGGGCGCCGGGGTCCTTGGCCAGGCAGGCGGCCAGCAGCGGTCGGACACGCTCGGGCACTCCGGCGAGGTCGGGTTCGCGGTTGGAGACGGCGTTCATCACCGCCGCCGGGATCGCGCCGGGAAACGCCGGATGCCGCGTGGCGGCGAACACCATGGTGGCGGCCCAGCTGAACACATCCGACGCGGTGCCGGCCTGGTGACCGTCGAGCTGTTCCGGCGACAGGTAGGCGGGGGTGCCCACCAGCCCCGACCGCGTGGTGGTGGCGGCCAGCACCCGGGCGATGCCGAAGTCGATGACCACCGGCCCCTCCGGGCCCATGATCACGTTGTCGGGTTTGAAATCACGGTGGACGATCCCGGCCCGGTGGATCGCGGCCAGTGCCGTCAGGGTGGCGACCGCGAGCCGGTCCAGGCCGCTGCCGGTCCGCGGCCCGTCACCGGTGACCAGTTCCCTCAGCGAGGGCCCGGGGATGTACTCGCTGACCAGGTAGGGCCGATCACCGGCGATCCCCCCGTCCAGCACCTGGGCGGTGCAGAACGCCGCGACCCGGCGGGTGATCTCCGCCTCGCGCATGAACCGCTCGCGCACCTCGGGATCGGTCGCCATCCGGACGTGCAGCACCTTGATCGCGACCTTGCGGCCCGCGGGATCGTGGCCGAGGTAGACCACCCCCTGACCTCCGTCGCCCAGCACCCCGCTCAGCCGGTAGCCGCCGATCCGCTCGGGGTCGCCCACGGTCAGCGGGGCCGGCTCGGACATCGCTCACCTCGTCTCCACGCCCCCGTCGGCGGACGACCGGAACCGCCGCTGATCCAAGGAACGACGATAGGCGGCGCCCCGCCGCAGCAGAAGCCCTGCGCCCGATCCGGAGATCAGGGCCAGGAGGAGTCCTGGTCGGGGTCGCCGCCGTCGGAGAGCAGCTTGACGTCCGATGCGACCATCATCGCCACCAGCTCCTCGAAGGTGACCGAGGGTTCCCAGCCGAGCTGGACGCGGGCCTTCTTCGGGTCGGCGCAGAGCAGGTCGACCTCGGCGGGACGGTGCAGGCTCTGGTCGGTGACGACGTACCGCTCCCAGTCCAGCCCGGCGGCGGTGAAGGCCGCCTCCACAAGGTCGCGGACGGTGTGGGTGCGGCCGGTGCCGATCACGTAGTCCTCGGGCGTGTCCGCCTGGAGCATCAGGTGCATCGCGCGGACGTAGTCTCCGGCGAACCCCCAGTCGCGACGCGCCTCCATGTTGCCCAGGCGCAGCTCCGAGGCGAGGCCGAGCTTGATCCTGGCCACCCCGAGGCTCACCTTCCTGGTGACGAACTCGGCGCCCCGGCGCGGGGACTCGTGGTTGAACAGGATCCCCGACACCGCGTACATGCCGTACGACTCGCGGTAGTTCTGCGTCAGGAAGTGCCCGTACGCCTTGGCCACACCGTACGGCGAGCGGGGGTGGAAGGGGGTGATCTCGGTCTGCGGGGTCTCGCGCACCTGGCCGAACATCTCCGAGGACGACGCCTGGTAGAACCGGATCTGCCCGGATCCGGCGGCGGTACGCGAGGAGGAGATCCCGGAGCAGACCCGGATGGCCTCCAGCATGCGCAGCACGCCCATGCCGGTCACCTCGGCGGTGAGCTCGGCCTGCTCCCACGACATGGGGACGAACGAGATGGCGCCCAGGTTGTAGACCTCGTCGGGCTGGACCTTCTCCACCACGGAGATCAGCGAACCCTGGTCGAGCAGGTCGCCCCGGACGAGCTGAACGTCCTGCAGGAGCTTGCGGAGCCGTGAGACGCGCGGGTTGGCCTGCCCTCGGGCCAGACCGAAGACCTCGTAGCCCTGACTGAGCAGGCACTCGGCCAGATAGGAACCGTCCTGCCCGGTGATACCTGTGATCAGCGCGCGCCTGGCCAACGCGTCCTCCTCGCTTGCGGGGGCGGGACCTATGCCTGGTCTTATGCCGTTTGATTGGCGAATGTACCGTCCAACCCTCGTATGGGCACTATCTCCCCCAGGACACGCCTAGAACGCGTTCCACCGAATCCTGTTCGGTCAGGTTAACCTCCCAGCTCGCGCCCGGTGAAGCACCCCCTAGGAACAATTCCACATCAGGTACAACAGAGCTACCGAATGGTAGTGTCCGAGGACTAAGGTCATCTTTCACGGTACCTGTCCCCTTTCGGGCAGGGTGAGAAAGGGGTTGCCGTGCCGGGTGCTGAATCACTGCGGGTGGCACTGCTGTCGTATCGCAGCAAGCCGACCTGTGGTGGGCAGGGTGTCTACCTGCGTCACCTCAGCCGCGAGCTGGTCGCCCTCGGGCACAGCGTGGAGGTCTTCTCCGGCCAGCCCTACCCGGAACTCGACGAGGGCGTCATCCTCACCAAGGTCCCCAGCCTGGACCTGTACCGCGACGAGGACCCCTTCCGTACTCCCGGCCTCCGCGAGTACCGCGACTGGATCGACCTGCTCGAGGTCGGCACCATGTGGACCGCGGGGTTTCCCGAACCGCTGACCTTCACCCTGCGGGCGCACCGCGAGCTGAAGAAGCGCGTCGGCGACTTCGACGTGGTGCAGGACAACCAGACCCTCGGCTACGGACTGCTCGGCATCCAGAAGCTGTTCCCCGTGGTCGGGACCATCCACCACCCGATCAGCGTGGACCGGCGCATCGAGCTGAAGGCGGCTCCACTGCGCAAGAAGCTCTCCATGCGACGCTGGTACGGCTTCGTGCGCATGCAGGCCAAGGTGGCGCCGCGGCTCAGCCCGATCCTGACCGTCAGCGAGTCCTCCCTCGCCGACATCCACCGCGACTTCAACGTGCCGCAGAAGAACATGCGGCTCATCCCGCTGGGCGTCGACACCCGCTACTTCCACCCGCGCCCGGAGCTTCCCAAGCGGCCCGGCTCCATCGTCGCGGTGGCCAGCGCCGACTCCCCGATGAAGGGGGTCGCGACGCTGCTGCGGGCCGTGGCGAAGCTCGCCACCGAACGCGACGTCAACCTGACGGTGGTCAGCAAGCCCACCCCCGGCGGGCCGACCGAGAAGCTCGTCGGCGAGCTGGCGCTGCGGGACCGGGTCAGGTTCGTGCACGGCATCTCCGACACCGAGCTGGGCGAGCTGATCGCCACCTCGGAGATCTCGGTCGTCCCCTCCCTGTACGAGGGCTTCTCACTGCCCGCCGTCGAGCACATGGCCTGCGGCACCCCGCTGGTCGCCAGCCGCACCGGGGCGCTGCCCGAGGTCGTCGGCGACGCCGCCGTACAGGTGGCCCCCGGCGACCCCGAGGAGCTGGCCGCGGTGCTGCGCCGCCTGCACGACTCTCCCGAGGAGCGGGCCGCGGTGGGCAAGAAGGGCTACGACCGGGTCATGGAGCGCTTCACCTGGAACGTCGTCGCCAAGCGGACCGTGGAGGCCTACCACGAGGCCATCCAGGCCCACCGCGCGAAGTGACCGACACCCTGAAACGATCACCTCTCACAAGGAGCGGCCAGTGCTGACTGTCGACTTCGACCGGTTGCCCGTGGGTCCGGGAACCCGGCTGCTGGACCTGGGGTGTGGCGGCGGACGCCACGCGTTCGAGGTACTGCGGCGCGGTGCCGACGTGGTGGCCTTCGACATGGACGCGGGAGAGCTGGAAGGCGTGGCGAACATGTTCGCCGCGATGGACAAGGCCGGCGAGGTGCCCCCCGGTGCGACGGCGGACACCGTGACGGGCGACGCGCTCGACATGCCGTTCGAGGACGGCTCCTTCGACCGGGTGATCGCGGCCGAGGTGCTGGAGCACATCCCCGACGACATGGCCGCGATGCGGGAGATCTTCCGGGTCCTCAAGCCGGGTGGCCAGGCGGCCATCACGGTGCCGAGCTTCCTGCCGGAACGGATCTGCTGGGCGCTCGACGAGGCGTACCACACCGCTCCCGGCGGGCACGTCCGCATCTACACGCTGGCCGAGCTGAGCGCGAAGCTCAAGTCGACGGGCTTCACCATCGGCCCGCACCACCACGCCCACGGCCTGCACGCGCCGTACTGGTGGATCAAGTGCGCGGTCGGCGTCGACAACAACGACCACCCGCTGGCCAAGGCCTACCACGAACTGCTGGTCTGGGACATCATGAAGCGCCCAGCCGCCACCAGGATCGCCGAGGCCGTGCTCAACCCGCTCATCGGCAAGAGCGTGGTGCTCTACGTCCGGAAGCCCGCATGATCTCCTGGGAACAGGTCGTGCAGACCGCCCAGAGCATCGCGGCGGTGCAGGAGCCCGACGGCGGCATTCCCTGGCCCGAGGGGCACGTGGACGCCTGGAACCATGTCGAGTGCCTGATGGCGATGAGCGTGGCGGGGCTGACCGGTCCCACCCGCCGGGGATACGACTGGCTGGTCCACACCCAGCGCTCCGACGGCTCCTGGCCGATGAAGCTGCTCGGGGGCGAGGCCGTCGAGCAGGGCGGGGAGTCCAACCACGCCGCCTACATCGCGGTCGGCGTCTGGCACGAGCTGCTGGTGACCTCCGACCAGGACTTCGCCCGGCGGATGTGGCCGACGGTCCGGGCGGCGCTGGACTTCGTGGTCGGCCTGCAGACCACCCGGGGCGAGATCGTCTGGGAGCGCGCGGCCGACGGCAGGCCCGCCGGGTACGCGCTGCTGACCGGCTGCGCCTCCATCCACCAGGGCCTGCGCTGCGGCGTGCTGCTCGGCGAGCACCTGGGCGACCCGCAGCCCGACTGGGAGCTGGCCGCCGACCAGCTCGGCCACGTGCTGGCCGCCCACCCCGAGGCGTTCGCCGACAAGAGCCGCTTCTCGATGGACTGGTACTACCCGATCCTGGGCGGCGCGGTGCGCGGCCCGGCCGCGCGGACCCGGCTGTCCGAGGAGTGGGACACGTTCGTGGAGCCCGACCTCGGCATCCGCTGCGTCTCCGACCAGCCGTGGGTGACCGGTGCCGAGACGTGCGAGCTGGTGCTCACCCTCGACGCGCTGGGCGACCGGAACCGGGCACGGAAGCTCTTCTCGGACATGCAGCACCTGCGGCACGAGGACGGCTCGTACTGGACCGGCTGGCAGTTCGTGAACGAGAAGTGGTTCCCCCACGAGCGCTCCGCCTACACCGCGGCCGCGGTCGTACTCGCCGCCGACGCGCTGGCCGGGCACACCCCCGCCGCGGGCATCTTCCGCGACGCGGGCAAGTACCTGACCGACCGCCCCACCGCCGCCTGCGGCTGCAGCCACGCCCGCTCCCGGAGCTGAATACCCGGCTTTCGGCCGTGCCGTCGGCGTTTTCTTTGCACGGAATCAGAAACGTGGTGCTTGAAGGGCTGAATGCGGCTCACTACGTTCGGGTCCGTGAGTAATGCGGAGGGCACTCGGACGGTAGCTCAGAGCGATGACGCCGGGACGGCCGGCGCGGCGGCCGTCCCGGAGGACACCCCCGACCCGGCACCCCCGCGGCGACCCGAACCCACGGATGCGGCCGGTCCCCCGGACCTCGCCGAGCATCCGGTACCGCAGGAATCCTCGTCCCCCTCCCCCCGGCCGGACTTCTCCGAACCGGGCTCTCCGGAGCCCGACCTTTCCAAGCCGAGGGCGTCGGCGCCGTCCAGGCCGAACGGCGTGGCCCGGCTGCTGTGGCAGAACCCCGCCCGGGTGGGGTTCGGGGTGCGGCGGTTCCGGCTGGGACCGGCGCGCGAGCGGCTGGAGGACGCGGAGCGGTCGTTCACGACCGGGTTCAACGCGGTGGTCGCCGGGGAGGCCGAGCGGATCGACGACCTCCGCGAGGACCTGCGCGGTTTCGGGTACGAGGGCGCGGGCATGGCCTGCGCCACCCTCGACGTGCTCACCCTCACCGGCGGGCGCCGTCTGCGGGAGCTGCTGAGCGGGCCGGGGATACGCTACCCGCACCTCGTCCACATGGGCACCGGCCGGGCGTACGCCCGGATGCGGCTACGGCCGATGTGGGGCGTCCGCTCGGTGCACCCGCTGCTGCGCTGGCTGGCCCACGACGGCTTCGGCTTCCACCAGGGTTTCTTCTCCGCGGACCGTACGGTGGGACGCCAGCGGACGGCCGGGCTCATGGATCGGACCCGGAGAGCGATCTTCGATCAGGGACTGGGGCGGATGCTCTGGTTCCACGAGTGCGCGGGGGCGGGTGACGTCGTGTTGCGCATCGCCGAGTTTCCCGCGGGGCGCCGCGCCGACCTGTGGAGCGGCGTCGGTCTGGCCGCCACGTACACCGGAGGCGCGAGCGCCACGGACCTGGGGCGGCTGGCCTCCGCCGCGGCCGAGGACGGTTTCCGCGCCCACCTCGCCCAAGGGTGCGCCCTCGCCTGCGCCTCCCGGCTGATCTCGGCTGTGGTCCCCGAGCACACCGTCGCCGCCGCACCCGTGCTGTGCGGGGCCGAAGTGGACGAGGCGGCGGCCTGGACCGACACCGCGCTCGTCGCACTGGGCCACAACGCGCACAGCGGCGACCACTACCAGGCCTGGCGGGCGGGAATCCGGAAGGCCTGGGCACGGCGCGACCGCGACTCTTGACCCCGGCTCGGAGAAGCGGCGCGGACGATGCCGGACCGCGCCGCCGCGAGCCGGTCGCGGCCGGGATCGTCACCTGCGGCTCGAAGGGGCGGTGAGAGCGATGTCAGGGATTCGCCGGTACGCGGCGGGAGCCCTCGCCCTGATCGCCGCCGCCGCCGGGTGGCGGCTGACCGGCCTGCCGGATACCCCGGTCGCGGAGACGTCGGCCGACTTCTCCTTCCACGCGAGGCCGCTCGGGCCGCCCGCGGGACCCGGTGACCGCACCCTGCGGCCGGTCGCGGCGGGATACGCCGGACTTCAGGGCTGGGTGTCGTCGCTGGGCGCCGGGGTGGCGCTGTTCGACGTGGACAACGAGGTCGTCTCCGACGACCTGTGCCTGGTCGATCCCCGCCATGACACGGTGACCGTCAGGCGGGCGCCGGGAACGCCCCGGGGCTACCGGCCGTTCACGCTGGTCCCCCCGGATCGCAGGCGGTACGAGGCGCCGGCCGGGTGCCTGCCCGCCGACCTCGACCAGGACGGCTGGCAGGACCTGGTCGTCTACTACTGGGGCCGCTCCCCCTCGCTCTTCCTGCGCGTGCCCGGGGTACCCCCTTCCGGAACCGCCTTCCGCCACCGCGCGCTGACCGCGGAACCGGAGATCTGGAACACCAGCGCCGCCACGGCCGGTGACTTCGACGGGGACGGCCGCCTCGACCTGGTCTTCGGCGGCTACTTTCCCGACGGCGTCCGGGTGCTGGGCGGCGGCACCTCCAACGACGGCGACCCCGGCAGCGCGGTGATGCCCGACTCGCTGTCCGCCGCCACCAACGGCGGTGGCGCCCGGCTCTACCTGGCGAGCGGACCGGCGCGGTTCACCGAGGCCGAGGGGGTGTTCGACGAGGTCGGGAACGGAGGCTGGACCCTGGCGCTGGGCACCCAGGACCTGGACGGCGACGGGCGGCCCGAGCTGTATCTGGCATGCGACTTCGGCCCTGACCGGCTGCTGGTCAACGAGTCGGTGCCCGGCCGGATCCGGTTCACCGAGGCCAGGGGCACCAGGCACCTGACGACTCCCGCCTCCAGGGTCGTCGGCCGCGACTCGTTCAAGGGGATGGGCGTCGGCTTCACCGACCTCAACGCCGACGGCAGACCGGACATCCTGGTGAGCAACCTCACCGAGGACCACGCGCTGCAGCAGGGCAACTTCGCCTTCGTGTCCCGGCCCGGCGACCTGCACGGAGGTCACGCGCCCTACGACGACCTCGGTGAGGAGCTGGGGCTGAGCCGCAGTGGCTGGTCCTGGGACGTCAAGGCCGCCGACTTCGACAACGACGGCGACGACGAGATCATGCACGCGACCGGGTTCGTCAGGGGTGAGGTCGACCGGTGGGCGCAACTGCAGGAGGCGGCGTCGGCGAACGACCTGTTCCTCTCCCATCCCGCGCTCTGGCCGAGCATCCGGGCCGGAGACGACCTGTCGGGCCGCGACACCAACACCTTCTTCACCAGGGGTCAGGACGGTCGCTACGCGGACGTGGCCCGGCGGGCCGGGGTCGGCGGCGACAGCGACGGCACGGTCAGCCGGGCCTTCGCGGTGGGCGACGTCGACGACGACGGGCGACTGGACTTCGCGGTCGCCAACCAGTGGTCGGAGTCGGTGCTCTACAGCAACCACGGCCCGACGGCACCGTTCGTGGGCCTGCGGCTCCGTCTCCCCGCGGGCCTCTGCCACCCATCCTCCGCACCACGCTCCGGGCCGGAGCGGCCCGCCCCGGCCCGACCGGGCCGGACACGCCCCGGGCCGACCCGGCCCGCCATCGGGGCCGTCGCCACGGTGCGCCTGCCCGGCGGGGTGACGCGCAGCAGGCAGCTCTACCCCGCCAACGGGCACAACGGCTTCTCCGCGCCCGAGCTGCTGTTCGGCCTGGGCGACCACCTGCCGGACTCCCCCGTCCCCGTCGAGATCTCCTGGAGGGACGCCTGCGGCGGCACCCGTACCGCGTCGGTGTCCCTGGAGCCCGGCTGGCACCGGATCCTGCTGGCCGACGGCCACGCCTCGGAGGTCCGCCGTCCGTGAGCGCCGCCCCGCCCCCCGAGGCAGCGAAGCCCGGGGGCTTCGGTCCGAACCGCAGCAGGGCGCTCCGCCGGTCGGCGTGGTCCCTCACCCTGATCACCGTGCTCGGGCACACCGTGCTCGGCTTCGAGCAGTCCCCTCTGGCGCCGGTGGTCGGCGCGCTCACCGGCGTGACCACCGAGTTCGCACTGGAGACCGTGGAGGCGTGGGCGTGGCGGCGCCCGGCCCGCTACCTCGGGGTGCCCCGCGACCGGGTCGCCGACTTCTTCCTGCCCTCCTACATCCGCGGCCTGCTCTGCGCGATGCTGCTGTACGGCAACGGGCATCTGATGCCGATCGTGCTCGCCGTCCTGGTCGGCGTCGGCAGCACGTACCTCTTCCGCGTGCGGGCGCCCGAGCCGACGGGGCGGACCGGCGGGGACGCGCCCGGCGTCGCGTTCCTGAATCCGGTGGCCTTCGGGATCGTCGTCGTGCTGCTGTTGTTCCCGTGGGTCGGCCTCGCCCCCGCCTACCAGTTCACCGCGTGGGTCTCGGGTCCTTTCGACCTGATCGTGCCGCTGGCCGTACTGGCGGGGGGCGTGGCGGCGAACGCCGGACCCGCCGGCAGACTGCCGCTGGTCCTGGGCTGGGCGGGCGGATTCGCCCTGCAGGCGTGTCTCAGGGGCGGCCTGGGTGACGTGTCGACGGTCGGTGCCCTGCTGCCGATGACCGGGGCCGCCTTCGCCCTCCACACCGGCTACGTGATCACCGATCCGGGCACGTCCCCGGTCAGGGCGCGCGACCAGGTCGTGTTCGGCCTGGCCACGGCGGCGGTCTACGGGCTTCTGGTCCAGTTCCACATCGTCTTCGGGCCGTTCCTCGCCCTTGTGATCGTCTGCGCGGGCCGGGAGCTGAAACGGCTCCGCCGCCCGCACGGGGGTCAGCCGATGCCGGGGCCGATCCGTTCGAGCACCCGCAGCGAGCCCTCCTGCCGGACCTCCCTGAACGCGCCGGAGGCGAGCACCCGCTGGTAGACGCGGTACGGTGCCTGCCCGCCCGTGGCCGGGTCCGGGTAGATGTCGTGGAAGACCAGGGCGCCACCCCGCATGACGTGCGGCGCCCACCCCTCGTAGTCCTTGGTCACCGGGAGTTCGGAGTGTCCGCCGTCGATGAAGAGCATCGCCAGCGGGGTGTTCCACAGCCCGGCGACGCGCTCGGACCTGCCGACGATCGCGATGACCTCCTCCTCGAGACCCGCGGAGGCGATGGTGGTGCGGAAGGTGGGCAGCGAGTCCATCTTGCCGAATCGGGGGTCCATCAGGGTGGGGTCGTGATGGGCCCACCCGGGCTGGATCTCCTCGGAGCCCCGGTGGTGGTCCACCGTGAAGACGACGGACCCGGCCTGCCGGGCACCCGCGCCGAGGTAGATCGCCGACTTCCCGCAGTAGCTGCCGATCTCGCAGATCGGGCCGCGCGGGCCGTACTCGACGGCGGTCTCGAACAGCGCGATTCCCTCCTGGTGCGGCATGAACCCCTTGGCGTGCTGGGCGGCGTACAGCAGGTCGGCGGGCATGGTGGCATTGCTCATCACAGCAGACTACCCATACCGAACAAGATTCCGATTGACCCTTGCCCGACCTTGTGGAACGTGTTCTACTTTGCACCGTGAACCAGCGCGCCCGCATCGTGATGTCCGACGACGAGGTGACGGCTTTCGTCGGTGAGTCGCGGAAGCTACAGCTCGGCACGATCAACCCGGACGGCACCCCGCACATGGTGACCATGTTCTACGGGTTGACCGAGGGCAAGATCTCATTCTGGACCTACGGCAAGGCCCAGAAGACACTCAACATCCAGCGCGACGCCCGGGTGAGCTGCCTGATCGAGGCCGGGGAGGAATACTCCGACCTGCGCGGCGTACTGGTGTACGGGGTGGCTCGGAGGATCGACGACCCCGAGGACATCCTCGGCGTCGGCATGAACGTGGCCAGACGAATGGCCGGGATGCCCGACGCGGAGGAGTCGCTCACCGAATACGTGGCCTACACCGGCCGCAAAAGGGTCGCCTTTGTGGTCGAGCCCACTCGTGTGATCTCTTGGGATCACCGTAAGCTCGCCATTCCCGGCTAGGAGGCCCGAATGAAAATCAAAGTCGACTATCTGGTCTGCGAAGCCAATGCGATCTGCATGGGCCTCGCCCCGGAGGTCTTCGAACTCGACGACGACGACCAGCTGCACCTGCTGCTGCCTGAGCCGCCGCCGGAGATGATGGACCGCGTCCGGCACGCCGTGCGGTCCTGTCCCAAAGCCGCACTCTCCGTTGAGGAGAACTAGGAGGTCCCCCCATGCGTGGTGCGCTTCTGCATGCCGTCGGCGACGACAAGCTCGACATCCGCGATGACTTCACCCTCGCCCCGATGGGCCCGACGGACGTCCGCGTCAAGGTCAGGGCCACCGGCGTCTGCCACTCCGACCTGTCGGTGATCAGCGGCGTGCTGCCGATGCCACTGCCGGTCATCCCCGGCCACGAGGGCGCCGGAGAGGTCGTCGAGGTCGGCGACCACGTGACCACGGTGCAGCCAGGCGACCACGTCATCATCAACTGGACCCCGGCCTGCGGCACCTGCGCGAACTGCCTGGTCCACCAACCGTTCCTGTGCATGACCTACGTGATGGACAGCTTCGTCAACGCCCGCTTCCGCTACGGCGGCGACACCCCGGCCTTCGGCATGGCCGGGTGCGGCACCTGGTCCGAGGAGATCGTCGTGCCCTGGCAGGGCGCGATCAAGGTCGACCCCGAGGTGCCCTTCGAGGCGGCGGCCCTGATCGGCTGCGGGATCACCACCGGCGTCGGCGCGGCACTCAACACGGCCAGGGTGAAGGCCGGCTCGACGGTCGCCGTGGTCGGCGCCGGCGGCATCGGCCTCTCGGTGATCCAGGGGGCCCGCATCTCCGGCGCCACCACGATCCTGGCGATCGACCCGCTGGAGTCCAAGCACGCCCTCGCCAAGAAGGTCGGCGCGACCCACGCCATCACCCCCGACCAGCTGATGGACGCGCTCGGCACGCTCACCGGCGGCGCCGGGTTCGACTACGGTTTCGAGGCCGTCGGCAAGTCCGCCGCCATCATGACGGCCTGGCAGGCGACCCGCCGGGGTGGCGACATGATCGTGGTGGGCGCGGGCGCGATGGACGACAACGTCCCGCTGAGCGCCTTCAGCCTGCTGTTCGAGGGCAAGAACATCCTCAGCTCGCTGTACGGCGGCTCGGACGTCCGGCGCGACTTCCCGTTCTTCGCGGGACTCTACAAGGCCGGCAAGCTCGACCTGGAGAGCATGATCAGCTCCCGCATCAAGCTGGCCGACCTCAACGACGCCGTGGCGGCGCTCAGGGGCGGCGAGGTGCTGCGCCAGATCGTCGTGATGGACTGAGCACCGTCCAGAACCGAGCCCGCGCACCGGGTCACCGGGCCGCCCACCTGAGCAGGGCGGACCGGTGACCCGTTCCTGTCGTCGCCCCGTCCGCGGCAGGTGAACGGCTACGCCTCAGCGCGGGGGCACCCCCGGCGCCCCGGTCGTGAGCGCACCGGTCCCGGGGGCCTCAGCCGGAGGAGCCCGAGTGCCTCAGTCGGAGGAGAAGGCGGCGTCGAAGGCGGCCGAGGGCGGGGTGATGGCGTTGAGCCCGCGGATCACGGCCAGCGCGTCGGGAGCGCCGTCCAGGCGGTCCATGCCCGCGTCCTCCCACTCGATGGAGATCGGCCCGGTGTAACCGATCGCGTTCAGCGCGCGGAAACAGTCCTCCCACGGCACGTCACCCCGGCCGGTGGAGACGAAGTCCCAGCCCCGGCGCAGATCGCCCCAGGGCAGGTGCGAGGCCAACCGGCCGCGGCGGCCGTCGCCGGTGCGGACCTTGGCGTCCTTGCAGTCCACGTGATAGATCCGGTCGGCGAAGTCCAGGATGAAGCCGACCGGGTCGATCTCCTGCCACACCATGTGCGAGGGGTCCCAGTTCAGCCCGAACGCGGGCCGGTGCCCGACGGCCTCCAGGGTGCGCACCGTGCTGTGGTAGTCATAGGCGATCTCGCTGGGATGCACCTCGTGGGCGAAACGCACCCCGACCTCGTCGAACACGTCCAGGATCGGGTTCCACCGGGCGGCGAAATCGGCGTAGCCGGCCTCGATCATCGTGGGCGGCACCGGCGGGAACATCGCCACGGTGTGCCAGATGGACGATCCGGTGAAGCCGACCACGGTGTCCACACCGAGCCTGGCCGCGGCCCGAGCCGTGTTCTTGATCTCTTCAGCGGCGTTGCGACGGACCTGTTCCGGCTCGCCGTCACCCCAGAGACGGGCGGGCAGGATGGCCCTGTGCCGCTCGTCGATGGGGTGGTCGCAGACGGCCTGGCCGACCAGGTGGTTGGAGATGGCGTGCACGACCAGGTTGTGCTTGGCCAGGGTCTCCCGCTTGCGATCGATGTAGCCGTCCTCGGACAGCGCCCTGTCGACCTCGAAGTGATCGCCCCAGCAGGCGATCTCCAGCCCGTCGTACCCCCAGCCCGAGGCCAGCCGGCAGACCTCCTCGAAGGGCAGGTCGGCCCACTGGCCGGTGAACAAGGTGATCGGCCTGCTCATGCGTCCTCCACACGGTTGATGGACCCGTTCTTCACCGGGGCGTGCGCCGGATGGCGCACCCGCGCGCTCGGCGCGTGGGCGCGCCATCCGGCGACCGGCCCGCTCACGTCTGCCGTACCGCTGTCAGCCGGCTCTGGTCGGCGGCGCTGCGCTCGACCGCGGCCAGCACCCGCTGGACCCGCAACCCGTCGTCGAACGACGGGGACGGCGCGGTGCCGGAGGCGATCGCCTGTACGAAGTCCTTCACCTCGTGGGTGAAGGTGTGCTCGTAGCCCAGGCCGTGACCCGGTGGCCACCACGCCCCCGCGTACGGGTGCCCCGGCTCGGTGACCAGCACCCGGCGGAACCCCGCCTCCTCGGCGGGCAGGGCGTGGTCGTGGAACCAGAGCTCGTTCATGGCCTCGAAGTCGAACGCCACGCTGGCGGCCGAGCCGTTGACCTCGATGCGCAGCGCGTTCTTACGCCCGGTGGCGAACCGGGTGGCCTCGAACGAGGCCAGCGCGCCACCGCTGAACCTGCCGATGAACAGCGCCGCGTCATCGACGTCCACCTCCCCCGTCCCGGCACCGCCGCCGGCCGACAGCCCGGCCGAGGTCTCGGCCAGCGGACGCCGGGTGATGAAGGTCTCGGTCAGCGCCGAGACCTGCGTCAGGTGCTGACCGGTGATGAACTGCGCGGTGTCGATGATGTGCGCGCCGATGTCGCCCAGCGCCCCGGACCCGGCGAGTTCCCTGCGCAGCCGCCACACCAGCGGGAAGTCCGGATCGACGATCCAGTCCTGCAGGTACTGCGCCCGCACGTGCCGGATCTCGCCCAGCCTCCCCTCGGCCACCCAGCGGGCGGCGAGCGCGATCGCGGGCACCCGCCGGTAGTTGAACGCCACCATCGCGTAGACCCCGCGGGCCGCGGCCGCCCGTGCCGCATCCGCCATGGCCTCGGCCTCGGCGACCGTGTTGGCCAGCGGCTTCTCGCACAGCACGTGCTTGCCGGCCTCCAGTGCGGCGATCGCGATCCGCGCGTGCGAATCACCGGGGGTGCAGATGTCGACCACGTCGACGTCCTCGCGGGCGATCAGCTCGCGCCAGTCGGTCTCGACCGCCGCCCAGCCCATCTGCCCGGCCGCCCGCGCAGTGCCCTCGGCCGAACGGCCGCACAGCGCCGCCATCACCGGCCGGACCGGCAGATCGAAGAACGCCGGCGCGCTACGCCAGGCCTGGGAGTGCACCCGGCCCATGAACGCGTAGCCGACCATGCCGATGCCCAGTCTCGGGCGTTCCCCACCTGCCGTTCCCGACGCCGGCCCCGGTGTCGGCGTCGGTCCCGGCGTGGCCTCGTCCCCCTGAGCCATCAGGACTCGAATCCCAGCGGCAGGTAGACGTCCACGTTCTCCTTGGTGATCGTCTCCGAGGCCAGGGTGATCGACTGGGGCACCTGGTTCTCCACCAGGTCGCTCATCCCCTTGCCCTGAGCGATCAGGCGGGCCAGCTTGATCGCCGAGGAGGCCATCGTGGGGCTGTAGGTCACCGTCGCCTCCAGTACCCCCGTCCCCGCCTTGATGTCGCGCATCGCGTTGGCCGACCCGGCGCCACCGACCATGAAGAACTCGCTGCGCCCGGCCTCCTTGATCGCGGCCAGCACGCCGATGCCCTGGTCGTCGTCGTGGTTCCAGATCGCGTCGATCTTCTTGTGCGCCTGCATCAGGTTCGCCGCGACCTTGGTCCCCGACTCCACGGTGAACTGCGCGTCCTGCTTGGCCGTCACCGCGAACCCGTACGTCTTCAGCGCGTCCTCGAACCCCTTGCTGCGGTCCTGGGTCAGCGGCAGCGTCGCGATGCCCTGGATCTCCAGGATCACCGGGTTGGCCACCCCCTTGTCCTTGAGCTTCTTGCCGATGTAGTGGCCGGCCGCGACGCCCATGCCGTAGTTGTCGCCGCCGATCCAGGTGCGGTACGACAGCTTGTCGGGGAAGACCCGGTCCAGGTTGATCACCGGGATACCCGCGTCCGAGGCCTGGCGGGCGATCTGGTTGAGCTGCTGGCCGTCGTTCGGCAGGATCACCAGGGCGGCTACCTTCGCCGCGATCAGCGACTCCACCGCGGAGATCTGCGCGTTGATGTCATTGGTCGGCTCGACCGGCTTGAACTCGATGTCGGCGTACTGCTTGGCCGTGGCCTCGGCGTTCTTGGCGATCGCGGCGATCCAGCCGTGATCGGCCGCGGGCGCCGAGAAGCCGATGACCACCTTGTCGCCGGGCGCGTCGTTACCGCCGGTCGCGGCCGCCGGCGCCGGCGTCGGCGCCGAGCCTGCCGGTGCGGCCGCCTCGTTGCCGGTGCACGCCGTCACCAGCGCACCCGCGCCGATGACCGCACCGCCGAGCAGGAAACCCCTGCGAGCGACGTTCTCTGCCATGACCCTGCTCCTTCTTGGGGGGGGGAAACTGGGGGAAGCGTGACGCGCCCCGCGGACCCCTGACCGGTCCGCGGGACGCGGGTCCAGGCCCTGTCCGGCGGATCCTGCCGCGGCGAGAATCGGCCGGTCTCGCGATGCGGAAGATCCACCGGACGGGGCCTAGGTCCGTGAGGTGAGGGCGCGCCGCTGGAGCAGCACGGCCACCACGATGATCAGGCCCTTGGCCACCAGCTGGTCGCTGGTGTTGAGCCCGTTGAGAATGAACAGGTTCGTGATCACAGTGAAGATCAGCAGACCCAGGATCGATCCGATGATCGACCCGCGCCCCCCGGTCAGCAGCGTGCCGCCGATGATGACCGCCGCGATCGCGTCCAGCTCGTACAGATCTCCGTGCGTGGAGGAACCCGTCGTGGTCCTGGCCATGATCAGAACCGCCGCGATCCCGCAGCACAGCCCCGACAGCGCGTACAACGCCACGGTGTGGCGGCGCACGTCGATGCCCGCCAGCCTGGCCGCCTCGGGATTGCCGCCCACCGCGTAGGTGCGCCGGCCGAACGTGGTGCGGTTCAGCACCACCCACCCGGCCAGTACCACCAGCGCGAAGATGTAGACCAGCAGCGGGATGCCCAGCACCCGGGTCGTCGACAGCTCCACGATCATCTCGTTGCCCTGCTGCACCAGCTGGGTGCGCCGGTCGGACATCCGCTGTGCCAGCCCCCTGGCGGCCACCAGCATCGCCAGCGTCGCGATGAACGGCACCATCCGCCCGTAGGAGATCAACAACCCGTTGACCAGGCCCGCCCCGGTACCGACCAGCACCGCGCACACGATCATCACAAGCGGACCGTAGGACTGGGTGGCCAGCGTGGTCGCCCACACCGACGCCAGCGCCATCACCGCGCCCACCGACAGGTCGATGCCCCCACCGATGATCACGAAGGTCATGCCGACCGTGATCACCCCGATGGTCGCGGCCAGCGACAGGATGCTCACCAGGTTGGAGGTGGTCGCGAAGGTGCCGGGCACCGTGACCAGGCCCACCACCGCCAGCAGTACCAGCGCGACCACCAGCCCGAGGTGGCGCATCTCCCCGAGACGGGCCAGCGGGCTCAGCACGGCGGGTTTACGGACCGGCGTCTCGACGCGCTCGTCCGCGGGCGACGTCACCGGAGCCCCGCCGGAGTGTTCTCGAAGCGAGAAGAGATGACGTTCATGAGGACCTGTCGGTTCCTTTCACCAGTCCCGGTGCTCCCGGTGCTCCCGGTCGAGAGGGATGTCACAGGGCACTTCCTTCCATGATCATGTCGAGAACGGCGTGCTCGTCCAGCTCACCGGCGTCGGCCTCGCGGATGACCCGGCCCTCCCGCAGGACCAGCACCCGATCCGCCAGCCCCAGCACCTCGGGCACCTCGCTGGAGACCAGCAACACCCCGATCCCCTCATCGGCCAGCCGCCGCACCAGCGCGTACAGCTCCGCCCGAGCCCCCACGTCCACCCCCCGCGTCGGCTCGTCCAGCAGCAGCAGCCTGCGGTCGTTGAGCAGCCACCGCGCCAGCACCGCCTTCTGCTGGTTGCCACCGGAAAGCGTCTTGACCGGCCGCTCGGGATCGGCAGGCCGGATGTCCAGGGCCCGCACCATCTCCCGTGCGTCCGCGGCCTCGCGTCGACGGTCCATCCACCCCAGCCGCGAGTAGCGGCCCAGGCTGGCCAGGCTGATGTTGCGCGACACGCTCTGGTCCAGCAGCAGGGCCTGTGCCTTGCGCTCCTCGGGGGCCAGCCCCATCCCCAGCCGGACCGCGCCCGTCGTACCGCCTCCGCGCACCGGGCGCCCCTCCAGGAACACCTGTCCCGAGAACCTCCGCGCCCCGTACACCGCCTCGATGATCTCCGAGCGGCCCGAGCCGACCAGTCCGGCCAGCCCCACGATCTCTCCCGCCCGCACCGAGAACGACACGTCGGCGAAGACTCCGGGCACGGTGAGCCTCTCGACCCGCAGCACCTCGGCCCCCGCGACGCGTTCCGCGCGGCGCGGCGGGAAGACGTACTCGACCTCGCGGCCGGTCATCAACGCCACCACCCGCGAGGTCGGAGTCTGCTTGGCCGGCAGCCCCACCGCGACCGTGCGACCGTCCTTGAGCACCGTCACCCGGTCCCCGATCTCGCGGATCTCCTCCAGCCGGTGCGAGATGTAGACCACCGCGACCCCCTGGGCGGTCAGCTCCCGGATGATCCGGAACAGGTTGCCCACCTCGTCATGGGCCAGCGCCGCCGACGGCTCGTCCATGATGATCAACCGGGTGTCGTGCGACAGCGCCCGCGCCATGCTCACCACCTGCTTGGCCGCCGGCGACAGCCGTCCCACCTCCGTCGACGGGTTGATCTCACCGTGCCCCAGCCGGGCCAGCAGCTCCCGCGTCGCCCGCGTCGCCCTCCCCCGTCCGACGAACCCCAGCCGGGCCGGCTCGTGTCCGAGGAAGACGTTCTCCGCCACACTCAGCCCGTCCACCAGATCGAGCTCCTGGTAGATCGTGGAGATGCCGAGCCTGATCGCGGCGATCGGGCTCGACAGCCGCACGTCCGCGCCGTTCAAAGTGATCGTGCCCTCGTCGGGCTGATGCGCGCCCGCCAGGGTCTTGATCAGGGTGGACTTCCCGGCACCGTTCTGGCCGAGCAGGCAGTGCACCTCACCGGGCAGCACCTCCAGGTCGACACCGTCCAGGGCGCGCACGCCGGGGAACTGCTTGACGATCCCCCGCATGCGCAGCAGGGGGGTGGCTTCGGACATGGGGCCTCACTGGTTCGTCGTCGGGCCGAGAGGACGTGATCGCCGCAGACCCCACCCGCCCCGCCAGGTGTGCCTCGATGAGCCGGCCGGGTTCCGTACGCGAGCGCGTCTCGCACGCGGCGACCGTGGCGACCCGACTCACAGCACCTCCTCGCCCGGAGTGGGATGTGCAGAAGCTAACCCCCTTTAGCTGGATTTGTGAAGAGCTTTCAACTAACAGTCCGTCGACTTTTGCAGAAATCAGCAAAAGTCCTGGCCTCGGTGCGGACAGCAGAAGGGGCGCCCCCGGCATGGGAGCGCCCCTTGAACCTCAGGACCGCTGGAACGCGGCCCGCCGCGTCAGAGCATGGCCTTCATGGAGGCACTCGCCTGCTGACCGAGAGTGGTCGGGGTCAGGTACGGCTGCTCGGCGAGGATCGCCTGCCAGTTGTCGCGGATGTCCTCCACCGTGTGGTCGTCCTGCCGCCAGCCGGGCCCCTCGGCCACGAACACCCGGGCGATCCGGCCACCGCCGACGCTGAAGACCTCGCCGCTGGTCTCACAGGCCTCGTGCGCCAGGAAGGTCACCAGGGCACTGACCCGCTCCGCGGTGAACTTGGCCTCGAACTCGGCGGGGAGGAGTTCCTCGGTCATCCGGGTCCAGGCGATCGGCGCGATCGCGTTGGCCTTGATCCCGGCCCTGGCCCCCTCGATGCCGAGCGTCTTGGTGAGGCCGACCAGGCCCATCTTGGCCGTGGAGTAGTTGGCCTGGCCGAAGTTGCCGAACAGCCCGGCGGGCGAGGAGGTGTTGACGATCCGGCCGTACCCCTGCTCCTTGAGGTACGGGAACGCCTCCCGGCTGACCAGGAACGAACCGCGGACGTGGACGGCGAGAACCTGGTCGAACTCCTCGACGCTCATCTTGCCGAAGGACTTGTCCCGCAGGATGCCCGCGTTGTTGACGACGATGTCCAGCCGCCCGAAGGCGTCGATCGCGGTCTGGACGATCGCCTTGGCCCCCTCGGGGGTCGCGACGTTGTCGGTACTGACGGCCGCCTCGCCACCGTTCTTCCTGATCAGCTCGACCACGTCGGCGGCGGGCCCTGTGGAGGCCCCGGTGCCGTCCAGCGCCCCGCCCAGGTCATTGACGACCACCTTGGCACCGCGCTCGGCGAGCGACAGCGCGTGCGAACGGCCGAGACCGTGTCCGGCGCCGGTGATGACCGCGACCCTGCCGTCAAACCGCAGCTCTGACATCCGCAACCCTCCTACGAGAACATAATTCTAGTCCTCTGAACAATAGCTTGCTTGCCCCCGGCGATGCCATCACGGACGCCCCGGACCTCCGGCGACGCCCCCGGAAGCGGCCGACTACCTTTCGGATAAAGGCCCCAAAATCCCCCAGGGCGGTAACCAAAAAATAGGAGATCATTGCGCATAGTAAGCGAGCGTGTTAATTTCTGCTAAAGTTTCTGCCCCATACGGGCGAGGGTCAATGATGACACCCCTCATTTCCCCCACAGGGCCCCGCCCAACAATTCGGGCTGGAGGCCCCATATGTCCTTATCGCCGCCCCTGCGCGTGGTCCAATGGGCCACCGGCGCAGTCGGCAGATACTCCCTGCGCAGCGTCATCACCCGGCCGGAGTTCGAACTGGTCGGGGTGCTGGTCTACGACCCGGACAAGGTGGGACGGGACGCGGGGCTCCTCGTGGGACTCCCCGAGGCCGGCGTCCTCTGCACCGACGACGTCGAGGAGGTTCTCGCCCTGGAGGCCGACTGCGTGCTGCACATGCCGCTGCCGACCTTCTACTTCGGCGGGGGCCATCCGAACGACGTGGAGACCATCTGCGCGCTGCTCGCCAGCGGCAAGAACGTCATCACCACCACCGGGTTCGTCTATCCCAAGTGCTACGGCCCGACGGTGGTGGACCGCCTGGAGGCCGCCTGCCGGGCGGGAGGGACGTCCCTGCACGGCACGGGCGTCAACCCCGGCTTCATGAGCGACATGCTGCCGCTCACGCTGACCGGCCTGTCCAGCAGGGTCGACCACATCTACATCCGGGAGTCGTCCGACTTCCGGGGTCACCCCTCCCGGCAGATCGTGGTGGACCTGTTCGGCTTCACCCGCTCGGCCAAGGACTACACCGCCGGAGTGCGTCCCTTCCGCGCCCTCCAGCGCTCGCTGTTCGCCGAGAGCGTCCAGTTCGTCGCCGACAACCTTGGCGTGACCCTTGACGAGGTCGAGGAGAGCGACGAGTTCGAACTCGCCTCGGAGGAGTTCGAGATCGCCGCGGGGCTGGTCAGGGCGGGCACCGTGTGCGCCTCCCGCTGGATGTTCAGCGGGCTTGTCCGCGGCCGCCCCCTGATGACCGTGGAGTGCGTCTACAAGGCCGACGCCACCCGGGTGGCACGCTGGGCCGACCCCGGCTTCAGCGTCCACATCGAGGGCGTGCCCCAGCTGATGCTCACCGTCAGCGAGATCTCCCACGGGCTGGCCGGCGCCGCCGCCCACGCCGTGAACTCCGTGGCCGCCCTCTGCGCCGCTCCACCGGGCATCCGTACCGCCCTGGATCTCCCCCTGACCACCGGCCGGGGCACCGTCCGCCTCGCCTGACAGTCCTCGTTTCGCCACCGCTCGACACCGCGAGTGGCACTCGCCCGCAAGATTGTTTGCCTCGAAGCCGCACAACACCCGATTAGGGATATATCCAGTATCGAGGCTGACCCACCACTATCATCGCGCTTTTCACCCCCTATGAGACGGGCCGACAGGTGGCGCGCATTGCGGAGAGCGCCACCGGCTTGGCCGAGCGAGGGTCGGAATTCTCCTGCCCATTGACGAACGCAGGGTCGATGAAGTTAACGAAGAAGTCGCCGAACTCGGTATCGAATGTGCCTAGCTTCACCCATTCGCCCCGATGGATCTCCTGGTTGATCGCGCTGTAGCCGAGCTTCAGCTCGTAGTCCTGAGTCGCGGTGGTCACGTAGAAGATGGCTGTACCGGCTGCTCTGCGGGTGTCGGGGACGTAGAGCTCCAGGGCACAGCTACTGTTCGGGCCGGGCTTGACGTACCAGGACGCGGTCTCATTCCATTGCTCGCCGCCGGACAGCGCCGTGGAGAAGACGATTCCGGCGCAACCATCCCTCTTCCAGCCACCCCGAGCGGGTTTCCAGCCGTCGCCGCCGCCCGGATTCAGCCAGAACTTATGCACCCCGTCACCACCACAACTCGGCCCCATCACCCAGATCTTCTCCTGACCGGCCGATCTGGGCACCCGAGTGAATGTCGGGGAACTGGCCGTCGATTTCGGAGTGGCCGGGTCCCCGGTGAACGGCGTCAGGGAGATCTCGGGCTTGCCGGCAGCCATCAGGTTCGCCGGGCCGTACACGAGCCAGGTGGTGACGCCGGATGCGATCAATACGCCGACAAGGACGATCAATGTGCGGCGGTACCCCGCGAAGCGCCGGGCCGGTCGTGAGGAAGCCGCCCGCGAGGAAGGGGAGAGGGCGGATCCCTCCGTGCCGGTGAGCATGCGCAGCAGCGCTTCCGCGGATGGCCGTGCGGCCGGATCCTTGTTCAGCGCGGCCTCGACCACCTCGCGTAGCGCGAGGTCCAAGCCGTCGAGCCGCGGTTCGTCGTACAGCGCCCGGTGCAGCAGAGCGGCGACGGTGTCCCCCTCGAAGGGCGGACGGCCCGTCGCGGCGAACACCAGCAGACATCCCCACGAGTACACGTCGCAGAGGGGCGTCACCTGCTCTCCCCGCAACAGCTCGGGAGCCAGGTAATGGGGAGAGCCGACAACACCGCCCGTCTCGGTCAGCCCGTCGAGATCGCCAAGGGTGTGAGCGATACCGAAGTCGATGACCAGGGGGCCGGCGGAGGAGAGCAGCACGTTGGCCGGCGTGAGATCGCGGTGCACGATGCCGGCCGCGTGGATGGCCGCCAGCGCCGTCGCCACGTTGACTGCGAGCGTCTCCAGATTGGAACCGTCGAGTGGGCCTTCCCCGCGCACCGCCGCCCCGAGAGTGGGTCCGGAGACGTACTCGGTGACCACGTACAGCTCGTCCCCATCGAGGCAGGCGTCCAGGACGGCCGCGGTGCAGAAACGCCGTACCCGGCGGGCCGCCTCGACCTCCCGGCGAAAGCGGCGGCGAAACTCCTCCCGGTGAGCGAACCCCCGATTGATCACCTTGATCGCGACGCGACGGCCTTCGACATCCTCAGCGAGATAGACGGTGCCCATGCCGCCGCTACCGAGACGGCTGAGCAACCTGTAAGGGCCGACCTGCTCGGGGTCACCGGAAGTGAGTGTCACAGTTGTTGGACGCTCGGGTGATCCCCTGAGTTGCGCGGCGGGCGAGGGATTCCGATCAGGAGTGCGGGGTGAAACGCCCGAAACGACCCTGGTGGTACAGGAGCGGGCGACCGCCGGGTTCGAGACTCGTCTCGGTGACCAGTCCCACGACCAGGACGTGATCGCCGATGTCGACGGTGGAGTGGGGGGCACAGACCAGGTGGGCCGAGACACCGTCCAGCAGCGGGACGCCCAGGTGCCCCGGCGCCCAGGAGGTGGGTGCGGCGAAGCGGTCGACGCCCTTCTTCGCGAAGCGCGCGGCCAACTCGGCCTGATCACTGGCCAGGACGTTCACCGCGAAGTGATCGGCCTGCCGGAGCCAGGGCCAAGTGCTCGACGACTGGTCCACGTAGAAGGAGACCAGCGGGGGCGTGAGACTGACGGATGAGAACGAGGTCGCCGTGAGACCGACCGGTACGCCCTCGAACTGCGCCGTGACGACGACGACCCCGGCCGCGTGAACGGCCAGCGCCTGCCGGAACCGCTCCGCGTCGACCGCTCGGCCGGACAGGGTCTCGGTCATGACGCCTCTCCCAGGGACGGGTGGGGTACCGCCAAGATGCTCCACTTGGTCACTTTTCCCCCTCCGAGGAATAAAAGACACTTCTCAGAACCCATTAACGCCGCCATCTCTTCCCGGCGTCACGCCGGAGTCCGCTGCCCGAGTACCGCCGTCACCTGTGGGGCGACCCGGTCGACCCAGGGGCCAAGGACTGCGTCGAGGTCGGCGAGCTGCGATTCCAGCAGCGCGAGGCCCGGCGTGGGAACGGCGGCGCCCAGCTCCACCAGCAGCGGCCGGAAGTGGACCTCCACCGCCAGGGAGTGCCTGGAGTCCCCCATCACCAGCAGCGGGAGCGCGACGGTCGAGGCGAGAGCGCCACCCGGCAGCCGGTCGAGGAACGCCTTGAGCAGGCCGGTGTAGGTGGCCTTGTAGGTCGGGCTCGCCACCACCAGCACCTCGGCACCCGCGACCAGCTCCAACGCGGCCTTCACCTCCGGCACCGTCTGTGGGGCGAACAGCAGCGGAGCCAGGACCGCCAGATCGACGACCTCGGGAGCCCCCCGATCCCCGATCCGCCCTCCTACGGCCGCCGCCGCCGAGATGGCCGCTCCGTGCGTACGCGACCCGGGTCGCGGGTTTCCCACCACGGTCACGATGCTCATGAGGCCACCGATGCTTTCTGGTCGAAATGGGTCAGACAGCAGCTCATACCAGACAAGTTACGCACCACTCCGGACTAAGTCAATATTTCCTACTTGTTTTGCATGAAATTTCCCGGAGAGCCCGGCACCATCGACCCCATCAACCGAACCATGTTCTATTCGAGATCCCGTACCGTCATACCATGAAGCTGGAAAAGGAGATCTCCGGCGACGGCCGCTTCGTCAGGCAGCAGAACCGGTTCACGACACGGATCGAGGCGGGCGGCGAGCATCCACCGGAGCCCGGCCGCTACCAGATCTACGCCTCCTACGCCTGCCCGTGGGCGCACCGCTCGCTCATCGTCCGCGAGCTGCTGGGCCTGCGGGAGGTGGTCGGGGTGACGATCGTCGATCCGATCAGGGACGAGAAGGGCTGGCGGATGCCCGGCGGCGATCCGGTGACGGGAGTGCGGTACCTCTCCGAGCTCTACCTGTCGACCGATCCCGGCTACCAGGGCCGCTACACGGTGCCCTGCGTCTGGGACATCGCCGCCGAGCGCCTGGTCACCAACGACTACCCGCAGATCACCCTCACCCTGGAGACGGCCTTCGCGCCGTGGCACGCGGAGGGCGCACCCGACCTCTACCCCGAGGAACTGCGCGAGGAGATCGACGCGCTGAACGACGTGATCTTCCACGGCCTCAACAACGGCGTCTACCGGGCCGGGTTCGCCCACTCCCAGGAGGCGTACGACGAGGCGGTCGCCGGCGTGTTCGCCACGCTCGACCTGCTGGAGGAGCGCCTGACCGGCCGGCGCCGCCTGCACGGCGACGCGCTCACCGAGAGCGACGTGCGGCTCTACCCCACGCTCGCCAGGTTCGACGCGGTCTACAACTCGCACTTCAAGTGCTCGGTGCGACGGCTCGTCGACTACCCGGCCCTGTGGGCCTACGCCCGCGAGCTGTACGCCGTTCCCGCGTTCCGCGACACGACCGACTTCGACCAGATCAAGCGGCACTACTTCGTGACGCAGACGAACGTCAACCCGAGCGGGATCGTGCCCCGGGGGCCGGAGATCGACTGGACCGCTCCCTGACACGGCCCCTCGGAAGCGCTGAAAGTTTCATCGGGCAAATCGGTCATTCACCCGGTCAGCGGGCGGCCCCGGAGAGGGGTCGATTGACTGCGGGCGAAACGCACTGGAAACATCGGCGCATCCTCGTAGTGGGAGCGCTCCCACAAGGACGCTCCCACCTGGCGCTCCCACCGCGAGGCGCACCCCCTGCGTAAAGGACCCCCCGTGATCAGACCACCTGCCTGGCTCGCTCTCGCCACGGCCGCCGCCCTGGTGACCCTGACCCCGCTGCCCGCCGCCGCCGACGGCCCCGAACAGATCGTCAACGGCACCTTCGACACCGGCACCGCCCCCTGGTGGAGCACCGGCAACACCGCGTTGGAGATCGAGGACGGACGGCTCTGCGCGGACATCCCCGGTGGCACCGCCAACCCGTGGGACGTCATCGTCGGCCAGAACGACATCCCCCTGGTCAAGGACGAGACGTACGAGTTCTCCTTCTTCGGTGTCGCGACGCCCGGCCGCGTCGCCAGGGCCCTCGTCCAGCTCCCGGTCGACCCCTACACCCAGTACCTGTCGGCCAACCCCGAGCTGAGCGTGTCGGGCAACGACTACCGCTACACCTTCACCTCACCGGTGGACCTGCCAGGCGCGCAGGTGGCGTTCCAGCTCGGGGGCAGCGCCACCCCGTGGAGGTTCTGCGTGGACGACGTCTCCCTGAAGGGCGGAGCCGAACCCGACGTCTACCGGCCGGACACCGGACCCCGGGTCCGCGTGAACATGGTCGGCTACCTGCCCGCCGGGCCGAAGAGGGCCACGCTCGTCACCAAGGAGACGGAGCCGGTGGGCTGGAAGCTGAGGCGCGGCGGGCAGCTCGTCGCCCAGGGCGACACCGTCCCGCGCGGCGTCGACGGAAGCTCCGGCCAGAACACGCACTCGATCGACTTCGGCTCGATCACCGCCCCCGGCACCGGCTACACGCTGGAGGCCGACGGCGAGACCAGCCGCCCGTTCGACATCGGCGCCGACGTCTACGGCGAGCTCAGGGCCGACGCACTGAAGTTCTACTACACCCAGCGCAGCGGCATCCCGATCCTCGACACCCTTCGCCCCGGCTACGGCAGGCCCGCCGGGCACGCGGGCGTGGCCCCCAACACCGGTGACGTCGAGGTGCCCTGCCAGCCGGGCGTCTGCGACTACACGCTGAACGTCAAGGGCGGCTGGTACGACGCGGGCGACCACGGCAAGTACGTCGTCAACGGCGGTATCTCCGTCCACCAGCTGATGTCCGCCTTCGAGCGCGCCAAGGCCGACGGCATCCACTCCGACGGCGATCTCGACATCCCCGAGAGCGGGAACGGGGTCCCCGACATCCTCGACGAGGCCCGCTGGGAGCAGGAGTTCCTGCTCAGCATGCAGGTCCCGGACGGCAGGCCACACGCGGGGATGGCCCACCACAAGATCCACGACGCCGCGTGGACGGGCCTGCCGCTGCTGCCCCACCTCGACGCGCAGCGGCGCGAGCTGCACCCGGTCTCCACCGCCGCCACCCTCAACCTGGCCGCCACCGCGGCCCAGGCGGCCCGGCTCTTCGCCCCGTACGACGCCGCGTTCGCCGCGCGCAACCTCGCCGCCGCCAGGAAGGCCTGGGCCGCGGCCAAGGCCGACCCCGCGCGGTACGCCGACGCCTCCGACGGGGTGGGCGGCGGCGCCTACGACGACAACAACGTGACCGACGAGTTCTACTGGGCCGCCGCCGAGCTCTATCTCACCACCGCCGAGAAGGAGTTCAGGGACTACGTGCTCGCCTCGCCGCACCACACCGGCGACATCTGGCGCGAGCGCGGCTTCGACTGGGGCAACACCGCCCAGCTCGGCCGCCTGCAGCTGGCCGCGGTGCCCAACGCGCTCCCCGACCGGGCGCGGGTGCGCCAGTCGGTGCTGGAAGGCGCCGACAGGTATCTCGCCGTCCAGCGGGCCCACCCCTACGGCGTCCCGTACAACCCGTCGACCTACGACTGGGGCTCCAACAACCTGGTGCTCAACAACATGGTCGTGATGGCCGTCGCCCACGACCTCAGCGGCGAGGCGAAGTATCGCGACGGGGTGCTGGAGGGGCTGGACTACCTCTTCGGGCGCAACGCCCTCAACCAGTCGTACGTGACCGGCTACGGCGAGGTCGCCGCCAGGAACCAGCACAGCCGCTGGTACGCCCATCAGCTCGACCCGTCCCTGCCCAACCCGCCGCGCGGCACCCTGGCCGGCGGCCCGAACTCCAGCATTCAGGACCCGGTGGCCCAGGCCAAGCTCAAGGGTTGCGCGCCCCAGTTCTGCTACATCGACGACATCGAGTCGTGGTCCACCAACGAGCTGACCATCAACTGGAACTCCCCGCTCGCCTGGATCGCCTCCTACCTGGACACCCCCGCCGCCGCCGGGGTGTGCAAGGTGACCTACACCAACCACGGTCAGTGGCCCGAGGGGTTCAACACCCAGGTCACCGTCACCAACACCGGCAAGAAGGCCATCGACGGCTGGACCCTGACGTGGTCCTTCCTCGGTGGCCAGACCGTCCGGCGGCACTGGAGCGCCGACATCTCCCAGGACGGCGCGACCGTGACCGCCAGGAACCTCAGCTGGAACAAGACCATCAGACCCGGTGACTCGGTCACCTTCGGCTTCATCGGTGCCGACGCCCCCGGCCCCAACCCCAAGCCGGAACGCCTTCTCCTCAACGGCACCCTCTGCCGGTGACCGGCGCGGGGTGGCCGTCCCGTGGACGGCCACCCCGTCCTTCCTCGAATCGCCGCGCACACCGCCTAAACTGGGGCCGTGATCGAGGACATCTGGGTGGACCCCGCCGTCAGCGCGCTCAGGCCGGACTTCGCGGTGCTGGTGATAGGGGTGTACGGGCTGCGCAACGGGCCGACGGACGACAGGTCACGGGCCTGGCTGGCGGAGGCCGCGGAGAAGGCGGTGGCGGCCGACGACGCGAGGGTCGAGGCCTGGCGGGAAACATACCGGGCATTCGGCGCCAAGCCCCAGCGGACCCGGCCCTCGGTGGACGCCCTGGTCAGACGGATGCCACCGCCGGAGATCAACCGGGTGGTCGACGCCTACAACGCGATCAGCATCAGGCACGGCCTGCCGATCGGCGGAGAGGACCTGACCCGCTACGAGGGGACGGCACGGCTGGTGCGCGCGACCGGTGACGAGCCGTTCGAGGTCGTCGAGAGAGGCGAACCGACGATCGACCACCCGGAGGTCGGCGAGGTCGTCTGGCGTGACGACAGGGGAGTCACCTGCCGCCGGTGGAACTGGCGGCAGTGCGTCCGCACCCGGATCACCGAGGAGACGACGGACGCGCTGTTCCTGCTGGAGCGACTCGCGCCCCTGTCCATCGAGGAGTTGCGGGCCGCCGGAGACGAACTGGCCGGCCTGCTCGAAGATGTTACCCCGGAGATACGGACAGAATTCCGACTGGTCGGATTCGACTGACAAGGCCCACCGGATCCAGCTGACCAGCGACTCAGCGGACGAAGCTGCTACCCAGGAGGTGACCGTTTTAAACGGTTCTGAGAGGATCGACAAGGAAGCTGCGGCCAGGGTGGCGCAGGTCCGGGCCGAGGCGAGTAGCCTTGGACAGGTTCTCTATCATCAACGCCGATCTGCGGAAGAGGGCGATTTCCGCCGTGTCGTCTGAGTCGTCGCGGACAAACCCGCTGGCAGCCTTTGGTCAGAACGAGTGGCTGGTCGACGAGCTGTACCAGAAATACCTCCAGGACCCCGAGTCGGTCGACCGGGCCTGGTGGAGCTTCTTTGCCGACTACACCCCTGATACGGGGGCAGGCAGAGTCGCTCCCCCGGGTGCGGCGACCGCCGCGTCCACTCCTCCGACACCCACCGCTTCCTCGACCCCGGCTACCCCAGCCCCGGCCGCCGCGGCTTCGGCCACCCCGGCCCCAGTGACGACGACCCCAGCGCCGGCGGCCAAGGCCGCCCCGGCGGACCGATCCAAGCAGGAGACGCAGTTGCCCGCCGGTGCCGAGGAAGTTCGACTACGCGGCGCGGCCGCGAGGACTGCCGCCAACATGGAGGCCAGCCTTGTGGTCCCGACGGCGACCAGCGTGCGCGCGGTCCCGGCGAAGCTGCTGATCGACAACCGGATCGTGATCAACAACCACCTGTCGCGCGGTCGCGGCGGCAAGGTGTCGTTCACCCATCTCATCGGCTACGCGGTGATCAAGGCCCTCAAGGTCCTGCCGGAGATGAACCACTCCTACGCCGAGGTCGACGGCAAGCCGGCGCTGGTCAAGCCCGAGCACGTCAACCTGGGCCTGGCCATCGACGTCGCCAAGAGCGACGGCACCCGTCAGCTCCTGGTCCCGTCGATCAAGGCGACCGAGCAGATGGACTTCCGCCAGTTCTGGGTCGCCTACGAGGACGTGGTGCGCAAGGCCAGGGCAGGCAAGCTGGGGGTCGACGACTTCGCCGGCACCACGATCTCGCTGACCAACCCGGGCACCATCGGCACCGTGCACTCGGTGCCGCGCCTGATGCCGGGGCAGGGCACGATCATCGGCGTCGGCGCGATGGAGTACCCCGCGGAGTACCAGGGCGCCTCCCCCGACACGCTCTCCCGCCTCGCGGTGAGCAAGGTCATGACGCTCACCAGCACCTACGACCACCGGATCATCCAGGGTGCCCAGTCCGGCGACTTCCTGCGGCAGGTCCACCGGTTGCTGCTGGGCGAGAACGGCTTCTACGACGAGATCTTCGAGGCCCTCCGGATCCCGTACGAGCCGATCCGCTGGGTCCAGGACATCTCCACCACGCACGACGACGATGTGGCGAAGTCCGCGCGGGTCATAGAGCTGATCCACGCCTTCCGGGTCCGCGGCCACCTGATGGCGGACACCGACCCGCTGGAGTACAAGCAGCGCAAGCACCCCGACCTCGACATCAAGTCGCACGGTCTGACCCTCTGGGACCTGGAGCGCGAGTTCGCCACCGGCGGCTTCGGCGGCCGGCCCCTGATGAAGCTGCGCGACATTCTCGGCGTGCTGCGTGACTCCTACTGCCGAACCATCGGCGTGGAGTACATGCACATGCAGAACCCCGAGGAGCGGGCCTGGATCCAGGCGCGCGTCGAGCGGCCGCACGCCAAGCCCGACCGCACCGAGCAGCTGCGGGTCCTGGAGCGGCTGAACACCGCCGAGGCGTTCGAGACGTTCCTGCAGACGAAGTTCGTGGGGCAGAAGCGCTTCTCGCTGGAGGGCGGCGAGTCGCTGATCCCGCTGCTCGACTCGGTGCTGAGCGCCGCGGCCGAGGAGCGGCTCGACGAGGCCGTGGTCGGCATGGCCCACCGCGGTCGCCTCAACGTGCTGGCCAATATCGTCGGCAAGTCGTACGGGCAGATCTTCGGCGAGTTCGAGGGCAACATCGACCCGCGCAGCGCCCACGGCTCCGGTGACGTGAAGTACCACCTGGGTGCCAGCGGCGACTTCGTCTCGCCCGACGGTTCCAAGCTCAGGACCTCGGTCGTGGCCAACCCCTCCCACCTGGAGACGGTCGACCCGGTCCTGGAGGGCGTGGTCCGCGCCAAGCAGGACCTCCTGGAGCGCGGCGAGGAGGGCTTCACCGTCCTGCCCGTGCTCGTCCACGGCGACGCGGCCTTCGCGGGCCAGGGCGTGGTGGCCGAGACCCTCAACCTGTCGCAGCTGCGCGGCTACCGCACCGGCGGCACCGTGCACATCGTGGTCAACAACCAGGTCGGCTTCACCACCAGCCCGGCCAGCTCGCGTTCCAGCGTGTACGCCACCGACGTGGCCCGGATGATCCAGGCCCCGATCTTCCACGTCAACGGCGACGACCCCGAGGCCGTGGTCCGGGTCGGCCGCCTGGCCTTCGAGTACCGCCAGGTGTTCCGCAAGGACGTCGTGATCGACCTGATCTGCTACCGGCGTCGCGGCCACAACGAGATGGACAACCCGGGCTTCACCCAGCCGCTGATGTACGACCTGATCGACGCCAAGCGCTCCACCCGCAAGCTCTACACCGAGGCGCTGATCGGCCGGGGCGACATCACGGTCGAGGAGGCCGAGGGCGCGCTCCGCGACTACCAGGCCAAGCTGGAGAACGCCTTCGCCGAGACCCGCGCGGCGGCCAACGCGTCGACGGCCGAGTTCTCCCGCCCGGTCGACATGGAGACCATCCCCTGGTCCCACGAGGACGTCGAGACGGCCATCTCCGAGGAGACCGTCAAGCGGATCGTGGAGACCCAGCTCAACATGCCCGAGGGCTTCACCGTCCACCCGCGCCTGCTGCCGGTGCTGCAGCGTCGCGGGCAGATGGTCACCGAGGAGCGCATCGACTGGGGCATGGGCGAGACCCTGGCGTTCGGATCGCTGCTGATCGACGGTCACCCGGTCCGCCTCGTCGGCCAGGACTCCCGGCGCGGCACGTTCACCCAGCGGCACGCCGTGCTGGTCGACCGGGTCACCGGCGAGGAGCACACCCCGCTCAAGGCGTTCAACCAGGGCACCACGAAGTTCTACATCTACGACTCCCTGCTGAGCGAGTACGCCGCGCTCGGCTTCGAGTACGGCTACAGCGTGGAGCGGCCCGAGGCGCTGGTCGCCTGGGAGGCGCAGTTCGGCGACTTCGTCAACGGCGCTCAGTCGATCATCGACGAGTACCTCACCTCGGGTGAGCAGAAGTGGGGCCAGCGTTCCGGCGTCACCCTGCTGCTGCCGCACGGCTATGAGGGACAGGGCCCCGACCACTCCTCGGCCCGCATCGAGCGCTTCCTGCAGATGTGCGCCCAGGACAACATGACCGTCGCGCAGCCCACGGTGCCGTCCAACTACTTCCACCTGTTGCGCTGGCAGACGCTGTCGAACCGGCACCGCCCGCTGGTGGTGTTCACGCCCAAGTCGCTGCTGCGGCACAAGGCGGCGATCTCGTCGGTCAGCGAGTTCACCTCGGGGTCGTTCCAGCCGGTGCTCGGCGACATCACCGTCGCCCCGGCCGGCGTCCGCAAGGTCGTGCTGGTCTCCGGCAAGCTCTACTACGACCTGGCGGCGGCCCGCGACAAGCAGGGCCGCAACGACGTGGCGATCGTCCGCCTTGAGCGGCTCTACCCGTTCCCCGGCAACCCGCTGGAGATCGAGCTGAGCCGTTACTCCGCCGACGTCGAGCTGGTGTGGGCGCAGGACGAGCCGCTCAACATGGGCCCGTGGCCGTTCCTGGCGCTCAAGATGGCCGAGAACCCGGGCGTCTTCGGCGGCCGTACGATCAAGCGGGTCTCCCGCAAGGCCAACTCCTCCCCGGCGACCGGCTCGCACTCGGCCCACGAGGCCGAGCTGCAGCAGATGCTGGGCGAGGTCTTCGCCTAAAGGGAAGGGATCGCCGACCGGCGGTCCGCAGTGCAGGCGTCACCACGGAAGTCCCCCGCAGGAACCCCTGCGGGGGACTTCCCCGTTATGGCAAGTGTCACCACGAGGAGAACGATGTACTTCACCGATCGGGGCATCGAGGAGCTCGTCGAGCGTCGTGGCCAGGAGGAGGTCACCATCGGGTGGCTGGCCGAGCGGCTGCGTGAGTTCGTCGATCTGAACCCCGACTTCGAGACTCCGGTGGAACGGCTGGCCACCTGGCTGGCCCGGCTGGACGACGAGGACGACTGAAATAACGCGATATATCTTGACCTCCCGACTGACGCGACATATCGTGTCACATACAAGGAGGTCACGAACATGCGGCAGTGGACGATCGAGAAACCAGAGCAGCTCACCTTCGAGTCCGTGAAAAAGCTGAACGTACGCATCGTGGCGGGCAGGCTGGCGGTGCTGGCCGGCGACGGCCCCGCCACGCTTGAGGTCACCGAGGTGGACACCACACCGCTGCTCGTCACCCACGACGACGACGGCACGCTCACCGTCACCTACAAGGACCTGACCTGGGACGGCCTGCTGGGCTGGCTGCGCCCGGGGCGACGCCGGGCGACGCTGACACTGACCGCGCCCAAGGACTGCCCGATCAACGTGGGGGTGGTCTCCGCCTCCGCGGTCGTCTCCGGATTCGAGGACCGCACCTCGGTCAGGGGCGTCTCGGGTGACATCGTGCTCGACGGGGTGAGCGGGGAGATCAACGCCGACACCGTCTCCGGCGACGTGGAGAGCCGCGACCTGGTCGGTGACCTGTCGTTCAAGAGCGTCTCCGGCGAGCTGACCGTGGCGCAGGGCACCCCCCGGCGTCTCAGCGTCACCACCGTCTCCGGCCGGATCACCGCCGACCTGGAGCTCCCGCCGACCGGTCACGTGACGCTGAACAGTGTCACCGGCGACATCGTGCTCAGGCTCCCGCACGCCGTGGACGCCGATGTCAAGATCCGCTCCACCTCGGGCAGGCTCGACACCGCCTTCTCCGAACTCCACCACTCCGCCCAGACCGGCACGAGGTCGCTGACCGGCCGGATCGGCGGCGGCATGGCCTCCCTGACGGCGCACACCGTCTCCGCCGATGTCACCCTGCTGAAGGGAGCCCAAGCATGAGCCCGGTTTTCGGTCATGGAAGGCTCCGGCTCTATCTCCTGAAGCTGTTGGAAGAGAGCCCCCGCCACGGTTACGAGGTGATCCGGCTGCTCCAGGATCGCTTCCTCGGCGTCTACTCCCCCTCGCCCGGCACGATCTACCCGCGCCTGGCCCGCCTGGAGGAGGAGGGGCTGGTCACCCACGAGGTCGTGAACGGCAAGAAGGTCTTCACGATCAGCGACCGGGGCCGCGCCGAGCTCAACGACCGCCTCGACGAGCTCGCCGATCTGGAGCAGGAGATCTCCGACTCGGTCCGCGACATCGCCCGCGAGGTCAAGGAGGACGTGCGCGACACCGTGAAGTCGCTGCGCGAGGAGCTCACCCAGATGGCGCGTGACGTACGCCAGGGCGCCAGGCACGAGGAGAAGGAGGCCAAGCAGGACCAGCGCAGGGCCTGGCGCGAGCAGAAGACGGAGTGGCAGCGCCAGAAGCACGAGTGGCAGCGCCAGACCGGCGAGTGGAAGGACGACTGGAAGCGGATCTGGGCCGCCGGCTTCACCGGCGAGAGGTCAGGCGCCGGCGACGCCCGGCTCGGGCAGATGCTGGCCGAGTTCGCCGAGGAGGTCCACCGGGACGCGTCGAACGCGCAGGTCACCGAGGAGACCCTGGCCACCGCGCAGGACGCCCTGTACGACGCCGCCCGCCGCATCCGCGAAGCGCTCCGGTGACCATCCGTCTTCCCGCCGACGGCCGGTCCGCGCCCCCGCGACGCGCACGGACCGGCGGCACGGGACCGGCGGCCTTTTCTCAGGCGACGCGCATGGCGCGGGTGAGCCGCTCCTGTGCGCGTGCCGCCCGCCTGGCGTGGTAGGCGATCGGCAGATATCTGGCCCGCTCGGGCAGGCGTGGCATCGTCGCGGCGACCGCCCTGCCGAGACGGCGCAGCCGCGCCTCGTCCCTGGCGGTCCACGGCAGTTCCAGCTTCCGGCGGACCGCGTCCGGCAGCGTGCCGACCGTGACGAAGTGGTTGAGCCGGCCCGAGGTCAGACCGAGCGGGCGCCACAGTGCCCGCAACGGCCCGCGGAGCAGCGGCGGCGCCCCCACGGTGAGCGTGGTCTCCAGCACGTCGTGCGCCGTCGGATGGTTCTCCAGCGTGTTGTCGACCATGTCGTGGAAGTAGGTCCAGTAGTCGTCGACCGTGGCGGGGAACATCCGCTCGGGGACCCGCAGGATCCGGCCCAGGCGGATGACCTCCCCGTACAGGCGCTGCTCCTCCTGCGGGGTGTACGGCCGCTCGCCGAAGTACCTCGCCATGGTGACGGCGCGCTCGAAGGCGGTCAGGTGCACCCAGGCGTACGGTCCCGCGCTCAGCGCGTGGTAACTCCTGCCCTGTGCGTCGACACCGCTGATGTCCTTGTGCATCTCACGCAGACGCCTACCCTCCTCGATGGCCTGCGGCCCTCCGTACACCCAGGTCTGCAGCGAGGTGAGCGAGCGGGTGAGCCGTCCCCACGGGTCGGACCGGTAGACCGACTGCTGGCCGACCGCGGCACCGATCGCCGGGTGCATGACCTGCATGATGAGACCGCCGCCGAGCAGGAACATCAGCCGCTGGTCGCCCATTCCGTCCCAGAGCAGGTCACCGGGGCCGAACGGTTCGGGATCGCTGCGCGCGGGCCCGTCGTCCCCCGCCTCGGGGAGAGCCGGGACGAGACCGCCATGCGCGGAGGAGCCGGCGGGCGTGGCGAGGGGGGCGCGCGGTGCGTCGGGGGCGCGGTGCGCGGTTGAGTCGGTCATTCCGGGCCTCCCGGGTGATACATCGCTCATCCGTGTTCTATCACTCGGGAGGCTAAAAAGTAACCCATTACTTATGGAGGTGACCGGGAGCACATCGGTGCCCGGTCGTGCTCCGCTCGTTCACCCCGGCAGCGTGAAGACGACCTTCCCGAAGAGCTCCCCCTCGTGCATGGCCGCGATGCCCTCGCGAGCCTCGGTCAGCGGGAGGACCCGGTCGATCAGCGGGCGGGTACCCGTCTGCTCCATGAAACGGGCGAGCCTGCCCAGCTGGTCACGGCTGCCCATGGTGGAGCCGACCACCGAGAGCTGGAGGAAGAAGATACGGTTCAGCTCGGCCGGCGGGACCGCTCCGCTGGTCGCGCCTGAGATCACGATCCGTCCACCGGGGCGCAGTGCCTTCAGCGAATGCGCCCAGGTCGCCTGACCGACGGTCTCCATCACCGCGTCGACCCGCTCGGGCAACCGGGCACCGTCCTCGAACACCTGGTCGGCGCCCAGCTCCAGGGCCCGCGCCCGCTTCTTCTCGGAGCGACTGGTCACCCAGATCCGGTATCCCCCGGCCCTGCCCAGCAGGATCAGCGCGGTGGCCACGCCACCGCCCGCACCCTGGACCAGCACCGTCGAGCCCGGCTCCAGCCCGGCCTTGTCGAACAGCATCCGGTAGGCGGTCAACCAGGCCGTCGGCAGGCAGGCGGCCTCCTCGAAGCTGAGCGCGGCGGGCTTGGCCACGAGGTTGCGCCTGGGCACGACGACCCGCTCGGCGAAGGTGCCGTCGTACTTCTCCGACAGCAGGGAACGCTTCGGATCGAGCGTCTCGTCGGCACCGCTGCCGATCACCGAGTGCACGATGACCTCGTTGCCGTCCTCGTCGTACCCCGCCGCGTCGGTACCGAGCACCATCGGGAGCTGCTCCGCACGGATGCCCACACCCTTCAGGGTGAAAAGGTCGTGGTGGTTGAGCGAGGCCGCTCTCACCGTGACGGTGGTCCACCCCTCGGGGACCTGGGGTTCCGGGCGCTCACCGAGGGTGAGACCGGCGAGCGGGTTGTCGGGATCGACCTGTGTGGCGGTTACAGCGAACATGGCCGCACCCTACGCTGTCCGCCTGACGACTATTTCAGCGACCGCCCTCTCCACCTGCCCCCGCTCTCCCGAGGCCGCCACGTACACCCCGTCCTGGCAGGTCTCGGCGGAGAAGCGGCGTCGCTGCTCGATCACGGAGAGTTCGATCGCCGCGACGTCGCAGCCGGGCACCGGCGCCAGCACGAGCAGCGTCTCCCTGGCCCCGCCGAACCACAGTTGCGGCCCCACCTGCTCACCGCGGAAGGTCTCCCCCGGCCCGGCCAGCCGCACCGGAGCCCGGGCGTCGAGCACGAGGTAACCGTCCCTGGTCACCCTGCCGCGCAGGTTGCGCGCCCAGAGCATGCGCTGCTCGAAGGACATGCCGCCCTTGAGATCGCGCAGCGCCACGAACCAGGGGTCGAACGCGAACAACAGCACCTCCCCTTCGGCGGGGCTCATCGGGTGCCAGAGCGTGACCTGCCCGGCCAGCTTCCGGATCATCGGCCTGCCCATCGCCACCCCGGCCGGCCCTCCCGGCGGCACGGTCAGCTGCCGGTACGTGCCGACCTCCCCGTCGAGCCTGCCCGTCATCGCGGGCCGGACCCCCAGCCTGGCCAGGCCCAGTTCCGCCGGGTAGCCGACCTCCGCCGCCGAGCCGTCGGGGAAGACCACGTTGAGGATCTCCCTGCCGCCTCTGTGCCGGGGCCGGGGGTAGAGCACGTTGGGGGCGTCCTTTGCGACGACCTCCGCCCTGGTGGGCACCGGTGGCGGAGGCTGCGGAACGGAGCCCGGTTCCCGACCCGACAGCAGGCTCACCACCGGCACCAGCACGAGCGCGGCCAGCACCGCGACGCCGATCCAGCGCCGCGGGCCCCTCGGGGACCTGGCCTCGATGATGTCGTACGGTCCACCGGCCACGTTCTGGACCGCCTCTTACGAGAAGGTATGGTTCTCGCCCCATCTTCGGGTTTCGACGGTCTTGATGCCATCACGAATCGGAGTCGATGCCCATCGGATCGGGAGAAGGTCACCAGGTCGCGACGTTCACCGGCCCCTCGGGGGCCAGGCGCACCTCGGTGCCGACCAGTTCCCGCGACTCGGCCTCGGCGATCAGGTCGGGGTGGCGGACGTGGGCGTGTGCCCGGCCGCCGCCGGGAAGGTCGGTGATCAGGACGCCTCGTTCGGCCGCTCCGTCCCTGCCGTGCGCGACCGTGTATCCGGCGACGGTCGCGGGTCCCTCGTAGGAGTCCGCGATCGGCACCGGTTCCGCGACGTACACCGGCGTGGCGTCACCCAGGGCGCCTCCGGGCTCGGTGGACCAGACCGCGTAGGTGTGCTTGGTCAGGTGCATGCCGACCCCGGTGACCAGTCCGTGGCCCGGCGCGGCCCGCAGGCGCTCGGCCATCGCCGCCGTGGAGTGCAGGACGTAGTCACTGGCCGGACCTCCCGCGTACGGCAGGCCACCCGTGACGGTCAGCCCTCGCGGGTCGAGCGGGTCGAGTTCCATGGCGGCGCAGGCGGCGCGGAGCGCGATCGCGAAACAGCTGTAGACGTCCAGCGCGGACATCTCGTCGAGGCCGGTCCCCGCCCGCTCGAAGGCCGCCCGCGCCGCGGCGGCCATGGCCGGAGAGGAGCCGGGCGCGGGGCGGGCCGCCACCTCCCAGGTGTCCTCGGCGTAGGACCATCCTCGCAGGTAGACGCGTTTGTCTTGGGGGACGCCGAGCCGGTCGGCGAGCCCGTCGCTGACCAGGATCGCGGCGGCGGCCTGGTCCACCTCCATGACCGCGACGGTGCGCCTGGTGTAGGGCCAGCCGACGAACCGGTTGTCCGCGGCCGGGGTGACCAGTTCCGAGGGCTTTGCGACCTCCCGGTACCAGGCGTGCGGGTTGGTCGCGGCGATCTCGGTCATCGGGGCCATCATCAGCCCTCGCGCCACCCGCTCCTCCTCGATGGACTCGCCCGCCGCCGCCCGCCTGGCCGTTTCCATGATCGCGTAGGTGTGGACGGGCAGGAACAGCTCGTGGGCCAGCTCGGCCGGGTGCGGGGGTCGCTCCCAGCCGTAGGGCGGCTTGGGATTCGCCGGATGACTCCACGCCACGTGCTCCCCCGCCTTGCGCAGGGCCCTGCGCGTGGCCAGCGCCTCGGCCCCGGCGACCAGGGCGGCGTCCATCTCACCTCTGGCGATCATCGAGGCCGCCTCCCCGAGGAGCAGTTGCGGCGCCGTGCCGCTCACCTTGGAGTAGGCCCGGTGGCGGGGAGCGGCGCCGAGCCGCTCGGCGAGCCTGGCCGTCGGGTCGTCGTACTGCCAGGACTCGGTGTAGACGACCTGGATCGAATCGAGGGCGGTCAGCAGACCTGGGGCCCCGGCGTCGGCGGCGGCCTCGCGGGCGACGAGTTCCCACAGATCCAACGGCTCGGGCCCCGGCTGGACGCGGACCGTGTGCTGGGCGACGCCGACGAGGCATGGGGTACGGGGATCTCCACTCATGCCGACATCCAACCAGAACATAATTCGGTTTAATAGGTCGGGGGTGCCGGAGTTACTTAAGAAACCTTCGGTAATCGCTGTTACCAATGGTGCCGCAGGTGCCCACAGAGCCCCTCGAAATCCACTGTGACCTGCGGAAATGCCTATTCGTTAAACCATAACAAATCGCTATTTAAATAACGGGATCGCATCGCCTGGAACCATCCGATGCTTTTTCCCGTCAATTCCTCGCCGACCGCTCGATTCAGTCAGTAACGTTCCGATCGTTTTCCCGGCGAGGAGAGGTCCCGTCTCCACGCCGACCCCGAAAGGAGCTCCATGAATTCCCGAGCACGGCGCCTCACGATCCCCCTCACCGGCGTTCTCATGATCGCCGGAGTGATCGGCGCCACCACAGGTGCCAACGCCGCTCAAGCCCCCAACGACGTGGTCAGTTCCCCGGCCTCGGAGACGGCCGCGGAGGCCACCTCCTTCTGGTCGCCCGAGCGCATGCGCAAGGCCACGGACGCCACCGGCGACCTCGACATGAGCGTCAAGGGCGGCAAGGCCTCCGGCGCCGCGGGCCCCGACGGCCCCGGCGGAGCGGTCCCGCCGATCGGCGAGGAGGGCGCCAAGTCCGCCAAGAGCAAGCACGTCAACCTGCCCAACACCGTCGGCCGCGTCTTCTTCACCCTGCCCGGCGCCAACCCCGCGGACCCGAAGAGCTGGAAGTACTGCTCCGGCAGTTCCGTCCAGGGCAAGTACCGCAACGTGGTCGCCACCTCCGCACACTGCGTCTACGACGTGAAGACCAACCAGTTCTACGACAACTGGGTCTTCATTCCGTCCTACTGGGACGGCGACCAGGCGTGGGACGGCAAGAACCCCTACGGCATCTACGCGGCCAAGTGGTTCAACGCGCACGACGACTTCGTGGTGAAGGAGGACTACGACTACGACTACGCCTTCGTCAACGTCCACTCCGGGTTCAAGGTGAACTGGGAGAAGGACAAGGACGGCAAGTGGCACCCGATCATCAAGAAGGTCGGGCGGCTCGGCGACAACGTCGGCGGTCAGGGCTTCGTCTGGAACCAGAAGATCAAGAACACGGTCTTCGCCTTCGGCTACCCGGCCGGACTGCACCCCGACGGTGACAGGCCCTTCTCCGGCCGCACGATGAAGTGGTGCTACGGCAAGACCGACGCCATGCCGGCCGCGCCGAAGTACAACGTCCAGGAGCACATCGGCGTCAAGTGCGCTTTCACCGCGGGCGCGAGCGGCGGCCCGTGGCTCTACAAGTACAAGAGCTCCAGCCGGACCGGCTACCTGATCGGCGTCAACAGCATCGCCTGGGACACCGACAAGAACGACCGGTACGACAAGATCTCCTCGCCGTACTTCAACAGCGACACCTACAAGGTCTACAAGGCCGCGGCCAACCGCTGGACCGACTGACCCGGCACCAGCGTCGCCGGCGACCCGTGAGGGGGGCCCGGTCTCAGGATCGGGTCCCTGCTCGTGTCGGCACTCACAGTCCCTCCTCTCCGGAACGTTCTAGAGACGGGGGACACCCACCCTCAGGGCAACGGCCAGCCTCGGCATTTCCGCAGTTCACACGCTCAAATAAGCCGCGCGAGACCTCTCGATCAGGCAAAGAAAGATCAGACGGGCAGAACCGATTTCCGGTTCCATGAATTTGGTAACGAAATCATATCGGTCCAAGCTCCTGCCCGTTTTGTAGCTCTTTAACCCATCTTTGCCGAGTACGGTCACCTCTTGTCTCTTTACGCATGCGTGGATCGCGTCCCGAGTGGTCCATGACAAAGAAGGAGCTTCATTGAACCCCCGAGCCAAGCGTCTGATCCTTCCCCTCGGCGGCGCCCTCACGGCAGCCGCGATGATCGGCGCCTCCCTCCCCGCCACCGCCCAGGCGGGCACCGCCGACCCCGACATCAAGTCGGCGGCGCTCACCCCCTCCGGTAACGCGAAGGCCATCGCGGGCTACTGGACCGCCTCGAAGCTGAAGTCGGCGAAGACCTACCTCTCCGACTCCACCGTCTCGGCGAAGCTGAACAAGACCGGCGCCGCCAGGGCGGCCGCCGACGGCAAGCCCGGCGTCGTCGCCCCCACCGGTGAGGGCGGCAAGTCCGCCGGCCGGTCGCGGAACGTGAACCTCCCGATCACCGTCGGCAAGGTCTTCTTCGTCGACAACAAGGGACAGGAGCGCTGGTGCTCCGGCAGCTCCGTGCAGTCGAAGTTCCGCAACCTGGTCGCCACCGCCGGCCACTGCGTCTACGACACCGACACGAACAAGCCGTTCGACAACTTCGTGTTCATCCCCGGCTACTACCAGGGCAAGGCTCCCTGGGGCATCTATGTCGGCGCCAAGGTCAACACCCACGACGACTTCACGGTCTACGAGGACTACGACTACGACTACGCCTTCGTCAACGTCTACAACGGCATCAAGCAGCAGCCGGAGAAGGAGGTCGACTACAAGACCTTCAAGGCGCACGTCGACAAGGGCGGGGTGGGCCGCGAGGCCGCCAGTACCGTCGACTTCGAGACCTATGACAGGTGGACCCAGAAGGGTGGCATCGGCAAGGTCGAGAACATCTCCTCCGAGGACGAGGTGGGCCCCCAGTACAAGGGCGCCCTCGCCGTCGCGTCGGAGACGGACAAGTGGGCCTGGGAGAAGGTCACCGGTGAGGTCTACGGCCTGAAAAACGACAAGGTCACCCTCAAGGGCAAGGAACTGCCGCAGGGCGACTGGCCCAAGGCCGGTTCCAAGCTCGAGAGTCGTGTCGAGAACGTCACCAAGACCGACTACGACGCCTACAAGGGTCCGGGCTACCGGAAGGTCGACGACAAGGGCAACTACACCATCACCCACTACTACGTGGTGAAGTACATCAAGAAGACCGCGTCGGTGAAGTACGTGATCTTCCGTCACTACATCTCGACGGTGGCCGACGCCGGTCGCCTCGGCGACAACGTCGGTGGCCAGGGCTTCACCTGGAACCAGAAGCTGGGCAAGAAGGTCTTCACGTTCGGCTACCCGACCTCGGCCCACCTGGACGGCGACAAGCCGTACTCCGGTCACACCCAGAAGTGGTGCTACGGCACGACCGTCGCCGCCCCCGTGGTCGCGGCCTACAAGGCCGAGGAGCACCAGGCGATCAAGTGCGCCTTCACCCCCGGTGCCAGCGGCGGCCCCTTCCTGCTGCAGTACAAGAACAGCAAGCGGACCGGCTACCTCAACGGCGTGGTGAGCCTGACCGTCGACAGCGACAAGAACAACCGCTACGACCGCGTCACCACCCCGTACTTCAACGGTGAGACGTACGGCATCTACAAGCACGCGGCCAACCTCTGGACCGGGAAGCTCCCGGCATAGGACACAGGCGGTGTGAACCAGGAGGGGCCCGGTACGCGCCGGGTCCTTTCCGCACCTTCACGGGCCGCTTATACACCCTCGGGCACACTGGCCAGATAACAGAGCATCAGCGAATCGGTCCAGCGAACTGCCCAAAACCAAGTTGATCTGGAAAAATCACCCTTTGCGTCCCTGGTAACCCCCTGGAACTCCGGCCCTACGAAAGGAATCCCCCTCATGTCCTCCCGCGTACGATGGCTCACGGCCACACTTGGGGCGCTGGTCGCCGCCTGTGTGACCATGACGTCGGCGTTCGCCGGGAGCGCCGCGGCGGGTCCTCTGGACGCGGTGCCCAGCGGCATCACCTCGATCGCGCTGACCAAGAGCGTCGCCGACATGAAGCGGATCGCGGGGTACTGGAGCCCGGCCAGGCTCAAGCAGGCCATGGACAACGTGCCCGCGATACCCGGGGTGCCGACGACACCCGGGGGGAAATCCGGCACCACCACCTCGCCGTCCCCCACCGCCGGAAACACCGCCACCGGAAGCGCCACAGCCGGAAGCGCCACGGCGGCCACCGCCGGGGAGGCGGGCGGCGCGACGACCATGACCGAGGAGGCCGGCACCGCGACCGGCGGCGGGAAGAGCGCCGCCAAACCCGGGAGGAGCGCACCGCTCGTCAAGCCCACCCTCCCGAAGAAGCGGTCTCCGGGCTCCGGCGGCTCCCCACTGACCGTCGGCAAGGTGTTCTTCCGGATCGGCGACAAGGACTACTGGTGCTCCGCCTCCTCGGTGGCGGCGGCCAACCACAACCTGGTCGCGACGGCCGGACACTGCGCCTACGACGCCAAGACGGGCAGTCAGGCCGAGTACTGGATCTTCATCCCCGGCTACGACAAGGGCAACACCCCGTACGGGATCTACGTCGGCCACTCGCTCAACCTGCACGAGGACTTCGTGGGCAGGGGCGACTACGACTACGACTACGCGTTCGTCACCGTGCACAACGGCTTCAGGTGGAAGGCGGGCAAGACCACCGGCACCTACGAGATGGAGAGTGTCGGAAGCCTGGAGGACAACGTCGGCGGGCAGGGCCTGGCGACCAACCGGGGCGCCGGCCTGTTCACCCTCGCTTTCGGCTATCCCGCCGCCCCGCACCCCGACGGCAGCAGGCCCTACGACGGCCAGCGGCTCAAGTCGTGCGACGGGCGCACCATCAAGGTGGACGCCCCCGCTCGCCTGGCCGAGCAGGGCATCGCTCTGGCCTGCGGGTTCACCAACGGCGCGAGCGGCGGCCCCTGGCTGATCTCCTACGACAACAGGACCGCGCTCGGCTATCTCAACGGTGTCAACAGCTTCGCCTGGGACACCGACACCGACCGCAGGTACGACCGGATCTCCTCCCCGTACTTCATCGCGTCGACCTACGTCACCTACCACTGGGCGGCCAACCAGCAAGCGCCCCGAACATAAAGCCGCCTTAAGAGGGCCTTAAGAGAGCCTTAGTCGACGTTTGGCCCGGCGATCCCTGCATAGGTTCGTAGCTTGTCGTCCCGCAGTTCCCGGATGTCCGGGAACGTTGCAGCGCAAGGAGTTCGTCTTTTGAAGCACTCTCGTCTTTCCCTCGGTGGCGCCGCAGCCGCCACCGCCCTGCTGGCCACCACCCTGGCGGGCACCGCCCAGGCCGCCCCCTTCTCGGCGACCGACCCGATGGCCAGGAACAACTCCTCGGCGGTCTCGGTCATCAACTTCTGGGCCGCCTCGAACTTCGCCGCCCTCAAGAGGGCGACCGTCTACAACGCGGACCCCGGTGGCCCGAAGATGAAGGTCGGCGGCGGTTTCTCCCCCGACGGCAGCCCCGGCAGCGTCGGCCCGACCGGTTCCCAGAAGCCCACCCCGTCGCTCGCCAAGAACGTCAACCTGCCCAGGACCATCGGCAAGGTGTTCTTCGTCGTCAACGGGCAGTACCGGTGGTGCTCGGCCACTTCGATCCAGGGCAAATACCGCAACCTGGTCGCCACGGCCGGCCACTGCGTCTACGACCCCGGCAGCAACAGCGACACCCTCGACAAGTGGGTCTTCGTCCCCGGCTACTACCAGGGCAAGACCCCGTGGGGCATCTACGTCGGCAAGTCGGCGTGGACGCACTACGACTTCGCCAACTACGAGGAGTACGACAAGGACTACGCCTTCGTCACCGTCTACAACGGAGTCGCCTTCGACGGCGTCAAGCAGGTCACCAAGAAGGAGTACCAGGGGTTCAGCGGTCCCAAGTGGTCGCGTGGCTCGCACTACTACATCCTGCTCTCCAAGGATGTCGGTCGCCTGGGTGACAACGTCGGCGGCCAGGGCTTCACCTGGAACCAGAAGACCGGCAAGCCCGTCTACGTCTTCGGCTACCCCGCCGCCCCGCACCCCGACGGCGACAGGCCCTACAGCGGCGTGACTCCCAAGTACCTGTACGGCAAGCCGTCGGGCAAGGAGTACGTCTCCGCGCCACACAAGGTCGAGGAGCACGTCGGCCTCAAGGGCGCCTTCACCCCGGGCGCCGACGGCGGCCCATGGCTGACGCAGTACAGCAGCGCCAGGCGCCTGGGCTACGTCAACGGTGTCACCAGCCTCTTCGGCGACCAGGATCAGAACGATCGCTACGACCTGGTCACCTCGCCGTACTTCGACGGCGAGACCGCCGACATCTACCGCAAGGCCGCCAACGTGTGGTCCGGCAGGATCGTTGGCCCGAACGGGGAGCTCTACAGGTAGCTCGCGCACCTTCGAGGTCTCTGACCCACCAGCGGGACTCGGCGCCACGCGCCGGGTCCCGCACCCGTTTCCGGCGCGGGAAAGGCTCGGTTCGGGAGGTTGGAAGCCGGGCCGCGAGATGGCGCACAAGCCGGATCGGACCTTGAGGAAGGCTTTAGACGTGCCCGCGGCGAAATCGGTGCCATCAAGTTGATGTGATCTATGCCACATAAGCGTGGTGGCTCACAGTGAGCGGACACTCACACCACATTCGCCACTTTCATCCCAACATCATGTCTAGCTGCGCAAACACCCTGAGCAAGTTTTGGTTACAGCGCCGACATCAGAGCCACTTAAACATCACGAAACGGTCTCGGCACTCCAGGTCCGCCTCTTCCCTTCCAAAGCGGCTTCCGGTGTTCAAGATCGGAGCTGTATGTTTCTGGCATTCCCTTTACTGACGCATGGGACGCAAGAAGCGTTCCACATCAGACCAAGGAG
>NZ_JOEQ01000013.1 GCF_000721075.1 Streptosporangium amethystogenes
CGTACGCATCCGCGGCGAGAAGGGCATCCGCTGGGGCGGACGCCCTCTCAAGGCCGCAGCCTGACAAACCCGGCGAACCAATGCGGTCACGGCACTAGCAGCAGATCGAACCGATCAGTACCATCGCTTGTGCACCAGTTGCCAAAGGCTCGACGATCCGCACCCGTGCCACCATCGTCGAAGCGGCGATCCCGGTGCCGTACGAGCGCGGACAGGTCGGCCTCGGCGTCGGCGAAGAACGCGCAGGTTTCCTCGATGCTCGGCAGGACGAGGCTGGGCAGGGGCTCACTGACGGGCCGCAGTAGGGTGACGGTGAAGGCGAAGTGGCCGCGCAGCGCATCGGGGAGGGCCCGGTCGGCGGCCACCTGACGGCGACTTGAGCTTCGATGTCGCCGGAACCGCTCATCGCCACTGTTCCGTTCTGGCCGAGTGGGCAACTCAGCGGAGACGAACGGGACGAGGCGGATCCTCCCCAGTGGCCCAGTAGCCGCCATGCGCTGAGGGCGAGCCTGGCCCGTGTCGGTCAGGTGGGCTCGGAAAGTTCGACGTCCAGGGTCTTGCCGATCTGTTCGATGCGACGGGCGACGCCGCTGTGGTGCAGGTGGAGAAGGTCGGCGGCGCGGCGCAGGGAGCCGGTAACACCGTAGGCGTCCAGAGTCTCCGGACCTTCCGGGCTGTCGGCCATTCGGGCGATCCCGGCCACGTCGACGTTGTCGCGCGAGGCGTCCTGAGATACCTCGGCCAGGAGCGCCAGCGCGCCCAGGTCGGCGTAACGGATGACAGGTTCGCGCGGGCCGGTGAAGCGGAGGGCGGCGCACGCGACGGCGGGGATACCGTCCTGCGTGGCGAAACAGGTGGCCAGACCGATCAGGAATCGAGAAGCGCCGGCCCCCGAGCCGCACCTAGCGTGACCGCCATGGACATCATCATTCACACGGGCTTCCTCCCGCACGACGACCCGGAGGCCGCCCTGGCCTTCTACCTCGACACCCTCGGCTTCGGGGCCCGCATCCAGGAACTACGCTGAGCCGTCCGGCGATCGCAACCATGACCTGCACAGACGGCATCGCGAGGGAGCCCGAGCACGACGCCGACCGGCAGCCGCCTGGTGGCCGCCGACCCTGACGGCAACGTCCCCGAACTGCTTCACGACCGATGAGTGCCGCCCCCGCTCCCCCGCCCGGCGTCGTCGCGACACCGGGCATCGGCTCACCTACGGCATCGATGTCCGCCCCCGGCCGACAGTGCCGACCAGGTGGGCTGTTGCCGTGACCGCGCCGGTGAAGGAGAAACCAGACCTACTGCTCGAAGCTGGTTAGATCGAGCGAGGCCACGCCGGTGAAAACCGTGAAGACGGCCTCGCCTAACAGATGGAGACACGATGAGCACGGCCCCCCGGACGGACACGCAGTCGCCTGCGCTACCCGCTGCCGACAGCCACGATCTGCTCCGCGTGCACGGCGCGCGCGTGAACAACCTCAAGGACGTCAGCGTCGAGATCCCGAAGCGCCGGCTGACGGTGTTCACCGGCGTCTCCGGCTCGGGCAAGAGCTCGCTGGTGTTCGGCACGATCGCCGCGGAGTCGCAGCGGCTGATCAACGAGACCTACAGCGCCTTCGTACAGGGCTTCATGCCGACGCTGGCGCGGCCCGAGGTCGACGTCCTCGAAGGGCTGACGACCGCGATCCTCGTCGACCAGGAGCGAATGGGGGCCAACCCCCGCTCCACGGTCGGCACCGTCACCGACGCCAACGCGATGCTGCGCATCCTCTTCAGCCGGCTCGGCCGGCCGCATATCGGCTCGCCCCAGGCCTTCTCCTTCAACGTCGCCTCCATCAGCGGAACGGGTGCGGTCTCGTTCGAGCGCGGCGGGAAGAGCGTGAAGGAGCGGCGCGACTTCAGCATCACCGGCGGCATGTGCCCGTGCTGCGAGGGCATGGGCCGGGTCACCGACATCGACCTGTCCCAGCTCTACGACGACTCCAAGTCGCTCAACGAGGGTGCGCTCACGATCCCCGGCTACAGCATGGACGGCTGGTACGGCCGGATCTTCAGCGGCTGCGGCTTCTTCGACCCCGACAAGCCGATCCGCAAGTACACCAAGGCCGAGCTTCACGACCTGCTCTACAGGGAGCCGACCAAGATCAAGGTCGACGGCATCAACCTGACGTACGAGGGCCTGGTCCCCAAGATCCAGAAGTCGATGCTGTCCAAGGAGAAGGAGGCGCTGCAGTCGCACATTCGGGCCTTTGTGGAGCGGGCGGTGACGTTCACCACCTGTCCCGAGTGCGGCGGTACCCGGCTCAGCGAGGTGGCCCGATCCTCCAAGATCAAAGGGATCAGCATCGCCGACGCCTGCGCGATGCAGATCAACGACCTTGCCGAATGGGTCCGCGGCCTCGACGAGCCGTCGGTGGCGCCGCTGCTCGCCGCGCTGCGGCAGTCCCTCGACTCGTTCGTGGAGATCGGGCTGGGCTACCTGTCACTCGAGCGGCCGTCGGGCACGCTGTCGGGCGGCGAGGCACAGCGCGTCAAGATGATCCGCCACCTCGGCTCCTCGCTCACCGACGTCACCTACGTCTTCGACGAGCCCACCATCGGCCTGCACCCCCATGACATCCAGCGGATGAACGGCCTGCTGCTGCGACTGCGGGACAAGGGCAACACGGTGCTCGTCGTGGAGCACAAGCCGGAGACGATCATGATCGCCGACCATGTCATCGACCTCGGCCCCGGCGCCGGTACGGCGGGCGGCACCGTCTGCTTCGAGGGCACCGTCGAGGGGCTTCGAGCCGGCGCCACCCTCACCGGCCGTCATCTCGAGGACCGGGCCGCCCTCAAGAAGACGGTGCGTACCCCCACCGGCACGCTGGAGATCCGCGGCGCCACCCGCCACAACCTGCGCGACGTCGACGTCGACATCCCGCTCGGCGTCCTGTGTGTCGTCACCGGCGTCGCCGGCTCCGGCAAAAGCTCGCTGATCCACGGATCGATCCCCGCCGGTGCGGGTGTCGTCTCGGTCGACCAGGGCGCGATCCGCGGCTCGCGGCGGAGCAGCCCGGCGACCTACACCGGACTGCTCGACCCGATCCGCAAGGCGTTCGCGAAGGCCAACGGCGTGAAGCCGGCGCTGTTCAGCGCCAACTCCGAGGGTGCCTGCCCCAACTGCAACGGCGCCGGTGTCATCTACACCGACCTGGCGATGATGGCCGGCGTCGCCACCACCTGCGAGGAGTGCGAGGGCAAGCGGTTTCAGGCATCGGTGCTGGGCCACCATCTCGGCGGCCGCGACATCAGCGAGGTACTCGCGATGTCGGTGACCGAGGCCGGGGAGTTCTTCGGCACCGGCCAGGCGCGCACGCCGGCCGCGCACGCCATCCTCGACCGGCTCGCCGATGTCGGGCTCGGCTACCTCAGCCTCGGCCAGCCGCTCACCACACTGTCCGGCGGCGAGCGGCAGCGGCTCAAGCTGGCCACCCACATGGCCGACAAGGGCGGTCTCTACGTCCTCGACGAGCCGACCAGCGGCCTGCACCTCGCCGACGTCGAGCAGTTGCTGGGCCTGCTCGACCGGCTCGTCGACTCCGGCAAGTCGGTGATCGTCATCGAGCACCACCAGGCGGTCATGGCGCACGCCGACTGGATCATCGATCTCGGTCCCGGCGCGGGCCACGACGGCGGCCGGATCGTCTTCGAGGGCACGCCCGCCGACCTCGTCGCCGCCCGTTCCACCCTCACCGGCGAACACCTCGCGGCCTACATCGGCACCTGACCGGGGCCGCGACGGCCATGGCCCGATCACCTGATCTGGATGGGCTTGTCGAGCATTGGACGTTGCCGGATGCCGAGCGTGACCATCGCCAACCTGCTCACCCTGGTCACCGGCATCGCCCTGGCCACGGAACACCACCCGGACCTCGCCGCCGAGGCAGACCGACTACTCGCCTGACCGTAGCGGGAGTCAGCCCCCTCAGAGGTGAGCGGAGGGGAGCACGCTCCGAATCCGTACAGGCTCTAGGACACCGCCCAGTCCGGAATCCAGAAGTCGCGCGGGCCGTCGTTGCTGCGGATGACGGCTTCGCAGAAGATCCGCGCCCGGAACTCGCCCCGCATCCCCTCCAGTGCGATGTTGATCGTGGTTGTGGCGGGCTCGGCGGTGGCAGGGAGGTGGGCGACGTGGTGGCCTGGGCCGTCAATGGTGAACGACCGTATGCCCGCCGCGTCCGTGACACTCACGCTCACACTGCCCGACAGCGGCGGGAACGGGAGGGCACGATACTCAAGGACGGGCTCGGTGGCCACGATGGAGGCCGCCCAGTTCTCGTGTACCGGCCGTGCGGAGGACAACACGCGCAGGCATTGCAGGCCCCGCGCCCATGACGGCTGGTAGAACTGGAGGTCGAATCCATGGGCGACGAGAAGTTCCCGGATGGCGGGCAGGGCCGCACTGTCGTAGCAGTTCCAGCCGTCGTTGTGGATCCGGTTGGGGTCGGCGCCGTGTGCCAGGAGCAGACGCGCAGCCTCGACCTGCCCGGACTCGCAGGCGACCAGGAGAGGGGTCGTCCCGGTCCAGTAGTCGTGCTGGTCGATGTCCCATCCCGCTTCGGCGATCTCAGCGAGGGCCGGAAGGTCTCCGAGGCGGACCAGCCGCGCGATGGCGTTGAAGTCGATGTCGCCGCCCATGGCCTCACGATAGGGGCTGTCCCGTGGATCCATGACAGCCAGCCGACCGGCCCCGGTGATCTTCCAGAGTTCACCGGGGCTCGCACCTTGTTGCGCGGGCCGCCGTCGTACAGGATCCTCAGCCACATCTCGACGTCCCGGCCGGTCCCGGCCCGTGCCGCCCGGCGGCACATCAGCAGCCCGGTTGGCAAGGCGTGCCGCGTGTCTCGCGTCCCCGCTCCGAAGCGGCATACGTTCACCCCGGGGTGGGAATCCCGGCCGTGCGCCACTACCCTCTGGCTATGCCGACCCACGAGCGGGAGATCACCTCCCCCGTCGATCTATGCCTGCCCGACGGGCGCCTCAACCCCGACGCGGTCGGCTGGAGCAGGCACCCGCTGCACCGCGCGAACCTGCGCGGCTGGGGCAGGACCAAACGCTGGGAGTACTGGGGCATCGTCACCCCCGACCACATCGTCGGACTGGTGGCCTCGTCGCTCGACTACGCGGGCGTGCACGGCGTCTACGTGCTCGACCGCGCGACCGGCGCGGAGATCACCAAGGACGTGGTCGTGCCGCTGGCGCGGGGCACGGTGCTGCCGGACCGCAGCGGAGCGGGCCCGGCGTCGGTACGGGGCCCGGGCCTGCGCATCGACATCGACCAGCGCCCCGAGGGCACCTCGCTGCGGGCCGTCGTGCCCGGGGTGCGGCTCGACGTGGAGGTGCCACTGCCGGAGGGACACGAGTCGCTCGGCGTGGTCGTCCCGTGGAGCGCCCGGAGGTTCCAGTACACGGTCAAGGACGTCGGCAGGCCGGTGCGCGGCACACTGACCGTCGGGGAGACCCGGCACGTCCTCGACGAGTCGACCTCCTTCGCGGTGCTCGACCACGGACGGGGCCGCTGGCCGTACTCGATCACCTGGAACTGGGCGGCGGGCAGCGCGCCGGGGCGGGCGATCCAGCTCGGCGGCAAGTGGACCGACGGCACCCACTCGACGGAGAACGCGCTGTTCGTCGGCGGGCGGATGCACAAGATCGGCGACGAGCTGGCCTGGGTGTACGACCGGCGCGACTGGATGCGGCCCTGGCGGATGACCGGTCCCGGGGTGGAGGTGGTCTTCCACCCATTCCACGAGAAGATCTCGCGCACCGAGCTGGGTGTGGTGGGCAGCGAGACCCACCAGTGCTTCGGTCACTTCTCCGGTCGCGCCCGGACCGACGAGGGCGAATGGGTCGACCTCGACGGCCTGGTCGGTTGGGCCGAGGAGGCCCGCCAGCGCTGGTGAGGACCGGCCCGGCCATGCCGCCCGCCCGGTGCCGACGGCTTCCGCCCGATGGGACCGGACGGGACGGCCGTCCGGCTCCGGCGGGGTTCAGCCCAGCCGGAGCCGCCCGTTGACGGTCCGCACCAGTTCGGCGGGGAGTTTGAGCACCTCGCGGTCGTAGGTGAGCAGGCCGTTAAGCTCGTCCTCGACGTCGGAGAGCTGGGTGTAGACGGTCGCGCTCAGGCCGCGCGGCACGGCGGGCACGATCTGCCGGTAGTGCAGCCGGGCGAACGCGCCACCGAACTGCGCCGCCGTACGGCATCTGCGGTAGCCGAACTCGCGGTCGTTGAAGGTGTGGCCCTCGACGCGCAGCGAGTAGCCGCCGTACTCCGACAGCACCAACGCCCGCCCGTCGCGCCCGGCGGGCGGGCGAAAACGGCGGAAGTACACGTGCAGGCTCCGCAGGTCGCCCGCGCCCTGGTCGTGCCACCCGCTCGCGTGGTCGACCGTCCGGGTGGGGTCGAGCTCGGCGAGTTCCCTGGCGGCGCCCGCCGCGTCGAACTGGCCCCAGCCCTCGTTGAACGGCACCCACACGGCCAGGCCCACCACGTTGCGCAGCAGTTCGACGGTCTCCCGCAGCTCGGCTGCGAACCGCTCGCGGCCCTCGGCGTCGCCGCGCCCGAACCATCGGTGGCGACGGTCGTCGAGGCGCAGCGGTGTCAGCACCGGCGCGGTGATCACCAGTGGGTGATAGCGGCCGCCGCCGTTCACCATGTCCTGCCAGACGAGCATGCCGAGCCGGTCGCAGTGGTGGTACCAGCGCATCGGCTCGATCTTGATGTGCTTACGCAGCATGTTGAAGCCGAGCCGCTTCATGGTCTCGATGTCGCAGACCATGGCCTCGTCGGAGGGCGGCGTGTACAGGCCGTCGGGCCAGTAGCCCTGGTCCAGGACTCCGACGTGGAAGTAGGGGCGTCCGTTGAGCAGCAGCCTGGGCACGCCGTCCGCGTCGCGCCCGACGCCGAAGGAGCGCATGCCGACGTAACCGCGTACGCTGTCGGCCCCCAGACGCACCGACACGTCGTACAGGTACGGATCCTCGGGACTCCACGGGCGGACGTCCGGGATCGGGATCCGCACCGGCACGCCCGCGTCCGCCTCGACGGAAGCGACCGTCTCGCCGTCGGCGAGGATCTCGACGGCGGCCCGTCCCGAGGCGGCGTGCACCGTCACCTCGACGCACGAGGCGTCCAGGTGCGGGACGAGCGTGAGCCGCTCCACGTGTACGGCGGGCACGCACTCGGCCCACACGGTCTGCCAGATGCCCGACTGGGCGGTGTACCAGATGCCGCCCCGGCGCAGCTTCTGCTTGCCGCGCGAGTGGTGCCCGGTGTCGGAGTCGTCCCGCACGGCCACGACCAGCGTGTTGGGTCCCTCGCGCAGGGCGTCGGTGATGTCGCAGGCGAACGGCAGGTAGCCGCCGGTGTGCGTGCCCACCTCGACCCCGTTGAGCAGAACCCGGCAGGTCTGGTCGACCGCGCCGAAGTGCAGCAGCACCCGCCCGCCCGGGACGGCGAAGTGGTCGGGCAGGGTGAGCGTGCGCCGGTACCACAGCGTCTGCCCGGGCAGGAGCTGCCGCCCGACGCCGGACAGCGGAGCCTCGGGGGAGAACGGCACGACGATGTCGCCGTCGTAGCCGTCGGGGGCCTCGGGCTCGACCGGGGAGACGGCGTACCGCCAGCGGCCGTTGAGGTTGAGGTAGCTGTCGCGGACGAGCTGTGGCCTGGGGTACTCCGGCAGCACGGCCTCGGGGTCGAGGGCCGCGCCCCAGCGGGTCAGCAGGGTCATGCGGTCCCCCTGCGGCGCAGTGCCCACACCGGTACGGCCACGAACGCCACCACGGCCGTGGCGGCCAGGAAGATGGCCGGTGAGGGGACTTGTTTGAGCACCCCGAGCTCCTCGTAGTAGGCGTCGGCCCCTTCGATCACGGCGGCGCCCAGGAAGGGGCCGACGATCATGGGGATGAGAATCGCGAAGACCATCCGCAGGCCCTGGACGTGACCGGCGCGGTCCGGCGGTGAGTGGTCGCGGACGATCGCCGCGATGGGCGCGAGCACCAGCATGAACCCGGACATCATGACGAGCCCGGCGGCGATCACCGGGATCATCCCGGTCGCGACGGACATCAGCAGCAGGCCCGTGCCGTACACGGCGATCGCGGTCGGCAGGAAGCGCACCTTGCCCACCCGGTCGATGAGCGGCCCGCAGGCGACGCTGATCACCGAGGAGCCGGTCAGCACCACGGCCAGGACGATCGCGTACCCCTCGATGTTCAGGTATCGCTGCAGGTAGATGATCAGGTAGGGCAGGAAGACCTGGGTGGAGATCCCCCAGATCGTCCACGCGGCCAGGGCCAGGTAGAGGGCGGGGTTGGCCCGGATCGCGCTCGGCCGCAACCCGTGCACGAGTGAGGCCAGGTAGGCGCCCTCCTGACGCACCGGGTCCGGGCGGTCGCGCACGAGCAGCCAGGAGACGGCTCCGACCACGACGATGATCGCCCCGATGAGCACGAAGAACAGCCGCCACTCCCCCGCGCGGGTCAGCGAGTCGAACCCGCCGAAGACGGCCAGCATCGACACCAGCGGCATGATCGCCAGCACCGACTCCACCCGGCCCCGGTTCGCCGGGCGGGTCACGTCGGTCACCCACGCCTGGAAGGCCGCGTCGTTCGCCCCGGCGCCGAGGAACGACATCACGCAGTCCAGCGCGATGACCGCGACCACCGTGGCCGTGACGGCTCCGGCCGCCGGGGCGACGGCAGCGACCGCGTCGACGGTGACGAAGCCGAAGGCCGCCGTGGCCAGTCCCCACAGCACGTATCCGGCGGCGATGAAGGAGCGGCGGTGCCCCGCCCGGTCGGAGAGCGCGCCGACCAGCAGGGTGGCCACCGTCGCGGTCGCCGCGCTGGCGGCGACCATGGTGGCGATGGCGCCGGGGTCGTCGCTGACGGTGTCGTAGAGGAACACATTCAGGTACATGTTCTCGACGGTCCATGCCACCTGCCCGGCGAAGCCGAGCACGATCAGAGCCGCCCACGAACGTCTGCCCAGCCTGGCAGCGATCTTTGTGGTCACGGCGAGAGACTACAGGGAGTTTTGTCGCAATTTGGGGCAGATTCCGTGTCCATTGATGCCGCGAAAACGATCCCGCCTTGCGCACAGGAAGGCCGGCAAAGGGCGTGGCAGGGCCTCAGAAGAGCAGGGTGTGGCGCCACCCGGAACCGGCCACATCGAGGCCGATCCGAAGCTCGTGATGCGCGCGACGGCCGCCGAGTTCACCGGCCCGCACTTCGGTTCACCACCGAGATCACCAACGACCTGACCGGGAGCTGGCTCGAACCCCTGCGACACCGGCCTGGCGATCTCCGACGTACGGTCACAACAGGTCAGGACGGCGAGTTCGGCGTGGCGGCCCACCAGAGTCGCGCACCGTCGGTGACCAGGCTCAGAGCCCGATCCGTGCGCTCGTACGACTGTGACGTGTCACAGATTTGACCGCTCAGGTTTACCGCCCCCTCCAATTCCCAGAAGAGCGCTGCCAGCCCATGGTTTGGAGGAGACCTGTAGGCGATCATCGGAGCCCCCCATGCAGCGTCGCACCTTCATCGTGTCCCTCTCGGCCGTCGCCCTGTCCGGCACCCTGTGGCAGAACGCCGCGCTCGCCTCCTCGGTGGTCGCGGGCGAGAGCCCGTACGGTCCGCTCGGTGAGCCCGACGGCAACGGCGTCGCGCTGCCGGCCGGGTTCGGCAGCAGGGTGGTGGCCAGGTCGGGCCACTCCGTCGGCGGCACCCTCTGGCATCCGGCCCCGGACGGCGGCGCCTGCTTCGCCGACGGCACCGGCTGGATCTACGTGTCCAACTCGGAGGTTCCGCTGGTCGGGGGCGCTTCGGCGATCAAGTTCAGGGCCGACGGTTCGATCGAGCGGGCCTACCGGATCCTGTCGGGCACCAATCTCAACTGCGCGGGCGGGAGCACGCCCTGGAACACCTGGCTGTCCTGCGAGGAGATCTTCCGTGGCAAGGTCTACGAGACCGACCCTTACGGCGTGCGCGGCGCCCAGCAGCGCCCGGCGATGGGCAGGTTCAAACACGAGGCCGCCGCCTGCGACCCCGATCACCGGGTCGTCTACCTGACCGAGGACGAGGATGACGGCTGCTTCTACCGCTTCGTTCCCGACGCCTGGGGCGAGCTGTCCAGCGGTCGTCTCGAGGTCTTCTGCACCGACGACCTCTGGCGGCCGGTGCCCGATCCGACCCCCGGTGTCCTGCAGCGGCAGACCAGGCATCAGGTGGGCGCCGCCAGGCACTTCGACGGCGGCGAGGGCTGCCACTACGCGGACGGCACCTGCTACTTCACCGCCAAGGGCGACCGCACGGTGTGGGCCTACGACACCGGCCGCCAGACGATAACCGCGATCTATGACAGCACCGGCACGCTCACCGGCATCGACAACATCACCGGCACTCGGGGCGGTGACCTCTACGTCGCCGAGGACGGCGGCAACATGGAGATCAACATCATCACCCCGGACCGGGTGGTCGCGCCGATCATACGGCTCGACGGCCAGGGCGGGTCCGAGATCACCGGCCCCGCCTTCTCCCCCGACGGCACCCGCCTGTACTTCTCCTCCCAACGCGGCACCAGCGGCGAACGGGCGGGAACGGGCGGCATCACCTACGAGATCACCGGCCCCTTCCGCCGCTGATCCTCAAGGAGCCCCCCATGGCTCTTGCCGGAACCCTCCCGCCCGTCGCGTTGGCGATCATCACGTTCGGCCTCGGGCTGAGCCCGACGATCTCCGACTTCCGCCGTGTGACGGCGGTCGTGCTGATCCCGGTCGCCGTCGGCATGGAGATCGGGATCCACAACGCCACGCCGCCGATCGCGGCGGCACTCTCCCTGCTGAACAGCCCCCAGATGGCCATCCCTGCCGCCGCGTACGGGGTGCTGATGTTCTTCACCGCGGCAGGAGCCGGATTCCTGCTCAGGTCTCGCACGACAGAGCCGATGCCCCTCGAAAGGAGTTCAGCATGATCCGATCAGTGATCGCCGCGATCGTCCTGGTGGCCGCCGTCACCCCCGCCGCCCATGCCTCGGCCGGTGAGGTGTACGTGGCCCTGGGGGACTCGGCCGCCTCAGGGCCGTTGGTACCCAACCAGGTGGTACCCGATCTCGGGTGCTGGCGCTCCGACCATAACTACGCCCACCTCACCGCGCAGGCCATCGGAGCCGCCACGTTCCGCGACGTCACCTGCTCGGGTGCCAAGACCAAGGACATGTACACCGCGCAGGGCACCGACCTCGGCTCGGTGCCGCCGCAACTGGACGCGCTCAGCGGGGACACCACGCTGGTCACCGTGCAGATCGGTGCCAACGACGTGGGCCTGACCGGGTTCATCGAGGACTGCCTGAACCTGCTGCCGCCGCCCGTCGGCGACGCCTGCAACGACGACTACATCGAGAACGGGCAGGACACCTGGCGGGTCAAGACCGATGCGTTGCGGCCGAAGCTGACCACTTTGGTCTCCGACATCCGGGCCCGCTCACCGCAGGCCAGGATCTTCGTGGTGGGCTATGGGACCTACGCCCCGCCCAACGGCTGTTACCCCCGGGTACCGATCATCAAGCAGGACGCCAACTACGTCCGCGCCACCCTGCAGTACTTCAACCAGGCGGTGGCAGAGCAGGCGGCGGCAGCGGGTGTCGCCTTCATCGACCTGCAGACGCCGAGTAAGGGCCACGACCCGTGCACCTCGGCAGGAACGCGGTGGATCGAGCCCTACGTCCCCGCCTCGCCGGCCGCGCCTTTCCACCCCAACGCGCGTGGCATGCGCGGCTTCGCGGACGCGGTGATCGCCGCCGTCAACGGGGCGTGAGCCTCCTGGCCGCCAGCGCGGCTCCGATCTGCTGGAGCTGCGCCGGCTTGGCCGGGTCGAGCCCGGTCAGGCTCACCGCCCGCCGCAACCGGTAGTCGACGGTGTTCGGGTGCACGTGCAACAGCTCGGCCGTGCGGCGGCGGTCGAGCCCGGTCTCCAGATATACCTTGAGCGTCCGCAGCAGGTCGGGGTTGTTCAGCAGCGGGTCGAGCAGACCCGCGAGCCTGGAGGTGGCCCGGCTCGGCCGGGTGAGCTGGTACTCCAGCAGTACGTCGGCCAGCCGGTAGGCGCCCGGCGGGTGCCCGAAGATCCGCGCCACCTCCAGCACCTCCTCAGCCACTCCCGCGGCGGCCGGGACCTCGGCGGGCGTCGCCTGCTCGGCCGCCGCCCAGATCGGCACCCCCGCCGCCCTGGACATCGCCTCGACGACCTCGGTCACGATCGGCACCTCACCGCCGTACGGGAGCAGCACGAGCCCGCCCGTCGCATCGAGCACGGACAGAACCTGCTCGGTGGCGTGACGCTGCACGGCGGCCCTGATCCTGGCCAGCTTGCGCCGCCCGGCGATTGACCTGCCGGGCTCGTCCTGTTTCTCATCGGGGTGCTCCCCCACCGTGATCGCCATGACCAGGTAGCCGGGTGCCAGCCGTATCGCGGCCAGGGCCGTGTGATCGCCGCCGAGCAACGCGGAGACCGCGGCGTGCATGGTGTGCTGCTCCCTGCAGAGCATGCCCTCGCGCTCCTGCAGGTAGGCGGCGCACACCGCGGAGGTCACCGCCTCGGTGTAGATGAGGACGAGGCGGTTCAGGTCGATCACCGCGGCGAAGTCGGCCGGCGTGGCGGTGGCGATCAGGCGGTCCCAGATCCAGCGGGTACCCAGGTGGTAGGCGGCCAGCAAAGCCTCAAGCGGTACCCGTTCCTGGGCGCGGCGCGCGGCGGAGGCACGTAGCGGGGCCAGTTCGGCGGAGGCGGGCGGGCGCCTGTGGCGGAACATCTCGCAGATCATCCGCAGGTTGTGCTCGGTGATCCTGGTGATGTCACCGTCGAGTTCCTCCCTGGGCAGCCTCCGGTAGATGGGGATCTCTTCCACGAAGACGTGCACGAGTTGCCTGGCCAGGCTGGTCGCCTGGCGTTCCAGCAATTCGTGCACGGGACATCCAGCCAGGATGAGCACGTTTGACACTATCTCACACCAGGTTGTCAACTTCTCGGCCCTGGCACCGAGCGGGTGCGCCCGGGAGAAGACAGATCCGAGCCGGGGTGGAAGAATGACTCGCTGCTCAACCGGCATGTACTGGTATCCACATCGAGCCCGCTTCGTGTCACAGTCGGAATTCGGCAAAGCGCGCCGTTACTCCGTTCGCACATGCCTTGGTCAGGCGTGAGCGGCCGACGGCTTTTGGTCGTTTTCCACAACTGGAGCCGCGTAGTGTGCGCTGTCTGCGACATGGCATTGCCGGTCGGTAGACGGAAGGGTGGACACTGCGGGAGGGCCGCCGTGTCGCGGCGCGCACATCGTTGATCTACAGGAGGGCTCGGTCGGGTGTTCAGTCGTGTCGCCATCGTCAATCGTGGTGAGGCCGCCATGCGGCTCATCCACGCCGTACGGGACATCGCCGCGGAGAGCGGGACACGGGTCGAGACCGTCGCCCTGCACACCGACGTCGACCGCACGGCCACCTTCGTCCGCGAAGCGGACCTGTCCTACGATCTCGGTCCCGCGTCCGCGCGCCCGTACCTCGACCTGAAGGTGCTGGAGCGCGCGTTGGTGGAGACCGGGGCCGACGCCGCATGGGTGGGCTGGGGCTTCGTCGCGGAGGACCCGGCGTTCGCGGAGCTGTGCGAGAAGGTCGGAGTCACCTTCGTCGGACCGAGCGCGGAGGCCATGCGCAAGCTCGGCGACAAGATCGGCGCGAAGCTGATCGCCGAGGAGGTCGGCGTGCCGGTCGCGCCGTGGAGTCGCGGTGCGGTCGAGACCCTGGACGCCGCCCTGGCGGCGGCGGCCGAGATCGGTTATCCGCTGATGCTGAAGGCGACCGCGGGCGGCGGCGGGCGCGGCATCCGTGTGATCACGAACGAGGCCGAGCTCGCCGACGCCTACGAGCGCACCAGCCAGGAGGCCGCGCGGGCGTTCGGCAGCGGCATCGTGTTCCTGGAGCGCCTGGTCACCGGTGCCCGGCACGTCGAGGTCCAGGTGATCGCTGACGGCGAGGGCACCGCGTGGGCGCTCGGCGTCCGCGACTGCTCGGTGCAGCGGCGCAACCAGAAGGTCATCGAGGAGTCGGCGTCGCCGGTGCTCAGCCCTGTGCAGACAGCCGAGCTCAAGGCGTCGGCCGAACGGCTGGCCGTCGCGGTCGGTTACCGCGGCGCGGCGACCGTCGAGTTCCTCTACCACCCCGGCGACAAGATGTTCGCGTTCCTGGAGGTCAACACCCGCCTGCAGGTCGAGCATCCGATCACCGAGTCCACCACCGGGTTCGACCTGGTCAAGGCGCAACTGTGGGTGGCATCCGGCGGCAGGCTCGAAGGCGAGCCGCCGGTGGAGCGCGGGCACGCCGTCGAGGCCCGGCTGAACGCCGAAGACCCCGACCGCGACTTCGCCCCCTCCCCGGGCCGCATCGCGCGGCTGGACCTGCCCGCCGGGCCGGGCATCCGGGTGGACACCGGCGTCAGCGAGGGCGACATCATTCCCGCCGACTTCGACTCGATGATCGCGAAGATCATCGCCTACGGCCGCGATCGCGACGAGGCGCTCGGCAGGCTGCGCCGGGCGATGGCGCAGACCACGGTGATCATCGAGGGCGGCGCGACGAACAAGAGCTTCGTGCTCGACCTGCTCGACCAGCCCGAGGTGATCGACGCCAGCGCGGACACCGGCTGGATCGACCGCGTCCGCGGCGAGGGCAGGCTCGTCTCGCACCGGCACTCCGCCGTAGCACTGGCGGCCGCCGCCATCGAGGCGTACGAGGAGGAGGAACGCGTCGAGCGGCAGCGGCTGCTGTCGACGGCGTTCGGCGGACGCCCGCAGGTGCAGCACGAGAGCGGCCGGCCACTGGATCTCAAACTTCGTGGCGTCGGCTACCGCGTGCGCGTCGCGCGGGTCGGCGCGCATCGGTTCCGCGTCGGCGTCGAAGCGGGTGGCGACGTCCGCACCGCCGACGTCGAGCTCGACCGCTTCGACCGGCACACCGGGCGGATCGTGGTCAACGGCACCCGGTACCGCCTGCTCACCGACACGCACGGGCCGATCCACCTGGTCGAGGTGGACGGCGTGACGCACCGGGTCAGCCGCGACGAGGGCGGCGTCGTCCGCTCGCCCGCGCCCGCGCTGGTCGTCGCCACGCCGCTGAAGGTCGGCGCCGAGGTCGAGGCGGGCGCGCCGGTACTGGTGCTGGAGAGCATGAAGATGGAGACGGTGCTGCGGGCGCCGTTCAAGGCGCGGCTGAAGGAATGCGTCGTGTCCGTGGGCAGCCAGGTGGAGACCGGCGCACCCCTACTGTGGCTGGAGCCGCTCGCCGACGGCGACGCCGAAGCCGAGGACACCTCGGCCACCGAGTCCGTCGAGCTGGACCTGCCCGCCACGCCGGGGAAGATCCCCGTGTGGGAGCGCACCACGCGCGGCCAGGAGGACCTGCGCAGCCTGCTGCTGGGCTTCGACCTCGACCCGCACGACGAACGCCGGGTGCTCGACGACTACCTCGCCGCGCGCCGGGCGGCCACGGAGGGCGGTCACCGGCCGCTGGCCGAGGAACTCGAACTCATCGAGGTGTTCGCCGACCTCGCCGAGCTGAGCCGTAACCGGCCGGCGGGCGAGGACGGCGGCGGTGACGGCCACGTGTACAGCGCCCGCGAGTACTTCCACACCTACCTGCAGAGCCTCGACGTCGAGCGGGCCAGGCTGCCGGAGGCGTTCCAGGCCAAGCTCGCCAAGGCGCTCGGACACTACGGTGTCACCGAGCTGGAGCGCTCCCCCGAGCTCGAGGCCGCGGTGTTCCGGATATTCCTCGCCCAGCAGCGCGTGTCCGCCGACGCCACGGTCGTCGCGACGCTGCTGCGCGCGTGGCTGCGGGAGCCGCCGCCGGACGAGACGCTGCGCGAGCCCGCCGGTCTCGCGCTGGAGCGGCTGGTCGCCGCGACACAGGTCCGCTTCCCCGTGGTCTCCGACCTCGCGCGCGGCGTGGTGTTCGCCTGGTTCGCCCAGCCGCTGCTGCGCCGCAACCGCGCCCATGTCTATGCGAGCGTCCGCAGGCACCTGCGCCACCTGGACGCGTACCCGGACGCACCGGACCGCGCGACGCGCATCGCCGAGATGGTGCGCAGCACCGAGCCGCTGGTGCGGCTGCTCGGCCAGCGGCTTGTCCGCGACGACCTGGACAACGCGATCATGCTGGAAGTGCTGACCCGACGGTACTACGGCAACAAGGATCTCACCGGCGTCCGCACCAGCGAGGTCGCGGGCTGCACGTTCGTGGTCGCCGAGCGCGCGGGCTCGTGCGTGGTCTCCTCCGCGGTGAGCTTCGAAGCGCTGGGCGGTGCGCTGCGCGGGCTCGCGGAGCTGGCGAGCGACGAGAACGCCATCGACGCCGACATCTATCTCGCCTGGGAGAACCAGCCGGAGGACTCCGAGGCGATGGCCGCCGCGCTGCACGAGGTCGTCAGCGCGCACCCGCTGCCGGACCAGGTCCGCAGGCTCACCACCACCGTCGCGGGCAGCGGCGGCGCGGTGATGCACCATCACTTCACGTTCCGCCCGTCGACCACCGGGATGGCCGAGGAGCGGCTGATCCGCGGCCTGCACCCGTACATCGCGCAGCGGATGCAGCTGGAGCGGCTGAGCAAGTTCGACCTCACCCGGCTGTCGTCGTCGGACGAGGAGGTCTACCTCTTCCAGTGCGTGGCGCGGGAGAACCCGTCGGACGACCGCCTCGTCGCGTTCGCCCAGGTGCGTGACCTGACCGAGCTGCGCGAGCACGACGGCAGGCTGGTCGCGCTGCCCACGGCCGAGGACACCGTCGCCACCTGCCTCGACTCGATCCGCCGCGCGCGGTCACGGCGACCGTCGAAGAAACGCTTCAACACCAACCGGATCGTGGTCTACATCTGGCCGCCGAGCGAGCTCACCCGCGCGGAGCTGGAGATGATCGCCGGGCGTGTGCTGCCGACGACCGCGGGTGCCGGACTGGAGGAGATCCTGTTCATCGCGCGGCAGCGCGACCGGAAGACCGGCGAGCTGGCCAAGATCGCCGTGCGGATCTCCTTCGACGCCACCGGCGGCGCCGAGCTGACCGTCGGCGAGCCGTCGGACGAGCTGATCGAGCCGCTCGACGACTACCGGCAGAAGGTGCTGCGCGCGAGCAGCCGCAACACGGTGTACCCGTACGAGCTGACCGGCCTGCTCGGCGACTTCGTCGAGTACGACCTCGGCGACGACCATGCGCTGGTGCCGGTCGACCGGCCGAAGGGGTACAACACCGCGGCGATCGTCGCGGGCGTGGTCACCATGCCGACCCGCAGGCACCCGCAGGGCCTCACCAGGGTCGCGCTGCTCGGCGACCCGACCAAGTCGCTCGGCGCGCTGTCAGAGCCGGAGTGCCGCCGCGTGGTCGCCGCGCTGGACCTGGCCGAGCGGATGCGGGTGCCGCTGGAGTGGTACGCGCTGTCCTCCGGCGCCCGGATCTCCATGGAGTCGGGCACGGAGAACATGGACTGGGTGGCCGCGGCGCTCAAGCGGATCGTCGAGTTCACCCAGGACGGCGGGGAGATCAACATCGTGGTCGCGGGCATCAACGTCGGCGCGCAGCCGTACTGGAACGCCGAGGCGACGATGCTCATGCACACCAAGGGCATCCTGGTGATGACGCCGGACTCGGCGATGGTGCTCACCGGCAAGCAGTCGCTCGACTTCTCCGGTGGCGTGTCGGCCGAGGACAACTTCGGCATCGGCGGCTACGACCGGGTGATGGGCCCGAACGGGCAGGCGCACTACTGGGCGCCGAACCTGACCGCCGCGCGGGACGTGCTGATGTCGCACTACGACCACACCTACGTCGCACCCGGTGAAAAGACGCCGCGGCGGGCGGAGACGACCGACCCCATCGACCGCGACATCTCCGACTTCCCCCATGTCCTGGTCGACAGCGACTTCACCACCGTCGGCGAGATCTTCTCCGCCGAGGCCAACCCGGACCGCAAGAAGCCGTTCGACATCCGGACCGTGATGCGGGCGCTCTCCGACCAGGACCACCCGGTGCTGGAACGCTGGGCGGGCATGGCCGACGCGGAGACCGCGGCGGTGCAGGACGTGCATCTCGGCGGCATGCCGGTCTGCCTGCTCGGCATCGAGTCACGGGCGGTACCCCGGCGCGGCTTCCCGCCCACCGACGGCCCGGACACCTACACCGCGGGTACGCTGTTCCCCCAGTCGTCGAAGAAGGCCGCGCGGGCGATCAACGCGGCCAGCGGCAACCGGCCGCTGGTGGTGCTGGCCAACCTGTCGGGCTTCGACGGCTCGCCGGAGTCGATGCGGAAGCTGCAGCTGGAGTACGGCGCCGAGATCGGCCGCGCGATCGTGAACTTCCGCGGACCCATCGTGTTCTGCGTGATCTCGCGGTACCACGGCGGCGCGTTCGTGGTGTTCTCGAAGGCGCTGAACCCGAACATGACCGTGCTCGCGCTGGAAGGCTCGTTCGCCTCGGTGCTCGGCGGCGCCCCCGCCGCCGCGGTGGTGTTCTCCGGTGACGTCAACGCCCGCACCGCGGCCGACCCGCGCGTACGGGACCTGGAGGCCCGCGTCACGGCCGCCTCCGGCGCCGACCGCGCCGCGTTGACCGCGGAGCTCGACGAGCTCCGCTCGTCGGTCCGCGCGGAGAAGCTCGGTGAGGTGGCCACGGAGTTCGACCGCGTGCACAACATCCAGCGCGCGGTCGAGGTCGGCTCCGTCGACGCCGTCATCCGCGCCGCGGAACTGCGCCCACGGATCATCGAGGCCATCGAGTCCCGCCTGCGCTGACCGTGAGGCGCCAGGTTGAGGACCTCGCCGCGGCATTCCGAACCGGCCTGCGCTGTGGACCCACGACCTCGACGTCTTCCAGGCGACCCGCGCCGTGATCGACCAACACGGCGCGGGTCCCCATCCCGCCGACGCACTCGCCGCCCTCGCCGGCGTCACCGCCGAGGACGCGCGCCGAGTGGTGTGGTCACACCGTCGTGCGGAACGGCGGTGTCTCCTCACGCGGCGTGCTCCGCAGGCGCTGTATCACCTGGGCGAGACCCGCTGTGACGAGCGCCGCCGCCACCATCAGGGCACTGACCCACAGCGGCGAGCGGTAGCCGAGTCCGGCGGCGATGGTGAGGCCGCCGATGGCGGGTCCGACGGCCGCCCCCACGTTGAGGGCCGCGGTCGCGAAAGAGCCGCCGAGTGAGGGGGCCTGCGTCGCCGCGTACAGCACCTGAGCGATCAAGGTCGAACCGACGGCGAACGAGAGGGCCCCCTGGACGAAGACGAGCAGGAAGGCGGCGGCCGGGCTACCGGCTGCGGCGGTGAAGATCCCCCATCCGGCGAGCAAGGCGATCCCGCCCGGGATCAGGACCCGCATCGGCCGCGTGTCCGACAGGCGACCGCCGATGGTCACACCGGCGAACGATCCGAGACCGAACAGCGCCAGCATCGCCGGCACCCAGCGCTCGGAGAGTCCGCTGACGTTGATGACCAGCGGGGTCAGATAGGTGAAGGTGCAGAAGGTGGCGGCGTTCACCAGCGCGGCCAGCAGCAGCACGACCAGCAGCCGCGGGCCGCGCAGTGCCCGCAGTTCGCGCCGAGCACGGGGACGGGCCTCGTCCGGGTCGCCGGTCGCCTGAACCGTGTCGGGCACCGAGCGCAGCACGGCGAAGACGGCCGGCAGGGAGATCAGGGCAACGGCCCAGAACGCCGCGCGCCAGCCGAGCGCCTGACCGAGCACGGCACCGGCGGGCACACCGGCGACGCACGCGAGCGTGATGCCCCCCAGCAGAATGGAGGTCGCCCGCCCCTTGGCGTTCGGCGCGACCATACCGGTCGCCGCCGCGAGCCCCACAGCCAGGAAGCCGGCGTTGGCCAGCGCCCCGAGGACCCGGGTCACCAGGAGCACAGAGAAGGTGGTGGCGACCGCGCCGACGACATGCACGAGCATGAACGCGACCAGGAAGACGAGCAGCGCCCGCCGACGCGGCCAGCGCAGACTGAGGACCGCCATCAGCGGGGCGCCGACGATCATTCCTGCGGCGAAGGCCGACGTCAGCGCGCCGGCGGCCGATACGGACACATTCAGTTCGTCGGCGATGTCCGGAACCAACCCGGACAACATGAATTCAGAGGTTCCCTGGGCGAATACCGCCAGTCCAAGGATGTAAATGGCAAAGGGCATGAGCAGAGAACTCCACAGCCACGTCGAAAGGGATCACGAAGGACACGGGACACCACCGCGGCACTCCCGAACCGGCCGCACGAAGCGTGCGTTCAGCTGGGGCACACGGGGGCCTACTGTGTGAGGGAGACCCGGCCTGGCGCCACCAGCGGTACGACGAAGGTGACGGAACTACCGGGAAGACTCAGTCCGTACGACGGTGATCCGGCGGCGAGGGTGACGAAAAACACGCGGCCTCAGCGATGGCGCTGCCGCGTGACACCACAAGAAGCCACCGAAGGACCGGTGGCTAGCGTCTTGACGCCTCAGGACTGGACATGGCCACATGATAGCGAAAGGTCTTGAACTCCTGAGGCCCCGTGCTACGTACCGACGGCTGCCGGGCGGGGATGGTGTGCCACCGATCGGAGTCGGCGGGCCGGGCGCCGGTGTCTTGCCGGGGCTGTGTGCAGCAGGAGTCGTGCGTCGAGTACGCGGGCACGCCCGTCACGGACCCGGCCGGTCCGGCCCCGAAAGCCCGTTCACGGCTCAGAGGCGTTCGTCCGGAAGGAGGAGCGGTAGGACTGCGGCGTGACGCCGACGACGCGCTTGAACCGCTCCCGGAACGCGATGGCCGAGCCGAAACCGGCCTGCGCGGCGATGCGCTCGACGCCGTGGCCGGTGGTCTCCAGCAGGAACTGCGCACGCCGTACGCGTGCTCGCAGCAGCCACTGCAGCGGGGTGGTGCCGGTCTGCTCACGGAAGCGGCGGCTGAAGGTCCTCTCGCTCATCCCACCGCGCATGGCCATCTCCGCCAACGTCACCTCCTGGGCGAGGTTGTCCTCGATCCACGACAGCACCGGCTCCAGCAGCGAACCCCGCCGGCCACGAACAGGCAGGTGAAGCGTCTGAGGCGACCGTCTTCGCAGCCAGGGCCAGATGGCGAGAACCCGTTGGAGATTGTCGATTCAGCCCCTGGGGAGCCGAGGACGGCCGCTCTAGCCTTGCGCTGCGAGATCCGGGCGGGCGAAGAAGGAGCGGTGCTGATGCATGCACATTTAGATGCCATCGAGGTGCCGCACGCCGCGGGGATGCCCTGAGAGCCGAAGGCACCGCCCGCGATCCGCAGCGCACCCTCATGGCCGCCGCCCTGGCCCGGCTGCCGGGGATCGGCGGACTGCCGGCCCCGTGGCGCCCCGACAAGGTGGCGGAGCGGGCCAGGCTGGGCCGCGTCAACCGAAACACCCCTACCTCGGAACGGATTGTCACACTCCATGTCCATCGTCATGCCGATCGTCATCGGACTGAACTGCGTTTCCCTCATATCCCTGATCCCCGAGCCGCATCGACGCCAGGTCAACGCCGTGTTGGTCGGCGGTGCGGGCGCCGCCTACCTCAGCGGAGGCGGACTCGGATACTGGGAGTTCGTCCTGCCGATCGTCATGACCTATGTCGCCTACCGAGGGCTCAGCAGCTGGACCTGGATCGGTATCGGCTGGCTGCTCCACACCGCCTGGGACGTCCTGCACCACCTCTAGGGGAACCCCATCCTCCCCTTCGCCGAGCATTCCTCCTTCGGCTGCGCCGTCTGCGACCCGGTTGTGGCGCTGTGGTGCTTCGCGGGTGGGCCATCGGTCTTCGATTGGGCACGTGCCCGCCTGGCCCGCAAGCCCGCGACACCGATCGGCCCCGCCGGAGAGTGAACCGGCTCAGCTCCGGGCCCAGCCGGAATACCGGCCACGATCAACCCATCGAGGACTCCGAGCCGTTCGGATGCCGGCTCGGCCGTCCGGCCGAGCATCGCCGCCATCTCCGAGAGGGCTGCCTTCTCCGAAGATGTCCCGGCCGCCCGGCGGCTGAGAGTCGTCATGGCTACTGTCGGCTTTCACATAAACGGCCATTGATGTGAATCACCGTACGTGCAGCTCCAGAGGGTCGGCCAGGCGCCCGAGCGCGCGGCCGGCTGCGGCGGCTCAGCGGGTCAACCGCCAAGGGCTGCCGCCATACGGTCGAGGTCGGCGAGAAGGGCGGCCAGGCGTCGCTGCGGGACCGTGTCGACCATGTGCCGTTCGATGGCATAGACGACGGACCGGGCCGCGTCGAGACGACTGCGGCCCTCTGCGGTGAGGTGCGCGGGAAGGGCTCGGCCGTGGTCGGCGCTGGCAGGCCGGAAGATCAGGCCTGCGTCCTGAAGGCCGCGAAGGACGACGTTCATGGATTGCCGCGTGACGAATGCGCCGCGGGCGAGCTCGGCGTTGGACAGGCCGGGCTGCTGGTCGAGGAGTTCGAGGCATGCGTACTGCGGCACCGTCAGCCCGTGCTCGCGCAGCGCTTTGTCCATAGCGCCGCGCAGCGCCGCGGCGGTGCGTTTGAGGCGGTATCCCACGTGTTCGGTGACGTCCCGAGCGGGGTGGGGCGGGTCCACGGGCTTCCGGTCTTCCATGTCAGTATTTTGACATAGGTGGGCCGCCGCGAGTACATTCCGCTTATGTCAAAGTCCTGACATCAAGGAATTCCGGGAGGACCCATGACCGCCACCGTCGACGGCCCTGACTTCATCGCTCTGCAGGTACGCGATGTCGAGGCAGCGGCCGCCTTCTGCGAAAAGCACCTCGGACTGCGGCGGGCACCGGCCTCGCCTCCCGGTGCGGTGGTGTTCACCACCGCACCGATCCCGTTCGCCGTCCGCGAGCCGCTGCCGGGCGTGGATCTCGACAACGTCACGCGGCCCGGTCTCGGGGTGGCCCTGTGGTTCCGTACCACGGACGCCCAGGAGTTGCACGACCGGCTCGCCGCTGCCGGGGTGCCCATCATCAGCCCGCCCAAGGACAGTCCCTTCGGCCGCACGTTCACCTTCACCGGCCCCGAGGGCTACATCCTCACCGCGCACGGAGGCTGACCCTGACCGCCGTCGCCGTCACCCCATCCGGCCCCTTCTCGCTCGCGGCGGATGCGCCACGAATTCACGGATACGTAGGTCCGCCCTGGAAGGGCTTCCTGGCCGGTCGGCCGAGGTCGGCGAGTTTACGCTCCAGCACCGCCCGCTCGCGCTCGTTGCCGCACAGCCGTATGGCGAGCTCCAGTTCGGTGCGCGCCTCGCCGGTGCGGCCCAGACGGGTGAGCAGTTCCCCGCGAACGCTCGGCAGCAGGTGCGAGTTCGACAGTGCCTCGGCGGCCACCAGCTCGTCCACGATCGGCAGCGCCGCGGCCGGTCCCCGGGCCATGGAGACCGCCACCGCCCGGTTGAGGTCGACCACCGGTGACGGCGCGAGCCTGCCGAGCGCCTCGTAGATGAGCACGACGCGCTCCCAGTTCGTCGCGTCGACCGACGGAGCGACGGCATGGCATTCGGCGATCGCCGCCTGCAGGCCGTAGGCGCCCAGGCCCCGGCCGACCCGCGCCGCGCGGGCCAGGGCGGCTCGTCCCCGGCGGATCGCGGCGCGGTCCCAGCGACGGCGGTCCTGGTGCTCCAGCAGCACCGGCTCGCCGTCCGGCCCGGTGCGGGAGGGGAAGCGCGCCGCGGTCAGCTCAAGCAGCGCCAACAGGCCGTGGACCTCGGGCTCCTCCGGCACCAGACGGCTCAGCACCCGCGCGAGACGCTGTGCCTCGCTCGCCAGGTCGAGTCGGATCAGACTGTCACCGGAGCTGGCCGAGGACCCTTCGGTGAAGATCAGGTAGACCACGCTGAGCACCGAGCCGAGCCGCTCGGCCCGCTCCTCGGCCGCCGGCACCTCAAACGGCACCCGGGCCGCCCCGAGGGTCTTCTTCGCCCGGGTGATCCGGGCCTGCACGGTGGCGGCCGGAACGAGAAACGCCTTGGCGATCTCGTCGCTCGTCAGGCCGCCGACCACCCGCAGGGTGAGCGCCACCCTCGCCTCCCGCGACAGCACGGGGTGGCAGGAGATGAACATCAACGCGAGCACGTCGTCATCGATCTGCTCCGGATCCCACAGCACGTCCTCGGCCTCCCGGACCGGATCGGCGGGTACGCTCCCTGAGACCACGTCACCCTCGCCCAGGTCGCGGGCGAGGGCGGCGTACCTCTCGTCAAGAGCGGAGCGCCGGCGGAACGCGTCGATCGCGCGGCGCCGCCCGACGGTGAGCAGCCACCCCGCGGGGTTGCGGGGTACGCCGGCCCGCGGCCAGGTCACGAGTGCCTCGGCCAGCGCCTCCTGGGCGAGGTCCTCGGCCAGCGCGAAGTCGCCGGTGTAGCGCGCGAGCGCACCGACGATCCGGGCGGACTCGATCCGCCAGACGGCGGCGACGGCCTCACGGCCGGTGGGATCGGCCATCTCCTGTCGATCCGCTCAGAGCTGGCCGGTGGCCTCACGCCACGCCCGCTCCTTCTGGACCCACTCGTTGTCCTGCGGGAACTCGTCGATCGTGGTGATCCGGCGGATCTCGGTCTTGAAGCCCGGGCCGGTCATCGGCGACCGCCTGGCCCACTCGACGGCCTCCTCCTTCGACGCCACGTTGAGGATGTAGAACCCGCCGAACAACTCCTTGGTCTCGCCGTACGGGCCGTCGGTGACCACGGGCGGCTCGGCGGAGTAGTCGACGACCACACCCTCGGCGGCGGCGTCGAGTCCCTCCGCGGCGACCAGCACACCGGCCCGGATCATCTCGTCGTTGTACCTGCCGATGATCTCGAGCATCTTGCCGAAGTCGATGTCCGCCATCCCCGCGAAGGCCTCGTCGGTGGCGCGCATGATCAGCATGTACTTCATTCTTCTGTCTCCCTGGGGTGTCCGGGACCCTCTCGCGGATCCTCTCACTCCTAGGTCGAACGGGAATGCCGTGGATCGACACAACCGCCGATCTTCTTCCGACACTTGGATTCGAGGGTTCCCCCACAGCGTCCTCGCCATGGAACAGGCCGACGTCCTGTCCGCCGCACTCCTGCGCACCGCCCCTCGGACACAGCCGCTGAGGCGAGCGAGCCCGAGCCCGCGGGCAAGGCCGCCGCCCCCTGCGGGTGACGCTGATCTGTGGCCGCCCCTCGGTCCTGCTGAGCCATGGCGGCGGCCAGGACCTCCACGTCGCAGGCGTCGGCGACGCGCCTGCAGGTCCGGTCATATGTGTCCAGATCACCGATCACCCAGGTGCCACCGTGCGCGAACACCGCCAGCGGCCGTTCCTTGCCCGACGGCCGGTAGTGGCGCAACCGCGTCCCGTTCGGCCCTTCGAGATCTTCCACATAGGCCGGCGCCGGGCCTTGGGGACGCGCGCCGGCGTATCCCGTCGCGCAGCTCGGACAGGTTGCGAACGGTCATGACGAGCGACCCAAGACGTGTCGCCTCTCGTTTCTTGAGCTTGTCAGTTGCTCGCCGGTGGTTTCAGGCTCTGGCCTGGTTCCAGGTCGTGCTGTTGAGGAAGTAGGTGTCGTAGAGCTCCTGGACCTCCAGCAGGCTTTCCGGCGGCACCTTCCCGTAGGCGATGCGCTCCAGATGACGGAAGTATTCGAACCGTTCGACGCCGGGGGTGATGACGATGAGGATGTCTGCGTCCTGTCCCGGTGCGGCGGCGAAGGCGTGTGCGACACCGGGCGGCACGATGACCAGGTCGCCGCGCTGGGCGGTCACGACCTGCTCGCCGGACAGCAGTTGGGCGGTGCCGTCCAGCATGTAGAACAGCTCGGCCGAGTTGGAGTGGTGGTGCGGCTTGGCGCCGTCGGCACCGTCGGCCAGGGTCACCCGCTGGGTGGACAGCGCGCCACCGGTGGAACTGCTGTCGGCCAGTAGCCGGATGGTGGTCGGTGCCTGGCCGATCACTTCGGCCTTGGCGGAACGGACGATCACGGACTCGTTGAAGTCCGGCGTGATCAGCGACATCTTTGTGACTCCTTGCCTGGGGCGAGCGTTTCCGTGCGAAGACAGTCTCTGACCTTCAGAGGGCGAAGAGCAAAGCGGCGTTGATGAACACCACCACGGCGGTGGCGAAGTGGATACCGAAGGCGGCGGCCTTGGTACCGCCGTGGCGCAGGACGATGACGGTGTCGCCGAGCGGCAGGAGGGCGACGACCAGCATGTACCAGGCCTCGGCGTGAGCGCCGGCGAAGGCGAGCAGGGCCAGGCCGAGGATGCCGTAGCCGGTGTCGCGCAGTCCCTTGATGGTCAGGTAGGCGGCGTCGCCGTCGTGCTTGGCGGGGACGCCGTAGCCGGCGGCCGCGGCCTGGGGCACCAGGAGGAACCGGACACCGATGAAGATGACGAAGAGGTTGAGTACGACGGCCAGGCCGTAGGCGAGGGGGGCAAGCATGAGCTTCTCCTGCTGCTGTCATTGCTAGGAACACGATCGAAGCTAGCATAGCGTTGATAGGAGTGCTAGTAATGCTAGAATCGCCTCATGTCGATTCAAACGCGCCGAGAGCGTGAGCGGGCGGAGCGGGAGCGGTTGATCATCGCGGCGGCCCGGGAACTGGTCGAGGCCGAGGGCTGGGAGGCGGTGACGACCCGTCGCCTCGCCGAACGGGTCGAGTACAGCCAGCCGGTGCTCTACAGCCACTTCAAGGGCAAGGACGCCATCATGGCGGCGGTCGCGGTGGAAGGCTTCGCCGACCTGGCCGCCGAACTGCGCGCGGCCCGTACGGCGGCGACCGACCCTCGCCAGGCCGTCGCCGACGTCGGCGCCGCCTACGCCGCGTTCGCCGAGCAGCGACCCGCGTTGTACGACGCGATGTTCACCCATACCGTCGACCTGCCGTTCGCCAGCCCCGAGGCGCCGGCCGCCCTGCACGCGGCCTTCGGCGAGCTGCGCGAGGCCGTGCGACCGCTGGCCGGGGAGGACGACCTGGGCCTGCTCACCGAGACCCTCTGGGGCGGCCTGCACGGACTGATGACGCTCATGCGGGGCGGCAGGCTCCGGCACGAAGGCCACGAGCGGCGGCTGGCGTTGCTGCTCGGCCGCTTCTCACGCTGACCCGCTGATCACAATCGGCCTCCCCCGCGTCTCGACGACGGACTACCCAGCGGGTGCGGGAGGAGTTGCTCAAGCAGCGCCGCCAGGAGCGGATCGAGCCGCCGTCACCCGGCCACGTGACCAGGATCGCGCGCCCGGCACTACACAACGCGGGGCAGGCATGGTTTCACCGGACCGCGGCCCGGCCGAATACGGCGGCGACGACCCGGCCGACTTGACGCTTGGCCTCTCCGCCCATCAGGGGAGATGAGTGATCAACGGGGCTTCGCTGCTCTGCGAGGTTTCACATTATGCGGGCCCGTCATGCTGCGGGATGTAGCGGGCGCGCATGGCGGGGCCGGCGGCCGGGCCGGCGGTGAAGACGAACGCGCGGCTGTCGTCCAGGCGGCGGCCGGTCCTGGCGTCGATCACGACGGGTTCGACCTCCTCTCCGGTGGCCGCGTCGACCAGGATCATGCTGCGCTCCTCGGGCGCCAGGCGGGCGTTGCCCCAGGCGGCCATCGCGACGATGACCGGACGCAACGAACGGCCCAGCTCGGTCAGCACGTACTCGTGACGCACCGGGTTCGTCTGGTACGGGCGGCGCTCCAGGAGGCCGTCGGCGACCAGGGACTTGAGCCGGCTGGTGAGCATGCTGGAGGAGATGCGCAGGTTCTCCTGAAACTGGTCGAAGCGAGTGTAGCCGTCGAACGCGTCATGCAGGAGCAGCAAGGTCCACCACTCTCCGATGTGCTCGATCGCGTCGGACAGCGGGCACTCGCGGTCTTCTTGCCTGACCCGGGCCTGCATGGACACCCCTCCCACAGTCACTGCTATTATCGAAGTGAGTCAGTTTCATTTTAGCAGTAACTGATGCGCGTGTGCGACACCCACCATCGACGTGCGAGGAACATGCCATGCCCCAAAACCAGGCAATCGCCTTTGGCGCGCTGCCCGGCGCCATCACCACCTACCTGGCAGCCCACCGCGACCGCGACATCGCGGCTCAGCTCGGCCTGTTCGCAGCCGACGCCACAGTGGTCGACGAAGGCCATACCCACGCCGGGACCATCGCCATCACCGCATGGATGAAGCGTTCCGCCGGCGCCTACACGTACACGATCACGCCGATCGCCGCCGAGCAGTCCGGCGAGGGCGACTACACCGTCACCCAGCACCTGGCCGGTGACTTCCCCGGGGGCACCGTGAACCTGCGCTTCCGCTTCACCCTGGGCGACGGCCTCATCCGGCACCTGGTCATCGAGCCATGAACAAGACCTGGTTCATCACCGGAGGCACCCCCGGCGGGTTCGGCATGGCCTTCGCCGACGCCGCCCTGGAGTCCGGCGACCGCGTCGCCCTGACCGCCCGCAGGCCCGAAGAACTACGCGACTGGGCCGAGCCTTACGGCGACAGGGTGCTGACGCTCCGGCTCGACGTCACCGACACCCGGGAGATCCACGAAGGCCTGCGGGCAGTGGAGAACCGGAACCCGGCCAACGCCGACCTGTTCCACGGGAAGGCCGGCACGCGCTGCGTTACCGCCATCCAGCCCTCCGATACGGGGGGCCGGTGCCGCCCCCCACTATCCTGGATAACGGGGAGGCTCGAAGGGGACCAGACCGTGACTGCGGGGGGACGATGGGCGGCTCAACCCGCCGGTTCGCGTTGCGGGTGTCACACCGGCTTCTTCTGATCGCTCTGGTTTTGGGCGTCGCCGGAATGCACACACTGGGGCATCTGGAGCATCGGCGGGGGCACGGCGGTACGCCTGCCGCCCTCGCGCATGCCTCTGTCTCTGGGCATGGAGCGCCACAAGCACACTCCGTGCTCCTTCCCGCCCTGATGCCCCCGGCCGGGCAACTGATCTCAAGGCTTGGTGACACTCCTCTCACCCCAGATCCGAGCTCCGTCTGCCTGGCCGTACTCACCTCCTTCCTTCTTCTCCTCCTCATCGGTGCGGCGTCCATGTGGGCGCGGCGCATCTCGCAGGCCCGAATGGCCGAGGCCTCACCGATGCTGCTCGTCGCCCGCCCGCCCCCGCGCAGGACGGCCCTACGCCTGGCGTGTCTCTCGGTTTTGCGGCTATAGGCCGATCTCCACCGCGGACGGCATCGAAGATCCGCCCGCCGACGATCGACACACAGCCACGACCGACCGGAAAGAGACCATGGGAATGTTCGCCAACCGCTCCACCCTTCGCAGGCTCGCGCTGACCGCCACAGCGGGGGCCGGCGCCCTCGCGCTGCTCACCGCCTGCGGAGGCGGTGACGACGCGATGGCCGGCCACCCCGGCACCACCGGCAGTACTCACGCTCCCGCCACTACCGCGAGCCAGGAGCCGGGAACCGCCTTCAACGACGTTGACGTCGCCTTCGCGCAGATGATGATCCCGCATCACGAGCAGGCCGTGGAGATGGCCAGGCTGGCCGAGACCCGCGCCTCCGACCCGGAGGTGAAGGAATTGGCGGCGAAGATCGAGGCCGCGCAGGGACCGGAGATCGCCACCATGACCGGCTGGTTGTCCCTCTGGAAGGCTCCCGCCGCGGAGGAGGGCCACGCCGGGCATGTCATGCCCGGCATGATGACCGGGAAGGAGATGGTCGAGCTCCGGAAGGCAAAGGGCGCCCGGTTCGACCGGATGTTCACGGAACTCATGGTCGCCCATCACAGGGGGGCGCTCACGATGGCCAAGACCGAGCAGCGCGACGGGGCCGATCCCAAGGCCAAGGAACTCGCCAGAGCCATCGAGACCGCCCAGCAGGCCGAGATCGAGCAGATGCGGAAGCTTCTCGACCGGCTATAAGCCCGCAGAGCGGCCGGCGGTGTCCAGATGTGCTCTACCAGGACATCGCCGGCTGCCGCATCCACGAGAAGGGGTGGCAGTGGGGCGTGCCCGCAGCGCGGGAACTCCGCAGTGGGCACCACCACGCCGACGGCGCCGGTTGGGTGGCGCGCGGGTCGCCGTTGTGAGGCCCCCTTGAGCGCACCACCCGATCCCGTACTCAGGGAGGCGACTCGCGGGTGCGTCGCTCAGCGGGGGGACTCGGTGATCTGTACGCGGTGGCTGTCGTTGTCGGAGAGGAACGACGCCAGCGCCCGCCCCTGCTCGGCCACGGTGGTGCGGTCGGCTCGAGAGAAGCGGCGCAGCGGGATGACAGTCACGGCGCCGGCCTTGACGCTCCAGGTCGCGGCGACCCGGCCGTCGACCAGGACAACGCGAGCGCCGGCGACCGACAGGCCACGGTGGACGTCGTCGATGATCCGGCTGCGGTCGTGGTAACCGAGGATCGCGTTGTCGAACGCCGGCAGGAACCGCACCGGCGCGGGTGTGTCGGGGTCGGGGCGCGGCGCGTCGGGGAGGTCCAACAGCTCCCGGCCTCGCTCATCGCGGAAGGTGACCAGCTCCTCACGTATCGCGGCCACCGCGGCCGGCAGTCCGGCGAGGCCGCACCAGGCGCGCAGGTCGGCCGCGGCGGCGGGGCCGAACGCGGCCAGATAGCGCCGTACCAGCGCTTCGCCGACCGGATCGGAGCCGTCCGGGGCCGGCGGGTCGATCTCGCGCCCCAGCCAGGAGGAGAGCAGGACGTTGCGCACTCCCGCCCTCGTGCGCCACAGCCCGCGCGGCGGCAGCTGCGCCACCGGGACGAGGGCGGCGATCAGCATTTCGCCCAGCGCCCGTGTGCCCGGTACCGGCCAGCGCTCAGCCAGCGTCCGCGCGAGCTCGGTCATCGAGCGGGGCTCGTCGTCGGCCATCACCGCCCGGCCTGCCGCCGCGAGCTCGCCGAGGTCTACCCCGGCGAGCTCGCGGCGGTAGTTCCCGAGTACCCGTTGGCGCAGCATGACATCGTGGCGGGCCCGCCAGGCCAGGGCGTCGTCGGCGGTGAGGAGGTGGACGGTGCGGCGCATGAGGTGGGTCCGCACCACGCTCCGCCCGGTCAGTAGGCCGTCCAGCGCCGCCGGGTCGAACGCGTGCAGCCGCGACCAGAGCCCGACGAACGGTTCCTGCGGTTCCTGCGCCTGCAGGCCGCACAGGTGCGCGACGGCGTCGAGGACCGGCACATCGGCGTGATCGAGCAGCAACTGCCGGGCGAGCGTCGCGCGGTTGAGCGCCCGGCTGTCGAGAACGGTCATCGGCTCATGCCGTGGCGCGCTCGCCGGCGTAGCGCCGCTCGGGTGATGACCGGCAGGTCACAGGACATGCCAGGCGGGCCGATGTCGGGCATTCCGGTCCGCCCCAGAGGCCGCATCCTCATTGTGGTTGTTCCCTTCGATATCCGGTGAGCCGACGCTGGTCTCCGGACGCCGGCCTGGATCCGGCCGCCCTGTCGCAGCCTGTGGTCTGGTGCCATGACGCCCCCCTTCACAGGGGTCTTTCAGGAGCCTGGTGCGGGAGGCGCGTACCACGCGCTCACCCGTTGTATTCGCTCACGACGTCCACGACCCAGACGACGCCGAAGCGGTCCCTGAGCATCCCGTAGAGCGGAGCCCACTGCGCGGATGCCAGCGGCTGCACGATGGTCGCTCCGACGGAGAGCTTCTCCCAGTACGCGGTGACCTCCTCCGTGGTCTCGCCGCGGAGGGAGACGAAGAACGAGTTCTCACCCCGGTCCCACGGCGTCCGCGAGGGCACGTCGTAAGCCATCACGTGGAAGCCGTTGTCCGCGACCACCTGGCCCCACATCACCTGGTCCGCCTCGGCGGGGTCCTGCGTGTTCCCAGCGTCCTCGTAGGTGACGGCGGCGATGTCACCATCGAACACGGACTGGTAGAACTCGAGCGCCGCGCGGGCATCGCCCCGAAAGTTCAAATGAGTCACTGACTTGACGGACATTTTCGGTTCCCAACCTTCGATTGTCGTTTCTGGACGCCGTGAAGCGCCCGGACCGAACTGTCGACCGCGGAGTCGGAATCACGCCGGGTGGCGTGGGGCGGTCTCGGTGATCGGGTCCTTCCGGTCGTTCTCGTTGTTCGACCCGAGAGAACAGTCGCAGGGGAAGCGGTCAGGGAGTGGCCGCTTCTCAGGGCAATATGGGGAGTATGCCGAAGACTTCAGCGCGGCTGCTGTCGCTACTCTCGCTGCTCCAGGCGCGCCGGGACTGGCCGGGGGCGCTGCTGGCCGAGCGGCTGGACATCAGCCCGCGCACCGTGCGCCGTGATGTCGACCGCCTGCGCGAGCTCGGCTATCCCATAGTGGCCTTCAAGGGGCCCGACGGCGGGTACCGGCTCGACGCCGGCACGGAGCTGCCCCCGTTGCTGTTCGACGACGAGCAGGCCGTCGCTCTGGCCATCGCACTCCAGATCGCCGCCACCACCACCGGTGCCGGCATCGAGGAGGCCGCGGCGCGCGCGCTGAACACCGTCCGGCAGGTCATGCCCGCACGACTGCGCCACCGGATCGACGCCCTCCAGGTCACCGCCGTCGAGCGGCCCGCCCTCCGACCGCGCCCACAGGTCGACAGCGGCGTGCTCATGGCACTCAGCGCCGCCGTCCACGCCCGCGAGGTGCTGCGCTTCGACTACACCCCCGCCTCCCCACCGGGGGCGGACGACAACGGCGCACAGACGCCGCCTCGCCGGGTGCAGCCCCATCACCTCGTCGCCTGGGGCGGGCGCTGGTACCTCCTCGCCTGGGATCTCGACCGCGAGGACTGGCGCACCTTCCGTGCCGATCGGATCACCCCCCGCACCCCTACGGGGCCTCGCTTCACCCCGCGCGAACTGCCCGGAGGCGAGGTGGGCGCCTTCATGGTCGGCAGATTCCGGGGCTCCGAGGGCTCCGGCGACTGGCCCTGCCACGGCGAGGTGATCCTCGACCTACCCGCCGCCGTCGTGTCCCGCCACACCCGCGACGGAGTCGTCGAGGAACTCGGCCCGAACCGCTGCCGGCTCGTGCTGGGCTCGTGGTCATGGCCTGGTCTGGCCGCCGCCATCGGCGGGTTCGACGCCGACATCGAGGTCGTCGGCCCGGCCGAGCTCAAGGACGCCTTCGCGCGCCTGGCCGGCCGCTACGCCAACGCCGCAACCGGCACGCCGCCCTCGATCCGATGAGCAGGCGCACGTCGACCACGGTTCGGGGGTGGCGACACGACCGTAGGCGTGTACCACTCCGACGTGGGCCTTGACGTCCGGAACAAGCCCACCTCCCCCTTCGGGCGGGGTGAGGCCGAAGGGCGGACGGCAGCGTTGCGGGCGCGGTTGCTCACGCGGACCGCCGACGCCACCATCACCCGCCGGCTCCGGGCTTGATCAACGGTCGTTCCGGTCCAGGCCGGCCAAGGTTCGGAGACGTTGGTCCCTGCCCTGTGTGCCGAGCGGCCCTATGCCCGCCGGGTGCGTACGACCAGCGTGAGGGGAAGGAGCCGAACGAGCCGCCGGAGGAAGATGAGACCCGGTCTTGATCACCTGTTCTCCATCCCGATCGTGATGCGGTCGCCGGGCTCTCGGGCGGTCTTCCGGCCGGACTGCGGAATCGACACAGGTCACGGCCGCACACAGAACGGAGAGAGTCGTGAACGTCGAACACCTCACGGATCAGGGCGGGGCAGGCTTCACTCCTCCGGCCTACAAGGCGGTGATCTTCGATTTGGACGGCGTGGTCACCGACACCGCGGCCGTACATGCCGCGGCGTGGAAGGCGCTGTTCGACGAGGTGCTGCCGGACCTGACCGAGTCGCCGGTTCCCGGATTCGACGTCGAAGAGGACTACCGCCGCTACGTTGACGGCCGTACCCGGGAGGACGGCGTGCGGTCGTTCCTGGCCGCGCGCGGGATCGCACTGCCCGACGGGAGTCCCGAAGATCCGCCCGGACGGCGCACCGTGCACGGGTTGGCGGCTCACAAGCAGGAACTGTTCGCCGGGCGACTGGCCGAAGGCGGGGTCACCGCCTTCCCCGGCACGGTGGCGCTGCTACGGCGGCTACGTGCCGACGGTCTGCTGACCGCGTTGGTCACCTCCAGCCGCAACAGCGAGGCGGTGCTCACGGCGGCGAACGTCGGTGATCTGTTCGACGCCCGGGTCGACGGCAGCGACGCCGTACGGCTCTCGCTGGCCGGCAAGCCCGACCCGGCCATGTTCCTGGAGGCGGCGCGCCGGCTGCGGGTCGATCCCGCGTGCTCGGTGATCGTAGAGGACGCGGAGGCAGGCGTACGGGCCGGTGCACGTGGCGGCTTCGGCCTGGTCGTCGGCGTGGACCGGACCGGCAACCGGGCGCGGCTGCTCGCGGCCGGCGCGCACCTGGTGGTGGAGGACCTGGTGGCGGTCTGCTACTCGCAGGTTTTTCTGTCCGGAGCGCGGAGCTCGACCTCCAGGTAGCGTGGCGACGGTTTGTCCAGCAGGGGTCGGCACGCAGGTGCAGGTCGAAGAAGGCTCGGCCGTACGTGCGGGTGATCTCTACGGAGCGGGCCGCGGACAGCTCGCCCGGGACGCCGCCGTTGCCGCGCGGGTCCAGCACTGGGCCAGGACCAGGTCTTCCAGGCTGAGCCGGCTGACCGTCCAGGCAGGATCGTGGATCGGGGCATCTGTGCGGACGACGAGGGCGCTCTGCTGGTCGGCGGGGAGCCGATCGGGGTCGCGGCGCGGGCCGGTGAGCCGGTGATGGGTGGCCAGGAGCTTGTCGACCTCGTGCCGGGCCGGGATGTCGATGGTGCGGTCTCTCAGCGCCCGTCGCTTGCCGTACCTCTTGCCCGGTTCTGCCGCACCCCGGTCATGAGAGCTCCTTCGGAGCTCTCATGACCGGGGTGCGGTGCCTGTGGGTGCCCTCGCTTCGCTCGGTCACGCTATGTCCTCCTGAGAGGCGTTCCGAAAGGTGGTCATGAACAGGGCCTCGATGCTTTCGTCGTCGAGGCCGGCCAGATGGGCCTTGGCCAGCCAGCGCCGTAGGTCCTGACGCAGCGGGCCGTGCGCGGCCAGAGAGGCATTGGTCAGTGTCTTCGTCACGAACGTCCCGACCCCCGGCCTGGCGGCCGCCAGGCCCTCGTGCTCGAGTTCCCGATAGGCCTTGAGCACCGTGTTGGGGTTGATCGCCAGCCGCGCCACCACCTCCTTGACCGTCGGAAGCCGGTCACCTTCCCGCAGCATGCCCAGCCGCAGCGCGTGCCGTACCTGCTGGACCAGTTGCAGGTACGGCGAGACACCGGACCGGCCGTCCAGATGGAACTCGATCACTGCTCCTCCATTTACCTAGCCAACTATTACTTTAGAAGTCTAGATGCCAAAAGGCCGTAAGGATCGCCGTATCGCCCGACCGCACCCTCTATGCCGAAGGCGAGGCCGGGCGATCCGCCGTGATCGGGAAGATCGAAGACGGTCGGGCCGTACCAGAACGCGTCGGGTGTCGGCAGGCCGAAACCGGCGCCGATCCGGACGGGTACCCGCCACGTGGCTGCGCTTACCTGCGCAGACGTCAACGCGCGTACCTGGTGCCGGCAGTCTTCCGGCTCCGCTGTGGCCGCCTGGGCGTCCCTCGCTCGGTCAGACGCCTTCCGTAAGGAGGCGGAGGCTTTCCCGGGCCCAGTCGGCGCGGGCCTGGGCGACGGCGACCTGGCCCGCGAAGACGTTCGCCTTCAACCCGGCGATGCGGTCGTGCTCGGCCGGCGGACGGTTCTTCAGCCGCTCCTTGAGCAGGTCGGTGTCCTTGGCCAGCAACGCTTCCCGGTGCGCACGCCACTCCGTGATCAACTGCTCCTGCTCGGCGATGTACGCCTTGAGCACGGGCGCGGCCCGATCCGCGTCGATCATGTCGAAGAAGAGTGCCTGCAGGGAGAACGAGTCGCGCATCGGGGCCGGGGCGTGGCTGGTGCCCAGCCAGGTCCTCAGCTCCTCAACCCCGCGCTCGGTGATCGAGTACACCGTCCGCTTCAGCCGCGTGCCACGGATCTCCTTCTGACCTTCGATGAGCCCGGCCTGCTCCATCTGACGGAGCGTCGGATAGATCTGGCTCTGCGGCGCGGACCACACCCAGCGCGGGGCGGCATCGAAGAAGCGGGTCAGTTCGTACCCATTCATCGGGCGCGCCTCCAGGACGCCGAGCAGTGCGTGCTGAAGCGACATGCCTCCAGCATAGGGGCGTCCTACTTGCCCTAGAACATGTACGAATATACCTGTATTGTCCTGCCTGTTTTTGCAGATGCGCATGGGCAGAGAGGTACTGGTGTGAACGCAGAGCTGGCGGACGCCGGCCGGGCGCTGGCAGCGGCCGGGCTGGTCACCGCGTTCGGGCACGTGTCGTTGCGAGTCGGGGACGATCGGCTGCTGATGACCCCGCCGGTGCCGCTCGGGACGCTCGGGCCTGACACGCAGCACACCGAGGTCCCGCTGGATGCCACCGACCTGCCCGCTGGCACGCCGCGCGAGGCGTGGATCCATCTGGAGATCGCCCGGGCGCGACCCGGCGTGCGGGCGGTCTGCCGGGCACAGCCGCCCACTGCCACGGCTCTGGCCTCGGCGGGGGTGCCGATCCTGCCGCTGCACGGGCAAGGGGCGTTCCTCGGGCCCGAGGTGCCCGTGTTCGACGACGCGACGCTGGTACGCGACCGCGCGCGCGGGCGGGCGCTGGCCGAGCGTCTGGGTGCGGCGCCCGCCCTGATCATGCGGGGCAACGGTGCCGTGACCGTCGGTGAAAGCGTCGGCCAGGCCGTCGCCCTCATGTGGGTGCTGGAGGCCTCCGCCCGCCTGAACGCCACCGCCGCCGCCTCCGGCACCCCCACCCCCCTCACGCCCGCCGAGCAGGAGTCGTGGCGGGCCGTGCGATCCGAATTGTCCAACCGCATCTGGTCCTATCTCCGGGAGTTGTCATGATCGAGCTCGAAGACATCGCCTACGTCCGGTCCGGCGCCGCCGACCTGGACGCCGCCCTACGGTTCGCCGTGGACATCGTCGGCCTGGAGCTCACCGCTCAGGAGGGCGGCGTCGCCTACCTGCGCGCCGACCAGCGCCACCACTGCCTTGCCCTGGTCGAAGGGGAGTCCGGGGTCATCAGCTCCGGGTTCACCGTCCGGGACGAGGACGCGCTTGCCGCCGCCGAGACCGAATTGGAGAAGGCCGGCGTCACCGTCGTACGGGGTGACGCCAAGGAGGCCCACTCACGCCGGGTCCGGGACTTCCTGTCGTTCGACGACCCGTTCGGCAACCGCATCGACCTGGTGATCGACCAGGTGACGCTGACCGCACCGGTCCGCTACGGACGCGAGGCCGGCATCACCGAGTTCGGGCACCTGTGCCTGGACGCCCCGGACGTGCGCGAGGCGTACCGCTTCTGGTCCGGCCTGTTCAACGCCCGCGTGTCGGACTGGATCGGCGACTGGGCCTGCCTCATGCGCATCGACCAGGTCCACCACAAGCTGGCCGTGTTCCAGGGCAGCCAGCCGGGACTGTGCCACATCAACTTCCAAATCGACTCGCTCGACGCGTTGATGCGCAACCATCACTTCCTGGAGGCCAACGGGGTCGAGATCGAGATGGGCCCCGGTCGCCATCCGCAGTCGACGGCGGTGTTCGTCTACTTCAAGGGACCGGAGGGGATCACCTACGAGTATTCCTGGGGCGTGCGGCTCATCACCGACGAGGACGCCTGGCGGCCCCGCTACTTCGACCCGGCCGAGCCCGGCTCGATCGACATGTGGCAGGGCCCCACACGCCGCGTCCACACCCAACCCCAGATCCGCCGCCCTCTCGGCCAGAGCTGAGCCCTCTCCCCCGCGCCTCACCCGGCCGAAACGACGGCCACAGGAAGTGATCGATCGCATGAGTGAACGGACCATGGAACGCACCGCCGAGGTGCCACCGGAGGCCGAGCGGAACCGCGCCGACCACGGCCCCGTCATCGAAGAACGGCCGGGGCCGGTCCTGGCCACCGCCTGCCAGCGCGGATCGCGCCGGCTCCGCGGCGGGGGTGCGACATGCCACTGATCGAGGTGACTTTGACCGAGGGCCGCGAACCCGGCGCGATCCGGGCGCTCATCCACGAGGTGCACGCCGCCGTCGAACGCTCGCTCGGCGCCCCCGCTCAGAGCATCCGGGTGATCGTACGCGAGGTGCCGCGCGCCCACTGGGCGGCCGGAGACCAGACGCTCGCCGAACGCGACGAGATCAACAAAGGTGATTGACATGGAATTCTTCGGACACGTGATCGACGGCAATGAGGTGAAGTCCTCCGGCGGCGAGACGTTCACCAGCGTCGACCCCTACACCCGCGAGCCGTGGGCAGAGGTCGCGCTCGGCGGCGCGGCCGAGGTGGAGCGGGCCGTGGCGGCGGCGCGGCGGGCATTCGACGAGGGGCCGTGGCCGCGCATGGGCCGCGCCGAGCGCGGCAGGCTGCTGCATCGCCTCGCCGACCTCATCCTTGAGCACGCCGGCGAGCTCGGCCTGGCCGACACTCGCGACATGGGCAAGCCGATCACCCAGAGCAGCGGCAACGATGTGCCCCGCGCCGCCGACAACTTCCGCTTCTTCGCCGACCACGCCCGGCTGACCACGGCCGAGACGCTGCCGATGGACTCCGGCCACCACGCCTACACCCGCTACGAGCCCGTCGGTGTCGCCGCCGCCATCGCCCCGTGGAACTTCCCGCTGATGCTGGAGACCTGGAAGATCGCGCCCGCACTGGCCTGGGGCAACACGGTCGTGCTCAAGCCCGCCGAGGACACCCCCGCCTCCGCCACCATCCTCGCCAGGCTCGCACTGGAGGCGGGCCTGCCGCCCGGGGTGCTCAACGTCGTCCACGGCTACGGCCCGGACTCCGCCGGGCAGGCGCTCACCGAGCACCCCGGGATCGACCGGATCACGTTCACCGGCGAGTCCGCGACCGGCCGGGTCATCTCGGCCGCGGCGGCGGCGCACCTCGTGCCGGTCAGCCTGGAGCTCGGCGGCAAAGGCGGCAACGCGGTCTTCGCCGACGCCGACCTCGGCAACGCGGTGAGCTGGTCCATCAAAGCGATCTTCACCAACGCCGGGCAGGTGTGCCTGGCGGGTTCGCGCCTGTACGTCCAGCGTCCGGTGTTCGACGAGTTCATCGCCCGCTTCACCGCAGCGGCCGAGGCGATGTGCCTGGGCGACCCCAAGCTGGACTCCACCCAACTCGGCCCGCTGGCCTCGGAGACCCACTACCGAAAGGTGCGCGGCTACGTCGAGACCGTCCCCGAGGAGGGCGGCTCCGTCCGCTCCGGCGGCCTCGGCGACGGCTGGTTCGTCCGCCCCACGGTGATCACCGGCATGCCCGCCACCGGCCGCCACCAGCGTGAGGAGATCTTCGGCCCGGTCGTCACGGTGACACCGTTCGACACCGAGGACGAGGTCGTGGCGCTGATGAACGACACGCGCTACGGGCTCAACGCGATGTTGTTCACCGAGAATCTGTCCCGGGCGCACCGCGTCTCCGCCCGCCTGCGGGCCGGGACCGTCTGGGTCAACTGTTTCTTCGTCCGCGACCTGCGTGCCCCGTTCGGCGGGGCGGGCGACTCAGGGGTCGGGCGCGAGGGCGGCACCTTCAGCCGCGAGTTCTTCACCGAGCCGAAGGCCGTCGTCATGCAGATCGACTGATCCGCGGCGTGACCTGGCCACGGCGACTGGCGCTTGCGGCGCCACAGTCGGTGAGGTGGCCCCCGGTCAGCCACCCGCCCTGAGCTTCAGACACCCGGAGCCACATGCGGGTTGGCCGCACTGCCCTCGGTGCACAGCAACACCACCGTCGAGGCAGAGCCAAGACCCAGCGCGGTACGGCGCTCGCCGGCGCCGTCGCCGGTGAGCACGGCGCGGGCGCCGGCGAGCGAGGCCGCGCCACAGGGACCACAGGAAACACCGAGGGCGGCGAGGTCGCCGGCCGCGCGGGCGCTGTCGGCATCGGCGACGGCCACAGCGGCATCCAGCCCACCACGCAGGTAAGGCCAGGCGATGGCGGAGGGTGTGCCGCAGTTCAGACCGGCCATGATGGTCTCACCGGTGGTGACGCTGACCGGTTCGCCACGTATGAGGCTCTCGATGACACAGGGGGCGGCCACGGGTTCCACCGACAACAACGCCGGGGCCGGCCCCGCCGGACGACTGCGGTAGTGGGTGACGACGGCCTGGGCCAGCGAGCCCACGCCCACCGGGATGGCGACAAGATCGGGCATTTCGACTCCAGCGGCCGCCAACTGCTCGTCGATTTCGACACAGAGGGTGGAATAGCCCTCGACGATCCAACCAGGGATCTGCTCATAGCCCGGCCAGGCGGTGTCCTGGACCAGAACCGTATCCGGCGCGACAGCAGCCCCGGCCGCCCGACGCACCGCCTCGTCATACGAGCCCGCGACCTGAACGACCTCGGCCTGCTCGGCGGCGATGGCCGCCACAGCCCTCGGATGAACACCCCACGGGATGAAAACGCGGGCGCGCTGGCCGAGCAGACGTGCCATATGAGCCACAGCGCGGCCATGGTTGCCGTCGGTGGCGGTCACCAACGTGACCGGACCCGCCCCACCGCGTCCTGCCCGCTCGGCAAGGGCACGGTGCACCGCCCAGGATGCGCCCAGCACCTTGAAAGCGGGCAGCCCCAGACGAGACGACTCATCCTTGACGAAGACCCGCCCAACCCCCAGCTCGTCGGCAAGCCAGGGAAGTTCGATCAGCGAGGTAGGGGCGTACTCGAACAGGGAGGCGTGGAAGTCCCGCACCTCAGCGGGGGCGGGCGCACAGGTCCAGGACCTGGCGGCGGGCCGTGCGAACCACGGCAGCGTACGGACGGAAGAAGCGGTCTCAGACATCGCAGCCAGTGTGCGACACACACTCCAATCGGTCCAGCGGATGTTTCCGACCTATATTCGTCAGAGGAACCAACTAGTCGAAGGCTCGCCGCGACGACGAAGAGAACGGTCTGCGATGTTCGACCTGCACCGACTACGCCTGCTGCGCGAACTCAAACATCGCGGCACCCTCGCGGCCGTCGCCGCCGCCCTCTCCTACAGCCCTTCCACCGTCTCCCAGCAGCTCTCCCAGCTGGAGGCAGAGGTCGGCGTCCGGCTACTGGAGCCGATCGGGCGGCGCGTGCGGCTGACCGAACAGGCAGAGATCCTCGTCGCCCATACCGAAGCGGTGCTGAAACGCCTGGAGCGCGCCGAGGCGGACATCGCCGCCTCCCTGACCGATCTGACCGGGACCCTGCGCATCGCCTCGTTCCAGACCGCCACCCTCGCCCTGATACCCGGCGCACTGAGCATCCTGCGCGATCTCCACCCCGGCCTTCGGACCCACGTCACACAGATGCCACCGGAAACGGCCCTGCCCGCGCTTCAGGCCCGCGACTTCGACCTGGTCATCGCCGAGGAATACCCGGGCAACCCCAACCCCCGGCCCGCCGAACTGGAGCAGGAAGACCTGCTCGACGACTCCCTCCGCCTCGCGCTGCCCGAACCGGCCGATGACGCGGACGGTCCCACGGCGTCGCTGCGTTCACTCGCCGACCGTCCGTGGGCAATGGAACCCGAGGGTACGACCGCTCGCCACTGGGCCATGACCCTGTGCCGGAACGCCGGTTTCGAACCCGACGTACGGTTCGAGACCGCCGACCTTCTGATCCACCTTCGCCTCGTCGAACAGGGCCACGCCGTCGCCCTGCTTCCCGACCTCGTATGGATCGGACAGTCCCCGACCGTCACACTGCTGCGACTTCCCCGCGGCCAGCGGACACGCCGCATCTTCACCGCGGTACGCCGAGGTCGCAGCCGGCACCCCGCCATCAGGGCATGCCGCCACGCACTCCGGCAGGCCGCCACGGCAGCGACGGCCCCGATCGACACCTGATGGGGCCGGTACGCGATTGGCGCCTTTCCTGATAGTTCACGAACGTGTCCTCAGCCGCCAACCAGCGACGCGGTCCTGCTGGGTCAAGCCGCCGCCGGTCCGAACAGGCGGTCCAGATGGTAGTCGATGATCTTGATGGCGGCCTCGTGGCTGCGCTGTCGGCTGAGGACACTGGAGGTCAGGCCGTTGGCGAGAGCCAGAAGGCCGGCGACTTCGATACGCGGGTCACGATCGGGGGCGATGTCCCCGGCCTGCTGCGCGGCGGTCAACCGTACTGTGAGGAAGTTTTCCAGTGCGTTGGGCAGGGTGACCCCGACCGCGGCGAGCGCCGGGTCAGTGAGGGCGGCGGTGTAGTAGGCGGTCCAGGCCATGGAGTCCAGTTTGCTCTGCTCGTCGAAGGGCAGGATCGCGCCGAGGACAGCGGCGAAAACGCCTCGCGGTGTCAGCTCGCCCGCCGCAACGGCGGCCCGCTGCTTGACCCGGCGGTCCATGCGGGCACCCAGCTCGGTGAGGCCGGACTCGAGCAGGGCCTGCTTGTTCGTGAAGTAGTACTGGACGACGCGCAGCGAGACCCCGGCCTCGGCGGCGATCTCACGCATCGACACTGCCTGCAGGCCGCGGGTGCTGGCGATGCGCAGCAGCGCCTCGGTCAACTGGCGCCGCCGCTCATCATGATCCACCTGTCGGGGCATGCCCGTTTCCTACCTGTTGTTCGTGCTGTGCTTCGGCATTGCGGTCCTGGACCGCGCCTGGCCGGGAAAGGTGAGGATTCGCTCGGCGACCAGGTCCGGAGCTTCGACGGGCAGCGAATGTCCGGTGCCGGGCACGATCTCCACACGCCAGGACGGCGCGATGTCGGCCAGCCGCGCGGCCAGCGCCTGCGCGTCGAGCAGTGCGCTGCGGGCGCCCAGCAGCACCTGCACGGGCACGGGCACCTCGCGTATCTGCTCGTCGGTGTAGGCGGGCGGGATGGGCACGCGCCGGCGGAAGGACCATCCGGCCCGCATCAGCTCCACCAGCCCATCCTCGCGCAGCACCCCGTTGTCCACTACGCCGGCCATGCGGTGTCGCAACGTACGAGGAAGCATGGAGGCGATGGCGCCGGCAAGGGCCCAGCGGATGAACCGCCTGGGCAGCGGCGCGAAGCCGCCCGGGTCCACCAGCGTCAGCGCCGCGACCCGGCCGCCCCCGCCGAGTTGCTGTTCCACTGCGGCCCAGCCGCCGGCAGAGAAACCCGCCACGTGTGCGTGCTCGGCTCCGACTGCGGCCAGTACGTCGGTGACCCAGCCACCGACCTCGGCACCGGTCGCGAGCGGCCGCCTCTGAACCGAGCGGCCTGGCTCGCCGAGAGGGTCGACGGCAAGGACCCGGCGCGTGCGCGCCAGCGGCTCGATGTAGCGGTACCAGGCCAACGCGTTCCCGCCGGCACCGGCCAGGAGCACCACGGGATCCCCCTCGGCGGGCCCGGCCCGGTGGACCCGCACAATGCCGGCGCGGGTCTCCACGTCGATGGCGTCCACCGGCACCGGCCACAGCTCGCCGAGCACTCGGTCATAGACGGCGTAGTACTTGTCACGGGCAGAGTCGCTGGTGAAGGCGGACGGCCGGTCAGGCATTCGCATGGTGACCTCATCTCCCGAATGGATACAGTCGTATCCTAACAAGTGACCGGCGAGGCCACAACCGCGGTGGTTGAACGGGTCATCGCCCGTGTGCGCCCGGCCAACACCGCCTCTCAACGGGTGACAGTGCGTGCCGGCCTGGTACGGGCTGAACACCTCGACATCGCCGGTGAGGACGGCTTGGGCTGGAACTTCGCGAAGAACCTGCTTGGCTGAGCCGCGTCGTCACGCCGTCGTTCGAGTTCGCAACAATCAGCCTCTACTGACCTTGCCGTCTGGCGGCACCGTCAAAATCCGCACCGATCCTCCCCAAAGGCCGCCTGAGCTATCCTGCGGCTCATGCCGATCACTGACGTTGAGCTGGCCCGTACGGCGGCGCAGACGGGAGCAGCCGTCGTGCGCACCATGTTCGGCGCATCGCTGACGCGCCTGGAGAAATCCGGTGGTGACTTCGCCACGGCCGCCGACGTGGCAGCGGAGCGGACCATCCTTGATGTCATTCGCACCGCCCGGCCCGGTGATGCCGTGACCGGCGAGGAGAGCGGACGTACGGGCGCGGCCGAGACGGAGCGCATGTGGCTGGTCGACCCTCTGTGCGGCACGCTGAACTACGCCGCGCACACCATGCTGGTGGCGGTGAACGTCGCCCTGCGCGTGGGCTCGGACCTCACGGCGGCGGCCTCGGCCGACCCGTTCGCCGACGAGGTGTTCTGGACCGACGGCGTCCGCGCCTACATCCGCCGCGGCGGTGTGGACGAGCCGCTCAAACCGTCGCCGGATTCGCGGCTGGTGGACGTCAACCTCGACCCACCGTTCCCGAACTCACCCGCCTTCCGTGCCACCACCCTGCTCGCCGATCCGGGGTTCACCGAGCGGTTCCGCCCGCGCGTCGTCTCCACCACCCTGGCGGTGGCCTGGGTCGCCGCCGGCCGGCGAGCCGCCTATGTCACCGACGGCCGACTCCATGACAACGTGCACTTCGCCGCCGGGATCGCGTTGTGCCTGGCCGCCGGCTGTGTGCTGACCGGCCTTGACGGCCGGCCGCCGCATACCGGCACGGGCGGGCTCATCGTGGCGGCCGACCGGGAGACCCACACCGCGCTGCTGGACCTCATCCGTAACCGGTAGTCCCGTCAGCGGGAGCGAGAATGCCGTCCGAGTCCTGACCACCCTGCTCGCGGACGGACCCGATCCGTGTCGCAGGATCTCCGCCAACCACACCGATCGGCCTTCGCGGACCTGACCTGACCTGACCGCCGGCCGCCGGGCTGGTGCGGAGCCGGTTGCGGAGCTAGTGATCGGCCGGGGCCTCCACGAGACCGTCGGCGACCAGACCGGCGAGGACCGCCTCGCCCAGGGCCTGCACCGCGGACTGCGGACGGACCATCACGGTGAACTCCTTGATCCGCTCTTCGTGGTCGAGATGCAACAGGTCGATGCCGTGAATCTGCTTGCCGTTCACGGTGGCCCGGAAGAGCAGGACCACCGACGGGGCCTCGGTACCGTCGGCGCAGGTCTCGGCGGTGCCGTCGAAGTGCCCGATGTAGCGGAAGTCCTCGAAGGTACGCAGGAGGACTCCGAAGAGCCCCAACACCATCGGCCTGCCCTCGAAGGGACTGAACTTCACCGGGCTGTAGAGCCGGACGTCCTCGGTGAACAGGTCGTCCAGAGCGGTGAGGTCGCGGCTGTCGACAGCGGCGCGGAAGCGGTCCGCGGTGGCCATGGCTTCTCCCGGATAGTCATGGATGTGATTAGTCAGTTTCTTTACTATCATGGGCGTGAGTTCCGTGGACAGAGGTGGAAAAGAGGCGGCCTGATGGCTTTACGGCACGCCGTGCTGGCGGCGCTTCTCGACGAGGAGCTGAGCGGATACCAGCTGGCCAAGGCGTTTGACCTGGGGGTGGCGAACTTCTGGCACGCACTGCCACAGCAGCTGTACGCCGAGCTGACCAGGCTGGAGAAGGAAGAGCTGATCACCGGCCGCGAGGTGGTCCAGGACACCCGGCCCAACAAGCGCCTGTTCCGGGTCACCGACGCCGGGCTGGCCGAGCTGGAACAGTTCGCGGCGAGCACCCCCAAGCCCTCCTTCATCCGGGACGACCTGCTCGTCAAGGTCCAGACCGCCGACCACGTCGACACCGAGACACTGATCGCGCAGCTCACCGAACGGGCCGCCTTCGCCGAGGCCAAGATCGGGCTGTTCGACGCACTGTTGCGGAAGATCCGCGGCGACCGCAGCGAGGAGGATTTCCTGCGCCACGGCGAGCGGATCGGCCCCTATCTGACCTGCCTGCGCGGCCTGGACTTCGAACGGGGCAACCGGGACTGGTGCGAACGCGCCGTGGCGATCCTGCGAGAGAGGCTGGCGGCCCATGCCCGGCGATGACCACCTGCGCTTCGTAGCCCTGGGCGACAGCCAGACCGAGGGGCTCGGCGACGGCGACGACACCGTGGGCCTGCGGGGGTGGGCCGACCGGCTCGCCGAACGGCTCGCGCTGCACAACGCCGGCATCCAGTACGCCAACCTGGCCGTACGCGGCCGCCTCGCCGCGCAGGTTCACGAGGAACAGCTCGCCCCCGCCCTCGCGCTACGCCCCGACCTGGCCACCGTCGTCGCCGGAGTCAACGACCTGCTGCGACCCCGGTTCAACGCCGACGAGGTCGCCGGCCACCTGGAGGCGATGTTCGCGGCGCTCACCGCCCAAGGCGCCCGCGTCGCGACCCTCACCTTCCCCGACGTCGCACAGATCACCCCGCTCGCCCGCCCGATCAGCTCCCGCGTCACCGCCCTGAACCACCGCATCCGGCAGGCGGCACATCGGCACCACGTCGTCGTCGCCGAGACCTCCCACCATCCGGTGGTCACCGACCCCCGGCTGTGGTGCCCGGACCGGCTGCACGCCAGCCCGCTCGGCCACGAACGGATCGCCGCCGCCATCGCCCACGCCCTCGACCTGCCCGACAGCGACGACTCCTGGACCCACCCGCTGGCCGACCCGCGAGCAGCCGTCCCCGCCGGCTGGCGCACCGCGGCCGGCGAACTACGATGGGCCGCCTCCTTCCTCGGCCCCTGGCTCGGCAGGCGCCTGCGCGGCCGCTCCTCCGGCGACGGCCGCACAGCCAAACGCCCGAACCTCCTTCCCATGCACGTTGCTTTCGCAAGTGGCGAGACGAAGGAGAACAGCACACGCCCCGGCGACGCTCCCCAACTCTCATGAACGATCCCTTATCGACTCGCACAACTCGTTCGGTCCGCCCCGCTGACCCGGTTCGGGCCAGGGCGGCCAGGGGGAAACACGAGCCGCTCCCGTCCCACGAGTCCAGCTTGCGAAGTCGCGAAGGAGCTTCGAGGTGCGGAGATGTTTGCCCACCGTAAGACGGGTATGCCCCTGCCACAACGCACGAAAGGAAGAGCGGATGGCACGGGACGACGACAACACCAGGCAAAGTCTGGGCATCGATCATGCGCACCAGCCAGGATCACCCGAAGGGTTGAGCGCGCAGGAGATGGACAGCCGCAGCGACCTGGCCACCTGGATCAGCGGCACGCACGCGTTTCCGGCCGACCGCGAGACTTTACTGAAGCGGGCGCGCGCCCAGTCGGCACCCGACGAGGTGCTCTCGGCCATCCGGTCGCTGCCCGATCGCACCTACGAGAACATGGAAGGCGTCGCCCAAGAACTCGGCCTCGGCGGGGAGCAGCATGACTGACCGCACCGCTCACGGCCGTTCGGACAACTCACAGCTTTCACCCCTGACCAAGTAGGTGGCCCGGCTACCCTGACCGCCGCGTTCGATCGGCTTCAAGTCCTTCCTGCTTGGCGGCTGGTCACGCCGCTGGATGTGACCCGGCCGCCCAGGACAGGATTCCGTCGGGAGCACTGGGACGGCCTGACACGATAGGGCGCATGTCTGAGCTTCGAACCGGTCCGCGGAGCGTGTGGACCGACGACGACAGCCCGCTCCCCCCTGACTCCTGGGGACGCGCGAGCTCCGCGAGAGGCGCTCTGCCGTGGGGGTTCACACTCGTCATCGTGCTGCTGGTGGTGGGCCGGTTCACGTTGACGCCACACCTGACGGCGCCCGCACTGCAGACCTGGTCCACGATCTTCGTGGCGATCTGTGTGCAGGCGCTGCCGTTTCTGGTCTTCGGGGTGGCGCTGTCAGCGGCGATCACCGCGTTCGTCCCGGCGTCGTTCTGGACCAGGGCGCTGCCCGGTAACCCCGCCGTGGCCGTGCCGGTCGCCGGGGTGGCGGGGGCGGTGCTACCGGGGTGCGAGTGCGCGTCCGTCCCGGTCGCCTCGGGACTCATGGCCCGAGGGGTGGCCCCGGCCGCCGCGCTGGCGTTCCTGCTCGCCTCTCCCGCGATCAACCCGATCGTGCTGGTCGCGACCGCCGTCGCCTTTCCCGGGCAGCCGCTGATGGTGCTGGCCAGGTTCGGGGCCTCGCTGACCGTGGCGGTGCTCGTCGGCTGGCTCTGGCTGAGGTTCGGCCGCAGCCAGTGGCTGCGGATTCCCTCCCACCCGCACGGCGACGGCCGCAAATGGGTGCGGTTCGGCGAGGCGATGCGGCACGACCTGCTGCACGCGGGCGGGTTCCTCATCGTCGGCGGGCTGGCCGCGGCCACACTGAACGTCGCCGTTCCCCGCGAGTGGCTGACCACGATCGCCGAGGTGCCCTGGCTGGCCATCCTGGTCATGGCGCTGCTGGCGGTGTTGCTGTCGATCTGCTCGGAGGCCGACGCGTTCGTGGCGGCCTCGATGACCGCGTTCTCCCCTACCGCGAAGCTGGCCTTCCTGGTGGTCGGGCCGATGGTCGACCTGAAACTGATCGCGCTGCAGGCCGGCACGTTCGGTGGCGCTTTCACAGCCCGGTTCGTCCCGCTGACCTTCGCACTCGCCGTCCTGGTCAGTACGCTTTTCGGATGGTTGCTGCTGTGATGTCCTCCCGGTCTTCGAAGGATCGTCGGCCCAGGCTCAAGCCGACGAAGGGAACTCACGAACTCCGATGAACCGCGTCACCCAGAACCTCGTCCTGACCCTGCTGGGCTGCGCTGTGCTCCGGATCTCGGCGTTCTCCACGACCTATCTCAACTATGTCAAACCCGGCTTCCAGCCCTTCCTCATCGGCGCCGGTACGGCGCTGGTGATCCTCGGGGTCATCGGGCTGTTCCACGCGGCGAGGACGACGAAGGACACGAAGGGCAGGCCCGGCGAGAACTCGAACGAGCACGGCCGGTCCGACGAAAACGTGCACGGGCACCCGCACGGCGGCCCCCGGGTCGCGTGGCTGCTGTGCCTGCCGGTGTTCGCGATCTTCCTGATCGCTCCCCCTGCACTGGGCTCGTTCGCCGCGTCCCGGGACGACACCCCGCCGCCCCTCGACCAGCCCCTGAGCGCCTTCCCCCCGCTGGCCGACGACGGTCCAGTGGACATGCCGATCGGCGAGTTCATCGGCCGAGCCTGGGACGACGACAGGAGGTCCCTCACCGGTCGCGAGGTCAGACTGACCGGTTTCGTCGTCCCCGCGAAGAAAAAGGGGCAGTGGTACGTCACCCGCATGCAGATCGCCTGCTGCGCCGCGGACGCGTTCCCACTGAAGGTCGCCGTCAGGGGGCTGCAGGCACCGCCCACCGACACGTGGGTCGAGGTCACGGGCACCTGGATCCCGCAGACGTTCAAGAAGATGCCCGCCGGGGTCGTCTACCCCCAGCTCACCGGCAAGGGTCTCGCGAGGATCGAGCCCCCCGACGAGCCGTACGAGTAGGCCGGTCGGGACTCCCCGGCAAAAGGCACTGCCCTACCGGGATCGTTCCTCGTTCCCGCCTGGCCCCACTCGGCCGGCGCCCGTCAGTCCCGGGTCCTGGCCGGCAGTTCGACGATCTCCACGGTGGTGCCGGTTTCGCCGAGGAGGGGGAAGACAGGCGCATCGGTCCGCGACCGTTCTCGTCGCGTTCTTCCCACGCGTGGTGCGGCTGTTCGAGCGCGGCTGAACACTCGTCCGACGAGGCGCACCAGACCTCCGGCCGTCGAGACGACGCGGCTTCGTGCTCGGAAATCCATTTGTCGTCGGCGCCGCTTCCTCGGGAGAATCCTGTCTTCATGAGCCGCCCTGTCATCTCCGAGGTCCCGATCGGTCCGGTGACCGTCCCCGCCGTCGTCGCGGCGCTCGCCGACGGCGACACCGTCACCCCGGTGTGGCGCAACGAACTCGGCGGCCTGACCTTCCGCCTCGAAGACGGGCGTGACGGCGTCAGGTACGTCAAGTGGGTCGCCGCCGGCACTCCGGAGATCGATCTCCCCGGCGAGGCGGAACGCCTGGCCTGGGCGCGGCGCTGGGTGACCGTCCCGCGGGTCATCGAACACGGTACGGACACCGACGGCACGTGGCTGGTCACGGCGGCGGTCCCCGGCCGCTCGGCGGTGGACCCCCGATGGATCGCCGACCCGCCGACCTCGGCGGCCGCGATCGGCCGAGGGTTGCGCCTGCTCCACGATGCCCTGCCCGTGGAGCAGTGCCCGTTCGACTGGGCCATCGATCGACGGCTCGCCCGCGCCGACGAGCGCATAACCGACGGAGAGGGGCCGGCCGACCGGTTCCCCGAGCACCGGCATCTGGAACTCGCCGAAGCCCGGGCGCGAATCGGCGAGCCGCCCGCGATCGACCGCCTCGTCGTCTGCCACGGGGACGCGTGCGCCCCCAACACCCTGCTGCACGACGATGGCACGTTCGCCGCGCACGTCGACCTGGGCTCGCTCGGGGTGGCCGACCGGTGGGCGGACCTCGCGGTGGCCGCGTGGAGCATGGAGTGGAACCACGGCCCGGGGTACGACGGCATCGTGTACGACGCATACGGGATCGCCCCAGACCCGGAACGCATCGCCTACTACCGCCTGCTCTGGGACATGGCGTGACCGGTCACACCCGATCGGCGCCCATGCTCACGGCGGTACGGCACCGGTTCCCGGTGCCGTACCGCCATGACTCTCCGCTGAGACGGTCCGGATCGCCCAGGGCCACGTCCACCTCACCTGCCCGGGCACGGGCGAGCGGAGCGACGGTGACCGCCAGGACGATCGCGGCGGTCACCGGTCCGAAGGCATCGGCTCTGCCGTGCGAGATCTGAGCAGGAATCCGGCTCCTGCCGCGGTGAAGAACATCAGCACGCCGTAGGTGGCGGCCGGGACGGCCATCTGGGAGCTGTTCAGCAGGGAGAGTGCCACCGCGATCGACAGCGTGGCGTTGTGGATCCCGATCTCCATGCAGGAGGCGACGGCCTGGCCGCGCTTCACTCCGGCCAGGCGCGGCGCCCAGTAGCCGACGGCCAGGCTGATCACGCTGAAAACCAGCGTGATCAGGCCCACCGACCGGATGTAGCCGCTGAGGTTGTCGAGTTCCTGAAGCAGGGCACCGGCGATCACCAGTGCCAGGATGACCGCCGAGGCGATCTTCACGGGCGTGTTCATCCGTTCGGCGAAGCGCCGTGCCACGGCGCGGACCGCCATGCCGATGGCGACCGGAACCAGCACGACCGCCATCACCTGCAGGCTCTTGTCGAACTGCAGGCCGAGCGTGCCCGAGCCGACCTCGAAGTAGGACAGCGACAGGTTGGTCACCAGCGGCAGCGTCACGACCGCCAGCACCGAGTTGATCGCGGTCAGCGTCACGTTGAGCGCGACATCACCGCCGAACAGATGACTGTAGAGGTTGGCCGTCGTGCCGCCGGGTGAGGCGGCCAGCAGCATCATGCCGACGGCGAGCGCCGGCGGCAGGTCGAAGACGACCACCAGACCGAAGCAGATCGCGGGCAGTACCAGGATCTGGCAGCCGAGCGCCACGACGGTGGCCTTCGGATAGACGACGACACGACGGAAGTCGGAGATCGTCAGGCTCAGCCCGAGGCCGAACATGATGATCGCCAACGCGATGGGCAGGAGGGTTCCGGCAAGAGCCATGGGGGGTGCTCCTTATCAGCGATCTGTCGCTGGGGCGGCGTGGTGCCATTGCTGAGGTACCATCCACACGATCATCGTCACGGTTATGGCAGTGAGCAACCCACCGGCACAGATCGTCACCTGGGGCCGTACACCGCCGTGGCCCCATGCGGCGGGTCGGCGACCACGGACCTCCGATCAGGACGACGATGAGCGGCCCCCTGACCGGCTCCGTGCTCAGGGCCACCTGCCGGGCCGACGCTGGCTGCGGTTTTGGTGTCCTGGGCGGTTGTGACTGTTTTGTTCACCACCCCGCTTCCTTTACGAAGTAAATCAAATCCGGCATTTACTCTTCGTGTTGCGATGTGCCCAAAGCCGGTTTCCTTCTGAATCCCTTGACAGGTGCGGGCGCACATCACCACAGTGGCCGTCCACGATGATCCCCGCCTCCACGGCGATGGCTTACCTGGCCAGAAGGTCGCGCAGCGCCTTGACGACATCGGCGGGGGCCTCTTCGGCCATGAAGTGGCCGCAGGAGACGGTGGCATGTTCCTGGTGGGGTGCCCATGCCTCCCACAGGGCGGCGGCGTCGAAGCCGAGGGCCGCCCCCCAGTCCTGCTGCAGGACGGCCACCGGCATGCGCAACAGGTTCCCGGCCTGGCGGTCTGCCTGGTCGTGCTCGATATCGATGGCGGCCGATGCCCGGTAGTCGGCGACGATGGAGGGGACGGCCTGGCGGGAGGCCTTCAGGTAGGCGGCGCGGATGTCGGCGGGAATCGCCTCCGGATTCCGGGTCCAGATGTCCAGGAAGTAGCCGAAGAAGACGTCCGCGCTGGCGCTGATCATCTGTTCGGGCAGGCCGGGCGGCTGGGCCATCAGGTAGAGATGAAAGCCGATGGCGGCGGAGGCGCCGTGCATCACGTCCCACATGTCCAGCGTCGGCAGGACGTCGAGCGAGGCGAGATGAGTGACCACATCGGGATGGTCCAGGCCGGCACGGATCGCGACCAGGGCACCCCGGTCGTGGCCCGCCAGGGCGAAGCGCTCGTGGCCGAAGGCGCGCGCGAGGGCGACGATGTCGGCGGCCATGGTGCGCTTGGAGTAGGTGTGCCCATCGGTGTCGGCCGGCTTGTCGCTGTCACCGTAGCCGCGCAGGTCGGGACAGATGACGGTGTGATCGGAGGCCAGGTCGGCGGCGACGTGCCGCCACATCAGGTGGGTCTGGGGGAATCCGTGCAGCAGCACGACGGGGCTGCCGGAGCCGCCTACGGCGACGTTGAGTGACACGCCTTCGGTGACGGTGACGCGCTGGTAGTCGAATCCGGTGATCCTGGGTTCCACGGTGAGGACCCTTTCCGCTAGGCATGTCTGTTCTTGTCGGGTGACTGCGACCAGCCTGCCCGTCGGCGCTCAGCAGCCGGTCAGCAGCCGGTCAGCGGCGGCTGAGCGGCTCTGCCGGCAAGGACCCACGCGAGGCGGCCGGATAACATTGGGTGACATGACCAGCGAGGCGACGGCACGAGCGGTGACCTTCGGTGTGCTGGGTCCGCTGGAGGCTTCGGACGAGCACGGTCCGCTTCCGCTGAAAGGTCCCCGGCACCGAGCGGTACTGGCGCGGCTGCTGATCGCCAGGGGCGGGGTCGTCCCGGTCGGCCGCCTCGTCGACGATCTGTGGGAGCGGCCCCCGGACGGGGCGGTCGGGGTGATCCAGACGTTCGTCTCCGCGCTGCGCCGCGCTCTGGAACCCGACCGTCCTCCCCGGCAGCCCGCCCGGCTGCTGGTGACGGCCTCCCCCGGCTACGCGCTACGGGCGGAGCGGCGGTCGGTGGACGCCTGGCGGTTCGAGGCGGCGGCGGGTGCGGCCGGCTCGCTGCTGGCGGCGGGGCGGGCCGGGGAGGCGTTGGCCGGCCTGGAGGAGACGCTGGCCCTGTGGCGGGGGCCGGCGTACGCGGAGTTCGCGGAGGAGCCATGGGCACGCGGAGAGATCACCCGCCTGGACGGCCTGCGGCTGCTGGCCGTGGAGCGGCGTGCGGAGGCCCTGCTGGAGCTGGGGCGGGCCGCCGAGGCGGTGCCTGACCTGGAGGCCCACGCCGCGGGTCATTCGCTGCGCGAGGACGCCTGGAGGCTGCTGGCGCTGTCGCTGTACCGGTCGGGCCGGCAGGGCGACGCCCTGGCCGTCCTGCGCCGGGCCCGGGAGGTGCTGGTCGGGGAACTGGGCGTGGATCCCGGCCCTGGGCTGCGAGGGCTGGAGGCCGACATCCTCGCCCAGGCCCCCCACCTCGCCGCCCCCGCCAAGGCCGGCGGCGACACCGGCGTCATGCTGTCACCGCGGGAGGCGGCGGTGTCGTACCCGGCGCCCGCTGATCCCGCCGGACGGCCGTTCGTCGGACGCGCGCGGGAGCTGGATCAGCTGGAAGAGGCCGCCGCAGCCGCCGTGCGGCAGGGCAGGCCCGCCCTGGCCCTGGTCTCCGGCGACGCCGGCGCGGGAAAGACCGCGCTCGCCGAGGCGCTCACGGGTACGCTGACGGCACGGGGCTGGACCACGGCGTGGGGCCGCAGCCCCGAGCACGACGGGGCGCCCGGCACCTGGCCGTGGACACAGATCGTCGAGAACCTGGCCGCCGCCGGGGCCGAGCCCGCCCCGGCCCTGGTTCCTGTGCCGGAGGGCACGGCGACCACACCGTCCGCGGCCCGGTTTCGCATGCACCACGCGGCCGCCTCCTATCTGGCCGCGGTAGCGCGGCGAGCACCGGTGATGGTGGTCTTCGACGACCTGCACCGGGCGGCGGCGGAGACCCTGGACCTGCTGGCCACCCTGGTCACGGAACCTGCCGCCGGGCCGATACTGCTCGTCGGGACCTACCGGGCCACCGAGATCTCCCCCGCCCTGACCGACGCACTCGCCGGGTTCGCCCGCGTGGAGCCGGCCCGGGTGTACGTGGGCGGCCTGTCCGAGGCGGCCACGGGCGAACTCGTCCGTGCCGTCGTCCAGCGGGACGTGGACGCACGGACCGCGCAGGTGATCCACCGGCGCAGCGGCGGCAACCCGTTCTTCGTCCGCGAGCTCGCGCGGCTGGTCAACACCGAGGGCCCCGCGGCGCTCGACGCCGTTCCCGCGGGCGTGCGGGACGTCATCCGCCACCGCCTGGAGGGGCTGCCGCAACCGGCACGGGCGGTGCTGCGGCAGGCGGCCGTGATCGGCCGAGACATCGACGTGGACGTGCTGATCGCCCTCGCGGCAGACGAGGACCTCGTGGTCGACGCTCTGGAGTCCGCACTGCTCGCGGGCTTTTTGACCGAGCGGGAACCGGGCCGGCTGCGGTTCGCCCACGCCCTGGTGCGCGACACGCTTTACGACGACATCTCCGGGCCACGCCGGGCTCGCTGGCACGCCGCCGTCGCCGAGACGATCGAACGGCTGCACCCGGACGACATCACCTCACTCGCCCACCACTTCGGCCACGCCGAGAGCCGGTCCACGGCCGCCCGAGCCGCCCGCTACGCCCGCGCGGCGGCGCTGCGGGCCGAGCGAGGATTCGCCCCGCACGAGGCGGCACGGCTGTGGCGGCAGGCCCTCGCCGCCCACGACCGGGCAGCGGAGGGTGACGTGCGCAGCCGGCTGGAGGCGGTCATGGGCATGGTGCGGGCACTGGCCGTGACCGGCTCCCTGGAAAGCGCCAGGCAGTACCGCGCGGAGGCGATCACCACAGCCGAGGAACTCGGCGACCCGCAGCTGACCGCCGAGGTGATCAGCGCCTTCGACGTGCCCGCGATCTGGACCCGCAACGACGACGAGGACCTCGCCCGGCAGATCGTCCATGCGATCGAACGCACGCTGACCGCCCTGCCCGAGAGCCAGGCGGCACAGCGCAGCCGTCTGCTGAGCACCCTCGCCCTGGAACTGCGCGGCGTCCCCACCGACCGTGGACTTCGGGCGGCGCGGGAGGCGGAGGCGATCGCCCGTCGGCTGGGAGACCCGGCCCTGCTCGCCCTCGCCCTCAACGGCCGCTTCATGCAGGCCTTCCAGCAGGCCGGAATGGCCCCGCGACGTGCCCGGATCGGCGACGAACTGGTTGATCTGGCCACCCGGCACCACCTGGTGACCTTCGAGGTGCTCGGACACCTCATCCTCATCCAGGCCCACTCCGCGCTCGCCGACTTCGTCACGGCCGACGCGCACGCCGCTGCCGCGGACCGTCTCGCCGAACAGCACGACATCCCCCTCGCGGGTGTGTTCACCCAGTGGTACGCCGCGCTGCGGCTGGCCGTCACCGGCCACCTGGCCGAGGCGGAGGCCGCCTACCGCACCGCGAGCACCGCACTCGCCGGCAGCGGTATGCCGGGAATGGAACAGGGCATTCTCCCGCTCGCCCTGCTGTGCCTGCGCATCCAGCGGGGCGAGAGGCCGGCAGCGGACGAGGAGGCGGACTGGGGCCCGTACGCGCCTTGGGCCCGCCCCCTGCTCCTGCTCGCCGCGGGCCGCCGCGGCGAAGCCGAAGTGGCCGCGAAGGCCCTCCCCGACTCACCCCTCGACCTGCTCTACGAGGTCCGCACCTGCCTCGCCGCCCGGACCGCCGTCGGGATCGGCGACCGATCGGCGATGGAGCGTGCCTACGCCCGACTACGGCCCGCCTCGGGGGAACTGGCCGGAGCGGGCAGCGGCCTGCTCACCCTCGGCCCGGTAGCGCTTCACCTCGGCGATCTCGCCGTCGCTCTCGGATACCGCGACGAGGCCGCGGACCATTACCGGCAGGCGCTGACGATCGCTGACAAGGCCGCCTCGACGCTCTGGACGACCGCCGCCCGCGACGCACTCGACCGCCTTGACAGCGGACGACCGGACACGCCTCTCGCAAACGGTCGCCAGTGAGAGTGGCGTCTGTGACAACGGCCGGGTTCGGCCCGGCGCACGTGCCCGATCTTCGGTGTTGACAGGCGGCCGCCGGGTGCGTGTAATGGTCCCGGTGTCGCGTGACGCCGGCCAAAGAGCAGTGGGCCGGTCGGCGATCGGGCGAGCACCCTTCACGCGGAGGATCCGCCATGAGTTCGTACTCAGCGCCCTGTACCTGACGTAGCGCGATCGCACGTCGTCTCCCGCTCTTCGAGTTCCGAGCCCCGCCATGCCTGCCCTGGGCTTCCGCACCGCGTCAGGCCGTCAGCGGCGGCCCGCTGTCCACGTACGGCGAGAGGCGTAGCGGTCGCTCCGTGCCGCGCGTATCACCGCCATCCACCATCACCGCAGTCACTGCGGATCCACACACTTTTTCCGGAGACAGAAAACCGTATGCCCATGTCTTTCCACCAATCGGTCATCGAGGAGTTCCGCGCCAACGGAGGGAGGGTCGGTGGCCCCTTCGAAGGCGGGGATCTCCTGCTGCTGACGACCATCGGCGCGAAGTCGGGGACGGAGCGGACCACTCCTCTCGGCTACGTCCGCCACGGCGATTCGCTGCTGATCGTCGGCTCCAACCTCGGTGCCCCGTCTCACCCCGGCTGGTACCACAACCTGCTCGCCCATCCCGTGGTACGGGTGGAGGTCGGCACCGAGACCTTCGAGGCACTCGCGGTTCCCGCCGAAGGGGCGCGACGCGAGGAACTGTTCGGGCATGTCGTGCGGGCGGCACCCGGCTACGGCGACTACCAGGTCCAGACCCCCCGGCTCCTGCCTGTCGTGGTGCTGGAGCGTGCCGAGGGCATCACCTGACGGAGCATCGGAGAGAGCGTGTCGCGAGCGCTCGGCCGGTTCCGGTGGGGAACCGGCCGAGCCCGTGCGCGCCGATGTCCCTCAGGCCAGCAGCCGCTTCGCCTCTCCCCGGTTCTGGGCCAGTTCGCGCACCGCGCTGCCCACTCCGGTCAGCACCGCCGTACGCTCGGCGGGGTTGTGCCGCAGCGCGCGCACGGTCGTGCGGGCCAGGCCGTTCACGGCCAGGGTCTCCCGCGGATCCCTTATCCGGGAGTACACCTCCAACAGGCGGAAGACCGCCTCACCCCGTGGCGACGAATTCACGCTCGCCGAGGCGGCGCCCACCTGTCGACCGCGTGGGTCGCCTGCCCCGACGCCCACCACGCCCGCGCCTCGGCCGGCGGCCGAAGCATCGCCGAACGGCGGAACGACTCCCTGTCGGAAGGTGTTTCCGCCGGTCGCGACGGTGGCGTTGGAGCCGGCGCCGACCGCGGTCAGCTGGACGCCGGACCGGGTGACGATCTCCGTCGCACGTCGGCGGGAACCCGGTAAGTGCGTCTTGACAGAACAATCATCCAATAGCAGATTGGTCGGCCAGTCCCGGTCTCCCCCTTCCCCCGCAGGTCCGGTAACGGTTCGCCCTCCATATCTCCTCGGCGGGTCGGCGCGAAAACCTGACCGCCCTGTTCGTCACTGACGGAGGAATCTTGTCTTCCATCCGGAACACCGACGTGGTGGTCCCGGCCGACCCGCTCGCCCCGCCCACCCTGGACGACCCGTCGTACGGCCGCGCGACGTGGCATGCCGTATGGGGCGTGTAGCTTCGTGGAGATGCAGCGAAAGCCGAATCTCGAAGCCCTGTGCCGGCGCCTGCAGGCAGGTGGGAACCTGCCCGGGCATCGGCTGCGGTTCGGCTCCGGCACCGAGGGGATCGAGCGGCTCGAGGCGTCGCTGGTCGGTGAGGCGTTCTCACCACACCGCCACGACACGTATGCGATCGGGATGACACTGCGGGGTGTGCAGACCTTCCGCTACCGCGGTGAGCTGCGGCACTGCCTGCCCGGAGAGTGGCACATCCTGCACCCCGACGAAACCCATGACGGCGCGGCGGGCACCGACGAGGGATTCGGCTACCGGATCATCTACATCGACCCTTTCCTCATCCAGGAGGCGCTGGGTGGAAGGCCGCTACCCTTTGTCGCCGATCCTGTCGTCAGGCATCGCGACGTGCATCCGTCCCTTCTCGCGTCACTGGCGGACATCGACGAGCCGCTGGGCGACCTCGAACGTCTCGAGGTCGCGCTCCTGGCCGCGGGGATGCTGGAAAGGCACTCTTCCGCGCCGGTGAGGAAGCGGGTACCGCTCGCCCTGGAGCCGCTGTCACGCGTACGGGACCTCATCGCCGACGATCCGGCGGTCAGGCACACGGTTGAGGAGTTCGAGGATGTCTCGGGCCTGGACCGCTGGACGATCGCGCGTCAGTTCCGGGCCGCGTTCGGCACCAGCCCGACCCGTTTCCGCACCATGCGGCAGCTGGACCGGGCACGCCGGATGCTGGCGGGCGGCGTGCCGTTGTGCGACGCCGCGCTGGGGGCTGGCTTCGCCGATCAGAGCCACATGACGCGGATGTTCAAACGGGCCTACGGCCTCACGCCGGCGAGGTGGGTCGCCGCGCTCGCCGGTGTCACAGCCCACCCGTGACGTTGAGGGCGGCACCGGTGACGGTCACGATCGGGTACGTGGTCATTCCTGTGCTCCCCGGGTCGATCCGGTCCTGGCCTCGATCGCGCGGACGACGGTCACCATGTCCGAGTGGTGATGCCCCAGCGCGAGCGTCTCGCCGAACAAGGCGTGGCAGACGTCCAGCAGCGGCGAGGCCAGGCCGGACTTCCGCGCCGCCTCGGCGATGAGCCGGTTGTTCATCAGCACGTCGGCGACCGACGCCTGAGCGCTGAAGTCGCGCTCGACCAGCTTGAGCGCCTTCACCCGCGAGACACCGCTGGCCATCGGGCCGGAACCGAGCACGTCCAGGAGCAGGCGCAGGTCGAGGCCGTGGCGGTCGGCGAAATGCACGGCCTCCGCCAGGCCGGTCACCATGGTGATCAGGAACAGGTTGACCGACAGCTTCATCAGCAGCGCGGAGGGAACCGGCCCGCACACCACCGTCTCGTGGCACATCGGCCGGAACAGCGGGCGAACCTCCTCGATGGCCGCGAGCCGGCCTGCCAGCATCGCCACGAGCCGCCCGGCCTTGGCGGGGTCACGCGATCCCGAGACCGGGGCCTCGACGTAACCGCCCCCGGCGGCGAGGATGTCGGCCTCCAGTCCCGAGGAGTAGTCGGGTGAGGTCGTCCCCATGTGGACGATGACGCGCTGCGCGACGTTCGCCTCGAACCGGGCTGTTCCGCGCTCCAGCACGGAGTCGATCGCGGCGCCGTCGGCCAGCATGAGGAACACGACGCGCACCCGCTGGAACACCTCGGCGGGACTCGTCACCACCTTCGCGCCGGCCGCCCGCAGCGTCTCGCTTCTGCCGGTGGTGCGGTTCCAGACGACGAGGGGCGTCCCCGCGCGGACCAGGTTGAGGGCCATGGGCTCTCCCATGAGCCCAAGACCGATGAAACCAATCTCCATCCACTGCACCTCCGGCCATCTCCGCTGCGAGCAACGTTCTAGGCCAAGGCGCCGCCGACGGTCTTGAACGATTGTGCCGCCAAGGCAAGGTTTCATAGCTGTAACTTCTAGTTGACAGCAGATTCATCTGTTGGGCTTCTGGCCGGTGAGCGGCCACGCCGGTGGGCGCCGAGGTCCAAGACATCGAAAGGAATCCATACCGGAGTACGAGAAGGCCATGCGGCCCGAAGACATCACCCGCCTGTTCGGCGAACGGCCCAGCACCGGTGACACGGCCGGAGTCGCCGCGCTCTACGAGGAGGACGCGGTGATGGCCCCCTCTCGGCGGCCTGACGGTGGGCCGGGAGGCGATCCGCGCGCTCCAGGATGGCCCTGGTGAGCACGCCCCTTGGCTACGGGTGCACGGGCAGGTCGCGCGGGCTCGCTCCGGCCTGGCCTGGCCGGTGGACGTCGCCCAGGGCGGCGCGGATGTCACGGAGGTGGGCGGTGGCCTCGACGGCCTGGGCGCGGGTGAGGTCGGCCAGGCCGAACGAGCTCTCGTTGAGCGCCTCGGTCGCCTGCCACGCCAGGGTCTGCCCGGCGGAGGTGATCCTGGCCAGGACCACGCGCCGGTCGTCGGGGGAGACACGCCGTTCCACGAGCCCGCGCTGCTCCAGGCGGGTGACGACGTTGGTCACGGAGGCGGGGTGCACCATCAGCCGCTCCCCCATCTTTCCCATCGGCAGCGCCCCCCGTGCGAACGCCAGCAGTTGCAGCGCCTCGTAGGCGGCGAAGGTCAGGCCGTACGGCTTGAGGGTCTCCTCGATCCGGCTCAGCAGCAGTTGCTGCACCCGCATGACGGAGGTGACGGTGGCCATGTGGTCGGCATGTTCCGGCCAGCGGGCGTTCCACTGCCGGTGAGCTTCGGCGATGGAGTCGAAAGACGGTGAACTAGGCACCGGTTCACGGTACTTGACCGGATCCCGATCCCCTATGTACTTTAATGCCAAAATATTTGATGTCCAAGCATTTATTACTCTCCAGGAGAGTCCGGTGCCACGCTCCGACGACCACTCCCGCGTCAACGACTCGCTGCACGTTCCCGCCCACCCGGTGCGTTTCGTCACCGCCGCCGCGCTGTTCGACGGGCATGACGCGGCGATCAACATCATGCGGCGGATCCTGCAGGCGCAGGGAGCCGAAGTGATCCACCTGGGCCACAACCGCTCGGTGCGGGAAGTGGTCGACGCGGTCATGGAGGAGGACGCCCAGGGGGTGGCAGTCAGCTCCTACCAGGGCGGGCACATCGAGTACTTCGAGTATCTCGCCTCGGCGCTCGGGCAGGCCGGGCTGGGACACGTCCAGATCTTCGGCGGCGGCGGGGGCGTCATCGTGCCGGAGGAGATCGCCCGGCTGGCCGGGTCGGGGGTGCGGATCTTCTCCCCCGAGGATGGCCAGCGGTTCGGTCTACCGGGAATGATCAATCGGCTCATCCGTGAGTCGGACGTCGATCTCGCCGCGCGGCCGGCGCCGGTCGAAAGCGTGCTGGCGGGTGAGCGGACGGCGCTGGCGCGCGTGATCACCTGCCTGCAGGGCGGGACACTTCCGGAGGCCGACCGGCGGGTACTGGCGGACGCGGCGGCCGGTCGCCGGGTGCCGGTGCTCGGCATCACCGGCACCGGTGGGTCCGGCAAGTCCTCCCTCACCGACGAGCTGGTACGCCGGTTCCGCTCCGATCAGCAGGACAAACTCCGGGTGGCCGTGCTGGCGGTGGATCCGACCCGGCGCCGTGGCGGCGGCGCGCTGCTGGGCGACCGGATCCGGATGAACACCCTGGACGGCGACCGCGTCTTCTTCCGGTCCCTGGCCACCCGGGGCGCCCGCGAGCTGCCCGAGAACATCGGAGCGGTGATCGAGGCGTGCAAGGCCGCCGGATACGACCTGGTGATCCTGGAGACCCCGGGCATCGGCCAGGGCGACGCCGCGATCGTCCCTCTCGTCGACGTCGCACTGTATGTGATGACGCCCGAGTTCGGCGCGGCGTCCCAGCTTGAGAAGATCGACATGCTGGACTTCGCCGACGTGGTGGCGATCAACAAGTTCGAACGGCGTGGCGCGGCCGACGCGCTGCGCGACGTGTCACGGCAGCTGATCCGCAACCGGGAGGCTTTCGGCGCCCGGCCCGAGGACATGCCGGTGTTCGGTACCAGCGCGGCCACCTTCAACGACGACGGTGTCACCGCCCTCTACCAGCACCTGAGCGGCCTGCTGGCCCAAGGCGGCCTGCCGCTCCAGCCCGGTGTCCTGCCCGAGGTGAGCGGCCGCGCGTCCACCGGCGCGGCCCAGATCGTCCCACCCGGCAGGATCCGCTACCTCGCCGAGATCGCCGAGACCGTGCGCGGTTACCACGCCGACACCGCCCGGCAGATCCAGGCCGCCCGGCGCCTGCAGCGGCTGACCGAGGTGGCGGCCGAGCTCACCGGACCGCCCGCCGCGGCCGTCGCCGAGCTGGCCGAGGCGGCCAGAGCCGACCTCGCACCGGCGAACGCGGAGCTCATCGACGGCTGGCCGGCGGTCGTCGAGGCGTACTCGGGCCAGGAGCAGGTGGTGCGGGTCCGCGACCGGGAGTCGCGCACCCGGCTCACCCGCGAGTCGCTCTCGGGCAGCACGATTCCACGGGTGGCGCTGCCGCGCTACACCGACCACGGGGAACTGCTGCGCTTCCTGCGGAGCGAGAACCTGCCGGGCCGTTTCCCGTTCACGGCAGGGGTCTTCCCGTTCAAGCGCGAGGGCGAGGACCCGGCCCGGATGTTCGCCGGTGAGGGAGACGCCTTCCGTACCAACCGGCGCTTCAAACTGCTGTCGGCCGACAGCGAGGCCACCCGGCTGTCCACCGCGTTCGACTCGGTCACCCTGTACGGCCGCGACCCCGGCCAGAGCCCCGACGTCTACGGCAAGGTCGGCACCTCCGGCGTGTCGATCGCGACCCTGGACGACATGAAGGCGCTCTACGACGGGTTCGACCTGTCCGCACCGGCCACGTCGGTGTCCATGACCATCAACGGTCCCGCCCCCACGATCCTGGCCTTCTTCCTCAACACCGCCATCGACCAGGCGATCGATCGCCACCGCGACGCGCACGGGCGCGAGCCCTCGCCCGAGGAGGCCGCGGAACTGCACGCCCGGACACTGGCCACCGTGCGCGGCACCGTGCAGGCCGACATCCTCAAGGAGGACCAGGGCCAGAACACCTGCATCTTCTCCACCGAGTTCTCACTCCGGATGATGGGCGACATCCAGGAGTGGTTCATCCACAACGGGGTGCGCAACTTCTACTCGGTGTCGATCTCCGGCTACCACATCGCCGAGGCCGGGGCCAACCCCATCAGCCAGCTCGCCTTCACCCTGACCAACGGCTTCACCTACGTGGAGTCCTATCTGGCCCGGGGCATGAACATCGACGACTTCGCACCCAACCTGTCGTTCTTCTTCTCCAACGGCATGGATCCCGAGTACAGCGTGCTCGGCCGGGTCGCGCGGCGGATCTGGGCGGTCGCGATGCGGGACCGCTACGGCGCGAACGAGCGGTCACAGAAGCTCAAGTACCACATCCAGACCTCCGGCCGGTCGCTGCACGCCCAGGAGATGGATTTCAACGACATCCGTACCACGCTGCAGGCCCTCATCGCGATCTACGACAACTGCAACAGCCTGCACACCAACGCCTACGACGAGGCCGTCACCACCCCCACCTCCGAGTCGGTACGCCGCGCCCTGGCCATCCAGCTCATCATCAACCGCGAGTGGGGCCTGGCGATGAACGAGAACCCGTTGCAGGGCTCGTACATCATCGACCAGCTCACCGACCTGGTCGAGGAGGCCGTGCTGGAGGAGTTCGACCGGATCAGCGAGCGCGGCGGCGTGCTCGGCGCGATGGAGACCGGCTACCAGCGTGGCCGCATCCAGGACGAGTCGATGCGCTACGAGCAGCGTAAACACGACGGCAGCCTGCCGATCATCGGCGTCAACACCTTCCGCAATCCCGACGCCGACGCCCGCGACGCCGGGCCGGTGGAACTCGCCCGTGCCACCGAGGACGAGAAGCGCTCCCAGCTGGAGCGGGTCGGCGCCTTCCAGGAACGCCACCGCGAGCAGGCGCATGCCGCACTGGCCGCGCTCAAGGAGGCCGCCCACGACGGCGAGAACATGTTCGCCGTACTGATGGACACCGCCCGCGTCTGCAGCCTGCAGCAGATCACCGACGCGCTCTTCGAGGTCGGCGGCCAGTACCGGCGCAACGTCTGAGACACCGCGGTCCGGCCGGGGTGCCCGGTCAGGCGCCCCCCGGATACCTGACCCGCCTCGTAGGCGGCGGGTCGCGCGTTGCGGGGACTTCACAACAACCCAGGACAGCTACTGCAAGAATTTGATGGGCAGGCGCAGCTAAAGAGCAAGATTACGAAACTATTTCGCACGAGTCTTGTCGGGTGGGGTTCGGGGGTCCTAATGTCGCCTCACCTCAGGACGGTCGCTCCCTCGGGCGTCCTTGGGCGTTCACCCCCCGAGAGAAACGAGCATGCGATGTCACGGATCAGCACAGGAACCGCGGCGAGGTGGTCCGGCAGGCCACCGCGGAGGGCCGCGGTGACGATCGCGGTGATGACCGCGGCCGCCGTCGGTCTCAGCGTCGTGCTCGGCGGCCCGGCCCTTGCCGACAGGAACGCGAACGGAGCCTCGGCGCCCGCGGTGACCCGCGCCGGCCTCGACCCGTCACTCGTCGCGGGCCGGGGAGCGAGCGTCGACTTCGCCGAGCAGGAGGCGGAGAACGCCGCGACGAACGGCACGGTCATCGGCCCGGACCGCACCGCGTACACGCTGCCGTCGGAGGCGTCGGGCCGCAGAGCGGTCAAGCTGACGCCCGGTCAGCACGTCGAGTTCACCCTGCCGAGCGCGGCCAACGCGATCACCGTGCGCTACAGCATCCCGGACGCCCCCGACGGCGGCGGCATCACCGCGCCGCTCAACGTCACGGTGAACGGCGGGGCCAGGAAGTCCATGACCCTCACCTCGCAGTACGCGTGGCTGTACAACCAGTATCCGTTCTCCAACGACCCGAACGCCGACCTGCTCCACCCCGACTGGTGGATCACCGAGTGCGCCTGCGTGCCCACCGCCACCACGCCCACTCCGGCGATCACCAAGCCGTTCCGCCCGAGCCACTTCTACGACGAGCAGCGTCTCCTGCTCGGCAGGACCTACCGCGCCGGCGACCGGGTGCGGCTCACGGTTCCCGCTGGGAGCAACGCCGCCTGGACGGTCATCGACCTGCTCGACTCGCACCTCGTCGGCGCTCCGCACGTCAGGCTCGTCGCGGCGAACGTGCTGGCCTTCGGCGCCGACCCGCTCGGGCGGCGCGACTCCGCCGACGCGTTCGACAGGGCGATCGCCTTCGCCAAGGGCAAGCGTCTCAAGGTCTACATCCCGCCGGGCACCTACCAGGTGAACCGCCACATCATCGTCGACGACGTGACGATCGAGGGCGCGGGCAACTGGTACACGATCATCAAGGGCCGCGAGGTCACACTGCCCGCGCCGGCCCCCGACGGCTCGGTGCACACCGGCGTCGGCTTCTACGGCAGGGACGCCTCGGCCGGTGGCAGCGACAACGTCCACCTGTCCGGCTTCGCGATCGAAGGCGACGTCCGCGAACGCATCGACACCGACCAGGTGAACGGTGTCGGCGGGGCGATGAGCGACTCGACCGTCAACGGCCTGCACATCCGCCACACCAAGGTGGGCCTGTGGTTCGACGGGCCGATGACGAATCTGAAGATCACCAACAACGTCATCGTCGACCAGATCGCCGACGGTCTCAACTTCCACACCGGTGTCACGAACTCGGTCGTGTCGAACAACCTCATCCGCAACTCCGGAGACGACGGCCTGGCGATGTGGTCGGAGAAGACCTCCAACGCCGGCAACACCTTCGACCACAACACCGTGCAGACGCCCGTCCTCGCGAACGGCATCGCCATCTACGGCGGCACCGACAACACCGTCTCGAACAACCTCGTCGCCGACCCGATCCGGGAGGGCAGCGCCATCCAGGTCGGCTCCCGCTTCGGGGCCGAGGCCTTCGCCGGGCACCTGTGGGTCAGGGACAACACCACGGTCCGGGCCGGTACATACGAGCTGAACTGGAACATCGGCCTGGGAGCCATCTGGTTCTACGCGCTGGAGAGGAACATCGACGCCGACATCCAGGTGGTCGGCAACCACTTCCTCGACAACACCTACAACGCGATCATGCTGGTCAGCGACTGGCCGGTGAAGGACCTGTACTCGATCACCAACGTCCACTTCAAGGACATCAGGGTCGACGGCACCGGTACCTCCGTGGTCAGCGCCCGGGTGAAGGGCTCGGCGTCCTTCGAGAACGTGGACGCTCGCAACGTCGGCGCGGTCGGCGTCAACAACTGCGGGGCGTTCAACTTCCCGTCCACCGGCTCGGAGTTCTCGCTGACGGACCTCGGCGGCAACGACGGGGGCGGCACCACCGGCCCCTGGCTCGCACCATGGGAACTGCCGAACACCATCACCTGCGACGACCGTCCGCCGGTCGTCGCGCCTCCGGTCCCGTCCCCCTGGTGAGGAACCGGCGGGCGTCGGGACCGAGCAGGCCGTAAAGCGGGAAAGCCCACCCCCGGATCTTCCGGGGGTGGGCTGTTCGCCGTGATGGACGGTTATCGCAGGACGGGGTGGTCCCGAACCAGCGGGGTGGCGCCCCACCACCGGCCGAGGCCGAGGGTGTCGCCGGCCTGAGCCATCGCCAGGCCGACCAGCACGACGGCGTAGACGAGGTGCTCGTCCATGAAGGGGTTGGTGGTCAGCGGCAGTTCGGCCGCCCACATCAGGAGCATCATCAGCCCGCCGGTGGCGGCGGCGATCCGCAGACCCGCCCCCGCGATGAGGGCCGCGCCGATGCCGAGCAGGCCGAGCATGAACAGCCAGTCCACCCAGCCCTGCCCGGCCAGGCCGCCGAACAGGCCGCCGAGCGCGTTCTCCCCGGTGCCCTTGAGGAACCCGGTGGTGGGGCTGCCTCCGGCGATCCACGCCCGCTCGGCAGGGGTGGCGAACCCCCAGCCGAAGGTCTTGTCCAAGAACGCCCACAGGAACACCCAGCCCAGGGCGATGCGGGCGATCGCCCACACGTAGTCGACCGGGCGCCTCGCGGCGGCGGGGGTGACGGGGGCGGGGGCGGGGGCGGTGTTCATGACCGGCCCGGTGTGAACTCGTCCGTGAGTGGTGGCCATGACGGCTCCCCTTTCCTGTGGTGTCTCCCGGTTTCTGTCGCACCCTCATCACATCGTTTTTCGGAGCCCGGACGCAGTGCCGTACGACTCGCACCGAGGTCCCGGAGGTCCCGTTCCCATGGGACTTTTGACCCTCCGGGCACCGAAGGCGCCAAGGCACGGATCAGGCGCCCCCGTCCGGCCTGCCGAACCCCCCTCCCGGATCGGGGACGGCGGAGTTCCACGAGCGCTACCTGCCCCTCACGACACAGGCGCGAAAACGGCCTGGCGAGGGCAGGCGCACCCGCCCTCGTGGCACGCTGACGAGCACCTTCGCCCGTCCTCAACCGGTGAGCAGCGCCGCGACCGCGCCGGTCGCCGCCGGATGCCGGGTGAGCAGCTCACCCACCGCCGGGGCCGCCGCGATGCTCACGGCGCTCGTCGGCCACTCCCCCACGCAGCCGAGCAGCGCCGCCACGGCGTCGCACGCCTGCGGGTGCCCGGCCAGCAGGCCGGCCACCGGCCCGCCCGTCGGCCGGGCCGGCACCGCGGACAGGGCCGGCCTCTCCCACGGCGCGACCCACTCGTCGAGCTCGGCCAGCGAGGCGGGGAAGGTCCTGCCCGCCTCGCGCACCAGCACCGGGACCAGCTCCAGCGCGTGCCGGCGCAGCGTCGTGATCAGCGTCGGCAGCCACGGCAGCAGGACCTCGTCGGGCAGTCGCGCGAAGGCCTTGGACAGCACCTCGACCACGAACGGCGCGAGGGCGGGAAAGGGTTCGAGCGCCTGGACGAATCCGCTCAGGTAGAGCGGGAAGGAGGGGATGACGAGCGGGTTGGCCAGCAGCTCGTCACACCGGGCGCGCAGCCGGGCCTGCGAGAGCAGGCCCAGCTGGGTCTGGGCCGCCCACAGCAGCGCCATCTTGGCCGGCTCCTGCGGATGCGCCTGCCGCACCGCCAGCTCCAGCTGGACCCGGTCACAGCCCAGCGACAGCGCGAGGCTCTCCATGGAGAACAGGAAGCCGAGCATGGCACCGACCTGGCGGACTCCGGTGTCCTCGTCCACGAAGGCGGTCGGCAGCAGCGTGCAGTAGTGCGCGTAGCCGGCCGTGACGAACGCCTCGCACCAGGCCGGCAGGCCCGGCTGGGTGGCCCGGTAGTGCGCCAGCAGCCTGCGGATCCGGCGCAGCACCTCGGGGGCGTCGTCCACGGTGCGCTCGGCCGCCAGCAACTCCACCGCGCGGTTGCCGAGCTCGTCGGCGAAACGGCGGCCGCCCAGGTAGAGGATGGCGTCCTCCACCGCCGCCAGAGCGACCCCCGCACCGGCCTGGGGCTCTCGCACCTTGCGGCGCAGGCGCTGTTCCAGCACCTGCTCGACGGTGACGCCCTCGTAGCCCAGTTCGACGATCGACCGTTGGTGGCGGCCGATCGCCAGGTCCCAGCTCTCCTGGATCGGCCGCTCTCCCAGGCGGCGCGCCCCCATGATGGGCCGGACCGCGCCCTCGGGCAGCAGCTGGCGCAGTACCCACAGCAGGTCCGAGCACGGCACCAGTTCGGGATCGGCCCGCAGGTCCAGCAGCGCCCGCTGCTGGGTGCGCCTGCCCGGGTCCAGCCCGAGCGGTTCCAGCCGGTCGTACACGTCGCGCGCCAGTGGCGGGAGCGCGTCGTAGCCGACCTCGCCGATCCGGTCGCCTCCCAGGAGGATCTCGCACAGGCGACGGATGTCGCGGCGGCCCGGCACCACGTCCTTCTCGATGCACGTGACAGCCGCGTCCTGGAAGTCGTACGGCGTCGGCCTGGCCCGGTTACGCAACCCGGCGAGCAGGATCGAGGTCTCGAACACCGCGATGGCGTCGGCGGTGCTGGCCAGGTAGCCGTTACGGCGGGCCAGCCGCACGAGGTCGACACACCAGCCGCGCAGCTCGGCCTCGTCCAGGCCGTCCAGCACGGGCGGCGTGACCAGGAACCCCGACAGCCGGTCGGTGACCTGCTCCGCGGGGGCCGGCACCGCGGCCCGTACCGGGGTGGTCCGCGAGCGGGTACCCCGCTGCCCCCGCAGCCGGTACGGCGTAAGGCCGCCGCGCGTCGTCGCCTTGGCCCAGGTCGCCGCGGCGATCGACACCGACCCCTGGGCCAGGCCGAACTGGGCCTCGATCGCCGAGTGGCTGGAGGGGATCAACCCGTACAGCCAGCGCGTGGCCGTAGCAGGGGTGATGGTGTACGCCGGCGCGTCGGCCGCCAGGCCGAACTCGGGCACCGTGCTGACGGCGTGGAAGGCACCGCACACGTACAGACAGGTCGCCGGGTCGGCGCCGGAGACGGCCAGGTGCTCGCGGATCCGGGTCCACATGTGGCGCTCGCGTTCCTCGTCACCGGCCAGCCGCTCACCGCCGGGCCCCAGCCGCCGGAACAGGCTGCCGATCAGCGCCATGGCCTGCCGGTAGGTGTCGTAGTCCGCACCGGCCAGCGGCTGCTCGACGTACTGGTCCCACCACTCCGACCAGTGGCGGACCTTGCCGTGGCGCAGCAGGTGCTCCTCCAGCTCGGCGAAGCGCGGCCTCAGGTCGCCCACCTCGACACCCACGGCGTCGCCGTGCAGGTCGCCGTCGTGCTCGGCTGCGACCGGCTCGGCCTCCTCCTGGGGCAGCCACTGGAAGACGTGGTCGGCCGAGCGGTCGACCAGCACCAGCTCGACACCCGGGGTGTCCAGCGCGTAGGCGATGGCCTGGTACTCCGCCGAGGCCTCGGTCAGCGGCGCCACAACGCTCAGCGGGCCGGAGCCGGGTGGAAAGCCCTCCAACTCGGTGGCGAACGCCTGCAACGCCACCGGCAGCCGGCAGTTGCGCAGCTCCTCCAGCAGCGGCCGCAGATCCTCGCACAACTCCAGATAGATGACCTTGGGCTGCCTGTCGCGCAGCCGCCGCGTCATGGCCAGCGCGGAGGCCGGTGAGTGGTGACACACCGGGAATATCTCCAGCTCCTCGCGCAGCGCCCGGTCGACGTCGTCGACCAGGCCCGCCAGGATCTCAGACAGCGCGTCCGGACCACCGGCAAAGGCGGTGGCGGCATCCAGAAGCTGCCCGCGCAGGGCGGCGAAGGTGCTCATCACATCTCCTCGGGCATGGACACCCCGAGCTCTGGCTCTGGGCGGGAAACTCGGCGTGCTGCCAAGGGTCGCGGGGAGGAGGTCACGACAGCGTGGAGATCGCCTGGCGACCGCCTTCGAGGAAGTCCGTCCACTCCCCGCCCTCCTTCTTGCTGCGCGGCTCGACGACCCCGTGCCAGTACTTGTTCAGGATGGCCAGGTCCTCTGGGGTACGCCTGGCCAGCGAACCCACCAGGGCACCGCCCAGCGTCTGGGCGCGCAGGGTGCGATCACCGAAGAAGTTGCTGTGCAGGATGGCGTCCTCCAGCACACCGATCTGCTCGGCGGTCGACAGCGCCGACTCCAGCTTCTCGTCCTCGCTGGTGGCCGAGGCCGCCGCGGCGCGCAGGTCGGCGAAGCTCTGCAGCAGGATGTCCAGCAGGGTGGGCGGCAGGTCCAGCTCGATGCGATGGCGGCGCAGCAGCTCGGTGGTGCGGAAGCGGACGATCTCCGCCTCGCTGGCCTTGCTCGTCACGACCGGGATCCTGACGAAGTTGAACCGCCGCTTCAGCGCCGAGGACAGGTCGTTCACGCCCCGGTCACGGCTGTTGGCCGTGGCGATGACGGAGAACCCGGGCTTGGCGAACACGATGTTGTCGGTGTCGAGCTCGGGGATGGAGATGTACTTCTCCGACAGGATCGAGATCAGGGCGTCCTGCACGTCGCTGGTCGAGCGGGTCAGCTCCTCGAAACGACCGATCACGCCCTGCTCCATCGCCGTCATGATCGGCGAGGGGATCATCGACGCGCGGGACTGCCCCTTGGCGATCACCATGGAGACGTTCCAGGAGTACTTGATGTGATCCTCGGTGGTGCCCGCCGTGCCCTGGACGCCCAGGGTGGAGTTGCGGCAGATGGCGGCGGCGAGCAACTCGGCCAGCCAGCTCTTGCCGGTGCCGGGGTCGCCGATGAGCAGCAGTCCCCGGTCGGAGGCCAGCGTCACGATGCTGCGTTCGACGAAACTCCGCTCGCCGAACCACTTCTGTGGGATCTCCCGCTCCAGCCCGTCGGAGCGCTCGGAGCCGAGCACGAACAGTCGGACCATGCGGGGGCTGAGCCGCCAGGAGAACGGCTTGGGGCCGTCGTCGACCGACTCCAGCCAGTCCAGCTCCTCGGCGTACTTCACCTCGGCGGGCGCGCGCAACATCTCATTGGTCATCGGTGGAGAGCTCCTAGGTGAGAAAGTTCTTCAGCTCGAACACGAGCTTGCGGATGTGGCCGGAGATCACCGGCGTGCCCAGGTCCTTGAGCCGCTGGCGGAACCACGGATTGACGCTCTGCTGGCCGCCGCTGCTCACCGAACCCACCGGGATGAGCCGGACGCCGGAGCGGTGCAGCGCCTCCAGCCCGGCGAAGACGGCCTCGCACTGCCATTCGTAGAAATCCGAGATCCACACGACCACGGTGTTGCGCGGGTCGGAGACCTTCGGCTGTGCCAGGGTCAGCGCGGCCGTGCCGTCGGTGCCGCCACCCAGCTGGGTCCGGAGCAGCACCTCGAACGGATCGTTCACCCACGAGGTGAGGTCGAGCGCGCGGGTGTCGTAGGCGATCAGATGCACGTCCACCTTGGGCAGCCCCGCGAAGATCGACGCCAGGATGGTGCAGTTGACCATCGCGTCGACCATCGACCCCGACTGGTCGACGACCACGATCATCCGAGCCGGCGTGGTGCGCCTGGCGGTGCGCCGGTAGTAGAGCCGGTCGACGTAGAGCCGCTGGTCCTCGGGGTTCCAGTTGACGAGGTTCTTCCAGATCGTGCGCTCGACGTCGAGGTTGCGAAAGACCCGCTTGGGCGGCACCGAGCGGTCGATGGCGCCCACGCTGGTCTTCTCGACCTGCGTGCGCAGCACCTCGGCGACCTCGTCGACGAACCTGCGGATCAGCGCCTTGGCGTTGGCCAGCGCCACCCCCGACAGGTTGGCCTTGTCACGCAGCAACTGCTCGATGAGCGACATGCTCGGCGTGAGCTGCCTGGCCAGCGCCGGGTCGGCCAGAACCTCACGCAACCGCATGCGGCTGACCAGGTCGGCCTCCAGTCCCGCCAGCACCGAGGCCAGCTCACGGTCACCCGCGCCGCCGCCCCCACCGCCGCCCGCGCCGGCCGCACCACCACTCGTACCGCCGGCCTGGCGGCCGTCCTCGCAGCCCAGGGCCTGCTTGAACCAGCCGGCGTCCTGCTGCCAGGCCGCGAGCCGGGTCGCGGTGACCTCACCCGCCCCGGTGGCGAAGACGTTGAGCAGCAGCTTCGACACCAGAGCCGCCCTGCGCACCTGCTGGCCGGCCTCCTGCTCACCCGGCCGCTCACCCGGTTGCTCCCCCGGCGCGAGCAGGTCCCGGAACTCCGCGGCCAGCTCGGGAAAACGCTGCACCAGGGTGTCCACGGACACCGAGGGGTCGAGCAACGCCGCGGGCAGCCCGAGATCGTCGACGATGGCCACACTGGCGCTCTCCAGCGCGGGCTGCTCGTCGCTGTCGAAGAGACGGGCGAGCAGCCGCCAGTAGAGCACCTGGCGCCGGTTCTGCTCGGCGCTCGCCGTGCTGTTCTCGCTGTGCCGGTTCATCGTCTCAGCAACCGTCCGGCTCGTTCGCGCAGCACGGCGACCGCGTCCCCCGCCCTGGCCTCGGCCTTGACCACCTTGGGGTCGGTGGGTCCCATCGCCCAGTCACCGGTGTGCGCCTCGATCGTCTCGCTCTTGACCTTGGCCCGCACCGCGAGCGGCTGCAGCAACCAGCCGCCGCCGTCCCAGCGCATCAGCCCGATGCACTCCGAGGATCCGGCCACCAGTTTCGGCGTGAGCGGGCCGCAGGCGGGCAGCCCGTCGGTGTCGACGGCGAGCACGACGCCGCCCAGGTCGAACGAGCCGTCACGGGTGACCTTGTAGTCCGCCACCAGCACCGGCTCGGCGATGAGCACCGGGTGGCGGTCCAGGGGCGGCGCGGCCGGCGCGAGCGCCCCGGCGAGGGAGACCCTGGCCACCGCGAAGGCGTCGACCGGCGCACCGGCCCGCGCCCGATCGTCGTCCCACACCAGGTCACCACTGGCCAGCACGGGCATGTCGGTGATCTCCAGGCTGCGCCGTCCGGCGAGCGCGCTCAGCAACCGGGGATGGCGGTGCGGCAGCTTCCAGACGGCGGGGCCGACGATGGTGTCCACCTTGGCGGCGGCCACGCTGGTGCGCACCAGCCGGGCCCGGCCGCCGCCGGCGGGCTCCAGCACGCCGTGCACCTGCAGCTGTACGGCGGTGGCGTGCTCGTGCACGTCGACACCGAGGATCAGCAGCCGCCCCGACAGGCGCTCGGCCGCGACGCGCTCGCCGCTCTGGCCGCCCGCCCTGGCCAGCAGCAGGGCCCGGGTCCACAGATCGGCCCAGCGCCGTACGGGCAGACGCTCCATCGTGCCGATCGGGCAGCAGGCGCGCAGCTCGGCCGCCAGGCCGTCGAGCAGCACCGCCGGCCTGCGCTGCTCCGGCACGGCCAGCAGCGCCTCGACGGTCTGGTCCGAGGCCGAGACGAGGTCGTGGTCGACGCCGCGCCAGCCGGTGATGGCCAGCTCGCACAGCCAGGACCGGGCGGCGCCGAGCAGGTTGCCCGCGCCGTCCGCCTCGGGCTGCGCCGCCTGCCACGCGGCGCGTTCGCGCCCCAGCGCCGCGTCCAGCTCGGCCAGCAGAGCGTCGTGTACGGCGCCCAGCAGCGCGGTCCGGCCGCCTGCCAGCATCGTCAGATGCTCCTCGGCGATCGAGCCGGAGACGACCTTGACCGCGGCCTCCGCCGCCCCCTCGCCGATCGGGGTGAGCGCGAAGGCGCCGGCCAGGGCGGTCAGCGCGGCGGCGTGCTGCTCGGAGAGCCGGGCCAGCCCGTGCACCAGGGCCTCGTCGAAGCCGGTCACCAGCTCCAGCGCCTCCTCAACGCCGGCCGGCTCGCCGTCCCGCAGCCGGGTCAGCTGTGCGGCGAGCATCAGCGCACCATCCTCGTGGCCGGGAACCAGTGAAGCTCGGGGATCGGCATGGTGGTGTCGGGCAGCTCCAGGTAGGCCAGGTGGCGCAGGAAACGGCTGAACACCATGGCCGCGGGGGCGGGACCAAGGCCGCCGCGCAGGCAGTCGATCAGGTCGGCCCCCTCGGAGACCTCGGCCCGCAGGTAACGGGCCACCCGGTCGAGGCCGTACTGCAGCACGGCCTCGACGGTCAGGGCCCGCAGATGCTTGCACGGGGAGGAACCGGACAGGCCGCCGCACGGACGGTTGTTGTTGGTACTGCAGCTGTAGGTGTGGGTGGCCGCGGTGACGGAGGAGACGTAGACGCGGCTGATATCCGAGCCGCTCGACACGACGCCCTGCAGCCGGCCGTCCGCCAGCTCGACGAAGGGAACCTTCGCCAGCTTGCGGGGCCGGACCGGCGGCACCACCGGTACCCTGCCGCACTGCTCCCACACGGCCGTGCCGGCCGGTAAACAGTCGATCATGAACCGGGAACCTATCCCACCGCTCCGACAGAAATCCCGCAAAGGAACCACATCCGCGACAGGCCATCCGGCGCCCTGATTCGAAGACCGAACGTCCCCGGGGGATCTCCGGTGGTTACGACGCGGCTGTGGTCATCGGCCGCCCGTCGTCGACCTTGGGAAGGCTGTGGAGCGCTGGGCCACGAGGGCGTTGGAGCCGCTGTCGGGCCCCCTCATGGGCGGCCGGTCACCGGATACCCTGGACGCCGTGACAGAGCCACCACTGCGCGCGGACATGTTCGACGAGTTGTGCCCGTCAGACCTCTCCCCCGTCCGGTTCGGCGACAAATGGGCGGGGATGATCATTCGCTGCCTTGAGCGGGGGCCCCGCAGATTCTCCGAGCTACGCGTCCCGCTGCGTCGGGTCACCGCGAAGGTGCTCACCCAGTCGCTGAGGTCACTCGAACGTGACGGGCTGATCCTCCGCACCGCCCACGCCGGCCCCGTCCAGCGGGTCGAGTACGAGTTGACCCCTCTCGGACGCAGCATGCTCGAACCGATGAACGCGGCCTGCGAGTGGTCGGCGGAACACTGGGACGAGCTGCTGGAGGCCCGCGAGGCAACCACGCCGAACCGGATGGTCCGGTAGCACCTGCCGGTGACGTCCAGCTGGATCAGCCCCGCGTCGTCCTCCTCCGCTCCCAGACGACCCGGTCCTCGCCGATGAGGGGATTGCCGTAGCATCCGCCGAACATCCAACAGATTTGGTTGACCAGCAGAAACGTGGACCTGGGGACCGGTTGGTCATCCTGTGGCGGATGCCGAGGCGGCTTCGGCGTCGTACTCGCGGAACATGCGCATGCCCGTGGCCGGGGAGCCGATCCGCACGGCAGGCTTCCTATACGGATGCATAGTATCCTTTTCATTAGGACAATTTCCTATGCAAATGAATAGGAGCTATGGGCAGTGACGACATCAAGACCCGACCCTGAGGACCTGACCGCTCGCGCGCGGATCAGAGACGCGGCCTTGCGGCATTTCGGGGAGCATGGCTTCGACAGGGCGACAACCCGGGCGATCGCCGAGACCGCGGGCGTCTCCCCGGGACTGCTGCGCCATCACTTCGGGTCCAAGCAGGCGCTGCGCGAGGCGTGCGACGCGCACCTGGTCAAGCTGATCAGCAGGATCAACGAGCAGGCCGTCGCCGACACGACCGCCGGCGGCGTGAACGGCGTGAACTACGTCGCGGCCTCCCTGGCGGCCCTCGGGCCCTACCAGCGATACCTGGCGCGCGCCCTGACCGAGGGATGGGCCGAGCCGGTGTTCGACGCGATGGTCCAGATGAGCGAGCAGTGGTTCGCAGGACTCGACGAGCGCCGCTCCGATCCCCCCTTCGCCGACCGCAAGGCCAGGGCGACGGTGGGCACGGCGATGGCCCTGGCCGTCGGAATCCTCCACAAGCACGTGTCCCGAGGGCTGGGTGCCGACGTGTCCAGCCAGGAGGGCGCCCACCTGCTCGCCCTGACCCTGCTCGACCTCTACTCCCACCCCTGGCTCAGCCCGGAAGAGGCCGCCGCCTACCGCGACGCCCTGGACAAGACCCGGGCAGACACCGGAGCCACACTCCGTTCGACCGAGGAGCATCCCGATGAGTGACGCGATATCCGTAACAGGCTTAGTCAAGACGTTCGGCTCCACCCACGCACTGGACGGCCTCGATCTCGTCGTGGGCGCCGGCGAGGTGCACGGCTTCCTGGGGCCGAACGGCGCGGGCAAGAGCACCACGATCCGGATCCTGCTCGGCATGCTTCGCGCCAACGCGGGCACCGCCCGGCTGCTCGGCGGCGATCCGTGGGCCGACGCGACGGAGTTGCACCGCAGGCTGGCCTATGTACCCGGCGATGTCACGCTGTGGCCCCAGTTGTCCGGCGGCGAGGTGATCGACCTGCTCGGACGGCTGCGCGGCGGGCTCGACAAGCGGCGCCGCGCCGAGCTGCTGGAGCGCTTCGACCTGGACCCCCGCAAGAAGTGCCGCGCCTACTCCAAGGGCAACCGGCAGAAGGTCGCCCTGATCGCCGCGCTGGCCTCCGATGTCGAGCTGCTCATTCTCGACGAGCCCACCTCCGGCCTGGACCCCCTGATGGAGGAGGTCTTCCGCGAGACCATCCGGGAGGAGCAGCGCCGCGGGGACCGTACCGTGCTGCTGTCCAGCCACATCCTGGCCGAGGTCGAAGCACTGTGCGACCGGGTGACCATCATCAAGGACGGCCGCACGGTCGAAAGCGGTTCCCTGGCCGGCCTGCGCCATCTCACCCGCACCTCCATCCAGGCCGACCTGGCAGCGCCGACGGAGGAGCTGGCCGGCCTGCCCGGGGTGCACGACCTGCGCACCGAGGGCAGCCGGGTGTGGTTCGACGTCGACACCACCGACCTGGACGCCGTGCTGCGGCACCTCACCGACACCGGCGTACGCGCCCTCATCAGCCGGCCCCCCACCCTGGAGGAGCTGTTCCTACAGCACTACGACCGCACCGGCAGGAGCGACGGGCGACACGCAGGAGCGACACCATGAACCCTTTCACTGGCACCGGCCACCTGGTCCGCCTGGCGCTGCGCCGCGAACGGGCCATCGCCCCCTGGTGGATCCTGCTGATCGTGGGCATGAGCCTGGTGATGGTGGCCTACATCAACCGCTACATGGTCACCCAGGAGCTGAAGCTCACCTACCTCGGCATCATCACCAGGACACCCTTCCTCCACGCGATCGGCGGCGGCCAGGTGGAACCCCGGCTCGAGGTGCTCGCGACCTGGCGCAGTGGCGGCTTCCTGTACGTGGCCAGCGCGTTCGCCGCCCTGATGTCGGTCATCCGGCACACCCGCAGGGAGGAGGACGCGGGCAGGACCGAACTGGTCCGCGCCGCCGTCGTGAGCCGTCGTGCCCCGCTGACCGCCGCCGTGCTGGTGGCGGCGGGCATCAGCCTGCTCGCCGGGGCACTGACCGCGGCCGCGCTGATCACGGTCGGGCTCCCGCCGATCGGATCGATCGCGTACGGCGCCGCCATCGCGCTCGCGGGCTGGCTGTTCGGCGGCATCGCCGCGGTCGCTGCCCAGCTCGCCGCCAGCGCCCGCACGGCCACCACGATCGCTCTGTCCGTGCTCGGCCTCGCCTACGTGATGCGCTTCTCCGGGGACGCCATGGGACAGCCCTGGCTGAAATACCTGTCCCCCATCGGCTGGAGTCACCTCGTGCAGCCGTACCAAGACGAGCGATGGTGGCTGGTCGGTGTCGTGTTCGTGGTCGGCGCGGCGCTGCACGCGCTCGCGTGCCGGCTGCTCGACCGCCGTGACCTCGGCGCCGGCGTGCTGACCGAGCGGCCGGGCCCGGCCACGGCCCCGGAGCTGCGCGGCCCGGTCAGCCTGGCCTGGCGGCTGCACCGCGGCCTGTTCCTGAAGTGGGCGGTGGGGGTCGGGATCTTCGCGGGGGCCGCGGGCGGGCTGTCCTCGTTGACGAACGATCTGCTCACGCGGCCGAGCATCATGCTCGACACCATCACCACCATGATCGGCATGCGATCGCCGTCACTCGCCGCGTACGTCTGGTACCTGATCATGATCATGGCGTACGCCGTCGCGCTCTACCCGGTGCTCATGGTCATCCGGCTCCGGACGGAGGAGGTCTCGGGCCGCGGGGAGGCGGTGCTGGCCACCCCGCTGACCCGTCTGCGCTGGGCGGGCGGGCACCTGCTCGTGACCGGGCTCGGCACAGCCGCGCTGATGGCCGTCGCCGGTCTGGTCTTCGGCACGGTGTTCTCGCTGCTCGTCGGCGACCTCGCCGTCGATCTGCCCCGCTTCGTCGCGGGGGCGCTGACCACCGTGCCCGCGGCGTGGAGCGTGGGGGCGGTTTGCCTGCTCGCGTACGGGCTGGCACCGCGGGCCGGCGTGGCGATCTCCTGGCTGGCCTGGGTCCTGACCTCCGCACTGGGCCAGATCATCACCCCCTTCTATGGATTCTTCGGCGGTTTCCCCGTGGAGCCGTTCCACTACGTCGCGAACGCGATGACCGGGGCGCCGTACGACGCCCGCCCGACCCTCGCGCTCACCGCGGTCACCGCCCTCCTCCTTGCCGGCGGCCTGCTGTCCCTGCGCCGTCGCGACTTCGGCTGACCTCCCATGCCGAACCCGGTCGGCATTGGCCGGTCGCGCACCCCTGCGCCTCCGGTCAGTGGCGCACCCGTCCCCCGAACCCGACCACATCGACGGGCAGCCGTCGGTCGACCCGTCCCGCTGTGTAGCCGTTGGCCCGACGCCATCCTGCGCGACCACAAGGCCGACCTGGCGCGGCGCGCAGACCGCTCCGGACACCCGTGCACGCGACTTCGCAGAACGACAACCGGATTAATGATCTTGGTCTCGGGACCGTTTCAGGGACATGGGTGTGGGAGTCGCCAAGAACGAAAGACGCCGGCATGGCTGTGGCCCGCGAGCGGGAGCGTGCTTTTCGCAGCCGCGGTCAAGTCATCACGAGGCCGACGATGAGCGACGCGGTGGCCTGGCCGAAGGTCTACGCCGTCAACCGGGCCGGGACCCACGGCTGGACGACCACGGGCACCCTCGGCTTCTTCGCCGCCGCGGCGGTCCTGCTCATCCAGCGGTGTCACCAGGTCGCGATGCTCCCGCCCGGAATCCTGCGGGATCGGTGCAGGTCCGACGCCAACCTCGTCATGTTCCTCATCGGCGCGGGCATGTTCGCCACCCTCTTCTTTCTCACCCTCCACATGCAGGGGGTGAAGGGGTACGGTCCCATGCGGACCGGACTCGCCTACCTGCCCTTCGCGCTCGGCATCGGGCTGGGGGCGGGCGGCCTCGGCCCCAGGCTCCTGGCCCGGCTGCCGGAACGGACGGTCATCGTCACCGGCCTGGCCCTGGCCACCGCGGGCATGGTCTGGTTCACCGCCCTCACCCCGACCACCGGCCACTTCGCGGTACTGCTGCCCGCCCGGTTCGTCGCGGGCATCGGACTGGGACTGTGTTTGGTCACCGCGACGATCATCGGTGTCCAGGGCGTCGCCCCCCGCGACACCGGCATCGCCTCCGCGCTGGTCAACACCAGCCGGCGGATCGGCGGAGCTCTCGGCCTCGCCGTCCTGGCGGCCGTCGCCGCCGCGGGCGCCGAGAACCCCGCGCTCCCGGTTTCCCTGACCGGCGGCTACACCACCGCCCTGCTGGCGGGCGGCGCGCTCTCTACCTGATCGCTCTCCTGGCCGCCGCCTTCACGACCACCTCACCGGAGCCCTGATCGAGCGCATGGCGCCGAAGCGGGCCGAAACGGTTCATCTGCTCCGCAGTTGGTGCAGGGTGTGGCCGGTGGCCCGCTTGAACAGGTATTCGGCCCGTTCGTAGGAGAGCCTGCGGCGGCCGGTCTCGGGACACAGGTCGCCGGGGGCGGGCCGGCGGCCGGGGCCGGGCCTGCGCTCGGACAGGAACAGCGGGCCGCGACGACGGCCCGCGACGAGCCGGGGGATGAGCTCGGCGGTGCCCGACCGCCAGTGAATCCAGCGGGACCCCGGTGCTCTGCCGCGCATCCCCGCCAGGTCGAGGTCCTCGACGTTGAGCGCGAGCACCGAGCCGATCCCGGCCGCGCTCTCGTGGAGCATCAGCCACAGGGCGCGCTCGCGCGGGGCGAGGTCCTGCCGCTCCCACAGCGCCTCGACCCGCGGCGGCTCCATGGGACGGGTGCGCGACCGGGGCTCGGGCCGGCGACCGATTCCGGCGGCCAGGTCCTCACTCGGCCGGCCCCGGTCCGCGGCCCAGGCGGAGAAGGAGCGGACGGCACCTCGGTGCCTGTTCCACGTCGCGGCGGCGGCGCTCTCCCAGGCGGCGGCGAAGACCTCGGCGACCTGTCCGGCGGTCACACTCCGCAACGGGATGTCGTCACCGAGATCGCGACGGAGCCGGCTCATGGTCTGGCGGTAGGAACGGACGGTCGCGGCGTCCAGGTCGTCACGGGCCAGGAAGGCGTTCGCGGCCTCGGCCAGGGTGACCTCGCTCTCCGGCGTGGCGGCGTCCGCGCAGGCCGCGGCGCGTTCCAGCAGGATCGTGCGTTCGGGCACGTTGAGAGTGAGCGCCGCGGCCCGTTCGAACTCCCGCCGGGCCTCCTCGTGGCGACCGAGCCTGACCAGCAGGTCGCCGCGCACGCTGGGCACCCGGTGGTAGTCCTTGAGCGCCGGCTCGGCCACCAGGGTGTCGACGAGCGCCAGCCCCGCCTCGGGACCGTACGCCATGGCCAGTGCGACCGACCGGTTGAGCTGCACGACCGGGGTGGGCAGCACCCGGACGAGCGTTTCGTAGAGGGCGGCGATCTGCGCCCAGTCGGTCTCCTCCGCCGTACGGGCCCGCGCGTGACAGACCGCGATGGCGGCCTGCAGCACGTACGGGCCGAGAGGTCCGCCGGACTGCCTGGCACGCAGCAGTGCCGTGAAACCGCGGCGGATGAGGAGCTGGTCCCAGCGTCCGCGGTTCTGCTCGTGCAGCGCGACGGGCTCCCCCGACGACCCCGTCCTGGCGGCCAGCCGGGACGCCTGGAGCTCCATCAGCGCGACCAGTCCGTGTACCTCGGCCTCGCCGGGCGCGAGCCCGGCCAGCAGGCGGCCCAGGCGCAGCGCCTCCTGGCAGAGGTCCTGGCGCATCCAGCCGTCGCCCGCGCTCGCCGCGTATCCCTCGTTGAACACCAGGTAGACGACCTCGAGAACCGATGACAGGCGTGCGGCCCGGTCCGGCCCCGTGGGGACCTCGAAGGGGACCCCGAGTTCGGCGAGGGTGCGTTTGGCCCGGACGACGCGCTGCGCGACGGTCGGCTCGGAGACGAGAAAGGCCCTCGCGATCTCGTCGGTGCGCAGGCCCCCGAGCAGCCGCAACGTCAACGCCACCCGGGACTCGGCGGACAGCGCCGGGTGGCAGGAGACGAACATCAGGCGCAGGACGTCGTCGCCCACCTCGTCGTCGAGTGCCGCGTCGGTCTCGGCCTCGGTGCCGTCCGGCCGGGTGGCGAGTTCGTGGGCGAGCTGCTCGTGCCCGCGCTCAAGCCGCTCGCCGCGCCGTAGGTGGTCGATGGCGCGACGTTTTGAAACGGCCATGAGCCAGGCGCCCGGATTATCCGGAACGCCCGAGTCGGGCCACCGTTCGAGGGCGGCGAGGAGCGCGTCCTGCGCGAGCTCCTCGGCCAGCCCCACGTCGCCCAGCATCCGGACGAGCCCGGCGATGATCCTCGCCGACTCCATCTTCCAGACCTCGTCGACCACGCGATGGGCGTCCCGGGACATCACGGGCTCGATAACAGCATCCGCCGGGCCGGGTACGCAAGCGCCCGATCAGTCCTGTGGGCCGAAGACCTGCTGGATGGTGCCCTCACCCTCGCCGATGATCTTCCAGAAGCGCCGGGAGAGCTCGATGGCCTCCTGTTGCGAGCGCGCCTCGATGAGCGCGAAGCTGACGATGGCCTCCTTCGTCTCGGTGAACGGCCCGTCGGTGACGGTCATCTCGCCACCGGAGGCCGAGACGTGGAGGCCGGCCGGGTCCAGGCCGCCGGTCGCCAGCAGCACCCCCGCCCGGGTCATCTCCTCGACGAACGCGGCCATCTCCGCGTGGACCGCCTCGCTCGGGGGTGCCGCGTCGCCGCCCTTGGTGGTCATCAGGAATCGCATCGTCATATCTCCTTCGGGTGATCGGAGAACCGATCCTCGCCGGTTTCCAGCTACGCGTCGATCGGGGCCGGCGAAAATCGACATGCCTCGTCTGACCAGGGTGGCGGCCGGATGTGACAGGGAATGCGCACCGCCCGCGCCTTCGCGGGCCGGGTCACACCGACGAACCGGCGGCCAGGGAGAAGTAGGCCTCCTCCTCCTGGTCGAAGTGGAGGATCAGGACGGCGTACAGGCCGTAGAGGCAGGCGCGCAGGTCGTCGAGCTGCTCCGGGCGCGGCCCGCCGGCCTCGATGAGGGCGAGGTGACTTCCCAGGCGTCGTACCAGGCGTTCGATCTCGGCATGCGCCCTGCTCATGGTCATCACGACCTCCGGGCCGCCCAGCACCTGCCCCATGGCCGGATACAGCCGCTGCTCCTCGGCCCGTTCGTGAGGCAGCAGCCGCTCGGTGAGGAATGCCTGGACCTCTCGCAGCCGATCGAGTGACGCCTCGGGCGAGACCCTGCCCAGCTCGTCGGCCGTCTCGCGGATCAGTTCCAGGGTCGGCCGCAGCGAGGAGTGCTCCATCTCGAAGCGGCGCAGCAGGGATTCGGTGGCGGGGTCCATCACCGGCCGGGTTCCCCGGGTGGGACGCAGCGCCCGTAGCGCGTTGAGGATCACCGCGATGTCGATGCCCTCCTGCAGCAGGGCACCGGCCGCGGGTGGCAGGGCGCCGGCCGCGGCGGCCACCATGGCCAGCAGCGACAGCGCCATCCCGGTGGCCGCGCTCTGTACCGCGATGCGCCGGGAGCGGCGGGCGACGTCCATCGCGTCGGCGAGCCGGTCCAGGCGGTCGGTGGTGAGCACCACGTCCGCGGCCTGGGTGGAGGCGGCGGACCCCCGGGCCCCCATCGCCACTCCGACGTCGGCCGCCGCCAGGGCCGGGGCGTCGTTGATCCCGTCGCCCACCATCACGGTCACCGCGCCGGCCGCCTCCCGCCGCACCGCCTCGACCTTGGCCGCGGGGGTCTGCTCGGCGAGCACCCGGTCGATGCCGAGCACTATGCCCACGCTCTCGGCGACCTCGGCCCGGTCTCCGGTGAGCATGACCACCCGCTCGATGCCCGCGGTGCGCAGTCGCCGCAGCGTCCGCGCGGCGTCGGCCCGGATGGCGTCGCGGAGCAGGATCACCCCGGCCGCCCGGCCGTCCAGCGTCACCCAGACGGTCATGGCCCCGTCCAGCGCGGCCCGCGCCCGCTGGATCCGCTCCCACTCCGAAGGCGAGGAGGTCGTCGCCTTGCCGACCTCGACCAGGTGCCCCTCCACCACCCCCGTGGTGCCGGTGCCCGGCCTCTCCTGGATCTCGGCCGGTTGCGGCAGCTCGGCGCCGCGCGCACGGGCCGCGTCGACGATCGCGGCGGCGAGCACGTGCGAGGACATCTGGTCCACCGCGGCGGCCAGCCCCAGCACGTCGTCGCTACGGACGCCGGGCGCGGCCACGACGTCGATCACCCGGGGCCGGCCGGCGGTCAGCGTCCCGGTCTTGTCCAGGATGAGCGTGCGCGCCTGGCCCAGCCGCTCCAGTGCTCCACCGCCCTTGACCACCACGCCGTGCCGTGCCGTACGAGACAGCCCGGAGGCGATGGCCGCGGGTGCGGCGAGCAGCAGCGGGCAGGGGGTGGCGACGACCAGTACCGCGACGGCCCGTACCGGCTGACCGGACAGCAGCCAGGCGGTCGCCGCCAGCAGCAGGGTGACCGGCAGGAACCAGGAGGCGAACCGGTCGGCGAGCCGTACGACGGGGGCGCTGTCGGTCTCCGTCTGCCGCGCCAGCCGCACCACTCCCGCATAAGCGCTGTCGGCCGCGGTCCGGGTGGCCCGCAGGTCGAAGGCGGCACCGGCGTTCACCACACCGCTGCGCACCCCCTCCCCCGCGGCGTACTCCACCGGTACCGACTCCCCCGTCAGCGCCGACTCGTCCAGCAGTGCGAGATCGCCCGCCACCGCGCCGTCGACGGGGACCATCTCCCCGCTGGGGACCAGCAGCAGGTCTCCCGGGCGAACCTGCTCGACCGGTACGAGGTCCGGCACCCCGTTCTCATAGCGCCGGGCCGAGTGCGGCGCCCGTTCGTACAGGGCGGTCAGGTCGTGGCGGGCCCGGCGCAGAGCGTGCTCCTCCAGTGCCCGCCCGGTGGCGAGCATCACGCCGATCAGGGCACCGGCGAGGTACTCCCCTACGGCGAGCGCTCCGGCCAGGGCGAGGACGGCGATGGCGTCCACGCCCATCCGGCCGTTCCGCAGCGCCGACACCACCCATCCCGTCGCGGGCACCAGTGACACGCCGGTGACCACCGCCCACACGATGTCGGCGGCCGTCTCCGCGCCGGCCAGGCGGAGCGCGAGACCGGCCAGCAGTCCGGCCACGGTGCCCACAAGAAGGGCGATGGTCGATAAACGTCCCACTTTCCCAGCCTCCTGACGAGCCGTGCCGGGATCAGGACCTTCGGCCGCCGGACAAGGCGACGATCACGATCCGACCACCGCCACCGGGCAGTGCGCGTGGTGCAGCACGCCGTGGCTGATCGATCCCAGCAGGGCCGAGCCGACCCTGCCCATTCCCCGCGAGCCGACGACGACGAGGTCCGCGGCGGCCGAGGCTTCGCAGAGGGCGGCGGCCGGGTGCCGGCACACCACCGTCTGCTCCACCTCGACCTGCGGGTACCTCTCCCGCCAAGGCGTGAGTGTGTCGGCGGCGACGCTCCGCGCACCGGCGAGGATGTCCTCGATCAGCGGCGCGTACGCGATGGCACCCGGCCCCATCACGGGCACCTGCCAGGTGTGGATCGCCCGTAGCCGGGCACCGCGCCGGACAGCCTCGGCGAAGGCGTACCCCAGTGCCGCCGTCGAGTGGGCAGAGCCGTCGAAACCGACGACGACCTGGCCACGGGCCGGCTCCCACGCCCCCCTGACGATGACGATCGGCGCGGCCACGTGCCCGGCCAGGGCCAGGGAGACCGACCCGAGCAGCAGCCCGGTGAACCCGCCCAGCCCTCGGCTGCCCACCACGATCTGCTCGGCGCCCTCGGCCTCGCGCCGGAGGATCTCCGTCACCCGGCCCTCTCGCAGCGCGCCCTCCACCTCCAGGTGGGGTGCGCGCCCGCGCGCCACGGCGACCGCGCTCTCCAGCACCTCCTGGCAGTGCTCGGTCACGGAATCCCGGAAGCCGGGCGGGGTCTGCAGCGGGATGTCGTAGGTCCACGGTTCGCACACGTACACGATCCGCAGCGCGCACCCGCGCCGTACCGCGTCATCGGCGGCCCAGGCGACCGCGCCCTCCCCGTGGGCCGAGCCGTCCGTGCCAACCACCACCTGCGCCGTCATGTCGCCCCCTCGGACTCTCCCTCCATCCGGCCGCGTGGCGGCGTTCCCCGCAGCGGGCCAACGCCCCCTCGCCAGGGACTTCCGTCCCCTGTCGCGGACTGTTGCCCGCGGAATGGGTATTGTTGGTCACAGCAGACCGTGCCGTCTCCCCGGCCCGGCTGGAAAGATCGAAAGATCTTCCTGGACCGGCGTCCTCATCGTATGACGATCCCCCCAAGGTATGGATTTCCATACCGTCAGTGTGTTGCCAAGGAATCAGGGGCAAGAGGGGGACGGCCCGTGAACACCGTTGTGATGGAATCGCTGGAACCACTCGTCGCCGGACTGCGATCCGACGGCTTCACCGTTGTCGGGCCGACGGTCCGGGACGGCGCCATCCGGTTCGCCGAACTCTCCCACTCCGCGCAGCTGCCCGCGGGGCGGGGCGACGATCAACAGCCCGGGCACTACCGGCTGACCGAGCGTGGTGACGAACTGATGTTCGGTTTCGCCGCCAGTCCCGACTCCGCCAAGCGTTACACCCAGCCGCCCCGCCAGGCGCTGTTCCGGATGCGCGGGGCGGAGGTGGAGGAGACCCGGAGCCAGGCGCCCCGCATCGCGCTGCTGGGCGTGCGCGCCTGCGACCTGGCCGCGATCGCCGTACAGGATCGGGTGTTCCTCGGTGGCAGACATCCCGATCCGGCCTACCGTGAGCGGCGCGAGGCGCTGTTCCTCATCGCGGTGAACTGCGCGGTGCCCGGGGGCACCTGCTTCTGCGTCTCCATGGGCACAGGACCGAAGGCCACCGCCGGGTTCGACCTGGCGCTCACCGAACTGAGCGCCCCGCACCGGTTCCTGGTCGAGACGGGAAGCGAGCGGGGCGCGGAGGTCGTCGCGCCGCTCCCGCACCGGCCCGCCACCGGTGACGACGTCACGGCCGCCGAGGAGGTCTCCCGCGTCGCCGCCACCCGGATGGGCCGCCAGGTGGACACCGACAACATCCAGGAGCGCCTGGCCGAGGCCCGTGATTCGCCGCGCTGGACCGAGGTCGCCTCCCGCTGCCTGGCGTGCACCAACTGCACGATGGTCTGTCCCACCTGCTTCTGCACCACGGTCGAGGACGCCACCGACTTCGGCGGCGGACAGGCGGAGCGGACGGAGGTGTGGGACTCCTGCTTCACGCTGGACTTCTCCGAGGTCGCCGGCTCTCCCGTACGCGGTTCTGGATCCGCCCGCTACCGGCAGTGGCTGACGCACAAGTTCTCCACCTGGTTCGACCAGTTCGGCGTGTCCGGCTGCGTGGGCTGCGGCAGGTGCATCACCTGGTGCCCGACCGGCATCGACGTCACCGAGGAGCTCGGATGCATCCTATGACGCCGGCGCCCTACCGGGTGCGCTCGCGCCGCCCGGACCGGGCCGACACGGTGACCTTGACCCTCGGACCGCTGGAGGGCCCCTGCCCGCCGTTCCTGCCGGGCCAGTTCACGATGATCTACGCCCCCGGTGTCGGGGAGATCCCGATCTCGATCAGCGGCCGGGCCCGCACGGGCGGGTACCTGCAGACGATCCGCGCGGTGGGCGCGGTCAGCGGGGCACTGTGCCGGACCAGACCCGGCGATGTCGTGGGCGTTCGCGGGCCGTACGGCACGGCCTGGGACCTACCGGCCGCGGCGGGTCTGGACGTGGTCGTCGCCGCGGGCGGCCTCGGGCTGGCCGCGCTGCGGCCGGTCATCCGCGAGCTGGTCGCCCACGGCTCCCGGTACGGCCGGATCAGCGTGATCGTCGGCACCCACACTCCGGCGACCCTGCTCTACCCCGCCGAGCTGGCCCGCTGGCGCGAGGCCGGTGGCATCGACGTCCAGGTGAGCGTGGATCACCCCGACCGCGCCTGGAAGGGGCCGGTGGGGCTGGTCACCCGGCTGATCGACCAGATCGTCTTCGATCCTCGCCGCACCTTCGCCTTCGTCTGCGGCCCGGAGGCCATGATGCGGGCGACCGCGGCCAGGCTGGTACGGCGAGGCGTCCCGGCGCGGCGGGTGGCCCTGTCGGTGGAGCGCAACATGAAGTGCGGCGTCGGCCGCTGCGGCCACTGCCAGCTCGGCCCGCTGCTGACCTGCCTCGACGGCCCGGTGCTGAGCTACGAGCGGGCGGCCGGGCTGCTGGCCGCGGCGGAACTGTGACGGCCCGGCCCGCGGCCACGCGCCGGCGTCCACGGCTGGCGGTGTGGAAGTTCGCCTCCTGTGACGGCTGCCAGCTCACCGTGCTGGACTGCGAGGACGAACTGCTGGCCATCGCCGCCGAAGTGGAGATCGCCTACTTCCTGGAGGCCTCCAGCGCGACCGGGCGCGGCCCCTACGACCTGTCACTGGTCGAGGGGTCGATCACCACCCCGGCCGACCTCCGGCGGATCCGGCACGTGCGCCGGGTGTCGAAACGCCTGGTGACGATCGGCGCCTGCGCGACCGCGGGCGGCATCCAGGCGCTGCGCGACTTCGCCGACGTACGCGAGTTCGCCTCGATCATCTACGCCCGGCCCGACTACATCGCCACGCTGGAGCGTTCCACTCCGATCTCCGCCCACGTGCCGGTGGACTTCGAGCTGCGCGGCTGCCCCATCGACGGCCGGCAGCTGCTGGAGGTCATCTCGGCCTTCCTGGCCGGACGGCGCCCCTGCGTGCCGGCCCACAGCGTCTGCGTGGAATGCAAGGCCCGGGGCAACGTCTGCGTCATGGTGGCCCACGGCACCCCCTGCCTGGGCCCGGTCACCCAGGCCGGCTGCGGGGCGCTCTGCCCGGCGTTCAACCGGGGCTGCTACGGCTGCTTCGGACCGATGGAGAGCCCCAACACCCGGGCGCTCAACGCGCAACTGCGCGAGCTCGGCATGAGCACCCCCGAACTGGTGCGCGTCTACCGGACGTTCAACGCCACCGAGGAACCCTTCCGCCAGGCGTCCGAGGAGGCCGGAGATGACGCATAAGTCGATCAGGATCGGTGCCCTGGCCCGCGTGGAGGGCGAGGGGTCCCTGCTGGTGCGCGCCCGCGACGGCCGCGTCACCGACGTGGAGCTGAACATCTACGAGCCGCCGCGCTTCTTCGAGGCGCTGCTGCGCGGCAGGGCCCACACCGAACCGCCCGACATCACCGCCCGGATCTGCGGGATCTGCCCGGTGGCCTACCAGATGAGCGCCTGCCAGGCCATCGAGTCCGCCTGCGGGGCGGAGGTGACCGGGCCGCTCCGGGACCTGCGGCTGCTGCTGTACTACGGCGAGTGGATCGAGTCGCACGCCCTGCACATCCACCTGCTGCACGCCCCCGACTTCCTGGGCTACGACAGCGGCGTGGCCATGGCGGCCGACCACCGGCCCGTCCTGGAACGGGGGCTGGCGCTGAAGAAGGCCGGCAACGAGCTGGTGGCGGCCCTCGGCGGGCGGGCGATCCACCCGGTCAACGTGCGGGTGGGCGGCTTCTACCGGGTGCCCGCCCGCACCGAGCTCGCACCGGTCGCCGAACGGCTGCGCCACGCCCGCGACCAGGCGCTGGCGACGGTGGAGTGGGTGGCCGGGTTCGACTTTCCCGACGTGGAGCACGACTACCGGTTTCTCGCGCTGAGCCATCCCGCCGAGTACGCCATCCTGTCCGGCTCGATCTCGGTCAGCGACGGCACCGCCTTCGCGGCGTCCGACTGGCCCGCCCACATCGTCGAGGAGCAGGTGCCGCGCTCCACCGCCCTGCACGCCCGGCTCGACGGATCCACCGGCTATCTGGTGGGGGCTCTCGCGCGCTACGCCCTGAACGCGCACCTGCTGTCACCGCTGGCCCGGTCGGCGGCCTCGGACGCCGGACTCGGCCCCGTCTGCCGCAACCCGTTCCGCAGCATCGTGGTCCGGGCCGTGGAGATCCTGCACGCCTGCGACGAGGCGTTGCGGATCATCGAGGACTACACCGAGCCGGACGCGCCCTCGGTTCCGGTCGAACCCCGCCCCGGAGTCGGCCACGGCGTCTCCGAGGCCCCGCGCGGCACGCTCTACCACCGCTACCGGATCGACGACACGGGGCTGATCGCCGAGGCGGACATCGTGCCACCGACCTCGCAGAACCAGGCCCGCATCGAGATGGACCTGCGCCACCTCGTCGAGCCCCGCCTCGACCTGCCGCGGGGGGAGCTGGCGGCGCTGTGCGAGCGGACGGTACGCAACCACGACCCGTGCATCTCCTGCTCGGCCCATTTCCTGGATCTGCGGCTGGACCGCTGAGGCCGGTTTCCGACAGGGGGATTCATGCACGAGCAGGTCGTCATCGGGATCGGCAACGAGTTGCGGGGCGACGACGCCGCCGGACTGCAGGTGGCCCGGCTGCTGCGCGGCGTCCTGCCGCCCGAGGTTCCCGTGGTCGAGAACGGAGGTGATCCGGCCGAGCTGATCGAGGCGTGGACCGGTGCGGGCCTGGCGATCGTGATCGACACGGTGCTCTCCGGCGCACCCCCGGGTACGGTGCGCCGGTGCACCGTCCTCGGCCCCGCCGCCTCCTCCCGGGGTGCTCACCAGACGGCCCCCGCCCTCCGGCACGGCAGTTCCCACGCCCTGGGCATCGCCGACGCCGTCGCACTCGGCCGGATTCTCCGCCGTCTGCCCCGCGAGCTCGCGCTCTACACCGTTGAGGGCGCCGATTTCGGGCTCGGGGCCCCGGTCACCCCGGCGGTGAAACACGCCGTCGGGAAGCTCGCCGAGACCGTGGCCGACCTTGTCCGCCCGGAGCGGGCACGGTAGCGCCGGAGAACCGGGGAATTCCCCGGCGACGGCATGACGGCCGAGAGGGTCACGCTCAGCCGACCGGCGCCACCAGGTCGAGCACTCCCTGGGCCAGGACGAAGACGGCCACCACGAGGACGAGGTAGGCGAACCAGCGGCGCAGGCGCTCGGCGTCCAGGTAGCGGCCCAGGCGGGCGGCGGCCAGCGACCCGATCACCGCGGCCGTCGTGAAGGCCCCGATGACCGTGTAGTCCAGGTCGGCGCCATCGGCGTGGGCGACGAACCCGGCCGCCGAGTTGACCACCACGATGAGCAGCGAGGTGCCGACCGCGGCCGTCATCGGCAACCCCAGCGCCAGCACCAGGGCCGGGATGATGAGGAACCCTCCGCCGACGCCGAACAGGCCGGTCAGCGCGCCCACAGCCGCGCCGGCGGCGACGGACCTGGGCAGGCAGCTGCGCCAGTTCACCCCTCCGCCGGGCAGCGCACAGGCCCCGCCGGCCGGGGCGTCGCCGGCCAGCATCCGCCCGCCGGCCACCGCCATGAGCACGGCGAACCCGATCAGGATCGCCTGCGGAGGCAGCGCCCGGTTGATCGCGGCGCCCCCGAACGCGGCCAGGGCCCCGGCACCGCCGAACACCGCGGCGATGCGCCAGCGCACCTGTCCGGCCCGGATGCGCGGCAGTACGGCGCTGGCCGAGGAGACGCCCACCACCAGCAGCGAGGCCGGCACCGCCGAGGCCGGCGGCAGTCCCGCCCCGTACACCAGGGCGGGCATCGCCAGGATCGACCCGCCGCCCCCCAGCAGCCCGAGCAGGATGCCGATCATCGCGCCCAGGCCGAGCGCCGCCGTCAAGAGGTCGCCTCCCGTTGCGCCAACCGGCCCAGCACCGCCTCCAGGCTGGGCCGGCGGGGGCCTCGGTTGTAGGGGAGTTTGGCCAGCAGCATGCCCATCGCGCAGGTGTTGGAGAGCGCGGCGAAGGTCAGTCCGCCACCGATCGCGGCGGCGAGCCATCTGGCCGGTGGGAACAGCGTGCCGGCCAGGATCGAGGTCAGCACGAGGGATCCGGCCACCAGGCGCACCTGGCGTTCCAGCTCCCAGCGGGCCCGGCCGGTACGGAGCGGCGCACCGGTCCCCTGCCAGGCGAGGATTCCCCCCTCCAGCAGGCGCGGAGCCGCCTGGCCGGCTCCGGACAGGGCCGCCGCGGCCTGCGCGGCGCGCTGCCCGGAGCGGCAGACGAGCACCACCTGCTCCCGCCGGGGGCCGTCGAGGTGGGCGCGCAGCCGTTCACGGTGCTCGCGCAGCAGATCCAGCGGCACGTTGACCGAGCCGGGGATGTGGGCGGTCTCGAACTCACCGGGGGTGCGCACGTCGATCAGCCAGGGCGCCTGCCCGGAGTCCATCAGCCGGCGCAGGGCGGCCGCGTCCAGCGTGGCGGGCGTGTCGGGACGAATGGTCATGGGGTCTCCTCGATGCTCAGGCCGCTTTCGGCCGCTTGGGAGTAGTCGTCGTCGATGTGCACGACCTGGCGTCCGGCGCGGGCCAGCAGGCTGCTCGCGGCGGCGGCCCGGTACCCGGAGCCGCAGTGCACCCACACGGTCCCGTCCGGGATCTCGGCCAGGCGGTGCGGTAGTTCGGGCAGCGGGAGGTGCGTCGCGCCGTCGATGTGCCCGGCGTGCCATTCGTTGCGCAGCCGCACGTCCAGCACGACGTCGGGGGCGGGCAGATCACGCACGTTACTGCCGTCGCGCACGGCGGCCAGTTCGGCGAACGTGGCGACGGTCAGCTCACCCAGCCTGCTGTCGTCGCCACCGGCCCACTGCTCGGGGGTACCGGTCGCGGCGGCGGCCGGACGGTCGATGCCGATGCGCGCCAGCTCGCGCTGGGCGGCGGCCACCTGCTCCGCCGATTCGCCCAGCAGCGTGATGGGCGCTCCCCAGGGGGCCATCCAGCCCAGCCAGGTCGACATCGGGCCGTCCAGGCCGAAGCTCAGCGTTCCGGCCAGATGCCGCTGGGTGAACGCCTTGCGTGAGCGCAGGTCCACCACCCATTCACCGGCGTCGATACGCGCGCGCAGCCCGGCGGCGTCGGCCCGCCTCGCCGGGGTCAGGTCGATCAGGTCCGCGCCGGCGGCGTTCCTGGCGCCCATGTGGGCGTAGTAGGCGGGGTAGGCGTCCAGTCCGGCGAGGGTCTGGATGACGAAGTCGTCGGACTCCAGCCGCAGCGCCGGGTTGGCGCCGCGCTCGCGTCCTATCGTCGAGGATGAGGCGTCGGTCTGGGTGGCCGAGCAGAAGCTGCCGAACCCGTGGGTGGGCCAGACCTGCGTACCGTCGGGCAGCAGGTCGGCCAGCCGTCGCACCGAGGCGTGCTGGTGCCGGGCCAGGGCGTGGGCGTGCCGGGCGCCGAGCAGGTCCGTGCGGCCGGTGGTGCCGAACAGCAGCGACCCGCCGGTGAACACCCCCACCGGCCCGCCCGGACCGCCGAGCACGTAGGACAGATGGTGGAAGGTGTGCCCGGGGGTGGCCACCGCGCGAAGGCGCATCGACGGTGACAGCGCCATCTCGTCGCCGTCGCTCACGGGCACCCGGTCGAAGGTGACCTCGTCGGCCGCCGCCACCAGGTAGGCCGCACCGGTCAGCCTGGCCAGGGCCAGCCCGCCGGAGACGTAGTCGTTGTGCAGATGGGTCTCGGCCACGTGGGTGACGCGCACGCCCAGCCGGCCGGCCAGGGCCAGGATCCGGTCGATGTCCCGTTGCGGGTCGACCACCAGCGCCACCTGCCCGTCGTGGGCCAGGTAGCTGCGGTCCCCCAGTGAGGAGGTCTCCACCACCACTGTCTCGATCGTCGTCATCATCGCCTCTCACTTCGTTGTTGTTGTCTTCGCCGGCGGGTGAGGACCGACCAGGCCCGGGTTTCACGCCGGATGGGTCCGGCGTCGCCGCGGCCCGCCCGGGACCGCGTCACGGAAGGCGATCACCCCGCTTCGGTGCGAATATACCCGGGGGGGTATCCTTCGGACAGAAGTCCGCCACGCCTTCCGTCACACCTCGCCCACCGCGTGGCGGGCGGGGTGTGACGGTGTCACGACGCCGGTGTCACGACAGGGCCAGGAACAGTTTCTCCAGCCGCTCCTGGCTGATCGGCGGCTGCTCGCCGCGCTCACGCGCCATCTGGCACTGCTGCATACCCGTCGATATGATCTTGAATCCGGCCCGGTCCAGCGCCTTGGAGACCGCCGCCAGCTGGGTCAGCACCCGCTCGCAGTCGTCCCCGTTCTCGATCATCGCGATCACTCCGCCCAGCTGCCCCTGGGCCCGCTTGAGTCGTGTCAGCGCGTCCGACAGGACCGTCGCGTCCATCTCCATCCCGCCTCACCTCCGCCCCCAATATACCCCCGGGGGTACATGGGTGCGATGTGAGAGACCTCACGCCGACGGTCCGAGGTGACCGGTGAACCAGTCACGGGCGAGGGCGGCGACGCTTTCGAGTGCCCCCGGCTCTTCGAACAGGTGGGTGGCGCCGGGGACGACCTGGAGCAGGCTCTCGCAGCGCAGTCGTTCCTGCGCGGCCCGGTTGAGGTCGAGCACCACCCCGTCGGCACCCCCCACGATCAGCAGGGTCGCCGCCCGGACCTCAGGCAGCCGGGACCCGGCCAGATCGGGTCGCCCACCCCTGGAGACGACGGCGGCGACCTCGCAGCCCGGCTCCGCCGCCGCCCACAGCGCGGCCGCCGCTCCGGTACTCGCTCCGAAGTAGCCGACCGGGAGACCCGCCGCCCAGGGTTGACCACCCAGCCAGCCGGTCACCCGGACGAGCCTTTCGGCCAGCAGCCCGATGTCGAACACGTTGCCTCTGTCGGCCCCCTCCTCCAGGGTGAGCAGGTCGAACAGGAGCGTCCCCAGACCGGCGCCGTTGAGCACACCGGCCACGTACCGGTTACGCGGGCTGTGCCGGCTGCTGCCACTGCCGTGCACGAACACCACCACTCCCCCGGCGCCGTCCGGGACGACGAGCCGGCCGGGCAACCTGACCTGCCCGGCGTCCACCAGGACCTCCTCGTCGCGGCCGGGCGGATCGGAGGTCGCGCTCCCGTCGCTCCCGTCGTGCTCCCTTGCCGCGGGCGCGGCCCTTCGCAGCAGATCGGCCACCTGCTCATCGGTGGTCTGGGAAAAATCGATGTACCAGACGCCGACCGCCAGCAGGCGTTCCGGTGTCCGCAGGCAGACCACCTCGTCGGCGACCTCGCGCAGGCTCGCGATCGTCTCCGGTGACCCCACCGGCACCGCCAGCACCACCCGTGAGGCCCCCCGTGCCCGGGCGACCTGGCAGGCGACACGCGCCGTCCCCCCGGTGGCGACCCCGTCGTCCACCACGATCGCCGTACGGCCCGTCAGGTCCACCGGAGCGCGGTCGCCGCGCAGTTGGCGCGCGCGGCGCAGGACCTCGGCCCGCTCGTACTCCTCCACCTCGGCCGTCTCCGCGTAGGTGAGCTCCGTGAGCAGCACGATGTCGTGATTGATGACGCGGACCCCGCCCTCCCCCACGGCGCCGAACCCGAGTTCCGGCTGGAACGGCACCCCGAGCTTACGGACCACGATCACGTCCAGTGGCGCGTCAAGGACCCGGGCCACTTCGAACGCCACCGGCACGCCGCCCCTGGGCAGCCCCAGAACGACCACTTCTTCATCAGCGCCGACAGACCCGCGTAACCGTTCGGCCAGCCGCAGGCCCGCATCCTGACGATCGGCGAACACCGCGTCCCCCCTTCCGAGGCCCCGCACGCCTCCGCTCACCCGCGGAGAATCGAGATCACGTCGCGGCCGGAGACAGTGTGGGTGTCCGCGTCCGGCTTCGCCGGGCGACCGGCCGCTCATCGATCGGCGTGGCTCTCCCACAGCCGACGGCGAGACTTCATCCCCAACAGCCAATATCAGCCGCCGGGGCATCCCAGCGGTAGGGCTGAAGGCCCCGGTTCGTGAGGGCGGAAGGTCCCGGTTCGCAACCTCATCTAGGAGAACAACCGGCCAGGCGGCCCCATTTCACGAGTACGGGCCCGCTTCCTGAGCGCCGCTCCCCCGGGGGGATCCACCGGGGTGAAGGCTCAGGACACGATGCCCCCCTCGCGCTCTTCGAGCACGCGGCCGTTCTCGTCCACGATCAGGTATTCGAGCTCGCAGCCGATGCCCGCCTCGCCACAGGCGGCGATCAGAGCCCTCAGGCGGGCCCGGGCCTCGGCGACCGTCGCCTTGAGGGTGCCGGACAGCAGGTAATGGGGTTCCTGGTCGCGGCGGTTCACGGGCTGGGCGTAGAGCGAGATGATCTCGCTGTCGTAGTCGATCTCCCAGCCGAAAAAGTGGAGCGCGACGCGGACCGGGCCACCCGCCCAGACCTCCAGAACACGCGCCATGGTCGGGTGGTCGTCACCGTCCAGAACCCCGGCGTACTCGACGTACTCGATGTCGGCCATGGTCACGATCATCACAGATGAAACCGGGACGCCGGTGAGATCCGGCAGCCCGAAAGGCGACACCGGCGTTGAACGCGTACCACAGGCCTCCCCGAGGGCCGAACATCGCCAATGACGGGACTTTAGCCCCTAACGTGCCCGGTACGCCGACGGGCAGCCTGGGAGGCATGAAGCTCGACTCGGCAGGCCTTGAAGTGCTTTCCCGGCCGGAGTGCCTCGAACTCCTGGGCTCGGTCTCGATCGGACGGATCGTGTTCACCGACCGTGCCCTTCCGGCCGTGCAGCCGGTCAACTTCGCCCTCGACGGCGAGACGGTGGTGATCCGCACCACCATCGGTTCCAAGCTCGCCGCGGCGGCCCGCGACGCGATCGTCGCCTTCGAGGCCGACGACTTCGATCCGTCGGCGCGCACCGGCTGGTCGGTCACCGCGGTGGGGCCCGCGCGAGCCGTGTACGAGTCGCGGGAGATCGAACGCCTGGCCCGGCTGCCCCTGACCGCCTGGGCACCGGCAAGCCGGGACCACTACATCCTGGTGCAGACGGGCCATCTCACCGGCCGCCGAATTTCGCCCAGATCCGTGGACTAGGAACTAGAGCGGCACGCTCCAGGTCAGGCTGGTGCCCCCCGTCTCCGGCGAGACGATCTCGAAGAAGCCGCCGAGCCGGGTCGCCCGCTCCTGCAGGTTGCGCAGGCCGCTGCGCCTGCCGTCGCCGGCCAGCCCGACGCCGTCGTCTCGCACGATGAGGGTGAGCCGGTTGTCCAGCGCCTCGACGGAGACATCGATCCTCCCGGCCCTGGCGTGTCGTACCGCGTTGGACAGGGCCTCGCGCAGCACCGCCAGCAGGTGGTCGGCGACCTCGGGCGGCACGCGGTTGTCGAGCTGCCCGTCCATCCGCAGGCCGGGCATGAAGCCCAGGTGACCACGGGCGCCTTCCACCATCTCGACGATGCTGGCGCGCAGGCTGAGGGCGCCGTCCTCGCTGGGCGCCTGAAGGGCGAAGATGGTGGAGCGGATCTGGCGGATGGTCTCGTCGAGCTCGTCGATGGCGCCCTTCATGCGGCCGGAGGCCTCCGGTCTGTCGACCAGCCGGACCGTGCTCATCAGCGTCATGGCGACGGCGAACAGCCGCTGGATGACCACGTCGTGCAGGTCCTTGGCGATGCGGTCGCGGTCTTCGAGCAGGCCCAGCCGTTCGGCGTCCTTACGGCTCTCGGCCAGCTCCAGCGCCACCGCCGCCTGGGCGGCGAAGGCGTGCAGGGTACGCAGCTCCGACTGGATGAACGGGGTGCGGCCCGAGCGCTTGCCGAGTGACAGCACGCCGCGCGCGACACCCGCCGCACCCAGCGGAACGGCCCCCACCGGCCCCATCGGCAGATGATCGGAGAACACGCTCCGCAGTCCGGCCTCGTCCGGGTCGTTGACCATGAGGGGCTCGCCGTCGGCGAAGGCCCGTCCGGACAGGGAGCCGGCGACCTGGATCTCCACCTGCTCCAGTTGCCCGGCGTTCTCGCCGTCGGCGATCGCCACCCGCAGCAGCTGCCCGCCCGCCTCCGGCAGCAGGATCGCCACGACGTCCGCGCCGGTCATCTGACGGGCGCGCCTGGCCATCAGGGTGAGGACCTCCTGGGGGTCCGCGCCGGACAGCAGGCTGGTGGTGATCTCCGAGGATGCGGCCAGCCACGTCTCCCTGCGGCGGGTCTCCTCGAACAGGCGGGCGTTCTCGATCGCCACGCCGGCCGCGGTGGCCAGCGCGACGACGATCGCCTGGTCCTCCTCGTCGAACTCACCGCCGCCGCGCTTCTCGGTGAGGTAAAGGTTGCCGAACACCTCGTCGCGCACCCGGACCGGCACCCCGAGGAAGGAACCCATGGGGGGATGGCCCGGAGGGAAGCCGTAGGACTCGGGATGGTCGGAGATGCGCGTCAGACGCAGCGGTCGCGGCTCCTTGATCAGCAAACCGAGCAGGCCGAGGCCGTGCGGCCAGTGCTCGATCCTGGCGATCTCCTCCTCGCTGAGCCCGACCGGGATGAACTGCACCAGCGTGTTCTCCTGGCCGACCACGCCCATCGCGCCGAAACTGGCGTCCACCAGTCTGGTCGCGGTCTCGACGATGCGGCGTAGCACCGTCTCCAGGTCGAGGTCGCTGCCGACCGCCACGACCGCCTCGAGCAGGGCGTGTACGCGGTCGCGGGTGGCGAGTACCGCTTCGAGCCGGAGTTGCAGCTCCGACAGCAGTTCATCCAGCCGCATGTTCGGAAGCAGGGGGTGGGAGTCGGTGTCTGCCATGTTCGGGAGTCTCGCACCAAGACGGCAAAACGCCCACCCCGATCATGGGGTAGGCGTCTCGGTGGCCCGGTTAGCGCAGGAAGGGGTAGTTCCGCACCAGGGAGGTGCCGCTCCACCACCTGCCGATGCCGAGGGTGTCACCGGCGCCCGCCATCGCCAGCCCGGCGAGTACGACGATGTAGACGATGTGGTCGTCCACGAACGGGTTGGTGGCCAGGGGCAGCTCGGCGGCCCACATCAGGATCAGCATCAGGCCCCCGGCGACGGCGGCGATCCGCATGCCGGCCCCCAGGATGAGGGCGACGCCGACCCCGAGCAGGCCGAGCATGAACAGCCAGTCGACCCAGGCCTGACCGGCCAGGCCGGAGAAGAGGCCGCCGAGGGCGTTCTCACCGGCGCCCTTGAGGAACCCGGTCGTGGGGCTGCCGCCGGCGATCCAGGCACGGTCGGCGGGGGTGGCGAATCCCCAGCCGAAGGTCTTGTCGAGGAACGCCCACAGGAAGATCCATCCGATCAAGATGCGCGCGATCGCCCAGACGTAGTCAACCGGACGCGCCGCCGAAGGGGCGACGTTCGTGGTGGACTGTTTGGAGGGAACGTCCCGACCGTGCGTGGTGGCCATGACGGCCCCTTTCGGTAGTTTTTCGTGGTCTCTGTTGTGTCTTCATCACATCGTTTTCCAGGGTCGCCACGCAGTGCCGTACGGCTCACGCCCGGACTGCGAAGGTCATCGTGTTCATGGGACCTTCGGCCTTTCACCTCCTCAAAACCCCGGCAGGACCCCGCCGAACCCCTGCTAGGACCTGACGACGGCGACGGAGCAGCGGGCGTGGTGCAGGACGCCGCGGCTGACCGAGCCCAGGAACAGCGAGCCGAGGGCACCGCGGCCGTGGGAGCCGACGACGAGCAGGTCACAGGTATCGGAGGCGTCACTGAGAGCCTCGACCGCGTGGGCGCGGCGCACGTCCTCGATCACCTTCACCTCGGGGTACCTCTCCCGCCATCCGGCGAGCCGGTCCGTCACGACCTTGTCATGGGCGGCCTGGAACTCGTCCATGTCATAGACGATCTCCGGGGCGTAGATGTGCACCGGCACCTGCCAGGCGTAGAGGGCGCGCAGGGTGCTGCCACGCAGCCTGGCCTGCTCGAAGGCGTAGGCGAGGGCGGGCTCGCAGGCGTCGGAGTCGTCGAGACCGACCGTGATCTCGCTGTGTGTCCCGGTCCGGCCCGGACGGACGACGACGACCGGGCAGTGCACGTGGCCGGCGACGTGGACACTGACCGAGCCGATCACGGCTCCGGCGAACCCGCCGAGCCCCCTGGTCCCGACGACGATCTCCGTGGCGTCCTTTCCCTGCTCGCGCAGGACCAGCGCCGGCGGTCCCTCGATCAGCGTGGTGGTCACCTCGATGCCGGGTTGCCGGGAGCGGGCCATCTCCTCCGCGGCGGCCAGCACCTTCTGGGAGGACTCGGTCACCGCGTCCTCCCACTCGGGGGCGGGGAACTTGGGGATGTCGTTCGGCCAGCGCTGCACGGCGGTGACGATGCGCAGCGGCAGGCCCATCCGAACGGCGTCGTCAGCCGCCCACTCGATGGCGGCGGTCGCGTTACTGGAGCCGTCGGCTCCAACAATGATCAGATTAGACATGGATCCTCCTTGTTCCCATCTGATCGTTGTCAAACCTGCCGTTCCAGGGGCGGAAGTCCCTTCCAGCCCGCGTGACGGCAGGGCCTTTCGTCACCCGCGGCGAAACCGGACGACGCCGTGGCGTCGAGGACACCCGGCGCCGGTGGCGTCCGCCGGCCAGGTCAGCCGCGGGTGAGCAGCACCTTGAGCGCCCCGGTCTCCTGGGGGTGGGAGAACACCTCGTAGGCCTTCTCCATGTCGTGCAGCGCGAAGTGGTGGGTGACGAACCGGCCGCCGTCCAGCAGGCCCGCCCCGAGCATGCTCAACAGCGTCGGCGTGGAGTAGGTGTCGACCAGGCCGGTGGTGAAGGTGAGGTTGCGTGCCCACAACTCCTCAAGGTGCAAGGTGACGGGCCTGCCGTGCACGCCGACGTTGGCGACGTGGCCCCCCGGCCTGACCAGGCGGGCGCAGAGCTCGAAGGTCTCCGGCACGCCGACGGCCTCGATGGCGACGTCGGCGCCCAGGCCGCCGGTCAGCTCGGCCACCTCCCCGGCGGGATCGCCGCCCGCGCCGATCACCACGTCCGCCCCGAAGCGGGTGGCCGCCTCCAGCCTGGCCTCGGCCAGGTCAACGGCGATGATGCGGCTGGGGCTGTAGAGACGGGCGGTGGTGATCGCGGCCAGGCCGATCGGGCCCGCGCCCACGACGACCACGGTGTCGCCGGGGGCGACCCTGCCGTTCAGCACACCGACCTCGTAGGAGGTGGGCAGGATGTCGGCCAACATGAGCACGGCCTCGTCGCCGATCCCCTCGGGCACGAGATGGGTCGAGGTGTCGGCGAAGGGAACGCGTACGAACTCGGCCTGCGTCCCGTCGATATGGTGGCCCAGGATCCAGCCGCCGCCGCCCAGACACTGCCCGTAGGAGCCCGTACGGCAGTAGCGGCACCGCCCGCACGCCGAGACGCACGAGACCAGGACGCGGTCGCCTGGCTTCAGCGCGACCCCGGCGCCGACCTCGGTGACCGTGCCGACCGCCTCGTGGCCCAGGATCCGGCCCGGCTCGACGGCCGGCACGTCCCCTTTGAGGATGTGCAGGTCGGTGCCGCAGATCGTCACCGCGTCGACGCGGACCACCGCGTCGGTAGGCGCCTGGATCCTCGGCTCCGGGACCTCCTGCCACGATCTCCTGCCGGGTCCCCGATAGACCAGCGCTTTCATGATCCACCCCTTCGTCTCTCGCCGCCGTCAGGCGGATGTGCCCCTCTCCGGCCGTCCGATCAGGTGTGCCGGGGGGCCGCGACGGAGGGTGTCACGACCAGCGGGCAGACCGCGTGCTGCAGCAGCGAGTGACTGACCGAGCCCAGCAGCAGCCCCGCGAGGTCCCCGCGGCCACGTGACCCCACGACCAGCAGATCGGCCTGCGCCGAGGCGTTCTTCAGCACATCCACCGGATGCCCCTGCTCCACCTGCTCGGTGACCCTGACATCCGGGTAGCGCTCACTCCAGCCGGCCAGCGCCTCGGCCAGCAGCCGCCGCTCACCCTCGGCCGTCTCCTCAGCGGGTGCCGGAGCGAACGTCCCCCCACCGACGACGGGCTGGTTCCAGGCGTGCACCGCCCGCAGGTCGGCACCGCGCAGGGACGCCTCGGCGAAGGCGAACTCGATGGCGGACACGCCTGCCACGGAGCCGTCGACTCCGACGACCACCTCACCGCCTGACCGCGCGGGCATCCTCCGTATGACGGCGACCGGGCAGACGGCATGTCCGGCCACGCCCAGCGCGACCGACCCCAGCAGCATGCCGGAGAAACCATCCCGGCCGTGACTGCCGACCACCAGGAGGTCGGCGTCCTGCGCGGCCTTGATCAGGACGCCCCTGGGATCGCCCGGCAGCAGCGACGACTCCACCTTGACCCGGCTGTCCTCCTCGCGGGCCCGGTTCAGCGCGTCCGTCACCATGGACGTGGCCCCGTCGCGCATCCACCGGCCCACGTCGGCGTACGGAGCGTCCTCGGTCATCTCCAACGGCCAGGCCACCATGACGTGCACGACGCGCAACCCGGTGTCGCGTAGCCCGGCCTCCCGCACGGCCCAACTCACGGCTTCAAGCGCGGCCTGTGAACCGTCGACTCCCACCAGGATCATGTTGTTCCCCCTTCGAACCCCCGGCCGCCCCCGCGGCAGAAAGCCGGTGCAGGTCTCCTACCCCCGTGGCCTCCGGTCACCCGGATGAGGCGCGCGGCCCCCGGCCGGTGGACCTGGTTGATCTGACGACCGCGACGGGGCCACGAGCATGGTGGAGAACCTCACGGCTGACCGATCCCAGAAGGACCGAGCCGACGGCACCGAGGCCGCGAGAACCCACCACGAGCAGGTCCGCCCGCGCCGAGGCGGCCAGCAGTGTCGGTACCGGGCGCGCACGCGTCACCTCCGAGACGACCTCGACCGTGGGAAACCGCTCCTGCCAGCCGGCGAGCCGCTCCTCGGCCACCAGGCGCTGTGCGCGCCGGATCTCTTCGATGTCTCCGCCCGCCTCCGGCGAGAACGCGTGGAGCGGCATCTGCCAGGCGTAGACCACACGCAACCCGCATCCGCGTAAAGCGGCCTGCTCGAAGGCGAACCCGAGAGCGGGGTCGCACTCGGCGGAACCGTCGACCCCCACGACCACCTCGCCGTACACCTCGGCACGCCCCTGCCTGACGACCACCACCGCACCGCTTACGTGGCCCGCCAGCCGGACGGGAACCGAGCCGAGCAACGATCCGGCGAAACCGCCCAGGCCGCGGTTGCCGACCACCAGTTCGACCGCCGTTTCCGCCTGCCCGCCCAGAACGTCGGACGGCGTTCCCTCGATCAGCTCGGTGGTCACCCGGACATCCGGCCTCCGCTCCATCGCCGCCTTGGCCGCTTCGGTGAGCACCTGCTCGCCGAAGCACTCCAGCTGGCCGGACCGGCCCGGCGTGGGAAACTCAACAAGATCGTGCGGCCAGCGGTCCATGGCGTGAACGATCCGCAGGGACACCCCCCGGCGGACGGCGTCGTCGACCGCCCACTCCAGGGCCGCGGTGGCGGCGGCCGAGCCATCCGTTCCGACAGCGATCGATTCGGTCATCATTCCCCCGCTGCCCATCGGATCGCGGCACCGGCGGTTCCCCCAGGGGCGATCGTCCCCGCACAAGGGGACCTTTGTCCCCTCTCACGTACAATGCCCGACCTTCCGACGAAGGTCCCTGCGCCATAGGGCCGATCAGCCCTAAACCCGCCGTGAACAGTGCCGTACCGTGCAGACGGAAGGGGGTACCCATGACTCTCCCGGCAGTCGGGGCGGGCCGCTTCGCCTCCGCTCCCATCACCGGCGTCGGCCTCGTCACCGAGCTGGCACAACCACAACTTCACGGGAGAAGACGTGAACCCCTGGCTCCTCACCTATGACGGCTTCGACCCCGACCGGGAGGGGCTGCGAGAGGCGCTGACGACGCTCGGCAACGGCTACTTCGCCACCCGGGGCGCCGCGCCGGAGTCACAGGCCGACGGGGTGCACTATCCCGGAACCTACGTCGCCGGCTGCTACGACCGGCTCGTCTCCCAGGTAGCGGGACACCCGGTGGAGAACGAGGATCTCGTCAACGTGCCGAACTGGCTGTCCCTGACCTTTCGCGCAGAAGGCGGCGACTGGTTCGCTCCCGGCAACGCCGAGATCCTGACCCACCGCCACACGCTCGACATGCGCCAGGGAACTCTCACCCGATTCCTGCGGACACGCGACCCCCAAGGCCGGATCACCCGAGTGGAACAGCGCCGCCTGGTCTCGATGGACGACCCACATCTGGCCGCCCTCACGATGACGATCGTTCCGGAGAACTGGAACGGAGTGCTGGAGATCCGCTCGGCACTGGACGGACGCGTCACCAACACCGGAGTCGCCCGCTACCGCGAGCTGGACGGCCGGCATCTCGTTCCGATCTGCGGGCACGCCGCCCACGGCGTGATCGAACTACTGACCCGCACCGCCACCTCCCGCGTGGAGATCGCACTCGCCGCCCGCACCACACTGGCCGACGGGCGCTGCCGCACCGGCGTCGAGGAGGGCTGGGTCGGCGACGACCGCACCGTCGAGGTGAAAGCCGGCGACGAGGTCGCCGTGGAGAAGATCGTGGCCCTCTACACCTCCCGCGACAGGGCGATCTCCGAGAGCGAGGCCGCCGCGAGAAGCGCCGTCGTACGTGCGGGCTGCTTCTCCACCCTCCTCAAGCGGCACACCCGGGCCTGGGACCGGCTGTGGCAGCGGGCGCACGTCACCGCCCAGGACACCGAGGTGCAGCAGATCCTCAACCTGTACGTCTTCCACCTGCTGCAGACGGCCTCCCCGCACATCGCGGAACTCGACACCGGCCTACCCGCCCGAGGCCTGCACGGCGAGGCCTACCGGGGCCACGTGTTCTGGGACGACCTGTTCGTCATCCCCTTCCTCGCCCCACGCCTGCCTGAAATCACCCGGGCACTGCTCAGGTACCGATGGCGCCGCCTGCCCGAGGCACGCTGGGCCGCCCGCGCCGCCGGATACGCCGGAGCGATGTTTCCCTGGCAGAGCGGAAGCGACGGCCGGGAGGAGACACCGCGCCTGCACTTCAACCCCCGCTCCGGCCGCTGGCTCCCCGACCGCTCACACCTGCAGCGCCACGTCGGCCTGGCAGTCGCCTTCAACGTGTGGCAGCACTACCAGGCGACGAAGGACACCGCCTTCCTGGCCGGTTTCGGCGGCGAGCTGCTACTGGAGGTGGCCCGCTTCTTCGCCTCACTCGCGACCTGCGAGAAGGGGCGCTACTCGATCCGCGGTGTGATGGGCCCGGACGAGTATCACGACGGCTACCCCGACTGCGCCGACCCCGGACTGGACAACAACGCCTACACCAACGTCATGACCGCCTGGCTGATGCGCCGGGTCCTGGACATGATCGGCCTGGTCGGCACCGAAGGGGTCGGCGAACAGGAGATCGAACTGTTCACCGCCATGACCCGGCGGATGCGGGTGGACTTCCACGACGGGGTGATCAGCCAGTTCGAGGGTTACGCGGGCCTGGAGGAGCTGGACTGGGCCGCCTACCGGAAGAAGTACGGAGACATCCGGCGACTGGACCGCATCCTCGAAGCCGAAGGCGACACGCCGAACCGGTACAAGGCCTCCAAACAGGCCGACGTGCTCATGCTCTTCCACCTGCTCGGCGCGGAAGGGCTCGACGAGATCCTGACCGGCCTTGGCTACGAGTGGAACGCCACAATGGCCAAGAACACCGTGGACTACTACCTGGCCCGCACCTGCCACGGCTCGACGCTGAGCGCCGTCGTCCATGCCGGAGTGCTGGCCCGCCTGCGCCCCGGCGCCTCACACCCCTTCCTGGTGGAGGCGCTGAACAATGACGTGCGAGACCTCCAGGCGGGAACCACCTCCGAGGGAATCCACCTGGGAGCGATGGCCGGGGTGGCCGGCCTGTTCGAGGCGAAAACCTGATCGTCGTCCCTCACCGCCGGCTCAGCGCCGAAGACATCACGATGGCAGGGAATCCTCGCCCTTATCACTGGTACTCCGAGAGGGATAACCTCAGAGCATGATTCGTGTGTTCCTGGTCGACGATCACGAAGTGGTACGGCGCGGCGTGGCCGCACTGCTGGAATCCGAAGGCGACATCGAGGTGATCGGCGAAGCCGGAACCGCCGAATCGGCGGTGGCCCGCATTCCAGCCCTGCAACCGGACGTCGCGGTTCTGGACGTGCGCCTGCCCGACGGCAACGGGGTGGACGTGTGCCGTGAGGTCCGCTCCAAAATGCCGGGACTGGCCTGCCTGATGCTGACCTCCTTCGCCGACGACGAAGCCCTGTTCAACGCCGTGATGGCGGGTGCCTCCGGCTACGTGCTCAAACAGATCCACGGCTCAGACCTGGTCGGCGCCGTGCGCACGGTGGCGGGCGGCGAATCGATGCTGGACCCGCAGACGACCTCCGCCATGCTGGCGCGACTGCGCGAACAGGCCGTCAGGAAAGACCCGCTGGCCGCCCTGTCGGACCAGGAACGCCACATCCTTGAACTGATCGGCGAAGGCCTGACCAACCGGCAGATCGGCGAGCGAATGTACCTCGCCGAGAAAACGGTCAAGAACTACGTCTCCAACCTGCTGTCCAAACTGAACATGCAACGCCGCACCCAGGCCGCCGCCCTGGTGACACGACTGAAGACCAACCACCCCGAATGAGCGGACCTTCGGCTAGGTGAGGGACGCGCTCCAGATCAGGCGGGTCCCCGCCTCCGAAGAGGACTCGACCGAGAAGGACCCGCCAAGCCGTTCGGCCCGTTCCTTGAGATTACGCAACCCACTGCGCCTGCACCCCCCGGGCACCCCGGCCCCGTCGTCCACCACGGTGAGAACAAGCCGATCGCCTTCGACCTCAACGGTCACCTCGGCCCTGGAGGCCCTGGCATGCCGCACGATGTTGGACAGCGCCTCCCGCAGAGCGGCCAGCAGGTGCTCCGCGACCCGCTCCGGCACGCCACCGTCCAGCGGCCCCTCCATCACCAGGCCCGGCATGAACCCCAGATGGGCCCGCGCGTCCTCGACCAGTTCCACGATCCGCGCACGCAGGCCGTGACCGCCTTCCTGAAGGGGAGCCTGCAGGGCGAAGATCGTCGAGCGGATCTGCCGGATGGTCCCGTCCAACTCGTCGATCGCGTTGCGCAACCGCTCAGAGGCCTCAGACCGCTCCACGAACCGCACGGTGCCCATCAGCGTCATGGCAACGGCGAACAACCGTTGAATCACCACATCATGCAGATCCTTGGCGATCCGGTCACGATCCTCCAGCAGGCTCAGCCGCTCGGCGTCCACCCGTCTCTCCGCCAACTCCAGGGCGACCGCGGCCTGCCCGGCGAAGGAGTGCAGGGTGCGCAACTCCGCCTGGCTGAACGGGACGCACCCCGGATGCCTCCCCAGCAGCAGCACACCCCGCACCCCGCCGGCCGCGCCGATCGGCACCGCGGCCACCGTACCCGGCGAGACCTGGTCGGCGATCACGGTCAGAATCTCCGCCTCGGCCGAATCGGTGACCATGAGCGGCTCACCACTGGTGAAGGCCAGACCGGCAAGAGAGTCGGCGACAGAGATCTCCGCATGAACTTCCTGCTCACCACCCGGCCCATCGGCGACAACCGCTCGCAGGACCTGCCCGCCCTCCTCGGGCAACAGGACCTCGACGAGATCGGCACCGGCCATCTGCCGCGCTCGCCGCGCGATCAACCTGAGCACCTCTCCCGGCTCCGCCCCCGACAACAGACTGGTGGTGACCTCCGCCGAGGCCTGCAGCCACATCTCCCGGCACCGGCTCTCCTCATACAGCCGGGCGTTCTCGATCGCGACACCGGCGGCGGTGGCCAGCGCGGTCACGATCGCCTCGTCCTCGTCGTCGAACTCCCCTCCGCCACGCTTCTCCGTGAGGTAAAGATTTCCAAAAACCTCCTCACGCACCCGGATCGGCACCCCCAGAAACGACCCCATCGGCGGATGGCCGGGCGGAAAGCCATACGACTCCGGATGATCACAGATGCGAGCCAGCCTCAGCGACTGCGGTTGCCTGATCAACAGGCCGATCAGGCCCAGGCCGTGCGGCCAGTGCTCGATACCCGCGATCTCCTCCTCGCTCAACCCCACCGGGACGAACTGGACGAGCGTGTTCTCCTCACCGATCAGACCCAGAGCGCCGTAGGTGGCGTCGACAAGAGAGATCGCGGTCTCCACGATCCGGCGCAGCACGGTCTCCAGATCAAGCTCACCGCCCACCGAGACGACCGCGTCCAGCAGTGCGTGCACCCGGTCACGGGTGGCGAGCACCGCCTCCAGACGCAGCCTCAGCTCCGACAGCAGTTCGTCCAGCCGCATGTGCGGTACCAAGGCGCCGGGTTCGAACTCCCCCATACTGCGAAGTCTCGCACCCCGGCACGGGGCGTGCACTCACTTCAAGATCAAAAAGCGCCGGACCAGCGGAGACGCGGTTCCAAGGTGGGTACATAGCCTCATACGGGCGCGACCCGGCTTCCGTCCCAAGGTGGTGCTCATGTCAGAACCCGTCATCGTCGGCGTCGACGGCTCGGACTCCTCACTCCAGGCCGTGACCTGGGCCGCACGAGAGGCCACCCTGAGGAACGCGCCCCTGCGCCTCGTACACGTCACCCTTCGCTGGGCCTACGACGTCCCCCTCGTCCCGCAGCCCGCCCACTGGGGACCGGCCGCGGAGTCCGCCTCCCGGCGGCTACTGCGCCACGCCTCCGAACGGGCCCTCACCGCCGCCCCCACCGTGACGGTCAGCACCGAGATCGCCGACGGCGCCACCGCAGAGGCGATCATCGCCGCGGCCGAGACCGCGCAAATGATCGTTGTCGGCAGCCGGGGCCGCGGCGGATTCGCCGGGCTGCTGCTGGGCTCGGTCAGCCACGCCCTCGCCGGTCGATCCCCCTGCCCGGTGGTGGTCGTGGGCGAGCCCCACACCGGGCCCCGCACCGAGATCGCCGTCGGCGTCACCGGACGCCCCGGCCAGGAGGGCACCCTGGAGTTCGCCTTCCACGAGGCCACGCTGCGCGGCCTCTCCCTGCGGATGGTGCACGCCTGGACCCATCCGGCCGTCCGGGTACCCGGCGACATGCAACCGCTCGTCTTCGACCTCGAAGGGGTCGGTCAGGAGGAGGCGCGCCTGCTGGCCGAGTCCATCGGCGGCTGGCGGGAGAGGTTCCCCGACGTGCCCGTCGCCGAGCAGGTGGTACACGAACACCCGGCCAGAGCACTCATCGACGCCTCGGCCTCCGCCGAACTGGTCGTCGTGGGCGCTCCCGGCTCCGCGTGGACCCTCGGATCGACGGTGCACGCCCTGCTCCCTCACGCCCACGCGCCCGTGGCCGTCATCCAGCACGCGCGCCGGGTCTGAGCTCTCGTTCCGTCCTACCGGTCGTCCTGGTCATCGAACCCCGGCCGGTGCCTTTACAATGTAGATCGCCAAATATGGCCGCTCCGCCCGAGCCGACCACCTGGAACGTCACCCGGCCAGGGGGGCAGGGCCGCCTCCCCTGGCCGGGTGACGTTCAGCCTGCGCTCGCCGTCCGGTAGGTGAGGACGACGACTCCCGAGCCGAACGTCACGGTGTCCGTGAGCTCCAGGGTCGCCTCGGTGCCCTCACGGAACAGACGCTCCCCCTGGCCGCGGACGACCGGGTAGAGCCAGATCCGGTACTCGTCGAGGAGCCCGTGCTCCATGAGCGTGTCGGTGAGCCGGCCACAGCCCCAGATCAGGATGTTCCCGCCGAGCTGCTCCCGCAGCTTGGCCACCTCGGTGACGAGGTCGTCTCCGTGGATGATCGTCGAGTTGTTCCACTCGGCCTTCTCCAGGGTCGAGGAGACCACGTACTTGGAAATGCCGTTCACCCGGTCGGCGTAGGGGTTGCCGCTCATCGACGGCCAGGCCTGCGCCATGCCGTCGTAGGTGGCCCGCCCCAGCAGGAGGGCCTCGGCGCCGAAGAGCAGGCCGAGGGCGTACTCGCCGCTTCCCGCGTTCGCGTACTGCATGGACCACAGATGGGGGTTGTCGATGAAACCGTCGAGCGTCGCGTAGGTCGAAGCGATGATCTTACCCATTGGCATCTCCGTGATTCCGGCGTTCGGCGAACGCACTGTTGTGTGAAACGCCCCGCTGTTCTCCGCGGCGCGAGGGATTTCCTACGGTCGGGTGCTGCGTGGTTCAGACGGTGTAGGGACGTCTGGCGCGGGCCTCGCGTAGTGCGTGGGCCCACCAGGTCAGCTGGTCCAAAGTGGCCTTGACCGCGGTGTCGCACGGCGCGCCGGCTCTGGGCCAGCTGCCGTCTGCGGCGAACTGCTCCCAGTAGCGGGGCAGCGCGACACCGTCGCGGATGGCCACCGCGTGCAGCTCGGTGAACACCTCACGCAACTGCGCGGCGGCCAGCAGACCGCCGGAGTCGTTGCCGTAGGAGACGAACGCGACGGGCTTGGCCCGCCACTCCGGGTAGAACCAGTCGATGGCACTCTTGAGCGGAGCGGGGAAGCTCCGGTTGTACTCGGGAGTCACCACCACGAACGCGTCGGCATCGGCCAGGCGCGGCGCCAGCGCCGCCACCGGGGCGGGCGGCGCCTCGTCCTCGTCCGTGAGCGTGCCGGGCAGGGCGACCTCGGCCAGATCGATCAGATCGACCTCCAGATCGGCCCGCCTGCGCGCCCGCGCCACGAACCAGGCCGCCACCGTGGGTCCGAACCGGCCGCGACGGGTGCTGCCGACGATGACCGCCACCCTCAACCGGTCGCCCTCGTGCGTCTCCGCCATCTCCGGCCTCCTTCGCCTCCGTGTCCGGCTCGATGTGCTCCACCCTGCCGGGAGGGGCTTACGGTCTTCTTCTCGCGGGCTTACCATCGGCTGTCGTGATCGACGCGAACCCGGCGAGCCGTTCCTCCATGTCGGGTTATCGTGTCGATCATGCGTTTTGGGATACTGGGGCCGCTGGCCGTGTGGACGACGGACGGCCGGGCCGTCACGGTCCCCGGGGTCAAGGTCCGCGCCCTGCTGACCGACCTGCTCCTGCACGAGGGACGTCCGGTGCCCGCCGACCGGCTGATCGACGACCTGTGGGGCGAGGACCCGCCGGCCAATCCCGCAGCCACCCTGCAGGTCAGGGTCTCGCAGCTACGGCGCGCGTTGGAGGACGCCGAACCCGGTGGCCGGGAGCTGATCGCGCACCAACCGGCTGGATATCTGCTGAAGGCCGACACCGACGCCGACGGCTTCCGGTCACTGGTCGCCGAGGCGGGAAGAACCGGCGACCCGCGGACCAGAGCGGCGCTGCTCACCGACGCGCTCGCCCTGTGGCGCGGCCCCGCGCTGGCCGACTTCGCCGACGAACCCTTCACCGGCCCCACCGTCGCGCGACTGCACGAGGAGTTGCTCACCGCCCGCGAAGACCACGCGGAGACCCGCCTCACCCTCGGTGAGCATGCCCGGCTCGCCGCCGAACTGGGCGATCTGCTCACCCGGCATCCCCTGCGAGAACGGCTGCGCGCCGCCCACATGCGTGCCCTCTACCGCTCCGGACGGCAGACGGAGGCGCTCCGCAGCTACGAGGAACTTCGCGACCACCTCGCCGACGAGCTCGGCCTCACCCCCGGCGCCGACCTCGGCGCCCTGCATCGGGCCATCCTCACCCAGGACCCCGCCCTCGACCCGCCGGCGCCACCCACCACCGCCGCCGGACCCGCCACCAATCTGCCCACCCCTCTCACCCCCCTGATCGGCAGAGACCACGCGGCCACCGAGCTCCGCGCCCTGCTGGGCACCAACCGCCTGGTCACCCTCACCGGTCCCGGCGGAGTGGGCAAGACCCGCCTCGCCATCAAAGTCGCCGGACATCTGACCGGCCCCTTTCCCGACGGTGTGTGGCTGGTCGAGTTCGCCTCGCTCGACCGGTCCGGGGCCTCGGACGCGATGTCCCGGATCGCTGAAACGATCATGACAGTGCTGGACATCCGGGCCCCCCTCGCCCCGTCGGAGCCGACGTCATCTCGGGACCGGCTCACCGGCGCCCTGCACTCCCGGCGGCTGCTCCTCGTGCTCGACAACTGCGAGCACCTCGTCGAACCGGTCGCCGAACTCGTCCGGCACCTGCTTGAGGCCATCCCCGCGCTGCGCATCCTCGCCACCAGCCAGGAACCGCTCGCACTGACCGGCGAGGTGATCTGGAGCGTCCCGCCCCTGGACACGCCCCGCCTCACCGAGACCGACCTGGCCGCACTGCGAGAAACCGGTTCCGTGCAGCTGTTCGTCGCCCGGGCGTCCGCCGCCGACCGGGATTTCACCCTTGACGCCGACACCGCCCCGGCGGTCGCGACGCTCTGCCGCCGCCTGGACGGCATCCCGCTGGCCCTGGAACTGGCCGCCACCAGGGTCCGCGCCCTGGGAGTCCACAACCTCGTCGACCGCCTCGACGACCGTTTCCGCCTCCTGGCGGGCGGGCACCGCGGCGCCCCACCCCGCCAGCAGACCCTGCACGCCATGATCGACTGGAGCTGGGATCTCCTTACCCATCCGGAACGCCTCACCCTCCAGCGCCTGGCCGTCCACACCGGCGACTGCGCCCTGCACGCCGCCGAGAACGTCTGCGCCGCCGAGGACCTCGCCTCCGCCGACGTCCCCGACCTCCTGGCACGCCTGGTGGACCGCTCCCTGGTCACCGTCGTGCACACCGCCGACGGCCCCCGCTACCGTCTCCTGGAATCGGTCGCCGCCTACTGCGCCGAACATCTCCGCCGGACGGGTGAGCTCGAACACCTGCGACAACGCCACCGGCACCACTACACCGACCTCGCCGCACAGGCCGCGCCGCACCTGTACGGACACCGACAGCGACGCTGGCTGCACCGCCTGGACACGGAGACCGCCAACATCCGCACCGCGCTCGACACCGCCCTCGCCGAGAAGGACGCGGCCGGCGCGCTACGCCTGGTCAACGCGATGGCCTGGTACTGGTTGCTGCGTGGACGGCTGACCGAAGCCCGGCGATCCCTGGCCTCCGCACTGGCCCTCGCCGACGAGGCGGCCACCCCCGAGATCTCCGCGCTCCGCGCCGGTGCGCTGGCCTGGGAGACCGGGATCGGTTTCCTCCACGGTGACACCGCGGACCGGGAGGAGCGCCGCCGCGCGGTCCTGTCGATGTACGAGAACGCGGACGATCCCGCCGGGCGCGCCAGGGCCGAGTGGTTTCTGGCCCACACCGGCATCGACCTGGGCGACCTGTCGGTCGCGGAGGACCTGCTGGACCGAGCGCTGCCGGCCTTCCGGGCGGCCGGTGACCGGTGGGGGACGGCCGCGGCCCTCGCCACCCGGGCCAAGCTCGCGCACGTACGAGGTGACCTGGCCGCGCTCGGGCGCGATGGCGAACGGAGCGCGAAACTGTTCGGCGAGCTCGGCGACCGCTGGGGCGGGCTGGAGGCCACCGGCTGGCTCGGCGCTCTGGCCGAGATGAGCGGTGATCTTCAGCGAGCCGACCGGTTGCACCGGGACGGCCTGCGCATGGCGGAAGAACTCGGACTCTGGCCCGAGGTCGCCGGGCGGCTGGCCTGGCTCGGCTGGACCGCCCTGCAACGCGGCGACTACGCCCAGGCCAGGGAGACCTGCGAGCGGGCGCTACGGCTGGCGGCCGAACAGGGCCACCGGACCGCGCAGATCTTCGCCACAATGGGGCTCGCCTTCGCGGCCCGCAGAGAGGATCTTCTCGATCTCGCCGAGACCCACCTGCGCGACCTGCTGGACGGCGCCCCCGAGCAGAGCGCGGAGGAGACTCCGCCCCCGTACCTTCCAATGATCATGAGCGAGCTGGGATTCGTCGCCGAGCAGCGTGGCGACGCCGCCGTGGCCCTCACCTCGCATCTGAGGTCCATCGACCTCGCAGCCAGATTCGAGAGCTCCCGGAAGATACCCGGTGCCCTGGAGGGCCTGGCCGGGGCACTGACCCTCGCCGGAGACCACGACGGCGCCGCCCTGCTCCTGGGTGCGGGGTCCGCGGCCCGCGCCTCGAACTCCCCGCCGCCTCCCACGGAACGCGGCGACCTCGACCGGATCACCACGCGGGTGCGTGAGGCGCTGGGCGAGGACCGCTTCACCGCCGGGTTCGAACGCGGCGGCACTCTCACCTCTCAGGAGATCAGCTCCCTGCTGACCCCGCCGCCGGCCACGGCACGACCGAACCCGCGGTAGGACCCGGGCGTGCACGATTTGCACAAGTTCACCGTGCGAAGCGACGCCCCCGAGCCGCCGGAGTCTCATCCGCGATCATCCGCGAAACCCCCGGCCCGCCGCGGGTGTGGGAAGCCACGGCGGACCGTCTCGGTCACATGAAGTAGCGGAGCCAGACGTACGCCCAGGCCATGAGCGTGCTCAGCACCGTCACCACGATTCCGTACTTGGTGAACTGCCAGAAACTGATCGGGTGGCCCGTCCGCGCCGCGATCCCGATCGCGACCACGTTCGCGCTGGCCGCCACCGCCGTACCGTTGCCGCCGAAGTCGGCCCCCAGCGCGAACGCCCACCACAGCGCCTGTCCGGTCGCCGCGTCGGGAGCCTGCGCCACGATCCCCTCGACGATCGGTGCCATCGTCGCGACGTACGGGATGTTGTCGAAGAACGCTCCCAGCACGCTGGAACCGAACAGCAACGACGTCGCCGCGAGGAAGTAGTCGTCACCGACCGCCTCGATCGCCCACGTGCCCACCGTCGCGATCACACCGGTCTCGACCAGACCCGCGACCATCACGAACAGTCCCACGAAGAACACCAGCGTCGGCCACTCGACTTCCGACAGCACCTCGGAGACCGAGACCCGCGACAGCAGGAGCATCACCCCCGCTCCCACGAGCGCCACGATGGACGGCTCGATGTGCAGCACCGCGTGCAGCCCGAACCCCACCGCCACCGCGGCGAGCACCGCCAGGCAGCGTACGAGCAGCTTGGGATCGGTGATCGCCCGCCGCTCCTGCAGTGCCATCACCGCTGCGACGTGCTCGGGGTTGTACTGGAAGGACCCTCTGAACAGCACCTTGGTCAGCAGCACGAAGGCGACGAAGATGACGACCACGACGGGCGCCATGTGCACCAGGAAGTCGTTGAACGTCAGCCCCGCCCTGCTGCCGATGATGATGTTGGGCGGGTCTCCGATGAGGGTCGCCGCACCACCGATGTTGGAGGCCAGCACCTCCGCGATCAGGTACGGCTGGGCCGGAATCCGCAGCCGGTCGCACACGACCACCGTGACCGGCGCCACCAGCATGATCGTGGTGACGTTGTCGAGGAAGGGCGAGGCGATGGCGGTGATCACCATCAGCATGACCATGAGCCGGTAGGGATCGCCTTTGGAACGTTTCGCCGCCCAGATGGCCAGGTAGTCGAAGATCCCTGTCTGCTTGATGATCCCTACGATGATCATCATCCCGAGTAGCAGGAAGATGACGTTCCAGTCGATGCCCTCGTGCTCGGAAAAGAACACCTCGGAGCCCGGTATCAGCCCCAGAACCGCCATCGCGCCCGCGGCGACAAGGACCACCTTGACCTTGTTCGCCTTTTCGGTGGCGATGAAGAAGAACGCGACGAGGAAGATCCCAAGGGCGAGCAGCGCGCTCAAGACTCACCGAGGCCGAAGACGGCCAGGCTGGTGAGGAGCCGCTCCAGGGTGATCGCCCCGGCCAGCGAGCCGTCACGTTCCACCACTGCCACAATCGGGCTGCGTATCCTGGCCATCAGCGCGGCCACCTCAAGCAGGTTCGCGTCCACCGGGACGGTCACCGGCCTGGCGTGCTCGCGTGGCAGGCAGTCACCGACCGTGCGATTGCCCAGATCCTGCCAGAACTGGTCCGCGTAGGCCTCGTCGATGGTCCTGGCCAGCGCGGGATCCTCCTGGTAGGAGCCGGGCACGGCCAGCCTCAGCACCTGGGTGCCCGGAAGTACCAGCTTGGGCCGCGAGCGGTCGTCCACGATGATGAGCCCGGGCAGGCGGCCGATCACCATGACCCGTACGGCCTTTGCGACGGAGTCACTCGTGGTGACCGTCGGAAGGCTCACCGCGATGTCGCGCGCTTGCATGGCACCTTCCTGTCGGGTGAGATGGCGCACCGCGGGCGGCGTGCTCACGGTGTGCCTCCTGCGATCTCGGCCATCCGCTGTTCGAGAATGGCCAGCCTGTCGTCCACTGACCGGCTGTGCAGGACCTGGGCGATCTGGTCGGCCTCGTCCTGCGCCAGGTGGATGGCCTGCGAGGGCTCATCACCCCCGCCGTATACCAAGATCCGCCGGGATCCGTTCCTGCCCACCATGACCGCCAGGTTCTGGCCGTCTCGGGTGGCGAAGTGGAACAGGACCCCTTCACCGGGCACGGTCGTACGTGCGATGTTCATATCGGTGGTCACTCCCTTCCACTCGAAGCCGCGGTCACGAGGCAAGTCGTTCCGCCCAGCGGATCAGGTCCTCCTGGAGTCGCACCTCGACACGGGTGAGTGCCACGAGCGTCACCTCGACGCCCCAGTGGCAGGCCCCGTCATAGGCGTCGCCGGCCAGATCGACACACCGGGACAGCCGCGACAGATCACGCTCCCCGACGTACCGGCGGATCTCGGCTTCGGCTGCGGCCAGCATGGCGGCGCCCGGCGAACCCGGATAGGAGGCGCACGCCGCGGGATCGGTGAGCAGAGCCTGGGCGACCGCGTTGACGGTTATCGTGACACCGTCACGGGTGGCGGCTTCCAACCAGAGGACGCCGACATCGTTGGTACTCATCGCCTCTCCTGCCTGTTGGTATCCGCCGCCCCTCCATCCCATCGGTGTCCCGGCTCTGTCACCATCGGGGCCAGCACCCATCTGATCAGGGGTGGAACGTGTAGAAGCGGCACGAGAAGATGGGGGACGCCCCCCATGGACAAGCCGTTCGACGGCCGGGAGGCTGGTGAGATGAGCGAGCGCCCCCAAAAGGTGGCAGGAGCGCGCAGCCCGGCGCGCATCCTGTTCAAACGCCTGTTCGTGATCAACGGACTGGTCTTCACGGTCGGTACGCTGGTGCTCGCCCTCTCCCCCGCCACCGTGTCCTCGCCGGTGCTGCTGACCGAGATCCCGGTGCTGACGGTCGGCCTGGCGCTGATACTGGCCGCCAACGCGCTGCTGCTGCGCACCAGCCTGGCCCCGCTCGAGGCGCTCACGACCCTGATGCAGCGGGTGAACCTGCTGCATCCGCTGGACCGGCTGCCCAGCGACGGCAACGGCGATCTGACCCACCTGATCGACACGTTCAACGCGATGCTGGACCGGTTGGAGGCCGAGCACAACGCCAGCAGCGCCCATGCCCTGGCCGCGCAGGAGGGCGAGCGACGGCGCATCGCCCGCGAGCTGCACGACGAGATCGGCCAGAGCCTCACCGTGGTCCTGCTGAGCCTCAAACACGCCGCCGACCGCGCACCCGACGATCTACGCGAGGAGCTGCGCGGGGTGCAGGAGAGCGTCCGCGCGAGCCTGGACGAGGTGGGGCAGGTCGCCCGCCGCCTGCGCCCCGGCGTACTGGAGGATCTCGGCCTGCAGAGCGCCCTCAACGCGCTGAGCAGCGACTTCTCCCAGAGCAGCGGCGTTCCCGTGACCCGCAGGGTCGATCCAGAGCTGCCCTCGCTGAGCGAGGACGTCGAACTGGTCATCTACCGCATCGCCCAGGAGGGCCTGACCAACGCGGCCAGGCACGCCTGTGCCTCCCGGGTCGAGCTGTCCCTGACCACGGGGCCCGGCGGCCTGGAGTTGCGCATCACCGACAACGGCCGCGGTGGCGTGCGTCAGGACGGGGCGGGGATCCGCGGGATGCGCGAGCGCGCCATGCTCATCGGCGCCCGCCTGACCATGACCTCTCCTCAGGGCGGCGGCACCGACGTCCGGCTCACCGTGCCGGCCGAGAACAAGCAAGGAAGCCGATGAACCCCACCAGGATCCTGCTGGCCGACGACCATGCCCTGGTCCGCCGCGGGCTGCGGCTGATTCTGGACGCCGAGCCCGACCTCACCGTGGTGGCCGAGGCGGCCAACGGCGCCGAGGCGGTGGAGGCGGCCGTACCTGAGGCGATCGACCTGGCGATCCTCGACATCGCGATGCCGCGGATGACCGGCCTGCAGGCGGCCCGCGAGATCTCGCGGCGCGCGCCCGGCATCCGGCTGCTGATCCTGTCGATGTACGACAACGAGCAGTACTTCTTCGAGGCGCTCAAGGCGGGGGCCTCGGGGTACGTGCTGAAGTCGGTGGCCGATCGCGACCTGCTGGAGGCGTGCAGGGCGGCGATGCGCGGCGAGCCGTTCCTGTACCCGGGCGCCGTCACCGCCCTGATCCGGCACTACCTGCAGCGCGACAGGCTGGGAGAGGCGATTCCGGAGAGCATCCTGACCCCGCGCGAGGAGGAGATCGTCAAGCTGATCGCCGAGGGCAACTCGGCCAAGCAGATCGCCGAGACCCTGTTCATCAGCGCGAAGACAGTCGATCGGCATCGGGCCAACATCCTGCAGAAACTCGGCATGCGCGACCGGCTCGACCTCACCAGGTACGCCATCCGCGCGGGTCTGATCGAGCCCTGAGGGCATCGGTGGACCTGGCCGTCCCACCGCTCCTTCGCGGCCTTCGGATCAGCCCGGCCCGCTTTCTTCCAGTACGTCGGTGACCGGCCGCCGCACGCTCTCGCTCTCGTCGGAGGTGAAGCCCATGCGTATGATCATCTGGGGGTGCTCGCCCGACAGCAGTTCCTGCCGCAGGAACTCCCGCAGGTGGAACATCTCCAGCGCCTGGGTGTGGAAGGCCGCGCTGACGTCGTAGGCGGAGGCGTGCAGCAGGACCCGCTGCAACGCCTGGCCCGCCGCGATCCAGTCCTCGCGGGAGTCCGCCGGCGTGGTCAGCACCGCCACGATTCCGGTGGAGGTGGAGCGGAACTGGTCGGCGTCGTCGCCCCAGGGGTGACCGTGGGCATAGTCGCGCTGGGCGAAGTGCGGATGGGTCCGTCTGGGTTCGCGCGGATAGGCCCGCGCCGGAACGCCGTCCTTGCGGGGGCTTCCCGGCGGCTGGGCCCAGCGGATCATCTCCAGGGTGAACAGCCGGTCCTGGGACTGCACGTCCTCGGCGGCGCAGGTGAGCGCGGCGAGCACTCGGACGGCGGCCTCGGACCTGACCGGCGTCAACCGTGCTCCCTCGGCGTTCGCCTGGCAGGCGAACGCCTCGATGAGACGGTCCGCCACGGGCACCTCGGTGAATCCGGCGCGGTGGGTGCGGCGGCGTTCGATCTCGGCGTGCAGCAGCCGGGTGTGCTCGTCCGGGGCGACGGCCGCCCCCATCCGTACCGTCGCCAGCAGGGCGGGACGGTCGGGGTCGGGCAGCACGCGCACCTGCGGTTCGCAGCCGAGCACGCGCAGCGCGAGCCGTACGTTCATCAGGGCGGCACCGCAGCTGATCAGCATTTCCCGGCCCTCGGGATCGCCGAGCCGTAGTTTCCGCTCGCTGTCGGCCCGCAGCGCGATCTCCTCACCGTCGACGGTGAAGGACCACGGTTGAGTGTTGTGCACCGATGGTGCCCACACGGCGGCCTGTATCGCCGTGTGGATCGCCGAGGTGATCTCCTCGGTGGTACGCGCGATCATGACTCAGCCTCCGTCACGGGTAAAGGGATCGTCAGCCCCGTGGGACCTGGGCAGGACGGGGACCAGGCGGAACATCCCCGTCATCAGCTCCGGCGGCTCCTCCTCCTCGGTGATCAGGCCGGCCACGGCCCGCAGCACGTCGGTGACGGTCACCATACCCACCAGCCTGTTGGACTCCCCCAGAACAGGAATCGCGTCGACACCGGCGCCGATCATGGCCACCGCCGCGTCGCCCAGGCGCGCGTCGAGGGTGGTGTGCGGGCAGCGGTGCTCGGCCAGCAACGAGTGGACCTGGGCGCGCGACTGCTCGACCGGGCCGCCTGACCAGCGGGCGGCGAGATCCTCCTGGGTGAGAACACCGCGTAGGCAGCCGTTCCGGTCGACGACCGGCAGGTGATGGACACTCGCGCGACGCATGATCTCCCAGGCCATGAGCGGGGACTCGTCGGGTTCGACGACGACCAGCGTCCGGCTCATCACCCGTGCCACCCTGAGGCTCTGCACGTCCATCACGCCTCACCCCGGGTATGGCGTGTCGTCGGACCCGGCGCGGCGTCGTCGGCCCACGAGGAAGGTGAGCCTTCCGTGCCCGCCACCAGCTGCGCTGTCATCTTCTCCCCCTCCACCCTCTCCCCTCCATCAGACCGGCTCCCCGTGTTCTCCGCAGTGGCCGAAAGACCCGCTCGCCGGGGACTTCCGGCCCCCATCTTCCTACCCGGCCCGGGGTGGAATACCGGCCGAGGGGAACATCCCCTGCGAGGGCGATTCGCCCCGAGGCGGCCCGCCGCCCTGCCGGGTACTGTTTTCCTCTCGGAAGAGGAGAGGGGCGGTGGCCGAAAAACCCACGAAGCCCTTGCACGGTCAGCTTGACGATGCCAGATCTTTGCTCGTTCTGTTCTAGTGGGAGATTTTGATGACCGAACATATGGCAACCCCGGGCGACCTGGGCCGCCGACTGGCCAGGCGACGTGAGGAGGTGCAGCTGAGCCGCGAGCAACTGGCCGACCGGGCCGGCATCGACCCCGGATATCTCGGCTACCTGGAGGAGACCGCCGCCTCCCCCACCCTCGACACCGTGCGCAAACTGGCCAACGCCCTGGACACCGGCATCGAGGAGCTCCTCGGCGCGACGATGAACCTGCCTTCCGGGCACGGCCGCCCCGCCCCCCACGCCCACCTGGAGAAGCTGCAGCCCGACGAGTGCCTGCGGCTGATCGCCCCCGGCGGTGTCGGCAGGGTCGCCTTCGAGGAGCCCGCGGGACTGACGATCCTGCCGGTCAACTACGTACTGCACGACAACTCGGTGATCGTCCGCACCGCGGTCGGCGGTCCCCTCGACAGCAACCTGCGCACCGGTGTCCGGGGGGTCGAGTTCAAGATCTCATTCGAGATCGACCGGATCGACGACGCCGCCCGTGAAGGATGGAGCGTGCTCATCCGAGGTGGCGCCCACCATGTCTCCGCCGACGAGCAGGCCGAGGCCGCCGCCTCGGGAGTCGAGCCCTGGGCGGGCGGCGACCGCGAGCTCTACCTCAGGATCATCCCCAGCGAGATCACCGGACGGCGCATCCGGCACACTCCGTGACAGCCGGCAGGACATTCGCCCGCCGCCGAGTCGGCGGGCGGTACCTCCGTTCCACCGGCGCCGCCTGACAGCGGCCCGGGAACCCAGGCCGCCTGGTGATCGTTTGCTCTTCGGTCACGTTCAACGGACAGGCAGGAGAGGAAGCTGTGATCTTCAAACGGATGCTGGGAGCCTTCGGTGTCGGGGCCCCGTCGGTGGACACCGTCCTGTCCACCCCGCGCGTGCAACCCGGCGGGCTGCTGCGCGGAGAGGTAAGGATCAAGGGCGGGGACTTCGACGCCGATATCGAGTACATCACGCTTGGCCTGGTCACCCGGGTGGAATCTGAGCACGGCGAGGGTGAGCAGATCGGCCTGATGGAACTTCACCGTACGCAGGTCTCTGGACCGTTCCGGCTGCGCAGCGGAGAGGACAGGACCGTCCCCTTCCAGTTCCCCGTCCCCTGGGAGGCACCGATCACCGAGATCGCCGGGCAGCACCTGCACGGCATGGGCATGGGGGTGCGCACCGAGCTGGCGATCGCCGCGGCGGTCGACAAGGGCGACCTGGATCCGGTCGAGATCGAGCCGCTGGCCTCCCAGGAGGCGTTCCTGCGGGCGTTCTCCCAGCTCGGCTTCCACTTCAAGAGCGCCGACCTGGAGCATGGCCACATCTACGGGGTGAGCCAGCAGCTGCCGTTCTACCAGGAGATCGAGTTCTATCCGCCGCCCGCCTACTCCGGGCAGATCAACGAGGTCGAGCTGACCTTCATCGCCAACCCCGGCGGGCTGGACATCGTCCTGGAGGCCGACAAGCGTGCCGGCGGCCACGGCGGGGACGCCTTCGGCCGCTGGCAGACCGGCCACCAGGAGGCGCCGCACCGCGACTGGGTCTCGGAGATCAACAGCTGGCTGACCACGCTGTCCCAGTACTCCCACGGTGGCGGCCACTACGGCGGTCACGACCCGTACGCCCACGGCGGCGGCCACCACGACGGCCACCATGGGGGGCACGGCGGTCCGGGTATGGGAGCGGTGGTGGCCGCCGGCGCGGCCGGCCTGGTCGGCGGCTACGTGGCCGCCGAGTTGGTCGAGGAGATCTTCGAAGACGAGGAAGAGGAGGAGTGACCGGGCGGGGCCCGGCACGGTGAGCCCGGGCGGGGCAGGACGGTGACGGCCCGCCCCGCGACCTCGCGGGGCGGGCCGTCGTCATCCGCTCAGTCCGCCAGGTCCACGGTGTCGCGCAGCCTGATCGGCTTGAGGAAGAGCACGGCGACGACACCCACCGCGGCGATCGCGGCGGAGATCAGGAAGATGTGCCCGGTGGCGTCGCCGTACGCCGCGCGCACGACGGTCCTCGCGGCTTCGGGCATCGCCTCAAGGTTGAGGGTGCTGCCCCCGGAGCCGGACGGCCGGATGCCCGCCTTCGCGAAGCCCTCGGCGATACCGGTGGCCACCCGGCTGGCCAGCACCGCGCCCAGCACCGAGACCCCGATGGTGCCGCCCAGCGAGCGGAAGAAGGTGATCGCGCCGCTGGCGGCACCCAGTTCCCGCAGCGGGACGACGTTCTGGATGACCAGTACCAGGTTCTGCATGGACATGCCGACGCCGATGCCGACCAGCAGCATCGCGGCCGAGATGAGCAGCAGCGAGGTCTCGTGGTCGATGAGGGACAGGCCGAGGAATCCGATGGTGAGCACCACGGAACCCGCCACGATGTACGGCTTGACCTTGCCGCTCTTGGACACGAGCCGCCCGGAGATCGTGGAGGAGAGCAGCACGCCGAACATCATCGGGATGGTCAGCAGCCCGGCCTGGGTGGGGCTGTAGCCACGACCGATCTGGAAGTACTGCCCCAGGAAGACCGCTCCGCCGAACATCGCCATACCCACTGCGAGGCTGGCCACGATGGCCAGGGCGGGGGTGCGCCTGCGGACGATGTGGATCGGCACGACCGGCTCACCGACCCGTGACTCCACCCAGGTGGCGACGGCCAGGATCAGAACCCCGCCGCCGGCCATGGCCGCGGTCTGCCAGGAGATCCAGTCGAAGGAGTTGCCGACGAAGGTGATCCAGATGAGCAGGACGCTGACGCCCGCGGCGATCAGCGTGGCGCCCACGTAGTCGATCTTGACATTCGGGCGGCGGACCGAGACCACCTTGAGCGTCTTGTGCAGCAGGACGAAGGCGATCGCGGTGAACGGCACGGCGATGAAGAAGCACCAGCGCCAGCCCAGCCACGAGGTGTCGGCGATCAGGCCACCGAGGAGCGGGCCGCCCACGGTGGCCACGGCCATCACCCCGCCCAGATAGCCGTTGTAGCGTCCTCGCTCCTTGGGGCTGATCATCGCGGCGATGATGACCTGGACCAGGACCTGCAGGGCCCCCATGCCCAGGCCCTGGATGGCGCGAAAGGCGATGAGCTGGCCGGCGTTCTGTGCGAACCCGCAGGCCAGCGAGCTGAGCATGAAGATGACGATGGAGATCTGGAGGAGCAGTTTCTTGCTGAACAGGTCTGCCAGCCGGCCCCAGATCGGGGTGGAGGCGGTCGCGGCGAGCAGTGACGCGGTGATCACCCAGGTGTACTGGGACTGGGTCCCGTCGAGCGCGCCGATGATCTGTGGCAGCGCCACCGACACGATCGTGCCGCTGATCATCGCGACGAACAGCACCAGAAGCAGGCCGCTGAGCGCTTCGAGAATCTGCCGATGAGTCATCGGCTCCGTGCTTTGCGGCATGACCGCTTGGGTGCTCACACAACCTCCATGTACGGGTAACTGGAACGGGCCATGACACCATACATGCCCATTGAGAAAGTTTGCCCACTGGGCATATATGGAGTCAGGCGTTAGGCTGTCCGTGTTATGCAGATCACAATGGGGTTGCGCGAGCGCAAGAAGGCCGAGACGCGGCAGGCGGTTCACGAGGCCGCGCTACGGCTGGCCGTGGAGCACGGCCTGGACCACGTCACCGTCGAGGCCATCGCCGATGCCGCCAACATCTCGCGGCGAACCTTCTCCAACTACTTCGCCGGCAAGGAGGACGCCCTCCTCTACGGCGACGAGCAGCGCGTCCGCCTGCTGCTTGAGCGGGTCCGCACCCGCCCCGCCGAGGAATCGGCCTGGCGGGCGCTGCGCGGAGCGGTACACGATCGCTACTGCGGAGGAAGCGGGCCGGAGAGGGAGTGGGTGGTCCGCGCCAGACTCGCCAAGAGGCACCCCTCGCTCCTGGCCAGGCAGCTGGCCAACCACGCCAACCTCGAACGCGAGCTCGCCCAGGTCATCGCGGAGCGCGGCGGCGAATCCACGATCGGTACCCGAGCCCAGGTGATGGCGGCCGCCTTCCTGGTCGCGCTGCGCATCGGCACGCACATGTGGACCGACGAGCACGAGACCCGGCCCCTGTGCGAGGTCCTGGACGACGTCCTGGACGAGATGGCCCAGCCCTTCGACCGGAAGTGAAGCGCACCGCTCCCGAAGACCCGGCCGTCGACGGGGCCACCCGTACGGAGTTCCCCGGCTCTTCGCGCGGCCGGCTCACCCGAAGATCGTCTGTGCGAGGGTGAGACCGGCGAACACCGCTCCCAGGCCGGCGACGATCGAGGCGACGACGTTGGCGACGGCGAAGAACACCGCACCGGTCTCGGCCAGCCTCAGCGTCTCGTAGGAGAACGTCGAGTACGTGGTCAGCGCCCCGCAGAAGCCGATGCCCAGCAGCGACCACATGCCGGTGCCCACCGCCCCGGACAGCGCGGCCCCGGCCAGGACACCCAGGATCAGCGAGCCGACCACGTTGACCGTGAAGGTGCCCCAGGGGAAGACCGTGTCGTGGCGTGCCTGCACGGCCCGGTCGGTCAGATAGCGCAACGGCGCGCCGACCGCGCCACCGATCAGCACCGGCAGCCAGTTCACTTCGCCCGCCCGCCGCGGGGGCGAACGACCTCGACCTCGTCCAGAACGGCCAGGCTCTCGGTGAGCAGGTCGTCCAGCCGGGGCAGGAAACCGCGGATCCGCTCCTCGGTATCGATGATCACGATGATCACCGGCAGGTCGTCGGTCATCGACAGCAACCGGGTGGTGTGCACGACCGAGGTGGCTCCGAAACCCTCCACCCCGTGGAAGACCGATGCCCCGGCCAGCCCGGCGGCATGGGCGCGGTGCACGATCTCGCTGTACAGAGGGCGGTGGTGCCAGGTGTCGGTGTCGTCGACGAAGATCGTCAACCGCAGCGCCCGTCCAGGCGAGATCATCGCGCCCTCCTCGCTGTCGGCACCAGGAGCCGGCGGGTGGTCCACGCGCCGGTGACCACCGCGGCCAGGGCCGCCAGGACCGTCGCCGCCAGGTAACCGAGCGCCAGGCCGGTCCTGCCGCCGGAGACCAGGCGCTCGATGTCCAGGCAGTAGGTGGAGAAGGTGGTGAACCCGCCCAGCACTCCGGTGGCGAGGAACGGCCGCACCCAGGCCGGTGCCGTCCACACCTCGGTCAGCGCCACCAGCAGGGCCCCGATCAGCAGGCAGCCCGCCGCGTTGACGCAGAACGTGGTCCACGGGAAGGAGCCGGCCGCGGTCGGCCACAGCAGGGCGGCGCCGTAACGGCCGCCCGTGCCGATCGCGCCACCGGCGGCGATCACCGCCAGGACACCGTGGTGCGAGCGACGCGGCCCGGAGGGGGCGACGCCGGGGTCGGCGGGCTCGGTCACTGTCTCGACCCTCGTCCGTTTCGAGCGCATGCCTCTCCCTACGCGTGGTGGACGCCCGGCATGACCGCGGACACGACCTGTCGCGAGTAGGGACCGTTGGCGGCAGCGGGGTGCCACGCCTCGGGGACGGGCGGGCCGCACCGGCACGGACTATCGGCCCTGCCCAGCCTAGCGCGATCATGTCCCGATCACCGTCACCGCCGCTCAAAACACCGCGCGGCAGAACCGCCGGCCGCCGAAGGTATCCGATAACAGGATTGAAGCCCCATAGGCCACAATAATCGCCGGAGGTGGTGATGGTGATGCGGCGCGGGGTCGCGGCGATCCTGATCTCGGCGGCGGCGTTCGGGCTCATGCCCGTCTTCGCCTCCTTCGCGTACCACGCGGGGATGTCGGTGACGACGCTCCTCATGCTGCGGTTCGCGATCGCGTCGGCGCTGTTCCTGGGATGGCTGGGAGCGCGCGGCAGGCTCGGCCGGCTGACCGGACGGCAGTGGGCGACCCTCGCGCTGCTGGGCGGCGGCATGTACGCGGCCCAGTCGCTGCTGTACTTCACCGCGGTCCAGCGCATCTCGCCGGCCCTCGCCGTACTGCTGCTGTACCTGTATCCGGCGCTCGTGTCCGTCCTGTCGGCGGTGGTGGAGCGCACTCGCATGAGCTGGACCGTCGCCGGGCCGATCCTGGTGTCACTGGCCGGGCTGACCCTGGTGGTGGGCCGCCTGGACAGCGGCCTCGACGTTCCCGGCCTGCTCGCGGCGGCCGGGGCCGCCGTGGCCTACGCCCTGTACATCATCGTGGGCAGCCGGGTCTCCGCCTCGCTGTCCCCCTCGGTCACCACGGCCTACCTGTCGATGTTCGCCACCGGCTCGTTCGCGCTGCTCGGGCTGGTATCGGGCGGGCTGGATCTCGGCTTCGCGCCGGCGGGCTGGGTCTGGGTGACGGCGGTGGCGCTCGTGTCGACGGTGCTCGCGATCGCCCTGTTCTTCGTCGGGGCCACGGCGCTCGGCCCGGTACGCGCCTCGATTCTCAGCATGCTGGAGCCCGTCGTGACGGTGCTCGCCACCTGGCTGCTGCTGGGCGGGACCCTGACCTGGCAGCAGTTCGCGGGGGGCGCGGTGGTGCTGGCCGGCGCCCTCTGGGGCATCCTGGCGAGCTCGGCCCGCGGCACCTCCCCGGCCGCGGAGGAGACCGTCGCGGAGGCATCCTCCTAGTGTGCCGCGCCAGAAATCCGCTGTAGATATCGGGCGAGTGAATCGAGGATCTCTTCGGCGCCGCCACTTGCCCACCGCGCTGACATGGACCCGCAACTCGGCGGTCACCTCGACATTCGACCGGCCCTCCGCGCACGCAAGCGCGATCTTCGACCGCCGCGCCCGGCGCACCGGCGGCTCCCGCTCCCACCCCGTCAGCTTGACCTAGGCCGTGGACCGTCCGGTCCTTGCCACCCAGGCATTCCAAATTTCTAAGCCGAATTTCTGGCGCAGCACACTAGTGGTTGTCGGCGGTGGCGAAGTCGGGTAGCTCGGTGGACAGCAGCTCGTCGGCGGCGCCGTCGAGGAGCTGGGCCATCTCCGTGGAGCGGGGAAGCATGGTCTTCTCGTAGGCGTGGACGGCTTCGTCGATGGTGTCGTGGTGGGCGATGGCGAGGGCGAGTTCGCATGCGTCCAGCATGGCGAGGTTGACGCCGACGCCGAGCGGGGGCATGAGGTGGGCGGCGTCGCCGAGCAGGGTCACCGTGGGACTGTGCTCCCAGGCGTGTGGGACGGGCAGGGCGAAGATCGGACGGTCGACGTAGGGGCCGTCGTTGTCGGTGATCAGCCGGCGCAGGCGGGGCGACCAGTCGCGGTAGCGCTCCATGAGGAGGGCGCGGATGCCGTCGGTGGCCTGAGGGGTGAGACCGCTGGCGGTGATCCAGTCGGCCGGGACGCGCTGGATGATGTAGACGCGGATGTGGTCGCCGTTGTTGCGCTGGGCGAACAGGCCACGGTCGCCGTCGGCTGCGGCGGCGCCGCCCTGGCCGACGAGCTCGGCGATGTCGGGGTGCTGGGTCGCGACATCGTGGAACCAGGCTTCCAGGAAGCTCACGCCGCTGTAGCGGGGAGTGGCCTGGGAGACGGCGCGGCGGACCTTGGACCAGGCGCCGTCGGCGCCGACGACGAGGTCGGCTTCGATGGTGGCGCCGCCCGTGAAGTGCAGCTGTCGGGGGCCTTCGGCGGGGCCGCTGACGGCCTGCAGGGCGTGGCCCCAGCGCACGGTGCCGGGCTGAAGCGAGTCGAGCAGCAGGTCGCGCAGCTGGCCGCGGTCGATTTCCGGTTTGAACCGCTCGCCCTGCTCGGGGACGTGGTGGAAGAGGATCGTGCCGGCCGGGTCCATCTGGCGCATCTCCTGGCCCTCGGGCCGGGCCAGTTGGAAGAACTCCTCCAGGAGGCCGGCTTCGCGTAGAGCGATCTGGCCGTTGTCGGCGTGCAGGTCGAGGGTGCCGCCCTGGTCGCGGGCGACGGGGCCGGCGTCGCGGTCGTAGACGGCGGCGGTGATGCCGTGCTGCTGGAGGATGCGAGCGCAGATCAGGCCGCCGGGGCCGGCTCCGATGATGGCGATGCGGGGTGTCGGAGTGGTGTTCATGATGGTGCTCCGTTCGTTCCGTGCGGCAGTGCTGTGACTGCCGCGCTGAAGGGGTGCCCGGGTCAGGGGGATGGCGGGGCCTCGCCGAGAAAAAGGGCGGCCGGGCGGTGCCTCGGAACCGCCGCTCCAAGAAAACACACCAACTCAATAAGTGCAACAACTTAATTTTTGAAGTTGGTCAATAAATGAGGTAGGGTGCCGGTATGCCCAGCCCCACGACCGACACTGCGACAGGCCCCTCTCCCGCGCCGGTGGGGCGCCGCGAGCGCAAGAAGGCCGCCACCCGCCAGGCCATCGCCGACGCCGCGCTGCGCCTGTTCCTGGAGCGCGGCTACGACGAGGTCGGCATTCGTGAGATCGCGGACGCCGCCGACGTGTCCACCACCACGCTGTTCAAGCACTTCCCGGTCAAGGAAGCCCTCGTCTTCGACGAGGACTCCGGCCAGGAGACCCGCCTGCTCGCCGCCGTCCGGGAGCGGCCCAAGGGCCAGTCCATCCCCGCCGCGCTGCGCGAACACGCCCTGACCACCCGGCTGGCCGCCGCCGACAGCGACGCCGGCTTCACCGCCTTCACCAACCTGGTGGCCAGTACCCCCGCGCTGCGCGACTACGCCCAGAACATGTGGCTGCGCCACACTGCCGCACTCGCTCAGGCCATCGCCGAGGAGAGCGGCCTCGCCGCGGGCGACCCCATCTGCGCCGCCCTGGCCCACTTTGCCCTCGAAGCCCCCCGAGCGGCCTACGCCCACGACAACCCCCGCAAGGCCATCACCCGGGCCTTCGACCTCCTGGAACACGGCTGGAGCGCGCTCACCTAGATCAAGGCGTGAGCAAGCGTGGCGCGCGTCCGGGCGGCCCTCACCGCACCGGGCCACCTGGAAGATCACTGAAGATCTTGCGTTCTGGCCTCACGTCTGAGGGCGCGGGGTGAATGGGCTGGGGAGCTGGTTGGGCCGGATGTGTGGGTCACCTGCCGAGAACTGCTCCCGGCCGGGAGCATGTTCGCGTTCATGGCCGAGCACCGCGAGGCGTTGTTTCCGGCAGAGATGTTCGCCGACATGTACTCCTCGACGAACGGGCGGCCGAGTATGCCGCCGCAGATACTCGCCGCGACGGTCGTCCTGCAGAGCCTGCACGGGCTGTCGGACTTCGAGACGCTCCAGAAGCTGCACTGCGACCTGCGGCGGTGTCTGGACCGTGGCGGCCTCCCCGCTCCGGTCTCCGAGCCGCTGGAAGATCAGCAAAGAGCGCTGGAAAGGATCCGCATGAGACTCAACGGGGTACTCACGGCGGGGTTCGCCCTGCTACTCGGTCTGGCCGGCGGCGCCGTCACGGCACCGGCGACCGGTGCCGTGACGGCGCCGGTCGCCGGTCGCCGGTGCGACGGCACCGGGGGACCCGGTGCCGGCCAACAGCGCGGCGGACCCCGCGCCGAGTAACGAGATGAGCATCCTGGCGACCAACTTCCAGCTGCCCTTCCCCTGCGGACACGCCTGGACGGGCAACTCCAGCGCCGGCAGCGCGCACCAGTCATGGGAGATCGACTTCAACCGGGGCAGTAGCGCCGACGCCGACCTGGGCGACACCGTGGTCGCCGCGGCGGGCACGGTCTCCGTCTCCGCCCACCGGGGATCGACCAACGGCTTCGGAAACCGGGTCAAGATCGACCACGGCAGTGGCTGGTCCACCTACTACGCGCACCTGAACTCGCGCTCGGTGAGCGCGGGCGCCGCTGTCTCCCAGGGCCAGAAGATCGCCAGATCAGATCCTGGCGTTCCGACGCAGGATGTCGATGGCCCGGACCGTGATGTGGCCCCGCCAGTCGAGGGAGCCCGCGGGCGAGATCCTGGCGTAGTCGACGGTCCAGCCGCCGTCGTCCTGTTGCAGACCGGCCAGGCGGTCGAGGTCGGCGGAGATCACTTCGGGGGCGAACAACTCCCGCGCCGGCCCGCCGGGGTAGGGGGCGAAGTCGAGCGGATGCAGCGTCTCCTCCTCGGTACCGCCCTCGACGCGCAGCCGGCCGTCGGCGGGAAGGTACTTGCCGAGGCGACGCAGGAGGTCGGCCGCCTCGGGCAGGCGACCGTGCACGACGTCCAGGAACCGCACCGCGAAGGCCAGTACGTACGCGGAGGGCGCCGCCTCGATCGCCTCGATCTCGGTCAGGCAGTATCCGGTGGCCCGCTCCAGCCAGGAATGGGCGGCCACGGCGGAGTCATGGACGGCGACGCGGTGCGCGACGGCTGCGGACACCGCGGTGATCTGCAACGACGACACCGAGGAGTCGGCATGCCGCCACCAGGGGGCGCAACCGGCGGTGCCGGTCAGCGGCAACACGAACGGCAGGCCTCCGTCGGGCAGGGACACCGACTCCAGCCAGTCGCACAGCGCCACGGCCTGCGGCGCGGCGGCAGGGGTGATGTCCTCGAACACCTCGAAGGCGTGCGCCGCGGCCCCGGTCTGGCTCTCGCTGGAGCGCAGGTCGGGCTCCAGACCCCAGCCGTAGCCGCCGTCGGGGTTGCGATAGCCGTCCAGGGCGGCCAGTGCGGCGGCGGGGCCCGCCTGGCCCATCAGCACCTCAAAACGGCGGCGGTCCAAGACACGCGCGTGCGTGGCCATGAAAGCGCCCGCCGCGGCAAGATCGACGTTCATCCGACTTCTCCCGGTGTGCGAATGGCGGTGAAACGGGAGAACGGGCCTGTGCGGGTCGGCCCCCGGTTCCCGCCATGAGTGGCGAATCAGGCATTCATCCTGCTCCGGCCGCCGGGCCGGCGTCTTGCAGGAATCGGCCATCGGGGCGACACGTGGGCGGGGTCCGCTCACCTGCTGTTCCGGCTCAACATAATGTGTTTGCACCGCTCTCCGGCTCGGATAGTGTTGCCGTCTCCAGCAATGGACCTATCGAGGAGGTGAGACCCATTACCGCTGTGTCAGGTCGGGTGCTCTCATCTCACGGCCGTGCGGTTCACCGGGCATAGGTGACCGGGAGAGCACCCTTCGGCATCCCGAAAGGCTCTCGTGTCTTCTCCTCTGTCCCCCTGCCTCCAGTCCGTCATCGTCACCAGGCTCCGGGCCGCCGGTTGCGTGTTCGCCGAAGACGAGGCGGACCTGCTCATCTCCACGGCACGGACCCCCTCAGACCTCACCGCCATGGTGGACCGCCGGGTCGCCGGCCTGCCTCTCGAACACGTCCTCGGCTGGGCGGAGTTCTACGGCCTGCGGATATCCGTGGCCCCCGGAGTCTTCGTACCCCGGCGGCGCACCGAGTTCCTCATCCGCCAGGCCGTCGCCGTCCAGGACCGGCAGGCCCCCGTCCGGACGCAGGTCGTCGTCGACCTGTGCTGCGGCTCGGGCGCGGTGGGTGCCGCGCTGGTCGCCGCGCTGGAACGGGTCGAGTTGCACGCCGTCGACATCGACCCCGCCGCGGTGCGGTGCGCCCGCCGCAACGTCGCCGGCGCCGGCGGTCAGGTGTACGAAGGTGACCTCTACGCGCCGCTGCCCGGCACGCTGCGGGGGCGTGTCGACCTCCTGGTCGCCAGCGCGCCCTACGTACCCACCGAGGCGATCGGGCTGCTGCCTCCGGAGGCCCGCATCCACGAACCCCGGGTGGCACTCGACGGTGGCGAGGACGGTCTTGACGTCGTACGGCGCCTGGCCGCCGCGGCGCCGCTGTGGCTGGCGCCGGACGGCCACCTGCTGGTCGAGACGAGCGAGCGCCAGGCGCCGCGAACCGTCGAGGCCTTCACCCGCAACGGGCTGATCCCGAGAGTGGCCGGTTCCGACGAGTTGGACGCCACAGTCGTCATCGGAACCAGGCCCGCCTCCCGGTCCCCGCGCCGCTGACCCGGACGAGGCCGGTACCCGTGTCGTCCGGGTACCGGCCTCGCCGGGGTCACGGACAGCCCTGACCGGCGCTCTGCCGGGGCGTGGACCCGCGGTGCCGCAACAACACCTCGGCGAGGAGTTCGGCGAGGTGGGCCGGCCGCGCGCGGGTGCCGGACTCGATCTGGGTACGGCAGGAGAAGCCGTCGGCGAGGATCCTGGTGTCCCGGCCGGCCTCGCGTACGGCGGGCCACAGGCCCAGCTCGGCTATCCGGGTCGATATCTCGTGGTGGCCGCGTTCGAAGCCGAAGTTGCCGGCGAGGCCGCAGCAGCCGACGTCCAGTACCTCGACCTCGACCCCGACGCGTTCCAGCAGCCTGGTGTCGGCGTCGAAGCCCCAGACGGCGCGCTGGTGACAGTGCGGCTGGGCGATCGCGTGGATCCCCGTGCCCGGTGGCGGAGCGGTCGGCACCCGGTCCAGCAGCATCTCCGCCAGCGACCTGGTCTGTTCGCCCAGCAGCTTCACGTCGGGATCGCCGGAGAGCAGTTCGGGCGCGTCGGAGCGCAGGACGGCGGCGCAGCTGGGCTCCAGCGTGACGATCGGCACCCCCCGCCGCAGCCGGGGGGCCAGCGCCGCCACCGTCCGGCGCAGGACGCGCTCGGCCATGGCGAGCTGGCCGGTGGAGATCCAGGTGAGCCCGCAGCACAACGGCGTCGGCGGCACCTCGACCCGGTATCCGTATGCTTCCAGCAGGCGCACCGCCGCCTTGGCCGCGCCGGGATTGAAGTTGTCGGTGAAGGTGTCCGGCCACAGCACGATCTGGTCCCCCTCGGCCATGGGCCGGCCCCTGGACCAGTCGGTGAAGCGCTGGGCGGCGAACCTCGGCAGCTCGCGGCGCCGATCCACGCCACCGGCGAGCTTGACGATCCGGCCCAGGCCGGGTGCGTGGGTGAGCGCGTTGACCACCCCGGGCGCGGCCGAGGCGAGCCTCGCCCACAGCGGCAGCCAGCCCATCGAGTAGTGCGCGGCCGGCCGCGGCCGCCTGCGGTAGTGGTGGGAGAGGAACTCGGCCTTGTAGGTGGCCATGTCCACGTGGACCGGGCATTCGCCCCTGCATCCCTTGCAGGCCAGGCACAGGTCGAGCGCCTCGTGTACCTCCTCGGAACGCCAGCCGCCGGTGATGGTCTCGCCGCGCATCATCTCCATCAGGATGCGGGCCCGGCCGCGGGTGCTGTGCTTCTCCTCCCGGGTGACCCGGTAGCTGGGGCACATCACCCCGCCGGAGCTGGAACGGCATTTGCCGATGCCGACGCAGCGGGCGGCGGCGTGGGTGAACCGGTGGTGATCCGCCGGGTAGTCGAAGTGCGTCCTCGGCTCCTTCGGGTGGTAGTCGAGGTGATCGAGGTTCTCGTCCAGCCGGTACGGTTTGACGATCTTGCCGGGATTCATCCGCCAGGTGGGATCCCAGATCCGCTTGAGGTCGCCGAACAACCGGACGATCTCATGGCCGAACATGATCGGCAGCAGCTCGCCGCGGGACTGCCCGTCGCCGTGTTCACCGGACAGCGAACCTCCGTAGGAGGCGACGAGGTGCGCGGCCTCCTCCACGAAGCGGCGGTACTTCGCCACCCCCTCGGGATCGTCCAGATCGAACGGCGTGCGGGTGTGCACGCACCCTTGCCCGAAATGCCCGTAAAGAGAACTTCTGTGGTAGCCGAACCTGCGCAGGAGTTCCTGGAAGTCACGCAGATAGTCGCCGAGCCGGTCCGGCGGGACCGCCGCGTCCTCCCACCCTTCATGGGTGTCCGGGTTGTCCGGCGGGTAGGCGGTCACGCCCAGCCCGGCCTCACGGATCTTCCACATCCGCTCCTCATCGGCCGGATCGTCGAAGTAGGAGGTGTGCGCGCGCCCGGCGCTCTCGGCCAGCCTCCGGGCACGGTCGTCGGCCTCCTGCCGGGTGGCGCCGCCGAACCGCACCATCAGCCAGCCCGACCCCTCGGGCAGCTTGTTCAGCACGTCCTCGCCGGCGACCCGCTCCATCCTGGCCAGGTCCATCAACTCATGGTCGAGCCCTTCCAGGGCCAGCGGCCGGTGCGTCACGATCTCCGGCACCATGTCGCCGGCCGTGGCGAGGTCCGGGTAACCCAGCACCACCAGCGACTGGAACGGCGGCACCTCGAACAGCCTGATCTCCGCCCGCAGTACCGTGACCAGCGTCGACTCGCTGCCCACCAGCACCTGGGCCACGTTGAAACCCTTCTCGGGCAGCAGCGAGTCCAGGTTGTAGCCCGAGACCCGACGAGGAATGTCCGGATAGCGGGTGCGGATCAGCGCGAGATTCTCGTCGCGCAGCTCCCGCATCGCCCGGTAGATCTCCGCCCTCCGGCCGCCCTGCCCGAGGATCCGCCCGTACTCCTCGTCGGAGGTCTCGCCGACCCACATGCGCAGACCGTCGTAGGTGAGCACCTCCAGGCGGATCACCGAGTCGACCATCTTCCCGTACGCCTGCGCCGAGGCCCCGCACGAGTTGTTGCCGATCATCCCGCCAATCGTGCAGGTGTCGTGAGTGGCCGGCTTCGGGCCGACCATCAGCCGGCGGTCCGCGAGCTCGGCGTTGAGGTCGTCCAGGCAGACGCCCGGCTCGACCAGCGCCCGCTCCCCATCCACCGACAGCAACCGCGTGCAGTACTTCGACCAGTCGATCACCACGCCCTCGTTGCAGCACTGCCCGGCCAGGCTGGTGCCGCCGCCACGGGAGTGCACCGGCACCCCGTACTCGTGGCAGACGCCTATCGCCTGGACCGCGGCGTCAACGGTACGGGGCAGCACGACCACGGACGGCGTCTGCCGGTAGTTCGAGGAGTCGTGGGCGTAGGCGGCCAGCGACCCCTCGTCGCACCGCACCTCTCCGTCCACCCGCGCACTAAGATCGCGATAAAGCGACATGTTTATCCACATACCCGGCATATCGCCAAGGAAATGGCAACGCTCCGGCATGAATCAGACCTTGCCGGGAGCCGGACGCGATCAGCCGACCAGGTACGGCTCCGCGTCGGCACGGCGCAGGGTGAGGCCGTGGCCGGGGGCGTCGGGGCGTGGCCGGACGCTGCCGCCGGTCGGGTCGAGGACGCCGTCGAAGAACATCGACTCGATGCGCACGTGGTCGTGGAACCATTCCAGGTGGCGCAGGTTGAGGGTGGCCGCGGCGGCGTGCGCGTGCAGGTGCGGCGCGCAGTGGCCGGAGATCTGCAGACCGTACGAGGCCGCGACGGCGGCGACACGGAGCCATTCACTGATGCCCCCGCAGCGGGACACGTCGGCCTGCAGACAGTCCACCGCCCCCGCCTGGCACATCCGCCGGAAATACGTGAGGTCGTACCCGTACTCTCCGGCCGTGACCTCGGGCAGGACCGCGTCACGGACCTCACGCAACCCGTGCAGGTCGTCGGAGGAGACCGGCTCCTCCAACCAGCGCACGTCCAGGTCGGCCGCCTCGTCCATCACCCGAACGGCCTGCTTGACGGTGTAGGCACCGTTGGCATCGACGAACAGCCCGACCTCGTCGCCGACGACCTCCCTGGTCAGGCGCATCCGGTCCAGATCCCGGCCGGGAGCGGCGCCCCACGACTCACCGATCTTGATCTTCACCCTGGGAATCCGCCGCTCCTGGGTCCAGTGGACGAGCTGCCGGGTCAGCCGCCGGTCGTCGTAGGTGGTGAAACCGCCGCTGCCGTAGACCGGGACCTCCTCGTGCACCGCGCCGATCAGCCGGTGCAACGGCAGTTCGAGCAGGCGGGCCTTCAGATCCCACAGCGCCACGTCCACGGCGGAGATCGCGTATCCGACCGTCCCCGGCCTCCCGTCGTTACGGACGGCGCGGACCATCGCCCGCCAGGCTCCGGAGATGTCCAGCGCGGCGCGGCCGAGCAGCACCGGGGCGAGCCGATCGCCGATGACGGCAGCACAGGCGGCGGGCCCGTACGTCCAGCCGAGGCCGGTGCCCCCGGCCGCCCGCACCCGCGCCAGCACGATCGTGGTCGAATCCCACGCCAGCGTCCCGTCGGCCTCGGGTGAGTCGGTCGGGACGGTGTAGACGCTCGCCTCGACCGACTCGATCGGCGGGTCGATCACCTGCCGTCGCCGTTGTCACAGTGCGGCAGGAACTCCTGGACCTTGGTCTTGATGCCTTCCATGATGACCCCCCAGCGGTCCTCGTCGCCCCGCAGGAGCGCCTCGGCGGTGTCCTTCATCTGCTCGAAGCTGACATGCGGCGGGATCGGCGGCACGTCCGGATCGACGTGCACGTCCAGGAGCACGGGCCGGTCGGCACTCAGCGCCTGCTCCCAGGCCGGCCCGATCTGATCGGGCCGGTCGACGGTGACGGCGCCCAGGCCGAGAGAGGCGGCGAAGCCGGCGTAGTCCACGTCGGGCAGGGTCTGCGACTGCGGGAACTTGGGCGCGCCCTGCATGGCGCGCATCTCCCAGGTCACCTGGTTGAGGTCGTTGTTGTGCAGCACCGCGACGACCAGCCGTGGATCGGACCAGTCCCGCCAGTAGCGCTTGACGGTGATGAGCTCGGCCAGGCCGTTCATCTGCATCGCGCCGTCACCGGCGAACACGATCACCGGACGGTCCGGACAGCCGAACTTGGCGCCGATCCCGTACGGCACGCCCGGCCCCATGGTGGCCAGCGTGCCCGACAGCGAGCCGCGTACGTCGCCGCGGAAGCGCAGGTTACGGGCGTACCAGTTGGCGGCCGAACCGGAGTCGGCGGTGACGATCGCGTTGTCGGGCAGCCGTACGGACAGCTCGTGGAACAGGCGCATCGGGTTGATCGGCTTGGCCTCGACCATCGCCTCCATCCGCACGGTCTCCCACCACCGCTCGACATCGGACTCGATGCGCTTGCGCCAGGAGCGGTCCTGTTTGGGTTCCAGCAGCGGGATGAGCGCCCGCAGGGTGATCGCGGCGTCTCCGACCAGGTTCACCTCGTAGGGGTAGCGCATGCCGATCCGCTTGGGATCGATGTCGATCTGCACGGCCCGCGCCTGGTCGAACCCCGGCATGAACTGGGTGTAGGGGAAGCTGGAGCCGACGGTGAGCAACGTGTCGCAGCCGTTCATCATCTCGTAGCTCGGCCGGGTGCCCAGCAGCCCGATCGAGCCGGTCACATACGGCAGTTCGTCCGACAGCACGTCCTTGCCCAGCAGCGCCTTGGCCACGCCCGCCCCCAGCAGCTCGGCGACCCGCTGGAGCTCCTCACGGGCCCCGCGGGCACCCGCACCGGCCAGGATCGCGACCCTCTCACCGGCGTTCAGCAGGTCCGCGGCGTGGCGGAGCGCGGTGCCGTCGGGAGAGATCTCCGGCCAGTCGACGCCCAGGCTGGAGGGCACCATCTTGAACGCGTGGCCCGGCGCGGAGTACTCCAGCTCCTGCACGTCGGCGGGCAGGATGACCGCGGTCGGCGCCCGCTCGGCCAGTGCCACCCGAATCGCCCGGTCCAGCACATTCGGCAACTGTTCCGGCACGGTGACCATCTGCAGATAGTCGCCCGCCACGTCCTTGTACAGCGACAGCAGGTCGACCTCCTGCTGATAGGAGCCGCCCATCGCGCTGCGGTCGGTCTGGCCGACGATCGCGACCACCGGGACGTGGTCGAGCTTGGCGTCGTAGAGCCCGTTGAGCAGGTGGATCGCGCCCGGTCCCGAGGTCGCCACGCAGACACCGAGGCGTCCGGCGAACTTGGCGTAGCCGACCGCCTCGAACGCGCTCATCTCCTCGTGCCGGGCCTGGACGAACCTCGGCCGGTCACCGGCCCGTCCCCAGGCGGCGAGCAGGCCGTTGATGCCGTCGCCCGGATAGCCGAAGACCCTCTCGACCCCCCATTCTCGCAGGCGTTCCAGCACATGGTCGGCAACGGTCGTCGACGCCATCGGTCATTCCCCCCAAGGATCAGGCGACAGCCCTCCCCCAGGACGTCCCCCTTGACCTCGCCTACCCGCCGACCCGTCGCTCTACCGTTGCGTTTGACGAACCGGGGGCAAATAGAGGGGATGACAGTGTTCAAAGGCGGCATCCACTCGCTGCGCGAGTACGCGGTGATCGCCGACGGCGAACGCGCCGCGCTCATCGACCCGGACGGGGGCTGCGCGTGGATGTGCTTCCCCTCGTGGGACTCACCGGCCGTCTTCAGCACGCTGGTCGGCGGCGCGGGAGGCTACTGGGTACGGCCCGAGGACGAGTGGCGGGTGTGGGGCGGCTACTACGAGGAGCGCAGCCTGATCTGGCGGAGCCGCTGGGTGACCGGCGACGGAGTGGTGGAGTGCCGGGAGGCGCTGGGCCGTCCGGCAGACAGCGACCGGGCGATCCTGCTCCGCCGGGTCGAGGCGATCCGCGGTCCCGCACGGATCCGCGTCGAACTGAACATGAGAGCTGATTTCAGCCGTCACACGATGACCTCGCTGCGCCGCTCGGGGCAGCTGTGGACCGGACGCAGTGGCGAGGTCCGCATCCGCTGGGCGGGCGCCGCCCACGCGGAACCGGTGGACGGGGGCCTGGCCATGTGCCTGGACCTCGGACCGGGCCAGGCACACGATCTCGTTCTCGAACTGTCAGCCGGAGATCATACCGACCCGCTGGCCGCGGACGCCCTGTGGGCGGCGACCGAGAACGACTGGCGGGCAAGCGTGCCGGCCTGCGACGACACGATCGCGCCGCGGGACGCCCAGCTCGCGTACGCGGTGCTGACCGGCTTGACCAGCCGTACCGGCGGGATGGTCGCGGCGGTGACGACGTCGCTGCCGGAGCGGAGCGGCGGGCAGCGCAACTATGACTACCGGTATGCCTGGATTCGTGATCAGTGCTACGCCGGCCAGGCGGTGGCGGCCCACGGCGGCCGGCTCGAACTGCTCGACACCTCGGTGGCCTTCGTCGCCGAACGGATCCTCACCGCCCGCGAGCGGCTGAGACCCGCCTACACGGTGACCGGCCACCCGGTGCCATCGGAGGCACCGGCGCCGCTGCCCGGTTATCCCGGGGGGAACATGATCGTCGGTAACCGCGTCACCGGCCAGTTCCAGCTGGACGTCTTCGGCGAGGCGCTGTTGCTGTTCGCCGCGGCTCAGCGGGCGGATCGACTGCCTCCCGAGGCCGTCCGCGCGGCACGCACCGCCGTGGCGGCGATCGCCAAGCGCTGGCAGGAGCCGGAGGCCGGCATCTGGGAGATCGACGACCGGCGGTGGACGCACTCCCGGCTGACCTGTGTGGCCGGGCTGCGGGCCTTCTCGGCCCTCGTCCGGGACACCGCCGAGACGGCCGGATGGCTCTCGCTCGCCGAGACGATCCTGGCCGCCACCACCAAATCCAGTCTGCACGTCACGGGCCGCTGGCGGCGCGCCCCCGACGACGACCGCATCGACGCGTCCCTCCTCCTGCCACCGCTGCGCGGCGCGCTGTCCGGCGATGACCCGCGCACCGTCGCGACGTTGGCGGCGGTCCGCGACACGCTCGTCCAGGAGGGGTTCGTCTACCGCTACCGGATCGACGAACGCCCCCTCGGCCAGGCCGAGGGGGCGTTCACCCTCTGCGGTTTCCTGCTCGCCCTGGCCGAACACCAGCAGGGGAACACCGCCCGGGCACTCGGCTGCTTCGAACGGATCCGGTCCAGCTGCGGCACCACCGGCCTGTTCACCGAGGAGTACGACGTGGTCCAGCGCCGGCTCCGCGCCAACCTGCCGCAGGCGTTCGCCCACGCCATGCTGCTGGAGAGCGCGACCCGGCTGGCCCGCTGACGCTCAGCGGCGCATCCGGCGCAGCAGGCGCAGCCCGGCCAGTCCCAGTGCGGCTCCCCCCACCGCCAGCACCGCGCGATGCTCCGCCCCCCACAGCTGGTAGCTGCGCCGGTGGGAGCGGCTGTCGAAGATTCCGTGCGCACCGTAGTCCCTGCCGTCCTCGCCGTCGGCGGGCCGCCACAGGTTGGCGGGCTGGTCAGGGTCACGGTACTGATCCGTCTGCTGGGACTCAAAACCCGTCCTCGCCAGGTAGTGGTCCAGCAGCCCGGGAACGACCTTGTTGGCCAGCAGGGTGGCGACGGTGCTACCACCGACCCAGTACTCCCGGCGCTCCGGGTGATCGGCGGCGTACAGCAGCGCCCGGGCCGCGACCTCCGGCTGGTAGATGGGCGGGACCGGCTGCGCCTGCCTCGGCAGGCGTGACAGGACCCAGCCGAACTGCGGCGTGTTCACCGCGGGCATGTGCACGATCGTGACCCGCACCCCGCTGCCGTGGTGCAACAGTTCCGTGCGCAGCGACTCATGAAACCCCTGGATGGCATGTTTCGCCCCACAGTAGGCGGACTGTAGGGGAATGCCGCGTTTGGCCAGTGCCGATCCGGTCTGCACGATCACGCCGCGGTCACGCGGCAGCATCAGGTCCAGCGCCACCCTCGTACCGTGGACGACCCCCAGATAGGTCACCTCCGTGACCCGTTTGAACTCCTCCGGCTCGATGTCGACGAACTCGGCGAACACCGAGCTGAACGCCACGTTCACCCACACGTCGACCGGGCCGAGCTCCCTTTCCGCGCGCCGCCCCGCCTCCCGGACCGCGCCGTAGTCGGCCACGTCCGTCGGGAGCACGAGCGCCTGGCCGCCGGCCGCCGTCACATCCTCCGCCGCCCCCCGCAACCCGGCCTCCCCCCGTGCCAGCAGGGCCACTTTCGCCCCCTGGGCACCGAAGGCCCGCGCGGTCGCACGGCCGATTCCCCCACTGGCCCCCGTGACCACCACCACGCGTCCGGCCATCGCCAGAACCTCCTTTGACAGTCGGGCACAGGGCCCGTATCCCCGGCTCCCGCTCGCGTGCCCCGGCGACACCGAGCCGGCCCCGCCGGCCGTCGCCGACCTCTGCGGCTGCCTGCACCAGGCATTCCCCTCACCGGCTTGGCCACGCCTGCAGGTGGTGTTCGACACCTCGGGCGCCCTGTCCGCGTCGACGGCCGCGGCGCGTGCCACACCGCCGCGCCGTCCGGTCAGTCCAGAACCTCACGCTCTCCGCACGAGACGAAAAAAGGCCGGACGACCCGCGCGGATGCCCCGACCCGCCCCGCCTCAGCCCGCCGAGACCCGAAGGACAATCTTGCCTCGCACGTGCCCGCTCCGGCTCAGCCGGAAGGCCTCGGCGGCCTCCGACAGATCCAGCACCGTCGCGATCTCCGGGACGACCAGACCGTTCTCGATCATCTGTCGCAGCTCGTCGAGGTCCGCCGTGCTCGGCCTGGCGAACACGAAGACGCCGCCGTGCTCCAGCACGCCGTCGTTGGTCAGCGAGACGACCCGCCCCCGCGCGTCCTCGCGCAGCAGGTCGAGGGAGGAGACCAGTGCCTCGCCGCCGTACATGTCCACGATCGCGCTGACTCCGGCCGGCGCGAGCGCCCGGACCCGCTCGCCGAGCCCGGGGCCGTAGGTGACGGGCTCGGCTCCGAGGCCCCGCAGGTAGTCGTGGTTGCGGGCCGAGGCGGTGCCGATGACACGCGCTCCCAGGGCGGCGGCGATCTGTACGGCGAACGACCCGACACCGCCCGCCGCGGCCTGCACCAGCACGGTGTCACCGGCCCCCACCCGCAGCGCGTGGACGAGCGACTGGTAGGCGGTGAGGCCGGCGATGGGGACGGCCGCCGCCTGCTCCCAGCTCAGATTGACCGGCTTGCGGGCGATGGTGCGTACCGGCGCGGCCACCCGCTCGGCGTAGGTTCCCCTCCCGATGGAATCCTCGCGCACGTACCCGATCACCTCGTCCCCCACCGCGAAGCCGGTGACCGTCGGGCCGACCTTCGCGATCACCCCTGCGACGTCCCAGCCAGGGACAACGGGAAAATGCACGTCGAAACGGCTGTCCAGATGCCCGGCGGCTATCTGCCAGTCGACCGGGTTGACCGACACCGTCCTGACGTCGACGAGAACGGACTCCGGGCCGAGTTTCGGCTCGGGGACCTCCCCCATCTCCAGGACCTCCGGCCCCCCGTAGCGCCGGTAAACGACCGCCTTCATCAGATCCTCCAATTTGGAAACCCCGCCTTCGGGCGGGAAGGGAGATGGGGAGTCTCCTCCCTCGGGAAGGGGAGGATGCCGGCTTCCCGCCTTTCGATGATGAATCGATGCCGTCTTCGGGATACCGAGAGCCGCGGCTCAGGCGCTCACGCCGACGCCTCGACGCCGACGTTCCCGTCACGGGGCTCGGAGCTGAGCGACACGGTGACGATCTCGGGCCCGTACTCCTGACGGCCGACCAGCCGGGAGCCGACCAGCCTGCAGGCCAGCTCGACGAAGCGGTCCTGCAGCTGGGCGACCGACAGTCGGCCGTCGGGGCGGTACCAGAAGGCGACCCCGTTGCACATCTCTAGCAGCGCCAGCCTGGCCACCCGCAGGTCGGTGATCTGGAACTCCCCTGTGCGTACCCCCCGTTCCAGCACGCGCTGGAACATGGACTCGTAGTCGTCACGCATGGCGACGATCTCCGCGTGGTTGTTCCCGGTCAGTGCCCGCACCTCGCGGTCGGTGACCTGGCAGGTGAGCGGGTTGACCGCCTCCGTCGCGACCTGGGCGAGCACCAGCCTGGCGAGCTGGACGGCCGGGTCCGCGCTGGGCTCCAGGGCCTCGCGCCCGGCGCGCAGCAGCTCGCCCAGGCCCGCGCGCATGATCCCGGCCAGCAGCTCTTCCTTGCCGCCCGCGTAGTGGTACAGCGTGGCCGAGTTCAGCCCGGCCGCGCGGCCGATCTCGCGGATGCCCGTGGCCGCGAAGCCCCGTTCCGCGAAGAGCCCCACCGCGGCCCGCTGGATCTGATCGAGGTTTGACACGACGTCTCTCAATCGAACGATTGATTAGACATCGCACCCTAGCAGGGCATGCCGAAGACGGCCTGACGGCCCGCGGCGAGATGATGTGATCCCGCTCCGGCGCCGCCGAGATCCTTGAGACGACCGTGGAAACCATCGAACCAAATCAGTGATAGTAACCCTCGACCGGGACGCGCGCCTCCTCGAACAGGGCGGGACCCTCCTGGCGGGCGCCGGTGCCGGCCACCTCCGGCTTGAGGCTCGCGAGCTGTTCGGCGGAGAGCGCGAACACCACTCGGCCAAGGCCGGACCGTTCGATCGCGCCCGTGCACATGGGGCAGGGCTGGCAGCTCGTGTACATGGTCGTGGCGGCCGCGGCGGCGGGGTCGAGCTCGCGGGCCGCCCACCTGGCCAGCTTGAGCTCGGGGTGGGCGGTGACGTCGGCGTCGCTGAGAACCGTGTTGCGGTCCTCGGCGAGCACGGTGCCGTCCGGGCCCACCAGCAGTGACCCGAACGGCGGGTCACCGGCCGCCCGCGCCTCGGCGGCGAGCTCGATGGCCCTGCGCAGCAGGTGTTCGTCGTCGTGCGTCATGGTCACCTCGTTCCTGAGTGATGCGTACCCGGAGACCAGCGGGCGGCCACGGTGGCGAGCGCCTGCCACGCCACCCGCGGATGGAGCGTCTCGTCCGGGTCGCCGTTGAACGGATCGAGCACGACGGTGTCGGAGCCCAGCAGGCGCAGCTGTTCAAGGTCGTCGAGCACCTGGTCGATCGTGCCCTCCCCGGCGAGCCGCCCGGGGTCGGTGATCGGTGCCTCGGTGAGCCGCAGGGCGATCCGGGGGGTCAGGGCAGGCACCGGCCGTCCGGACTCCTCGGCGATGGTCTTCAACCGCCCCAGCGCCTCGCGCAGCCAGGGCAGGGTGACCCGCAGTGGATGCCACGCCTCGCCGAGGTGTACCGCCCGGCGCAGGCCGGCGTCGCTGTTGCCGCCGACCCAGATCGGTATCCGCCCGGCACGGTAGTCCTTGTCATCGTCCCAGGCGGCGCGGATCGCCCGGAGGTGATCGTCGGTCAGCGCCCCGCGCCGCTGGAACGGGACTCCGAGCGCGTCGAACTCCTGCCGCGCCCAGCCGACGCCCACGCCGAGGACGAGCCGTCCCCCGCTGAGCTGGTTGAGGTTGGCGGCCATGCGGGCGACGAGCAGCGGGTGCCGGTACGGCACGATGAGCACCGTGGTCCCGAGCCTGACCCTGCCGGTGACGCCGGCCAGCCAGGCGAGGGTGGTGAAGGGTTCGTAGAACGGCGCCGGGTACTGTTCGGCGACGTCGGGTGTTATCGCGATGTGGTCGGAGACCATGAGCAGGTCGAAACCCAGGCCCTCCACCGTCTGCGCCCAGTCGCGCAGCACGCCGGGGTCGGTGCCTGGACCAAAATTCGGGACATTAACGCCTATTTGCACCAGTTCAGGCTATCCAGCTGTTGTTTTCCGGCGGAAGAGAGTTTCCCCGGCGTAACAGGCGATATGCCGTGAATATGCCGCTACCTTTACCAGATGACCGAGAGCCTCGATGCCACCGACTGGTCGATCCTGGCCGAGGTCCAGCGCGACGGCCGCATCCCGCTGACCGAGCTGGGGCGGCGGGTGAACCTCAGCGCCTCCGCCACGACCGAGCGGATCAGGCGCCTGGAGGCGGCGGGCGTCATCACCGGCTACCACGCCCACGTCGACCTGGCGAAGGTCGGCTTCGCCGTGCTCGCCGTGGTACGCCTGAAGTATCCGGGCAGTCGGCACCAGCCCCTGCACCGGCTGCTCGACGAGCGCCCCGAGATCCTGGAGTGCCTGCGGACCACCGGCGACGACTGCTACGTGCTGAAGATGGCCGCGACCTCCATGGCCCACCTCGAACAGCTCGTCGACGAACTGGCCCAGTTCGGCAGCACCACCACCAACCTCGTCTACAGCCAGACCCTGCCCTACCGAGGCCCCCAGGGCCCCTGACCCGCCGGCGGTGGCGACATAAGATCATTCGCGGCGCCGTCCGGGCTGCGACATACGGACCGTTTCCCCGTGAGGGGACCGCCTCATGCCACGACGGGTCGGATCTCCGGCGCCCTGCCCCGGATCGACTCGGCGGTCGAGTCGTCGGGGGCCGTATGCGCTCCAGCGCGACAATGTGAACCTCGTCACCAGCGGGATCGACTCGATCACCGCCGACGCCGTCGTCGACAACGACGGCGTCGAGCATTCCGTCGACGTCATCGTCTTCGCGACCGGATTCGACACCAACCAGACCCTTCCCGGCTGGGAAGTCCACGGGCGAGAGGGCAGAGAACTACACGACTACTGGGCCGGGGAGCCCTGCGGCTACTACGGCATCTCCGTCCCCGATTTCCCCAATTTCTTCATGATCATGGGTCCCAACACGGGTGGGGTCACCAATGGGAGCATCTCGGTCTTCGCGGAGGCCGGAATCCGTTACGTTCTTGAGGCGTTGCGACAACTCCTCACCACTGGTCGTCGCACCATCGAACCGACTCAAGAGGCGTTCGACGCCTTCAACCGCATCATCGACGAGAAGAACCGCCAGATGGCCTGGGGGGTGAGCTGGGTGAACAACTGGTACCAGAGCGAGTCGGGTCGCGTCTCGCTCATCTGGCCGCTGAGCGTTCCCGAATACTGGCGCGAAACCCGACGGCCGAACCCCGGCGACCATCGGTACGACGCATGAGTCCGTCGTTCGGCCGCCAATCTGCGTATCCACCTGAAGGACCGCGGCGCTAGACGATCTATTCCAAGGGGTTCAGTGGTTCGCGTGTCGAGCGTGGATACCGCTCACCCACGGTCAGGCGCTGGCCGGTGCTGCGGATGCCAGTCGTGCTGCTGGTGGTAGCGGTGCGTGGTGAGGGCAGGCTTCGAACGCCTGGATCGCCAGCCCTGCGAAGCGTCGGGAGGCCATGACCTGGGTGGCGGTAGATGTGGCGTGGATCCCCTTGTTGGCCATGAGTACGAGAATGAGGTCGTCCAGGACGAAGTCGGGCCTCAGGTGCCCTGCGTCCTTGGCTCGCTGGGCCAGTCCGGCGACTGTTTTCACCGTGTACTCGCGTCCCGCGACATCCGGCGCCCCCGGGAGCGTTGACAGGAAGGCTTCGGTGAAGCCCCGATCGCGTGCGTGCAGCTCACAGATCTTCTCGATCACCAGGCACAGGCCACGCCACGGATCAGGATCCGCGCACCCCTCGTCGACAATGGCGCGACATGCGTGCAACTGGTCCGCGAAGGCTTCGGCGACCAGCATCTGCTTGGTCGGGAAGTGACGGTACAAGGTGGCAGGTCCCACCCCGGCGCGCCTCGCGATCTCCCGCATCGGCACATCCAGGCCGTCGGCGGAGAACAGCGCTCGGGCCGCGTCGAGGATGCGTTCGCGGTTGTCCAGCGCGTCGGAACGCAGCGTATGAGGCAAATGGTCGGTCACCACTCTCACTTTACCTAAGCGGACGGGGGCGTCCGTTACCGTTCGAGACGTAGAAGCTCGCCGAGATCATCGGGGCGCGCAGCACCGGGACCGATCCTCGGCCGCGGTGTGAAGCCCCTTACCGCCGGGCGGCGATCGGTGGCGGGTATGGAGCAGGATCGTGCTTGAGCGGTCCAAGAAGGTGGAGACGACATTGAAGGCAATCGCGATTCAGACGTACGGAGGTCCTGAAGGTCTGGCTGTTGTCGACCTGCCGGTACCCACACCTGCTGCCAGGCAGGTGCTGATCGCCACCGAGGCGGTGGGCGTCGGTGGTGTCGACACCGTGATCCGAAGCGGGGCTTTGGCCGCCTACGGATTCAAGGAGGGCTTCATCCCGGGCAGCGAGGTGGCGGGCACCGTGACCACGGTCGGTGACGGCGTCGACGCGTCGTGGATCGGCCGGCGGGTGTGGGCCTTCACCGGCACCGGCGGAGGCTATGTCGAACAGGCCGTCGCGCCGGTCGAGCAGATCCTTCCCCTGCCCAGTAGCCTGTCCGCCGTCGACGCGGTGACGCTCGGCAGTTCCGGTGCGGTGGCCCACTTCGGGCTTCGCCACGCCCATTTCGCTCCCGGGGAGACGGTCCTGGTGCGTGGCGCGGCCGGCAGCATCGGGATCATGGCAGTGCAGCTCGCGGCTCGCGGTGGCGGTGCCGCGGTGGCGGTCACGACATCGTCGGCCGAGCGCGGCGAGCGGCTGCGCCGTCTCGGCGCGACCCACGTGCTGGACCGCTCCGGCGACGGAGGGGAAGAGGCTCCAGCGGGCTATGACGTCATCATCGACATTGTGGCCGGCAAGGACATGCCGTCGTTCTTCGACAGGCTCAACCCGAACGGTCGCATGGTGGCCGTGGGTGCTGTCGCAGGTCAGCCGCCTGCGGACTTCGGCACGAAGATCATGGCGGCGTTCCAGAAGTCGATGTCCTTCGCCACTTTCAGCGCAGCCACCGTCACCCAAGCCGACCTGCGTGCCGTGCGCAGCGAGCAGTTCGCCGCAGCCAGTCGCGGCGAGATCGAAACAGTGGTGCACGACCTGCTGCCACTGGACAAAGCCGTGCTGGCGCACCAGAAGATGGACGCGGGCGAGGTCTTCGGCAGGATCGTGCTGACACCGTAGTCGAAGGTATCCACGCCGGGATTGCCACGATCCCCTGCGCAGTCGAGGCGAGGGAGTCCAATGTCGGTGCGTGAAGACAGAGTTGGACTCCCTCACGACCGCGCTCTACGTAAAGACCGATGATCTGCTGAAGGGTTCGCCGCAGTTCGGGCCATGGCGGCCGGCCGTGGGCATTGCGCCGCAGCTCAGCGATGCCGAGCTGGTGACCCTGGCGATGATGCAGGCCATGCTCGGCTTCACCTCCGAGGCGCGGTGGCTGCGGCACGCTCATGCCCACCTGCGGTACCTGTTCCCCTACCTACCCAAGCAGCCCGGCTACAACAAGCGCCTGCGCAAGTCCGCAGACCTCGTACGCCACGTGATCCGCATACTGGCCCGGGACACCACGCTGTGGAGCGACGACGTATGGGTCGCGGACTCCACGCCGGTTGAGTGCGGCCATTCCCGTGAGACCGTCAAGCGCTCCGACCTGGCCGGATGGGCCCAGTACGGGTACTGCGCCAGTCACACACGTTACTTCTGGGGACTACGGCTGCACCTGGTCTGCACACTGCACGGCCTGCCCGTCGCCTTCGCACTGACCGGAGCCAAGGCCAACGAACGCGAGACCCTGCTGGACCTGCTCGACGCCGAGTCCCAGCTCACCACAGAGCGCCCTGGCCAGACGCTGATCGGCGATAAGAACTACTTCGGCCACGAGTTCGAACAACGGCTGGCCGAGCTGGGTGTCCGGCTGCTGCGGCCGGCACGCAAAGGCGAGGCCGAGCGGTCCGGGTCGCAGCTGTTCAAGCCGCTGCGACAGGTCATCGAATCGATCAACGAAACCTTCAAGGGCCAACTCGACCTCGAACGGCACCGCGGCCGCGCTCCTGGCGGAGTGGCCGTCCGCGTCCTGCAACGCATCCTCACCCTCACTGCCGCAATCTGGAACAACGACCACACCGACCAGCCAGTCCTGCGCGCCCTGACCGCCTACGACCACTGAACCCCTTGGAATCGATCATCTAGTCTCCGGCGACGAGTTTCGCGGCGACGGTCAGCGCGACCGCGCTCCGTTCCTCCTCGGGCACCTCCATGTCGAGCAGGAAGGGAACGCTGCCCATGATGAGTGCGATCACCGCCAGTCGGGCCTCGAACTGCCGGACCAGCCCGTCCTCCGGCGCGCTCAACACCGAGATCATCGTCATCATGCGCCGCTGCATCTGCTCACCGGCCGGCAGCTCGGACATGACGGCCTGATTGACCTGGGCGAACCGGATGAGCGGCCGCCAGTGATCGTTGAGGAGAGCCGCGATCCTGCGCAGGATCTCCCCTCTGGCCTCCTCGGTGTGCGGCTGGGCGCGAGCCCACTCCACGAGTTCGTCGATCGAGCCGTTCAGGTCGTCGATGACGCTGGTGAGGATGTCCTCCTTGGCCTTGAAGTGGTAATAGAGCGCGGGTCTTGTGATCTCCAGCCGCTCCGCCACCTCCCGCAGCGAGGTCTTGTCGTATCCCTGCTCGGCGAACAGCTCCAGCGCGACCTGCTGGATCCGTTCCTTGGTGTCGCTGCGTCGGGCATTCATCGCCGGTCCGCCACTCCTCTTCGCGCCATGCCTTGACGGCCGCTCCGGATTTACTTACTTTCATGTAAGTAAGCAAACTCGGACCTGGCCTGTGAGGAGAAGATTATGGCTCAGGGTTTCCCCTTACCTCGTAACTGCCCGTTCGCGCCCCCGCCCGAGTACGAACGCCTCCGCGAGGAGGCACCACTGGTCGGGGCGGAGCTTCCCGGCGGGCGGGTCTGGCTGGTCACCCGGCACGCCGAGGCCCAGCAGGTGCTCTCCGACCCCAGGATCAGCACCGACCCCGCCACACCCGGCCACCCGATGTCCGCCCTGTCGGCGAAGCCACCCTCGGCCGAGGAACGAGAGGCGGGCGCACGGTTTCGCGCGGGACAGTTCATCGACATGGATCCCCCCGAACACGACGTTCACCGGCGGATGCTGATCCCCGAGTTCAGCGTCCGGCGCGTCAGGGAGATGCGCCCTGACATCCAGCACGTCACCGACCGGCTCATCGACGACATGCTCGAACAGGGCTCCTCCGCCGACCTGGTCGAGGCGTTCGGGCTCGCCGTCCCCTCAATGGTGATCTGCCGGCTTCTCGGCGTACCGTACTCCGAACACGACTTCTTCCAGTCCAGGACCCGCCGGATGGTCGGCGCCGCCGGCAGATCCCAGCGGGATGCCATGGCCGCGGCCATGGAGATCTGGGACTACCTCGACGGCCTCGTCACCGAGGCCGGGCGCAACCCCGGCGACGACCTCATCGGACGGCTCGTGACCACCCGGCAAGCGACCGGAGAACTCTCCCACGACGCACTGGTCGGCATGACGTTCCTGCTGCTCCTGGCCGGGCACGAGACCACAGCCAACATGATCTCGCTGGGCGTCCTCACGCTGCTGCGCCATCCCGCCCGGCTCGCCGAGCTACGTGCCGCTCCCGACGGCTGGGCACCGGCCGTGGAGGAGCTGCTGCGTTACCACTCCATCGTCGACTGGGTGGCCTTCGACCGGGTCGCGACCGAGGACATGGAGATCGGCGGCCAGAACGTGCGCCGGGGAGAGGGCATCTTCGTGCTCGGAGCCTCGGCCAACCGGGACCCCCGGGCCTTCGAACGTCCCGACGAGCTCGACCTGCGGCGTGGCGCCCGTAACCACGTGGCGTTCGGGTACGGCGTGCACCAGTGCCTCGGGCAGAACCTCGCCCGTGCCGAACTGGAGATCGCCTACCGCACGCTCTTCGAGCGGATTCCCGGTCTGCGCGTCGTGGGCGACGACGACGAACTGCCGTTCAAGTACGACGGCGTGATCTTCGGCCTGCACGCGCTCCCGGTGGCCTGGTGACCATGAGAATCATCGCTGACCGCCTGCGCTGTGTCGGCGCCGGGCAGTGCTCGCTCGTCCTGCCGGAGATCTTCGACTCCGACGACGAGGGACTCGTCGTCGTGATCGGCGAGGTCACCGAGGCCGACGCCGACGGCCTCCGCCACGCGGTGCGGATCTGCCCGGTCGGAGCTCTCAGCCTCCGGCCTGACTCCTCTCCCGCCCCGGGAACGCCCCAGGCCGCCGGGCGTTGACCGGCCAAGGGCCGGTCAGTCGGTGTCGTGGGAGACCAGCAGGCTCAGCACCTTCCCCCGCGGGCCGAGCGCACCGACCGCGAGCTCCTGGTCCGTCCAGTACGGCGTGCGCCTGGTGATCCCGAACGCCAGCCACCGCCACCGGGCCGCCAGCTCGTTGACCCGGTGGACGGACGCGTCGGCGGGGGCGCGCACCAGACCGGCGACCGACCGCCACGTCGCCAGCCTGCCGTACCCGCCGCGAAGCCCAAAGGAGTGAGCGGCGTCGCAGTAGGCGGAGGTGAACAGCTCGCCCACCACCGCCCCCAGGCTGCCTCGCTGCCCGTTCAACCCGGTCTCCGCCACGAAGGCGTCCGGCAGGAACGCGTTCACCCCCAGCGGCACCAGCTCCTCAAAACCGACAGCCCCGGGAAGTTCGAAGATCTTGGCCCATCCCGGTGAACTCCAGTGCTCCACCGCCGCGGTGATGAGCCGCTCCTCCTGCCGGGTGCTCACGATCGTGGGCTCCCCACCGGGAACCCGTGCGAGCGTGCGACCGTCCCCGAGGATCCGTGCGACCTCCGGATGCTCGGGGACGTGGTGCTCACGCCGGGGAAGCCAGCCCGACTGGAAGTAGGGCGCGCGGATCCAGCGCTCCCCCCTGCCGAGCCTCAGTGGCAGCCCCGCGAGAGGATGCCCCAGCTCGCGCAGGGCGGCGGCGCACCGCACCGCCGCCGGCACCCGGGTCAGGTTGACCCGGCGCACCACCAGCTCCTGCGCCAGGCAGGCGATCAGCTCCGCCCAGGTGTCCGGTTCGGCGGGCGCACACCCGAACAGCGGCAGCAGGTGGTGGACCCGCCGGGACTCGGCCAGCAGCGCGGCCAGGTCGCGGACCTCCCGAAGCCGCCGCTCACCGGTGTAGTGATCGCGTACCAGCTCGGCCAGCGACCCGGTGTCGCCGGGAACGCGCGACATGATCGGCCCATGTGGCCCGTCAACGAGCCCGTGCGAGATCACGAGGGCTCCTCCGGCGGCCTCGCCCGCATGCTCGCTCCTCCTCGTGTTGAAAACCCGTCCTTTGCCAATCGGACACCATTACACTACGTAGTCACATGGTGACCGAAACGGTGGCGTCCCGTATGTCGGCCATCACGGAAGTCAGGAGACGGTCGACACGGGGACCCGAACGATCATGCCGGTGACGGCGGAGTTGAGCAAGGCGACCTCGGCGGAATCCTCCGGAAGAGCGGCGGCCCGGGCCGACCCCGGACCGCGGACCCCACGTCACGGTCTCCGCGGACAGCAGGCGTGCGGTGATCGGCATCTCACGCCACGAACACGAGGAGTGAAGATGAACGACATCTCCGCCCCCCTGGGCGAGCACGGCGGCCCCGCAAGGGCGTTCCGCGTCCGCGCGCTGCCGGCGGTCGGCGCGATCGTCGGCATGGCCCTGCTGGCGACGGGCACCCCCGCCTTCGCGGCTTCGGCCGCCGCCTACGGGACCGGGGCACGCACGGTCGCCGCGCAGGCCGGCACACAGGCCGGCACGGTCAGCCGGGTACCCGCCGGTGACGATGTGTACCGAGACTGGTTCTCAAGCCACTCCAACTGCGTGGCGGCCGGCCAGGGGGGAATCGACCGAGGCCACTGGGAGCACTACACCTGCTCCGAGGGCGACTGGTTCTGGCACCTGTGGACCAACCGCTGAGCGGCAGACAGCGGCGCGTCCGAGCCCGGTCGGTGATCGCGGGTCCGTGCGCCGCGCGTGCGGGTTCTCACCGAGCCGACCCCTTTACAGTGTAGATCAAGAAGCGGTGAAATCCCCGCTCCTCACCGCGGGCACGGTGAGGAGCGGGGATTCTACTCGCCGGAACCCCGGCGGCGAGTGGACGCCGTGCGGACACGGGCCCGGTTGTGTGCAATGGCCCCATGGCTGCTGTACCGATATGGACCGACCTGCTGCAGACCCGATCCGCGCTCTGCCTGGGACTCGCCCCCTCCCCCAAGTGGCTGGAGGCGTGGCGGATGCCCGACGACGTGGGCGGGGCCCGGCGAATGTGCGCGACGGCGCTGGAGGCCGCGGGCGAGCAGGTGGCCGTCTACCGGATCCAGGTGCCGTTCTTCACCCGATTCGGCACCGCGGGCACCGCCCTGCTGCGTGACGTCGTCGACGGCGTGCACGAGCGGGGCTCGCTGGCGGTGCTGGACGCGAAGGTGTGCGATGCTGACGACACGATGGACTCCTATGCCGACCTCTACCTGGGGCCCGGCAGCGTGCTGCGCGGGGACGCGGTGACGGCGAACCCGTTCATGGGCTTCGGCTCCCTCGGCCCGCTGCTGCGCCGGGCCCGGGACAGTGGAACCCTGGTCATGGTGCTCGTACGCACCTCCAACCACGCGGCCGGCGGGGTGCAGTGCGCCATGACCGGCTCGCGCACCGTCGCCCAGCGCACCGCCGACGAGGTGCGGGAGTGGAACGACGAGCACGGCGTGGCGGCGGCGGCCGTGGTCGGAGCCGCTCCCGAGGAAGCCCGCGACCTGGTGGCCCGCATGCCGTCCGCGGTCGTGGAACTGCCTGGCCTGGGCCGGGCCGGACGCGACACCCGCGACCTCGTCGCCGTCGCCGCCCGCGCGCCGGGGCGGGCCGTGCTGCCGGTCACCACCGGGGTGCTGCGGCACGGCCCTGACGTCGCCGCGCTGGAGGCGAGCATCGCGACCTGGCGGAAGGAGATCGGCGCGGGGGTCCCGGCATGCTGATCGAACTGCGGCCCGGCACCTCCGCCGAGGTCGCCGAGCAGGTGGCGGCGCGGGCCGGGGCGCACGAGAACGTCACCGCCTGGCCGGTGCGCCTGGCCGGAAGGGTGTTCGTCGTGGTGAGCGGCGACGAATCCCTGGCCCACGTACCCGCCTCGCCCGCCGTGCTGGCCCGCCGCCCCACCCCCGACGGCCACTGGCTGGTACGGCGCGACAGCGGCGTGGCCCCGCGCGAGGTGACGATCGGCGGCCCACCGCCGTCCGGCCCGCCGGGGGCTCCCCGGGAGGTCGGAGTGGTCGGGGGGCCGAGGCTGTGGTGGGCGGCGGGACCGTGCGCGCTGGAGTCGACCGAGGACGCGGTCGAGACGGCCCTGGCGGTCAGAGCGCAGGGGGCGCACGCGCTGCGGGCCGGGCTGTCCAAGACGCGCAGCAGTCCCTACCACTTTCCCGGCAGAGGCCTGCGAGGCCTGGAGGCGTTGGCGGAGATCCGGCGGACGGCGGCCATCCCGGTGATCACCGAGGTCTGTGACCCGCGCGAGGTGGCGGCCGTCGCCGAGGTGGCCGACTGCCTGCAGGTGGACGGTCGGCAGCTGGACAACCGGCCGCTCCTGGCCGAGCTGGGTGCCCAGCGGCGCCCTGTGCTGCTGATGCGGGGGCCACGGGCGAGCCTGGACGACTGGCTGCGGGCCGCGGAGTTCGTCTTCACCCGGGGTAACAGTGCCGTGGTGCTCTGCGCGGGCGCCACCGGGACACCGCAGCAGCCCGGCTTCGGGGCGATCACCGCGCTGCGCGCCCGTACCGAGCTGCCCGTGATCTTCGACCCCAGCCACAGCACCCGCTCGGCCGCGCTGGTGGCCCCGGCCGCGCTGGCGGCCTCGGCGTACGGCGCGGACGGGCTGCTCATCGAGTCGTGTACGAAGCCCGAGCGGCTGTATCGCCCCGGCGACGCGGCTCACATGCTCCCCCCCGAATCCCTGGCGGACCTGGTCGCCACCTGCGAGCGGGTCCGGGACTCCGCACGAACCCTGGAGGTCTCGTGGTGACCGCTCGCCTGACCACCGCGAGCTGGCTGGTACCGCTGCGGCGGCCGGAACGGCCGCGCGTCCGGCTGGTCTGCGTGCCCAACGCGGGAGGCGGCGCCACCACGTTTCGCGGCTGGGCCGACCTGTCGGCCGACGACGTGGAACTGTGGGCGGTGCGCTCTCCCGGCCGGGAGACCCGCATCGGGGAGAAGCCGCCGCACCGGCTGTCGATGATCGTCGATCCGGTGATCGACGAACTGTCGCGCCTGGCCCCGCTGCCGTTCGCGCTGTTCGGGCACAGCATGGGCGCGCTGGTGTCGTTCACCACGGCGCGGCGGCTGCGCTCGCGCGGGCTGCCGGGCCCCAGGCGGCTGTTCGTCTCCGGCTGGAACGCCCCCCAGATCCGCGACGGCATGCCACGGCTCGGGCGGCTCTGCGACGAGGACCTGATGCGGGTGCTGCACCGGCTGGACGGCATCCCCCCGGAGGTGATCGGCAACGCGGAGCTGATGAGCCTCGTCATGCCGGTGCTCCGTGCCGACCTGGACGTGGCGGAGTCCTACGTCCACCAGGACGAGCCGCCGCTGGCCTGCCCGATCTCGGTGTTCGGCGGGATCGGGGACCCGACGACGACGGCCGCCGGGCTGGGCGCGTGGAGCGCGCAGACGGGGTCGGCGTTCCGGCTCCGGTTGCTGCCTGGCGGGCACTTCTTCATCCACACCCAGCGCCGGTCGGTGCTGGGTGTGATCCGGGAGGACCTCGGCGCCTGCCGGTGAGCGAAGGTCACGAACCGAACCGGCCGCGGGGCCCGTGTGGCGGACTCAGCGTTTCCTGCCGGTGAGCCTGCCCATGGACAGGGTGGCCTCGGCGCCGTAGAAGCGGCCGACCCGCTCGGCCTCCCGCTCCAGCTCCTCGCTCCGGCCGGAATCGAGTTCGACGAACGACTCGACCTTGATCTCGACCTTGCCGCCCTTCTCTTTGCGCTCCCACATGCCGGACACGACCCCGTCGACGAGCATGATCTGGTGGGCGACCGCGCCCTCGTATCTGCCCCGGCCGTGCTCGAAGACGCGTCCGGCGGTGTCCTTGGGCACGACGACCTCCTTGGGACCGCTGCCCAGGACGTACGCCTCGTACTGCGGCAGCAGTCGCAGGCAGCTCGCCGGTGACGGCCAGCGGCTCTCGTCGTCGGCGAGGACGTACGCCCTGCGGCCCTCGACCTCGACCTGGACGATCTCGTCGCCGAGCGACTCCAGCGCCTCGCGCGCCTCAGGCGGCCTGAGCGCGAACCAGCGGGCCAGGTCCTGGTGGGTGGCGGGACCGTAGGCGCGCAGGTAGCGGCGGATGATCTCCATCGCCGACTCCTCGGGGTCGGGCTGTTCGCCGAGCTCGACCTTCAGTCCCGCCCACCGGTCGGGCCTGACGTAGGTGACCTTGGCCCCCCGTACCGGCCCGAAGCAGAGCACGCCGAGGTAGGCCACCGGACGCAGCAGCTCGCCCCAGTTGGAGGTGAGCTTGTCCTTGGCCCAGGCGCCGACCCGGCCCGACACCTCCCCGGCCAGTTCCTCGCGGGTCAGGCACTCGCCGTCCAGTGCCTCGCGGACCGCGTCGACGAACGACTCGCCCTGTTTCGCTGTCAGCCCGTGGTGGGCGTGCCAGCTGCCCTTGGCACGCCAGTAGGGCTTCCAGCGCATGGCCGCCAGCCACAGGGCCAGCTCGTCGGCGGCGTGCACGTGCAGGGTGCCGCGCAGGCTGTACGTCTTGACGAGGCGCTTGTCGTCGTACAGTTCCGCGCGGACCTGCTCTCGGGTGGCGTCCCTCACCCGTGACCCGATGGCCAGCTCGGCCGCGGCGGCGACCTGTGCCTGCACCCCGCACACGTCACGCACGGGTTTCCGCAGGTCGCCGGAGACGGGTTTCGCGAGATGGTGGCGGGCCAGCCGCCGCGCGTGGACCTGATCCCAGGTGAGCGAATTCATGGTGGATGCCTCTACCCCGTCGGATGGAGCCGAACCTGGACGTGCTTGACGCCGTTGATGACCGGGGAGCGCAGATAGTCGGGTGGTCCGAGCAGTTCGGCCGCCGACACCGAGGCCGCGAGCTCGTCCAGGAAGACGGTGAGCTCCAGTTCGGCGAGGGCGGCGCCCAGGCAGAAGTGCGGCCCGGAGCCGAACGCCACGTGCCCGTTGCGTGAGCTGCGGGGTCGTCCGACGTCGAACACCTCCGGCGCGTCGAACACCCGCTCGTCGCGGTTGGCGGAGGTGTGCCAGATGACGACGTCCTGGCCCGGATGGATGGTCTTGCCGTGCAGCTCGGTCTCGCGGGCGGCGCGGCGCAGCACGTGGCGGCTGGGCGAGGTCCAGCGCAGCAGCTCGCCGACCGCGCCTGGCACCAGCTCGGGCTCCTTGCGCAGCCGCTCCCACTGGTCGGGGTGCTCCACGAGGGCCAGCAGCCCTCCGACGGCGGCGTGCCGGGTGGTCTCGTTGCCGCCGAGCATCAGCACGTCGAAGAAGAGCAGGCACTCCTCCTCGCTGAGCACTCCCGCGTCCTGGGAGTGGGCCAGCAGGCTGACGATGTCGTCGCCGGGCGAGGCGCGCCGCCGCTCCACCAGGCCCTGGCAGTAGAGCAGGAGCCGGCCGTGCGCCTGGGCGGCGTTGGCACGCACGTCGGAGGTCAGCTGGTACTCGCTGTCGTGCGAGCCGAACGCGGTGGAGGTGAGGTTGAGCATCAGGTCCCAGTCCTGGCGCGGCACGTCCAGCAGCGCGGAGATGCCCGCGACCGGCAGTGCCGCCACGACCTCGGCGAAGTCGCACTCACCCCGCTCCAGCGCGTCGGCGAACACGTCCCTGACGACCGATCGCAGGTACGGCTCCAGGGCGGCGATGGCCCGGGGCGTGAAGCACTTGTTGACCAGCTTGCGCAGCTCGGTGTGGCGGGGCGGATCGGTCGTGTTGATCATCTTTCCGGATCCCTGGTCACCGGTGTTGCGGTGCGGGCCAAGGGTGTTGGTCTGGTTGGAACTGAAGGTCCGAGGGTCCTTCTGCACCTTCACGCAGTCCTCGTAGCGGGTGACCGACCAGAAGCCCGGTTCCCTGCCCTCTGGGTTCCAGTACAGCGGGTCATGGTCGCGCAGGTGGCGGAAGACCTCGTGGGGTCTGTCTCCGACGTGCAGATCGGCGTCGGACAGATCGACATCGGTCATTTACGAACCTTCCATTCCTCGGAGAAATTTCCGGCAGCTGTCATCTCGCCGGCGGGATGGCACTGATTTAGCCGGCGGGCTGGTCGGATTAAGGCGAAGGCGGGATTATAAGCCTCCCGCAGGAGGACCGCTCGGGCGTTTTTCCGCGTTTCCGATGACGTGGTTATCGTCCTCCCATGGTGCTACGTGTCAAGCTCGTCCTGTCATTGCTCACAGCAACCGCCCTGGTCGGAGGCGCTTCCCCACCGGTGGAGCAGCCTGTCGCGGTGCGGGCCCCCGGGCCGTTCACGATGCGGGACTTCCTGACCACGAAGAAACTCGGTCAGGTCGTCCCGTCCCCCGACGGTAAATCAGTGGCGGCGGTCGTAAAACGCGGCCCGAGCGAGTCGAGCAGATATGGCGCATCATTTGTCGATGGAAACGAGCGCGCCGACATCTGGATAGCGGACGGCGCGGGACCGGCCCGTGACGTGACGCACGGGGCGAAGGACGGCACCGGTCACTACAACCCGGTCTGGTCGCCCGACGGGCGCATGCTGGCCTTCGCCTCCACCCGGGGCGGCGACGACGTGTTCCTGCACGTGTGGGACCGCGAGAGCGGCGAGATTCGCAAACTGACCCCGCGCGGGGTGCAGACGATGACGAACGCCTCCGGCTACCTGATCCAGTGGCTGGACTCCCGGCGGGTGATCGCGCCGATGGTGAACCCCGGCCGCTGGTCGCTGGAGTACGGGCAGTGGCTGGAGGCCCAGCGTGCCGCCCCGAAGGAGTGGGCCAAGGTCGAGCGCGGCAAGGAGGACACCGCCTCCGTGCTCGACAGCTCCACCGCCGGCGATGCGGACGCGCTGGACGAGGAGATCGCCGTCATCGACGCCGTCACCGGCAAGATCACCTCAGCGGGGCCGGCCCGTACCTACACGGCGGGCAACCTGGTCGCCGACCCGACCGGGCGGCGCATCGCCCGGGTGGACGACCTCGGCCCCACCCCCGCACGCGCCGGGCAGCTCAAGCGTGTGCTGGAACGGCGTACCCGGCTGGCGATCGCCTCAGCCTCCGGCGAGCAGCCACGCGTGGTGACCGAGGTGCCGAGTCCCTCGGTCACCGTGCAGCCCCGCTGGGCCGCCGACGGCGCCAACCTGCTGGTCGTCGGCAAGGCCACACCGAAGACGCCCGACCCGTTCACCGCCTACCTGGTGCCCGCCGCCGGCGGGAAGGCCACGCCGCTGGCCGCCGACCGGCTGGTGGCCACCGGCCTGCTCTGGGGCGCGGGCACCCCGCTGGTACGCGGTACGCGGGTCGCCGATGCCGCCGATCCGGCGGCCCGCCAGGACTGGTGGGCGTTCGACCCGGCCGATCCCACCGCCAAGCCGCGCGACCTGACCTCGCGGTTCAAGGTCCCCCCGCTGGAGCTGGTGCCGGTGGCCGGCGGCGTGCTGGGCGTGACCGACGGGCGCGCCTGGCTGATCGACCCGCGTACCGGGCAGGCCCGCGACCTGAAGGCCACCGGCGCCGCCCCGCTGGCGGAGCTGGCCTGGCCGCTGGACGACGGTGTCAGGCGCAACGGCGTACGTCCCACCGACCGGGGCGGTGCCGAACCGGCCAACCCCCGGCTCGACCGCGACTTCCCCCTGGTGCTGGCGCGTGACACCAAGGGCGGCCTGTACGAGCTGGCGCCCGGCGCCGCACCGGTGCTGACCCCGCTTCCGGCGCCGCACCCCGAAGCGGGCGTCGCCGGGTACTCCCCCGCCAGCCGCACCGCGGTCTTCGGCGCGGGCGGCGACCAGGGCACCGCGCTGTGGACCACACACGCCGGCCGCCACACCCAGCGGATCTCGCTGAACGGCCACCTCGCCCAGGTGCTCCCCCCTCAGCGCAGGCTCATCACCTACAAGGGCGCGGACGGGGAGAAGCTGACCGGCGCGCTGCTGCTGCCACCGGGCCACCGCGACGGTCAGCGTCACCCGCTCGTGGTCAACGTGTACGGCACCCGGATCGTCTCGACCCTGGAGGACGTGCCGGAGTTCCAGGTCAACAACCCGAGCTACCTGACCCTGCAGTTCCTGGCCGCAGGCGGTTACGCCGTGCTCGTCCCGTCGATCCCCCGCCCCGAGGGCAAGGCGGCGGCCGAACCGATGACCTGGCCGACCAAGCCGATCATGAACGCGGTGGACGCCGCGATCGACGCGGGGGTGGCCGACGCCAAGCGGCTGGCGGTGATGGGGCACTCCTTCGGCTCCTACAACGTGCACAGCCTCGTCACCCGGACCGACCGGTTCGAGGCGGCGATCGCGATCTCCGGCTTCTCCGACGTGATCAGCAGCTACGGCGTGTTCGACTCCCGCTTCCGCTACACGCCGCGCGCGCAGGAATGGTTCGCGCCGGCCTACATCGAGGACCCGGCCTTCGAGTTCGGGCTGGGCAAGCCCCCGTGGGAGGACCCGCAGCGATACGTGCGCAACAGCCCGCTGCTGCACGCGGGCAAGATCAAGACTCCGGTGCTCATGCTGCACGGCGAGCGTGACTACCTGACCCACACCGGCTCCGAGGAGATGTACACGGCGCTGGCCAGGCAGGCCAAGAAGGTGCGGCTGGTCAGTTACTGGGGCGAGGCACACATGCCGTACTCGATGGTCTCGCCCGCGAACTTCCAGAACATGATCGAACAGGAGCTGGACTGGCTCCGGCTGAACCTGCCCGGGAGCCAGCGGTGAGGCTCTTCTCGCCCGTCCAGGAGCGGGCCTGGCTGGAACATCTGCTCGGCGATGCCATGCCCGGCGGGATCTCCCTGCGGCTGCGGCTGACCGGTCCCCTCGACGAGGCGGCACTGGGCGCGGCGCTCGGCGACCTGGCCGCGCGGCACGAGGTGCTGCGCTGGTCCCTGCCCACCCGGGGCGATGGGCCGCGCCCGGTGGTCTCGGCCGGGGTCCTGCCCGCCCCGCGGGCGGTTCCGGTCGAGCGCGAGAAGCTCGGCACGACGCTGGCCGAGCTGGACTCCCGGCCGTTCGACCTGGTGACCGGGCCACTGGCCCGCGTCTCGCTGCTGGCGCTCGGCCCGGCGGAGCACGTGCTGGTGCTGCGCGCGCACCCGTGCGTCGCCGACGAGGGCTCGGCCGCCGTACTGGCCGCCGACCTGGCCGAGCTGTACCGGGCAAGGGTCGAGGATGACTCCCCGCGCCTGCCCGAGCCGCCCTTCGTCCCTGCCGAGGGGGACGCGGACGCCGACAGTGGAAGGTTCTGGCGTGCGGAACTTCGGGAGATGCCACCGCTGGAGGTGGCCACCGACCGTCCCCGCCCCGGGCGCCGTTCCGGCGCGGGCGGGGCACACCACTTCGAGGTGGCCGTACCGGCCGGGCTGGGCGACCCTCCGCTGGCGGTGCTCACCGCGTTCACCGCGCTGCTGTCGCGCTGCTCGGGCCAGGAGCGCTTCCCGATCGGCGTGCACTCCCCCGGCCGCGTCTCGGGGCCGCTCGGCGGGGAGCCGAACGAGTTCTCCGGGACGGTGGGGCCGCTGGACGACCTCCTCCCGGTGCGCGTGGACCTGTCCGGCGACCCCGGCCCCACCGCCCTCTCCGCCCGCCTGGAACGAGCCGTCGGCGACGCCTGGCGGCATCGGCTGCCACTGCAGGACGTGGCCGCCGCCGTCGCCCCGCCCCGCACCCCCAGCCGGGGCGCGCTGTTCGACGTGACGTACGGCGTCGTGCCCCATCCCGTCACGCACCAGGCTGCGGGCCTGCGCCTGGAACCGCTCGACGCCCCGGACGCCGTCACCCCGTGGACGGCCCACGACCTGGACCTGCGCCTCACTGCGGAGGTATCGGGCAGGGGCCGCGAGGGCGGGGACGGCGGCGACCGGCCGCGCACTCCCCTCCCCGGGAGCGGCGACGAGCGGCTGCGGGCGACCCTCACCTACGCCGTCGACGTCTTCGACCACACCACGATCCAGCTGATGGCCGCCCGCCTGGTCCGGTTGCTCGGTGAGATGTCCCGCTTCCCCACCCGGCCGGTGCTCGACCTGCCGCTGGAGGAGTGCTCCGGTCCTCTTCCCGGCCCACCGGTGGCCGCTGCCCCGGACGCCACCCTGGCCGTACTGATCGCCGCACAGGCCGGGCGCACCCCCGACGCGACGGCGGTGGACGGCGACGACGGGCGGCTCACCTACCGCGAGCTGGACGAGCGCGCCCGGGAGCTGGCCGGTCGGCTGGCCGCCGAGGGGGTGGGCCCGGGCACGGTGACCGCGATCTGCCTGCCCCGCTCGGCCCGCCTGGTCACGGTCGTGGCCGGGGTGCTGTACGCGGGCGGCGCGTTCCTGGCGCTCGACCCGGCCCAGCCTGCCGCCAGGCTGGAGTACCTGCTGTCCGACGCGGCGGCGGCCGTCCTGGTGAGCACCGGGAAGATCCTCCGCGAACTGCCGCGGAGCGGGGGGCGCCACCTCGACCTCGACCTCGACCTCGACCTCGATCGGAGCGGCCCGGCGGGCCTGACCGCCCCGGTCAGGCCCGCCGGGCCGCGCGACCTCGCGTACATGATCTACACCTCGGGCTCGACCGGCCTGCCCAAGGGGGTGCTGCTTGAGCACTTTGGCGCGTGCAACCTGGTCACCGCCCTCGCCTCCGAGCTGGGCATCGGTCCTGGCACGCGGCTGCTGCAGTTCGCGCCGCCGACCTTCGACGCCTGGGTCTGGGAGGTGTTCACCACGCTGACCTCCGGCGGCACCCTGTGCGTACCGGAGGCCGGGAACATCCTCGTGGGCCGGGCACTGAGCAGGTGCCTGTCCGGGCGCGCGGTGAACGCAGTGCTGCTGCCCCCCTCGGTGATCGCGACGCTGCCCGGTGACGACCTGCTGCCCGACCTTCGGGTGCTGGTGACCGGTGGCGAGGCGTGCCCCCCCGAACTGGTCGAGCGCTGGGGCACCGGCCGGCGCATGGTCAACGCCTATGGGCCGACCGAGGCGACCGTCATCGCGACCCTGGCCGACTGCTCGCCCGGCGAGGGCGCACCCCCGATCGGGCTGCCCATGGCGGGAACGTACGCGCTGGTGCTGGACGCCGCGGGCCGGGTGGCGCCCCGGGGCGTGCCCGGCGAGCTGCACGTCGGCGGCGTGGGCGTGGCCCGCGGCTACCACCGGCGACCCGCGCTGACCGCCGAACGCTTCGTGCCCCTCGCCGCGCCGCCTCCCCCCGCACCGGGCCGGCCTCCGGCGCCCGGCGGGCGGCTCTACCGGACCGGCGACCTGGTGCGGCAGCGCCCCGACGGCCGCCTCGACTTCATCGGCCGGGTGGACCACCAGGTCAAGCACCGTGGCTACCGGATCGAGCTCGGCGAGATCGAGCAGACGCTACGCGCCTGTCCCGGTGTGGACGACGCGGCGGTGACGCTGGAGGACGACCAGCTGGTGGCCTACGTGTCCGTCCCCGTGCCCGCCTCCGCCCGCGCCGCCGCCTCCGGGCCGGTGACGGCGAAGGAGGCCAGGGCATGGGCGGCCGGGCGGCTGCCCGGCTACATGGTGCCGGGGACCGTGCACGTGCTGGACGAGCTGCCGCTGACGAGCGCGGGCAAGATCGACCGTCGCCGGCTGGCCTCCTCGGCCGCCCGCGCCGGGAAACGCACGGACGAGCCACGTGACCGGCTGGAACTGCAGGTGCTGGAAGCCTTCCGACGGGTGCTGGGCGACCGCCGGATCGGCCCGCACGACGCCTTCTTCGAGGCTGGCGGTGACTCGCGGCTCGCGGTGACACTGCTGGACCGCCTCCGTGACGGCCTGCGCAGGCCGGTGGCGGCCCGCCTGCTGTGGGAACACCCCACGGCCGCGGGCCTAGCCTCGGCGCTGCGCGAACCCGGATAGATCCCCGCCTGCAAGCCCGCACGGCTGAGGCGGTTCGTGAAACTCCTGCGGCCTGTCCGGAGCCGAGCCGCATGGGGGCGGGTACGGGTGCCGCCAGCGGAAGCCGTCCGGGGGTATGAGCGCCTCAAGATGCTCACGTACCTGCGGCACCACGGCCTTGAGGTATCGGGTCGGGGTGACGGCGGGGTTCTCCGCGGCGAGCGTCACCAGGGCCTCCGCACTCGACAGGAGGGTGTAGCGGCGGGAACGACGGTTGTGGAACACGAAGTTGGGCTTGCTCCATGACGACTTACCGGCGTTTCTGCTCCGTGCGGCGGTGACGACGATGCGGCCGTCCCTACGCCAGTCGTCTCCGCGCCAGGCGTCCAGCCACACCCGGTGCCCGTCGTAGATCCATTTCACCTCCCACGCGTGCCTGTGCAGCACCTCCGCGTACCCGGAGAACGCGGCGGGATGGGGCGGACGAGGTTCGCCCGCCTGCGGCGCGGCGGCAGGTGGGGGTTCTTCTTGCCGGTAGCGGGCGTACTCGTCGGGGTAGGCCGCCCTCAGCCTCTGCTCCAGGGGACTGTGCACCTGCTGGAACAGCCGTACGTCGTGTGCGCGGCGGAGCCTGCCGCGTTCCATCAGGCGAGCGCGCAGGTGGGTGAGGAAGGTGAGCTTGGGTGCCCAGTCCTCGACGGACGCGTGGTGCCGGGTATCGAGCAGGTACCGGTCGGGAACGGCGAACCAGGCCCGGACGTGGCGCTCCCCGGTTTCGAGGCCGATCTGCTCGAAGGTCTGCGAGCCCAGCTCGACCAGGGCGTCATACCAGCGGGCCAGTACAGCGGGATGCCTTAGCTCGTCGACGCCCGCGCGCCCTTGGACATCCTGGGCGACCAGGTTGCGAAACCGCTCATCGCTCAGACACAGAAGCCGTTCGGCCCCGGGGGTGGGGCATTCGTCACCGGCGATGCCACTCAGGCGGCGCAGCTCGCCGAGCATCGAATCGGCCTCCTGGGGATGGGCGTCCTTGAGCCGCCGCAGCGCGGTGTCCCGCACATGGCCGTCCACCAGCCGGTCCACCGATGTGGTCACGACGAACTGCGCCTCTCGGCGACGCTGGCGGATCCTGGCCAGCCGCCGGTCCGCGCGCAGGGTGTCGGGGTGCTCGATCCCGAAAGTGATCATTTTGCTCCACCACGAAAGCTGGTGGTTGCCCTCCTGGACGGTGAGCACTTCCTCCCACATCGTGCGCGTGCCCGGAGCCGACAGCCACTGGGTGACGCCGGCGGGAACCCGGTTGAGGATCGCCTCCGCGACGGCCAGCAGACTGAAGACGTGGTCGTCCTGGCCATAGCGGGCGCTCAACTGCTCGGGGGTGATCCTCGGATCGAGTGCCGCAGCGTCGACCAGCCGCATGACGTTGTCCATACCACCCTCGCAGAAGTCGGCCACCACCTGGCGTCATGTCATTCTGATACGAGACGTCGACGTTCGGTGAGCATTTGGAGGGGGTGGTCCCCAAAGGCCCCCGGGAGATCCCGGATGGGCCGATCTTCTACGGGCCGGTCATCGGGAGCGGCGGGCGGCGTTCCTGCGCGGCGCCTTGACGGGCTGAGCCACTCGGGGGGCACCCTGTATCGCGTCGATCCTGGCGTGCAGGCGGGCGAGCTCGTTCAGGATGGTGGTGAGCTGGTCCTCGGTCCGCTGTTCCTCGGCGGAGGTGTTCTGGTCGTCCATGGCGTTGACCACGACGGCGATGAACAGGTTGAGCACCACGTAGGAGGACATCAGGATGTAGCCGACGAAGAAGACCCAGGCCCATGGCTTCTCCGCCATGACCGTCTGGGCGATGTCCGGCCAGGCCTCGCCGGTCATGACCTGGAACAGGGTGAACAGCGACGTCGGCAGTTCGTCGAAGTGCTCGGGGGCGATTCCGCCGAACAGTTGGGTCGCGAGGACCGCCGAGACGTACATGACCAGGAGGAGCAGCCCGACGATCGCCGCCATCCCGGGCATGGCCGCGAACAGCGCACCGACGACCTTGCTCATGCTGGGGACCACCGAGACCAGGCGCAGCGCCCGCATGATTCGCAGGGCCCGCAGCACGGAGGTCGGGCCGGACGCCGGGATCAGCGCGATGGTCACGATGGTCGCGTCGAACCAGTTCCACGGGTCCTTGAAGAACGTGCCCCGGTAGGCGTAGAGGCGGGCGGCGAGTTCGACGGTGAAGATCGCCAGGGCGATCCGGTCGACGGCGTGCAGGAACCCGCCGATCCGGTCCGTCAGATAGGAGGAGGTCTCACAGCCGATCGTGATCGCGTTGATCACGATGACGGCTATGACAACCCGCTGGAAGAGCCGGGTTTCAAGGAAGGAACGAATGCGTTCTCGCCCTGGCAAGAGGTCAGCTCCCGGAGGGGAAGGGGGCAAATGCCGATCATCGTAAGCCCACCCAGGTCGCCCCTGAAAACCGCTGAATGTATGACATATGCCATAAAAGGAACCCCGCCGGTTTGCGGAGCGTTGACCTCGGTGAAAGACCCCGGAGCGGGCCGGCCCCAGAAGATCGGCTAGCGTTGCGGACACGGAGATCCTCCCGCGTCGACGATCCGGGAGGACATGAGCCGGCCACGAGGGCCGGATGAAAGGGCAAGGTGGTGGTGTCCGTGTCGTCGGACTCCGGCCATAACAGAGGCCACGTCAGAGACCGCCGATCACGGGACAGGCGACCGAGGTGAGCATCGCCCTCGGCCTGCTGGCCGTTCTGCTGCTGACCCTGGCCACCGGCTACTTCGTCGCCCAGGAGTTCGCCTATGTCACCGCCGATCGCCTGGCTCTGTCCCAGCAGGCCGCCGAAGGCGACAAGAAGGCCGCCCGCGCGATCAAGGTCATGGAGCGGCTGTCGTTCATGTTGTCGGGCGCCCAGCTCGGCATCACCGTCACCGCCCTGGTCGTCGGCTTCATCGCCAAACCCGCGCTGGCCGAGCTGATCGCCCCCGGGCTGGCCGCACTCGGCGTACCCGAGGGCGCGACCGGCGGTATCGCCCTGGTGCTCGGCTTCATCGTCGCCACCGTGATCCAGATGGTGCTGGGCGAGCTCGCCCCCAAGAACCTCGCGCTGGCCAGGCCCGAACCGCTGGCCCGCGCGCTGGCCTCCTCCACCCTGGCCTACCTGACGATCGCCGGGCCGATCATCCGGCTGTTCGACTCCGCGGCCAACAGGCTGCTGCGCGCGGTCGGCATCGAGCCGGTCGAGGAGCTGCACCACGGCGCGACGCTGGAGGAGCTCGGGCACATCATCGGCGAGTCCGAGGCCTACGGGCACCTGCCCGGCGACCAGGCCGACCTGTTGGAGCGGGCGCTGGCCTTCTCCGAGCACACCGCCGAGGAGGTCATGGTCCCGCACGCCGACGTCGTCGGCATCGCCGGTTCGGCTTTGATCCCCGAGCTGGACGAGCTGATCTCCCGCTACGGGCACACCCACTATCCGGTGCTCGGCGACCGCCTGGACGACGTGATCGGCATCGTGGGCCTGCGCGAGCTGGTGGCGGTCCCGGCCGACAAGGCCGCGGACACACCGGTGGCCGACGTCGCCCGCGAGGTCCTGATGGTGCCCTTCTCCATCTCGCTGCCCGACCTGGTCGCCCAGATGCACGCACGCGACGAGGAGGTCGCCTGCGTCCTGGACGAGCACGGCGGCCTGGCCGGGCTGGTCACCTGGGAGGACGTCGCCGAGGAACTCGTCGGGGAGATCGCCGATGAGAACGACCTCGACATCCCCACCGTGGTCGCCACCGGCGACGGCTGGGAAATCGACGCGAGCCTGCGCATCGACGAGGTCTCCCTGGCCACCGGACTGGAGCTGCCCGACGAGGACGACTACGACACCGTCGGCGGGCTCATCCTGCAGCGTCTGGCACGCTTCGCCGCGGTCGGTGACGTGGTCACCGTCGACCTGGTCCCCTCCATGGCGGATCAGGCGCCCACGCACGCGGAGATCGAGGTGCTGACCCTCGACCGGCACGTACCCGAGCGGGTCCGGCTGCGCCCCTTCCGGAACACCGAGGCGATCCAGGAAGGCGAGGAGGAGAAGTGAACCTGCCCACCGGCATTCTGCTGACCGTACTCCTTCTGATCGGCAACGGCTTCTTCGTCGCCTCCGAGTTCGCCCTCGTCGCGGCCAAACGGCACCGCCTGGAGAAGGAGGCCGCGCACGGCAGCCGCGCCGCCGCAGCGGCCGTGAAGGGCATCCGGGAGCTGTCGCTGATGCTCGCCGGTGCCCAGCTCGGCATCACCCTGTGCTCTCTGGGCCTGGGCGTGGTGTCCGAACCGCTGATCGCCGGCAGCCTGACACCGCTCTTCGACACCCTTGGCCTGCCCGAGGCCGCCGCGCACGCGGTCGCCTTCGTGATCGCGCTGGCCATCGTGACGTTCCTGCACATGGTGATCGGCGAGATGGCCCCCAAGTCATGGGCCATCGCCCACCCCGAGCGTTCGGCGACGGCCCTGGCGCTGCCCTTTCGCGGCTTCACCGTGGCCGTCCGGCCGATCCTGACCGCGCTCAACGGCGTCAGTAACCTGCTGCTGCGCATGTTCCGGGTGCAACCCCGCGGTGAGACGGCCAACCCTCGCACCCCCGAGCAGTTGCAGCACCTGGTGGAGGAGTCGCGCCGCCTGGGGCTCATCGAGACCGACGACCACGCGGTGCTCACCCAGGCCCTGCACGCCCCGAACGCGTCGATCGCCTCGCTCACCGTCCCGGTGAGCGACATCGCCGGAGTGCCGCTCGACGCCTCGGCTCAAGAGATCGTCGGTGCCTCGGCTCGGACGCGCCGTACCCGCCTGGTGGTGTGGGACGGTGATCGCCCAGCAGGGGTGGTCCACGTTCGGGACGCCTACCTGGCCCGCAGGCGCGGCATCCGGATCCGCGCCCGGGACATCGCCTACCGGCTGCCCGAGCTCGTCGAGGAGACCTCGATCTCCCAGGCGGTCGCCGAACTTCGTGCCGCGCGCAGCCAGCTGGCGCTCGTCCGGACCGCGAACGGCTCCCTGGCCGGGCTGGTCAGCCTGGACGACCTGCTGACCACCCTGCTCATCCCGGCGTAGGACGGCGGAACCGGCCCGCAGCCCGGAAGGCGGCGGGCCGGCACGCATGTGTTCAGTAGGCGGGGATCAGGTCGCGGTGCAGGTGAGGGTGGGTGTGCCGCTGGTGCCGGAGCCGATGAACCCGAAGGTGGTGGCGGTGCCGGCGCCCAGTGAGCCGTTGTAGGCGGCGTTGCGGGCGCTGACCGCGGACCCGTTGGCGGTCACGGTCGCACTCCACGCCGAGCTGACCTGCTCACCGCCGGTGAAGGTCCAGTTCACCGTCCAGCCGGTGATCGCGCCGGAGCCGGCGGTCACGCGTACCTCGGCCTGGAAGCCACCGGACCACTGGGAGACGGTGCGGTAGGTGGCCGAGCAGCCACCGGCCGGGGGCGAGGTGGGAGTCGGTGTGGGAGTCGGAGTCGGCGTGGGGGTCGGGGTCGGAGTCGGGGTGGGGTTCGTGCCGCCGGTGAAGTTGACGTCACTGCAGAAGTAGTAGGACTGGTCGGAGTGGCTGGCCTGCCAGATGGTGTAGACGACGTGGTGGCCGGTACGGCCGGGCGCGTACACGTCAATGGGTGTGGTGAGGCCGGTGGGCACCTTGCCCACCTGGTTGACCAGTTCCAGGTCGCTCCACTTCAGCCGCTGGGTCTTGGGGTCGTAGCCCTGTTTGGTGACGTAGACGCGGATGTAGTCCGCACCGTGCGAGGCCTGGTCCATCAGGTTCATGGTGAACCTGGCGGGGCGGTCCACGGTCTTCCACGCGCCCGGCACGTCCATGGAGGCGTAGCGGCCGCTTTCGGTCAGGCCGCCGCTGCACAGCCGCCCGTCGGGGATCGCGGCCTGGTGGTTACCGGCGACACCCTCGCGGTACAGCCCGTTCCAGTTCCACATCGCGTTGGTGTTGTTCTGCCAGGCCTGCCAGCACATGGGGTCCTGCTGGGCCATGGCCGGGTTCTGGAAGTCGCTCCCCCAGCGCAGCCAGCAGCCGTAGTTGCGCGAGGGCGGATCGCTGATCGAGCCGTGCGCCGAGGCGGGGACGACCATCACGGTGGTGAGCATGAGTGCGGCCGCGACCGCGACGAACACCCGCCGGAGCCTGGTCCGGCGGAGGGGGGCGTCGTCGGAGGGGTGAGTCTGGTCGCGTAAGAGTCGGAGCACGCGTGACCTCATCTGCACAGGTTTCCTTTCGAATGCCGGGGTGACGAGTCCTGGCGCGCCGAGTGAGGGCCGAGTCCTCACGCCAGAGGTGTCCCCCACCGTCACCCAGTCCCCGGTCAGCGGCAACAGTGATCTACGGCTCTCGGCGGACGACGGGCCACAAGCTGGCCGTAAACCGCAAAACCGGATGAAAAGTTCATCTACTCCGCCGGCACCCGTAGGCGCCGACAGGCGCGAAGCGGGGCCGCGATCGTCCGGCCGATGAGAGTGGACCCGGCGACCGCGAGCCCGTCGCACCGCCCGGCGCCCGAGCAGGTCGGCCGGGCCTGCCCGTGGGCCGGTTCACCTGCTCGTCGGGGCACCGTCCGGCGATCCACGATCCCGTTGCGCGTCCCTGCGGACACGGGCGACCTCACCCGAGCACGATGCCCAGGCGAGGGGACCGCCGATCCCTGTCCACGGCCCTCCCGGTGAACCGATGTCGGTTCACCGGGAGATCAGGAGTCACGTTGGGCCTTCTCAACGGCCCGGCCGGCGGGTTATCAAGAACCGGAGAGCACACGCACGCGCCGTTCCCGCTCACGACCACCACTCCGATGTGGATGAAGGACGACATGCGCCGGCCATGGGCAGTGATCGTACGAACGCTCTGCATCGCGGCCCTGGCCGCGACCGGGCTCGCCACCACCACCACCACGGCGGCGGCCACCGCGACCGAGCTCCCTCGCTGGGGGTTCGCCGTCGTCAGGGGCGGTGCCGTCGTGGACTCCAGGCGCCAGGCGGGCTCGTGGCCGGACGAGCTCAAGGTCGAGGCCACCGCGGGCGACCCCGGCCAGGTGCTGGTGAGGTTCCCGCAGATCGGCATGGCCGCCGGAGGGGTCGCCCACGTCACAGCGATCTCCCAGTCCGCCGACTGGTGCCAGATCCAGGGCTGGTGGCAGTCGGGCGCCGACGAGATCGTGGCGGTGCAGTGCCACCGGTACGGCGTGGGACCGATCGCCTCGTGGTTCTCCGTCACCTTCGGGTACAGCCCCCAGTACCTGCCCGCACCCCAGGCGTTCGGATACGTGCACTGGAACGGCTCCGCCGTGGCCGCGCGGTTCAACTCCTCTGCGCCGACCGCGGTGAACACCGCCGAGCCGTTGACGGCCCCGGGACTGTGGCGGGTCACCCTGCCGAGGCTCGGCTCGGCGGACTATGCCGGGAACATCCAGGTCACCGCAGTCGATTCGGCGGTACCGGCGCGCTGCAAGCTGGGCGGATGGAACACGACGACGGCCGCGCAGAGCATCGTCGTGCGCTGCTACGACGCCACCGGCACGCCACTGAACACCGGATGGAGCCTGACCTACCACCGCGAGCGGGCCCTCACCTGGACGCCCCCGTCGTACCGCTTCGCCTACACCTTCGACAACCTCCCCGACACCCCGGGTGTCTACCGGCCGACGCCGTATCAGGTCAGCTACAACTCGCAGTCCGGGGGCGTGCAGCTCAGCAGGTCCGCGGTCGCCAGGAGGCAGGTGATCTTCGGTGGCCTGTCCGGATACCGGGACAACGTCCAGGTCACCGCGTTCGGCTACGGCTCGGAGTTCTGCAACCTGTTCACCCCCTGGGAGTCGTACTCGGCGTACGTGAGCATCCGGTACGTCACCTGCTACAACGGCGCCGTCCAGGTCGACCACCCGGCGATGATCACCTACCTGACCCGCTAGGACACCGGTCGTGGCCGTACGGCGGTGCGGTTCCGGCTCCCCCGCAGGCGCGCCGCCGTACGGCGGTGCGGTTCCGGCTCCCCCGCAGGCGCGCCCGGCCTCACATCGAGGGCTCCGCGCCCGGGGCCGGGGGTGCGGTCCTCGGTTCGCGGCGCAGCATGGCCCGCAGCCGCTTCTCGATCGGGTACTCGTACAGCCGGTACAGCCCCCACGACAGCAGCACGCTGACCACCAGGCCGGCCACCGCGTACGGCAGGTGCGCCCAGCTGGGCGGCGGGAAGTCGTAGAGCGACTGCCGGCCGAACGCGTGCTTGGCGATCGGGAAGAGCACCAGGAAGTGCACCAGGTAGAAGGCGTAGGACCACTGGCCGAGCGCCACCAGCGGGCGGGAGCCGAGCAGGCTGCGCCGACCGTCCAGGTCGTTGGTGGCCGCCGCCGCGATGAGCAGTGCGAACACCACGATGCTGCCCCGGTTGGCGGCCTCGGCCAGCGCGGTCGGCCACAGGCCCGAGGCCGACCACGCCCACAGCAGCGCGAAGTAGCCGACCGTGATCACGGTCGCCGCGCGCAGGCCGAGCGGGCTGCGCCAGCCGCGGCGTACGGCGGCGGCGATCACGATGCCCAGCACGAACTCGCTGACCCGGGCGATCGGCGAGTGGGTGGCGAAGTAGTACAGGTCGGAGGTGAACCAGTTCTCCGGGGTGATCTGCGGGTTGGCCAGCCAGAGCCAGACCCGGGTGCCGATGCTGATCGCGATGAGCACGGCGGCGATGACCACCATCTGGCGCAGCGTGCGCCGCACGATCGGGCGGACCACGAACGGGAAGACCGCGTAGAAGAACGCCTCGCACGACAGCGACCAGGAGACGGTGTGCGGCACGGTGTCGCTCTGGAACGACGCCGGGATCCACGCCTGCACCAGGAGCAGCGTCGCGACCGTCCACCAGACCAGCGAGGTGCCGCCCTCGGTGGGCCAGAGCTGGCCGCCGACGAGCAGCGCGACCGCCGCGACGGTGGTGATGAGCAGCGACGGCCAGATCCTGGCGAAGCGGCGCCAGTAGAACCTCGGCGCGGTGTCGTTGTCGAAGAACGTCCAGGTCAGGACATATCCAGACAGGACGAAGAAGAAGGTCACCCCGGCGGTGCCGAGGATGAACAGCTCGTTGAGATAGGGCAGCGGCAGCAGGATCGCGACGTGGCTGAAGAACACGCCGAACGCGGCGAACCACCGCAGCCCGGTCAGCGACTCCAGCCGCGTCCTCGGCCGCCCCTCACCGGTGGCCTGCGACGGCCTGGCGGATACCGAGGTCATGATGTCTCCTCTCCGGTGAGGCCGGCCTGCGCGCGGCGCTCGTCGATGAGTGCCGCCTGCTCGCGGACCGTCGCGTGGTGCAGCAGGTCGGGCAGTTCCACCTCGACGCCGAACGCCACCTCGTAGCGCAGGCTGAGGCGGGCCAGGGTGAGCGAGTGGCCGCCGAGGTCGAGGAAGCCGTCGGCGGCGCCGATCTCCCGCACGCCGAGCAGTTCGCGCCAGATGCCGGCGACGGCCTCCTCGGTGCCGCCCCTGATCGGTACCTGGCCGCCCTCGTCGCCCGGGGCCTCGGGGCTGGGCAACTCCCCGTGGGCGATGTCGCCCCGCGCGGTCCTGGGCAGCTCGTCGAGGACCACGACCGAGCCGGGCACCTGGTATTCGGGCAGGTGGGCGGTGAGCTTCCGCGGATCGATCCCGTCACCGGCCACGTACGCGACGAGCCGGTCGTGGCGCACGTCCACGATCGCCTCGACCACGCCGGGGCGGCCGGCCAGGGAGCGGGCCACCTCGTCGGTGTCCACCCGGAACCCGCCGACGGTGAACATCCGGTCGAAGCGGCCGAGCAGCTCCAGCGAGCCGTCGGGCAGGATCCGGCCCCGGTCCCCGGTGGCGGCGCCGCCGACCTGGATCTCGCCGGGTACGCCGGTCGCGCCGGGGCGCCCGGCCCGGCCGGTGACCTCGATCGGGGTGCCGGCCAGCGGGACGCCGAGCGGGACGCCCCTGCGGGGTTCGGCGAGCGGGTCGATCCGGTGGGCCGCGGCCCAGCGCTCTCCGTACAGGGTCCAGGTGGGAACCTTCGCGGCCAGTTCCCGCGCCAGGGCGGCCGGAACGGTGGCCGCGTCGCAGAGCGCGGTGAACGGGTGGTCCTCGGGCAGCGCGCCCTCGATCAGCAGCCGCCGCCACGTGGCCGGCGGAGCGTGGACGACGGTGGCGTCGGCGACCAGGACCCTCAGCTTCTCGGCGTCACCGGCGGCCTCGGGGGGCGCGATCATCAGGTGCGCGCCGGACGAGAGGGCCAGCAGCATGGCATCGGTGAGCGCGCCGGAGGCGGGCGGGGCGAAGGTGAGCACGGTGCCGGTGGCGCCCAGGCCGATCCGCGAGGCCAGGTCCGCGGCCCGCGCGTAGCCCGCGTCCCGCGGGCCGCCGTCGGCCTTGAGCCGGGCGTACCACCACACGGCGAGGTCGGGGGTGTCGGCGGCCGGCGGTTCGGCCCCCTTGCGCACGGCGGGTGCCAGGTCCTCGGCGCGCGCGTCGAGCTGGGCGTAGGTCAGCGTGCCGTCGACGGAGGTGACGGCGGGCGAGTCCGGGGCGCGCCGCGCCCGCTCGGCCAGGACTGCGGCCGGCCCCTCGGTCCCGACGGTCTCGGGCCGGGGTGGTCTCGGGGACGCGGGCAGCGCCAGGTCGCCGACCTGGCGGTCGGGCTGGGCGCACGCCTCGGTGAGCAGGAGCGTGAACTGCTCGGCGAGGACCTCGACGGTCGCGGGGTCGAACAGGTCGTCGTTGTAGCCCCACAGGCCCGCCATGCCGTCGCCGTCGACGCTGAAGTCCACCATCAGGTCGAAGTGCGACACCTCGACGTCGGGCACGAACTCCGAGGCCCGCACGCCCGGCAGGTTCAGGAAGACGCCGTCGTTGTCGCGTACCCCGAGTCCCGCCTGGAACAGCGGCGTGTGGCTCCGCGGCCGCTGCGGGTGCAGTTCGCGCACCAGTTCCTCGAAGGGCATCTCCTCGTGGTCGTGGCCCTCGACCGAGGCGTGGCGCACCCGGCGCAGCAGCTCGCGGAAGGTGGGCTCGCCGCGCAGGTCGAGGCGGAGACAGATGATGTTGATGAAGCAGCCGACGAGCTCTTCGAGCTCGGGCCGGATGCGTCCGGCGGCGGGTACGGCGGTGACGATGTCGGCCTGGTCGGCGTAGCGCGACAGCAGCACGCCGTAGGCGGCCAGCAGGACGGTGAACGGGGTGGTGCCCTCCTCTCGTGCCATCGCGCGCACCGCGCCGACGACGTCCGCGGGCAGCCGGGAGCGGTGGAAGCGGCCGGCGCGGCTCCGGTGCGGCGGGCGGGGCCGGTCCGAGGGCAGGTCGAGCAGCCGGGGCACGCCCTCCAGGGTCCGCCGCCAGTAGTCGACCAGGCGCGAGCGCACCTCCTCGGTGCGCAGCCGCTCACGCTGCCAGACCGAGAAGTCGGTGTACTGCAGATCCAGTTCGGGCAGAGGCGCCGAGGAGGTGTAGAGGGCCTCGATCTCGCGCCCGACGATGCCGAAGGACGGGTCGTCGAAGACGATGTGGTGGAAGGTCAGCACGAGCACGTGGTCGTCGGGCCCCAGCCTGAGCAGCAGGGCCCGCCCCAGCGGCCCGTGCCGCAGATCGAACGGGGCCAGGATGTCGTCGGCGGCCATCCGCGCGGCCTCGGCCTCGGGGTCGGGATCGCCGGCCAGGTCGACGGAGCGCAGCACGCCGGTGGGCGCGTCGCCGACGCGCTGGACGGGCATGCCGTCGATCTCCTCGACGGTGGAGCGCAGGATCTCGTGCCGCCTGATCACCTCGCAGAGCGCCCGGTCGAGGGCTCCGGGGTCGAGGGGGCCGCGCAGTCGCAGGGTGGCGGGCACGTGGTAGAACCCGAATCCCGGATTGAACTTCTCGCCGAACCAGATGCGCTCCTGGGTGGAGGAGACCGGCACCCCCTCGTCGGGTGTCGCGCGTCGCGGGATGCGATCTCGCTCGCGCCGTCGGCGGGCGATCAGGTCGTGCACATTGTCAGCGCCGTTGGAAATCGTCATTGGTTACCTCACGTCTGTGGGGTGCAGCGTGAATGCGGAATTTCGCGTCAGGATATGTCTTGATAAGTAAGCACATTCGCCCAGCATTGCGGAAAGGCGGCTAAACGGATATGGAGCTGCGAGGGGTGACGGCACTGGTGTCGGGGGCCGGTGGAGGGCTGGGCGCCGCCACCGCGCGCGAGCTCACCGGGGCGGGCGCGCACGTGGTCGTGGCCGAACTGGACGCCCATGCGGGGAAGGCGGTGGCGGATGAGGTGGGCGGCACGTTCGTGGAGACCGACGTGACCCGCGCCGAGTCGGTCGAGCACGCCGTGGAGGTGGCCGCGGGACTTCGCGGGCCGCTGCGGGTGGCGGTGAGCTGCGCGGGTGTCGCACCCGCCGCCCGCACGCTCGGCCTCGACGGCCGCCCGCACGATCTGGGGACCTTCGAGCGGGCGCTAGCGGTCAACGTGGTCGGCACCTTCAACGTGATGCGCCTGGCCGCCGCCGCGATGGCCGCGACCGAACCGCTACAGGACGGCGAGCGGGGCGTGGTCGTCAACACCTCCTCCGCCGCCGCCGAGGACGGCCAGGCCGGTCAGACCGCCTACGCCGCCTCCAAGGGCGCGGTCGCCGCGCTGACCCTGCCGGCCGCCCGCGACCTGGCCTCGGTCGGCGTGCGGGTGTGCGCGCTCTCCCCCGGCCTGTTCGACACCCCGCTGTTCGGGGCGATCCCGCCGGAGTTCCGGCGCCCACTGGTACGGCAGATCGTCTTCCCGCCCCGGCTGGGAACGCCGGCGGAGTTCGCCCGCGCGGTCCGGGCGGTGTGCGAGCTGGGCTACCTCAACGCGGCGGTCGTCCGCCTGGACGGCGGCCTGCGCCTGCCGAAATCGTGAATATCCCGCTGAATGCGCGAAGAGCAGTCCGCGCACCCCGTGAACGCGATGGAAATCGTGAACGCCCGGACGTCTCGCCGGCGGGATGCGGGGTAGCGTCACCGTACGTTTCCATGGTCACCGATCGAGGGAGATGGAGAAATGCTCACCCCACCCGACGGAATGCCGAGAATCACCCCCGTCATCTTCTACGCCGACCTCGAAAAAGCCATCGAATGGCTCATCGAGGCGTTCGGATTCGAAAAGCGGAAGGTGCTGAAGGACGACGACGGCTCCATCGTGCACGCCGAGCTGTCGTTCGGCGAGGGCGTCGTGCAGCTCGCCGGGACGGGTGACGGCCGCAGGCACGAGCCGCAGGGCGCGGGCGAGCTGCGCCAGAGCCTGTACGTGTTCGTCGACGACGTGGACGAACACTACGAGCGCGCGAGGAAGGCCGGGGCGGTGATCCGCGACGAGCCGGACACCCGTTTCTACGGCGACCGCAACTACACCACCGAGGATCTGGAAGGCCACCACTGGGTCTTCGCCCGCCGGGTCGAGGAGATCCCGTACGACGAGATCGACACCCCGTGAGCGCCGTGGAGCAGGTCAGGGAGCTGTACGAGCGCTACCCCTGCCCCTCCCTGACCGTCGGCGACGACCTGATCCTGGACCTGGCACTCGGTATCGGCATGGTCGCCAGGGACAAGACCCTGGCGGGCAAACGGGTGCTGGACGCCGGGTGCGGCACCGGCCACCAGCTGCTCGGGCTCGCCTCGCAGTATCCGAAGGCGAGCTTCACCGGCATGGACCTCTCCCGGTCCTCGCTCGACGTGGCCGAGGAGCTGCGCGAGCGCAACGGGCTGACCAACGTGGAGCTGGTGCGCGGTGCCATCGGCGGGGACGGGTTCGAGGGCCCCTACGACCTGATCGTGATGACCGGGGTGCTGCACTGCCTCGACGCCCCCCGCGCGGGCCTGGCCTGGCTGGCCGAGCGGCTCTCCCCCGGCGGCCTGATGTACCTGTGGCTCTTCCACAGCTTCGGCGAGCACCAGCGGCTGATCGACCGCGAGCTGGTACGGCTGCTGTCGGGCGGAGACACCGGTGAGGAGGGTCTGTCGGTGGTGCACCGGCTGGGTCTGGGCCGCTCGGCGGGCCGCTACGGCACGCACTCCTCGGCGGCCGGCGACCCGCGCGACCAGGATGTGCTGGACGCCGACGCCTACCTGCACCCGGTGATGCGCACCCACCGCTTCGGCGACGCGGCCCGCCTGTTCGAGGACCTGGACGGGATCGGCTGGGTCGCGCTGAACGGCGTCAACTGGGACGGCGGCGGCAAGATCCTGGACCTGGGCCGCCGCCACCCCGCCTCCCCGGTCTTCCTGTCGGACGCCGACCTGTTCGACGACGAGGAACTGCTGGCCCGCTACGCCGGCCTGCCCGCCGCCGAACGGGCCGCGGTGATGGAGCTGCGCCTGGCCCCGACCGGCTTCACCATCGTGGCCGGCGCCCCGGGGGCCGAGAGGCTCTGCGAGTCCAGGATCGCGGGCAACGTACTGCTCAGAAACCACGGAGAGGAGTAAGCGGCTCCGGGATCCGGCCTGAACCGCAGGCACCCCGGGCACGCGTATCGCGGAGCCTGTACCGCACCGCACCCACGGCTTGCGTGACGCGCATGTAATGCGTGACGCGCAATGTCGATAGGATCGCCCCATGAACGACGACGCCATGGACCTCCGGGCACGCAACAGCCGGGCCACCCGGGAGGCGATCAGCCATGCCGCACTGCGCCTGGCCATCGAGCAGGGCCCCAGCGGGCTGGCCCTTGTCCGCGTCCATGACATCGCCACGGCCGCGGGAGTCTCACCACGCACCTACAACAACTACTTCTCCAGCAGGGCGGAGGCGATCTGCGCCTTCCAGGCCGACCAGTCCAGGCGCGTGGGGCAGGCGCTGCGCTCCCGGCCCGCCGACGAGCCGCTCGACCAGGCCGTCATCGCGGCCGTGATCGAGCTCTACACCAACCCCGAGCCCGACAAGGCCGGCCTGCGCATGATCATGTCAACACCCGAACTGGAAGGTGAGGCGCTGAAGGCGTTCAGCATGGCGGAGGGCCCGCTCGCCGAAGCGATCGCGGCGCGCACCGACACCGACCCCGGACACGACCTGTTCCCCGCCGTCACGGCCGCCGCGGTCGCCGGCGCCATCCGCGTGGCGGGGCGGCACTGGCTCGAACCCGGCAACCCCGAATCCTTCGCCACCACCCTGCGCCGCGCGCTGTCCTGCGTCTTCCCCGCCCAGTCCCCCGAAGACCCGGAGGCGCAGGGACGGTGATCGGGGATCTTCCCTGATCCGGGTGAGCGAGCACGCCGGGAACGCGTTGTTCACCGCGACGCCCCGGACCCGATCGACGCGGTGGCCGGTACGAACCGACCGGCGGCCCGCGGTTCCGGCCGCATCCGGCAGGGGCTGACCGGTACCCGCCGATACCGACGCGAGCGGCCGGGGTTCGCCCTGGTCGCTCGCGTCACCGTCGGTGATCTCCCGCCGGTCCGCCAGGCGCGGGCGAAGGCGTGGATGGACAGGCCGTACAGGTCGATCGCGGTGACGGCGGGCTCGTCGCAGCTCGATGATTTTCGACATGGGATGTCCGCCGGCTCTAAAACTCGATATTCCGAAATTTCGAATTTATGGTTGAATCGAGGAATGCAGCCGATCCTGAGCATGCTCCTGACCACAGTGCTGACGGCCCCGACGACCGGCGCCGTCGCCGCCCCCGCCGACCTCAAGGACACCGAGGCCGTACTCGCCTACATCCAGGCCCATCCCGACGATGTCGCGCTGGTGACCCAGGGCGTCAGCCACAACGCCGACCGCCTCGCCCCCGTGGCGTCGGCCATCAAGATCACCCATCTCGCCGCCTACGCCGACGCCGTCCGCAAGGGCCGGGCCAAGCCGGGCGAGGAGGTCTCCGTGGCCCTGTGGAACGCCTACCACCTGCCCGGCACCGACGGCGGCGCCCACGAGGCGGCGCTCGGACGGCTCAAGCCCGGTGCGAGCGTCACGCTCGACCAGCTCGTCTCCGCCATGATCGAGGAGAGTGACAACGCCGCCGCCGACCTGCTACGCGACCGTCTCGGCCCCGGCGCGCTGCGCAGGGTCGCGCAGACTCGCGTCGGGACCATCAACGGCGAGATACTGCGTGCCTTCGGCGGCTGCACGCTGCCCGCCGACGTCTGTCTGAAGAACTACGTCAAGGCCGGCAAGCAGGTGCGGCTCACGCTCCCCGGCTTCGCCCAGCAGGCCACCTGGGCCGAAACCGTGACCCGTGTCCAGCCTGGCGTGCTGCGTGGAGTGCTCGCCGGACTCAGGAAGGACAGGACGGCGAGCAAGCACCTGGAGTGGCCGATGCGCCAGCCCGGCGCCGACCCCCGCGCGCTCCTCATCGGCACCAAGGGGGGCGCGCTGCCCGGCGTCATCAGCGAGGCCATGTACACCGTCCGGCCAGGTGAGAAGCCACGCGAGACCGTCTTCGCGCTGCGGCGACTGCCCGAGGCGACCTGGTTCTCCGGGATGCGCAGCTATGCTCACCAGCAGTTCATTGTGCGGATGGCGACCGATCCCGTCTTCTTCGCGAAAGTCCGCGCAGCGTTGAAGTGAGGCGACCCTGACCAGCGACAACGACCGGATCCAGGATCTTGAGGCGCGGGTCGCCGCCCTTGAGGCCGCGCTCACCGCTCCTGAGCCACCGGCGGCCGGCGACGACACCGGCCTGTTCACCTACGGCGGCCAGGCCAGGCTCGGCGGCTACCAGTGGCTGTGGGAGATAGCCCGCAGCCCCGGCTGGTTGCTTCGGCAGCCGACCGGGCCGTTGGCCGCCGTCCTGGCCGCCGCCGGGCATCCGGCACGCTTCGAGATCCTGCAGTCGCTGGTCGTCGGGCCCAAGCCGGTCGCCGACCTGCAGGCCGAGCTGGCCCTCGCCTCCCCCGGCCAGCTGTACCACCACCTCAAGACGCTGGCCTCGGCCGGGCTGGTCGAGCAGCCCGAGCGGGGAGTCTACCGGGTGCCACCGCACGCGATCTTCCCCGTGCTGGCCCTGGCCGCCGCCGCGCTCGACGTGGCCGAACGCTCCGGCGCCCCGGCGAAGGCTCACGATCTTCCCGGCTGAGGTTCGGTGGGTGCGCGAGATCCACCACGCCGACACCCCGCTCCCCTGGTCTTGTCGAACGCCGGGAAACGAGTACGGCGGGCGGTCGTCGACCGCCCGCCGTACTCCGTCAGATCAGAGCTGCTGCCACAGGGCGGGAACGTTCGGCGGCTCCCAGCCGGGCAGTGAGATGTGACCCTGCAGGCACCGGTAGCCGACGCCGTTGTAGGTCACGGTGTCCCCCACCGCGTACAGGGTCCAGGTCTGCCAGGTGCTGCCGCCCTGCCCACCGCTGACGGTGAGACTGAAGGTGGCCGAGCGGTCGGCGCTCGTGCCGTCCGCGTTGAGGTTGATCGTGTAGGTCCCCGCGGGGGTGCTCGCCGAGGTGGCGATCGTGACCGCGGAGGACTGGCCGGAGTTGATGTTCGCCGGGCTGAAGGACGCGGTCGCGCCGGAGGGCAGGCCGGAGGCGCTCAGCGCGACGGCCTGCGCGTTACCGGAGGTCACCTGGGTGCTGAGCGTCGCGCTTGCCGACTGGCCGGGCTGGACCGAGGCCGAGGACGGGCTCACCGAGACCGAGTAGTCGTTGGCCGGAGGAGGGGTGTCCCCCACGGCGAGCTTCCACAGGGCGTTGGCGGCGGCGTCCGCGTTGCGGTCCAGCGCGGTGGTGTTGATGTTGGAGGTGGTGTCGCAGGCGGAGTGGTAGCAGCGGTCGAAGGCCTGGCCCGCGGTGCCGCCCCACTTGGCGGCCTGAGCCGACGTCTTGACCGTCTCGGCGCCGGTGAAGACACCGCCCACCTTGACGCCCGCGTTCTTGAACGGGGTGTGGTCACTGCGGCCGTCACCCGCGGTCTCGATCTCGGTCGGGACGTTGAGCGTGGCGTAGTAGTCCTTGAAGATCTTCTCGATGGCCGGGTTGTCGTCGTAGACGAAGTAGCCCGGGTTCGGCGAGGCGGTCATGTCGAAGTTGAGGTAGGTGTCGACCCCGCTCGCGCCGCCGTTCTGGACGTAGTGGGTCGAGCCGCGCAGGCCGAGCTCCTCGGCGCCCCACCAGGCGAAGCGGACGTGCTTGGTCAGCGTGGGGTTGCGGTTGGCCAGCGTCAGCGCGACCTCCAGCAGGGTCGCCGAGCCCGAGCCGTTGTCGTTGATACCGGGACCGGCCGTGACGCTGTCCAGGTGGCTGCCCAGCATGACCGTCGGACCGGTGGGACCGGCCGGCCAGTTGGCGATCAGGTTGGAGTGGGTCTGGCCGTTGTAGGTGAAGTTCTGCACCGTCGTGCTGTAGCCGGCCGCGTCGAGCCTGCCCTTGATGTAGTTCAGCGAGGCGGTGTAGCCGGAGGTGGCCGAGGCCCGGTTGCCGCCGTTGCCGGAGGCGATGGACTGCAGCTGGTTCAGGTGCGCCGTCACGTTGGCCACCGGGATGTCCGGGCTGGTCGGGTCGGGCGGGTTGCCGCCGGTGACGGTCAGGGAGTAGCTCGCCGTCCGGTCCACGTCGGCGCCGTCCGCGGTGACCGTCACCGAGGAGGTGCCACTGGGCGTGCTCCCCGAGGTGGCCAGCGTCAGCGTCGAGGTCTGGCCCGCCGTGATGGTGGCCGGGCTGAAGGACGCGGTCGCGCCGGAGGGCAGGCCGGAGGCCCGCAGCGTGATGGACTGGGCGCTGCCGCCGGTCACCGTGGTCCCCACGGTGGCGGTGGTGGACTGGCCGGCCTGCACACTGCCCGAGGTCGGGCTGAGGGAGACCGAGAAGTCGTTGCCGGGCGGGTTCACCGTGCAGGTCGCCTCACCGCTCTGCGCCGGGACGTTGACGGCGGCCCACGCGGCCTTGGTCGCGTTGACCTCGACGCAGCTGTTCGGGAAGAGCTGCTTGGCCGCGGCCACGGTGGTCAGGCGCGCCTTGGCGTGCGTCCACGGAATGGTCTTGCTGTTCAGGCCGCCCATGAAGATCTGACCGGCCTTCTGGATGCCGATGCCGGTCAGGCCGGCCGGTCCGGAGCAGACGGTGCTGGCGGGCTTGCCGGGCGGGTTGGTGCCCTCGGCGAGCAGGTAGAACCAGTGGTTCTGCGGTCCGGCCGCCGCGTGCACCTCGGTGTTGGGGATCGAGGAGCTGTAGCAGTTGGGGTCGCCGAGCGCGCCGGGGTTGTACATGTTGCGGATCGGGCCCTGGCCGACCAGGTTGACCTCCTCGCCGACCAGATAGTCCGGCGGGTCGGAGGCGTTGGCGGCGAAGTGCTCGGTCAGCGCGCCGAAGATGTCGCCGGTCGACTCGTTCAGGCCGCCGGCCTCGTTGCCGCTGCCCGCCCCGCCGGAGCCGGAGAACTGGAAGATCGCGTGACCGTACTCGTGGCCGACCACATCCATCGGGGTGGCCTGCTGGTTGTTCGCCTGGTTGTGCCCGAAGTTGGTGTAGGACCCGTTCCAGTAGGCGTTGACCTCGTTCAGGCCGACGCGGGAGGGGAAGGCGCCGCCGGAACCGTTGAACCCGTTACGGCCCAGCCAGTCGCGCAGCATGTCCCATTCCTTCTGCGCCGCGTACAGGGCGTCGACGCAGGCGGTCTCCAGGCTGGTGCCCTGGCCGTTGCCCCAGGCGTCGTCGGTCCCGGTGTAGGCCGAACCGTTCTGGCCGCCGCAGCGCAGGCCGGGACGGGTGGTGTCGGTCATCGAGTACGAACTGCCGGAGCCAGAGGTCTGGATGGTCAGCGGGCTGCCGTTGTAGAAGCCGTTGCCGGTGCCGGCGCGGACGTCGTCGTAGGAGTCCACGACCGTTCCGTCGAGGGCGTCCACGAAGATGTGCAGGACGCTCGGAGCCTCCTTGGTGGCGCCGGTGACGACCACCTCCCACGCCAGCCTGGGTTGCTTGCCGGCCGCGTGCACGACCAGCCGGGGGGTGCTCACGCTCTGCACGGTGGGCAGTTCGCCGCGGGCGGTGACGGCCGCGGCGGCGGCGTCGATCCTGCTCTTCACGCCTGTCTCGATCCTGGCGCGCTGGCCCGAGGCCACGGACCCGACCTCCTGGCCCGTCCTGTCGGTGGTGACGATCACGTCACCGCCGTAGACGGGCAGCCCGCGGTGGGTGCGGGAGTAGGTCAGGTACTGCAGGCCACGGGTTCCCACGATGGTGTTCGTGAGCGTGAACTCGTCCTCCGCCGCCTTGAACAGGGCGTCGGACCTGGTGGCGAGGGCGCCGGCGGCGCTGGAGACGGCGCGCCTGCGGGATTCGGGATCCGGCGGCGCGAACGCCGGCGGATCTGCGGACACGGTGCGGGCGGCGATGCCCGCGGGGGCTGTGGCGGCGCCGGCGGCGCTCACCACCGATGTCGTGGTCATGGCGACGGCGGCCAGTACGGCGACCGCGCCCAGTTTGACCTTGGGATTCACTCGGGGTGACTCCTCTCGGTGTCCCTTGGGGGGTTGGAGGGATGCAAGGAGCCCTGGCGTTTTGGGCTGGACCAAAGCTGACACCGTGAGTGCGGGACGAGTACCCTACGAAATTGCATAACTTCGCGATATAGGCGGCTAAACAGGTGTAGAAAGCGGCATGTGGCGCCGCAGCCATGACGCGTAGACGGGGGCGCGCCGCACCTCGGCCCAGTAGGTTCTGGTGACGGCCCGGACCAGTTCGTGCCCGTACCGGGCGACCGGCCCGTGCTCGGTCCACCCGATCATGTGCCGAAAGCGCAGCGGGGTTCCGGCGAGTGGCCGGATGGTGATTCCCGGGTGGCCCTTGCTGGTCGCCTGGAACATCCCGACGCACCGGCCCGAGGAGATGAGGTCGATGGCGAGGCTGAGGTCGGCGGAGTAGCCGACCTTCGGGGTGAAGCCCTGCTCGGCGCAGGCGGACCAGAAGTGCTCGCGGTGCCCCGCCTCGACCAGCGCGTGCATGACCCAGTCCTCGCCGGCGAGATCACGCAGCTCGATCTCCTCCTGCCGGGCGAGCAGATGGGAGGCGGCCACCCCGACGAAGATCGGCTCGACGGCCACGCCCGCGTAGACCACTCCCGGGGGCGGGAGGAGCTCGTGTCCCGGATAGTCGCCGAGGGTGGCGAGTTCCAGGCGCTCGGACTCCAGGAGTCCGGGCAGCAGGTCCATCGCCTCCTCGGTGCGGACGGTGATATCGGCACCGTCCAGCAATTCGTTAAGGCATCCGATGACATTTATCGCTAAATGGCTGGACATACAGCCCAGGCGAATTCTGACCTTCTCCGGAGGCTGCTCGGCGTAGCGCATGCCGTCCCGCCGTAACTCGTCGAACGCCGGCAGCAGCGACCGCGCCCTGATCAGCACCCATGCGCCGAGATCGGTGGGCCGTGCCCCCTCCCTGCCTCGCTCGAACAGCGGTCCGCCGAACATCCGCTCGATGCGCCGCAACTGCGTGGCGAGCGCGGGCTGCGACATCTTGAGTGCGACGGCCGCCTTGGAAATGCTGCCCGAATCGGCGATCGCACAGATTGCTCGTAGGTGACGCACCTCTAGGTCCACGCCGGGAGCTTAATAGTAAAAAATCTTTCCGGTAAGACCCAAGTTTCAGATGCGGCACGCATGCGTTCCTGGCCGCCGAGATCGCCGGCCACGGCGCCGGTGAGCAGACCCTCGCGCAGCGGCTGCGCCATTGACCGCCGACCGGGGCTCCCACACCTTCGAGACCTGGTCGACCGCGGTGGTCACCGGTCGGCAGCAGGGTGGCGTGGCGACCATGGCCGCCGCGCCACAGGTGCGGTGTTTCGGGTGTTCGGCGGTCAACTCGCGCTGTCCGTCAACACCCGCCGCTCGTCTCGCCACCACAAGCCGCACGCCGGCTACAAGCTGGTGCGCTGCCGCAGAGTACCCGTGTACTGCCCGACGTCCAGCCTTTTTCCGGCGGCCCACCCGTCGTCGTGACAGGTCGCCAAATGTCGGTCGGCCGCGTCGCCGATCAGCGACACCACCGTGCCGGTCTCGCCCCTGGCCCACATGCGCTCGACCAGCTCCAGCGCCGCCCACAACGCGGTGCCCGACGAGGCGCCGACCGGCAGCCCGATGACCTCGCGGATATGCCGGGCCGCCGCCACACTGGCCGCGTCGGGCACGGGGACGACCAGGTCCACGAGGTCGGGCCGGAAGCCAGGCTCGACGCGCGGCCGTCCGATGCCCTCGATCCGCGACGGCATCCCGGTGCCGTAGTCGGGCACGTCGAGGGTCCATCCCGGGAAATAGGCCGAATTCTCGGGATCCGCCACCGCGACCCGGCAGCTCTCACCGCGGGACTGGATCCGCTGGCCAAGGGAGGCCGAGGTCGCTCCGGTGCCCGCGCCCACCACCACCCAGTCCGGCCGCACCTGCCCGAACAGCTCCTCCGCCAGGTCGTGCGGCGTGGCTCGCCCGAACTGGTCCAGGAAGTGACCGTCGATCTCCCGTGCGGTGTTGTAGATCGCCAGCGGCGGCGTCACGAACCGGCACTCCCCGCCCAGCTCCTCCACCGGCCGCGCCCGCGCCTGGCTGCGCTCACCCGGCATGACCACGATGTACGGCAGGCCGAGCCGCCGCGCGAACCATGCCTGCGCCACGGCCGCGTTGCCGCCGGTCGCCTCCACCACAGTCATACCCTCGGCGATCGACCCGTCGAGCACGGCCCGGCGGAACAGTGCCCTGGCGTGCCGGTGCCGCAGGCTCCCGGTCGGCTGCACGGACTCGTCCTTCAGCAGCAGCCTGATCCCGGGCGCCGATACCGGGAAGTCGATCAGCGGGGTGGGCTCGCCCACCGCCAGCACGTCGAGCGCTCGTGTGTGCCAGTTCACCGTTCCACCATGTCAGGCGCCGCCCGAAAGATCACGCCCGTTCGCCACGAGCGAGCCGGTCAGGGAATCCGCGCGTTTCCCCTGAAGTGACCGTCGCGGTTGCCCGATCAGCCCGCCGAAGCCGCCGAGATGGCGTTGACCGGCCAGAACTCACGCTGGAACGCCAGGTCGCAGGTCTGGACGAGCAGCTTCAGGAATCTGCACAGCCAGGCGAATCCCGAGATCGAGGTGGAGCTGCTGATCTCAGGTACCCCTCGGCCCACCGTGGTCCGCCGGGAGTGGACCGGCAGCCGGGTGGAGGACTCGGTGGCGACCGTACGGCGCACCGGCCAGGGACCCGCGCGACAACGGCAGCAACCTTACGGACGAAACACAGCAGGGTAGGCGGTCTGTCCGCGCTGTCGACGGTTGCGGAGAAGGCGGCGCAGGCAGACCGCACGTGCTCAGGCGGCGAGTTCGCTGTGCAGCTGGTCGCGGAACTGGCGGACCATGATGCTGCTGCTGTACGGGTCCAGCTCGTCAGCGAACTTCTGGGCGAGCTCGGTCGCGCGGGCGGAGGTCAGCGCCTTCGTCATCGGAATCGCGGCCCGAGCCACGTCGATGGCCTGCTCCAGCTCACCCATGCCGAGGTATCCCTCGGCAGCGTGGATCTGGTTGAACTGGGCGGTTCGAGGGATGCGCTCGCGATACTCGGTCACGGCTGCCTCCGCAAGGTTTATTGCTCGCCGATGCTCGCCGAGCATGCTCCAGCAGCGACCCGCCTGGGCTCTCAGCTCCGCTTCCTCGTATCTGCTGCCCCACTCCGGATCACGGTCACCGGCCCCTTGGGCATACGCTCGCTCGGCCTCGGTAATCAGTCGCTCGACCTGCTTGGCGGTATGCCGGTCAGGGCTCCCGGACTGACTGGCCTGCAAGGCCGTCGCCCAAGCCTCCCTGGACAGCATCAACGCCATGACGCGCGGGGATGCCTGTGCCTGGCGGGCGGTGTCCGTCGCGGCTCTCGCGAGCCAGGGCGCCCAAGTGGCCTGCTCCAGGTGGATCGCCTGCCGGGCCAGCGTCGCCAGCACCCAGGCACCGGTCAACGAGTCGTTACCCGTCTTCGCCAGCCGCAGTGCCTGCCCGAAATGCTGCTGCGCCTGACCATGGCGGTTCGAGTCGAAAGCCGTCCAGCCCGCCAGCCAACTCATCCCGGCCGCCGCCGACATCAACGCCGATCCCACCCGATCGTCGTAACGTCCTCGGAGCAGTGGCTTCACCGTCTTGTTCAGATATCCCACCACCACCGGGCGGACCAGCCCGGCCCCGAACTGGTTGTCCATCTGGCCGAACACCTTGCACGCCTCGTGGATCCGCTCCACATCGGCCATCCCGACCATCGCGTTGGTCCCCCGCTGCGCGACCGTCTGAGGTGGCACCCCGTAGTTCCACGCCGTCAGCCACTCCCCCAGCGCCGCCGGG
>NZ_JOEQ01000014.1 GCF_000721075.1 Streptosporangium amethystogenes
CTTCTCTTCGAACATGGGCAAGATCCTGCCAGGGGCACACGGGCGACGAGGACCAGTTCGACTTCAACCCGGTGAACCTATGCGGTCACGGCACTAGCTCGGCGATCCCGCCGGCAGGTTCACCTCGTACCGTCCGCCGGTGGAGCGGTGCCGTGCCCGAGCGCGGTGAGATCGCTCGCCGCCGACGGCCGGTTACAGAGAGGTCAGCAACCGCAGGGCCGCGAACGAGGCACTGCCGGGCTTGGCAGCGTGTGTCAGGATGCGCTGACCGTTAGCTTCGGGCAGATGCAGCACCTCGTAGTCAAGCTCAAGGTCGCCGATCTCGGGATGGCGGAACCGTTTCGAACCACTGGTGCACAACTTCACGGCGTGACCGGCCCACAACGAGGCGAACTCCGGGCTGTTCACGCTGAGTTCTCCCACAAGTTCAGCCAGGCGCCGGTCGTCGGCGAACTGAGCCGCGACGTAGCGCAGTGAGGCCACTGCGAGCGCCGCCTCGGCATTCCAATCGATGTAGAGGTCACGGGTGTGTGGATCAAGGAACAGCATCCGGATCTGGTTCGGCCGGTCCGTCGACCTCACGGGGGCGGTGAAATCGAGGTGTCCGGCCAACAGACGGTGCCCGGCACGGTTCCAGGCGAGGACGTCGTTGAACCGGCCCAGCAGCACAGCGGGGACATCACCCATCGCGTGCAGTAACTGCTCGGCGCCGGGCTTGGCGCTCTCCGGCTTCGGCGGGCGACGGCGTCTGGCCGGAGCCGGGCGGGCAAGCGCGAACAGGTGCGCCCGCTCATCCGCGTCCAACCGCAGGGCCCGGGCCAGTGCATCGACGACCGCGTCGGAGGCGTTCTGCGATTGCCCCTGCTCCAGGCGGGTCAGATAGGTCACCGAGACCCCGGCAAGCTGTGCGAGCTCCTCGCGCCGTAGACCGGGCACTCGGCGGCGGCCGTAGGTGCGCACGCCGGCGCCTTCGGGGGTGAGCCGATCGCGGCGCGAGCGGAGAAACTCTCCGAGCTCGGTCACCGGTCGGTCCTCGTACGCAAGCTGTACCGCCATGCCGCTATTCTCGCCGACCGCGACAGCCGGAGCCTGTCCCTCTCAGTGCTAGGCAACCGGGGGTTCTGGCTGCGCGCGGCAGGGCCGCCGAGCCTGGATCACATGCCGGACATCAAAACATCTGTTGCACCATCGTCCACTGCCCCCGAACAGCTGACCGCGCGCAAGCGGGTCGTGTTGGCAGTGCTGCTCACGGCGAACTTCACGCTCGCGGTGGACTTCTCCATCCTCAACGTCGCGCTGCCGCACATCGGCCGCGACCTCGGTTTCGCCACTGGTGACCTGCAATGGATCGTCACGTCGTTCGCGCTCTGCGCCGCCGGGTTCACCTTGTTCCTCGGCCGCGTCGCAGACCTGTTCGGACGCAGCCGACTCTTCCTCCTCGGCATCGTCCTGCTCGGCGTTTTCTCTCTTGCCGGCGGCCTGGCCCAAGAGCCCGTCCTCCTGCTCACCGCTCGCGTCGGCCAGGGCATCGCCACCGCGATGGTCACCCCCGCCGCCTTGTCGCTACTGACCACGATGTTCGGCGAAGGTCCGGCACGCTCGCGTGCCCTCGGTCTCAACGGCGCCCTCATGGCCGCCGGTTTCACCACCGGTGCGGTGCTCGGCGGCCTCCTCACCGGCGTGGTGAGCTGGCGGTGGGCGTTCTTCATCAACGTCGTCGTCGCCATCGCCGTTCTTCTCACCGCCCCGTTCGTCCTGGCCGAGAAGCCGGCCGAGAGGCGCCCCCGCCTCGACCTCCCCGGTGCGATCACCGTCACGTTCGGTCTCGTCGCCCTGGTCTACGGCATCGCCACCGCCGGCGAGGCGGGCTGGCGCAGCCCCGCCTCATGGGGGCCGATCGTCGCCGCCGTCGTGTTCTTCGCGATCTTCTGGGCCATCGAATCCCGAGTGCCCGAACCGCTCGTCGCCCCCGCGCTGCTGCGGCGCAGCAACGTCGCGTGGGGCAACCTCGCGGGACTCCTCGCCTTCGCGACCGAAACCTCGCTCGTGTTCCTCCTGACCCTCTACCTCCAGAAGATCCTCGGCTACAGCGCCGTGGGTGCAGGCCTCATCCTCGCCGTCCTCGGCATAGGAACCGTTGTTGGAGGACTCCTCGCCCCAAAGGTCATCGGCAGGACCGGGGCGAAGGTCGCGATCATCATCGGCTTCGTCGTTCAAGCAGCCGCGACGATCCCGCTCGCCTTCGTCGGAGACGACCGCGGATGGCTCATCGCACTGCTCATCGTCACCTTCATCGGCGGGGTCGCGAACCTCGTCGCGATCGTCGGCTACACCGTCATCGCCACCGCCGGCGTCCCGAGTGAACAGCAAGGACTTGCGACCGGACTGGTCACCATGAGCCAGCAGGTCGGTATCACCCTCGGCACACCGGTCATGTCCACTCTCGCCATGAGCCAGGTCGCCGCATCCCTTCTTCCCGGATTGCGGTTCGCGATCGGCATCAACGCCGCCCTCGCGATTGTCACAGCACTCCTGGCGGCGATCTTCCTACGCCTTCCCACGGGCAGGCCCTAGCGTCGGCCGGCCGGCGTCCCGATTCGGTGGAGGCAGGCGCATCCGTGCCCGCTTCACCCGGCGGCGAGGGCCGCGAATCCGGTGCGCGAGGCTCGCGGTGTCGCCCGTGCGACGTACCTCGAAATCACTCCGGAGGTGGATGCCCCGGGGGCGCCGCCGGCCCCACCATGGACTCACGCCTCCGGGGGGATGGCGGGCGGCGGGGATACGTCCCATGTGACGGGACATGCGTGGAGGTATTCCCCACGGCCTGAGGAGAGCTGGCGTCGCGAGCCGAAGGACGGTCTCGGTCCGGCTGAGAAGTGCGGTCTCGCACCGGACCATGTGACAAAGATCGCACCAGCTCGCGACGCCCCTCCCTCTTTTTACTCTACAGCTTGTAGTACTACTAGGGATAGAACTACGAGTTGTAGAGCAACAGGCCCGCGAGGGGAACGTGAAGGGACGATGGACGCACTAGACCTGGCCCGGTGGCAGTTCGGGGTGACCACCGTGTACCACTTTCTGTTCGTGCCCCTGACCATCGGCCTCGGCGTCTTCGTGGCCGGCCTGCAGACCGCCTGGCACCGCACGGGCAAGGAGCACTACCTGCGGCTGACGAAGTTCTTTGGGAAGATCTTCCTGATCAACTTCGCGATGGGCGTGGTGACCGGCATCGTGCAGGAGTTCCAGTTCGGCATGAACTGGAGCGAGTACTCGATCTTCGTCGGTGACGTCTTCGGCGCCCCGCTGGCGCTGGAGGCACTGCTCGCGTTCTTCCTGGAGTCGACCTTCATCGGTCTGTGGATCTTCGGCTGGGACAAGCTGCCCAAACGCGTTCACCTGGCCACCATCTGGATCGCGGTCATCGGCTCCACCGTGTCCGCCTACTTCATCCTCGCCGCCAACGCCTGGATGAAGCACCCTGTCGGCTACGAGGTGATCGACGGCAAGGCCCGGATGACCGACCTGTGGGCGGTGCTCACCAACTCCGCCGCCCTCGCGCAGGTGCCCCACGTGGTGGGGGCGGCCTTCGTGGTCGGGGGCGGTTTCGTGCTGGCGGTCTGCGGCCACCAGGTCCTGAAGGAGCGGCGCACCGCCACGGCGCGGCGGAACCCCCCGAGCATCTGGCGGACCCCGATCCGGGCCGCGCTGGCCATGACGGCGATCGCCGGCGCGGTGGTCGCGGTCAGCGGGGACATGTCCGCCAAGCTGCTGTACGAGCAGCAGCCGATGAAGCTGGCCGCCGCCGAGGGGCTCACCCACGACACGGCCGGCGCGGCGTTCTCCCCGGTACCGGGGGTGGAGATCCCCAAACTGCTCAGCTTCCTGTCCACCAACGACCCGAACGCGGTCGTCCAGGGCACGACGGACATACAGACCCGGTTCACCGAGCAGTTCGGCCCGGCCGACTACCTGCCCAACCTGCCGGTGGTCTTCTGGTCCTTCCGCGTAATGATCGTCTTCGGGATGGCCACGGTGGGCCTGTCGATTCTCGGCCTCTGGCTGACCCGAAGGCGCCGCGGCGGCAACCATCCGCAGCAGGAGATCCCGGCCTGGTTCGCCAGGGCCGCCCTGCTGGCGCTGCCGCTGCCGACCATCGCGATGATCTCGGGCTGGCTGCTCTCCGAGATCGGCCGCCAGCCGTGGACCGTTCAGGGTGAGCTACTCACCGCGGCGAGCGTGTCGCCCGGCGTGAGCCTCACCGAGGTGGCCATCTCACTTGCGGTCTTCACCCTGGTCTACGGCGTGTTCGCGGTGGCCGAGGCCGTACTGATCATCCGCCACGTCAAGGCAGGCCCCGAACCCGCTGTTCCCGCCGCGCCCCTCATCCCGCCCTCGCGCGACGACCAGGCCGCGGACGTCCGGCTCCAGCCGACCCTGATGTACTGAAGGCGACCATCATGGAACTCACCACCTTCTGGTTCGTACTCATCGCGTTCCTGTGGATCGGCTACTTCGTGCTGGAGGGCTTCGACTTCGGCGTGGGCATGCTGGCACCGGCACTGGCCAGGAACGAGGCCGAGCGCAAGCAGGTCCTGGGCACGATCGGCCCGGTCTGGGACGGCAACGAGGTCTGGCTGATCACCGCGGTCGGCGCCATGTTCGCCGCCTTCCCCGCCTGGTACGCCGGGCTGCTCAGCGAGTTCTACCTGCCGATCACGCTGATCCTCGTCGGGCTGATCGTGCGCGGCGTCGGCCTGGAGTGGCGCGGCAAGGTCCAGCACGCCTCCGACCGCGCCTGGTGCGACCTGAGCGTACTGGTCGGCAGCGCGCTCCCCGCGTTCCTGTGGGGCGCCGTCTTCGCCGACCTGCTGCGGAACAGCGCGCTGGCCGCGCTGGTCGGCGGGGTGCTCTCGCTCTCGCTGTGCGTGCTGCACGGGGCGGTGTTCGTCGCGCTCAAGACCTCGGGGCCGGTGCGCTCCCGTGCCCGGCGCGCCGCGGTGATCGCCGCCGCGGTGGCGCTGCCCGCCGCGGTGGTGGCACTGCCGAACATCCCCGTCACAGACGCGGTGGCCGCCGGCTGGTCGGCGGCCCCGTGGCTCTGGGCGGGCGCGCTCGCCTCGATGGCGGCTCTGGCCTCGGGGATCGCACTGACCTGGCGCGGCCGGGACGGCTGGGCGTTCGCCGCCACCGCCTCGTCCATCGCACTGGGCGGCGCCGCCCTGTTCGGCGCCCTGTGGCCCGCCCCGCTCCCCGGCCTCACCGTCGCCGAGGCCGCCTCCGGCCCGTACACGCTGGGCATGCTCACCTGGATCGGCCTGATCGCACTGCCGTTCGTACTCGGCTACCAGGCGTGGTCGTACTGGGTCTTCCGCAAGCGCCTGGTCGCCGAGGTGTCCGTCGCCAAGGTGTCCTGAGACTCGCGGGCCGGGCTCTCGCCTCCGAGAGCCCCTTCCCGGACCCGCGCGTGGCGTTCAGTGCAGGCCCAGCCTGGCGAGCGGCTCGACCAGTTCCCTCTCCTCGTACGACAGGTGGGACAGGAGCGTGTCGGTGAGCAGATCCATGGCCGCCCGCAGCTCCTTGTGGCCGTCCGGCCGGCCGACGAAGGCGACCAGCGCCCGGTCGACGCCTTCGAGGACCTCGTGGATGGCGTGGTGCTCCTGCTGGAGGCGGTCGACGACGGGCGCGAGCCTGGGGTCCGAACGGCGCAGGTGCGGAAAGAGACTCTGGTCCTCCAGGGTGTGATGGGTCGTGACGAGGCGGCAGTAGGACTCGCAGTACGTGCCGACCGTCCAGTTGTTCTGGCGCATCGTCATCGTGTTGATGTGCGAACGCGCGGCGCCGGGATCCATGGCACCGGTGGTGACCTGGTCGACGAGCCCGCGAATCTCGGTGAGCTCCTTGCGAAGGTGGTCGTGGATGTCGACAAGGTGCTGTCCGGCCTCCCGCTGCCGAGAGGTGTAGCTGCGACCCGGGTCGGGGTCCGGGCCGGTCGGACGGGTGCTCTCGTCCCAGACCTGGACGTCGGCGAGCCGGACGCCGTCGTCCGGGGTGGGGGTGACTCCCAGAGCGGGGACCGTGCCCCTGAACCGGGCGGACGGGACGACGACCGCCGACGTGCCGCGTACCTCGGCGGCGGCCCCCGACCGGTCGGCGGCGGACGACGTCGAACCGCCGCGCCCGGCCTCGACGAGTTCGCGGACGCCGGGAACGACCTCGGCGGCGAAGCGCCGGATGTCGTCGGGGTCGTCGCTCGCCAGGATGTAGGCGCTCATCCCCTGGGTGAGGGTGAGCTCGGCGAGTTGCTCGGCCCAGAGGCGCGCCGGCCCCTGGAGGAAGTCGCGCCCCGAGCCGGCGAAGGCGCCGGAGATGTTGTACAGGCGCCGGACGTCACCGGGTGAGCGTCCCGCGCCGGCCGCGGCCTCGTCGACGGCGGCGTTCATCGCCGGGAGCGCGTCCGGAGCGGCGTAGGCGCTGCTGGGCAGCCAGCCGTCCGCGAGCCGCCCGGTCAGGTCGAGCATCCGCCTCTTGTAGGCCCCCACCCAGATGCCGACGTCGTGGGCGGGCGCCGGGCCGGGGTGGGCTCCCCAGACGCGGTGATACCTGCCGTCGACCCGTACCGACCCGCCACCGGTCGCCCAGACGGCCCGAATGACCTCGATGCCCTCCGCCAGAGCGTCGACCCCCTGCGCCGCGTTCAGCCGGGGGCCGCCGACGGCGGCGATGGCCTCCCAGAACGCGCCCGCCCCGAGCCCGAGTTCGACCCGGCCGCCGCTGAGGATGTCCAGGGTCGCGACGCTGCGGGCCAGCACCGCCGGCGGGCGCAGCGGCAGGTTCGCCACGTTCGGCGACACCCGCACCGTCGAGGTGCTCGCCGCGATGACCGACAGCAGCGTCCAGGTGTCGAGGAACCGCCCCTGGTACGGATGGTCCTGCACGGTCACCAGATCCAGGCCGGCCTGCTCGGTGAGCTGGGCGAGCGCGACGACCCGCTGAGCCTGCTCGGCGACCGGGGTCAGGAAGGTTCCGAACAACAGCTCGTGCCCGTAGTCGGCCATGTCTCTCCTTGGAACGTCATGTCGTATGTGCGACACCGTGGCACGACAGATCGTATTTAAAACAGATAGATTGTCAAACAGAAGGTCTTTTTCACCTTTAGTACTGATAATCTGGCGGCATGTCCGCAACCCAACGTCCCGGCATGGAGACCTCGGACGCCCTGGACAGCGACCTGGGCTGGACCCTCGGGGTGGTCTTCCGCGCCTACGTCAGGACGGTGAACGCGCTGGTCAGCCACCTGCCCGGCGGACCCAGGGGTTACCAGGTGCTCACCGCGGCCGCCCAGGAGCTCCCTGGTGGCCAGGGGGCGCTGGCGCAGCGCCTCGGCGTCGACAAGACGGTCATGACCTACCTGCTCGACGACCTGGAGCAGGCCGGCCTGGTCGAGCGCCGGCCGGACCCCGCCGACCGGCGCAACAAGCGCATCGTCGCCACCGAGCGGGGCAGGGCGACCTGGGCCGAGACCCAGACCCGGCTCGAACACGCCGAGGAGCATGTCCTGGCCCCCCTGGACCCGGCGGACCGCTCCGTCTTCCGCGAGCTGCTACGGAAACTGGCCGTCCATGCCAACGCCCTGGACCCGGTGCACGACACCTGCCGGCTCGTCACCGAACTGGCCCCCGACACCGCCCCGGTCAAGCCACGCCGCTCCCCCCGCCACTGAGCGGCGGTCCCGGGAATCCTCACCGAATCGGCCTGAACAAAGACGGAGCGCCTTCCGAGCGGAGTTGACCTCAAGGTCACTTGAGGTTGAAGGATGGCGTCCATGGACATCGGAGTGATTCTGCCCGGCGTCGGTGTGCAGCGGGAGCAGCGGCTCGACCTGGGCACCGCCGCACGCCATGCCGAGGAGGCCGGACTCGACGGCGTCTGGCACGGCGACCACCTCGCCACCGGGGCGGCGTCGCTGGACTGCGCCGTGGCACTGGCCGTCGCGGCGACGACGACCACCCGGATCCGGATCGGCACGAGCGTGTTCATTCCGGCGATCCGGCCCCTGGCCTGGGCGGCCAAGCAGGTCGCGAGCCTGCAGCACGTCTCGGGCGGCCGGCTGGTGCTGGGCGTCGGGTCCGGCGGCGGAGCCGGGCAGTGGGCGGCGGCCGGAGTCCCGTACGGCGAGCGCGGCAGGCGGACCGATAGCGCACTGGAGTTGCTGGCACGGCTACTGGCCGGGGAGACCGTCACGCTGGTGGACGAGCCGGGCGAGGTACGGCTCCAACCGGCCGTGACGCCACCGCCGATCTGGGTCGGCAACGCCTCCGCGGTGGCCGTGCGGCGGGCGGCCCGCCATGGAGACGGCTGGTTCCCCTCGATGATCTCGCCGTCGGAGGTGGCCTCGGGCCGGGCCAAGCTGGCCGAGCTCGCCGCCGCCCACGGGCGTCCCGAGCCGGTCGTCGCCATCGGCGCCACCGGCGTCCTCGGTCCGGGCCCCGGCCTGCCCACCCGCGAGTTCATCGCCTTGGGCATCACCGGGTACGGCATCCCGATGGAGGAGGCAGTGCGGCTACCCCTCATCGGGAAGCCCGCGCAGGTGGCCGAGCGACTGGCCGCCTACCGCGACGCCGGGGCGCGGCACGTGGTCCTGGGCTTCGCGGGCGGCGACTGGCGCGACCAGTGCGACCTGCTGGCCGAGACCCGCGCGCTCCTGACCTGACCCACGCGCGCCGACCATCACCGCTCGGGCGGCGATCTCATGGAACGGAAACCGACGCGCGGGGCAGCCCCGCAGTCTCCCTGTCCTCGCCATCGGCCGGGAACCGGCACCTCCTCCACCCTCGGACGGGCTGCCCTCTCACCGACCCGATATCCGGTGGCGGACCCGGTTGCCGGCGGTGAGGATTACCGCATGCATGTCTTCCTGGAGACCGACCGGCTCGTGCTCCGCGCGTTCACCGAGGCCGACGCCGACCACCTGCTCGCACTGGACAATGACCCCGACGTCATGCGCCTCATCAACGGTGGCCGGCCGACGAGCCGCGAGGTGATCCAGGCACGGACCCTGCCGCGGCTCCTCCATGACCACCCGTGCTTCGGCACCCGCGGCTACTGGGCCGCGGAGGAGAAGGCCACCGGGGTCTTTCTGGGCTGGTTGGAATTCCGGCCCCTGACCGACCACAGTCCCGCGGTGGTCGAACTCGGCTACCGGCTGAACAAGGCCGCCTGGGGCGTCGGCCATGCCACGGAGGGATCGCGAGCCCTGATCCGTAAGGGATTCACGGAACTCGGGGTGGAGCGGGTGACCGCGAACACCATGGCCGTCAACACGCGATCCCGCCGCGTGATGGAAAAAGTCGGCCTGTCATTCGTTCGAAGCTTCACCGGGGACTGGCCGGAGGCGATCGAGGGCTCCGAGCACGGCGAAGTCGAGTATGAACTCACCTGGGCCGAGTGGAGACGGCATCGGCAGGCGCCAGCCGTCCGGTAGAACGGCGCCGCTCCGCACTTCACGGGTTTCGTCAGCTGTGACAGGTAGTGAAGGGGAGACCGTCAAACACCAGGGTCTCTTCCGAGGGGCGCAGGCGATCCGATTCCTTCCGGTGGCGGTGACCGTCCTATCGTCATCAATACGTGTTGGCGTAGGAGACGGTAGACATGGTCGAGGAGCAAGGCGGTGGTGGTCCGGCGGAGGACACGGCCGTGGTGGGCGCCGCGCCGGCCGGTGACGAGGGGGCGTTCGGAGCGCTCGTCGAGCCTTTGCGGTGGGAGTTGCGGGTGCACTGCTACCGGATGCTGGGCTCCTACGACGACGCGGAGGACATCGTCCAGGAGACCTTCCTGCGGGCATGGCGCCGCCGGGAGACCTATGAGGGGCGGTCGACGTTCCGGGCCTGGCTCTACAAGATCGCGACGAACGCGTGCCTGGACCTGATCGACCGGAACAAACGGCGGGTCGCGCCGTACCAGGTTCCACCGCTGGTCGAGTCGGGCACGCCGGTGCAGCCGCCTGCCGATGTGTCGTGGTTGCAGCCGGTCCCGGATCGGCTGCTGGAGCCGGCCGTCGACGGGGCCGAAGGGCCGGAAGCGGTGGCGGTCGCGCGGGAGACGATCGAGCTCGCCTTCCTGGTGGCGATCCAGCGACTCCCCGCCCGGCAGCGGGCCGTACTGATCACCAGGGATGTGCTGGGCTGGCCCGCCACCGAGACGGCCGCGCTGCTGGGCACCAGCGTGGCGTCGGTGAAGAGCGCGTTGCAGCGAGCGCGGGCGACACTGAAACAGCATCTGCCCCAGCGGCGCGAGGACTGGGCGCCTTCGGCCGAGCCGAGCACGGACGAACGCGCGCTGTTGCGACGTTACGTCCAGGCGCATCAGCAAGCCGACCTGGGCATGCTCACCGGGTTGCTCACCGAGGACGTGCGGATGACGATGCCGCCGCATCCGGCGTGGCTGGTCGGGCGGGATGCGCTGCTGACCCTTACCGGACAGGTCTTCGACTCCGGCTCGGAGTGGTACCACGGGCGCTGGCACAGCGTGGTCACCGGCGCGAATCTCCAACCCGCGGTGGCACACTATGTCGAATACCCCACCACACCCGAGACCAGGGACCTGACCGGGCGGTTCCGCGGCCAGGTGCTGGACGTGCTGCGGATCGACGGCGGCCGGATCACCGAGATCACGTCGTTCGCACCACACCACTTCGCCGCGTTCGGCCTGCCCCTGGTCCTGCCGTGACCATGGGATTCCAGCGGCGCGAGGTGGTCCTGGCCTGCGGTGAGGTCCGCGACTACGACGCGGCCGCCTGGCACGACACGATCGTCTGGGTGCGAGACGGGGAGGTCGAACTCGAGACGATCGACGGCACCGGGCAGCGCTTCGGCGTCGGCGCGGTGCTGTGTCTGGCCGGCCTGCCGCTGCGCGTGCTGCGCAACCCGGGACCGGGGGCCGCCACCCTGGTCGCGATACGTCGAAACCAGACCGATTCCTTCTCCGCCCAGGCGCCGTCATACAGCTGTTAACACCACATGACACCTGAGACGGGGCAACAATCATGCGCACCACCAGCGAAACGGCGGTCATCTCCCGGGACGGAACCGAGATCGCGTTCGAGCGGCTCGGTGCCGGGCCCGCGGTCATCCTGGTGTCCTCGGCGCTGGCCGACCGCTCCGACACCGGTAAGCTCGCCGGCCTGCTCGCCCGGCACTTCACCGTGATCAACTACGACCGGCGGGGCCGGGGCGCCAGCGGCGACGCCCCCGGGTACGCGGTCGAACGCGAGGTCGAGGACATCGCGGCGTTGATCGGCCATGCCGGGGGGTCGGCGTCGCTGTTCGGGAGTTCGTCAGGGGCGGTGCTGGCGTTGCGTGCCGCGGCGGCCGGGCTCGACATCGAGAGGCTGGCGCTCTACGAGCCGCCGTTCGTGATCGGCGACGACGGCTTCGGCCCGCCCAAGGACTACACCCGGCATCTCGACGCGCTACTGGCCGCCGACCGGCGCGGCGACGCGGTCAGGTACTTCATGACCGAGGCGCAGGGCATGCCCGCGTTCATGGTGACCATGATGCGGCTGATGCCGGGTATGTGGTCGAGCCTCAGGGCACTGGCGCACACGCTGCCCTACGACGCCGCGGTGATGGGCGACACCCAGCAGGGTAGGCCGCTGGAGGCCGGCCGATGGTCGGCCGCGACAGCGCCGACCCTGGTACTGACCGGCGGCAAGAGCCCGGCCGGATTCCACAACGCCGCACGGGCGCTCGCCCAGGTCCTGCCCGACGCCGAACACCGCATTCTGCCCGGCCTCAACCACGGCGCCGTGGCCATGGCCCCCAAGAAGCTCGCGCCCGCGCTCGTGGAATTCCTGCACGGCTGAGCCGGGCACCGATTCCTTTCCGGGCGCCGTGCCGTCATACAACCAAACCCAGCAGCATCGAAGCGTACGAGAGAGGTTCTCATGTCGAACAAGCAGGACACCGCGCTGGCCGAGCTCGACCGGCTCGTCGGCACCTGGAAGGTGAGCGGCGAGGCCACCGGCCAGGTCACCTACTCCTGGCTGGCAGGCCGTCACTTCCTCAAGCAGGAGGTCGACCTCTGGCAGGCCGGTCAGCACATCACCGGCATCGAGATCATCGGCCGGAACAAGCCGTTCGGCGCCGAGGAACCAGGCGAGGACATCATCGCCCGGTTCTACGGCAGCGAGGGCGAGACCCTCGATTACGTCTACGAGATCGACGGCGACACGCTCACCATCTGGAGCGGCGAGAAAGGCTCACCCGCCTACTACCGCGCCCGGTTCAGCCCCGACGGCGACAGCCTGTCCGGGGACTGGATCTGGCCCGGCGGCGGCTACCACGCCGAGCAGAACCGGGTTCGATGACCGACACCACGACCACGAGGCGACTGCTGACCGCCGGCGCGGTCGCGACCCCGCTGTTCTTCACGGTGGCGTTCGCCCAGGCGTTCACCCGAGACGGCTTCGATCTCTCCCGGCACATGCTCAGCCAGTTGGCGACCGGAGATCTCGGATGGCTGCAGATCGCCAACTTCGTCGTCACCGGCACACTGTTCATCGCGGCGGCCATCGGGATGCGGCGGACACTGCGCCAGGGCCGCGGGGCGAAATGGGGCCCCCGACTGATCGGGATCTTCGGCGGTGCACTGGTCCTCGCGGGCATCTTCGTCACCGACCCGGCGAGCGGCTACCCCGCCGGGTCAGCCGACGGAGTGATCTCCTGGCACGGCGCGCTTCACAACGTGGCCTCCATGGTGGCCGGTCTTGCCCTGCTGGCAGCGAGCCTGGTGTTCGCCCGCCGGTTCCTCGCCGGCAAGCAGAAAGGGTGGGCGATCTACAGCGTGGCCGGCGGGATCGTCTACGCCGTCCTGCCACAGACCAACCCCGGGCTGATGAGCCTGCTGTTCGCCGTCGCATCGCTGATCGGCTGGGCCTGGATCTCCACGCTCTCCCTCCACCTCGTCAACACCGGCATGGCTGAGGCGACCACGCCCCAACTTCAGCGCGCATAACAATCATCAGTGGGGCCCGGTGTCAAAGGACACGGGCCCCACTTTCCACGCTCCCGCTCTCGGAGCCGCGCGAGCCTAGGGCCCGCTCCACCGTGATGGACGCAGTTGCGCGAGCCCGCAGACTCAAGGGCCTCCGAGGCCGCTCCCCACGAAGGCCCGCCCACCCATCGCCTATCCCGATGACCAGCGGCGGAGATCTGCGAGGCCGATGGGTTTCACGTCATCCTGACCAACGACGCCCGGCAAAGGCCTCCATCTGCCTGATGGCCAGGTCCACGGCCGCGCGCTCCTCCTCTCGAAGAGGTCGATCAGCACATAGGCGATCGAGTGCGAGAATTCACCCGCGTTACCGGCGGACGCCACCGCCGATGTGAACACCGCCGCCGGGTCAGCGACAACAGGGTGAGGAGCGGCATGGCTGATCAGCATGTGAACGACGTGGGAGCGTCTGGACAAGGCCTGAGGGGCGAGGGAGAGCGTGGGGGCCTCGCCTGGGTGGTGACGGAGGTGGCCGCTCCCCAGTACGTCGCGATCGCGTTGCCGCCGGTGACCGGTCTGCTCGCTCACGGGTGGACAGGCGCGATGTGGGGTCTGCTCACGGCGGCGTTGTGCGCCGGCGCGCCCGTAGGGGTGATCGCGGTCGGTGTGCGGCGGGGGCGCCTGGACTCGATGCACCTGGTCGACCGGAAATCCCGTAGCGGGCCGATGCTCGCCGGTCTGATCGCGGTGGCGGTCGGCCTGGTGCTGCTCGCCCTGCTGGACGCGCCGGCCATCGTGACGGCGACGGCGGCGGTGATGCTCGGCTGGGTGCTGGTCATGGGTTCGATCACGATGTGGTGGAAGATCTCCTTTCACACGGGGGTGGCCGCCGGGGCGACGGTCGTGCTGGCGCACGTGCTGCCCGCCGTGGCGACGCTCGCGGTGGGTGCCGCTCTCGTCGGTGTGATCGGCTGGGCCCGGGTACGGGTATCCCACCACACGCCCACCCAGACCATCGCGGGTGCGGCGGCCGGAGCGGGCGTGGCGTGGGCGGTACTGACGCTGACGCTCTGACCTCGGTGGCCGGCGCCCACGTCACGCGGCTGGAATCGAGGTCCTCGTGTGTCCCCCTTGAGCCCGACACAGAATAGTTCGATACCCCCAAATGCACGCTCGGTGAATGACCCCTCTCCGGAAGGTTCTCCCAATCCTGGTGGCCCGGCCAGACCGGGGCAGAGATTGGAGATGCACGGGAGAGTCAACCCACAAAGATCGAAGATCTCGCCAGAGGTTCGAACACTTGTTTTTATGATGGAAATGGTGAGGCTCTGGGGCCGCGCCCCTGCGCACCGATAGCATCGGGAGCATGGTTCCGGAACTGTGTGAACGTGCCGCTCTGGTGGCGTTGCTGCAGCGCCCCGGGGCCAGGTGGCAGGATATCGCGATCGAGGTGCTGGAAACGGGCAGCGCGGTGGCCGTGCTGGAGTCCGCGCTCAAGCTGCAGGACACGCTGTTTCCCGAGACGGATCCGGTGGTGTCCGCCATCGCCGGTGCGGCGGAGACCCTGCGAGGGTGGGAGGCGGCCGGCATCGGGGTCCACGCCTGCTTCGATCCCGGCTATCCGAGTCAACTCCGCAGCATCCACCAGATGCCCCCGCTGTTGTTCTCCCGAGGGGCACTGACGCATGACCGGCGGGCGATCGCCGTGGTCGGCACCCGGCAGGCGAGTGAGCAGGGTCTGCGGATCGCCTCCGCGGTCGCGACCGAACTGGCCCTGAACGACGTGACCGTTGTCAGCGGCCTGGCCAGAGGCATCGACACCGCCGCGCACACCGCCGCGCTCAAGGCGCACGGGCGCACGGTGGCCGTCATCGGGACGGGGATCAACCGGTTCTACCCGAGCGAGAACCGCGCACTGCAGGAGCGGATCGCCGGTGAGGGCGCGGTGATCAGTCAGTTCTGGCCTGACGCGCCACCGAGCAAACAGAGCTTCCCGATGCGCAACGCCGTGATGAGCGGTTACGCGGCGGCCACGGTGGTGGTGGAAGCGCCGTGGAAGAGCGGTGCGCGTATTCAGGCCCGGCTCGCATTGGAACACGGCCGTCCCGTGGTAATGCCAGATCAACTCCTGGAGCACGACTGGGCGCGGGAATACGCGAAAAAACCCGGCGTCCATGTGGTCGCCGGCCTGGAAGAGTTACTCTCGGTGGTGGAGCAGTTGATCTCGGATCTGCACACCGGCCCTGAATCGCTTCCGGAGGCCCACCACCTTGCCTGGAGCAGTTGACCCCTGGAACCTCGTACGCGCACGTGTCGCCCAGCAAGCCCACTATCTACGCAATCCACTCAGGCCCACGCCCCTGGTCTGTTACGTCTGCTGCGGTCCCGCCAACCCTGGCTGGACCCGCTGTTACCCCTGTGACCAGCATCTGAGAGCCGCCCAGTGCCGCGCCGCCGACGTCGTGGTTCCCATCTCCTACGCGATCAAGCGGGCCCAGCACGCCTATGGTCTCGCCGCCTACAAGGCGGCGATCCCGTCACCGGAGATCCAGACCAACCTGCTCAACCTCCTGCTGTTCTTCATCGAGGATCATCTCGGCTGCGTGGCACGGGCGGCCCACATCACCCGCTGGAGCCGTGTGGCGGTCGTACCCAGCACGAGAGGCCGGTCGGGCGAGCATCCGCTACGGACGCTGCTCGGCAGTCGGATCGGGCTGCCCTGGGTGAATTTCTCCGTCAACCCGAACATCCCCTCCGACGTCCGCGAGTTCCGGGCGGACCGGTTCAGCGTGTCGGACGGGGAGGTCAGGGGCGCCCAGGTACTTCTGCTCGACGACACCTGGACCACCGGATCCCGGATCCAGGCGGGGTCGTACGCGCTGAAGCTGGCGGGTGCGGAAAGGGTCGCAGCCGTCGTACTGGGCCGTCATGCGAACCCGGAGTGGGAGGGCTGGAAGCCGATCCTCCGGCAGATCAAGGACCAACCCTTCCGGCTTGACACCTGCCTGGTCCACGAGCATTGACCGACGGTCTTCGGATACGGAGATCCAGGCACGCGCGACCAAGACCGCGGCTGAAAGGTCAGGTTCCGGCTGTGGACCGCCCGGGAGCCGCGCGGCGCAGGTCGAACAGGTCCGACGGGGAGATGGGCATCCGGTCGATCCGGATCCCCTCGGCGTCCTCGATCGCCGAGGCGATCACCGCCGAGACCGGGATGACCCCCGCCTCCCCCGCCCCCTTGATGCCCAGCGGATTGAGTGGTGACGGGGTCTGCAGGTGCGCGGTCTCGACGAAGGGCACCTCGGTGGCGTACGGCATCAGGAAGTCCATGAACGAGGCGTTCAGCAGCTGGCCGTGGCCGTCGTAGACCATCTTCTCGTACAGGGCACCGCCGACGCCCTGGGCGACGCCGCCGTGGATCTGCCCCTCGACGATCATCGGGTTGATCAGGTTGCCGCAGTCGTGCACCACGGCATAGCGCAGGATACGGATCTCCGCGGTCAGCGGGTCGGTCTCCACGATCGCCGCGTGCATGCCGGAGGCGAAGGTCGAGCGGATCGGCGAGTAGTAGTCGCGTCCCTCAAGACCCGGCTCCTCCCCCTCGGCCACCGGCGGCCGGTCGAAGGACGAGGCGCCCGCGAACTGGGTCGCCCTGGCCGCCTCGGCGTCGAAGGCGTAGCGCAGCGGGTTGGACAGCACCGCCACCGTCGCCAGCGGGATCGCACTGCCGGGGGCGCCGACCACCCGCACCTCCCCGTCGACGATCTCCAGGTCGCGGGGGTCGGCCTCCAGCGCCTCGGCGGCGATCCGCAGCGCCTTCTCCTTGACCTTCCGGCAGGCCAGGGCGATCGCGTTGCCGCTCATCACCGCGGCCCGCGAGGCGAACGTGCCGACCGCGTAGCCGAACCTGCGGGTGTCCCCGGTGACCACCGAGACCCGTTCCAGCGGCACACCCAGCTCGGCCGCGGCGATCTGGGCGAACACCGTCTCGTGCCCCTGGCCCTGGGAGGTGAGCCCGGTGGAGACGTGCACCCGGCCGTCGGAGGTGATCTGGACGTGCCCGCCCTCGTACGGGCCGACGCCGGTGCCCTCGACGTAGCAGCCGATCCCGATCCCGATCGCGCGCCCCTCGGCGGCGGCGCGGGCCTTCAGCCCGGGGAAGTCGTCCCAGCCGATCAGCTCCTTGAGCAGCCGCAGCGACTCCGGGTAGTCGCCGCTGTCGTAGATCAGCGGGCGGCCGTCCTGGAAGATCAGGCCCTGGTCGTAGGGGAACTCGTCGGGCTGGACGAAGTTGGCCGCGCGTACCGCGGTGCGGTCGATCCCCAGGTGTTCGGCGATGTGGTCCATGGTCCGCTCCATGCAGAAGACCGCCTGCGGGCGGCCCGCCCCCCGGTACGGGGTGACCTGCACGGTGTTGGTGTAGATCGAGGAGAACTCGACCCGGTAGGCGCCGATCTTGTACGGGCCGAGGAGCTGGGTGGAGGTGATGATCGGCACGATGATCCCGTACGGCGTGTAGGCGCCGTGGTCGTGCAGGATCTCGACGTCCAGGCCCAGGATCCGGCCCTCGTCGTCGAAGCCGACGCGGACCGACTGCACCTGGGCGCGCTCGTGCGCGGAGGAGACGAAGTGCTCGCGCCGGTCCTCGGTCCACTTGACCTCCCGGCCGAGTGTGATCGCCGCCCACGGGACCAGGATCTCCTCCGGCCAGGGGTGCACGATCTTCACCCCGAACCCGCCGCCCACGTCCGGGGCGACCACCTCGACCTTCGGCAGCGGCAGGCCGAGCTTGGCCGCGATGGCCATCCGGACGCTGGTGGAGGTCTGGGTGCTGGAGTGGACGCGCAGCGAGCGGTCGTCGGCGTCCCAGCGGGCGTGCACGCCGCGCCCCTCCAGCGGCATGGACGCGCTGCGCTCGATGTCGAGCCGGAAGGCCAGCGTGTGCGGCGCGGCGTCGATGGCCTCGCGCGCGCCGAGCCCGGCGGTCGAGGGCACCTCCTGGACCAGGTGAGCGCCGACGTTGCCCGGCACGTCGGCGTGCACGAGCTGGGCGGACTGCGCGGCCTCCTCCACCCCGACCACCGGCTTGAGGATCTCGTAGTCGACCTCGATGAGCGCGCAGGCGTCCTCGGCGAGGTAGCGGTCTCGGGCGACGACCATCACGACGGGCTCGCCGACGTGCCTGACGATCTCGCGGGCCAGCGGGTACGCGGTGCGGCCGTGGGTCAGCGCCGGATGCGGGATGAGTAGCGGCAGCGGCTCGGCGAGCGCGCCCGGCAGGTCCTCCCAGGTGTAGATCGCCACCAGCCCGTCGACCTCGATGGCGGCCGAGACGTCGATGTCGCGGATCCGGGCGTGGGCGTGCGGGGAGCGGACGAACGCCGCCTGCAGTGCCCCCGGCGCCAGGTCGTCGAGGTAGAGGCCGCGCCCGGTCAGCAGCCGGGGGTCCTCGCGCCGCCGGACCGGCTCGCCGAACAGTTTCGTGGTCATGATCGCCTCACCGGGACGTGTCTCCTGCCTCGCCCGCCCGAGGGTCCTCCGGGACCACCCGGGGACTCCCCGCCGCGCCCGCCCAAGGCTCCTCCGCCATGATCTCGGCCGCGCGGTGCACGGACTTGACGATGTTCTGGTAGCCCGTGCACCGGCACAGGTTGCCGGAGATGCCCTCCAGCACCTCCTCGTCGCTCGGCGCCGGGTTGTCCCGCAGCAGCGCGGTCACCGTGCACAGGAAGCCGGGCGTGCAGAAGCCGCACTGCAGGCCGTGGCACTCGGCGAAGGCCCGCTGCACCGGTGAGAGCGTGCCGTCGGGGTCGGCGAGCCCCTCCACCGTGGTGACGTCGTGCCCGTCCACGGTGACCGCGAACGTCAGGCAGGAGCGGACCGGCTCGCCGTCCAGCAGCACCGTGCAGCATCCGCAGACCCCGTGTTCACATCCGACATGCGTACCGGTCAGGCCGAGGTCGTGCCGCAGGCAGTCGGACAGCAGCCGCCGCGCCGGGACCGAGGCCTGCCTGACCACCCCGTTGACGGTCAGCGTGATCTCATGCACCTACGGCCTCCCTGGCGGCGTCACGGAGTGCCTGCTCGGTGAGGACTCCGGCGAGGTGCCGCCGGTAGGCGGCGGTCGCGTGAATGTCTGCCTCCGGCTCGATCCGGTCCTGTACGGCGCGGGCCGCCGAGGCCCAGTCCGCCGACTCCGGCGGCCGGTGGCCGACGGCCTCGGTGACGTCGACGAGCACCGGGACGGGGCCGAGGCTCACGCAGGCCACCGTGGCCGAGGTGATCCTCTCCTCGTCGTCCAGCGCGACCAGCGCCGCGATCCCGGCCAGGGCGTAGTCGCCGTGCCGCCGGGCGACCTCGCGGAACGCGGTGCCCGAACGCGGCGGCGGGGCGGGGAAGAACGCGGAGACGGCCAGCTCTCCCGGATCCATCGCCGACTCCAGGGGGCCGGTGAAGAAGTCCTCGGCGGCCACGTCCCTGACGGCACCCGGCCTGGCCAGCCGTATCGACCCCTTGAGCAGGGCGAGCACGGCCGGCAGCTCGGCGGCGGGGTCTGCGTGGGCCAGGCTGCCGACCACGGTGCCCCGGTTGCGGATCACCGGGTGGGCCACCAGCCGGAGCGCCTGGCGCAGCAGCGGCTGGGCCGCGGCGACCTCTCCGGAGCGTTCCACCGCCGCGTGCCTGGCCAGGGCGCCGACCCGCACGCCGCCCGGCTCGACGTCGACGGCCGCCAGTTCGGCCAGCCGGTTGATGTCGACCAGGTGCGCGGGGGCGACCAGCCGCATGTTCAGCAGCGGGATCAGGCTCTGCCCCCCGGCGAGCACCTTGCCGTGCTCGCCGGCCCCGGCGAGGGCGTCGAGCGCCTCGCCGAGGGAGCGGGGGGCGTGGTATTCGAAGGGGGGTGGTTTCACCCGGTCGCCTCTCGTCGCAGCTCGGACACCTCTGCCGGACCGGCGCCGCCCCGTCCGGAGATGGCCCGGAGCAGGTGGTAACCCACCACCACCACGATGGTGCCGAAGGCGATGCCCTCCAGCTTGAATTCCGAACTGATCATATGCGTGACCGGTCCGATGGCGAGGATGATTCCCGCCCCGATCGGGACGAGGTTGACCGGGTCGGCGAAGTCGACCCGGTTCTCGATCCAGATCTTCGCGCCGAGCAGGCCGATCATGCCGTACAGGATGACGGTGATGCCGCCGAGCACGCCGCCCGGCGTGGCCGCGACCAGCGCGCCGAACTTCGGGCAGAGGCCGAACAGGATCGCGATGACGGCGGCGATGTAGTAGGCGGCCGTCGAGTAGACGCGGGTGGCGGCCATCACGCCGATGTTCTCGGCGTAGGTGGTGGTCGGGGAGCCGCCGAAGGTGCTGGCCACGACCGTGGCGGCGCCGTCGGCGATGATCGCCCGGCCCATGTACGGGTCGACGTCGGTCTGGGTCATCTCACCGACGGCCTTGACGTGGCCGACGTTCTCGGCGACCAGCGCGATCACGGCGGGCAGCACCAGCAGTACGGCGGAGAACTTGAAGTCGGGGAAGTGCATGTTCGGCAGGCCGATCCAGTCGGCCGCCGCCACCGCGTCAAAGCTCACCCTCGGGTGCGTGTCGATCGCGCCGGCGCCCGCATTGGAGACGGTGATGTTGCCGAAGATCCTGTCTGCCGCCCAGGAGAGGACGAAGCCGATGATCAGACCGAGCAGGATGGCGATCCTGCCGATGAAGCCCTTGAAGAGCACGATGAGGACGAACGTGACGGTCATCGTGATCAGGGCCATCCACTGGTCCTGTGGCCAGTAGATGTCGGCGACGACGTACGCCAGGCCGAAGCCGATCAGCATGACCACGGCGCCGGTGATGACCGGCGGGAAGACCCGGTTGATGACCTGCACGCCGAGGAAGTGGACGGCCACGCCCACGAGGGCGAGCACCAGTCCCGCGACCAGGATGGCACCGGTGACGATCGCGTCGGCGGCGGGCGTGTCGCCGCCCACGAGCCCCCGGATGGTCATCACGCCACCGACGAACGACGCGCTGGTACCGAGGTAGCTGGGTACCTTCCCCTTCACGATGAGCAGGAACATGATCGTTCCCACACCCGAGAACATGATGGCGACGTTGGGGTCGAGCCCCATCACCAGGGGGAAGACGAACGTGGCGCCGAACATCGCGACGACGTGCTGCGCCCCGAATCCGACCATCCGCGGCCAGGACAGCCGCTCGTCGGGTCTGACCACCTCTCCCGGGGCGAGTGTCCGGCCGTCGCCGTGTTTCGTCCAACCTGAAACCATCGAGCCCCACCTTTCACCGGGCCGTCGGTCGGTGGCCACCCCGCGGGCATCCCTCCGGCGAGTCCCTTACTACCGTTGCGGGCACATTAGGACCGAGCCCATGCGCGGACATCGTCATGATCTGCCAAATCTGAGCGGCCGACCAGTTAATGCCTCGCGCACCACCAGCGAGAACGCCCGGTGAAGGGCGCGGGGGACGGTGAAAGATATAGGTATGTGACATAGTCGGCCGCGCGGGCGGTCCGTCGTGACCGTAAGAACGGCCGCGGGCGGACGGAGCGTCGCGGAGCCGGGCTAGGCCGGTGTCGGGATCAGGTTCCGGCGGCGACCACCCGGATCTCGAAGCCGTCGCCGGTCACCACCTGGCCGTTGCGGATCTTGCAGGTCTTGCGGAGCTCGACCTCCCCGTCCACCAGCACGTTGCCGTCGGCGATGAAGTGCTTGGCCTGGCCGCCCGTCTCGGTGACACCGCAGTACTTGAGCAGGTCACAGAGCGGGATGTAGTCGGTCTCCAGCTCGAAGGTCTCGTTCACGTCGAACAGCTTAGGTCCCGCGCGCCCCCAGGACCCGGAGCACCGGTCTCAGATCCCCCTCATCCGCAGGACGTGCAGGGCCAGGGTGAGGTTCAGCCGCAGGTGGGCGTCCTCGGTGAAACCTCCCAGCATGCGCTCCAGCTTGCCGATCCGGTAGCGGAGCGTGTTGTAGTGGAAGTGCAGCCTGCGTGCCGTCTCGGCCACGTTGAGGTTGGTCTCCAGCAGCACCTGCAGGGTGCGGCGCAGGTCGGCGTTCTCGGCGTCGTCGTCGGAGGCGAGCGAGCCGAGCGTCTCACGGACGAAGGCGTGCAGCTCGGCGGTGTCGTTGACCAGCGAGAGCAGCCGGTAGACGCCGAGCTGGTCGAAGTGCGCGACCGCGCCGTTGCCGTGGAGCTGGCGGCCCACCCGCGCGGCCTTCAGCGCCTGGCCGTACGCCTCGGGTAGCGCCTCGGCACCGACGGCGATACGGCTGGCACCGGTGGAGAAGGTGGCGGGCAGGCACTCGGCGAAGGCCGCGGCGGCGTCCTTGGCCAGGCGACCCGCGTCGACCGCCGCGTCCACGATGGTGACGACCTCATGGGAGAAGCCCGCCACCGCACCGCGCGCGTCGTGGCGGCGCATCGCACCGGTCCAGCAGGTGACCAGCCGGTCCTGGGCGGCGCGCTCGTCGCCCTCCGGGTCGAGCTCGGCCACCAGCACGGTGACCGGGCGCTGCAGGTCCCACCCGAAGGCCCTGGCCCGGGAGGAGACCCGCTCGGAGCCTCCCGCTCTGCCGGTGAGCACGTCGCGCAGGAAGTCGGCGCGGTACTTGCTCTCGACGGCGTTGACCGCCTCCTGCCGGGTCACCACCAGCGCGGCGACCGTGGCGGCACGTTCCAGAATGCCGACATCGCTGTCACCGATCGAGCCGACGGGGCCGCAGGCGACGATCCTGCCGTGGTGGTGCCCACCCGCCACCACCGGCACCGAGGTGTGGCGGGAGTCGGGGGCGCCGCGCAGCGCGGCCACGTGCTCGGCGGGCCCGGCCGAGGCCAGCACGTGGCCCGTCCCGTCCAGCACCGCCACGCCCACGTCGAGCAGCCCCGCCACCTCGGCCGTCACCTCGCGCAGCCCGCCCCCGGCGAGCACGACCTGGACCAGCGCCCGGTGCGCCTCCTCCGCCCTGGCCAGCACGACGGCCTGACGGTTGAGGATGTCGGTCAGCACCTGGTTGAGGATGTCGTCGAAACCGACGTCGTCGGGAAGCTGAATCAGCGGGAAGCCCAGCCGGTCGGCCTGCTCCACCATCTCCTCCGGCAGCTCGTCGAGGTAGCGGCCGAGCTTGATGGCCAGCGCGGCCAGGCCGCGCTCGTCGAGGTCGGCCACCAGTCTGCCGAGCGACTGGGGGGTGTTGCGCAGCGGGTAGCCGGTGGTGAGCAGCAGCTCGTGCGGCTTGACCCAGGCCAGGACGTCGGGCACCTCCATCACGTTGAGCCGCTGCACCACCCGGTCCAGGCCCCGCTCTCCCGCGATCAGCCGGGCTCCCGCGAGCGTCGAGACGCCGAGGACCTCTCCGACGGCGACTCCGTGAATGATCGTTCCGGTGCTCGCCGGCCGTACGGGAGGTTCCATGAGGCGATTGTGACCGATAGACCCGTCTGTCAGGAAGAGCCAACCTTTGGGCTGACTGTTGGCACCTTTATCCGTACGGCCTGCCTCCACGCCCGTTCTACCGTACGGCTCAATGGATGGGGGAGTCCGTGAGCGAGCGAACCGCTGGAGAGAGCACCTTCACACCCACGGGGCCTGCTACAGAGGAGCGCTCATGAGCGTTGGAACGCGCCCGAGAGCGCGGCGCGTGCACGTGCGGACACATGGGACCGGCGCGGCCAGCACAACCCTGCGCCGGGTGCTGGAGGCGCCCCGCCGCCCGGCGCGGGTGCTGGCGGCCTTCCCCGCCGGCGTCTACCTTGAGATACGCACCGAGTTGGAACCGCAGGTCATCGCGGTGGTGACCGGGCAGGCCACTCGCCTGCCCAACGCCATGGTGGTCACCGACCCGATGCCTCAGGTCGCGGTGGGTGACGAGGCGTGCGTCGGTGACGGCTCGATCGACGTCGGGCGGCTCAGCCTGCGGGCCCACCGCTGGTGGAACCCGGCCCCGCCGCTCGGCATCGTGAAGGTGGCGGAGCTGGTCCGCTCGCTGCCCGCGATGGCCGGACTGTGCGAGCGGTCTTCGAGGCGGCCGGGGCTGGAGGGCAACGGCGCCGCCGGCCTGCTGGCCCAGGGGTGCGCCGAGGGCTCGCTGCTGAAAAGCGTCGTGGCCGCCGAGCAGCTGGTCGGTCTGGGCCCCGGGCTCACCCCGAGCGGCGACGACGTGCTCGCGGGACTGCTGGTCGCGCTGCGCCACTTCGGCGGCGCGACGGGGGCCGATCGTGCCGTCTGGCTGGCCGACTGGCTGGCCGCCGCCGTCACCTTCGACGTACGGGGCAGGACCACCCCCATCTCGGCGGCGCTGTTGCACTGTGCCGCCAGGGGCGAGGCCAGCGGCGAGGTCCTGGCCGTGCTGCGGGGCCTGGCGGGGCGGCAGTCCCTGGAGCCGGCGCTGCACCGCCTGCTCCAGCTGGGCCACACCTCGGGGGCCGACCTGGCGTGGGGGCTGCGCATCGGGCTCGCGGCGGTGATCGATCTGGAAGGCAGGGGCAATTGAGCACTGATGTGGTCCGGGTGCGCACCGGGGTCTACCACGACTCCGTGAGCCTGATGCGGGTCAGCCGGACGGCGTCCGCGCTGCCCGGTGTGGAGGTCGCGGTGGTGGCGATGGCCACGGAACTCAACCTCGGGATCGCCGCCGAGCTGGGTTTCGACCTCCCCAAGGCCGGCCCCGCCGACCTGCTGATCGCGCTGCGCGGCGGCGGGGCGGACACTCTGGAGGCCGCCCTCGCGGAACTGGACGGGTTGCTGGCGGGACTCTCCGCCACGCCGGCCGGCGGCGCCGCCGTCGAGCACCCCCCGCACACGGTCCGTGCCGCGGCCCGCGAGCGCGCCGCCACACTGGCCCTGGTCTCGGTACCCGGGCCGTACGCGTTCGCCGAGGCACTGGACGCGGTCGAGGCCGGCCTGTCTGTGATGATCTTCAGTGACAACGTGCCGGTCGAGCAGGAGGTACTGCTCAAGCGACGCGCCACCGAACTCGGTGTGCTGGTCATGGGTCCGGACTGTGGCACCGCGGTGATCGGCGGGGCCGGTCTCGGATTCGCGAACGTCCTGCGGCCCGGCCCGGTCGGCCTGGTGGCCGCCTCGGGGACCGGTGCGCAGCAGGTGGCCTGTCTGCTGGACCACGCGGGAGTGGGAGTCTCCCACGTGCTGGGCGTGGGCGGCCGTGACCTGTCCGCGGACGTGGGCGGGCTGTCCACCCTGCGCGCCCTGGAGGCCCTCGACGCCGACCCCGCGACCGAGCTGATCGTCCTGATCTCCAAGCCTCCCGCACCCGAGGTCGCGCGGGCCGTCGCCGAGACCGTCGCGAAGCTCGGCACTCCGGTCGTGACCGCCCTGCTCGGCCCTGGCCAGGACGATCTGACCGTGGCGACCGAGACCGCCCTGCGCGCCCTCGGCGCCCCGGTCCCCGCCTGGCCGTCCTGGCCCGCCCCCGGCACGGCGCGGGAGCACGCGGGAGGTCTGCGCGGCATCTACTCGGGTGGGACGCTCTGCGTGGAGGCGCGGCTGATCACCGGGAGCGGGGAGTTCACCGACTTCGGCGACGACGCCTACACGGTCGGCCGGGCCCACCCGATGATCGACCCGACGCTCCGCCTGGAGGCCCTGGCCGAGGTGCCGCCGGGCGAGGTCGTCCTGCTCGACGTGGTCCTCGGCCACGGCGCCGACCCCGATCCCGCCGCGACGCTCGCGCCCGCGATCGCCGGGGCCGCCGCACGAGGTGTCACGGTGGTCGTCGCGCTGGTCGGCTCCGAGGGCGACCCGCAGGGACTGAACGCGCAGGCCGAGGCCCTGAACGCGGCGGGCGCCGCGGTGTTCACCTCCAACGCCCAAGCCGCGGGACACGCCGCCGAGGTCGTCGCCGGGATCGCTCGTTGACCGCCGTCGGACGCCGGGGATCGGCCTCCCTCCCTCCGGACGTCACCGCTCTTCGTTCAGGAGTTGACGCATGACGCTGACCATGCTTTCCGGCGAGCCGGAAGTGATCACGGTGGGGGCCGACGTGCTCGGCGAGGCGCTGGACCTCCAGGCCGTCCCCCGGACGCGGGTGGACTGGCGCCCGCCGATGCCCGGCACCGAGGCCGACCTGGCCCGGGTGCTGGCCGACCCGCGCAGGGGCCGCGCCAACGAGACGGCCGTGGGCCGCCTGGTCTCCGCCCGGCCGCAGCTCGTCGGGGTGCGGCCCGCGCACGAGGTGCTCGACCTGCCGAGGGGCACGTTCCTGCACGCGGGGCCGCCGATCGAGTGGGAACGGGCATCGGGTCCGATGCGGGGCGCGCTCATCGGGGCGATGCTGTTGGAGGGGCTGGCCACCGACGCCGCCGACGCCGAGGAACGGCTGGCCCGCGGGCAGGCACGGCTGGACTCCTGCCACCACCACCGGACCGTCGGGCCGATGGCGGGCGTGGTCACCCGGTCGATGTGGATGTTCGAGGTTCATGACGCCGAACACGGCGGTACCGCCTACTGCTCGCTCAACGAAGGGCTGGGCAAGGTGCTGCGCTACGGCGCGTACGGCCCGGAGGTGCTGAGGCGACTGCGCTGGATGGCCGAGGTGCTCGGCCCCGCGCTCCAGGCCACCCTGGAGCGGAGCGGTCCGCTGGACCTGCGGGCGCTGACCGCGCAGTCCCTGCAGATGGGCGACGAGTTGCACAACCGCAACCGCGCCGCCACCTCGCTGCTGGTCCGCGAACTGGCTCCCGAGGTGGTGGAGGCCGCCCCCGGCCACGCCGCCGAGGTGCTCCGCTTCATCAACGGCAACGACCACTTCTTCCTCAACGCGGGCATGGCCGCGTGCAAGGTCAGCGCGGACGCCGCGAGGAACATCCCCGGCTCCACGATGGTCGTCGCGATGGCACGCAACGGCACGGACTTCGGGGTCCAGGTCTCCGGGCTGGGCGACCGCTGGTTCACCGGCCCCGCGGGCGTGCCGGACGGTCTCTACCTCGGCGCGTACGGTCCGGACGACGCCAATCCCGACATCGGCGACTCCACGATCACTGAGACGGCCGGCCTGGGGGGCTTCGCGATGGCCGCGGCCCCGGCGATCGTCCGGTTCGTCGGCGGCGACGTCTCGGACGCGATGGCGGCCACCCGCTCCATGTACGAGATCACCCTGGCCGAGCATCCCGCCTACCAGATCCCGGGGCTGGACTTCCGGGGCACGCCGGTCGGCGTCGATGTCACGCTGGTCGCCAGGACGGGCCTGCTGCCCACCGTGAACACCGGTATCGCCGGCCGGGTCGCGGGGACCGGACAGGTCGGCGCGGGTCTGGTCAGCCCGCCAGCCTCGGCTTTCACCACGGCGTTGACCGCGCTGGCCGAGGCGGCCGATCATGGAAACGGATCGGTTTAGTGATCCGTCGGCTATTAGGAACGGGCGAAGCTGACAATTCACCCGCTCGCCGGTAGCATTCGGCGACGTCAGAGCGCGGACACCGGTTCAGTGATCCGAAGAACACCGATCACTGACAAATGCCGTCACGCGCTTTCTCCGTGTGCCAACTTCCGTTACCGAATGACATCCCGATATCGTGTCCAGCCTTAACAAAAAGGGCTGGTTGTGGGGAACGGGGTACGATGACCGATCGCTTGCTCGGGAGAAACCCCCAGGGGCCTGAGGGTGGCGATTTCGCCGGAGCCACACCGGAGGGCCAGGGCAGGCTGGTGGGCAGGCGCTACCGCCTGGTGTCACCGGTGGGCCGTGGCGGGATGGGCATGGTGTGGCACGCCCACGACGTCCTGCTCGACCGGGACGTCGCGGTCAAGGAGCTGATCCTCCCCTACGGGCTCGACCACGCAGGTAAGCAGGGTGCGCACCGGCGGATGCTCCGCGAGGCCCGCTCGGCGGCCCGGCTCAGCCACCCCGGCATCGTCACGGTCCATGATGTCGTCGAGGAGGACGGCCGCCCCTGGATCGTGATGGAACTGGTCCGCGCCTGGTCGCTTGAGCAGGCCGTACGGCAGAGCGGACCGCTGCCGGTGGTCCAGGCCGCCGAGATCGGCGTCCGGGTGCTCGACGCGCTCCGCCACGCCCACGCCGCCGGAATCATGCACCGCGACGTCAAACCCGGCAACGTGCTGCTGACCTCCGACAGGGTGGTGCTCACCGACTTCGGCATCGCCGCGATAGAGGGCGACGTCACGATCACCCAGACCGGCCTGCTGATGGGCTCCCCCGCCTACATCCCGCCGGAGCGGCTGTCGGGCCAGCAGGTCACTCAATCCTCCGACCTGTGGTCCTTCGGTGCCACGCTCTACGCGGCGGTCGAGGGCCGGCCCCCCTACGAGGGTCCTGACGCGGTGGCCGTGCTCGGCGCGATCCTCACCCAGGAGCCCAACCGCCCCCAGCGGGCCGGCGCCCTGATCACCGTCATCGAGGGCCTGCTCCGCAAGAACCCCGCCGACCGGATGAGCGCCGCCCAGGTGTCGGATCTACTGGACCGGGTGCTGCGCAGCCACGGCTCCAGCACCCCGAACCGCACGCCCAGCCCGTCGCCCTCGTCGATGCCGGTCCCCGGCGACTCCATGCCGATGCACCTGATGCCCCCGCTGGACGTGCCGTCGGGGCCGATGCCCTCCCGGATCATCGAGACGCCCTCCGGCCCGATCCGGGTGCCCTACGACCCCGCCACCGACTCCTCGGGCGGTCACCCGCTCCCCTACGACGCACTCGCCGGCCCGAGCGGAGGCCACCGCGCGGACCTGCTCTCCCTCCCTGGGCACTCCTCGGCTCCCAGGTCCCCGCAGACCGGCGGGCACCAGCGCGGGTACGACGCGCTGCGCATCCCGGCGACCGGAGCTGACGGCAACCCGTTCGACGCGTTGAGCAGCTTCTCCGGCGACCTCCCCGGCGTCCCGCCACGCGATGGGCGGAGCGGGGCCGCACCCTGGCCAACCCCGGGGCCCGCCCCGGCCCCGCAGGAGCAGTCCCCCACCGGCCCCGTACGGAGCTCCCGGGCCCTGACCTCACCCGGCAGGGCCGGGACACGCTCGGGCGCGCGCCGCGCCCCGGAGCGCGAGGGCGGCCGGTCGCGCGGCAGCCGCCCCGACAGCCGTCTGCTGATGCTCGGCGGGGGCGGCGTGCTGGCCATCGTGGTCGCCGGGCTCATCGTCTTCCTGCCCGGCGACGACTCCGGCACCGCGAACTCCACGGGCCCCTCGGCGGCGATATCCGCACCCGCCGACCCGGGGAGGTCCTCCGGGACCGACGAGGAGATCCCCGACGGCTTCAAGCTGGCGAGCGCCGCCGGGGTCTCCGGCGCGGTGCCCGGCGACTGGAACGTGAAGGCCGACTCCAAGGGAACCGTCACCTTCTCCGGGCCCAAGGGCGGCGGGCAGAACATCGTCGTCGTCGAGGTACCGGTCGAGGACCCGGTGACGGCACTCGGCAAGGCGAGCAAGAAGGGCCTGGACGAATACACCGAGGTAGGCGTGACGTTGGTGAACTATCGCACCTGGAAGGCCGCGGATTGGGAGTACACCTACGTCCAGCCCAACGGCGTTCCGATGCACGGGCTGACGCGCTACGTCGCCGTCAACGGCCAGACCGCCTACCAGATCACTTTCCGGGTGCAGGATCTCGACTGGGAGAAGAACTCGGAGATCCTGGGCACCTTCTTCGCCACCTTCACCTCCGCCGACTGAGCCCGCCCGCGAGACGGCTTCCCGGCCCGGTCATGAGTGATGACAGACTTCACTCATGACCGCCGACACCACGCCCCCCGACATCTCCGGTGCCCGCAGTGACGACGGTGCGCGGATCGCCACGGTGCGGCGGCGGACGCTCGCCGTCCTTTCCACCGCCCAGATCAGCGGCGGGATCGGCGTCGCCGTGGGACTCACCTTCAGTTCGGTGACCGTGAAGGAGCTCTCCGGCTCCACCACGCTCAGCGGGCTGGCCGGGACCGCGACGGTGCTGGGCGCCGCGCTGCTGGCACTGCCCACCGCCAGATCGTCCGACCGGGGTGGCCGGCGGGCCGGGCTCACCCTGGCCTACGGGTGCGCCCTGCTCGGCTGCCTGGTCTCGCTGCTCGCCGTCGCCATGGGTTCATGGCCGCTGCTGCTGGCCGGGCTGGTGCTGTTCGGCGCGGCCAGCGCGGGCAACCTGGCCTCCCGCTACGCCGCGACCGACCTGTCGGCGCCGGGGCACTCGGCCCGGCACCTGTCGCTGGTGGTGTGGGCCACCACCATCGGGGCGGTCACCGGCCCGAACCTGGCGGGGCCCGCCGAACGGTTCAGTGCCGGGCTCGGCCTGGCGGCGGGCAGCGGCCCGTTCGCCCTCGCCCTGCTGAGCTTCGCGATCACCCTCGGCGTCATCACCCTCGCCCTGCGCCCGGACCCCCTGCTTCTGGCCCGCTCCGCGTCCCCGCTCCCGGACGACACCGCCCTGGACGGCGCGGTCCCGGAGGCCGCGTCACCCGCCCCCGGGGAGCGGCCGGACCCGGGACGGCAGAGCACGACGCCGCACGGCCCTGACCCTACTCCCCACTCGCCCCTTGCCGCGGCCTCGGAAAAGGGCGTAGGCACGTTCCGCGCCGCCTGGCGGGTGCTGCGTACGACCCCCCTGGCGAGGCGCGCGCTGGCCGCGATCGCGGTCAGCCACACCGCCATGGTGTCGATCATGTCGATGACCCCGGTCCACCTCGACCACGGCGGCTCGACGTACACGGTCATCGGCATCGTGATCAGCCTGCACATCGCTGGAATGTACGTACTGTCCCCCGTGGTCGGCTGGCTGGCCGACCGGGCCGGACGGACACCGGTGCTGGTGCTGGGGATGGGCCTGCTGCTGGTCTCCGCCGTCCTCACCGGCGGGGCCGGGACGCACGACGTCACCCGGATCACCGCCGGGCTGATCCTGCTCGGCCTCGGCTGGTCCTGCGGGCTGATCGCCGGCTCGGCGATGCTCAGCGAGGCGGTGCCGCTGGCACACCGCACCCCCGTACAGGGCCTGTCGGACCTGCTGACGAACCTCTGCGGCGCGACCGGCACGGTGGCCGCCGGGGTGATCGTCGGCAGCCTGTCGTACGGCGTGCTCGGCGCGGCCGTCGGGGGCATGGTGACGATCACCGGTGCCTGGCTGGCCCTGAGCAGGCCCTGAGCAGGGGTTCCGAGCCGTTCTTCCACCGGCATGCCCGCCGGGCGGACCTCACTTGGCGTCGGCGTAGCACCGCACCGGGACCGCCTGCATCGGGAAACGGACGGGAGTCGATCCGAACAGCAGCCGGCTCGCCTCCTCCGCCGCCCTGCCGACCGCCGCGACGACCTCGTCGGCCTGCTCGGCCGGGCAGTGCACCATCACCTCATCGTGCTGGAAGAACACCAGCCTGGCCGGGTCGGGCAGCAGACCGCGCAGCACCGCCATCAGTGCGAGCGCCCACTCGGCCGCGGTCGCCTGGACCACGAAGTTCCTGGTGAACCGGCCGCGGTCGCGGGCCGCACGGCCTCCCTCGGGCCCCGAGACCAGCTTTCGCCAGCCGGCCGAGGGCGGCGGCGAGGTGCGGCCCAGCCAGGAACGGACCACCTTGCCCTCCTCTCCCGCGCGGGCGGCGTCCTCCACGAACTGGTGGGCGCGGGGAAAGCGCTGCCGCATCACGGCCAGCAACTTGGGCGCGTCTCCGCTGGTGCCCCCGTACATCGCCGACAGCATGGCGATCTTGGCGTTGTCGCGCTCGCCGCCGAACGCCTGTGCCAGCGCCTGGTAGAGGTCGATCTGCCCGGCCGCCCTGGCCAGGCCGCCGTCCCCGGCCATCGCGGCCAGCACCCGCGGCTCCAGCTGGGCCGCGTCGGCGACGACCAGTGTCCAGCCGTCGTCGGCCACGATGACCTTGCGCATCAGCTTGTGGATCTGCAGGGCGCCCCCGCCGTTGGTCGCCCAACGGCCCGTCACCACGCCGCCCACCACGTACTCCGGCCGGAAGCGGTGGTCTCGGACCCACTGGTCGGCCCAGGCCCAGCCGTGGAAGCTGTAGAACCTGGCCATCTCCTTGTAGGCGAGCAGGGGCGCGACACCGGGGTGGTCGACCTGCCTGATGTCGTGGGCCCTGGTAGAGGAGACGGGCACGCCCGCCGCCTTGAACGCCCTGACGATCTGCTGCGGGGAGTCGGGGTTGAACGGGGTGCCGAAGGCCGCCGCCACCTGGTCGGCCAGGGCCTGGAGCTTGGCGGGCCGCATGCCGTGCACCGGGCGCGGGCCGAGCAGGTCCGTCAGCAGCTCGTCGTGCACGTCCTCGCGCCAGGGCATGCCCTCGGCGGCCATCTCCGCGGCGATCAGCGCCCCGGCCGACTCCGCGGCGACCAGCAGCCGGAACCGCCGCGGGTCCGCGGTGGCCTCGACGCGGCGCAGCTGGTCGGCGTGGACCTCGGCGACCAGGTCCGCGTCGGGCACCGGCGCCTCCTCCTCGAAAAGGGTGGCCTGCCGCGCCTGGGGCCCCTGATGGTCGTCCGGCACGGGGAGCCCGTGCAGCCTGGCGTGGGCGGCCCTGGCCGAGCGGGGCTCGCCGAACCGCTCCTCGTGGGCCAGGAGCAGGCTCTCGGTCAGCGCCAGGTCGTGGCAGCGTGCCAGCCGCACGCCGGCGGCGAGCAACGCGGGGTAGACCTCCCGCGTGTCGGCCCAGACCCAGCGTGGCCGCCGGGCCTCCAGCTCGCGGACCGCCGAGACCAGATCGGCGACGGCCACGGCGGACTCGCCGTCCACACGCAGCACGCCCCCACCGCCGGGGGCGGCCGCGACTGACACGTTCATACGCCAACAGTGCCACGCCGATACGACATTCCGGCCGGGTCAGAGGAGCGGTATGACGATCTCGTCCTCAAGCGGGGGCTCGATCTCCTGCGGCAGGCAGCCGGTGGCGGCGAAGCAGCGGATCCGTAGGGCCTCGGGCGTCACCGAGACGTGCAGGAAGCTCTTGAAGAACGGCGGGGTGTCCCAGTCCGACAGCTCCGACAGGTAGCGGTGGAACACCCTGCCCACCGGAAGCCGGAACGGCATCGGCCAGCCGCCGAGGATCCGGGCCACCCATCTCATCCGCCGGGTGATCGGCACGGCCGGGACGTCCCGTACCGGGGTGTTGCCGATCTGCCGGGACATCAGCGTCGCGCTCTCGTCCGGGGTGAGGTAGAGCCACCGCATGCGCAGCCGGTCGCTGTAGAGCCTGCTGTAGAAGGACAACGAGTCACCGCGGAGCGGGTAGCACCGGTAGTCGTCCTCGTGCAGGCCGCCGACGGTGACCCTGGGGATGGTGTGGGTGGCGTGCATGAAGGCCCCCGAGCCGCCCGCCACGATGTACTGGATGGTCCGCTCCCCGACCTTGATCGGGAAGCGCTGGTAGTTGTGCACGTCGCCGCCTATCGCCGCGACGTAGTTGTGCGCGGGGGCGGTGACGATGTCGTCGATGGTGCCGCCCCCGGCCAGCTTCGACGGTTTGTAGTCGTTGCGGGTGTAGATGGGCTTTCCGGTGATCAGCACCTTGGGCCGGGGGTCGAGGGAGACCTCGCGCAGCCAGCCGGCCTGCTCGGCGTCGATGTCGCCGCGTATCCCGGTGTCCACACCGACGATGAGCAGCCCGGGGGTCTCCATCACCCAGTAGGGGGCCGGCTGCACGGCCTGTTGCTCGGGTCCTGGCCGCCGCTCGCGCGCCCTGGCCAGCCGGGCCTCGTCGATCTTCTCGGGCCTGCGCCAGAGCAGGCCGCGCAGCCCGGAGGGCGAAAGCTTGAACCCCTCGTTCTCCGCCTCCAGCGACGGGGCGTCACAGAAGACGCGCATGAAGCCGCCGAGCCCGTCGTACCAGTCGTGGTTGCCGGGGATCGCGTAGATCGGCGCCCGGTAGTCCTGGTAGGGGCGGAAGAACTTGTCCTCGTACTCGTTCCCCGAGCCTGTGGGGTAGATCACGTCACTGGCGACGACCGCGAAGGCGGTGTCCGCGCCGATCCTGAGCATGCCCGGCACCACGGCGTACTGCGAGGAGTCGCCCTCCCCGGTGTCACCGAGGACCAGGAAGGAGAACTCGGGGCCGACGTCCATCGGGATACGGAAGGAGGGGTCGGCGCCCCGGGCCCGCTGGGACGCCACCCAGCGCGCCCGTACCTGCCCCGACGGATCTCCGAACAGGGCCGCGAGGACCTCGTTCCTGGAGCGCCAGACCGTACGCACGTCGAGCCAGGAGAAGGGCTTCTCGCTGGGCAGCAGGTCCTCGAAGCTCCCTCTGCGCGTGCAGGACCAGCCCGCACCCTCCTTGGACACCCGGGAGGAGACCTCACGCCCGCGCTGCGCCGCCCGTCCGACATCGACCATGACCATATCTTGGCAATGATCTTAAAGAGTCGCACCCGGATCGTCGGCAATAAAGGGGGCGATTCACATCAGAAGCGGCTGAACCGGAAATCGTCGAAGTGGACGAGGATGGCCCGGCCGCGTTCCGGCCCCCTGGCCAGCAGGCCCACGGCTCCCGGCTCCAGCGGCGAGCCGATACTCCCCTCCCGCTCGCCCCTTTCCGCCGGAACCCGCCATGGACGCGCCGGGACTCCATGGGGAGCCCGCCAGGAGGGCGGATCATCCCACGCCGACCTCTGGAATATAGTTCCACCGTGTACGCCTACTGGGAGACCGTTCCGACCAGGTGGAAGGACAACGACGTCTACGGCCACGTCAACAACGCCGTCCACTACTCGATGATGGACACCGTGATCAACACCTGGCTGGTCAGGAGCGCGGGCCTGGACATCCACGGCGGCGACGCCATCGGCCTGTGTGTCGAGTCGCACTGCGTCTACAAGGCGTCGGTCTCCTTCCCCGAACCCATCCGGGTCGGGCTGCGGATCGGGCACCTGGGCCGTTCCAGCGTCCGCTACGAACTCGGGCTGTTCCGCGAGGACGGCGAGACGGTCGTGGCCGAGGGCCACTTCGTCCACGTGTTCGTCGACCGGGAGACCCGGCGGCCCGCCGGGATCCCCGGGCCGCTCCGCGAGGCCATGGAGAAGCTGACGGTCGCCGGTTGACCTCGTTCCCGCCCTCCGCCAGAAGGCGGAAGGCGGAAGGCGACCTCCGGGAGACCCGCCGGAAAGGCGGGCCGCGAAGGACGGGCCTCAGGAGACGGGCTTCTCCGGAGCGATCAGGACGCCCGGGTTGAGGATGCCCTCGGGGTCGAGCCGATCCTTGATCCCGCGCAGGATCTCCACGCCCAGATCGCCGACCTCGACCGCGTGGGCCTCCCGGTGATCGCGGCCGACGCCGTGGTGGTGCGAGATGGTGCCTCCGGCCGTGACGATCGCCTCGTTGACCGACCGCTTGGCCGCCTCCCACTGCCCGACGGGGTCGTCGGCCTGCGCCGTGACGACCGTGAAGTAGAGGGAGGCGCCGGTGCCGTACACGTGGGAGATGTGGCACATCACCAACGGTGAGCCGAGCGAGGCGTGCAGCGAGAGCCGCACGGCCTCGTACAGGCGAGGAAGGTTGGACCAGAATCCGGCGGTCTCCAGCGTCTCGACGGTCGCCCCCGCGGCGAGCAGTGAGTCGCGCAGGTAGGGCGCGGAGTAGCGGCCGTGGGCCCACGACTCGCCGGGGCCGGGGCCGAGGTAGACGCCACCGAGCCCGGACGCCACGGCGGCGACCCGTTCCCTCAGGCCGGGCACCTCCGAAAAACCCTCGTACCCGGCGATGGCCAGGCAGCCCGCGCCTGCGGACAGGGCACCGATCTCGCTCGGCCTGGCCAGCCCGATCATCGTCTCGGTCTCGTCGGACAGGCGCAGCACCGTGGGCACGGCGCCCTCCTGGGCCAGGCGCCGCAGCGCGGCCGAGCCCGCCGCGAACGACTCGAACCGCCATCCCTCGTAGACGCGCTCGGCGGGCGCCGGCCGGACGCGGAGTCTCAGGGAGGTGATCACGCCGAAGGCCCCCTCCGACCCGAGGATCACCTGGCGCAGGTCGGGCCCGGCGGCCGAGGCGGGCGCCCGGCCCAGGTCGAGGGTGCCCCGCGGGGTCGCCACGGTCATGCCGACGACCATGTCGTCGAAGCGGCCGTAGCCGGCCGAGGCCTGACCGCTGGAGCGGGCGGCGGCGAAACCACCCAGCGTGGCGTACTCGAACGACTGCGGGAAGTGTCCTAGGGTGAGCCCGTGCCCAGCCAGAAGCTGCTCGGCCTGCGGGGCGCGCAGCCCCGGTTCCATCTCGGCGACCATCGACTCGCGGTCGACGGCGACCAGCCGGTTCAGCCGGACCAGATCCAGCGCGACGACGCCGGCGAAGCCCTGCCTGATCACGACCAGGCCGCCGACCACGGAGGTGCCGCCGCCGAACGGGACCACCGCGACCCGGTGCGCGGCACAGGTCGCCAGCACCGCCAGCACCTCATCGTGGGAGCCGGGCAGCACCACGGCGTCGGGCGCGTCGGAGCCGTCTCCAGCGCGCATGCGCAGCAGATCGGGGGTGGACTTGCCGCGGGTGTGCCGGATGCGGGCGTCGTCGTCGAAGCGCACGTGGTCCGCGCCGACGACACCGCGCAACTCGGTGAGAACCAGCGGGGACAGGGCCACGGCGGGCAGGCGCACCTCGCCGAAGTCGGCGGCCCTGTCCCGCGGCGGACGCACACCCAGCATCTCGTGGAGCAGCTTGCGAATCGGTTCCGGCAGGTCGGCGGCCTTGGCGGGATCTCCCCAGCCGGACCAGAGCATGGGTTCCGCGGCACTTGTCGGTTTTTCCACCCCTACACTGTGACACATGACGTCTATCCGTCACAACGCGGCCGCGGAGAGCGGCGACCAGATCCTCGACGCCGCCCGCGATGTGGTCCTCGCGGTGGGGGTGCGGCGAGCCACGCTCACCGACGTGGCCCGCCGGGCCGGGGTGTCGCGCATGACGATCTACCGTCACTGGCCCGACATGCGCAGTCTCGTCGCCGACCTGATGACCCGCGAGTGGGTGCGCGTCGCCGGCCGGTTCGCCACCGAGGACCCGGTCACCGCGGCGGTGGCGGTGGTGCGGGCGCTGCGCGACCACCCGCTCTGGCGGAAGATCGTCGAGGTCGACCCCGAGCTGCTCCTGCCCTACCTGCTGGATCGCCGGGGCTCAAGCCATGAGGCCATGCTGGACCTCGTCGAGTCGGCGATCATCACAGGACAGGGCCTCGGCACCGTGCGCCCCGGTGACACGGTGAAGCTGGCCAGGGGCGTGCTGCTGACGGCCCAGTCGTTCCTGCTCTCCGGCCCCACCATGCTGAACCCGCTCACCAGGGACGATCTGGACACCGAGCTCGCCACGCTCCTGGAAAGGTACCTAAGACGGTGAAATCCTCTCTCAACGCCGCCCGCCGCGCCCGCGAGCTCGCCGAGGTCCGCGACCTCGTGGTGGACGTGCTGGTGGTGGGGCTGGGCGCGACCGGTGCCGGGGCGGCGCTCGACGCGGCCTCCCGAGGTCTCTCCGTGGCCGCGATCGACGCCCACGACCTGGCGTTCGGTACCTCCAGGTGGAGTTCCAAGATGATCCATGGCGGGCTCCGCTATCTGGCCAGGGGGCAGGTCGGGGTGGCGTACGAGAGCGCGGTGGAACGTGGCCACCTGCTCGGCCGTACCGCGCCGCACCTGGTCAGGGCGCAGCCCTACCTGCTGCCGCTGGTCCCCGCGGTCTCCCGCCGCCAGGCGGCGCTGGTGATGACCGGGTACCGGCTCGGCGAGGGGCTGCGGATCGCGGCGCGCACGCCCCGCCACCTCCTTCCCGGCCCCTTTCGCGTCTCCGCCGAGCAGGCGCTCGCCCTCGCCTCTCCGCTGGGTTCGCGCGGGCTGCGCGGCGCCCTGCTGTCGTGGGACGGGCGGCTGACCGACGACGCCCGCCTGGTGGTCTCCGTGGCCAGGACCGCCGCCCGCTGGGGGGCGAGGGTGCTGACGCGCTGCCGGGCGCTGGAGGTGTCCGGCGAGGGCGCGCTGGTCCGTGACGAGCTCGGCGGGGACACCTTCACGATCCGGGCCAGAACGGTGGTCAACGCCACCGGGGTCTGGGCCGCCGGGCTCCACCCGGACATCCGGATGCGCCCCTCGCGCGGCACCCATCTGGTGCTGCGACCCGAGACGCTGCCGGGTCTGGCCGCGGGGCTGCACATCCCGATCCCCGGCGAGAGCAACCGGTTCGCACTGGTGCTCCCCCAGTCCGACGGACGGATCTACGTCGGCCTCACCGACGAGCCGGTGGACGGTCCCGTCCCGGATGTCCCGCAGGCACCGGAGGAGGACGTGACCTTCCTGCTCGCCGTCCTGAACTCCGTGCTTGAGGAGCCGGTACGGCGTGCGGACGTCGCGGGCACCTACGCGGGGCTGCGGCCGTTGCTCGCCGCCGACGGCCACACCGCCGACCTGTCCAGGAAGCACGCGCTACTGGCCACGCCGGACGGGATGGTGACGGTGGTGGGCGGCAAGCTGACCACGTACCGGCGGATGGCCGAGGACGCGGTCGACCGGGCCGTGTCGCTCGGCGGGCTCAAGGCGGGTCGGAGCCGCACCGCGAACCTGCCCCTCGTCGGGGCCGTCCGGCCGGACGGCAGCGGCAAGGGGGCGGACCGGCTCGCGGAGCGGTACGGGAGCGAGGCGGGCGCCGTGCGGGCGCTGATGGCCCGCGAGCCCTGGCTGGCCGAGGCCGGCCCGACCGGGGTCACGGGGGCCGAGCTCGTCTGGGCGGTGAGGCACGAGGGGGCCCTGGACGTGGACGACCTTCTCGACCGGCGGACCAGGATCGGCCTCGTCCCCTCCGATCGCGAGGCCGCCCTCCCGCTGGCGCGCGCGGCACTGGCCCACTGACACCGCCGACACCGCCGGCGCGCTTTTACCCGCCTATGATCCTTTTCCCCCTGCGCCCTCCTGATCCGACCGTTAGGTTAGTCTTGCCTAACTCGGAGCGAGGAGAGAGTGTGATCACGAGCGGCGGCGCGAGCATGGCGGACATGGCGGGCAGGGGATGCGAGCACCCCCGGGGCTGCCATACCGGCGAACTGCCCGTCCATGCCAGCGCGACCGTCGGAGCCCGCTTCTGGTTGCTGATCGAGCACTCCGGCCCCTGGGCCTCCCACCTTGAGGACTGCAAACTTCCCGAGGGCGTTCACACTCTTATCAAACGGGCCTCGCGGCTCGGCATCCGGCCCCAGCTGATTCGCCGCCCGGGTCGCAGAAACCCCGTGGAAACCGGCATTCACGTCATGGTCGCCGACTCCACCGCCGCCAAGCCGTGGATCGCCGAAGGCATCTTCGCAGGTCCGGACGATCTTGACCTTGACAGCGTGGTGGCCGGAGTGGTCCCGGAGTCCTGCATACTTGTGAGTGAGCCGGTTTTTCTGGTCTGCACGCATGCCAAGCGCAACGCGTGCTGCGCCCGCATTGGACTACCCCTAGCTCGGTCCTTGGCAAAATCATTGCCGGACACAGTATGGGAAACATCACATGTTGGCGGCGATCGATACGCCGCCAACCTCGTGTGCTTGCCACACGGGCTTTACTACGGCAGCATGTCTCAGGCTGCTGCGATCGCGGCAGCCGACGCGTACCGGTCCGGCGAGATCATTCTTGACCGTTTCCGGGGACGCGCAGGCATCCCTGAGCCACTGCAGGCCGCTGAGCATTTCATCCGCATTCATACGGGTGAACTCTCGGTTGGCGGAGTGGCCGTGGAATCCTCCAGGTCGGACGGCGCCATCACCGAGGCATTTGTGCGCGGTAGTGGCGCTCGTTTTCGGGTAGTGGTTGAACCCATGACGCTGACAACGCCATGTGGTACGGCTTGCGCCGATACGATCACTACCTACCGGCTGGTAGCGCTGGACAGGCTGACCCCTGTGCTGTACGCCACGTCCGCGCTGACCTGACTTGAGGGAACATCACGGCCAATCCAGGCGTTGGATCCAGGGACGCCACAAGCGTCCAAATGCGGCATCAACCAGAAATACCTCTCAACTATAAGGTGGTTTTCTCATGTCTCAGGTACGTCGGCAGACCGCCCGGCCTCGGCCCAGCTGGGGATGGCAGGATGACGCCGCGTGCCGGGGCGAGGACCTCGTGCTCTTCTTCGGTCCCGACGGTGAGCGTCAGCCCGAGCGTGACATCCGTGAACGTAAGGCCAAGGCGATCTGCGCCCAGTGCCCTGTTCGCGCCGAGTGCCTGGACTACGCGCTGTCCCGTCCGGAGAAGTACGGCACCTGGGGCGGTCTGAACGAGGACGAGCGCGCCTCCGAGCGCCGCCGTCGCATGCGCCGCGCCGCCAGCGCCGGCATCAGCGCCGTCGCCTGAGCAGTACCTCCACCCGGCTTCCCCTCACGTGTGATCTCGCGCACCCCTTGCGAGATCACACGTTGTCGTGTCGGGCCCCGCACGTGCGGCGTCTGGAGCACAGACCACCGCACGGCGGGCATTTCCCGTGTTTCACGGCCTGTTGCGGCCCGGCTTCCGCATCTCCCTGTGGATGATCTTCCACTTGTTCTGCAGTTCCTTGCGGAGCCGCGCGTCACTTCTGGAGGCCATCCAGGCGGCCTCCCTCTGGAGCTTGTTCCAGCTCTCCAGCCGCCGCTCGGGAAGCGTGCCGTCCTCGATCGCGGCGAGCACCGCGCAGCCCGGCTCGCTGTCGTGGCCGCAGTCGCCGAACCTGCAGCGCCCGGCGAGTTCCTCCAGGTCGGAGAAGACCATGTCCACGCCCTCGCCCATGTCGTACAGGCCGATGCGGCGGATACCCGGCGTGTCGATGATCAGTCCGCCTTTCGCCAGCGGAATGAGCTCGCGGTGCACGGTGGTGTGACGCCCCCGGCCGTCGCCGGCCCTGACGTGCTGGGTCTCCATGACGTCCGCCCCGGCCAGGGCGTTGACGAGCGTGGACTTGCCCGCACCGGAGGCCCCCAGCACCACCGCGGTGCGCGTGCCCTCAAGGTATTCACGGACGATGTCGACCCCCTCCCCGGTGACCGAGCAGACCGGGCGCACGTCCACCCCCGGTGCCGCCGCGGCCACCTCTCTCAGCAGGAAGTCGAGCCCCTCGCCGATCAGGTCGGACTTGGTGACGAGCACCACCGGACGGCCACCGCTCTCCCAGGCGAGCGCGAGCAGCCGCTCGATCCTGCCCAGATCCGCGGTGTCGGTGGCATGCAGCGCGGGTTCGGCGACGAAGACGACATCGACGTTGGCGGCGAGCACCTGCCCCTGGGAGTCACCTGAGAGCCCGCTCCTGGAGACCCTGCCGACACCGCCGCGCACGAACGCGGTGCGCCTGGGCAGGAGCGCCTCCAGCTCGAAGCGGCCCTCGGCCAGCCGGCGGAGCCCGACCCAGTCACCGACGCAGGGCAGTGCCACGGGATCGGCGGCGGCTTCGCGCCGCACCCGGGCACCGTAGTCGGCCCGGAGATGGCCGGAGGCGGACAGCACCTCGGCGGCACCGCGATCGACGCGGGACACCCGGGCGGGAGTCAGACCGGTGGGGAGTTCGGCGGCGAAGAAGTCGTTCCAGCCGAGCGCGATGAGAGCGGCCGATGAAGAGACGATTGACGAAGACAACGTGGGTACACCCTTTTGGAAGGTCGGGTGCCCCGTCGCGAATCGGCTAGGCGGGCACCCGGAGGTTGATGGATGGCATGATCATCAGAACAACCCGCATGATCTCCACCTCCTCGTGGCTCACGGCCGCCCGTCTCTCGGACGACGTCTTCCGGAGAACCATAGCGCAGCCCCTCCCGCCCGGCGCAAACCCATTTTGGCCGTGGCCCGGAGAACGCGTCAGGGCCCCGGGACACATGGTGTCCCGGGGCCCTGACGGATCCGGCCCTTGAAGATCTGTTCAGCCCCGCCGGCATCGTCCCGAGCGTGCCCGGCGCGCCGCCGGCGAGGGCTCGGTCACAGGCCGGGTGCCGGGAAGTGGGAGGTGAGCTCCCTGACCTCGCCGTGGACTCGGGTGATGACGTGCTTGGCCTCGTCCTCGTCCTTGGCCAGGGCGGTGACGACCTGGTCGATCCAGGCGCCGATCTGCCGCATCTCGGCGACGCCCATGCCACGGCTGGTCACGCCCGCGGTGCCGATGCGGATGCCCGACGGGTCGAACGGCTTGCGCGTGTCGAACGGCACGGTGTTGTAGTTGGTCTCCAGACCCGCCTTGTCCAGGGCCTGGGCGGCGGGCTTGCCGCCGATACCCTTGGGGGTCAGGTCGAACAGGATGAGGTGGTTGTCGGTACCACCGGAGACCAGGTCGAAGCCGCGGCCGCTGAGCTCCTCGGCCAGCGCCTTGGCGTTCAGGACGACCTGGCGGGCGTAGTCCTTGAAGTCGTCGGTCGCCGCTTCCTTCAGCGCCACCGCGATGGCCGCGGTGGTGTGGTTGTGCGGACCACCTTGCAGACCGGGGAAGACCGCCTTGTTGAGGGCGGTGGCGTGCTCGTCGGAGGTGGCCATGAGCATGGCGCCCCTGGGCCCGCGCAGGGTCTTGTGGGTGGTGGTGGAGATGACGTCCGCGTAACCGACCGGGGACGGGTGGGCGCCGCCGGCCACCAGGCCCGCGATGTGCGCGATGTCCGCGGCGAGCACGGCCCCGACCTCGCGGGCGATCTCGGCGAAGGCCGGGAAGTCGATGGTGCGCGGGATCGCGGTACCACCACAGAAGATCACCTTGGGTCGCTCACGGAGGGCGATCTCGCGCACCTCGTCCATGTCGACGCGGCCGGTGTCCTTGCGAACCCCGTAGCGGACCGGGTTGAACCACTTGCCGGTGGCCGAGACCGACCAGCCGTGGGTCAGGTGGCCGCCGAAGGGCAGGCCCATGCCCATCACGGTCTCGCCCGGCTTCAGGAAGGCCAGGTAGATCGCGAGGTTGGCGGGCGAGCCCGAATAGGGCTGGACGTTGGCGTGGTTCACCCCGAACAGGGACTTGGCCCTGTCGACGGCGATGGTCTCGATCTGGTCGATGACCTGCTGACCCTCGTAGTAGCGCTTGCCGGGATAGCCCTCGGAGTACTTGTTGGTGAGGACGGTGCCGGTGGCCTCAAGGACGGCCTTGGAGACGTAGTTCTCCGAAGCGATCAGTTTGACGGTGTCGGCCTGTCGCCGCTCCTCGGCCCTGATGAGCTCGGCGATCTGCGGATCCACGCTGGAAAGAGCACTCATGCGCCTTCACTCCCCTGTCATCGTCGACATCGCGTGAAGACCCAGGCGCTCGGCCTTCTCGCCCTTCAGCTCCCTGGTGGTCTTTCCCACCCTATGCGCCAGTCGCCGCATAGACGATAGCGGACTAAGCCATGCGGCTGGCGCGACCTGCGCCGTCGACCGGCCAGAGCCGGTCGACCTCGGCGTTGAGGGTGGCCCCGATGAGCACGGCCAGCGCGGTGATGTAGAGCCAGAGCAGTACGGCGATGGGCGCGGCGAGCGAGCCGTAGATGGAGACCGGGGAGAACCAGGCGGCGAGCACCGCGCGCAGCACGGCGGCGCAGACGATCCAGATGACGAGCGCGAGCACCGCTCCGGGCAGTTCGCGCCACCAGCGCGTGCGTACGGGCACACTTACGTGGTAGAGCAGGGTAAGGAAGATCACCGAGCCGATGACGACCACCGGCCAGTAGAGGACGTCGACCAGCGGGGCGTAGTCGGTCGGCAGGGCGCCGCGCAGCGCGACGGGTCCGAGAACGAGCACGGGCATCACCACCAGCCCGATCAGCAGGCCCGCGAGGTAGAACCCGAAGGACATCAGGCGGGTGCGGATGATGCCCCGCTCCTCGCCGAGGCCGTAGGCGACCGAGATCAGGTCGACGTAGACGAACAGCGCCCGCGAGCCCGACCAGAGCGCGAGCAGAAAGCCCAGGGAGATCAGCGAGACCTGGTTCTCGGGCTTCAGCACGTCCTCGATGAGCGGGGTGACGACGGTGTCGACGGCGTTGTCCGTGAAGAGCAGGTGGGCCTGCTGGTCGATCCAGTCGCTGACGTTCTTGACGGTCTCGGGGCCGAACACCCGGGTCAGCTGGCCGAGCACGCCGATCAGGCCGAGCATGAACGGCGGCAGCGACAGCAGCGCGAAGAAGGCCGCCTCCCCCGCCAGGCCGGTGACCCGGTAGGTGACGCCCGCGTTCGTGGTGGCTGTGGCCAGCGCCCACAGGTCGGTTCCACGAATCCAGGCGAGCACCGCCAGCAGCCGGGTCCAGAGATCCGTACCGCGAATCCACCCGAGGCCCGCGCGCAGCCATGTCCCGGGCCCGCGCGAAGGGCGCCGCTTGGGCCCGGGGCGCTGGGCCGGGGCATCAGTGGACGTCATGCCACACAACGGTATTCCTAGCCGTGCTTGATCACGAGTTCGGCGGGCAACGATCGAATCTCACCCGCCTGCCCGGTCTACCTGTGGTAAGGCGCCTGGGCGTCATCGTTGTCGACGATACGGGCGCCCAGCGGCAGCAGGGAGACGGGAATCAGCTTGAGGTTGGCGAGGCCCAGCGGGATTCCGATGATCGACAGGAAGAGCGGGATCGAGGTCAGCAGGTGCCCGATCGCCAGCCAGATCCCAGCCACGACGAACCAGATCACATTGCCGATGGTGGACATCACCCCCGCTTCGGGGTCGCGCACCACGGTCCGGCCGAAGGGCCACAGCGCGTAGGCGGCGATCCGGAACGACGCGATACCGAACGGGATCGTGATGATCAGCACACAGCAGACGATGCCCGCGAGGACATAGCCGATCGCCAGCCAGATTCCCGCGAAGACCAACCAGATGACGTTCAACAAAGTCCGCATATTTACGAGCATGTCAGGTGAAACAGTCTCACTTCTATCCGATACTGCCCTGAGAAATCCCTATATCTTCCCCTGACCGAGGGGGGCTCTTCCCTTGCCCGGGGGGCCGGCGAAGGCCTGTGCGACCGCCGTCCAGGCCCTCGCGGTCTCGCCGCGTACCAGCAGGGACGTGTCGGCGAGGTGGCGGCGCTGAACCACCAGGAGGCAGAAGTCGAGCATGGTGCCGCGGACCAGGTCGGGGACGCCCGGGGGCCCGGCCGCCCACGGCGATCCGTCGGGCATGGTCAGCTCCACCCGCACCGGCTGTGCCGGCGGCCTCAGACCGCGCACCGCGAAGCCGTACGACATGGCACGTACCCCGAGCGTCGCCACGTGCCTGAGCCTGACGGTCGGCGCGCGCGTGACGCCGAGCGCGTCCGCCACGTCCTGCCCGTGAGCCCAGGTCTCCATCAGGCGTGCGGTGACGAAGGAGGCGACCGACATGTCGGGCCCGTACCAGGGCAACCTGGCACCGGCGTCCAGCCGGGCGAAGGCCTCCAGACCGCGGGCCCTGGCCTCGCGGAACCAGTCGTGTATCTGGCCGACGGCCAGGCTGCGCGAGGCGACCGCGAGCTCGTCCACCGCGGAGTCGCCACGGGCCAGGAGGGCGGGCAGGGCGGCGCGGAACCCGTCGGGGTCGGTGGCGGAGACGGTGGCGGCGTCGTCGAACCAGGCGAGATGGCTGATCTGGTCGCGCACCATCCAGCCCTCGGCCGGGGTGGCCAGCTCCCACTCCTGCGCGCCGAGCCTTCCGATCACCGCGTCGAGTTCGGCCGTCTCGGCGCGCAGATCCGCCAGCAGTTCGTCCACCAGGCCCATGGCGCCTCCCTGTTCCGACCAAGGCCAGGGTAACCGAGCGATGTTCTAGAAGGAACAGCGCAGAATGGAAGCATGATCTGCCAGGAGTGCAAGGCGCGGCGGCACGAGAAGTGCCGGGGTGGCTCGTGGTGCGACTGCCAGCACAAGCCCGCCGACAGGCCCAGGGAGTCGGCGACGAGCTGGCCGCGCCAAGGGTGATCCAGGACCGGATCCCACCTTCGCGTCCAGATTGTGGACCCAACATTGGACATCCGGTGCCACCAAGGTATCGTCGGTGACATGCCAGCGGACCCGTTGCTCGTCGTGCGACGCCACGTCGACCTCCTGCGTGTCCACAGTGCCATCTGTTGTGACGTCCGTTAACCGTCGCCCTCTGCTGATTTCACCCAGCTCGGCCGCGTAACAGGCGTCCTCCTCTGAGTAATCACCCCCGCACTCAACGACGAGGCGGGAGGTGCCGCCCGTGCGCGTCCGGAAATCATCCCATCGAGCCTCAAAAAGGACGCGCACATGACGACCCCGGCCCGGCCGGTCAACCGACACCACAAGCGCCCGCGTGGCGAAGGTCAGTGGGCTCTCGGTTACCGCGAACCGTTGAACAAGAACGAGGAGAACAAGAAGAACGATGACGGGCTCAACGTCCGTCAACGGATCATCGACGTCTACTCCAAGCGGGGCTTCGACTCCATCGACCCCTCCGACCTGCGTGGCCGGATGCGCTGGTTCGGTCTCTACACCCAGCGCAAGCCCGGGATCGACGGCGGCAAGACCGCGATCCTGGAGCCGGAGGAGCTTGACGACCGCTACTTCATGCTCCGGGTCAGGATCGACGGCGGCCGGCTCAACCTGGCGCAGTTGCGGGTCATCGCCGACATCTCCAACCTCTACGGCCGGGGCACCGCCGACGTCACCGACCGGCAGAACATCCAGCTCCACTGGATCGAGATCGAGGCCGTCCCCGACATCTGGGAGCGCCTGGAGTCGGTGGGCCTGTCCACCACGGAGGCCTGTGGCGACACCCCGCGCGTCATCCTGGGCTGCCCGCTGGCCGGGATCGACACCGACGAGGTCATCGACGGCTCCGCGCAGATCCAGGAGATCTACGACACCTACATCGGCGACCCCGCCTTCTCCAATCTGCCGCGCAAGTTCAAGGCGGCGGTGAGCGGGTGCCCGGCGCACTGCACCGTGCACGAGATCAACGATGTGGCGTTCGTGGGCGTCGTGAACGACAAGGGCGAACGGGGCTTCGACCTCTGGGTGGGCGGCGGCCTGTCCACCAACCCGATGCTCGGCAAGCGACTGGGGGTCTTCCTCACCCCCGAGCAGGTCGCCCCCGCCTACGGCGGCGTGATCGGCATCTTCCGCGACTACGGCTACCGCCGCCTGCGGCACCGGGCCCGGATCAAGTTCCTGATCAACGACTGGGGTGCGGAGAAGTTCAGGGAGATCCTGGAGACGGAGTACCTCGGCCACGCCCTGCCCGACGGCCCCGCGCCCGAGCAGCCGCGCGGCGGCCGCAGGGACCACGTGGGCGTCTTCCCGCAGAAGGACGGCAACTTCTACGTCGGTTTCGCGCCGAAGGTCGGCCGCCTGGACGGTGACAAGCTGCACCTGATCGCCGACATCGCCGAGCGGCACGGTTCCAACCGGGTGCACACCACCGTCGAGCAGAAGATGGTCATCCTCGACGTAACGCCCGACCGGGTCGACAGCCTCGTCGCCGAACTGGAGGCCGGCGACCTGCAGGTCAACCCCTCCACCTTCCGCCGCCAGACCATGGCGTGCACCGGGATCGAGTTCTGCAAGCTGGCCATCGTCGAGACCAAGGCCACCGCGGCCGACCTGATCGACGAGCTGGAGCAGCGGCTGCCCGACTTCAAGAACCCGCTGACCATCAACGTCAACGGCTGCCCCAACTCCTGCGCGCGCATCCAGGTCGCCGACATCGGCCTGAAGGGCCAGCTCGTCGTCAACGACAAGGGCGAGCAGGTCGAGGGCTTCCAGGTGCACCTGGGCGGCTCGCTGGGCGTCAACCCGGGCTTCGGCCGCAAGGTCCGCGGCCTGAAGACCACCTCCGAGGAGCTTCCCGACTACGTGGAGCGGGTGCTGCGCAACTTCGAGGAGCAGAAGAAGGACGACGACGAGACCTTCTCCGACTGGGTGCAGCGCGCCGACGACGCGGACCTGAAATGAGCGAGCGAGCCGTTCCCTTCCACTGCCCGTACTGCGGCGAGGAGGACCTGGAGCCCTACGAGGGCGACGGCGGCTGGTACTGCCGGTCGTGCGTACGTGCCTTCAAGTTGAAGTTTCTCGGAATCGGGGTGCGCTCGTGACGCGCGGCGAATCCGACGCGGCCCTCGCGAGCCGCACGGTCCAGACGGCGAGTTCCGGCGCGACGAGCGCACCGCTCAGCGGGGCGAATGAGGATTGGGTGAACGGGCGATGACACTGGTGGACATCGAGATCGGGTTACGGCAGCAGCGGAGTACGTTCGAGCTGCAGGACATCGTCGAGTCGGCCTCCCGCTTCCTGGCGGACGCCTCGGCCCTGGAGATCATCCGCTGGGCGGCGGCGACCTTCGGCGACCGGCTCTGCCTGACCGCCTCCATGGCCGACGCCCTGCTGATCGACCTGGTCAGCCGGGTCAAGCCCGGCGTGGACGTGCTGTTCATCGACACCGGCTACCACTTCGCCGAGACGATCGGCACCCGGGACGCGGTCCAGCAGGTCTACGACGTGAACGTGATCAACGTGCAGCCGTCCCGGACCGTCGCGGAGCAGGAGCGCGACCTGGGCCCGCGCCTGTTCGGCCGCAACCCCGACCTCTGCTGCTACCTGCGCAAGGTCGAGCCGCTCAACCGCGCGCTGGAGCCCTACCTCGCCTGGGTCTCCGGCATCCGCCGCGACGAGGCGGTCACCCGCGCCGGCGTCAAGGTCGTGGAGTGGGACGCCAAGCGCCAGATGGTCAAGATCAACCCGATCGCCAGCTGGACGCAGGACGACGTCGACAACTACATGGCCGACAACGGGGTGCTGATCAACCCGCTGCACTACGACAACTACCCCTCGATCGGCTGCGCCCCCTGCACCCGCCAGGTCGCCCCGGGAGAGGACCCGCGCAGCGGTCGCTGGGCAGGCATGGGCAAGACCGAGTGCGGGCTGCACGTATGACGTGGCGCTCCCCCGGCGCCGCTTCCGTGACACCGCTGATCGCGGTGGCGCACGGGTCCCGTGACCCGCGCGCCGCCTCGACCGTGGAGGATCTGCTCGACCTGGTACGGGACGCGCGCCCGGAACTCCTCGTACGTACCGCCTACCTCGACCACGCCGCCCCGACGCTCCCCGCGGCGCTGTCGGGCCTGACCGAGGCGGTGGTGCTGCCGCTGCTGCTCACCGAGGCCTACCACAGCCGGGTCGACATCCCCGGCGCGCTGGCCGAGGCCACGGCCCGCCGGCCCCTGCTGCGCGTGCACGCGGGCGCCACCCTGGGCCCGCACCCGCTGCTGGTCACCGCGCTGGAGCGGCGGCTGGCCGAGGCGGGGGTGGAGCCCGGCGAGACGGGCACCGCCGTGGTGCTGGTCTCGGCGGGCTCCAGCGACCCGCGGGCCAACGCGACGGTCGCCCGGATCGCCGGAGACTGGGCGACGCGGCGCGGCTGGCGGTCGGTGAGCGCCGCCTACGCCTCGGCCGCCGGTCCCACCCCGCAGGAGGCGGTGCTGCGCCTGCGGCGCTCCGGGGCCACCAGGATCGTCGTCGCCCCCTACCTGCTGGCCCCCGGCCACTTCGCCGACAAGATCCGCCGCGAGACCCTGGCCGCGGGCGCCGACGTCGTCGCCGACGTGCTGGGCGCCGCCCCGGAGCTCGCGGCGGTGCTGCTGGAGCGCTACGACCGGGCCGCGCACCGGCGAAGGGTGCTCGCCACCGCCTGATCCCGCCGGGTCACGAGGGATTCGGGGGTGCGGTGGCCTCGCCCTCGCAGCGCAGCAGGACCATCTCCCCGGTTCTCGGATCCACCTGGCGCACGTTGTCCCGGCAGACGGGGAAGATCACCTCCCGTACGCTGACCGACCACTTCAGCGGGAAGGGTTTCGCTTCGGCGAGCTGTGCCTCCCAGCCCTCGAAGTGTTCGTCCATCCCTTCGAGCAGCATGTTCATCGTCTTGCCCGTGCTGTCGATCTCGCCGGGCAGTACGGCCGCGGACACGACCCGCCCACCGGCCGCCGGACTCTCCCGCTTCTTGATCGTCGTGGCGCTCCGGTCCTCTTGGAAGATCGCTAATGGGAATCCGTCGGGGCCGGTTCCGCAGAGCTGCCTTCTGGGAGGGCCGTCGTCGATCCAGACGACCGCCCGCCGCAGCGGCCCGGAGCAGTGGACGGTCACCGTCATCGAACCGCTTCCGGACCCGAGCCGTAGTTCCTCACGTGCTCCGCCGGTCCCGAAGCTGCGGGTCATGACCTCACGCACGGGATACGGTTCTCCCAACGGCTGTGACACGGTCGGCGGGACGGCGGACGGCCGGGCCATGACGCCGGTCCAGACATCGGCGCCGTTCGCGGTGTCGCCGCCGGGGAGGACATTGAGCGCCACCGCCACGGTGAGGGCGGCCGCGGCCGCGCCGGCCGTGCCCCAGCGGCGGCGCCTGATCGCGCGGACTCGCCGGTGCACGTCGACGACGGCCACGCCCTTGCGGTGATCCTCGCCCCCGCCCCCGTCCCCGGCCAGAATCTCGCGCAGTTCGGATTCGGTGATCGTCATCTCAGCTCCCCGTGGTGATCGCGGCGGTCGCGGGATCGACCCGCAGTTTGCGCAGTGCCCGGCTGGCCTGGCTGCGCACGGTCGGCACCGAGCAGCCGAGGATCTCGGCGATCTGCTGGTCGGGCAGGTCGGCGAAGTACCGCAGCACGATCACGGCCCGCTGCCTGCCGGGAAGCCCGGCCAGGACCTGCCTGACCGCCTCCCGGCCGGCCACCGCGTCCTCCGCGGCCTCGTCCGGTGTCTCGGGGAGGTCCGCGCTCGGCACCTCCCCCCGCCACCTGCGCCGCCACCAGCTGGCATGGGTGTTGGACAGGATGCGGTAGACGTAGGGGTCCGGATCGTCGCCCACTCTCCGCCAGGCGAGCCACGCCTTGGCCAGGGCCGTCTGCAGCAGGTCCTCCGCCGTGCCCCAGTCGCGGCACAGCAGGTAGGCGGTCCGCAGCAGGCGGGCCGAGCGCTGCTCCACATAGCGCTCGAAGTCGGCCCGGTCTCGCATCGGGGGATCCTCCCTGCTCGGTGTATGTCACCGAGCACTACGCTCCGGGCACCCCGAGACGTTGCACGCGTCCGGAGACTCACCCGCCGGGGGCGCGGGGAGGGATCCCGGACGGGGAGGGACAGAGGCGGCCAGGCGCGCGGTCACGCGGCGCGGAGAGGCTCAGAGGGGCCGGAGTGGCCCGGGGAGTGGTGCGGTCCCGGGTACGGAGGCGGCCCGAGGTGTGCTGGGTCGTGCCGCGGCCCGGGAGTGGCACCGCGCCGGGCGGCGCCTAGCGAGCCAGGTGAGAGACCCCGCGGGCGGGGGAGCCGTCAGTGGCCGGGCAGCCGGGGAGGTCTGGGCGGCCGGGGAGGGTGCGCTGAGCTCCAGGGCTGGGGGGGCGGGTGGATCTGGTGAGGGTGTGCCTTAGCGGGCAGTTCGCCGCGCATCTGGTCCCACTGCTCCCGCCAGGCGGCCCACTGCTTCTTGAGGGGCTTGGCCCGCGAGTCTCCGACCACCTTGATGTCCCCCATGAGGACATAGGCCTTGACCCGGACGATCGGCACGTTCGTGCCCGGCGGCGCCTCGATCACCTGGACCTTCTTGTCCCCCATGATGGCGATGCCGTCGAGTTCGACGTCCACGCCGTCCGGGACGATGATCTTCACGTCGCCCATGATCGCGGTGGCCATGATGTCGACCACTCCGGTGCGGACCTCGGCCTGGCGCAGGTCCAGCACGACGTCGCCCATCACCGCGACGGCGCCGAGCGGCTTGTCGATCCGCCAGGTGCCGCGCCGCTTGGAGCTGCCCATCACCGCCACGAACCAGCGTCGCGCCGCCCCGCCCCGCTCGGCCGGAGGGTAGGCGAGGGCGGGCGCCGGGTGGCCACCTGGCAGGTCCGCGGTGAGCACGGCCAGCTCGGCCTGGGTGAGGGCGGTGTAGGCCGCCTCGGTGCGCTCGGTCAGCTCCCCGAGGGTCAGCCGTCCCTCGACGGAGGCGACCCGCAGCCATTCGACGGCTGCCTCCCGCTCGGCGTCCGAGACCCGCATTTCCCCAGGATCATTCATGACTCACAACATATCGCGAGTTGTCTGCATAGAGGATCCCCCAGAAGGTAGGAAGCCAGACCTGCCGACGCTCCCGCACCGGGCACCGCGTCCACCATACGGCGACGCGGGGCATCGCGCCGGGCGTCGCGGCCGGTGTACGGCCTCCTCTCCGAGGCAGGCAATAGGATCCCTAGGCATGTACCGAGAACTCCTGGACGCGGTGACGGGTAACGACGCCGAGCGGGTCGAGCGGCTGCTGCAGAGCGGGACGAGCGCCGACCCCGACGGCGCGGAAGAGCCCACCGCCCTGTACCTGGCATCGAGCGCGGGGCGCGTGGCCATCGTGCGCGCACTGCTGGCCCATGGAGCCGACCCCAACCGGATCAGCGGCGGACAGGACGCGGGGCTGCCCCTGTGCGCCGCCTCGGCCTGGGACCGCGTCGAGACCGTGGAGGCACTGCTGGCCGCCGGGGCCGACGTGTCCGGGCGGGAGACCGACGGGTGGACCGCCGTACTCTGGGCCGCCGCCAACGGGCGGGCCGACGCCGTCCGTACGCTGCTCGCGGCCGGGGCGGACCCCGAGGACGCCAACGAGGGCGGCGACACCGCGCTCACCCTGGCCACCCGGCGCGGCGCCCTGGGCGTCGTGCGCGCGCTGCTGGAGGCCGGCGCCGAGGCCGACCGGCCCGACGGCGACGGCGACACGCCGCTGTCCATCGCCTACGACTGGCTCGGCACCCAGCTGGAGAGCGCGCTCCTTGAGCAGCTCACCGAGCAGGCCCCCGAGGGCTCGCAGTTCGTCGTGGGCCGCAGCCGGGCCACGGACGGCACCGACCTGGTGACCGTCGCGGCGGCAGGCCCGGACGGGACCCGGGTGGCCGAGCTCACCTGCCAGCGCGGGCACGCGGCCGTCGCGACCCTGCTGGAGGACGCGACGGGCGAGCGACTGCCCTTCGACGAGATGGTCGAGCGGGCGATGCCCTACCGCGACATCGACGAGGAGGCCGAGACCTGGTGGACCGTGGCGAGCTCGCTGAGCCGGCGCGGCGACGGCGAGACCTTCGACGCGGTGGCGCGGCTGTGCGCGGCTGAGGATCCGCGCAAGCGGGAGTTCGCCGTCGACGTGCTCGCCGAGTTCGGCTTCACCGAGGACGAGAAGCCCTTCCTGGAGGAGGCGCTGCCGATCCTGCGGCGGATGGCGGCCACCGAGGGCGACGAGCGGGTGCTGCGCTCGGTGCTCGGCGCGCTCGGTCACCACGCCGACCCGCGCGCCCTACCCGAGGTGCTGGAGATCATCACCTCCGACGGCTGGACCCGCACCCAGGCCGACCCCGCCGCGCTGGCCGCCGTCCTGCCGTCCGGCCACGCCGAGGGGCTCGCGCTGCTCATCTCGATGACCGAGGACCCCGACGCGGAGGTACGCGACTGGGCGACCATGGGCCTGGCGGGTCTGGCGCAGGACAATGAGCTGATCCGCGACGCGCTCGCCGCCAGGCTCGACGACGAGGATCTGAACACTGTCGCCGAAGCCACCCGCGGTCTGGCCACCCGGGGGGACGCCCGTGCCCAGCGAGGCGCCGACCGCGTGCTCGCCGAGAGCGACGAGGACGACGACTACGTCCGCGACCTGGTCAAGAACCTCTGAACCGCGAGCCGTACGCGCGACTCCGCCCGGTTCGCGCCGGGGCGGAGGACGCGTACGGCGGGAGGCCGTTCCCGGAGGCCGCCCCTCCAACTTCACACGAAAGTCGGACATAGCGCCACAATTAAGTGCGCCAACCCGCCGGAGGGATGTTGAGATAGGCACAGGAGCCGGCGACGGGCCGGATGAGTTCACCGGAGGCCCTACGTGACCCATGACGTCTTCAACCAGGCAGATCCGCTCACCCGGCACGATGTGTCCGCCGACGCCGCCCTCATGGCCGGCGTGGACCGGGAGGGCGCGGGATGGGCCACGGGGGAACTGCGCAGGCTCGGCCTCCTCGCCGGTTCCGAGCAGGCCCAGGAGTGGGGACGGCTGGCGAACGAGCATCCGCCCGTGCTGCGCACCCATGACAGGTACGGGCGGCGGATCGACGAGGTGGAGTTCCACCCCGCCTGGCACGAGCTGATGACCGTCGCCGTCGAGGGCGGCATGCACGCCACCCCGTGGACGAGCGCCAGGCCGGGCGCGCACGTGGCCCGCGCCGCCAAGTTCTATCTCTGGAGCCAGGTCGAGGCGGGGCACGGCTGCCCGATCTCGATGACCTACGCGTCGATCGCCGCGCTGCGCCACAGCCCGGTGCTCGCCGCCGAGTGGGAGCCGCTGCTGGCCTCGCGGAGCTACGACTTCGGGCTGCGCCCGCCGCTGGGCAAGCGCGGTGTGCTCGCCGGGATGGCGATGACCGAGAAGCAGGGCGGCTCGGACGTGCGGGCCGGCACCACCCGCGCCGAGCCGCTGAGCGACGGAAGCTACCTGCTGACCGGGCACAAGTGGTTCAACTCCGCCCCGATGTGCGACGTGTTCCTGGTTCTCGCCCAGGCCCCCGGCGGGCTGTCGTGCTTCCTGCTCCCCCGGATCCTGCCGGACGGCACCCGCAACGCCGTCCAGCTGATGCGGCTGAAGGAGAAGCTGGGCAACCGGTCCAACGCCAGCGCCGAGGTGGAGTACCACGGCGCGACGGCCCATCTGGTGGGCGAGGAGGGCCGGGGCGTGCGGACCATCCTGGAGATGGTCAACATGACCCGGCTGGACTGCGTGATCGGCTCCGCGGCCGGCATGCGGTACGGCGTCACGCAGGCGGTCCACCACGCCAGGCACCGCGCCGCGTTCGGCAGGAAGCTCGCAGACCAGCCGCTGATGCGCAACGTGCTGGCCGACCTGTCCCTGGAGTCGGAGGCGGCGACCGTCCTGATGACGCGGCTGGCCGGCGCCACCGACCGGGCCATCGCCGGGGACCGGGCCGAGGCCGCGCTGCGCCGCACCGCGCTGGCCGTGAGCAAGTACTGGGTCTGTAAGCGCGCTCCGGTGCACGCGGCCGAGGCGCTGGAGTGCCTGGGCGGCAACGGCTACGTCGAGGAGTCGCAGATGCCCCGCCTGTTCCGCGAGTCGCCGCTCAACGGCATCTGGGAGGGCTCGGGGAACGTCGCGGCACTGGACGTGCTGCGTGCCCTGGGCCGCGAGCCCGAGGCCCAGGAGGCGTTCTTCGCCGAGGTCTCGCTCGCCTCCGGCGCCGACCGCCACCTGGACGCCGCCGTCGACCGGCTGCGCAAGTCGCTGGACGACACGACGGACATCGAGGCCCGCGCCCGGCGCGTCGCCGAGGACATGGCCCTGGTGCTGCAGGGGTCACTGCTCGTGCGGCTGGCGCCGGCGGCCGTCGCCGACGCCTTCTGCCTCTCCCGGCTGTCCGGCGACGCGGGCCGTGCCTTCGGCACGCTCCCCCCCGGCCTGGATCTGGACGTCCTCGTCGAGCGCGCCTCCTACTGACCCCCGGCGGGCGTTGCGGGGCCGTTCGGGCATCGGCTCCGGGCAGGCGAGTAGGGTCGGTCCTGGTTGACTCTTCATGATCGAAAGGATGATCGCCATGGCGACGACACGTACCGCGACGACCCAGTGGAAGGGCTCGCTGCTGGAGGGCTCGGGCAACGTCTCCCTCGACTCCTCCGGGGTGGGCACGTTCGACGTGTCCTGGCCCTCGCGCGCCGAGCAGGCAAACGGCAAGACCTCTCCGGAGGAGCTCATCGCGGCCGCTCACTCCTCGTGCTTCTCGATGGCCCTGTCCAACGGGCTGGCCAAGGCGGGCACCCCGCCGCAGACCGTGGAGACCAAGGCAGACGTGACCTTCCAGCCGGGTGAGGGCATCACCGGGATCGTCATCTCGGTCCGCGCCCAGGTCGACGGTCTGACCGCCGAGCAGTTCCAGGAGGCGGCCGAGAACGCCAAGGCGAACTGCCCGGTGAGCAAGGCTCTCGCGGGCACGACGATCAGCCTCAACGCCGAGCTGCTGAGCTGATCACGGCCTGCCGGCCATGATCGGGCTGATCACGGTCGACCCGCTCATCGGGTGATCACCGCCTGGGTGACCACCGCGCCTGCGTGACCACGCGTGTCCCAGAGGACACGCGTGGTCACGAGACGGCCACGGACCGCGTACGGACGATGCACCAAGAGACTAGGACAAAGCTCCTCAACACCACCGTAAGGTGACAAGGGCGAGAACACCCTGCACAAGGGGGCCCCATCAGAGGAGAATAGGGTCACATGCGCGAAGTCTGGCCAGGAGAGTCCTATCCGCTTGGCGGCACCTGGGATGGTGTGGGCGCCAACTTCTCCCTGTTCTCCGAAGCCGCCGAACGAGTCGAGCTCTGCCTTTTCGGAGATGACGGGCACGAGGAACGCGTCGAGCTGACCGAGGTCGACGGGTTCGTCTGGCACGGCTACCTCCCGGGGATCATGCCGGGACAGCGGTACGGCTACCGCGTCCACGGTCCCTACAGCCCCTCTCAGGGGGACCGGTGCAACCCCTCCAAGCTGCTCCTCGATCCCTACGCCAAGGCCGTCGAGGGCGACCTGAAATGGAACGAGGCGCTCTTCTCCTACCGGTTCACCGATCCCGGCAGCCGCAACGACACCGACACCGCCCCCTTCATGCCGAAGAACGTGGTGGTCAACCCGTTCTTCGAGTGGGGAAACGACAGACCGCCCCGGACCCCGTACCACCAGACCGTGATCTACGAGGCGCATGTCCGCGGGCTCACCATGCGCCACCCCGCGGTGCCCGCCGAAAAGCGCGGTACCTACGCGGGACTGGGCCACCCCGCGGTCATCGACCACCTGCTGAGCCTGGGCGTCACCGCGGTGGAGCTGATGCCGGTGCACCAGTACGTGCCCGAGCACGCGATGGTCGCCAGGGGCCTGACCAACTACTGGGGCTACAACACGATCGCCTTCCTGGCCCCGCACGCCGCCTACTCCGCCTCGGGCCAGCGCGGCGAGCAGGTGCAGGAGTTCAAGGCGATGGTACGGGCACTGCACGAGGCGGGGATCGAGGTCATCCTCGACGTGGTCTACAACCACACCGCCGAAGGTGACCACATGGGGCCCACACTGAGCTTCCGTGGCATCGACAACAGGGCGTACTACCGCCTGCACGACGGCGACCGGCGCTACTACCTCGACTACACCGGCTGCGGAAACTCCCTCAACGTCCGCTCGCCGCACGCCCTCCAGCTGATCATGGACTCGCTGCGCTACTGGGTCCTGGAGATGCACGTGGACGGCTTCAGGTTCGACCTGGCCTCCGCCCTCGCCCGCGAACTGCACGACGTCGACCGGCTGAGCGCCTTCTTCGACCTGATCCAGCAGGACCCGGTGATCTCCCAGGTGAAACTGATCGCCGAGCCGTGGGACGTGGGGCCCGGCGGCTACCAGGTCGGCAACTTCCCGCCGCTCTGGATGGAGTGGAACGGCAAGTACCGCGACAGCGTCCGCGACTTCTGGCGCGGCAGCGGGTCCGCGCTGCCCGAGTTCGCCTCCCGGCTGACCGGCTCCGCCGACCTCTACGCCACCTCGGGGCGCCGCCCCGTGGCCTCCATCAACTTCGTCACCTGCCACGACGGGTTCACCCTGACCGACCTGGTCTCCTACGACCGCAAGCACAACGAGGCCAACAAGGAGAACAACCGCGACGGCACCGACGACAACCGGTCGTGGAACTGCGGGGTCGAGGGCCCCGCGGAGGACCCGGGGATCGTGAGCCTGCGCAAGCGCCAGCGCCGCAACTTCCTGGTCACCCTGTTCATCTCCCAGGGCGTGCCGATGCTGCTGGCCGGTGACGAGTTCGGCCGGACCCAGGGCGGCAACAACAACGCCTACTGCCAGGACAACGAGATCTCCTGGATCGACTGGTCACTGGCCTCCGAGGAGGCGGACCTCCTCGACTTCGTCAGGAGCCTCTCCAAGCTGCGGCGCGAGCACCCCGTGTTCCAGCGGCGCCGCTTCTTCCACGGCGACAAGGCCGACGACGGCACCCGCGACATCGTCTGGCTCACCCCGGCGGGAGAGGAGATGTCGGCGAGCGACTGGCACACCGGCTACGCCAAGTCACTGGCCGTCTTCCTGAACGGCGACGCCATCACCGAGCCGGGCACCCGCGGCGAGCGGATCACGGACGACTCGTTCCTGCTCCTGATCAACGCCCACCACGAGGAGATGATCTTCACCCTCCCCGGGGCGAAGTACGGCAAGCGGTGGCGGCGGGTGCTGGACACCGCCGACAAGGGGACGGAGTTCCTCTCGCCTCCGCAGGAGTCCTGGCCGGCCGAGAGCGTGGTGGAGGTGACCGCCCGCTCGGTGCAGATCCTGCACTGCGAGCGGGCGTAGGGCCGCCCTCTCGCGGCCTTCAGGCCCCTGACGCGATCGCGGCGGTGAGCAGGACGAGCACGAACGTCGCCACACCGGCCGCGCCGTGCAGCACGACCGCGACCATGGGGAAGCGCTGCTCGGCGCCGCGGGCGTGGCGTCCGCCGCCCAGCCAGCGGGTGAACATGGTGAAGCCCAGCAGCGCGGAGACGGCGAGGACGCCGAACGACAGCCAGGCGAAGGCCGGCTCCAGAGTGCGTACGTACACGATCCAGCAGGCCAGGGCAGAGACCGCCAGGGCCGGATGGGCGAAGATGAGCAGCGCGGGAAAGCGGGTGACCTTGGTCGCCTGCTGGCGGAGCCCTCCCCCGGAGAGCCACAGGTACAGCAGGTAGATCCCGACCATCGCGGTGATCAACCATGTCACGATCGTGACCAGCCCCACACAGCCCTCCCGTGTCTCCCGGAACGAATCATGTACCGGGAGCCGTCTTGAGTCACCCCAGCCCTCAGATCCAGTATCGACCGCTCCGGGAGAATTCACAGGTCGTTTCCATGCGAAGGTAGGAGAATGCGCCTCATTCACCCCGAGACCTCGGCCGAGGTCGACCTTGTCCGCGCCTATGCCTACCCGGCCGGCCCCTGCCTGCGGATCAACATGGTCGCCAGCGCCGACGGCGGCACCTGGCTGAAGGGACTGTCCGGCGGGCTGTCCGGCAGGGGCGACCGCCAGGTCTTCTGGACGCTGCGCGGGCTGGCCGACGTCGTCCTGGCCGGCGCGGCGACCGTGCGGGCCGAGGGGTACGGCCCGGCGCGGCCCAGGCCGTCGTGGCAGGGGCTGCGCGAGGGCCGCCCGGCCGCCCCGCCGGTGGCGGTGATCACTCGCGGGCTTGACCTCGACCTGTCGGCCCCCCTGTTCACCGAGGCGGAGCCATACGCCCGGACCATCGTCATCACCTGCGAGGCCGCTCCCAAGGAGCGCCGCCAGAAGGCCGCCGGGTGCGCCGAGGTGATCGTGGCCGGGGGCGACCGGGTGGATCCGGTGCTGGCGGTGGAGGCGCTCCGCGGGCGCGGCCTGAACCGGGTGCTCTGCGAGGGCGGCCCGAAGACCAACGCCCAGCTGGCCGCCGCGGACCTGGTCGACGAGCTCTGTCTCACGGTGAGCCCGCTGCTGATCGGCGGGGACGCCGCCCGCGCCCTCGACGGCCCTCCCTCGCTCACCCGCCTGCGCCTGGCCCACGTGCTGGAGGACGAGGGGTTTCTCTTCACACGGTATGTCCGGCAGGACGAGAGGGCCGGAACCCTCTAGCGCCGGAGGTCCCGGCGTTCCATGATCCGTGTGGACATACCTCTAAAGAAACGATATATCTCGACCATGGAACGATCATCCTCCTCCGGCGACGAATTGCGCGCCTCACTCGAGGCCCGCCGGGACCTCGGACCGGAATACGAAGACTCCCTCGTCGAGGGTTTCCTGGAGAAGATGGACCGGGAGATCGACAAGCGGGTGGACGACCGGCTCGCCGCCCGCAAGGAGAGTCCCGCGGTCCGCCCCTCCGCGGACGCCGGGCAGCGACTGGCGCTGGCGATCGTCTCCCTGACGACCGGGATACCCGCGACGATCGGGCTGGCCTTCTCCGGCCTGGGCGACTCGATCCTCGCGTTCATCCTGGTGCTCGTGTGGGTCGGCATCATCGGCGTGAACATGTCGTTCGCCCTCGCGCGGCGGCGCCAGAGCTGACCGCCCGCTTCCACTTCTGCGTCAAGCAAGCGTACGCTTGGGCAAGTTTCCGGTACGGCTGACGCGGGAGTGACGAGTGGACGAGTACCGCAATCTGATCGGCGGCCGCCTGGTGGCCGCGGCCGACGGCCGCACGCTGGACTCCGTCAACCCCGCCACCGGCGAGGTCTGGGCCCGTGTCCCGGCGAGCGGCAGGGCCGACGCGGAGGCCGCCGTCGCGGCGGCGCGCGCGGCCTTCCCCTCCTGGTCCGCCATGCCCGCACTCGGCCGGGCGCACTTCCTGCGCGGGGTGTCGGAGGTCTTCGCCCGGCACGCCGAGGAACTGGCCAGGATCGAGACCAGGGACAACGGACGCATCCTGCGGGACACGCTGAAGAAGGACCTGCCCGGCATGACCCACCTGTGGCAGATCGCCGCCGGGCAGGTGCTCGACGCGGTCAAGGGGGAGACGGTGATCCTCGGCCCGGACAGCCTTGGCCTCACCCGTCGCGAGCCGTACGGGGTGGCGCTCTGCGTCATCCCGTGGAACTCCCCCATCTCGACGTTCTCCGCCAAGGCGGCCTACGCGCTGGCCGCGGGGAACACCGTGATCGTCAAGCCCGCCGAGCAGGCCTGCGCCTCGGTGCTGCGCCTCGGCGAGCTGCTGGCCGAGGTGCTCCCGCCCGGCGTGCTCAACATCGTCAGCGGCCTCGGCGAGGACGTCGGCGACCCGCTGGTCAGGCACCGCGGGGTCAACAAGATCAGCCTCACCGGCTCCACCCAGACCGGGCAGGCGATCACCCGGGCCTCGGCCGACCACCTCAAGCCGCTGACGTTCGAGCTGGGCGGCAAGTCACCGAACATCGTGTTCTCCGACGCCGACCTGGACGCCGCCGCTCAGGGGGTGACCGTCAACTCGGTCTACACCGGCAACGCCGGACAGGTCTGCGTGGCCGGCTCCCGCATCCTGATCCACCGGCCGGTCTGGGACGAGATGATCGGGCGGATCACCGCGATCGCCTCGCACGTCCGGCTGGGCGACCCGCTCGACATGGCCACCACGATGGGACCGATCGTCTCGGCCGGGCAGTACGAGCGGGTCGCCTCCTATCTGGAGATCGCCGAGAAGGAGGGCGCCGAGCTGGTGTTCGGCGGCCAGACGGGGGCCGACGTGGTCCCGTCCATGCCCGGCGGCTACTGGGTGGCCCCCACCCTGTTCACCACCTCCGACAACGCGCTGCGCGTCTGCCAGGAAGAGATCTTCGGTCCGGTGGCCGTGGCCATCCCCTTCGACACCGAACAGGAGGCTCTGACGATCTCCAACGACTCCCCCTACGGGCTCGCCGCCGGCGTGTGGACCCGCGACCTCGGCCGCGCCCACAGGTTCGTCCGCGACCTGCAGAGCGGCACCGTCTGGGTCAACACCTTCCGCCAGATGCCCCCGGGGCTGCCGTTCGGCGGCGTCAAGGACTCCGGGTACGGGCACGACGCCGTGCTGGAGTACACCAGGGAGAAGGCCGCGATCATCCATATCTGACGGACGGACCACGCCCCTTACCAGAAACCGAATATGGTTCTAGAGTCTGGGCATGGGAATCGCGATCACCGAGGAGCACCGGGCGCTGGCGGCCTCCGTCCACGGCTTCGCCGGACGGAACATCGCGACGCGCGGCATGGACCACGAGCCGTTCCGCGTCGCGCTGGCCGCGCAGGGCCTGCTCGGGCTTCATCTGCCCGAGGCGTACGGAGGGCAGGGCGGCGGCCTGCGGGAGCTGGCGGTCGCCCTGGAGGCGCTCGGCGAGCACTGCACGCCGGGTTCCCACCTGCCCACGGTCCCGGCCTCGGCCGTGGGGGCGCGGAGCCTCCCCGCTGGAGCAGGTGGTCATCCACCAGGAGTTCAGGGATGTCAAACGCCCCAACCTCGGCATCGCCGCCTGGGCGGTCCCCTCCATCGTCCGCCACGGCACCCCTGAACAGCAGGAACGCTTCCTGCCTGGCACGTTCACCCGCGAGATCACCTGGTGCCAGCTCTTCAGCGAACCCGGCGCGGGCTCCGACCTCGCCTCGCTGTCCACCAGGGCCGTACGGGTGGAGGGCGGCTGGTCGCTGAACGGCCAGAAGATCTGGACCTCCCTCGCGCAGTGGGCGCAGTGGGCGATCTGCCTGGCCAGAACCGACCCCGGCGCCCCCAAACACGAGGGCATCACCTACTTCCTCGTCGACATGTCCTCCCCCGGCGTCACCGTCCGCCCGCTGAAGGAGATCAACGGCGACGAGATCTTCAACGAGGTCTTCCTGGACGACGTCTTCGTCCCCGACGACCTGGTCATCGGGCAGGTCAACGGGGGCTGGCGGGTCGCCCGCGACACCCTTTCCCACGAGCGCGTCGCCCTGGGTGACTCCTGGGGGCCCGGCTCCGGGCACACCGACATGGTCGCCCTGATCGACACCCTGGGCGGCCCCGGAGCACTCCGCCCCTCCGCCCTGGAGGAGGCGGGCCGCCGGTGGGCGTCGGGGCAGGCCATCTCCGCCCTGGGCCTGCGCGTGACGCTCTCCCAACTGACCGGGGGCGACTCCGGCACCGCCTCCAGCGTCCGCAAGCTGCTGGGGATGCGCCACTCCCAGGCGGTGTCGGAGTTCTGCTGGTCCATCGCGCCGGACTCCCCGTACTGGAACCGCATGATCCTCGCCACTCGCGCCTTCACCATCGGTGGCGGCACCACGGAGGTCCAGCTCAACATCATCGCCGAGCGCGCGTTGGGCCTTCCCCGTGACCCCTGAGCCCGGGGCCGCCGTTCGGGCGCGGGTGGCCGACCGGCCGCGGCGGGGATCGACGGAAGGCGGATCGTCATCGCGGCCGGTTAGAGGACTCCGTCCCGGAGGAGCCGGAGGCTGATCGCGAGCGACGGCTCACCGGTTGGCGGAAACCCCACGAAAAGCCGGGCGGGAGGGCGGGTCCGCCCCGGAGCCGCCACGGCGGCGGGACCGGGCACTCGACGGGGCGGACCGTATGACCACCTGCCTCATACCCACCGGGCCCAGGCGCTGGCGCGCCACCCGGACGGCGGCATTCCGGCCGGCCCGCGAAACGTGGGCGACCGGGCAGGTGATCTCACCCCTCAACGGGAAGGTGAATCACCCTCCACACTTTTAAAGACGCCAAAACGGTCATCAAAGGATGCTTCACCCATCAAGATTTTTCCGAACGAGGCGACCCGGGCCTCCCCCCTTCACACGCCACAGCGACCGCATAGGCTGATGTGATGGACAAGGTGGTAAAGAGCGACGCCGAATGGCGCGTCCAGCTCTCTCCCGAGGAGTTCCGTGTGCTTCGTCAGGCCGGGACCGAGCGCCCCTTCACCGGGGAGTACGTCGACACCAAGACCGTGGGCGTCTACAGCTGCCGGGCCTGCGGCACCGAGCTGTTCCGGTCCGACACCAAGTTCGACAGCCACTGCGGCTGGCCGAGCTTCTACGAGCCGTCGAAGTCCGACGCGGTGACGCTGATCGAGGACCGCTCGATGGGCATGGTCCGCGTCGAGGTCCGGTGCGCGACCTGCGACTCACATCTCGGCCACGTGTTCCACGGCGAGGGCTACGGCACGCCCACCGACGACCGCTACTGCATCAACTCCGTCTCGCTGAGACTGGAGTCCACCGAGTAGGCCGACGCCTCGCGCGTCGCGATCCGGCCGGTCCGCGACGCGCGGGGACAGTCACATCGGTCCATTCCGGAGGTTAGTGAGGCGCAGGAAGGGGCAGAGCGACCTCACGCAAAGTATTCACGTATCTCCGTAGCGTGTCTGCCCAAGGAGCCCCCGTGCATCTCCGCCACAAGTGGGAGATCGTTGAGACCATCGGCCGGGTGATCACCCAGCGCTGTTCGATCTGCGGCAGGACCAGGGTCCGGGTGACCCGGCCCGAGCACCGCGCGGACTACCGCCTCGGCTTGGGGTAGGTGACGCGGCAGTCGGGATCGTCAGGGCCCAGGACGTTGGCCAGAACCGGGTTGCCGTTCTCTCCGAACTCGGCCTGGACGAAGACCACGGGGCTGGGCATGCCGAGCTCTCCGACGAGATAGTCGACGCCCGCCTCGCACAGCTTGATCGCCTGCTTCGAGTTGTCCGCCGATTCCGGCAGGTCCGTATATATCCGTAGATAGCCACCGACCATCCGGATATCCCTGACCCGCTTGGTCGCCTTGCGGCTCTCGAAGTAGGCCAACGCCTCCTTGTCGGTGTGCTTGGAAGGTCCCGACGCCTTGGCCTCACCGGCCCTCTGACGCTTCTTCTCCACCTTGGAGGACTTCGTGTCCTCCTTGCCCTTTCCGTCCAGTTCGGCGGCCACCACCGCGCCCGCCACGGGGTCCCCCTGCGGCGCCACGGTGGGCGGGCCGCCGAAGACCGGCACCCGAGCCACCTCGCCCCTCTGGGCCGTCTCCCCGGAAGACCACACCCCGCTCACCGCGAACGCCCCCACCACCAGTGCGGCGGCGCCCACAGAGATCTCAAGGAGCCGTGAGCGAGACTTCTTTCTCCGGCGTCCCCGAGCACGCCGCCTGGACCGTGCCAGACCTTCACCCCTTTTCACCCTTGGCCTCACATAGACAGGTGATTTCTCACGAGTATGACAAAGGCAGGGGATGGCAAAGAGACCTACGCGGGATTATTTTCGGCGGGCCGTCACAGCAGCCACACCCCTCATCCCGCGGAACAGGAGTCCCGCCGCCGGAAGCCGGACTCCGCGACGACGGGCCCCGGGGACTACGGCAGTGCGGCGATCAGCTCGCTGGGCGGCTTGCGGACACCGGTGTAGAAGGGGATCTCCACCCGGGTGTGCCGCCGCGCCTCCGCACCGCGCAGAGTGCGCATCAGGTCGACGATGCGGTGCAGTTCGTCGGCCTCGAACGCCAGCATCCACTCGTAGTCGTTCAGCGAGAAACAGGCCACCGTGTTGGCGCGCACGTCCGGGTAGTCGCGAGCCATCCTGCCGTGCTCGGCGAGCATCCGGCGGCGGTCCGCGTCGTCCAGCAGGTACCACTCCAGGGAGCGCACGAACGGGTAGACGCTCACGTACGCGCGGGGCTCCTCCTCGGCCAGGAAGGCCGGGATGTGCGACTTGTTGAACTCGGCCGGACGGTGCAGCGCCATGGCCGACCAGACCGGCTCGGACAGCCGCCCCAGGCCGGTACGGCGGAAGCGGGAGTAGGTCTCCTGCAGGTCCTCAGAGGTCGGGGCATGCCACCAGAACATGAAGTCGGCGTCGGCGCGGAAGCCCGCCACGTCGTACAGGCCGCGGGTGACCACGTCCTTGCGCTCCATCTGGGCCAAGAGCTCCTCGACCTCGTCGGCCATGCCCTCACGGTGCCCCGGGCAGCGCTCGCTCAGTTTGAAGACCGACCACATCGTGTAGCGGATCACCTGGTTCAGGTCTCGTGCCTTGGGCCGCGGGTTCCCGTCCGTAGTCCTCACCCCTTCGTCAGCGAATCGGTTCTGTCCTGCCATTCTCCCGTGGGGTCCAGGTGGTCGAGAATCCGGGCTGCCGCGGTGCGGGCCGTGGAGACGCAGGCGGGGATGCCGAGGCCGTCGTAGGCGGCACCGCACAGCGCCAGCCCCGGCGCGGCGGCGGCTGCCGCCCGGATGCGCGCCACCCGGTCGAGGTGACCCACCTCGTACTGTGGCAGGCCACCGCCCCAGCGGGTCACCCGCGAGTCGCGAGGCAGCCCACGTACGCCCATGACCTCGACCATCTCGGCCATCGCCAGCGCGACCAGTTCCGCGTCGTCGCGCTGAAGCACCGCCTCCTCGCCGAGCCTGCCGATCGAGCAGCGCAGCAGGATCAGGTTGGGGTCCGTCTCCGCCAGGTGCGGCCACTTGACCGAGCTGAACGTGGCGGCCTTGATCGGGCGCCCGTCGACGGCCGGAACCAGGTAGCCACTGCCGGACGGCGGCCGGGGAAACGCCTCCCGTGGGTAGGCGAGGGTGACGACGGCCATGCTGGCGTACTCGATCCTGGCCAGCTCCGCGGCGGCCTGGGGCACCTCCTCCCCGAGCAGCCGGCTCGCCGCCGGGGCGGGAACGGCGACGATCACCGCGTCGGCCTCGATCGTCTCCGGCTCCCTGGCGGGTCCGGCCACCAGCTTCCAGCCGCCCTCGGTCCGCCGCAGCTCCCTGACCATGACGCCGGTCCTGATCTCGGCCCCGGAGGCGGCGGCGACGGCCTCGGGGAGGCTGCCCATCCCCCGGCTCAGGGTGGTGAAGACCGGCCCCGCGTCCTTCGGGGCGTCCGCGGCGATCTCCCCTGCGGCGGCGAGCAGCGACCGCTCGGTCCTGGCCGCGATAGCGACCCTCGGCATGGTCGCGTCCAGCGAGAGCCGCTCGGTCCTGCCCGCGTAGACACCGCCGAGCAGCGGCTCGATGAGCCGGTCGACCACCTCTTTGCCCATCCTGGCCCGGATGTAGGCCGCCACCGACACGTCGGTGGTGATCCGAGTCGCCGGGAGGATCCGGTCCAGTGCCACCCTGGCCAGCCCGCCGGGGGAAAGGATGCCCGACCTCGCCAGCGCGGAGAGGTCGGACGGCACGCCCATGACCTGTCCCTTGGGCATGGGCCGCAGCGCGCCCCGGGTCAGGATGGCCGCCTGGGTGGTGCCGGGAAGCCGCAGTTCCTCGCCCAGCCCGACCATCCTGGCCAGTTCCTTGCCCTCGGGCCGCCGGGCGAGCATCGCCTCGGCCCCCACGTCCACCGCGACGCCCGCCACCTCGGTGGCGTGCAGCTTGCCCCCGACCCGCGAGGCGCCTTCAAGGACGGTCACCCGCAGGTTCTCGCCGCCCTGACGCAGATGCCACGCGGCGGCCAGTCCGGCGATCCCGCCGCCGACGACCACCACATGTCTCCGGTTGCCTTCCATGACTCCTGACCGTACCGGTCAACCCCCCCGGTCCCGACGCCCGCCTCTGCGCCCCGTCCTCCCTGTGACCTGGCGGCGCGCAGAACGTGACGCCATCGTGACTGCCCCGCACCGAACTCCGCCACCGCACCCGCCGTCATGAGGTTCATGAGTAGATTCCGGTACGGTCCGCGCCTGGCGGTCCTCTTGACGGGCCTGACGCTGTTGGTGTCCGCCTGCGGCGGGGGTTCCCTCCAGTCCACGTCCTACGAGGGAGCGGCACCCGCGGTCGACGTGCAGGTGGGCGGCCAGCCCCGCGTGGCGGCTCCCGAGAACGCGAGCAAGGCCGGGGGCGGCTCCCCGCAGACCGGCCAGGTGAAGATCGTCCCGCAGGACCGGGCGATCGTCTACACGGCGGAGATGACGGTCAGGGCGAAGGAGGTCACCGCGGCGGCCGACCGGGCCCGGCAGATCGTCACCGCCGTGGGCGGCTACCTGGCCATGGAGAACTCCGACGCCCGCTCCGACGGCGAGGGCTCCGCGACACTGGTCTTCAAGATCCCGCCGGGGAACTATCCGGGCACGCTCGACCGTCTGGGCAGGGAGCTGGGCACCCGCGAGTCGCTCCGGCAGAACACCGAGGACGTCACCGAGCAGGTGGCCGACGTGGAGAGCCGCCTGCAGTCGGCCAAGGCCGCGCTCGACTCCCTGCGCACGCTGCTGAAGCGGGCCAACACCATCGGTGAGGTGCTCAAGGTGGAGCGTGAGGTCTCCGACCGCGAGAGCGAGCTGGAGTCCCTGCAGGCCAGGCAGAAGACCCTCGCCTCGCAGACCAGTGCGGCGACGCTGACGCTGAACCTGGTCGGTCCGGCGGCCGTGGTGCAGAAGAAGGAGGACGACGAGCCCGCCGGCTTCCTCGGCGGTCTGCGGACGGGCTGGAAGGCTTTCGTCGTCGCCGTCAAGCACGGCCTGACGCTCCTGGGTGTGCTGCTTCCCTGGCTGATCGTGATCGTCCCGGCCTGGCTGCTGACCGCCTTCCTGCTCCGCCGCGGGCGGAATGGGGAGCGGCCGCTCGCCGCGGGCTCCGAGGACCCGGAGCCCGACCCCGACGAGGAGCCTCTCCCCGCGAGTGATCCGCGGGGAGACGACGAACCCGAGGGAGCCCACGGGCGTCCCTAGTCCCAGGCGAGTGGTGCCGGCGCACCGGCGCCGGGGGCGGTCAGCGGGCGGAGGCCTCGTGGACGAAGTCGGTGAGGCGGGCCAGCTGGTCGGGGTCGGTGCCCGGCAGCACGCCGTGCCCCAGGTTGAACACATGTCCCTCGGCCTTGGCCGCGCGGGTGAGAATGTCGCCCGCGCGGCGCTCCACGACCTCCCACGGGGCGAGCAGGATCGCCGGGTCCAGATTGCCCTGCAGCGCCTTACCCGGGCCGACCCTCCGGGCGGCCTCGTCGAGCGGTACCCGCCAGTCGACGCCCACCACGTCGGCCCCCGCCTCACCGAGCAGGCCGAGCAACTCTCCGGTGCCGACGCCGAAGTGGATACGCGGCGCGTCCATACCGGCCAGGCCGTCGAAGATCCGACTGGTGTAGGGGAGGACGAACTCGCGGTAGTCGTCGGGCGACACCGCGCCGACCCAGGAGTCGAAGAGCTGGACGGCGGAGACTCCCGCGGCGAGCTGCACGCGCAGGAACCCCAGGGTGATCTCGGTCAGCCGATCCATGAGGGCGTGCCAGAGGCCCGGCTCGCCGTACATCATGGCCTTGGTGTGGTCGTGGTTCTTGGAAGGGCCGCCCTCGATGAGGTAGGAGGCCAGGGTGAAGGGGGCTCCCGCGAAACCGATGAGCGGGGTCGCGCCCAGCTCCTTCGTCAGCGCCTGGACTGCCTCGGTGATGTAGGAGACGTCGTCCGGCTCGATCGGGCGCAGCGCCTCGGCCGCCCTGGCATCCCTGATCGGCGCGGCCACCACCGGGCCGATACCGGGCTTGATGTCCAGGTCGACGCCGATCGCCTTGAGCGGGACGACGATGTCACTGAAGAGGATGGCCGCGTCCACGCCGTAGCGGCGGACCGGCTGCATCGTGATCTCCACGACCAGGTCGGGGGTGGCGCAGGCCGTGAGCATCGGCACCCCCTCGCGGAGCGCCCGGTACTCGGGCAGCGAGCGACCTGCCTGGCGCATGAACCACACCGGTGTGTGGGGTACGGGCCGGCGGCGGCAGGCGCGCAGGAAAGCGGAGTCGGCGGGCTCGGAAGTCACCCCACCAGGGTGCCATGCCCGGTGACCGGTCGGTTCACCACGGTCACTGACCGGCGAGATCAGCCCGAAATCACCAGTTATTCAATGAGATTGCACCTCTCACCACCCTGGCACCGTCAAGTGATGACAACGATAATGTTTTACCGGTTTCGAGAGCTTCATCCACTGAAATCCGATGTTGACGCCAGCCGGACGGCGCCGCACTGCACGAAGCGATCATGTTTCCGGGTACAGTTCCTCCCATCGGTGATCCTGGGTCGGCCCCTGGCTGGTCCAAATGTTCGCCAAGTCACCGCGCGGCATCGATTCCTGCACCACTTTGGGGACACGCCGAGCACGCTGCGCGGAAATGTCGGCGCGACGTGCCAACGTCGGACCACGACCCGACGAAAGGCCCGTGCGATGTCCACCATGTGGAGTTCACCCGAACGTCGCGGTGAGCACCGTGCCTCCTGCGCCCGCGTGCGGGTTCTCGAACGACAATCCCGCCCCGCCGATCATGGCCGGCCCGAACGCCCGGAACGGACCGGCGCCGAACGCGGTCACGCGTTCCCCCCCGAAGTCTCCCACGGCGAGGTCACCCCCGCCCTCCACAGGCCGCCGGCAGCGTCTTGATCGGTTCCAATGGCTCCTACACATACCCCAGTGGTCCCCATGCGATCAGTTTCGACCTACGCTTCCGATATGACCGTCGGTGACGCGCCGCCCGCTCCCGCCGCCTTCAGGCGCGCGGTGGCGAGCATGCGCCCCGCGGAGGTCAGACCCGAGATCGAGCTGGAGGACATTCCGGCGCCGCAGCGTCTGGCCCCCTACTCGGCCGCGATCGGCGCGTCGGTGTACCGCGACGACGACGAGCTCGCGATCGGCCGCCTCATCGTGCTCTTCGACCCGGACGGCCAGCGCGGCTGGGACGGCCAGTTCCGGCTCGTCGCCTACGTGCGGGCCGACATGGAGCCGGAGATCACCGAAGACCCGCTGCTCGGCCCCGTCGCGTGGAGCTGGCTCACCGAGTCACTCGACGCGCACGGCGCCGGCTACGCCGCCGCCGGAGGCACCGTCACCAGAGCGGTCTCCGAGGGCTTCGGCAACAAGGCCGAAGACCCGGTGACCACCGAGCTGGAACTGCGTGCGTCCTGGTCACCGCTGCAGGAAGACCTCTCCGGCCATGTCGCCGCCTGGTGCGATCTGATGTGCCTTGCCGCGGGCATACCACCCCTGCCACCCGACGTGGCGGCGCTGCCGTCGCGCCGTCGCGAGGATCCGGAGCCCTTCAGAACGTGACCGATGAGACGACCGTAATTCCACTGCTGGAGCCTCGTGAGGGAATCCCACCCGTCATCGAGGACTCCGCCGCCCTCGCGCGCATGGTGCGCGCCTTCACCGAGGGCACCGGCCCCGTCGCCGTCGACGCCGAACGCGCCTCGGGCTACCGCTACAGCGGCCGCGCCTACCTGGTACAGCTGCGCCGCGTCGGCGCGGGCAGCGCCCTGATCGACCCCATCCGCTGCCCCGACCTGTCCGAGCTCGACGCGGCACTGGCCGACACGGAGGTGGTGCTCCACGCCGCCTCCCAGGACCTGCCGTGTCTCGCGGAGGTGGGCTTCCACCCGCGAGAACTGTTCGACACCGAGCTGGCCGGCCGGCTGCTCGGCTACGAGCGGGTCGGTCTCGGGCTGATGGTGGAGAACGTCCTCGGTTTCAGGTTGGAGAAGGGGCACTCGGCCGCCGACTGGTCGACCCGCCCGCTCCCCGAGGACTGGCTGCGCTACGCCGCGCTCGACGTCGAGGTCCTGATCGAGCTCCGTGACGTCCTGCACGAGGAGCTGAAGTCCAGCGGCAAGCTGGCGTGGGCGCAGGAGGAGTTCGCCTCCGTGCTCGCGCACAAGGCGCCCGCCCCGCGCTCCGACCCGTGGCGGCGCACCTCCGGAATCCACAAGGTCCGCTCGCTGCGCGGTCTGGCGGTGGTACGGGAACTGTGGACGCTCCGCGACGGGCTCGCCCGCGAGTCCGACGTCGCCCCCGGCCGGGTGCTGCCCGACTCGGCGATCGTCACCGCCGCCCTGGAACTGCCCCGCACCACCAAGGCGCTCACCGAGATCCCTCCCTTCACCGGCCGCAGTGCCCGGCGGCACCTGCGCGACTGGCTGGCCGCGATCGGCACCGCCCGCTCGCTGCCCGACTCGGAGCTGCCGCAGCCAAGCACCCCCGGCGACGGGCCCCCACCTGCCAACCGATGGATGGACCGCGATCCGGTGGCCGCCCGGCGGTTGGCCGCGGCCAGGACCGTGGTCGCGGCGCTCGCCGACGAGCACCACATGCCCGCGGAGAACCTGATCCAGCCCGACGCCGTACGCCGCCTGACCTGGGAACCGCCGGCCGTCATCGACGACGGGACCGTCACCGACCGGCTGCGCGAGCTGGGCGCCCGCGAGTGGCAGATCGGGCTGACCGCCCATCCGATCGCCAAGGCTCTGCTCCGCCTGGAGCTCAAGGGTCAGGTCTGATGAACCGGCCGATGTCCTTTACAAAGTAGATCATTAGAACGGCGTCAGTCCCTGTGCGGGAACAGGTCCCGCACAGGGAGACGGAACGCTCAGCAGGTCGCGAGCATGCTCTGCAGGGCACTCTTCTCCGAGCTCTGCAGCGTCAGCTTCCAGTAGTACTTCACCTGGATCCACGCCCTGGCGTAGGTGCACCTGAACGAGCTCAGCGGCGGCTGCCACGTCGACGGGTCCTGGTCGCCCTTGGCCTGGTTGACGTTGTCGGTCACCGCCCACAGCTCGGGCCCGCCGAGGTCGTTGGCGTAGGACTGCCGCTGCGCGCTGGTCCAGGCGTAGGCGCCGGAGCGCCAGGCCTCGGCGAGCGGCACCATGTGGTCGATGTCGACGTCGCCGGCCGCGGTCCAGGTCGCGCCGTCGAACGGGGAGTACCAACTGCCGGAGGTGGGTGCGCAACTGGAGTTGACGACCACTCCGACGCCGTCCCTCTTGAGCACGGTCTCCCGGGTGTTGCAGGTACCACTGATCGTTATCCAGTGATTGAACAACGACCGGTCATAGGAGGACTGGTTGGTTTCCGCGGCGACGGTGAGCGTCGCGAGCCTGCTGGTGGCGGTGGCCGCCGAAGGGATGTTCGGCGGGGTCGCCGAAGCCGTTCCGGCTGTCAGGGAAAAGGTGACGAGAATTGCCGTGAGGGCAGCGAAAGCCGCGGTGACGACCCGTTTCACGAGTGGCCCCTTCTGTCGCTCCACCTCGGCCAGTCGGGGGGTCTGGGCACCGCGAGGGGAGGACAGAGGGAACGTCTCAAGTCCTGACAAATAGGCAAATGTCATGGTTTGACGACGAGTCAGGATGCGCTTGGTCGGATACTGCGTCAATCCATGGTCAGGTGCACTTGATCTGCGATGACATGAATTATGGTGATTTAGACGCCCGGCCTTCCCATGCGAACACCCGGCGAAGTTCCGGTGACCGGTGAATTTCCTTTTGGGGCAGGACCCTGGCCGCCGGCTTCCCCGGACACGCGCCTCGCCGCCCGACTGGCGCTTGCAGCAGGTACGGCGACTGTCGTACCGTGATACGGAAAGCGCTTTCCATAGGAGGTCGGAAGATGTCCCCGCAAAGCATCGGCATCGTGATGAACGGTGTCACCGGTCGCATGGGCTACCGCCAGCACCTGGTCCGATCGGTCCTGGCGATCAACGAGCAGGGCGGTGTGACACTGTCGGACGGCGGCCGGGTCCTGCTCAGGCCGGTCCTGGTCGGCCGGTCTGCCGAGAAGCTGCAGAGACTCTCGGCGGAACACGGCCTCGCCGACTGGACCACGGACCTCGACACCGCCCTCGCCGACGACGGCAATCTGATCTACTTCGACTCTCAGGTCACCCAGGCCCGGGTGAAGTCCGTGCTCAAGGCGATCGAGGCGGGCAAGCACGTCTACGCGGAGAAGCCGACGGCCGAGACGTCCCAGGACGCGCTGGCGCTGGCCGAGGCCGCGACCGCCAGGGGCGTGAAGAACGGCGTCGTGCAGGACAAGCTCTTCCTGCCGGGCCTGCTCAAGCTCAGGCGCCTGATCGACGGCGGCTTCTTCGGCCGCGTCCTTTCGGTCCGCGGCGAGTTCGGCTACTGGGTGTTCGAGGGCGACTGGCAGGCCGCCCAGCGCCCGTCGTGGAACTACCGCGTCGAGGACGGTGGCGGCATCGTCCTCGACATGTTCCCGCACTGGGCGTATGTGCTGGAGAACCTGTTCGGCCGGATCACCTCGGTCTACGCCCAGGCCGTCACCCACATCCCCGAACGGGTGGACGAGCGGGGCGAGACCTACCGGGCCACCGCCGACGACGCCGCCTACGGGGTGTTCGAGCTGGAGGGCGGGGTCATCGCGCAGATCAACTCCTCCTGGAGCGTCAGGGTGAACCGCGACGAGCTGGTGGAGTTCCAGGTGGACGGCACGCACGGCAGTGCCGTCGCGGGCCTGCGCGACTGCCGCGTCCAGCACCGTGCCACCACTCCCAAGCCGGTCTGGAACCCCGACCTGCCCGCGGGCGCCCGCTTCAGGGACGGCTGGCAGGAGGTGCCCGACAACGAGGAGTTCGACAACGGGTTCAAGGTCCAGTGGGAGCGGTTCGTCCGCCACGTGGTCGAGGACGCGCCGTTCCCCTATGACTTCGCCTCCGGCGCGCGCGGTGTCCGCATCGCCGAGCTGGGCCTGCGCTCCTCCGCGGAGGGCCGCCGCCTGCCGGTGGAGCCGTGATGAGGATCGCGCTCCCGGGCGGGGAGCACGTCCTGCGCGAGCCGGTCACCTGGGTCAGGCCCAGGAGCCCCGCCCGGAACCGCACCGTCTACGCCGCCGCCCACGTGGTCGCCGACCCGCTCGGCGACAACACCCCGGGCTCCCGGGCCGCCGTCGACTGGGACGCCACCCTGCGCTTCCGCCACCACCTGTGGTCCCACGGGCTGCGGGTCGCCGACGCCATGGACACCGCGCAGCGCAACATGGGCCTTGACTGGGCGGCCACCCGCGAGCTGATCCGGCGCAGCGCCACCGAGGCGAAGGCCTTCGGCGACCCGGCGGCGCTGGTGGCCTGTGGCGCGGGCACCGACCAGGCGCCGGAGGCCCGGACCCTGCGGGAGGTCGTGGCGGCCTACGCCGAACAGATCGAGACCGTGCGGGACGCGGGCGCCGGGGTCGTCGTGATGGCGAGCCGGCAACTGGCCTCGATCGCACGGGGCCCGGAGGACTACCACCGGGTCTACGGCGAGTTGCTCTCCCAGACCGATCGCCCGGTGATCCTGCACTGGCTGGGCGAGATGTTCGACCCGCTGCTGGCGGGCTACTGGGGCTCGCGGGACGTGGCCGAGGCCACCGCGTCGTTCCTGGCGCTGATCCACGACCACGCGGCGAGGGTGGACGGGGTCAAGGTCTCGCTGCTGGACGCCGAGCATGAGATCGGGCTGCGCGAGGCGCTGCCCGAAGGCGTCAGGCTCTACACCGGCGACGACTTCAACTACCCCGCGCTGATCAGGTCGGGCAGCCACGCGCTGCTGGGCATCTTCGACGCGATCGCCCCCGCCGCCGCCTCGGCCCTGCAGGCGCTCGACGCGGGCGACCTCGGACGGTACGACGAGATCATGGACCCCACGGTCCCGCTCTCACGAAAGATCTTCGAGGCCCCGACGTACAACTACAAGACGGGCATCGTCTTCCTGGCCTGGCTCAACGGCCACCAGGACGCCTTCAGCATGGTCAACGGCGCCCAGGCGGCCCGTTCCCTGCCCCATCTGGCCGAGGTGTTCCGCCTGGCCGACAGGGCCGGGCTGCTGGCCGACCCCGAGCTGGCGGTCTTCCGGATGCGCTCCCTGCTGGCGGTGAACGGACTGTGAGGGCACGGGCGAAGAGCCGTTTCTCGCTGAACCAGTGGACCACGAAGCGATGGTCCGTGGCCGAGGCCGTCGACGGGTGCGTGCGGCACGGTGTCGAGGCCATCGGCCTGTGGCGTCAGGACGTAGCCGCACAGGGCCTGAAGGAGACCGTCGAACTCGTCGCGGACGCCGGGCTGCGGGTCTCGTCGCTCTGCCGGGGCGGCTTCCTCACCTCCGGCGATCCGCAGGCCCTGGACGACAACCGCAGGGCGATCGACGAGGCCGCCGAACTGGACGCCGCCTGCCTGGTCATGGTGGTCGGCGGCCTGCCGGGCGTGGTGCCCGGCCGGCCACTGGGCGCGATCTCCCGCGACCTGCCCGCCGCGCGGGAGCGGGTCGCCGAGGCGCTGGCCGTGCTGGCCCCGTACGCGGGCGAGCGCGGGGTGAGACTGGCCCTCGAACCGCTGCACCCGATGTACTGCGCCGACCGGGCCGTGCTGTCCACCCTGGGCCAGGCCCTCGACCTGGCCGAGTCGCACCCTCCCGAGCAGGTGGGGGTCGTCGTCGACACCTTCCACGTGTGGTGGGATCCGAACGTCCTGGAGCAGATCGCCAGGGCCTCGGGGCGGATCGCGAGCTACCAGGTGTGCGACTTCCTGTCTCCGCTCCCCGCCGACGTGCTGCTCGGCCGGGGAGTGATGGGCGAAGGCGTGATCGACTTCACACCGCTGACCGAGGCGGTGGCCGCGGCGGGCTACCCGGGGGACATCGAGGTGGAGATCTTCAACGCCGAGGTGTGGGCCGCCGACCCCGACGAGATCCTGGCCAGGGTGCGGTCCTCGTTCGCCGAGCTCATCGGAGAATAACGCGCCGGCCCGCGGAGCGGAATCCGAGGCGACAGGAGCGTTCCAATCAGAGGAAACCGCAATCACCGGGCCCGGATTACCGCTTCACGGTGAAGTGACCTGGCGGCTGCTCGTACGGTAGGGGTATGACGACCGCAGAAAGCGAAGCCAGCCCCGCCATACAGCGGCCGCCGGAACATGTCCTTGCCGTATTGGAAGCGATCAGGGAGTGGGAGGCCGCCAACCCCGACTCGGCCCCTTCGGGCCAGGGAGAGGCGATCCTCTGGGCCCTGGGCAAGCGTGAACAGGCGCCGATCAGCGGCCGCCCGGCGTCGGGATCCCCGCCCACCCTCGCTGAGGCCCGCGCGGAGATCGACGCCGCCGAGCGGGTGCCGCGCGAGGGCCGGGTGGTCCCCGCCGACGGGGTCATCAGCACCCTGAACTGGCTGATTGGCGCCAAGGACGGGTTGCCGATCCCCGGCCGCCGTTCCTCGGAAGGTTGGGGACACCTGGTCGGCGGCCGCGGCGTGATCCTGCGCACCGAGGCCGAGATCGGCCGGATCGCAGAACTGGCCCATGCGGGCCGGCCGAACGCGGCGGGCGAGTGGGAGAAGGAATGGTGCTCCGGGACCATCGCCGTGTGCGAGTGGGTGCTCGGCACCCGCAGGAAGTCCCCGGTCCGTAACACGCCGCGTCCCATCCACGGACCGACCGGACTCAACCTCGGCATGGAGGAGAGCGCGGCCGAGGACGTGTCCCGACAGCTCGGCCGGGGCCGCCAGCACTCCCCCGGCTACGGAGACGGAGTCATCCGGACGATCCGCTGGCTGCGCGGCCAGATCATCGTCCCACCGGTCAACGATCAGGGAAAACCGATCTCCGGCGCCCGCTGACCGCCTGTCCCGGTCCTCCCTCAGGCTCCCCTGCGACCTCCCCCTACGACACGGCGGGCCCGGCCCCCCTCGGGGTCCGGGCCCGCCGCCGTCACGTCGCGGCAGAGGTGGGCCGGCCGAGGCGGCCTCACCCCAGAGCGCGGGTGCTCTCGCGGAGGATCACCTCACCGGTCACGACCTGGGCCCTGGCCCCCTCGTCCGGGGCGAGGGCCATCTCCAGCGCGCGGGCACCCATCTCCGCGAGCGGCAGCCGCACCGTGGACAGCGAGGGAACCAGGTCGCGCAGCGTGGAGATGTCGTCGAAGCCCGCCACCGAGACGTCCTCGGGGACGCGGATGCCGCGGTCCCTGAAGGCGGCCAGGGCGCCCACCGCCATCACGTCGGTGACGGCGAAGACACACGTGACCCCGGACACCTGGGTGGCCGCCGCGTAGCCGCCCTCCCTGTCGAAGGAGCCGTGCAGGACAAGCGGCGCGGGCAGGCCGAGCTCTTCGAGCGCGTCGGCGAACCCGGCCACCCGGTCCATGGGGGCGATCAGCCGCTCGGGCCCGGCGAGGACGGCGAAGCTCCGGTGCCCCAGCCCGGCGAGGGCACGGGCCAGCGCGGCGGCGCCCAGGCGGTTGTCCGGCACCACCGCGTCGACCCCGAGCAGGTCCTGGCCCACGCAGGCCACCCGGCCGCCGGTCTCCCGGTAGCGGTCGAGCTCCTCGCGGAGCTGCCGGGTCAGCTGCTCGTCGGCGACCCGGGAGCCGACCAGCAGCACCGCGCGGACCCGCTGCGCGTTCAGCGTCGAGACATAGGCGATCTCCCGCTGGGGGTCGCGGTGCGTGGTGCCGATCATGACCATCAGCCCCTGCTCCTCCGCGACCCGCATGGCCCCGTCGGCGATCGCGGCGAAGTAGGGGTCGGTGAGATCGTGAACGACCAGGCCGACCACGTTGCTGGCCCCCCTGGCGAGGGTCTGCGCGGCCACGTTGGTGCGGTATCCCAGCTGGGCTGCGGCCAGCTCCACCTTGACCCGCAGGGATGCGCCCACCTGTCTGGTGCTGCCGTTGAGCACCCGTGACGCCGTGGCGAGCGAGACGCCCGCGTGCCGGGCGACATCCTCAAGCGTGACCACCGACAACCTCCCGGAAAGCGTTTTCCAAAGTCTGTCAGAGTTGTCGCCGTCCCGCATCCGGGACATGCCGCACCGGACCGCGCACCTTGGGGAACAACTTACCCACCTCGCACGGGACCGGCCGCGCCAAACGTTGTTACCCATGAGTAGCATAGGGGGGAAGCCATCCAGCAACGAGGAGCGAACCCCGTGCCTTCGTCTCGTGACGTCGTATTCGTCGACGGTGTGCGCACCCCCTTCGGCAGGTCGGGCCCCAAGGGCCTGTACGCCGAGACACGCGCCGACGACCTGGTGATCCGCGTCATCCGCGAGCTGATCCGGCGTAACCCGAATCTGCCTCCCGAGCGCGTCGACGAGGTGGCCATCGCGGCCACCACGCAGATCGGCGACCAGGGCCTGACCCTCGGCCGCTCCGCCGCGATACTGGCCGGGCTGCCCAAGAGCGTGCCCGGCTACTCGATCGACCGCATGTGCGCCGGCGCGATGACCGCGGTGACCTCGGTCGCCGGAGGCATCGCCTTCGGCGCCTATGACGTCGCCATCGCCGGCGGCGTCGAGCACATGGGCCGCCACCCCATGGGCGAGGGCGTCGATCCCAACCCCCGATTCCTGGCCGAGCAGCTCGTGGACGGCTCCGCCCTCGTCATGGGCATGACCGCCGAGAACCTGCACGACCGCTACCCCTCCATCACCAAGGAGCGCGCGGACGCCTTCGCCCTCGCCTCCCAGGAGAAGGTCGCCAAGGCCTACGCCGACGGCCGGATCCAGCCCGACCTGGTTCCGATGGCGACCAGGTCCGCCGAGAAGGGCTGGGGGCTGGCCACCACCGACGAGGCTCCCCGACCGGGCACCACGCTGGAGGGTCTGGCCGCGCTGAAGACCCCGTTCCGCCCGCACGGCCGGGTCACCGCGGGCAACGCCTCCGGTATCAACGACGGCGCCACCGGCTGTGTCGTGGCCGCCGCCGACGTCGCCGAGGAACTCGGCCTCGCCCCGAAGATGCGCCTGGTCTCCTATGCCTTCGCCGGCGTGGACCCGGAGGTCATGGGGGTCGGGCCGATCCCCTCCACGGAAAGGGCACTGCGTCTGGCCGGGCTCTCCATCTCCGACATGGGGCTGTTCGAGATCAACGAGGCCTTCGCCGTGCAGGTGCTGGCGTTCCTCGAGCACTTCGGCATCGCCGACGACGACGCCCGGGTGAACCCCTACGGCGGCGCCATCGCCTTCGGCCACCCGCTGGCCTCCTCCGGGGTGCGCCTGATGACGCAGCTCGCCCGCGAGTTCGGTGAGCGTCCCGACGTCCGCTACGGCATGACCACGATGTGCGTCGGCCTGGGCATGGGTGGAACGGTCATCTGGGAGAATCTCAGCTGGGAAGGTAACAAGTGACGGACATCAAGGAACTCTTCGCCGACGAGATCGTCACCCGGGCGACGGTTCACGACGTGGAGCTGCCCCAGGGTGCGGGCACCATGGCCCTGATCACGCTGGACAACGGCTTCGACCACACCAAGCCGTCGACGTTCGGCCCCGGAGGGCTGGCCTCGCTGGGCGAGGCCCTCGACGCGATCGCCGGGCGCGGCGACCTGGCGGCCGTGGGCGTCGTCGGCAAGCCGTTCGTCTTCGCCGTCGGCGCCGACCTCAAGGGCGCCGCACTGGTCTCGGAACGGGACCAGGCGCTACAGATCGGCCGGCTGGGTCACGAGGTGTTCCGCCGTCTCGGCGAGCTGGACGTGCCGTCGTTCGCGTTCGTCAACGGCGCGGCCATGGGCGGCGGTCTGGAGATCGCACTGCACTGCACGTACCGGACCATCTCCGCCGGGGTACCCGCCGTGGCACTGCCGGAGTGCTTCCTCGGCCTGGTCCCCGGCTGGGGCGGCACCCAGTTGCTGCCCCACCTGATCGGGCCGGCCGCGGCCGTCAAGCTCATCATCGACAACCCGCTCTCGCAGAACCGCATGATCAAGGGCAGGGAGGCGTTCCGCCTGGGTGTCGCCGACGCGATGTTCGAGCCCGCCGACTTCCTTGAGGAGTCGCTGCGCTGGGCCTCGGCGGTACTGCGCGGCGACGTCACCGTCTCCCGCGCCGACCACACCGCCGAGGACTGGTCCAAGACCGTCTCCGACGCCCGCTTCCTGCTCGACATGAAGCTGCACGGTGCCTCCCCCGCCCCGTACCGGGCGCTGGAGCTCCTCGAACTGGCCCGCACCGCCACCCGCGACGAGGGCTTCGCCGCCGAAGACCAGGCGCTGGCCGACCTCCTCATGGGCGACGAGCTCCGCGCCGGCCTGTACGCCTTCGACCTGGTGCAGCGCCGGGCCAAGAAGCCCGCCGGGGCCCCGGAGGCGGCCCTGGCCCGTAAGGTCACCAAGGTCGGCGTCGTCGGCGCGGGTCTGATGGCCTCGCAGATGGCACTGCTGTTCGCCCGCCGCCTGGAGGTCCCGGTCGTGCTGACCGACCTGGACCAGGCCCGGCTGGACAAGGGCGTGGGCTACGTGCACGCCGAGATCGACAAGCTGCTCGCCAAGGGCCGCATCGTAGGCGACCAGGCCAACCGGCTCAGGGCCCTGGTGACCGGCTCGCTGACCAAGGACGCGTTCGCCGACGCCGACTTCGTCATCGAGGCCGTGTTCGAGGACATGAAGGTCAAGCAGAAGGTGTTCGCCGAGGTGGAGGCGGTCGTCTCCGCCGAGTGCGTGCTGGCCACGAACACCTCCTCGCTCTCGCTGACCGAGATGGCCTCGGGGCTCCGGCACCCCGAGCGCGTCGTGGGCTTCCACTTCTTCAACCCGGTCGCGGTGATGCCCCTGCTGGAGATCGTCCGAGGAGAACGGACGGACGACGCGACGCTCGCCACGGCCTTCGCCGTCGGCCGGTCGCTGAAGAAATCGTCGGTACTGGTCAAGGACGCGCCCGCGTTCGTGGTCAACCGCCTGCTGACCCGCTTCATGGGCGAGGTCATCGGTGCCGTCGACGAGGGCACCCCGCTGGAGCTCGCCGACCACGCGCTGGACGGGCTCGGCCTTCCGATGACTCCGTTCGCGCTGCTGCAGCTCGTCGGCCCGGCCGTGGCACTGCACGTCGCCGAGACGATGCACGAGGCGTTCCCGTCCCGCTACGGGGTGTCGGAGAACCTCGCCCGGCTGGTCGCGGCGGGCAAGCCGGGTGTCTACGCGCCGGACTTCTCCCTGGACCCCGAGGCGGTGGCCCTCTTCGCCGGGGGCACCTCACCGTCCACTGCCGAACAGGTCCGGCTGCGGGCGCTGCGGGCCCTGGCCGAGGAGATCCGTCTCATGCTCGACGAGGGTGTGGTCTCCGCTCCCCAGGACATCGACCTGTGCATGATCCTCGGTGCGGGGTGGCCGTTCCACCTGGGCGGCGTCACCCCCTACCTCGACCGCGAGGGGATCTCCGAGGTGCGCTTCCTGCCGCCGGGCGTGGCCTCGGTGCCCGCCTGACGCCCCCCTTTTTCGGTGTGGCTCCCCTGTCTCGCGGTCGTCGCGGGACGGGGGACCGCGTTACCGTGTCGCTGTCCGCCGCCGCTCCGACAGCCTGCTGTGCCGGTAGCCGTAGCCGGCGTAGATCAGGAGTCCGAGCAGCATCCACGCCCCGAACCTGATCCAGGTCTCCACCGGCAGGTTGAGCATCAGGTAGAGGCAGGCGAGCACCGACAGGACGGGCACCAGCGGCACCAGCGGGGTGCGGAAGGAGCGGGGCAGGTCGGGACGGGTGCGGCGGAGGATGACCACCGCGATCGAGACCACCGCGAACGCGAAGAGCGTGCCGATGTTGACCAGTTCGGCGATCGTGGACAGCGGCACCAGCCCGGCCAGGGCCGCGACGACGACACCCATGATGATGGTGATGACGTACGGCGTGCGGTACTTCGAATGGACCTTGGCCAGCCCGCCTGGCAGCAGTTCGTCGCGGCACATGGCGAACATCACCCGTGACATGCCCAGCATGAGGATCATCACGACGGCCGTCAGGCCGACCAGCGCGCCGACGCTGATCAGCGACGCGGCCCAGGTCTGGCCGACGGCCTTGAACGCGTCGGCCAGCGGCGCCGCCTCGCTGAGCTGATGGTAGGGCTGCATGCCGACCACGACCAGCGAGACCGCGACGTAGAGCACGGTGCAGACACCGAGTGAGGTCAGAATGCCGATGGGCAGATCCCGCTGCGGGTCGCGGGTCTCCTCGGCGGCGGTGGCCACCACGTCGAAGCCGATGTAGGCGAAGAACACGATCGCCGCGGCGCTGAAGATGCCCAGCACCCCGTACGCGACCGGGGTGATCCCGAACAGTACCTGGATCAGCGGCGCGGCCAGTCCCTCCACCGCGGGGGTCGCCTTGGACGGCGGGATGAACGGTGAGTAGTTGGCGCCCCTGACGAAGAACAGCCCCGCCACCACGACCAGCAGGATCACCGCGAGCTTGATCGTGACGATGATCAGGTTGAACCGGGACGACAGTTTGATCCCGAGGACCAGGACCCCGGTGAGCAGCAGCACGACCAGCGCGGCGGGCAGGTTGAACACCGCCCCCTCTCCCGCGACCACGCCGGGCAGCGGGACCCCCAGGGACGCCAGCAGTGAGGTCAGGTACCCCGACCAGCCGACCGCGACGACCGCGGCGCCGAGCATCATCTCCAGCGTCAGGTCCCAGCCGATGATCCAGGCGGGCAGCTCGCCCAGGGTGGCGAAGGCAAAGGTGTAGGCGGACCCGGCCACCGGGACCGTGGAGGCGAACTCGGCATAGCAGAGCGCGGCCAGTGCGCAGACGATCCCGGCGGCCACGAAGGAGAGCGCCACCGCGGGCCCGGCCGTCTCCCTGGCGACCCGGCCGGTGAGCACGAAGATGCCGGTGCCCACGATGACGCCGATACCGAAGACCGTGAGGTCCAGCGCGCTGAGCTCCTTGCGCAACCGGTGTTCCGGTGCCTCGCTGTCCGAGATCGACTGCTCCACCGACTTGACGCGAAGAACACCCACGACCCCTCCTGATGCGCCGGTGGTCACCCCTGCCGACGCATCAGGTCATGCCCAGCGGATCACCGCCTGAACGGCGGAGCCGAGGATGTTTGGAAAGGGAGGTAGTCAGCCGGCCGGCTCGTTCTCCAGGGCCGGAGAGCGCTTCGCGATCGCCTCGGTGACCTGCCGGGCGATGTCCTGCGAGGTCAGGCCGATCTCGCTGAGGATCTTCGCACGCTTGGCATGGTCGAGGAAGCGCCGCGGGATGCCGTAGGTGCGGACCGGGACGTCGACGTCGGCGTCGCGCAGCAGGCGGGCGACCGCGTCACCCACACCGCCCACCCTGCTGCTGTCCTCGACGACCACGATCAGCTTGTGGTCGCGGGCGGCCGCCACCAGGACCTCGTCCAGCGGCTTGACCCAGCGCGGGTCGACCACCGTGGCGGAGATCCCCTGGGCGTCGAGCAGGTCGGCGGCCTCCAGGCACAGCTCGGCCATCGGCCCCACGGAGACGAACAGCACGTCGGCGTCGCCCCCGCGCAGCACGTCCATCTCGCCGAGGCGGCCGACCGCCTCGATCTCGACGGCCACCGGGCCCTTGGGGTAGCGCAGCACCGTCGGGCCGTCGTCGACCTTCACGGCCTCGGCCAGCAGCTCGCGCAGCCGGGGCTCGTCGCGGGGAACCGCGATCGACAGACCGGGGACGACCTGCAGGATCGACAGGTCCCACATGCCGTTGTGGCTGGCGCCGTCGTCGCCGGTGACGCCCGCCCGGTCGAGTACGACCGTGACGGGGAGGCGGTGCAGGGCGACGTCCATCAGGAGCTGGTCGAAGGCCCGGTTCAGGAAGGTCGCGTAGACGGCCACCACCGGGTGCAGGCCGCCGAGCGCCAGGCCCGCGGCGCTGGTCAGGGCGTGCTGCTCGGCGATGCCGACATCGTAGAGGCGGTCGGGATAGGCCTCGGAGAACGGGATCAGGCCGGTCGGGCCGAGCATCGCGGCGGTGATCGCCACGATGTCCTGACGCTCGGCGCCCAGGCGCACCATCTCCTGGCCGAAGACGTTGGTCCAGCCGTGCGGCTTCGGCTTCTCCTCTCCGGTCAGCGGGTCGAAGACGCCCGGCGAGTGGAAGCAGTCCTCGTCGTGGTTCTCCGCCGGGGAGTAGCCGAAGCCCTTCTTGGTGAGCACGTGCACGATGACCGGGCGGCGGAAGTCCCTGGCCCTGCGCAGCGCGGACTCCACCGCCTGCTCGTCGTGACCGTCGACCAGCCCGATGTACTTCAGGCCGAGGTCCTCGAACATGACCTGGGGGGCCAGGACGTCCTTGAGGCCCTTCTTGACGCCGTGCAGGGCGTCGTAGACGGGGGCGCCGACCACCGGGACCCTGTTCAGGCTGTCCTTGACGAAGTCGAGCATGTCCTCGTAGCGCTGGGTGGTACGCAGCGAGGCCAGGTGGGAGGCGAGCCCGCCGATGGTCGGTGAGTAGGAGCGGCCGTTGTCGTTGACCACGATGATCAGCGGCAGGTCCTTGCGCGCCGCGATGTTGTTGAGCGCCTCCCAGGCCATGCCGCCGGTGAGCGCCCCGTCTCCGATCACCGCGACGACCGTGCGCCCCTCCTCGCCCCGCAGCCGGTACGCCTTGGCCAGACCGTCGGCGTACGACAGCGCGGTCGAGGCGTGGGAGTTCTCGATGACGTCGTGCTCGGACTCGGCCTGGCTGGGGTAGCCCGACAGGCCGCCCTCCTGGCGGAGCGTGTCGAACTGCCCGGCCCTGCCGGTGAGCATCTTGTGGACATAGGCCTGGTGACCGGTGTCCCACAGGATCCGGTCACGTGGCGAGTCGAAGACCCGGTGCATCGCGATCGTCAGCTCGACGACGCCCAGGTTGGGGCCGAGGTGACCACCGCTGCGGGCCGTGGAGGCGATCAGAAGGTCTCTGATCTCGCCTGCGAGCAGTGGCAGCTCGTCCGCCGCCAGCAGCTTGAGGTCCCCTGGCCCCTTGACCGACTCCAGAAGACTTCCAGGCTGCCCGGTCCGCTCGCTCACGGAATCATCCCCTCTGTCCAGTCACCGTCACGACGAGTCTAGTTCGGATGGCAGGCGCTGCCCTCCAGGGTGAAAAAACTGCGCGGTTTATACACACTTGCCCTAGCCTTTCCCTCACCATGAACCCCCTCCCCTCCAGGCGACAACTGTCACTGATCGTGACCTTCCTGGTATTCGCGGCACTGGCCGCGGGAATCGTCATCGCCGTCCCCCACGTCACCTCGGCGATCCTTCCGGCGGCCACCCCCGCGCCCGTCCCCTCCCTCGCCCTCACCTCCACCCCGGACCTCGGCAAGGGCTCCGGCAAGGCTCCTGCCAGGGGCTCGGCCGTCAAGGAGCGGGCCGCGCCGCAGGGCCGCACCGCCGCGACATCGAGCCGCCTCTACCGCACCGGCTCGATGCCGGTCACCCGATGTTCGGCCGGGACGATCCGCGCGGGGAGCGCGGCCTCCTACCGGACCTTCATGACTCGGGTCACCCGCTGCCTGAACCGTTCGTGGGAGGCCCAGTTCTCCAAGGCGGGACTGCCCTTCTCCAGGCCCAAACTGCGCTTCTCCACCTCCAAGGTGACCACGCCCTGCGGCCGGTGGCCCAGCAGCGCGGGCGGGTTGTACTGCTCGACCAACAAGACCATCTACATAGGGATCACCCGCCAGGTCCTGCGGAACCCCTACGCGGCCAACCACGCCCAGTTCATAGCCCACGAGTACGCGCACCACGTGCAGCACCTCGCGGGCATCATGGACTACTACGCCAGGAGCGTCTGGTACGCGAAGGCGGTCACCAAGCTCTCCTACTCCCGCCGCCTCGAACTGCAGGCCGACTGCCTGGCCTCCGTCTTCCTGCGCCAGATCGCCGGCGACCTGCCGGTCGAGCAGGCGCAGTGGGAGGCGATGGTCGGCTGGGTCAACGCCAACGGTCACAAGAACTGGCCCAAGAACGACCACGGCAAGGGCCGCAGCCAGGCCTACTGGATGGAGCGCGGCTTCGACTCCGGCTCCCCCTCCGGCTGCAACACCTGGGTCGCCGCCACGGGCCGGGTCGCCTGACAGCCTGCCGGTCCCACACGGAACCGGTACAAAACTCACTCGGGCCCGCCGCACACGACCGCTCTCCCAGAGTGTGACCGCATAACAGCTTTACCCGGTGTTTTGCCTCCCATAAGGTTCAGGATCATGCGTACCCCCCTTATCACACTGCTCTCCGGCGTTCTGGCGAGCCTGCTGTTCGCCGGTACGGCGAGTGCGGTCCCCGCCGAGCAGGTCAGGCCGGTACCCAAGGGCAAGACCGCCCTCGTCGCCAACCCGATCTACAAGTCGGGCAAGCTCGACGAGGAGACCTGCCAGGAACAGCCGGTCTACAACGACGACCTCGAAACGGCGGAGGTCTATCTCGACTTCATCCTCGACTGCCTCAACAGCAGCTGGGAGTACCAGTTCTCCAAGGCGAGACTCCCCTTCTCCAAGCCCAGGTTCGTGGTCACCCCGCGCATCGGCGTCCCGACCGGCTGTGGCAAGTTCCCCGACGGTGCCCAGGCGCTCTACTGCTCCAAGAACAAGAAGATCACCTTCTACCTGAGTAAGGGCATCCTCTCCGAGGCGACCGAACTGTTCCTGTTCCAGACGCTGGCCCACGAGTACGGTCACCACGTCCAGCAGCTCTCCGGGATCCTGCCCACCGTGTTCTTCCGAAAGTACAAGAGCGACAAGGAGGGCCTGGCCGAGCTCCGCAAGGTCGAACTCCAGGCCGAGTGCCTGAGCGGAGTCTTCATCGGCAGCGTCTGGCGCTCCCTCGGCCGCCGCGAATCGGACTTCAGGTACGTCATGAACGCCGCCTACAGCACGGCCAGCCACGGGAAGGCCGCCAACATCGCCTACTGGCTGACCCGAGGCTTCCGCCAGGAGAACCCCGGCGCCTGCAACACCTTCTCCGCCCCCAGGTCCAAGGTCTCCTGACCTACCCCCTCCCCGCCGACCACCCGCCGCCGTCCCACGGGCGCGCGGCGGGTGGTCGTTCTTTTCCGTCCGTCGCGTGCCGTCCCCCACCGAGTGCGGACCTCATCCCTGCCCGGCGCGAGCGCCCTTCCCTCGAAATGCGACCACGAGTGGCGACGCACTCGTGACATTGAGTAATCTGGCGACGCCGCCTGAACACCTCCCCGTGGGCGCCCTCCACACCACGGAAGCAGGTCCGGTCCCCCCGCTGGTACGACGGCAAGGAGGAAGACGAATTGGACACAACAGATATCCGCATGCGCGTCCTGGAGACCGACGTCGCCAAGCTCCGCCTGCAGAACGAGGAGAGCAAGGTGATCAACGCAGGAATCTTCGAGGTTCTGAACGACCTGCGAACGGTGACGACGGAGCTCCGGACGGAAATGACCGGGCTCCGCTCGGACATGGACGGCCTCCGCACGGACATGGACGGCTTCCGCACGGACATGGACGGCCTCCGCACGGACATGGACGGCCTCCGCACGGACATGGACGGCTTCCGCACGGAGCTGGACAAACTCCGAATCGGACAGGACGAGCTCCGCGCCGAGCTGCGAACCGGTCACGCCGAGCTCCGCGAGGAGATCTCCGTGGTCAAGCGCTCCGTCGGCAACCTGGAGCTCTCAATGAAGCGTGTCGAGGGTGACGTCGCCGAACTCAAGGCGGGCCACATCGAGCTGCGCCACCTGGTCGCCGGTCTCGTCAGGTAACACCCGTGACGCTGTCGGCACCCGCGGCCCCGGGTGCCGACAGGGCGACATCTCACGGGCCCGGCGCGTTGCCGTCGTCTCCCCATCTCGCCTTCGGGCACGTGAGACCGCCGAACAGGGGATTCACAAGAACCTCTCGGCACGCGCACAGACGATCGTGTCGAAACCCGGCCCGGACCGGCCGGGAAGCGGTCAGGAGCCGGCTCGGGTGAGGACTTCCAGGGGATCGGCGAGGACCTGGGAGAAGGCCAGTTCGGCGGCGCCGACCAGGGTGGCGTCATCGCCGAGGGCCGAGGTACGCAGGCGCAGGTGCTCGCGGGACGGAGGCAGGGCGTCGAGGGCGAGACGGCTGCGGACCTGGGCGGCGGAGCCGAGGTAGATCTCCCTGAGCATGCCCCCGAACACCACCATCTCGGGATTGAAGATGTTGACGAGGTTGGCGACGCCCAGGCCGAGCCAGTCACCGACGCGGCTCAGCGCGGCCTGCGCGACGACGTCGCCCCGGTCGGCGGCGTCGACCACGGCGCGGACCGCGTCCCTGCCGACCTGGGGGCCGAAGCGACCCGCGGCCTCAAGAAGGGCGCGCTCGCCGACCTCCGCCTCCAGGCAGCCGAGCGAGCCGCACCCGCAGAGGCGACCCTTGTCGGGGTTGACGATCATGTGTCCGACCTCGCCGCCGAAGCCCAGGTGGCCGCCGAGCAGCTGGCCGTTGGCGATCACGCCACCGCCGATGCCGACATCGCCGTGGAGGTAGACGAGATCCCGGCAGCCGACGCCGACGCCCCGGGTCTGCTCGGCGAGGGCAGCGAGGTTGGCGTCGTTGCCGACCGTGACCGGCAGGCCGAAGGCCAGCCGGCGGGTCATCTCCTCGGCGAACGGCACGTCCTCCAGGGTCGCCATGTTGGGCCCGAACCTGATGCCCCCGTCATCGCGGCCCACGCCGCCGGCGAAGGCCGCCGCCACCCCGACGCACACCGTGTCGGGCCGGGTCCTGCGGTGCATCTGCCGGGCGAAGGCGGCGAGCGGGCCGACGATCTCCTCCAGGGAGAAGACCCCACGCCTCCGTACCGTCTCGCGGCGGTCGAGGATCGTGCCACCCAGGCCGACGCGGGCGGCGACCATCCGGTCGACGCCCACGTCGAAGGCGAACACGTAGACCCGCGCCGACTCGGGACGGACCACCAGGGAGGGGCGCCCGGCCCGGCCGGTCTCCCTGGGAAGTTCCTCCCTGACCAGGCCCGCGGCGGTCAGGTCGGCGGTGAGGGCCATGATGGTGCTGCGGTTGAGGCCCATCCGGTTGGTGAGCTCCGCCCGCGAGGTGGGGCCGCTCAGATGGACGTGGCGGAGCAGGGCGCCAAGGTTATGGCGCCTGATCTCCTCTTGGGAGGGGCCTGCCCGCATGACGAGGGATTCCTTCGGTGGATCGGAGTCGCTGATCACCTTAGACCAGTGGCGGCCGCCCGCTTGCGGGAGAGCGCGTCCACCACGGCGGCCAGCAGCAGGACCGATCCGGTGACGATGAACTTGACGCCGGAGCTGTAGCCCATCAGGCCCATGCCGTTCTCGATGACCGCGACCACCGCACCACCGAGAATGGCGTCGAGCACCCGGCCCTTGCCGCCGAACAGGCTGGTGCCGCCGATGACCGCGGCGCCGACCGCGTACAGCAGCACGTTGCTGCCGCCGGTGTTGGGGTCGACGGAACTGGCCCTGGAGGCGGCGATGACGCCGCCGATCGCGGCCATGGAGGAACAGATCACGAAAGCGCTGATCTTCATCCGGTCGACGTTGATGCCCGCCCGGCGTGCGGCCTCGACGTTGCCGCCGACCGCGTACAGGTGACGTCCGTACGCCGTGCGGCGCAGCACGAACGTCAGGACCAGCAGCAGCACCACGATGATGGGCACCACGAGCGGCACGCCCGCCAGCGAGACGACCGCCGCGTTACGGCTCCGCTCGATGTTGAGGAAGTAGACGGCGAGCCCGCCGAGCAGCGCGAGGGCGCCCACCCGGACCGCGATCAGCGAGACCGGATCGGCGGTCAGCTCCCGGGCGGCGCGCTTGCGGGCGCGCAGCAGCTGGAGGCCGGCGTATCCGGCGACCCCCACGGCCAGCAGGATCCAGCCCAGCGCGGGCGGGAGGTTCTTGTTGGCGATCGCCAGGATGGTCTCGTCCCGGATGGCGATGATGGTGCCGCCCTTGACCAGCAGCAGTACGAGCCCCTGGAAGGCCAGGAATGCGGCGAGCGTCACCACGAACGATGGGATGCCGAGTTTCGCGACGATGGAGCCGATCCCGGTGCCGATCACCACGCCGGTGAGGATGGCCGCGCCCACCGCCACATACCAGGGCAGTCCCTGGCTGCTGAGCAGGATCGCGAGCACCGCGGCGCAGACGCCGCTGGCGAAGCCCGCCGACAGGTCGATCTCGCCGAGGAGCAGCACGAAGACCAGGCCCATGGCGATCACCGTGACCGCGGCGCCCTGAGTGAATAGGTTGGCGAAGTTTCCAGCGGTCAGGAAGGACGGCCGGAGGATGGCGAAGATCGTACAGAGCACCACGAGGCCGAACACCGCCGGCAGCGCGCCCATGTCGCCGCCGCGTACCCGCTCGGCGTAGCCGCGAACGTTGCTCCTGATCGAGGGGGCCTCGGATACGCGCTTCGGGGAAATCGTGGCGGTCATACGGTGGCTCCGTTGGTGAGGCCGAGGTCCCCGCTGCGGCCGGAGGTGATCAGTTCGACGACCTGCGCGTGGGTCACGTCCGAGGTCTTGACCTGGGCCGCCATCCGGCCCAGGTAGAGGGTGGCGATCCGGTCCGACACGGCGAACACGTCGTTCATGTTGTGCGAGATCAGCACGACGGCCAGGCCCTGGTCGGCCAGACGCCGGACCAGTTCGAGCACCTGCGCGGTCTGGGCGACGCCGAGCGCCGCGGTCGGCTCGTCGAGGATGACCACCTTGCTGTTCCACAGCACGGCCTTGGCGATGGCCACCGTCTGGCGCTGGCCACCGGAGAGACTGGCGACGAGCTGGCGGATGGACTTGACGGTCCTGACCGACAGGCTCTCCAGGGTCTTGGCGGCCATCGCCTCCATCGTGTCCTCGTCGAGGACGATGCCGCGCCGGTGCTCACGGCCCAGGAACATGTTCTGGACGATGTCGAGGTTGTCGCAGAGCGCGAGGTCCTGGTAGACGATCTCGATGCCCAGCTCGGCCGCGTCGCGCGGGCTGCCGATCCGGACAGGCCTGCCGTCGAAGAAGTACTCGCCGGAGTCGATCGGGTGGATGCCGCCGACGCACTTGACGAGTGTGGACTTGCCTGCGCCGTTGTCGCCGACCAGCGCGGTCACCTCTCCGGCATAGGCGGAGAAGGCGACGTCGTGCAGGACCTGTACGGGACCGAAGCTCTTGTCGATCCCGCGGAGTTCCAGTGCGGGGGTCATGGGGTTGTGCTCCCTGTGTTCATTTCGCGCGGCGAAGCTCGCGCGGCTCGGGCGCCTGCGGGCGGTGTCCTGCCCCGTGGCCGGAATGGACGACTCACCTGCCGCGTCCCTCCGGCGTCACAGTGCGAATACGCCGCGATGGAGCGCAGGGGGACGGACGGCCAGGGCGGCCCTCCGTCCCCCGCACGCCCTACTGGATTCCGGCCTCGGTGCACTTGTCGGCGAACTCGCCGGTGCACAGCTCGTCCTTGGTCACGAAGCCGTCGGCGACGACGTCCTTGACGCTGTCGAAGAAGATCGGCTGCGGGTCGAGGAGAACGGCGGGCACGTCGGCGCCGCTCTCGGTGTCCTTGACCGTACCGGTCGCCGCGGGCTTCTCACCCTTGGCCAGGCCGATGGCCAGCGCGGACGCCGCGTCGGCCTCCTTCTTGATCGCCTTGTAGACCGTCATGCACTGGTCACCGGCGAGAATGTTCTGCAGGCCCTGCACCGTGGCGTCCTGACCGGTGACCGGGACCTTGCCGTTCAGGCTGTTCTTCTTCAGGACCGAGATGGCCGCGTTGCCGAGACCGTCGTTGGCGGCCAGGACACCGGCGATCTTCGGCTGCTCGGTGAGCATCTGCTCGAAGATCGTGCCCGCCTGGGCGTTGTCCCAGTCGGGAACCGACTGGTCGGGACCCTTGACGTAGTCCCCCGAGTCGTACTTGGCCTTGAGCACGCCGTCATAGCCGTTCTTGAACAGCGTGGCGTTGTTGTCGGTCGGCGAGCCGTTGAGCTCGGCGATGATCGGCTTGTCGGCCTTCTTGTCGGTCAAACACTTCACCAGGCCCTCGCCCTGCAGGGTGCCGACCTTGGTGTTGTCGAAGCTGACGTAGTAGGACGCGCCGCCGTTGAGAGTGAGGCGGTCGTAGTCGATGGTGGCCACGCCCTGCGCCTTGGCCTTGTCGAGCACGGCCTTGCCGGTGCCGCTGTCAAGGTTGACGATCATCAGAACCGTGGCGCCGTTGGTGATCATCTGGTCGGCGATGGTCTGGAACTGGGTCTTGTCACCCTGGGCGTTCTGGATGTCGTAGGCGACGCCCGCGGCCTTGAACGCCTCTTCCAGGTACTTGCGGTCCGCGGTCTCCCAGCGGGCGGAGGACTTGCTGTCGGGGAGGATGACGCCGACCTTGCCCGCCACGGCAGCCGAACTCTCCGCGGGGGAGGCGCCGCTCGACGCGCTGGTGTCGGCATCTTCGCTCCCGCAAGCGGCGAGGCCAAGGGTCATCGCCGCGGCGGCGGCGGTAAGGCTGAGGATCCCCTTGCGCATGGTGCACGGGTCCTTTCTTCGAAAGTGGGGGGTAGGACGGAGGTGCGGCATGCCGAATTCGCGGGTACGGCTCTACCGGATCTCGGCTCGCCGTTCCGTTGAATGTTGTTTGCGGCAACGTATTCCGCCACCGGCCAGGAGCGCCAGACCTTCCGTGGGTAAAGTTTGTTGTGGCCGGTAACAATCCAGAAACGCGTCATTAACCCCCGCGGCCCGGCCCGGCTGTGACTCGCCAAGCGAGATGTCACCTGACCACGGTTGTTGTCACCAAACTGGAGCCGGGTTGCGCCGTGGCCTACGGCGGAGAACACCTCACGGTTCACGCATAACAGCCGCAAGGGCACTTGATCGTCCGAGGTCGCCGGGGATCGCGTTCATGGCTCGCCTGTTGGTTCGGCCGGCTTGGGTGAGCAAGGGAGCCCAGGTCTGCCGGAGATCGTCCGAGGTCGACTCCTCGATGATCTTCCAGGCGATGTTCAAGACCGCGGCGGCGGTACAGGGCTGTGAGACTCGGAACTGATTCCGGTGTCGGCGTACAGGCCGGAGCGCAGAAGCAGGTACGGCTAAACGGGCTCTGTCGCTGATCTTGTGACGGAAGCAACTGGTAGTTGATCATATTCGGGGTGCATTCAGGGATCTGTTGAGGGCCTGCTCCCGCATTTGGCGGGGATCGTGGTGGAGGTCATGGAGCGGGCGGCGGGCACGATCACGCTGCATGCCCGTGTCCGCGGCGCCGAAGGGATGTGCCCGCGTTGCGGTGGAGCTTCGGGCCGGGTGCATGGCCGATACATCCGTCGTCTGGCAGACGCCGCGATCGGCGGGATGAAGACGGTGCTGGCGGTGACGGTGCGCCGCTTCAAGTGCGTGAACACCGTGTGTGAGGCGGTGACGTTTGCCGAGCAAGTGGCCGGGCTGACCAGCCCACACGCCCGCTACACGCCCGTGCTGCGCACGATGCTTATCTCGATCGCGGTGGCGATGGCCGCGCGTGCCGGGGCCCGGCCCCACCTGCCGCTTCCGGGCGGAGACCGGGAGAACGAAAAAACCGCCCGGCGGGATGATGTCCCGCCGGGCGGTTCCTGTCTGGGGTGTCCCCCGATGTGAGCGGAGCCTGCGTGCGGCCCCGCCCCTCCTGCTCAGCTCTTGGCGAGCAGGGAGCGCAGGACGTACTGCATGATGCCCCCGTGCCGGTAGTAGTCGGCCTCTCCGGGAGTGTCGATGCGTACGACGGCCTGGAATTCCTTGTCGTCGGCCCTGACCGTCACGGTCCGCGGGATGCCGCCCCCGTTGAGGGCCTCGACGCCGACGACCTCGAAGGTCTCCTCACCGGTCAGGCCCAGCGACCGCGCGGTCTCCCCCTCGGGGAACTGCAGCGGCAGCACGCCCATGCCGATCAGGTTGGAACGGTGGATGCGCTCGTAGGACTCGGCGATGACGACGCGGACGCCGAGCAGCGCGGTGCCCTTGGCCGCCCAGTCACGCGAGGAACCCGAGCCGTACTCCTTGCCGGCCAGGACGACGAGCGGGATGCCCGCGGCCTGGTAGTTCGCGGAGGCGTCGTAGATGAAGGCCTGCGGCCCGCCCGGGACGGTGAAGTCGCGGGTGTAACCGCCCTCCACCCCGTCGAGCAGCAGGTTCTTCAGCCGGATGTTGGCGAAGGTGCCACGGATCATGACCTCGTGGTTGCCCCGGCGCGAGCCGTAGGAGTTGAAGTCCTTGACCGCGACACCGTGCTCCTTGAGGTAGTCGGCCGCGGGGGTGCCGACCTTGATCGCGCCCGCCGGGGAGATGTGGTCGGTGGTGACCGAGTCGCCCAGCTTCGCGAGCACCCTGGCCCCGGAGATGTCGGTCACCGGCTCCGGCTCGGGCGGCATGCCCTCGAAGTAGGGGGCCTTACGGACGTAGGTCGAGTCCGGGTCCCACTCGAAGGTGTTACCGGTCGGGATCGGCAGCGAGCGCCAGGTCTCGTCGCCCTTGAACACGTCGGCGTAGTCGTGCAGGAACATCTCCTGGTCGATCGAGGAGGCGACGACCGCCGCGATCTCCTCCGGCGCCGGCCAGACGTCGGCGAGGAAGACCGGCTCCCCGTCCGAGCCGGTGCCCAGCGGCTCGGTGTTCAGGTCGATGTCCATGGTGCCCGCGAGGGCGTAGGCGACCACCAGCGGCGGCGAGGCCAGGTAGTTCATCTTGACGTCGGGGTTGATCCGGCCCTCGAAGTTACGGTTGCCGGACAGCACCGCGGTGACCGCGAGGTCGTTCTCCTGAATGGCGGCGGAGATCTCCTCCTGCAACGGGCCCGAGTTGCCGATACAGGTGGTGCAGCCGTAGCCGACCAGGTTGAAGCCGATCTTGTCGAGGTAGGGCTGCAGGCCCGAGCGCTCGAAGTAGCCGGTGACGACCTGCGAGCCGGGGGCCAGGGAGGTCTTGACCCACGGCTTGCGGGTCAGGCCCTTCTCGACCGCGTTCCTGGCGAGCAGCGCGGCGCCCATCATGACGTACGGGTTGGAGGTGTTGGTGCAGCTGGTGATCGCGGCGATGGTCACCACGCCGTGGTCGATCTCGAAGGAGGTGCCGTCCGCCAGGGTGACCGGCACGACCTTGTGCGGGCGCTTGCCGTTGTGACCGGCGGCGTGCGGCTTGTCACCGTTGCCGTCGTGGGAGATCGCCAGGGAGTCCGAGGCGGGGAACGACTCGTCGGACGCCTCGTCGAGCGGCCCCTGGATGCTCGACACGTAGTCCTTGACGGACGCGCGCCAGGCGCTCTTGGCGTCAGACAGCGCGATGCGGTCCTGGGGACGCTTGGGGCCCGCGATCGACGGGACGACCGTGGCCAGGTCCAGCTCGATGTACTCGGAGAAGACCGGTTCCTCGGCCCCCGGGTCGAGCCACAGCCCCTGGGCCTTGGCGTAGGCCTCGACCAGGGCGACCTGCTCGGCGGGGCGGCCGGTCAGCGTGAGGTAGTCGATCGTCTGGCCGTCGATCGGGAAGATCGCGCAGGTCGAGCCGAACTCGGGGCTCATGTTGCCGATCGTGGCCCGGTTGGCCAGCGGCACACTGGAGACGCCCTCGCCGTAGAACTCCACGAACTTTCCGACGACGCCGTGCTTGCGGAGCATCTCGGTGATCGTGAGCACCAGGTCGGTGGCGGTGGCACCGGCCGGGAGCTTGCCGGTCAGCTTGAAACCGACCACCCGCGGGATCAGCATCGAGATCGGCTGACCGAGCATCGCGGCCTCGGCCTCGATGCCGCCGACGCCCCAGCCCAGGACGCCGATGCCGTTCTCCATCGTGGTGTGGGAGTCGGTGCCGACGCAGGTGTCGGGGTACGCCCTGCCGTCGCGGACCATCACCACGCGGGCCAGGTGCTCGATGTTGACCTGGTGCACGATGCCGGTGCCCGGCGGGACGACCTTGAACTCGTCGAAGGCGGTCTGTCCCCAGCGCAGGAACTGGTAGCGCTCGCGGTTGCGCTCGTACTCCCGCTCGACGTTGCGCCGGAAGGATTCGGGCCCGCCGAAGAAGTCGACGATGACCGAGTGGTCGATGACCATCTCGGCCGGGGCGAGCGGGTTGATCCTGGCGGGGTCGCCGCCGAGGTCGCGGACGGCCTCCCGCATGGTCGCCAGGTCGACGACGCACGGGACGCCGGTGAAGTCCTGCATGATCACGCGAGCCGGCGTGAACTGGATCTCCACGTTCGGCGCGGCGGACGGGTCCCACTGGCCGACCGCGCGGATGTGGTCGGCGGTGATGTTCGCGCCGTCCTCCGTGCGGAGCAGGTTCTCAAGAAGGATCTTCAGGCTGTACGGGAGACGCCCCGATCCCTCCACGGCGTCCAGCCGGTAGATCTCATATCCCGCGTCACCGACGCGGAGCGTGTCACGGCTGCCGAAGCTGTTCGAGGACACGGTTCGCCTCCCTCATCACCCTGATGTCTGTCGCGCCGGCACATAGGCGCGATTGAATCCTGCCGCACCGCCGGAGCACCCCGGACTGTTAGGTACACCTAACCTCTGAGCCGCCCGTGGACCGCAACGGATGTCTCGACATCAAGATATCCCTCCGGGTATCTCGACATCAAATTACCCCCCAGTATGATCACTGCGGGACGAGGCGGAGGTACAGCAGTCCGAGAACGACGACGGAAAGTACCGGGGCGAGAAACTTCTGCTCGAAAGCGCGGCCCGTCTTGATGCCGATCTTCCACGGCAGCAGCCATTTCTGCCGCATCGGCCAGAGCACGGGACAGCCCTTCTCGGTGCAGCAGTCACCCACGACGTGGGTCAGGCATCCGATCGCGACCGCCAGTCCCAGCCAGGCGTAGCCCACACCGTCGCTGCGAAACACCACGAACAAGCCGGCCGTCATGCCGATGTTGAGCATCGCCGAGGCGAACTTCTTGCCCGGGATGCCGATCCCGATCGCTCGCAGCGCCAGGCCGATGAGCAGGGCCACCAGAATGTCGCGGCCGATCGGATAGGCACCGGCCAGATAGTGCGCGCCGAAGCCCATGGCGGCCGCGAACACGAGCGAGTGGGTGGCGTTGCGGTGTCCGCCGGCGAGCCATGACACCGCCTTGCTCAGGCCCCAGGTGACCGGCCCGAACGTCTGCGCGATCGTCGCGCTCGGGTGGTCGAGGTCGGGCAGCATCGCGGCACCGGCGCAGATGATGGCCCCGGCGACGAACTCGGCCGGGTTGAGCGCGTTGACCATGACGCCGGTCTCCATGAACCTCGACGTCTCGGTCAGCAGGGGCAGCGCGGCCAGTCCGGGCGCCACCCCCAGCCAGGCGATCGCGCCCGTCAGCGCGTGCGTATGCCCCATCATCGCTCAGACACCACCATCAAGATCACGCCGGGAGACTGTACGGCAAAGACCCCTCCAGGTGGAGGACCGTGCCATTTTGCACGATCGGCGTGTCGCGCGGGCGAGACGATCCCGGCGCGTGAGCACCGGTCGTTTCCACCCGCTTCCAGGATCACTCGAGGGCGACGCTCGTCCGCTTCGATCTCCCCGTCCCTTCACGAGAAGTGCCTGCCATCGGCATCTTCCTACGAATGAGGAACGGATGGAACCGTCGATCGGTGCCCGGGACGGCCCTGCCGGAGCACTCACCCGGGAAGATCGCCTTCACCCCTGCGGCCTTACCCCGGAGTCTTCGCCGAGCACTCTCCGGATCGCCTCCACGGGAGGCCGGCGGCGGGCGGGGAAAGATCGATGAGCAGGCGATGGCCTGCGGAAACGACAGACGGGACCGTTCCGCGCCGAAAGCACCCCCCAGCCCTTCCGGCGCGGAACGAATCCCGTCTACGTCCTTTGTAACGTGCAGGTCTCAGTACTTGTTCCAGAATCCGGCAAGAATTACGTGATCTGCCTCACTTACACGCTGAGCACTCGCGTGGTGACTGCGGGCCCTCCCCCAGAGAAGAAGCATATTTCATGACAAGGATTGCCATCAGAACGTTCTCGATATATCTTTGAAGCATCGAGAGCGATCAAAAGACGATCGCGACATGGAGGTACGACATGACAGCAGCGAACGCGGCGAGTGGCCCCTGGGCCGGCTTCGGCTCCCAGGAGGTCAGGCGCGAGATGAAGCGCGCGGCCAGAGAGGTGCGGCGGCGGCTGGCCGCCGGATGGCACGAGGGCGGGCCGGAGCACGGGCCGCACCAGCACCACGAGGGCGGACCGCACGAGCACCGGCACCGCGGGCACCGCGGCCCCTTCCCCGGCGGCGGGTTCCCCTGGGACTTCGGCAGGGGCGGCCGAGGTGGCCGGGGGGGCAGAGGCCCATTCGGCGGGGGGCCGCCGTTCGGACGCGGGCGCAAGGCCAAGCGCGGCGACGTCCGCGCGGCGATCCTCGCCCTGCTCACCGAGTCCCCACGGAACGGCTACCAGATCATCCAGGAGATCGAGCGGCGCAGCGAGGGTGGCTGGAAGCCCAGCCCGGGAGCGGTCTACCCGGCGTTGCAGCAGCTCACCGATGAGGGCCTGGTCCTGGCCGAGGAGAACGAGGGACGCAAGACCTTCGGCCTCACCGAGGCCGGCCGCGCCTACGTGGCCGAGCACTCCGAGGAGGTGCGCGCGCCATGGGAGGAGATGACACCCGACATCGATGACAGCACCTGGGAGCTGATGGACACGGCCCGCCAGTCGGGGTTCGCCCTACTCCAGATCCTGCAGACCGGCAGCGAGTCGCAGATCCAGCAGGCGAAGCAGACGCTGGCCGAGACGCGCCGCAAGCTCTACCAGATCCTGGCCGACGGCGACACCGGCGAGGAGTGACCCGACGATGACGCCCCGAGACGACCTCCGCATCGGAGACGCCGAACGTGACGTGACGACGGAGGCCCTGCGTGAGCACTACGCCAAGGGCCGCCTGACCCGCGAGGAACTCGACGAGCGCCTCGAGCTGACCCTGTCCGCTCGGACGGGCGGAGACCTCGCCGTGGTGTGCGCGGACCTGCCCGGCCTGCCCGGTCCGCGCGACCCCGGGCCGGAGGGGTTCGAGGACACCGGTAGCCCGGGGGGTCGCGGGTGGCACGCGCACGCCTGGGGCGTCCATCATCCCGGGTTCCGGGCCGGCCCCCGATTCCGTCACCGCGCGGCCTGGAGTCACCACCGCGCGGGACACCGGGGCGGGCCTCCGCTCGCTCCCGCGGTGATCCTGCTGCTGGTGGCGGGAGTGGCGATGGCCGGGGTCGGGGTGCTGAAGTTCCTCCTCCTCGCCTGGCTGGCGGTGGCCGTGCTGGGCCTGCTCCGCCACAGGCGGTGGCACTCCCGGGCACGGGCCCGCCGGTTCAGCCCTCCAGGCGCTTTCTGAGCCCCTGTAGGCCGGGCAGGTAGACGGAGTCACGGAGCATCGCGATGCTCGCCTCCGCCTCGGCCGCATCCGCCTCGAAGACGCCCGTCCACTCGACGAAGGCCCCGCCCCCGTCGGTGACGGGCGTCACGGTGATCGTCCCGATGTAGCCCTTCAGGCCGAAGATGGACTCCAGGATGGCGTAGACCTGCCTGCGCGCGGCATCGTCCAGGGCGACGAGCCGCTCACGGACCATGACCTGGCCGTCGACCTCGATCCGCCGGACGCAGCCCACCTCGGTGGAGGCCCGGCCGTCCTCGATGACGGCTGGGGGCATCCCGTCGAACCAGCCGTCCATGTGCTCGAAGTCCCTGATCAACGCCCACACGTCGTCGGCCGATGCGTTGATCACCGTACTGCTCGTCACCTGTGGCATGTCCACCCCTCCCGCCACCAGCGTGCACGCACCAGGCGACTTGAGCAAGCGCTAGGCTAAATCACTTCGCCGGGCGGAGGATGCGGAGGATTCCGAAGCCACCGTGTCGCCCACCCTCTCAGGGCGGCACGGGGCGGACCTATCCCATCTCCTCAAGCCTGCGCCCCTTGCTCTCCCTCACCTTGAACAGCACGAAGACGAAGGAGAGCGCGGCGAAGCAGGCGTAGCCCATGTAGGCCCCCGACAGGTTCCACGCGGACAGCGCGGGGAACGAGACGGTGATCAGCCAGTTGGCCACCCACTGGGCGGCGGCGGCCACCGAGAGCGCGACCGCCCTGATCCGATTGGGAAAGATCTCCCCCAGCAGCACCCAGACCACCACACCCCACGACAGCGCGTAGAACAGCACGAAGACGTTCGCGGCGACCAGCGCGATCGCGCCCTGCGCCGCGGGCAGCCTGACGGCGCCACCGCTCCGGAATCCCGCGGCGAACGCCCACGCGGCGGTCGCGAGCGCCACCGCCATGCCCGCCGAGCCGATCAGCAACAGCGGCCTGCGGCCGATCCTGTCGACCAGCGCGATGGCGATGAACGTGCCGACGATGTTGATGATCGAGGTGGAGAAGCTGATCAGCAGCGAGTCGCTCTGGTTGATGCCGACCGACTGCCACAGCGACGCCGAGTAGTAGAAGATGACGTTGATACCGACGAACTGCTGGAAGACGGAGAGCAGGACGCCGATCCAGACGATCGGCAGCAGCCCGAGCCGGGGACCACGCAGGTCGCGCAGGCGGGGCCGGCGCTCGCCGCGCAGCAGGACTTCGATCTCCGCGATCCGGGTGTCCAGGTCGCCCTCCTCGCCCTCGACCTCCGCGAGCACCTCACGCGCCGCGGCCAACTTTCCGACCGCGATGAGGAAGCGCGGCGACTCGGGAATGATCGTCGCGAAGAGCAGGTAGAGCAGGGCGGGGAGCACACAGGCGCCGAGCATCCACTGCCATGCCTCCAACCCGAGCAGCCTGTTGTTGACATTGCCCCCGGCCCGTTCCGCGATCACGTAGTTGACCAGCTGGGAGACGGCGATGCCCAGCACGATGGCGAGCTGCTGGAAGGAGCCCAGGCGCCCCCGGTAGGCGGGCGGCGCGACCTCCGCGATGTAGGCGGGGCCGGTCACCGAGGCCATGCCGATGCCGACTCCGGCGAGCACCCGCCAGAAGCCCAGGTCCCAGATCGCCAGCGGCAGGGCCTGGCCGACGGAACTTATCGCGAACAGGCTCGCGGCCACCTGCATCGTCCTGGTCCGCCCCCAGCGGTCGGCCAGCCCTCCGGCGATCCACGCCCCCACCGCCGAACCCAGCAGCGCGACCGCCACGACGAGACCGATCTGGACCGGGCCGACCTCGAAGTACCGCCGGATTCCGGTCACGGCCCCGTTGATGACGGCGCTGTCGTACCCGAAGAGGAAACCGCCCACCGCCGCCGCCGCCGCGACGAAGACAACGTGCCCGATGTTCTCACCGGAGCCCCCCGAGGGGATGGTGCCGGTCATGAGGGTCCCTTCACCCAACCGGGCAGCACGGCGTCCCACGGTGCCCGGCCGCCAGGTCTTCGAAGCCTAGGGATCGGGACGGAGACACCGGTCGCCGCGACCCGGAGAATGCCCTCCTTCTTCATCCGGCTTTGTCAAAAAATCACACGTGCCGGAGCGGCGAGAACCGTCTCGCGCTCGCACGGGGCACTCGCGGCGCGCCGGCGCCCCTCCTCGGGGCGCGGCGCCCGGCCTACATGTGAGGCAGGACCTCCTCGGCGATGAGGTTCAGGTGGTCGAGGTCGGCCAGGTCGAGCACCTGCAGGTAGATCCGCTCGACGCCCAGTTCGGCGAAACGGCCGATCTTCTCGGTCACCTCGGCGGGGGTACCCACCAGACCCGTCGCGCGCAGTACACCGAGGTCCTGCTCGATGACCCCGGCCCGCCGCGCGATCTCCGCGTCGCCGGAGCCGACACAGACGGTCTGCGCGACCGAGAGCACGACCCGCTCCCTGCCCTCCGCCTCACAGGCCCTGCCGACCCGGTCAAAGGCCTTCGCGGTGTCGTCCAGGGTACGAAACGGCACGTTGTACTCGTCGGCGAACCTGGCGACCAGGCGCGGGGTGCGTTTGGCGCCGACGCCGCCGATGATGATCGGCGGTCTGGGACTCTGCGCGGGCTTGGGCAACGCAGGCGAGTCCGCCAACCGGTAGTGGGCGCCTTCAAAGGAGAACGTCTCGCCCGCCGGTGTGGTCCAGAGTCCGATCAGGATCTCCAGCTGCTCCTCGAAGCGACCGAACCGCTCGCCGACCGGTGGGAACGGGATGCCGTACGCGACATGCTCGGCGTCGAACCAGCCGGTGCCCAGGCCCAGCTCGACCCGGCCACCGCTCATCTGGTCGACCTGGGCCACGCTGATCGCCAGCGGTCCCGGCAGCCGGAAGGTGGCCGGGGTGACCAGGGTGCCCAGGCGAATCGTGGAGGTGTCCCTGGCCAGGCCCGCCAGGGTCGTCCAGGCATCGGTGGAGCCGACGCCGGGGTCGCCCGCCCCGATCCGCATGTAGTGGTCGGAGCGGAAGAAGGCGTCGAACCCCAGCCGCTCCGCGGCCAGCGCGACCATCAGCAGCTCGTCGTAGGTGGCACCCTGCTGCGGTTCTGTGAAGATCCTCAACTTCATGACGACCATTATCCGGGCACTCCGGACGGCATCCGCAGAAAGCCCACGCCGCGGCCGGAACGCTTGCTAACGTTCTGCCCTTCGACGCAACGGGTAGTCGATCCGACACTAAAAGTGATCACCCCTGTCGTTGAGGAAGGGGGATCACATGCCCGTGGCGACCGACCGTACCGACACTCGCCGGACCCGCGAACCCGGCACCCCGCCCCGGCCCCTCGTGGTGCTCGCCTCCATCGCGCTCGCCGCGGGAACCGGTGGCGCGATCTGGCTGCTGCCCCCCAGGGCGCAGGGCGAGTGGGCCGCCGCCGGCAGGCGTGCCGTGGCGGGCGCGCCGCCCTCGGGGACCGCCTCCCGGCCTGCGTCCGAGCAGGTGCCCACACCGGCCGTCGTCCGCCCGTCGGGCTTCGTGGCGTTCGTGGACGCGGTCCACGACCCGCGCTTCAACCTCTCCAGGGCGATCAGGAAGAGCCGTGTGCGCTGGTTCACGCTCGGCCACCTCACCGCCGGGCGCGGCGACTGCGTCCCCAGGTGGGGCGGGCTCCAGGGGCGGAGACGCAATCCGGTCGCCAACCGGCTCGGCCCCCTGCGCGCCGCCGGCGGGGACGCGGGCCTCGCCTTCGGTGGACCCGCCGGACGCGAACTCGCCACCGCCTGCGCGGACCTCGGCCGGCTCACCGCCGCCTACCGCCGGGCGATCGGTGCCTTCGACGCCAGGTACATCGACTTCGAGGTCCACGCCCCGGCCGGTGACGCCGCCGTACGGCGGCGCGCCAGGGCGATCGCGACCCTGCAGCGGCAGGCCGCCCGCGAGGGCCGCCCCCTCACGGTCAGCTTCACCCTCCCGGTCACCGGAACCGGCCTGGCCCTCGGCGACCAGGAGTTGCTCCGGGTCACCCGGGCGGAAGGCGTCGAGATCGCCACCGTCAACCTGCTCGCCCCTGTTGGCACCTCCCCCGGTTCCGGAGGCCGCCTGCACCCGATCGCCTCCGCCGTCCGCGCCGCACACCCGCAGATAGCCCGCTCCCTGGGGGAGAGCGCCGCCTGGAACCGGATCGCCCTGACACCCGTGCTGGCCAGGTCCGGCGATCTCACCCGGCTCGACGCCCGCAGACTCGCCGCCTTCACCAACCGCAACAACCTGGCATGGCTCTCCACCAGGGGCGCGGCCCTCGCCCCCGGAATCACCCGGTTCCTCACCGGCGCGGCACGCTAGACAATCACTCCCCTCTGGGGTTATCTATGGGGTATAATCCTTATGTAACCCCCAAGGGGAGATGTGATGCCGAAGATCAACGTCTATCTGCCGGACGAACTGGCCGAGGCGGTCAAGAAAGCCGGCGTGCCGGTCTCCGCCGTGTGCCAGCGGGCACTGGAGCAGGCCGTACGGCGGGTCACCTCCATCCGTGAGACGGCGCTCAGTGCCCCCGACCTCGACGACCTCGCGGCGCGCTTCCCTCACTTCACCCCGCGGGCCAGGTCCGTGATCAAGCTGTCGGTGGAGCAGGCTCGGGCCCTGGGAGCGGTCGAGGTCGGCACCGAGCATCTGCTGGGCGGCATGCTCGCCGAGGGGAGCAACCTAGCGCTCCAGGTCCTGGGCGCCCTGGAGATCGACCCCGAAGAGGTGCGGCGCCGGCTGGACCGGCCGAGCCTCGATGCCCCGGCCGCGGCCGGCGGCGATGCCGAACTCACCTTCGGAGCGCCCGCGGCGGCGGCCCTGGAGATGACCGTCACCGAGGCCACCTCACTCGGTCACAACTACATCGGCTGCGAACACCTGCTTCTCGGGCTGATCGCCGAACCGGAGGGAGTGGCCGGGCATGTCCTGCGGGAACTGGGCGCCGAACACCGGCTGACCCGCCGCGCGGTCTCGGCGGCCCTCGCCGGTTATGTCCATCTGCGCGCGCAGACCCAGGCCACCTCCGTCGCCCCGGCCCAGCCCGCCGACGCGGCGAGCGCACTGTCTGCGGCCGTACGCGAGGAGCTCCGTCCCGTCCTGCGCAGGCTCGACCGACTGGAGGAACACCTCGGCCTCGCGGACGGGGCGTAGCCGGTGAGCGCGACCGTGCACGCGGTCGCGGCTGTGATCGCGCGCCTGGCCGTGGGCGTACTGGTCGGCGTGCTCGTGGGCACGGGCTCGGGTGTGATCACGGGTGTGGTCTCCGGCCTGGTCGCCGGCGGAGCGGCGGGAACGATCATGCGCGCCGCGTCCGCGGAAGGCGGCACGCGCGGCGGTTCCCCGTTCCTCACTCCCTGAGGACCGGCGCCGTACCGTGCGGAGCCTGCGTACCCGAATGGCCAAGCGATCTCACATAGTGATCAACGCCAGGTCGTACCGGGGCAATGGCAGCGGTTGGCAGCGGTATGAGAAGCATGCCTGCGTCGCCCTGGAGACGTTGAACCGGCACACGGCGTGGCTGCGCGCCAAGGCCTGAGTACGCGGCGTGCCCTGCCACACTGGTGGCTGGGGTTCGCCCATCACACCTGTTGAAGCTCAGGCGATGTACACCTCGTAGTAGAAGCCCGCCGGATAGGGGCCACCCCCGCGGAACCAGTGGCAGGAGACGAGCCCGGTGTACTGACCGTTCTGAGCAGCGTCCTCGTAGGCGAGGTCGCAGGCGGCCAGGGTCTGGTAGGGACCCTGCAGGTACCAGTCCCGTGTCGGCCAGCCCACGGCGGCCACGGCCTCGCCGGTCTGGGTGGCGGCGAAGGCGGGTGCGGCACTGGCCAGGACACCGGCGCCCAGCGCCACGGCGAGTACAGCGGAATGTAATCGGCGGATCTTCATTGTGGGTGACCCCTCACATCCGGGAAGGAGAACACCTTCAGATGAGCACCGGCTACCGGGCTTGAGGAGATACCGGTTCTCCATATTTCGGTCGGATGGTGCGTTTGTCGAGGCTATTTCGCCTGGCCTGAACGCGTGAGCGCCCCGCTCGTCCTCCTCGCGGAGGGCAGCCGGGGCGCTCTTTCATGGGTCCTCAGCCGGGCTGATGATCACGTTGAGCCGGCCCGGGCAGGCGCGATGCCGGCCCACCCAACCGTCGACCCCAAGATGATCACATCCAGGATCATGAGACGTGCACGCACATGTCCTCCTCCGTGTCCGTGCTTGGTAGCGAGCATGCTCAGTTGGACTTTTTTCCGCAATGCCTTTCAGCCCCGCCAAAAGGTGCGGCACCCGGGTGCGCCTCTCCGGGCCAGGCGGGACGCTTCATGCGTTCGAAAGCCGCTACAGATGACCTTCAGCCTTGAGCCAGGCTCCCCACTCGGCGATGACCTCGCCGGTCCGGTCGACGGCGTCGTACTTCTGACCGCCCGAGGTGATGTACCACTGGTGCGCTGTGCCAACGCCGATCATGACGTTGGCGCTCTGATTGGTGAAACGAGTCGTCTTGGCGATCTCAAGGTCAGGTGTTCGACGCCGTCGCAGAGGTCCGTACAGAGAGCCAACGCGCTTGTGTTCCTGGCATGGACCTCCAGTGCCCTTTTGGCGACGTCGGAGAATCCAAGAGCAGGGTCGTTCTTCACCCAGTCCTTGAGGTGATAGGCGTCCCGAAAGAAGTGGAACAGGATGTCGAGGCCGCCTTCGACCTCATGGAACTGGGGCCCGTGGCCGAGGAGAGCTCGCGGCGGCTGCGGAACATACGTTCGTACTGGTCGTGCCGGCCTTCGTAAAACGTCATCGGTTTCCTCTCGGTCGGGTGTGACCGGCCGGCCTCATCCTCGCGGGGCCGAATCTCAGGAGCCACTGTGCGTATCGGACATATCGCAGGTCACACCGGTTGCCCTCCATAACGGACCGGCATCCTGTCCAGTCAGACGGCAGCGGCTCTCATTGATTCGCAACCGACTTCCAAGAGCAGCCGAAGATCCTTTCGTGTGGCCTACCACGCAAGGAGATGACTGTAGGAACAAGAAACGCAAGGCCGTAATGGTCATGGCCGTGTTCTTCTCGATTGGCGCCGCGATCCTGATCAGCGCCGGTCCCGCCATGGCCATGCCGCCGAACTGCGACCTCTTTACGTGCGAGGAGCAGACCGGCGGCGGTGGCGGTGCACCGCAGCCGCCGACACCCCCGGTGGCGGGAGCCCCGATGGTGGCGGGACAGGCGGCGGCAGGGGATACCCCGAGGGGCCGCCCCCCTGGGATATCTGCGATGTGGACCGCAACGCCCCAGGGTGTCGCTGAACCCGCGACGCCGCGGCTTGCCCACAGACGCCTCGCCTGCCGGGTGTGTCACGAACACTGTCCGACCGCGACGCGGGCCGCCCACCAGGTGTCGTACCACTCCCCACTGTGATCCGCCCGGCACGAGGGTTGATCTTGTGGCCTTGGGCGATCTTCGCTTCCTGCTCCTTCGCCCAGTTCTGGAGCACCTCAGTTCGCGAGGTCCTCGTCCCTAATGGTCTCGACCCGGCAGTGCGAGAGCACGTTCCGCTTCGGTTGGTAGACACAGACCTTGAGGTCGATCCTCTTGACCTGGCCCTTGGTCTCGAAAAGGTAGCCCTTGTAACCGGAGGAGGCGCAGGACCAGCGCACCGGCGACCAGGATGGCCCGCCCTTCTGGTAGTGGAACCTGGCGCGGACCCAGGCGCAGTGACCGGAGTGGCGGTCTCGGTCGTAGATCCTGCCGTACGCGGTGAAGTGGCTCTGGTTGAAGCCGGTGACCCACAGCTGCGCCTTGGCGTACCCGGAATGCCCGGAGCCAGATCTGACCGTCCCCAGATAGAAGTCGCCCTGGGCCGTCGCGCTCGCCGCGGCGGGCAGTCCCAGCACGAGCGCGGTGGCCAGCAGCGCTCCACGGACGATCCTGCGCATCGTCTCTCCTCTTTCCTGTGCTTCCCGGCCGAGGTTCTTCTCGGCTCAGGTGATCAGTCACCAGTGATAGTCGAGACGACTTGGAACCCTCTTGCGAGTCACTGCCCGCGGCATGTGATCGAATCGCTACCTGCGATGCATGCGTCGCCGTACGCTGACCGCAGCCCCTCCCCTGGGAACACGGAAGCCCCGCCGCTCTTCGGCGCCGGGGCTCTCACCTGTCGGAGGTGGGGTCAGGATCGGACGAAGTTCCACATGCCGTCGGCCTGGACCGTCAACAGCATCGTGCCGTCAGGAAGAAGAACCTCTCTTCCTTCCAGCTCCCGATCTCGTTGACGAGCCCCTCGGTGCCGTTCTCGGCATAGGAGTCGACGATGAAGTTCCAGCTCCCCGAATGGCGTGCCTGGACGGTCGTCAGTCCGGAGCCTGGCGGTTCCAGCTTGAGCACCTCATCGCCGCGGCCCGACACGTTGGACCCGGCCCAAGGGCGAGCCATGGACATGCCGAGACGCCCGTGTACCGCCAGGTCGCTGATGCCGTCCGGCGCGATATCCAGACCGGCCAGTTCCGGCCGCGCCGCCCCCTGCCCTCTGAGATTCACCTGCAGCAGCGCTTCGGAGTGGCCCGCGACACGGCGCGAAAAGCGATCAGCCACCTCACCTCGCTCGGTCTGGTGCGCACGGTTCCCGGCCGCGGAACCTACGTTCGGGCGCCAGAGGTCACCGTGATCGCTCCAGATCCGGACATGCGCATTATCACGCGGCTCCCTACGGACGCCGAGAGGGCGGAGCTGGGCCTCGGTGCGGGTGTGTGGGTCCTGGTGGCCGAGCGGGTCGACGGAGGCGTTGAGGTGCTTCCTGGGGACGCGGCAGAGATCCGGCTGGAATAGCGAGAGGCCCCCGCTCCGAGAAGCGGGGGCCTCCGACCGGTCGCACGGCGAGGGCGACTCCCCAACGCGACCGGCGTCAAGATCCTAAATCGGCCTACCCCTCGGTATGCATCGGTCGGCCGTCTTGTCCACGTACGGCGAGGGCTCCGCAGTTCAAGATCGTGCGCATCTCATACGCAAAGATCTTGGAAAACGCTTACTCACGCTGGAACATGACGTGTTGCACAACAACAGGTCAGAGCCTAGATCTCCCCTTTGACCAGCAGCGCCACGCACTCCACGTGGTGGGTCATCGGGAAGGCGTCGAAGGCGCGCAGGTCGGCGAGGCGGTAGCCGCTCTCGGCGAACCAGGCGAGGTCGCGGGCCAGGGTGGCCGGATCGCAGGAGACGTACACGATCCGAGTGGCCTCAAGAGTGGTCACCCGGTCGACGACGTCGCGGCCCAGACCCGCTCGGGGCGGGTCGACGACGACCAGGTCCGCGCGCTCGATGCCGAAGCGGTCGAGGGCGTTCTCCACCCGTCCCCTGGCGAAGCGCGCCTGGGGGAGGTCACGGAGGTTACGCTCCGCGTCACGGACGGCGACGGACTCGGACTCGACACCGAACACGGCCCCCTCGGGGCCGACCGCCTCGGCGAGTCCGGCGGCGAACAGGCCGACGCCGCAGTAGAGGTCGAGGGCCCACTCGCCCGGCCGCGGTGCGGCGAACTTCAGGACCGCGTCGAGCAGGGTGGCGGCGGCGCCGGGATGGACCTGCCAGAAACCACTGCCGGTGACCTGGAAGTCACGCTCGCCGACGCGCTCGACGAGATGGTTGCGGCCGCGGACGACCCGGCTGCGGCCCTTGCCCTCGTCGACGAAGACGGCCACGCTCGCGTCGAGATCGGGTACGGCCACCGTGCGCCGGGGCTTGGGAGCGATCACGACCGCCTGGTCACCGGTGGAGGAGGCGATGACCTCGACCGAGGAGGCGTTGCGCCAGTTCATCACCTCGGCGCCGACGTTCTCGACCTCGGGGTGGGCGATCAGGCAGGCGTCCACCGGCTCGATGTCGTGGGAGCGGTGGCGGCGCAGGCCCAGCCCGCCCTCGCGGTCGACGGCGAACTGGACGCGGGTACGCCAGCCGAGACCGTCGGGGGCGCCTGGCATCTCCTCGACGACGCCCTTCCAGTCGATTCCACCCAGACGCTTGAGCTGCTCGGCCACCACGTCGGCCTTCAGGCGGCGCTGGGCGTCGAGGGAGGCGTGCTGCCAGTCGCAGCCACCGCAGCGGCCGGGACCCGCGAACGGGCACGGCGGACTCACCCGGTCGGCGGAGGACTCCAGGATCTCGACGGCGTCGGCCCGCAGGAACCGGGAGGTCTCCTCGGTGATCTCAGCCATGACGCGCTCGCCGGGCAGCGCGTGCCGCACGAAGACGACCCGGCCGTCATGGCGCGCGACACACCAGCCACCGTGCGCAACCGGTCCCACCGTCAGTTCGATCGCCATGGCCGTTGCCCCCAGAGAATTCGTCGTCGGTCGAGCCTCCTTGCGGTCAGGAGCGCATGTGCAAGGTTATGCCTTGAGGTCCTCGTCCCGGGCCGCCTCCTGTCGCGGGCGGCGGGAGGCCCCCGGAGCGAGGGGCTCGGGGCGGCCCTTGAGCCGGTCGGAGGAGTGCAGTTGCCAGGGCACGCTGATGACCATCACACCGGGCTGGAACAGCAGGCGGGTCTTCAGGCGCAGCGCGCTCTGGTTGTGCAGGAGGTGCTCCCACCAGTGGCCGACGACGTACTCGGGGATGTAGACGCTCACCACGTCGCGGGGAGAGCGGCGGCGCAGCGACCTGACGTACTCCAGGATCGGCCGGGTGATCTCGCGGTAGGGCGAGTCGAGCGTCTTCAGCGGCACCGGGATGCCGCGTCGCTCCCACTCCTCCTGCAGCTCTCTGGCCTCCGTGCCCTCCACGCCCACGGTGATCGCCTCAAGCTTGGAGGGGCGGGTGGCACGGGCGTAGGCGAGAGCACGCAGGGTCGGCTTGTGGATCTTGGAGACCAGGACGATGGCGTGGTTGCGCGCGGGCAATATCGACCCGTCCACCACCGAGTCGTCGGCGGCGAGCTCGCGGGACACGTTCTCGTAGTGGCGGTGGATGCCCTTCATCATCAGGAACAGCACCGGCATGGCCACACAGACGATCCACGCCCCGTGAGTGAACTTGGTGAACAGCACGACCAGCAGGACCAGGCCGGTCATGACGCCACCGAAGAAGTTGATGGTCCGCGAGCGGTACATCTGGTGGCGGACCTTCGGGTCGGTCTCGGTTCTCAGATGCCGGCTCCAGTGCCGGACCATGCCGATCTGGCTCAGCGTGAACGACACGAAGACGCCCAGGATGTAGAGGTTGAGCAGGCGGCTGACATCGGCCTCGAAGCCCCACAACAGCAGGCAGGCCCCGGCGGCGAGGATCACGATGCCGTTGGAGAAGGCGAGCCGGTCGCCCCGGGTGTGCAGCTGGCGGGGCAGGTAGCGGTCCTGGGCCAGGATCGAACCGAGCACGGGAAAGCCGTTGAAGGCGGTGTTGGCGGCGAGGAACAGGATCAGCGCGGTGACGGCCGAGATGACGAAGAAGGGCAGCGAGCCGTTTCCGAAGACCGCGTCGGCGACCTGGGAGATGATCGGCTGCTGGTAGTAGCCGGGCCCGGCGGGCCGCCCGTCGATGAGCACGTCCCGGAAGGCGACGGCCGGGTCGGCGACCTTGACCCCCGAGGCCAGGCCGAGGGAGATGATGCCGACGAACATCGTCACCGAGACCAGGCCCATCATCAGCAGCGTGTTCGCGGCGTTCTTGCTCTTGGGCTTGCGGAAGGCGGGCACGCCGTTACTGATCGCCTCGACACCGGTGAGCGCGGCGCAGCCGGAGGAGAACGCGCGCAGGATCAGGAAGGCCGCCGCGAAGGAGGTCAGGTTGGACTGCTCGGCGACGATCTCGTACCCGGCGGTGGGCGCGCGCAGTTCGTCGCCGAGGACGAGCAGCCGGAAGCCTCCCCACATGATCAGGCCGAGGACGGCGAACATGAAGGCGTAGGTGGGGATGGCGAAGGCCGCGCCGGACTCCCGGATGCCGCGCAGGTTCACCAGTGTCAGCACGGTGACGATGACGATCGCGACCAGCGGCTTGTGCTCGGCGACGTAGGGGATGGTGGCACCCACGTAGTCGACGCCGTTGGCGACCGACACCGCGACGGTCAGCACGTAGTCGACCATCAGGGCGCTGGCGACGGTCAGACCGGCGTTCGGACCGAGGTTGACCGTGGCGACCTCGTAGTCGCCGCCCCCGCTGGGGTAGGCGTGCACGTTCTGCCGGTACGAGGCGACGACGGTGAGCATCACCACCACGACGGCGACGGCGACCCAGGGACTGAAATGGTAGAAGGAGACTCCGGCCAGCGAGAGGATGACGAGGATCTCCTGCGGGGCATAGGCCACCGAGGAGAGCGCGTCACTCGCGAAAACAGGTAGTGCGATGCGCTTGGGGAGCAGCTGCTCGTGTAACTGTGTGCTGCGTAGCGCACGCCCGATGAAAAGGCGTTTGACAAGGTCCGTCACCTTCGACACGTCTGCTGATGCTAGTCGCTATTACCCGGCTGCACTCACACGGCACTCCCGGGGGCGCCATACTGGCTGAATACATCGGGAACAAGATCCGCCTCACAGCAACCGGCGGGGGAGTATGCATATCGTGATCATGGGGTGTGGCCGGGTGGGTTCGACTCTGGCGCACATTCTTGAGGACAGCGGCCACTCGGTCGCGATCATCGACCGTGACCCGCAGGCGTTTCGCCGCCTGCGGGCCGGGTTCCGGGGTCGCAGGGTCACCGGGATCGGCTTCGACCGGGACGTTCTGGAAGAGGCCGGCATCGAGGCCGCGGGCGCCTACGTGGCGGTGAGCAGTGGCGACAACTCGAACATCATCTCCGCCAGGGTCGCCCGCGAGACGTTCGGCGTGGACAACGTCGTGGCCAGGATCTACGACTCCCGGCGCGCCGAGGTCTACCAGCGGCTGGGCATCCCCACGGTGGCCACGGTCCGCTGGACCGCCGACCAGATCCTGCGCCGCGTCCTGCCCGAGGGTGCCGAGCCGCTCTGGCGCGACCCCAGCGGGCGCGTGGTGCTGATCGAGGTGGCCTACCACCCCGGCTGGATCGGCGCCCCGGTGCGGAGGCTGGAGGAGGCCGCTGGAACCCGCCTGGCGTTCATCAACCGAATCGGCGAGACCCTGCTGCCCAAGAACGACTCGGTGGTGCAGGAGGGGGACGTGCTGCACGTCATGGCGGTCGAGGCGGACATGGACCGCATCAACAAGGTGCTGTCCGCGGCGCCGGAGGAGGGGCACTGATGCGCGTCACCATCGCCGGCGCGGGGGCGGTCGGCCGGTCGATCGCCGCCGAACTCCTGGAGAACGGCCACGAGGTCCTGCTCATCGACATCGACCCCAAGGCCATCAAGATCGACACCGTGCCACGGGCGGAGTGGCTGCTCGCCGACGCCTGCGAGATCTCCTCGCTGGACGAGGCCGGCCTGGCCGACTGCCACGTGGTCGTCGCGGCCAGCGGTGACGACAAGGTCAACCTCGTGGTGTCGCTGCTCGCCAAGACGGAGTACGGCGTGCCGCGCGTGGTCGCCAGGATCAACCACCCCAAGAACGAGTGGCTGTTCAACGAGTCGTGGGGCGTCGACGTGGCCGTCTCGACCCCGCGCCTGCTGAGCGCGCTGGTCGAGGAGGCGGTCAGCGTCGGCGACCTGGTGCGCCTGATGACCTTCCGCCAGGGCCAGGCCAACCTGGTCGAGCTCACCCTGCCCGAGGACGCACCGGTCGTCGGCCACCGTGCCGGCTCGGTGCCGTGGCCGAACGACACCGCCCTGGTCGCGATCCTGCGCGAGGGCCGGGTGCTGGTGCCCACCGCCGACGACCCGCTGGAGGCCGGCGACGAGCTGATGTTCGTGGCCAGCCAGGAGGTCGAGGAGGAGCTGGCCGAACTCCTCTCCCCGCACCGCGCGCCGCGCTGAGCGGAAGGGCTTCGGAGCGGTACACCGGTCCGAAGCCCGATCACCGGTCGGGGGCGTCCGTGAGGGGCCGAGGAGGGCGGAGCGGGGCTGCCGCTCAGGAGGCCGCGGGCCGCACCGGGGTCCGGCCACGGGCCAGGAGCCACACCATGGCGGCGAGCGCCGCGACCTGGAGCGGCCAGCCCATCGCGATCTTGAGGATGCCCAGCTCGGCGACCGCGTCGTCCCTGCCGATCAGGTAGACGGGGAGCTGCACCACCACCCGGATCACGCACGGGATCATCAGCAGCCAGGTGAGCCTGGTGCACAGCCGCACCACGGCCGAATCCGCGCGCCACGCGGTCGGGTCACCGGTGACGGACCCGATGAGGAACCCCACCACCGGCCATCGGGTGACGATGGACAGCAGCATCACCACGGAGTAGCCGGCGTTGTAGAGGATGCCGGGCAGGAAGACGTCCTCCGCCTGGCCGGTGCGGGAGGCGAAGAACGCGCCGATGCCGATGCCGATCAGGCTGTTGATCACGAACTGCGGCGTCGAGCGCTGCACCAGCCGCACGGCGAGCAGCAGCACCGCGGCCGAGATACTGACGATCAAGGAGCGCTTCAGATCGGAGGTGGCGATCCACATGCCGGTGAAGGCGATGGTGGGCACGGCGGCCTCGATGACGCCCCGCACCCCGCCGAACGCCTTGGCAAGCTGACTGCGGATCGCGGCCTCGACCGTGTCGTGCGCGGCGGTCTCGCCGGTGGAGGTCATCTTCTCGCTCACCGTTCCGTGGTCATCGATCGCTCACGCACCGCCTGCCGGGCGCAGCTCGTATCTGGGGTTGAACATGACTTTGCGCCCATCCTGGATGCTGACCAGCCCCTCGGCCAGCACCAGGCGGCCAGGCTCGATGCCGGCGATCTTCCTGCGGCCCAGCCAGATCAGATCGATCACATCGGAACCGTCGTAGAGCTCCGCCTCCAGCGCGGGAGCGCCCCCGCGAGGGCGCAGCGTCACCGTCCGCAGAGTACCGCTCACGCAGAAGCGTCGACGTCCGCCACACGAGACGATGGGCGTGGCGCCTTGGCGGTCGAGGTCCTGCTGAAGCTCGTCGGCCTCCAACTCGGCCTGGCCGGCGGTCAGGCGGCGAAAGAAGCCCCGCAGACCGCTCTGTTTATGCGGCTCCTGAGAACCCACGGACCTCTCCTTCACGTACGAGTCGAATCAGCGTACGCGATTCGGCCTCTCAGCGGATCTCCGCGATCTCCGGCCCCCGGTCGAACGGGGCGAGGTCGGGCCCCTTGCCCTCGTCGGCCTGCTCCTCCACGGCCTGCCTGGCCTCGGGGGGCAGCCGGAGCTCGATCGCCTCCTTGGGGGCCATCGGCTCGTCACCGCGTACCACGACTATGTCCCGGACGACATCCTCCAGCGTCGCGGCGACCTCGGCGTCCTGTGCGGCACGCCCGCTGATCACCGCGCGCAGGAACCAGCGCGGCCCGTCCACCCCGATGTAGCGGACCGGCTGCTCGACGCCCTCGGCGGGGATCCTGGCGGCCAGCTCGACGCCGAACGCCCCCTCCTGCTCCTGCGCGGTACCTCCGGCGCTCTTCACCCCTTCGACCAGCTCGGCCCTGACCTCGTCCCAGATACCGCTCCGCTTGGGCGCCGCGAAGGCGTGCACCTGCAGAGCGCTCTCGTTGAACAGGACCACCGCACCGACGATCTGGTCACCGGCCAGGTTGAGCTGGACCTCGAAACCGGGGCCGACCGGCAGGCGCATGCCTCCGAGGTCGACCCGCTCACGCTCGGGGTAGGGCTCGTCGGCATCCCACGGGCCCGACTCCCGCGCCGGGACCTGCGGGGTCTCGTCCACCGCGGCCTTGGCGGCCGGGGACTCCTCACGACGGCGACGTCGGAACATTTTCCTCACGCTCCTTGAAGTTTCGCTGGTAACTCATCCCCCGCCGGATACGGCGGTGGGTGGCCTCCGGGGCCGAAGGTGCGCCCAGGTTCCGGATCATCATCCGTCACCTCCTTCACCTCGTCGGAGTCACTCCCTGTCAACGACCTGTGGACCCGAACCCATCCGCGCCTCGCGCCGATCCGGGCAACCGGTCCGCCTCGTAGAACGCCGCCCTCTCCACCTTCTGGATCACCAGCTGCGCGATCCGGTCCCCCCTGCGCAACCGCACGGTGTCCTTGGTGTCGGTGTTGAGCAGCGTCACTCTGATCTCGCCCCGATATCCCGCGTCCACGGTGCCGGGCGCGTTGACGAGTGTCACGCCGTACTTGGCGGCCAGACCCGAGCGTGGGTGGACGAACGCGGCATACCCATCAGGCAGGGCGATCGCCAGCCCGGTGCCGACCGCGGCCCGCTCTCCGGGGAGGAGTTCGACGTCCTCGGCGGCGTGCAGGTCGGCGCCCGCGTCACCCGGGTGGGCGTACGACGGCGACGGCAGGTCGGCGTCGAGCCGGTGGATCAGCACCTCGACGGTGTGGGTCACGGGTTCACCTCGTACTTGTGGTGCTCGTCGATGATCGTCTGGGCGTCGCCGTGCTCGGCGAAGTGCTCCATGCCCACCTCGATGAAGAGCGCTGCGGCCCGCACGGCGACCGGGCCGTCCGGGGAACCGATCCGGCCCTCAGCCTCAAGGTACGCCTTCCTGCCCGACATGCCGTTGCACCAGGCGCGCATATGCAGGACGGTACCGACCGGAACCGGGGCGAGATAGTCGGTCTCCAGCCTCGCGGTGACGTAAGGGCGCTGGAAGAGCCAGACCAGCATGCCGATGACCTCGTCCATCGCCGTGGCGAGCACGCCGCCGTGCGCCAGGCCCGGCGCACCCTGGTGTGCCGTTCCCACGGTGAATGTGGCGATCACCGTGACCCCGTCGGGGGTGACGGCGGTCAGCCGCAGGCCCGTCGGGTGGTCCTCACCGCAGCCGAAACAGCCGCTGTAGTGGGAACCGAGGGCGGTGCCGGGGGCGGGCCCGCCGGGGAGTGGCCGTGGCAGGACGGCATCTGGCGGAGGGGTGGTCAAGGTGGAACGAGTCACGGAGCAGAACGTTACTCCCTGGGCTGCGGTGATTCCTCATCCACCGGCTTTCCCGCTTCCGCCGCCGGTTCCGCCCCACCCTCCTTCTGCCTCTCTTTCGGCCCTGCCTCGCCCGGGTCGGGATGCGGCGAGGCCGGTGGCAGGGCGAGCGGTTCGTCACTGCTGAGCTCGGGCAGCGCCCGGTAGATCACGGCGGCCACCGGCACCGCCACCGCGGCCCCGGCGATACCCGCCAGGATGCCGCCCACGGCCAGCGCCAGGATGATCGCCAGCGGATGGAAGTGCAGCACCCTGCCGACGATCAGCGGCTGGAGCACGTGGTTCTCCAGTTGCTGCTCCACGATCAGAATGCCGATGAAGATCAGAGCGTAGATCGGCCCCTTGGCGCCGAGGGTGACCAGGGTGGCCACGGCACCGGCGAAGAAGATGCCGACGATGGGGATGAAGCTGGCCAGGAAGATCAGCACCGCGAGCGCCGCCCAGAGCGGCACCCCCATCCCGGCGAGCACGATGCCCATGACCACGCCGTGCACGGCGGCCACCGCGACCGTGCCCTGCACATAGTGCGAGAGCGTCACCCAGGCGGTCCGCCCGGCCCTGTCGACGCGCGGCGCGACCCCGCCGAACCCCTTCAGGAACCACGACCAGATCCGGTCGCCGTCCTTGAGCATGAAGAAGGTCACGAACAGCAGCAGCACGATGGAGGCCAGCACCTCCAGCGCCACCGTGGCGCCGGTGAGGACCGTCTGGGTGATCTCGTTGCGCTGGTTGGTCATCTGCTTGCCGATCTCGTCGACCCAGCTGCTGATCTGGGTCGGCTGCAGATGCAGGGGCCCGGTGTAGAGCCAGTTCTCGACATCCTTGGCCGTCCGGCGCACCTGGTCGACGAGGCCGGGGAACTCCTCGTTGGCACGCGCCCCGATGATCCAGCCGGTGCCGCCGAGCACGGCGAGCGCGACGATCATGGTGACCCAGGTGGCGTAGATGGGCCGCATGCCCATCGCGCGAAGCCGCCTGGTCACCGGGAACAGCAACGCGGTCAGCAGGAGCGCGATGGCCACCGGCAGTATCACGATGTGCAACATCGCAATGAACTGGGCGAAGTAGAAGACGGCCCAGCCGATGATGATCAGGCAGAGGCTCCACATCGCGAGGCGCAGCACCGTGCGAGGTACCAGGTTCGTCAGGCGCTCCCGATCTGATATCACACGTTCCAGACTGTCATGCCGGAAAGGAAAACGCGCGAGAGTTGTCACCCTGACACGGGGAGGAGTGGCCCGGCCACCCGGCCGGGCCATCCGATGTGCTGTCGGGGATCGGCGCCCGCCCGGTCAGGGGCCGGCGCTCACCCGGGTGGACTCAGCGCTCACCCGGCGGGCGGGAGATCACCCTGTCCTCGAGGTAGCAGCTGCAGTTGCCACATCCTGGCGGCATGCCTGTCCTCCCCTCACCTGTCCTGCCTCGACCGTACGGCAGGATCCCCCGACGGAAAGGACAGATTCGCGTGCGCGCCGTCTCCTCGCTCTCCCGGCGGCCGGAGCGTACGGCAGGCCGCCCCGGCATGGGCACGGTCACCGTTCTGTCATGCCTCGCCATGGCTTCACGCGATATGGCGCTCGGGGAGACTAGTGTTCTTGATGCGGACAGAAAACGGGAGGACCACATGGCCGACAAGAGCGAGAAGCAGGACATGGCGTGGCGAGCCATCGGTGGCCTGCTCGGCCTCATCACCGCCTGGAGCGCCAAGAAGGTCATCGGGTTCGCCTGGGAGAAGAGCACCGGCAAGAAGCCGCCCGCCGACAGTGAGTCGCCGGACATCAGCCTCGGCGAGGCGATCGGCTACGCCGTGGTGATGGGGGTCGGCATGCAGGTGGCGCAGATCGTGGTCGCCCGCAGCGCCAGGAGGCGCTACGACGCGTGGAAGTCCCTGAAGGGGGCGGCCAAGGACGCCACCAGCTGACGGCCGGCGAACCCCCCGGCCCCGCCGGGGCCGGGGGGACACAGGTCAGGACGACTCAAGCGAGGTGAGAAACTCCCTCGCCCAGCGGTCCACGTCATAGGTGGACACCCTCCGGCGCAGCGAGCGCATCCGGCGCGACAGGTCGTGCGGGGTCGCCCGCATCGCGGTCAGCATGATCCGCTTGAGGCCGTCGACGTCATAGGGATTGACCATGAACGCCTGACGCAGCTCGTCGGCCGCCCCGGCGAACTCGCTGAGCACCAGCGCGCCGCGCAGGTCGTTGCGGCAGGCGACGTACTCCTTGGCGACCAGGTTCATCCCGTCACGCAACGGTGTGACCATCATCACGTCCGCCGCGAGATAGAGCGCGGCGAGCTCGTCACGGCCGTACGACTGGTGCATGTACTGCACGGGCTGCTGCCCGAGCTCTCCCTGCTCGCCGTTGATCCGGCCGACCTGGAGCTCGATCGAGTCGCGCAGCCGCATGTACTCCTCGACCCGCTCCCGGCTCGGCGTGGCGATCTGCACGAACGCCGCCTCACCCGGTTTGATCGTCTTCTCCGCGAGCAGTTCCCCGAACGCCTTCAGGCGCTGGCCGATGCCCTTGGTGTAGTCGAGCCTGTCGACGCCGAGCAGTATGCACTCGGGGTCGCCCAGCTCCCTGCGGATCTCCCTGGCCCTGGAGATGATGTGCGGCTCGCGGACCAGCGAGTCGAGCTCGCCGAAGTCGACGGAGATGGGGAACGCCCCGGCGCGCACCACCCGGCCGTCCACGTAGATCTCGTGCTTGTGGTGCTGGAGGCCGAGCAGGTGACGGCAGAGCCGGATGAAGTTGGACGCGCCGCCGGGACGCTGGAAGCCGACCATGTCCGCGCCGAGCAGTCCCTCCAGGATCTCGCGCCGCCATGGGAGCTGGACGAACAGCTCTATCGGCGGGAAGGGGATGTGCAGGAAGAAACCAATGCGCAGGTCGGGGCGGAGCTTGCGCAGCATGGCCGGGACCAGCTGGAGCTGGTAGTCCTGGACCCACACGACCGCGTTCTCCGCGGCCTCCTCGGCGGCGGCCTGGGCGAAGCGCTCGTTGACCGCACGGTAGGCGTCCCAGGTGACACGCGAGTAGACGGGGGTGGCGACCACGTCGTGGTAGAGGGGCCAGAGTGTGGCGTTGGAGAAACCCTCGTAGTAGAGCTCGACCTCGTGCTCGGACAGCGGGACGGGGACGAGCTGCATCCCGTCGTGCTCGAAGGGTTCGAGCTGTTCGCCGGGGGCCCCGTGCCAGCCGATCCAGGCCCCTTCCCTGCGCTGCAGGACCGGGGCGATCGCGGTGACGAGGCCGCCGGGGCTGCGCCGCCACATGTCCTCCCCCACCCGGTCGACGGGGAGACGATTGGCGACGATCACAAAAGTACTGCGGCCCGGCACAGGTTCCTCCAGGTAGTCGGGGGCTTACTGAATTAACTACCCGTTTGAGGAGTTTCTATGGCTTTCCAGGCGGAAGGGCATGATGAACCCTCAGATCACTCCGTACCATCTCGCCGAGCTTCTTCGTGGCGGCGCGGTTGAGGACCCCTCCCGCCACGGCGCCGGTGAGGAAGGGGCCCAAGGTGGTGAGGTGGCGTCCGAGAGTGCGCATCAGCCTGTTGCGCAGGGCGGTCTTGGTGGCGGTGCCGAGCGCGACGGTCATCGTTCCCGGGGACATGGGATCGACACCGCGCTGTCTGGACCAGGCCGCCGCGAAGGCCATGGCCCGCTGGGAACCGTTGCCGGGCACCTGCATCCCGTACACCTCGTGGAGCTCCGCGATGAGCTTGACCTCGATCGCGGCGACGACGAGGGTCTCGGCCACGAGCTGGGCGGGCGCGGAGAGCAACAGGGGAGGAGTGACGAACTCGGCCGCGGCGACGGCCCCGCCGATGGCTCCGACCGTCATGGTGGCCTTGGCCGCGGTGCGCACCAGGTCGTCTGCCAGCGCCTCTGCGGTGAGGCCGTGGTGGTGCTCGGAGAGGGTGCGCAGGTCCCGGATGGGAATGCGGGGTGCCACGGCCATGAACACGTCGGTCAGCCAGCGACCTCGGCCCGCCCCCGACTCCTTGGCCTTCTTCGCTCCCCGGGTCAGTGCTTTCGTGAGACGGCCGAGCAGCTTTCGCCGCTCGGCCCCATCCATGTCACCCGGCTCCGCGAGCCGGCCGACGATCTCAGCCACTTCCCGATCAGGCGCGTCGGCCGACTCCCCGGCAGTGGAGTCGGCCGGCGCCGCATCGGTCTGCCTGTTCTCTGACGTCATGTCTCGGAACCTCCTCAAGGCTGTCCTGGGCCCCTATCCCATGGCTGGAAGAGCACACCCCGAACAGGCCATCGGAATTATCGTCAAGCCGCGCACTCCCGGCATATCTGCTGGCCGTTCTTCTCAACGGCGAGCTGACTGCGGTGGTGCACCAAGAAGCAGCGCGCGCAGGTGAACTCGTCGGCCTGACGAGGAATCACCCGGAGCGAGAGCTCCTCGTTTGACAGGTCCGCGCCCGGCAGTTCGAGCGACTCGGCGAGATCCGTCTCGTCGATGTCGATGCTGCCCGAGGACTTGTCGGTACGGCGGGCCTGCAGTTCCTGAAGACTGTCCTCACTGAGGTCGTCGTCGGTCTTGCGTGGGCTGTCGTAATCGGTAGCCATCGGTCTGCTCCATCCCCCTCATCTATTTGTGTGCGCTCACTCGCGCGTGTGTAACGTTCGAGAGGCACGACTTGTGCCCGATCTGCCGACGAGATTCCTGCTTCGGTACCCTGCCGGAATGGTCACTGAACCTCCCTACACGTGAGGGACGTACTGCCAATGGCCACGGTTAGCCAAATATGGCGTAAACCACAGCATCGGCGGCATGCACCACCGTGTTCGACGGCACATCCAACCACATGTACGGCGTGAACGAGACGCCCCCCGCCGGATCAACGCGCCTGAAGTCGCACGGTGACCACCAGACCTCCTCCGTCCCTGGGGATGGCGGTCACGTTGCCCCCGTGAGCCCGCACCACCGCGCGGACGATGGAAAGCCCGAGCCCCGCGCCCTTGTCGGAGTCGACCCGGTCGGCGTTGAGCCGTCGGAACGGCTCGAAAAGACTGTTCACCTCGTACGCGGGGACATGTGGCCCCGTGTTGGCCACCTGAACAATCAACGCACCCTCCACCATTCCCGTCCTGACCCACAGGCGTCCGGACTCGGGGAGGTTGTGCTTGATCGCGTTCTCCACCAGGTTGGCCACACAGCGCTCCAGGAGCACCGGATCACCGACGGTCCCGGCATCGCGGAGCTCGGTGATCACGGCGACCCCGGCCTCCGCGGCCCGCGTGGCGAGCTGGTCGACGGCCGTCTCGGCCACGTCCTTCATGTCCACCGGCTTGCGCACGCTCAGCTCGCGCTCGCTGCGCGCCAGCAGCAGCAGGCCCTCGATCAGTCGTTCGTTTCTGGCGTTGACCTCCAGAAGGGTGCGGCCCAGCGCCTTGAGATCACCCGAGGCCTCCGGGTCGCCCAGCGCGATCTCCAGGACCGTCCGGTTGATCGTCAGCGGGGTGCGCAGCTCGTGCGAGGCGTTGGCCACGAATCTTCGCTGTGTGTCGAAGGCCACATTGAGCCTGGTGAGCATCTCGTCGAAGGTGTCGGCCAGTTCCTTCAGCTCGTCGTCGGGACCCTTGAGGTCGATCCGCTCGTGGGCGAGCGTGGAGCCCGACAGCTTGCGGGCCGTGGCGGTCATCTGCTGGATCGGTTTGAGCGCCCGGTCGGCGACGATGTAGCCGATGATGACCGCCAGGATGCCGACCCCCAGCAGGGCCAGCAGCGAGCGGGCCAGCAGTTCCTTCTGCGCTCCGGCGATCGCGGCGTGCTGGTACCAGTACCACTGCTGTTCGTACCGGCGCGCCTGGTCGGGAGGCATCACCCCGTCCAGGTCGAGCGGGAACTGCGGCCACGCGTCGTTGAGCGCCCAGCCCACCATCAGGTAGATCACGACCATGAGCAGGGCACCCGCGGCGAAGAACAGCGTCGCGTAGGTGATGGTCAGCCGCCACCGGATGCTGACCCGATCCACGATCACCCGCAGCCGATCCAGCAAAGTCCGCGGGACCGGAGCGGCGCCCACCGGGGGCGGACCGTCCCACGCGGGCGGGCCGGTCGGCGGCGGGGGCTGAGCACCTTCGTCCGGGGGGCCGGACCCGAGCTGCTCGCTCTTCCAGGCCCCCCGCTCGGAGTGCGGGCTGATCATCGGGTGGGTCGGCACGGTCCCCCGGTCCTTGTCCGCCGGGACGAACGTCGGACGCTCCTCTCCCCCGCCTGCCGGAACGCTCACAGCCGGTACCCGACCCCTGGTACCGTCTCGATCACCTGAGGCTCGCCCAGTTTCTTTCTCAGCGTCATCATGGTGACGCGCACCACGTTGGTGAACGGGTCGATGTTCTCGTCCCACGCCTTGTCCAGCAGATCCTCCTGGCTGACGACCGCGCCCTCGGCGCGCATCAGTTCCTCCAGGACCGCGAACTCCTTCTTGGTGAGCGCGACCTCCGTGCCGTCCCTGGTCACCAGCCGCTTGCCCGGATCCAGGCGGACCCCCGCCCGCTCCAGCACCGGCGGCAGCGCCGGGGCGGAGCGGCGGCCGAGCGCCCGCACCCGCGCGACGAGCTCGACGAACACGAAGGGCTTGGCCAGGTAGTCGTCGGCGCCCAGCCCCAGCCCCTCCACCTTGTCGTCGACGTCGCCCGACGCGGTCAGCATGAGAATCCGCGACGCGATACGGGAGGCCACCAGCCGGCGGCAGACCTCGTCACCGTGCACCTTGGGCAGGTCCCGGTCCAGGACGATGACGTCGTAGTCGATGTAGCCCGTCCGCTCCAGCGCGCCGGCGCCGTCGTAGGCCACGTCCACGGCCATCGCCTCGCGCCGGAGCCCGGTCGCGATCGCGTCGGCGAGCACCCGCTCGTCCTCGACCACAAGCACTCGCACGGCTTATGGCACCTCCCGTCACATTCCATGAGCAGCCGCTGGAACGGCCCCTCATTCTCGCCCCATCCCCTGTAAGCACACGGTAAGGCCCTCTCAGGGGTAGACACTCCGTGTGATGTCGGAAACACATAGGTTTAGCCACCTGGCTGCTATGGGTACAGCCGGTTCCAGTCTCTATCGCGGTACCTTCCGCCCCCATGCGCCCGTGAGAAAGAAGGTGAGATGGGCGAGTTCACCACCACAATCGAACACCGCCTCGACCAGGCATACCGGAATCTGCAGGAAGCCAGGTCCTCCGGCGATGACTACCTCGCCGACACCTTCACCGCCGAGATCGAGGATCTCCAGCGTCTAGCCACAGACAACGGCGTCCCCATTCAGCGCTGATGGGAGGGAGCCCCCCGGCGATCTTGGCCGGGGGGCTCCCTCGTGCCCGTACCGCGAGGGTCCGGAGCGCGACGCCTCAGGCGTCGCGCTCCGGATCCAGCGGGAGCAACAGGTCGTGCAGTTCCTCGAACAGGCCGGGCGCCGCGCACAGGACAAGGCCGGGGTTGGCCGGCTTGCCGGCCAACCCGCCGAGCCTGGCCCCCGCCTCCTGGGCGATGAGGCCACCGGCCCCGTAGTCCCAGGCGTTCGGGCCGCGCTCGTAGTAGCCGTCCACCCGTCCCGCCGCCACCGAGCAGAGATCCGAGGCCGCCGATCCGCCCCGGCGGATGTCACGTACCCGCGGCACCACGTGCCGGAGCACCTCCGCCTGCACCTCGCGCCGCCCGCTCTCGTAGCCGAATCCGGTGGCGATCAGTGCCCGGTCCAGCGGCACACCGGTGTTGCAGCGCAGCCGCTCCCCCGCCAGCCACGCGCCCCCGCCCCTGACGGCGGTGAACACCTCTCCGCGGGGCACGACGTTGACCACCCCCGCGATCACCTCACCGTCCACCTCGACCGCGATGCTGACCGCCCACTCGGGCAGCCCGTACAGGAAGTTGACGGTCCCGTCGATCGGGTCGACGATCCAGCGGACCCTGCCGTCGCCGGTCGCGCCTCCCTCCTCGCCGAGGATCGCGTCACCGGGCCTGACCGCCCGGATCCTGTCGCGGATCAGCTCCTCCGAGGCCCGGTCGAGGGCTGTCACCACGTCGGTGGGGCTGGATTTGGTGACCAGCACCTCAGGGCGGGATGGACGCTTGGCCAGGAGCATCTCACCGGCCTCCCTGGCTATCTCCTCCGCCAGCCTGCCGAAGGTCACACTACTGTCCACGATCCCCTCACCACTCCTCACTCGCTCACCGGGCTCAGGAACCGGCCCTCTCCTCCACTCCTCCGCCGGCCGGCCGAAGGTCACGGCACCGTCCATGATCCCTCCACCGGGTTCACGACAGCGACTCAGGACGTTTCCACTCGCGGCCGAGGACATGCTGGTCCAGGAAGGCCAGCACGGTCTCGTACCAGACAACCGCGTTGCCCGGCTTGAGCACCCAGTGGTTCTCGTCGGGAAAGTACAGGAACTTCGACTCCACGTCGGAACGCTGCAGGTCCCACCAGAGGCGCAGCGCCTCGCCGATGGGGACCCGGTAGTCCTTGTCACCGTGGATGACCAGCATCGGGGTGGAGATGTTCCCCAGCGACCGGTGCGGGGAGAGCTTCGCGTACAGCCCGGTGCCCGGGGCTCCGAACTCGCGCTGCCAGTACATGGATCCGTCGGTGGTACCGGCGAACTGGTCGAGGTTCCAGAGCGAGGCATGGCTGACGATCGCACTGAACCTGTCGGTGTGCCCGGCGACCCAGTTGGCCATGTAGCCGCCGAACGAGCCGCCCATGGCGGCGGTCCTGGTGGCGTCGACCTCGGGCAGCTCCAACGCGGCGTCGGTGATCGCCATCAGGTCGGCGTGGGTGCGCGGACCCCAGTTGGCCCAGCCACGCCGGATCATCTCCGGCCCGTACCCCGTGGACATGCACGGGTCGGGAAGCAGCACGGCGTAACCGTTCTGGGCCATGATCCACGGGTTCCAGCGCCAGGACCAGTCGTTCCAGCTGCCCAGCGGGCCACCGTGGATCCACAGCAGGATCGGCGCGGGGTTCTTCGCCGAGGCTCCCTCGGGCAGCGCCAGCCAGGCCCTGATCTCCATGCCGTCGTCGGCGGTCGTGGTCACCTCGGTGAGCCTGCCGGGCAGCGTCAGCTCCGGGGCGGGGGAGGGCAGTTTCTCGACGGTGCCGTCCGCGGCCACCCTGACCGGGGCCGCGGGCGCGTCCACCGCACCGCGCAGTGCGTAGACGGTGCCGTCGGGCGCGACGTTGAGCGAGGCGTACGCGGCGTCGTCACCGGTGAGCCGCTCCGGCGCGGAACCGTCGGCCGGGACCCGGAAGATCGGGCGGCGGCCGTGATGGTCGGCGGCCACGAACAGCGAGCGGGAGTCGGGCGCCCAGACGATGTCGGACGGCCAGAGCGCCCCACCCGCGGGATGGCCCTCACCGGTGGCCAGATCGACGATCCACAGGGTGCTCTCGGGGATGTGGTCGATGTCGGCGTGGTTTCCCCGGACGCACGCGACCAGGCGTCCGTCCGGAGAGATCTTGATAGGCCCGCCGAAGTCGTGGCCGTTCTCGGCGGCGAGGACCCGTCGGGCACCGCCGTTGGCCGCCTCGATGGCGACCAGTTCGAAACGGAGCTCGCCGTACGGCAGTGAGACACCCCAGGTGGCCACGACCGTGGAACCGTCCGGCGTCACGTCGTAGGCGCTGTGGCTCGCCAATGCCTTGCCGGGTTGGGGGGTGAGGTCCCTGACCTCGGTCAGCCGTTCCTCCTCGCCCAGCGTGCCCGCGAACAGCCGGGGCTCGCCGGGACCGAGATCGTGATCCCAGTAACGCACCGGGTAGCTCTCGTGCAGGATCGCACTGATCCCCGCCTCCTTGCGCGTCTTGCGCCGCTCGGCCTCCCCCGCCTCGTCGCCCGGGAGCACGTCGGAGCAGAAGACCACGGTCTGCCCGCCGGTCGCGAACCCGGCGACACCCCCCGGTCTGGATGCGATCTGCCGGGCCTCTCCTCCCGCCGCGGGCAGCAGCCAGAGCGCCGGAACCTCCTCGTCGGCGTCCTTGACCGTCGGGTCGGGCCGGCGCGAGCCGAAGAGCAGATCACCACGCTGGGTGAACTCGGCCCCCGCCTCGCCCCTGACCGATCTGGTCAGCCGGTGCGGCCTTCGGCCGTCGAGTGGGATCTCCCAAAGGGAGGTTCCGTAGGATCTGCCATCGGGGTTGAGCGCCTGCACCACGCTGACCAGGCGCGTTCCATCGGGGGATAGCCGCAAGGATGCCACCCGCGGCACGCCGACATAATCGCGGATGTCGTTAAATGGGGTCACAGTTTCGAACCTACCCCGGCTGCCGTCTTCGGACATGCCCCCAAACACGCATCCACAAATGTTGTTGATGACGAACTACTCATGGTGACCATGCGAGAGAACGCCCCGGCATGCGGTTTGATGAAGGCCATGGGGAATTACGACGCACTGCTCGTCGTCTCGTTCGGGGGTCCCGAGAAGCCTGACGACGTGATGCCGTTCCTGGAGAACGTGGTACGGGGCCGTGGGATCCCGCGCGAGCGACTGCTGGAGGTCGAGGCGCACTACCAGCGCTTCGGCGGGGTCAGCCCGATCAACCAGCAGTGCCGCGACCTGATCGCGGCCGTGGCACCGACCATCGATCTTCCAATCTACTGGGGCAACCGCAACTGGCACCCCTATCTGGAGGACACGCTCCGCGAGATGGCGGGTGACGGCGTGCGCAGGGCGGCGGCCTTCGTCACCTCGGCCTACAGCTCGTACTCGAGCTGCCGGCAGTACATCGACGACATCGCGCTGGCCAGGGCCGCGGTCGAAGGTGCCCCCGAGGTGGTCAAGCTCCGGCACTACTTCGACCACCCGGGCTTCGTCGCGGCGATGGCCGACCACACCCGCGAGGCGCTGGACCGGCTGCCCGACGGGCTCGGCGACTCCGCCCGGCTGGTCTTCACGGCGCACAGCATTCCGATCTCGATGGCCGAGACGGCCGGCGAGAACGGCGGGGCGTACGAGGCCCAGCTGCGCCGCGCGGCCACGCTGGTCGCCGCGGAGCTGGGCGGCGACAGGGCGTGGGATCTGGTCTGGCAGAGCCGGAGCGGCGCCCCCCACATTCCGTGGCTGGAGCCCGACGTCTGCGACCATCTGCTGGAGGTCGACGCCCCGGCGGTGGTGCTGGTGCCGATCGGTTTCGTCTCCGACCACATGGAGGTCGTCTACGACCTCGACGTGGAGGCCGCGGAGACGGCGAGGAAGATCGGCCTGCCGCTGGTCAGGGCGGCCACGGCCGGCACCCACCCCCGGTTCGTCTCGATGGTCTCGGAACTGCTCGCCGAACCCGAGCCCGTCGCGTGCTCGGCCACCTGCTGCCCGGCGCCGCCGCGCCGCCGCGGGTAGGGCATCGGCGCCTCAGGGGTAGGTGGCGGCATAGCCGCGGGAGATGGCCAGCACTTTGGAAACGTACGACCAGGAATGGTTGTAGAACCAGATGGCCTTCTCCAGTTTCCTGCCGCCCTGAGCCGCTCCGTTGGCGCACAGGTAGTTGGCCGCCGACGGGACCGCGTCGTAGGGGCTCCAGATGTCGGCGACGCCGTCGCCGTCGCCGTCCACGCCATAGGTCTTCCAGGTGGCGGGCATGAACTGCATCGGTCCCTGCGCGCCTGCGGAGGAGGGGCCGTTGTTGCGCCCGTGGGAGCTCTCCACCTGGCCGATCGCGGCCAGCACCGTCCAGGAGAGCCCCGGGCAGACCTCGGCCGAGGCGCGATAGAGCTCCAGGTAGCTGCCTGGTCTGCCGACCGTCACCCGGGCCGCCTTCGCGGTCCTGCCGGTACCGGTCTTCGCCGTGGCCGCCTTGTCCGTGTCGGCCTTGTCCGTGTCGGCCTTGTCCGTGCCGGATCCACCGACGGCGACCACCTGGGAGCCTGAGCCGAGCAGCCTGCCCACCCGGGCCTTGAGCACGGCGGTGGCCTTCTCGGGCCCGTGCACGAGCAGCGCCACCCCCGGCGGCAGGCCCAGCCTGCGGCCGGTCTCCTCCCCCACGATGCCGTCCACGCCCGGCAGGCCCAGGGTGGCCGAGGCCGCGGCCCGTAGCCGGGGCCCCCCGTCCACCTGGTACTCCGCACCGAGGACCAGGCCCAGGCGGCGCGCCGCCGAGCTGTCCGCGACGAACTCGCCCCTGGCCAGGGCGCTCCACACCTCCTGCTGGTCGGCGACGGCCCTGGGGACCCACGCCCGGAAACGGGCGGGATCGACCGCGAGGAGGTTGAGTCCGACCCCGGACACCTTGACCGCCCCGCCGTCGAAAGAGTCGATCTTCTGGACGTACTTGAGCCGGGAGATGTCCTCCTTGCTCTGCTCGGTCAGCGTCGACGGGGATATGACCAGTAGCCGGGGCGGGGTGGGGGTGAGCCCCGGGCTGTCCGCCCCTTGGGGGCCGGGGACCGCGGACGGCTGCGCGACCGGGGTCTTCGGAGTGGTCTCCTCGCCCGCGGGGTCACCCGGGCCCGCCGGATCCGGGCTCTCCGGGTTCGCGTTCTCCGGGTTCTCCGAGTCCGCCGTGGCCGGCGGGGTCGCCGGCCGGCCGACCACCGGCGCGATCGCCGCCAGGTCCCGGACGCGGGGCTCCGTGCCGGTGTTCCCGTCCGGGGCCGCGGGACGGCCGCCCGTGATCACTGCGAGCGCGACACCACCGAGAGCGACAAGTACGGCCAGAGCAACCATCACTGGGACGAATGCCCTCAACCCGGGAAGACGTGACACTGCGCTCACGTTAGCCTCAACGGCCCCCGGCGGGAGCCGTTGCCTGGAAAATCACTTGCCGAGAAATGACTCCGTGCGGAATCGTCGGCATGTTCCACCCGCATAGAGCGTCAAGGAGTGCCAGTGGTCGGGCCGTACCGGGGGCTCTTCAGCACACCCGGCGTCAAGGGCTTCGTCATCGCGGGATTCTTCGGGCGGATGCCCATGTCGATGCTCGGCATCGGCATCGTGCTGCTCGTCAAGGCGCTCACCGACTCCTACGCGACGGCGGGAGCGGTCGCGGCCACCGTCAGCGTCTCCCTGGCCGTCGCGGCTCCCCTGTCCGGGCGCCTGGTGGACAGGTTCGGCCAGGCCAGGATAGTCATCCCGCTCACCCTGGCGCACGGCGCCACGCTGACCGGCATGATGCTCTGCGCCAAGTTCGGCGCCCCCCGGTGGACGCTCTTCGCCACCGGTGTCGCGGTCGGCGCGACCGCGCTCTCGCTCGGCTCGCTCGTGCGCGCCCGCTGGTCGCACCTGCTGGGCGGGACGGCGAGGCTGCACACGGCGTTCTCCTTCGAGTCGGTCGCGGACGAGGTCATCTTCGTCGCGGGCCCGGCACTGGTCACCGCCCTGGCCACCATGATCAACCCGTACGCGGGCCTGATCGTGGCTCTGACCTGCACGACCATAGGCACCATCGCCTTCGGGCTGCAGCGTGGCACGGAGCCACCCATCCGCCCCAGGAAAAAGCGCTCGGGCACGCCGATCACCATCCCCGGTGTCGCCCTGATGTCATGCGTCTTCCTGGCGATGGGGGCGGTGTTCGGCTCGGTCGACCTGGTCACGGTGGCGTTCGCCGAGGAACAGGGCGCCAAACCCGCCGCCGGCCTGCTGCTCGCCTCGTTCGCCGGCGGGAGCCTGGTCTCCGGGCTCTGGTACGGCGCGCGGCAGTGGACCGTCTCGCTGCGCGGCAGGTTCACCGGCTCGCTGGCGGTGTTCGCCGTGGGCCTGACCCCGATCATGCTCATCGGCGACGTCAGGATCATGGCGGGCGCGCTCTTCCTGGCCGGGCTGGCCATCTCCCCGACCGTCATCACCGGCTACAGCCTGACCGAGCAGTTGGTCCCCATCCACCTGCTCACCGAGGGCATGGCCTGGATCTCGACCTCGGTCGGGTTCGGCGTGGCGATCGGCGCGTGGGCGGGTGGCAGGCTCACCGACGCGTTCGGCGCTTCCAACGCCTACGGATTCTCCTTCACCTGCGCCCTGCTGGCCGCGGCGATCGGCGTCGGCGGCTCCGCCTGGCTGCGAACCCCTGTCGCCCGGCAGCAATCATGAGTATTGTTCATATTCGCTGGCGGAGCGAGTGACGAACCGGCGGTAACCCGCGTCCCGGGGGCGTCGACGCCCACGACAGGGCCGGGTGACGCCCGCAGGGCAGGAGTGAACATGGGCGAGACCTTCCGCAACTGGGCGGGGAACCAATCCGCCACCCCCATGGAGGTCCGTACACCGTCCGGCGCCGAGGAGGTCTCACGGGCGGTGCGCGACGCCGTCGCCTCGGGACGCCGGGTGCGGATGACCGGCAGCGGGCACTCGTTCACCTCGGTCGCCCTGACCGACGGCATCCTGCTGCGGCCGGACGCGCTGACCGGGATCCGCGAGGTGGGAGACGGCTGGGTGACGGCCGAGGCGGGGACGACCATCGGCGCGCTCAACCGGGAGCTGCACCAAAGGGGGCTGGCTCTGGCCAACATGGGCGACATCGACGCTCAGACCCTGGCCGGGGCCATCCAGACCGGCACCCACGGCACCGGCCGGGACCTCGGCGGACTGGCCGACCAGGTGCTGGCACTGGAGATGGTGCTCGCCGACGGCGAGATCGTCACAGTCCGCGGCGACGGCGAGGGGAAGATCCGCGGGGTGGCCGAGCAGGACCTGTTCGACGCGGCCAGGGTGGGCCTGGGCGCACTCGGCGTGGTGACCGCGGTGACCTTCCGCGTGGAGCCCTCCTTCCTGCTGCGCAGCGTCCGGGAGCCGATGGCGCTGTCCTCGATCCTGGACTCCCTCGACTCCCTCGTCACCGGCAACGAGCACCTCGACTTCTTCTGGATGCCGCACACGGACACCTGCCTGACCAAGCGCAACAACCGCAGCCCCGGCCCGGCCCGGCCGCCGGGCGCGCTGAGGTACTGGCTCGACAACCACTTCATGGAGAACACCCTGTTCGGCGCGGTGTGCGGCATCGGTGGCCGCTACCCGGGCGCCATCCCCCGGCTCAACGCGCTCTCGGCCGCGACACTGTCGGCCTCGACCCACACCGACGTCTCGCATCGGATCTTCACGAGCGTGCGCCAGGTACGCTTCCTGGAGATGGAGTACGCCATCGCGCGCGAGCACCTCGGCCAGGCCCTTCGCGAGGTCCGCGACCTGCTGGAGGTCAGGGACTGGAAGATCAGCTTCCCGATTGAGGTGCGGGTCACCCCCGCCTCCGACGCCTGGTTGTCCACCGCCTACGGCAGGGACTCGGCCTACATCGCCTGCCACGTCTACCGGCCGACCCCGAACCCCGCCTACTTCGAGGGCGTTGAGGAGATCATGACGAGGCTCGGCGGCCGTCCGCACTGGGGCAAGCTGCACACCCGCGACGCGGCCTACCTGACGAGGGTCTATCCCCGGTTCACCGACTTCCTGATGGTACGGGACGCCCTCGACCCCGGACGCGCGTTCGCCAACGAGTATCTCGACACCGTCCTGGGCTGAGGGGCCGCCGAGGCGGTCTCGTTCCCCCGATTCGGCCGCTTCTCACAAGCTTTCGGTAAAGGGTGACGCAAAGGCTCGCTCGAAGAGTGACGCGTCCGCGTGTCCCGTCGTTCCCCCGGCACGTGCGACGGGCAGATTCGCAGACGCCCGCGCCGCTCGACCCCGAGGGAGTCCGCTGGAGATGACCTTCTCCCGCCGTCCATGCCAGCCGCCGCCGCGATCCGTCGTCACGGACCGCGACGACCGGCCCCCGCACAACGCCGCAATCGCGACATACCCTCCCCGGACCGGCGGACCGGCCTCACCGCCATCTCCCGATTCTTGGCGGAAGTCCGCAGCGGTTCACGGGGTTATCCATGAGAATTCCTTGAGGACCCCGAAGTTGCTGCTCCAGACCGGTGCCCTGTAATTAGATGAATGGAGCAAATGTGACCGGCGTCACATCGCTGCGAGCCCCATCCAGGAAGGCGATGTTCGGACATGCCGGGTACGGTGCTGGCAGGCAACCGGCACACGCGAGAGACTCAAGGGTCCGGGGGAAGATTGAGCACGACGACGAAGGGACTCGCATGCAGGAGCTCCGACTCGTCGCGGTGAGTGAGGACGGGACCTATCTCGTGCTGGCGACAGCCGGCCGGGGTACCCGGTTCACGCTGCCCGTCGACGACCGGCTCCGTGCTGCCGTCCGCGGCAACTTCTCCCGTCTCGGCCAGTACGAGATCGAAGTGGAGAGTCCGTTGCGCCCCAAGGAGATCCAGGCTCGGATCCGTGCCGGCGAGACCGCGGAGGAGATCGCCAATACGGCGGGCATCCCGGTCGAGCGCGTGCGGTGGTTCGAGGGCCCCGTGCTCCAGGAACGTGAGTACATGGCACAGCAGGCGCAGCGCTGCGCCGTACGCCTGCCCGGCGACTCCGCTCCTGGTCCCACTCTCGGCGACCTGGTCGCCGAGCGGCTGACCCGCCGCGGCGTCCCCGCCGACGAGATCGAGTGGGACTCCGCCAAGCGGGACGACAACATGTGGCGCATCAAGCTCGGGTTCGTGTGGAACGGTCACACGCGCAACGCCGAGTGGCTCTTCGACCCGCGTCGGCGCCACATCACGCCCCACGACGACGAGGCCCTGCGTCTGTCCAGCGGAGAGGACGTCAAGCCGGTCGAGGACACCACGGTCACGCCGTTCGTGCCGCGGGTGGCCAAGCTCGCTCCGGTGCCGCCACTGGCCCCCGAGCCGCCGAACCAGCAGCCGGTCGCCTTCCCTTCGGTCCTGCGGCACGAGTCCGTGGCACAGTCCCGGCCCGCCTACGCCCAGACCGAACCTCCGGCCGCCTACCAGCAGCCGCCCATGCCTCCGCTTCCCGCCGGATACGAGGCCCCGAGGGTGTCCGTGCCGCCGCTGCGCGCTCCCGACCCGGCCGGATACCAGTCCGACCGAACGTCGGAGCCCGCCGTTCCCGCGGCCGAGGGCTCCGATCCCGCCGCGCGGGTCAGGCCGCCGGAGCCGGTGCTGCCGGAGCCGGTCATCGCGCACGAGCCGGTCTCACCGGCGGCGTACGAACCCGCCACGCAGGAACCCGCCGCGTACGAGCCGCCGACCGCCCCGGAGCCGGAGCCCGCGGCACCCGCCGCGCCACAGCCCGTCGCCGCCGCCCAGCCCCCCGTGACGGCGGCCGCGCCGGCTCCGGTCGAGCCGTTCTCGATCGGCGCTCCGGAGCCGGTGCCCGCCCCGGCGCCGGGATCGGTCGCCGGCCCCGACCTGCCCGAGCAGATTCCGGCGCACGCGCCGGCCGCTCCCCCCGAGGCGACGGTCGCCGTACCTGAGGCCACGGCCGAGCCCGTGGTCGCGGAGGCCGCGAAGGCTCCCCAGGTCGCCGAGGTTCCGGAGATCGCGGAGGCTCCCCAGGTCGCCGAGATCTCAGCCCCCCTCTCGCCCACAGCCGCGACCCCGCCGGAGCCTGTCGCCGTCCCGCCCGAGCCCACCGATCAGCGGTCCACGGCGGACGAGAAGGCGGCGAGGCAGCCGGTCTCCGCGAAAGCGGAGACCGCCATCGTGGCGAAGGAGACCCCCGTACCGGAGACCGAACCGGCCCAGGAGGGTTCGATAGCTGTACCGGCGGCGCGCGTCAGCGTGGACGAGCGGGCCAAGGCCGAGCCGGGCAGGCAAGAGACACAGGGGGACACGGGGGCCATGCAGGAGACCAAGGTCGACAAGCCCGCGGCGGAGAAGCCCGCGGAGCCGCCGAAGCCGGCACCGGCTCCGGCGCGACCTGCCAAGAAGTCCCGGGGGCGGCGGGCGTCCGTGCCCACCTGGGACGAGATCATGTTCGGCGCCCGCCGCCAGGACTGATCGCATCGCGTCAGGCGGGGGTGACCGGAACACCGGCCCCCCGCCTCGCCGTATGTCAGCCGTTCCCCCGCTCCCCAGACGAGGACGATCTGTCTGGCGTGGGCGGTTCGCCGGGTGTCGCCGATCCGAGGAGCGAGGACTCTGCGGGAAGCGGGTTTCCGCGGCCCAGATCCTCGGAGACGAGGAACGGGGCCAGCCAGGTCGGGGTGACCTCGGCGGCGAAGGCCGGCCCCTCGGCCTCACCGATGTCGAGGGCGGCATAGCCACCGCTGCCCGCGCCCACGCCCGCGGTCACGGTCAGCAGACCGGCGCGGCGTTGGAACCAGGTCTGGCTCAGGGTCCAGCCGACGACCGCCCGCTTCTCCACCACCGCCTGAGAGCGGCGTAGCGACCCCGAGCGGACCGACAGGCGGCTCCCGTCGTAGGTGTGGCCGAGGGACCGGTAGCGGTCCAGGCCGAGCGGGATGCCCAGTAGCGCGAGGATCAGGGCGGGCACCGCGAGCGCCCACCAGAGCCCGGACCAGAGCAGGGCCGCGGCCGTCGCACAGGCGGCGGGGACCAGCCAGGGGAAGATCGCCCGAAACAGCCGGCGCCTGCGCGCCGCCGGCGGGTGGGACCGCAGCCCGGTGGTGATCGGGCCGATCGCCTCACCCAGCACGTCGAGCACGGTCTCCCTCGGGGCGACGGGAAGCAACTGGCCCCGGGTCTCCGAGTCGCCGAGACCGGTCACGATCGCCCACGCGCGGCCGAACCCCGCCCAGCGCTCGGCCGGCCCTTCCACGAACTCGAACCCTCGCACCCTGCGCCGCTCCAGGGACACGCTCCTGCGCGTGATCAGGCCGCGCCCGGCGATCAGGTATCCCTCGGCGGCGCGGAGTGTGAAGTCCCAGTTGAACACCGCGTACATGACCACACCGACCACCGGCATGGCCAGGAGCAGCAGCACCAGGGCCGCGGCGAGCAGGGGCGGATGCTCCCAGAGCCACTCCCCCGCCCCCATCACGACCCGCCTGTCGATCTTGAACTCGCTGCCCCACTGGAACGCCAGGCCCACGGCACCGGCGACCAGCGCGAACGGGGTCAGCAGGTAGGAACCGGAGAGCGGGCCGTAGACGAGCCACTTCCGCGGCAGCACGAAGAACACCCGCTGGGGGGTCGCGTCACCCACCTCGTGACGGACGACGGCGGGGGTCGCCGGCTCCGCCACGTTCGCGGCCGTGAAGTCACCCGAGCCGGACGCCGGGGCCGTCTCGCGCGCCTGGGCGCGTCTCGCCGTGCGGGCGCGTGCGTGCCAGAGCAACACCGCCTTGAGCCGCTCCCCCTCCTCCACGGTGACCCCGTCGAGCTCGCCCTCCTGTTTGTCGTCGCCGCCGGCGCCGGTGTCGATCCGCAGGACGGCGATGCCGAGCAGGCGGTGCAGCGGCGGGGCACTGACGTCGACGCCGCGGATCCGCTCCAGCGGGATCGTCCGCACCGACCTGCTGATCAGCGACCGGGTGAGTTCCAGCCGATCACCGGCGACCTGGTAGGTGAAGGTGGCCCAGCGCACGGCCGAGAACGCGACGGAGCCGACGACGCCCAGCGCCGCCCACACGAACGATCCCGGAGAGAACCCGCCGAGGAACAGGACACCGGCCAGCGGCAGGAAGAGCGAGGGCAGCATCCGGATCGGATCGGTCAGCAACACCTTCGGGCTGAGCCGCAGCGACGGCCCCGTCCGGTCGGCCGGGCGAGCGGGATCAGGATGCGGGACGGACCCGGGAGACCCGGAACCGAACACCGCGGATTCGGCGCCCTCCCCCGCCCCGTCGACCGAACGGGCAGGGCCGGGACCAGGATTCGGGACGGCCCCGGAACCGGGCAGCGAGGATTCGGTGCCCTCCGGCGGCTCCGCCGGTGAACGGTCGCTGGGGGATCCGGTCACGTCGCGTCGTCCCTGAGCTCCTCCGCGCGGCGGGCGAGCCCCTCGGCCAGTTCGGCGGCGACCTCGTAGTCAAGGCCCTTGATCGTGGACGAGCCCGCGTGGGAGGCGGTGCGGATCTCGACGGTCGCCAGGCCCAGCATGCGCTCGAACCAGCCCTGCGCCTTGTCGACGGTCTGGATCCTGCTGACCGGCACGAACACCCATTCCCTGCTGAGCCACCCGGAACGGGCGTAGACAACGTCCTCGCTGAGCTCCCATCTGTGCACGGCGTACCGCCAGAACGGCTCGATGAGCGTGCCGGGCACCAGTAGCAGCACCATCAGCCAGGGCAGCCACCAGATGTTGTCCAGCGCCCATCCGGGCAACCACGACCAGCGGCCCTCGTCGATCCACCTCGCCAGCAGGAAAGAGCCGCCCACCAGGAGAAGGGACCAGAGGATCCCTTCCATCAGCCACAACGTGACCGCCTTGCGCGAGATCGGGTTGGCGGGGGCGCGCAGGGAGACTCGGGCACGCCCGGGGGTGCCCCTGCGGCGTTCACCCGGCCGGCCGGCCGCCGTGGCCTCCTCTGAGGCGGGGCTGTGCTCATCGGCTCGGTCACTCACGCTGTCAGCCTAAACGGTCACGTCCCACGGGGCGCTCCGGCGGTGTGACGCAAAAAGTTCCGCCGGAGCCCGGCGGGTCATCGCGGCAGGTCCGCGGGCAGGTGCTCCGACGAGGCGGCTCCCCTTCCGCGATCCGGCAGCGCCCGCTCCCCTCCGGCCGGGCCGCGGATCGAAAAATGTCGGTGGCGCGGTACATGCTGGAGAGCCGAAGACCACGGAAAGGTACGACCGATGACCTATGCGATCCAGGCCGAGGGTCTGGTGAAACGCTACGGGGAGACCCGGGCACTGGACGGGGTGGATCTCCTCGTTCCCCAGGGAAGGCTGCTCGGTGTGCTGGGCCCCAACGGGGCGGGCAAGACCACCGCGGTGCGCATCCTGGCGACGTTGCTCCGCCCCGACGCCGGCACCGCCCTCGTCGGCGGCTACGACGTGACGAGCCAGGCCCACCAGGTGCGTTCACTGATCGGTCTGACCGGCCAGTACGCCGCCGTCGACGAGATGCTCACCGGCGTGGAGAACCTGGTGATGATCGGCCGCCTGCTGGGCATGACACGCGCCGATTCCCGGGCGCGCGCGGGCGAGCTGCTGGAGCGCTTCGACCTGTCCGACGCCGGCGGGCGGGCCGCGAAGACCTACTCCGGCGGCATGCGCCGCCGCCTGGACCTGGCCGCCAGCCTGGTCGGCCGCCCTCAGGTGCTCTTCCTCGACGAACCCACCACCGGGCTCGACCCGCGCAGCCGCACAGACCTGTGGAGCGTGGTGCGCGGCCTGATGGCCGACGGTGTCACCGTGCTGCTCACCACCCAGTACCTGGAGGAGGCGGACCAGCTCGCCGACGACATCGTCGTCTTCGACCACGGCAGGGTCATCGCCTTCGGCACCTCCGACCAGCTCAAGGCGACCACCGGCGCCCAGGTCCTGGAGGTGCGCCCCTCGCAGGCCGAGCACCTCGATCTGGTCGGCAAGGTGCTGGCCGACGTGCTGGGCGAGATTCCCGACCTCAGCGGGGGCAGGGCCACCGCCTCCGTCCACGACCCCGCCACCGTCCCCGCGATCGTGCGCCGTCTGGACGAGCAGGGTGTCATCGCCTCGGAGCTGGCGCTGCGCAAGTCCAGCCTGGACGAGGTGTTCCTGGCCATCACCGGCCACCTGCCCGAGGACGAGGAGACTCCCGACAAGGAAGAGGCTTTCGCATGACCACGCTGACGACGACCATCCCGCAGATGGCCGCCAAGCGCGTCACCCCCCTGGCCACCCTGCAGCAGACCATGACGCTGGCCTGGCGCAGCCTGGTTCAGATCAAGCACAACCCGTGGGAACTGCTGGATCTGAGCATCCAGCCCATCATGTTCCTGCTGCTGTTCACCTACGTCTTCGGCGGCGCCATCTCCGGATCCACCGGCGACTACCTGCAGTTCGCCCTGCCCGGCCTGCTTGTACAGAACGCCCTGTTCTACACGCTCTCCACCGCCATCGGCCTCAACACCGACATCACCAAGGGTGTCTTCGACCGGCTGCGGAGCCTGCCCATCGCCCGCACCGCGCCCCTGTCCGGGCGCATCATCGCCGACACCGCCAAGCAGGTGTGGGCCTTCGCCCTGCTGATCGGCTTCGGCGTGGTGCTGGGCTTCCGGGTCACCACCAGTTTCTTCGGACTGCTGGGCGCCCTGGCACTGCTGGTCGTGGTCGCCCTGGCCATGTCCTGGATGTCGGTGCTGATCGGTTTGAAGGCCTCCAGTCCCGAGAAGGTGCAGATGATCGCCTTCTCCACGATGATGCCGCTGACCTTCACCAGCAGTGCCCTGGTGCCCTCCGCCACCTTCCCGTCCTGGCTGAAGACCTGGTCCGACCTCAACCCCGTCACGCACCTGGCGGACGCCATCCGCGGCCTGCTCATCGGTGGCGACGTCACCAGAGCCGCTCTCTTCTCCCTGCTCTGGGCCGCCGGTTTCGCCGTGGTCTTCGCCCCTTTGGCGATCCGCGCGTTCCGCAGCCGCGTCTAGGCGCCCTGCCCCTGAAGTGCCTCCTGAGCACTCCCCGGGTCCTCTCCGCCCAGCGCGGCCGGGCGATGCCTCACCGCGTTGGGCGCACTCCGGGGCGGCTCTCCCCGTGAGGCTCCAGGCAGGCCGCTGCACGAGGTTTCCACCGGGCCCAGGAAACCGGTCCGACTGGATCCGGCAGGGGCAGGGCGGCCCATTGGAGGGGCGTCTCGGGGGCACGGCCGCCACAGGCGCTCCAGCCGTCGCAGATGTTCCAGGAGTCACGGCCGCCGGAGACGACGAGGCATGACCAGCGCGCGACGGCCGGGGACGGCGAAACCAGTTTGATGTTAACTCCCGCCCCTTCCGTCCCTCGGTTTTGCCCGTTTTTCGGCCTTTTCCCCCCAGCGGAACCTCGCGATCCGGTCTGCGCATCTTCCAGACCCGCGTAGCATCATCGGGCATGGGGCAGCCAAACATGTCTACGCGCCGCCCGCGGCTGATCTCGGGAACGGTGATCGCCGCGGCGCTCGTCGTCGTGTCCTCGGGTTGTGGGATGGCTAGCGGCATGGCCTCGACGGAGAGATCCCAGCTGGAGCCGATCAGCGTCTCCAGCCCTCGGGTCAGAGACGGCGGCCCCCTGCCGTCCGACTATTCATGCAAGGGTTCGGCCGGTAACCCCCCGTTGCGCTGGTCTCGCGTGCCCGAGGGCACGAAGTCCGTCGCGATCGTGGCGGACAGCAACTCCCAGACAGGCGGCGAGGTGCACTGGGTCGTCTTCGACATCGACCCCCGCACCAACGAACTGCCTGAGGGTGGCGCCCCGGTGGGAGCCGTGGAGGGAAGCACGACGAACGGCAAGGTGGGCTATAGCCCCCCGTGCGGCGTCCAGGAGAACTATCGTTTCACTGTCTACGCGCTCGACGGCAAGGTCGATCTTCGCAAGGGAGCCTCCCTTGACCAGACCTTGAGGAGCATCGCGGACAAGACGATCGCCTGGGGACGGCTCACCGCGGCGCACATCGAGTGACTGGCCAAACACCGGAGGTAGTAATGGTTACCAATTCTTCACTTAGGGTGTGACAACGCTCATAGTGGTCCGACACAATCAGATCCAATGTCCAAGCGCAGGTGATGCATGGGGGAAGGTCGCGTCGATGGCCGCGCGACCTCACCGGCGCCGCTGTAAGGCCATGGCCTTGAGGGTGGTGCAATGATCGCGGTCGTAGTAAGCCTGGTCGCCGTCGTGCTCCTCGTGCTCGTCGTCGTGGCACTGGGAATGCGGTCGATGAACCGCAGGGAGAGCGCACTCCCCGCGGAACGTCTGCGGGAGATGGCGGAGAAGGAGGCGCTGACTCCGAGCATGTCCAGCGACGACTTCGCCACCAGAGAACCAAAGATGAACCACTTCACCCCCGACCTGACACCGTTCGACGAGCCGAAGCCGCCACGCCAGCCGCGGCCGCCGAGCTCCCGGGGCAAGCGTGGACTGAACGAGTTCGGTCAGATGGACGACTACGACGACGACTACTGGACACGGCTCCAGGCTGACGAGGGCGGTTTCGGAGGGCCCTTGGCAGCTCAGATGGGCGCGAGTCGTCCCGTCGACATGGAGAACCAGCAGATCGACGCCAACGCGACGACAGCGCAGGCACCGCTTCCGACCAGGCCCCAGCCGTCCCACGGCGCCCCGCAACCCCCCGCTCCCCGACCGGCCAGGTCGGCACCCGAGCCGGCCGTCGCCTCCGCCTCGCTGCCCTCCGGCCTCGACGATTTCATCGCCCCGGTCCAGCCGAACCCCGCTCCCACCGCGGCGTCACTCGCCGAGCAGCGGACCGTGACGTTCGCGGCACCCACTCCAGGCGCCTTCGGCGACGCCCGTCCCTCGCGGGCGAGTTCCCGCCGCGGCGGGAACCGGACCCCCTCGCAGCCGTCGCCCCAGCCCGTCCAGGGCAATGGCGCCCCCTCCCGGCCCGACCCGCTGAACGACCCGCTCGGTGGCTCGTACCCTCGCCGCGGCGCGAGCTCCCGGCCCAGCGGCACCGGCTCCTCCGGTGCCCGTCCGGGCAACGGCGGACCGCCCGCCCCGATGCCCCCCATGGGTCCCACGACCAGCGGCGGCTTCCCCGCCACGCCAGCGCCCGACCCGCTCGCGGCTTCCTACCGCACCCCGGCGCAGCCACCCAAGAACAACCCGGCGCAGCCGCCCAAGAACAACCCGGCGCAGCCACCCAAGGGCAACCCGGCGGACAACCCGTGGGCACAGGCCACGAGCCCGACGTCGGGTGGCTGGCCTGCGGCGAACACCGCCGACATCCTCGATGACCCGGCCCCGTCCTACTCCTCGTACCAGACGCCGGTCTACGGCGCTCCGCCCGCGGGCTCGTACGAGGTCAGCTCGGGCTGGGCCACCATCGACGACGACGCGATCACCGGTCCGAGCCCGGCGGTCTCCGCCTCGACCGGCCCCTCCCGGGCCTTCCCTCCCACCCAGGACCGCCCGGCCGCCCCGCGGGGTGGGGCGACCGGCGGGTACGGTTACGAGCCCCAGCCCGCGACCCCGGCCAGCCCGGTCGCATGGCCGGAGCCCGGAACTCCCAACGGGAGTGACGGCGCGAGCTGGCCGAGCTACGGCGAGCTCTACGGCACCGCCCCCGAGACCGCGACCACTCCCGCCGAGGGACGAGGCCGGGGCAACCACCGGGGGACCCAGGAGCCCGACTACCCCGACTATTACCGCTGATTCTCCCCGCCCTCCGTAAAAGCCCACGGTAAACGCCCGGCTGATGCCGCACGGCCCCGTAGGGTCTGCACATGGAGACGGACACGAAGAGCGACGGTTTGTTTACGGTGGGTCGCATCGCCTCCGTGCTGCGGTACGACCTACCCGCGTCCCTGGTGGTCTTCCTGGTGGCCCTGCCCCTCTCACTGGGCATCGCGGTCGCCTCGGGAGCACCACTGGCGGCAGGACTCATCGCCGGCGTGGTGGGCGGTGTGGTGGCGGGTCTGCTGGGCGGCTCGGTCGTCCAGGTGAGCGGACCCGCCGCGGGACTGTCCCTGGTGGTCGCCGACCTGGTGGTGCGATACGGCTGGCGGGCCACCTGCATGATCACCTTACTCGCGGGCGTCCTGCAGCTGCTGCTGGGCGTCTGCCGGGTCGCCCGCTCGGCGCTGGCTGTCTCGCCCGCCGTGGTGCACGGCATGCTCGCCGGGGTGGGCGTGGTGATCGCCCTCGCCCAGCTGCACGTGGTGCTCGGCGGGAGCCCGCAGCGCTCCGCGATCGAGAACCTCGTCGAGCTGCCCCAGCAGATCATTCACAACCACACGCACGCGGTCTTCGTCGGCCTGCTGACCATCACGGTCCTGGTCGCCTGGACCCGCCTGCCGGCCAGGGTGCGGGTTTTCCCCGCGCCACTGGCGGCCCTGCTCGCCGCCTCGGTGACCGCCTGGGCGCTCGGCTGGGAGGTCACCCGGATCGACCTGTCCGCCAGCCTGGACTCCTGGGCCGCCCCGCTCTGGCCCACGGGTGACTGGCACGGGATCATCGCCGCGGTGCTGATCGTGGCGCTGCTGGCCGGGGTGGAGTCGCTGCTCTGCTCGGTGGCCGTCGACAAGCTGCACGAGGGCAGGCGTTCCGACCTCGACAGGGAGCTCATCGGCCAGGGCGTGGCCAACATGGTGACCGGCGCGCTGGGCGGCCTGCCCGTGGCCGGGGTCATCGTCCGCAGCACCACCAACGTCAGGGCGGGGGCGCGCAGCCGCTGGTCCACGATCCTGCACGGCGTGTGGATCCTGCTGTTCGCGGTCGGCCTGGGGTGGATGATCGCCCTGATCCCGATGGAGGCGCTCGCCGCGCTGCTGGTCTTCATCGGCGTGCAGATGGTCAACATGGGGCATCTGCGTAACCTGCGCGGCCACAGCGAGGTGCCGGTGTACGTCGTCACGATGGCCGGGGTGGTGCTGCTCGGCCTCGCCGAGGGAGTGCTGGTCGGCCTCGGCCTCGCCGCGCTGTTCGCGCTGCGCCGCCTCACCCGGGTGACCGTGCGGGCCGTCGCCGAGCCGGACGGCCGCTGGCACGTGGTGATCGGCGGCTCACTGACCTTCCTGGGGGTGCCCACGCTCACCTCGGAGCTGCGGGCCATCCCGGCGGGTGCCTCGGTCGACCTCGACCTGAACATCGACTTCATGGACAACGCGGCCTTTGAGGCCATCCACAACTGGCGGCACGAGCACGAGCGCGGCGGCGGGAGCGTGGACATCGACGAGATCCACGACGAGTGGTACGCCATGGCGGCCAGCGGCGCCCGGGTGTTCCCCGCCAAGACCCCGCCCCCGGCACCTGACCGGTGGTGGCTGCCCTGGTCCCACCGGCGGAGCGGACGGCGCTCGACCCGCCATCCGCTGGTCGCCACCCGGCACGCGCCCCGCGGCGGCAGTCCCGCCGTGCCCGATCTGCTGGCCGGGGCGCGGGAGTTCCACCGGCGCACGGCACCGCTGGTCCGCCCCCTCCTGCACGGCATGGCCCGCGGGCAGGAGCCCTCGCATCTCTTCATCACCTGCGCGGACTCCCGCATCGTGCCGAACCTGATCACCGCCAGCGGCCCGGGAGACCTGTTCACCCTCCGCAACCTCGGCAACCTGGTGCCCCGGCGGGGTTCCGTGCCGGCGGACGACTCGGTGGCCGCGACGATCGAGTACGCGACGGACGCGCTCAACGTCCGCACCATCACGGTCTGCGGGCACTCGGGGTGCGGGGCGATGACCGCCCTGCTCAGCGGGGGTGAGAAGGCGGCGGGTCTGCCGGCGCTGGGCCGCTGGCTGCGCCACGGCAACCACACCCTGGCACGGTTCATCGCGGGCGAGAGCGCCGGTGACGATGAGGGCCCGCTGGACCGCCTCTGCCGGGTCAACGTGATCCAGCAACTGGAGAACCTCCGGACCTACCCGCAGGTGGACCAGCTGTTCCGCGCCGGACACCTGGAGCTGGTCGGCATGTACTTCGACATCGGTACCGCCCGGGTGCACCTGCTGGAGCATCCTCCGATCGCGAGCCGTCCGCTGTGAGCGGATGGCTTGCGCTACGGGTGAAAGCCTGTGGCCCCGTATCCACCGGGCGCCCAGAATGAGGCGCTATGAGAGTTTTGATCATGGGTGGTTCGGTCTTCCTCGGCCGGGCGATCACCCAGGAGGCGCTGCGGCGCGGGCACGAGGTCACGACGTTCAACCGGGGGCGCAACGGGGTCGACCTGCTGGGCGTGGAAGCGGTCAGGGGCGACCGTGAGGTGCCGGAAGACCTGGATCGCCTGGTGGCGGGCCGGGAGTGGGACGCCGTCATCGATGTCCACGGGCAGGTCCCGAGGGTCGTCGGCGAGTCGGTGCGGAGGCTCGCCGGGCGGGCGGGCACCTACGCGTACATCTCCAGTATCTCGGCTCTCTCCGACTTCCCCGAGCGGGAGTGCGACGAGAGCTCACCGCTCTTCGAGTGCGCGTCGGACGCGGGTCCCGAGGACGGTCACTACGGCATGCTCAAGGCGGGCTGCGAGCGGGCGGTGGAGGAGGGCTTCGACGGCAACGTACTGATCATCCAGCCGGGTCTCATCCTGGGTCCGTACGAGAACGTGGGCCGTCTGCCCTGGTGGCTGGACCGGATCTCCCGGGGCGGGCGGGTACTGGCCCCGGGTGACCCGGACCGGGCGATGCAACTCATCGACGCCCGCGACATCGCCTCGTTCGTCCTCACCCATGCCGAGGCCGGGACGGCCGACCGTTTCCTCACCAGCGGGGTGCGTGGCAACATCACCTACGGCGGCTGGCTGGCCGAGTGCCGCGCGGCGACCGGCTCGGACGCCGAGTTCGTCTGGGTCGACGACAGCTTCCTGCTCGATCGGAAGGTGTCACCGTGGACCGAGTTCCCGGTCTGGGCTCCCGGCGGTCCCGAGTTCGCCGGTGTCTGGCTGCCCTCGTCGGCGAAGGCCATCGCGGCCGGGCTGACCTGCCGCCCGGTCGCCGAGACCGTCCGCGACACCTGGGCGTGGCTGCGTGACGTCCCGCCGGGGCAGCGCGCGTTCCGCGGGCACGGCATCGATCCGGAGAAGGAGGCCGGAATCCTGGCCGAGTGGGCATAGGGGGTGCCCGTGACTCCTCCGCTCCCCCGGGTGCGCCTTCGGAGGAGTGGCGCAGGCTCGTGGCGGCGGGACCGGGCCGCTCTGGGCGCCCCGAGATTCGCAGGGCGAAGGATGCCGGACTGTCATGACCGACCCCGAGGGTGACGAGTCTGCCTGCGGTAGGGATGTATTTCTACGCATACATCGGGTCGGCGGAAGCATAGGGTCGTGGCTGTCCGGCTCCGTCCCCCGAACGCCGGACGGCGGTCCCCGCTCCCAGGGCCGAGGGTGGAGGGCCACCGATATCGTCCTCCACCCACCCTGCCCCGTGCCCGAGCCGATTCACGGATTCCCATCCCGGCCGGGGCGCGGGGAGCGGTACCGCGTCACGCGCGGCGGGTGTGCCTCATCGTCCAGTTGGTCTCCCAGGTCTTCTCCCCGTCGGCGGAGAACGCCTGCTCCCACAGGGCCGATGTCGGTGTGATCTCCGACCATGTGTACCGCATCCGGATGGGCGTGCCCTCGTGGGTCTCATCGCCGTGGAACACCCCCTTCCCGTCGGTGAACGTGCCGAAGACGGGGTTGTGGAGGATTCCGGTCTCACTGTTGATCCAGTAGATCGCCCACAGTTCGCGTTCGACGTCAAAGGTCCGTATCGACACCCCCTTGAAGCCCTTCGTGGGGAAGGTGATCTCGTCGAAGACGCCCGCGCCGTCAAAGAAACCGCGGCAGACGGCGACGCTGGGGAACTCCTCCCACTCATCCCTCCCGCTCAGGGGGGTGACGAGCCTACGGTTGTCGATGTCCCAGCTGCCGTGCAGGAAGTCGAAATCGCTGTTCATGGCAGAAGGTTAGAGCCGTCCACCGACACTTGGGGCACGCGAGAACCCCGGAGGCCGGTGGATCCCGCCCGTCAGCGTGTGCCGCCATGTCGCCGAGTAGCTCGACCGGTGCGACCACGGCGAGCTCCGCCTCAACCCACCCGTCGGGCACGAAGCCAGCCGTCCGGACGACGAGCGGGTGTTTTCGTCCCCCCTCAAACCGGATATATGACAGCGCGAGCACCCCTTACAGGATCTATGTCATGACATACGTACGTCCTATTGATTTATGGTGAATTCGTCGTTACGTTCTTGTTGAACCTCATCCCCCAAACGAGGAGGCGCAATGCGTCCTCTGTCCAGGCTTTTCCTGGCAGCCCTGACGTTCTCACTGGTAGGCGGAGCGTCGCTCCCCGCAACCAGTCATAGTGTTTCGGTGGTGGAACCCAAGGTAGAGACCCCCGCCCTGTACGACGACGAAGCCGGCGGCAACTCCAACGGCGACGACCCGGCGATCTGGGTCCACCCGTCCAAGTCCAGCAAGAGCGTGGTGATCGGCACAGCCAAGGAGGGTGGGCTCTTCGTCTACAACCTCGACGGGCAGCAGATTCAGCACCTCGCCGCACCCGCGGCCCCGGGACCTGACGACGAAGCCGGACGGTTCAACAACGTCGACGTCACCTACGGTTTCGGCGGCCGGGACCTCGCGGTCGTCTCCGACCGTGGCCGGGACCAGCTGCGGATCTACGCGATCGCGAACGGCCAGCTCACCGACGTGACCGACCCGGCCGCGCCGTTCGTGTTCAACACCACCCAGCAGCAGGTCAACGACGCCGAGACCGCGTACGGCCTGACCACCTGGAAGGACTCCACCGGCACCTACGCGCTGGTCAGCCGCCGTCACCGGACCTCGATCGGCCTGGTCAAGCTTCTTCCCAAGCCGAACGGCACGGTCGGTTACCAGCTCGTCAACACCCTGAACCTGCCCCCGTCGTTCACCCTGCCGAACGGCCAGAGCTGGACGCCCTGTGACGAGCCGGGCCGGGAGCCGCAGGTCGAGGGCATGGTCGTGGACCAGGAGAGGGACGTCCTCTACGCGGCCCAGGAGGACGTCGGCATCTGGCGGATGCGCGCGGACCTCACCGGAACCCCCGTGCTGGTGGACAAGGTCCGCGAGTACGGCGTGCCCGCCACCTACGACCCGGTGACGGACGAGTGCACCTCCGGTGCGGACCCGGGCTACGGCGGTCAGCGTCTGACCGCGGACGCCGAAGGTCTCACGATCTACTACCGAGAGGACGGCAAGGGTTACCTGCTGGCCTCCAGCCAGGGCGACAACACCTTCGCCGTCTACCGCAGGGAAGGCTCCAACGCCTACCTGGGGCAGTTCGGGATCGGATCGCACAACGGCATCGACGGCGTCGAGCACAGCGACGGCTCGACCGTGCTGAACGTCCCGCTGGGCGACTTCGAGGAGGGCATGTTCATCTCGCACGACGGCGCCAACACGCCGACCACGCCCGATCGTGAGAACACGAACTTCAAGTTCGCCGAGTGGAGTGACATCGCCGACGGACTCGACCTGGACGTGGACACCGACGGCTGGGACCCGCGCGACTGAGTAGCGAGGAAAGCCCTCGGCGGATTCGAGAGCCGGTCGGCAGCGTATGACCGGTCGATCAAGCCGCGAGTAGTTTGATCAGACGCTCGGCTGGGATTTCCCAGCCGAGCGTTTGGCGTGGATGGCTGCTGGACTCGGCATCGGGGCTTCACCTGCATGCCGGAACAGGCCTGCGCTTCATGGGAAGGCAGTGAGGGTTCTATCCCAGCGGTGTGACGGGCTGTGCCGGCTCACCACCCGCCTGGTGGCCACCCGTGGCAGGGTCGTGGTCGAGAACCTCAACGTGCCGGGGATACCGGCCAACCGGCGCCCGGGCGGTGGCCCACGCAGAGCCAAGCAAGGTACGACGCCTGCTCACCGACAAGACCGGCCGCTGCTATCCCAGCGGTGAGACGTGTCCGGGTCGCGGCACGGTGACAGGCGAGCCGCCCCTGTCCGGACGCGCGTATGGGCGCACCGAGTACGGCCTGATCCTGGATCGGGATCCGAACGCCGCTCGTGATCTGGCCACGCTCGCGGCCAAGGGCGCCCAGAGTCGCGGGGAGACGACAAACGCCCGCCGCGAAGCGACGGGTCCCGGTGTTCGTGCCGGGCACGCACCGAGGAAACAGGAACGCCGCCGCGGCAACGCGGCGGCTCACCGATCCGCACGGACGAACACCGGGAATCAGCGGGAGGGTCAACCGGCGCGGACTCCCGCGTGGCGGTGATCACCAGTCGGCCGCGCCCTCTGCCTGATTCACGCCGACCCGTACGGCCCCGGTCCCGGCGCGCACGTCCACGCCGTCCGGCGGCGGGTCCGGGAAAAAGATCGTCCGCCGCAAGGTCTTGACCGGGCCGAACGGCCGACAGGCAGCCGTTAGAAAAGCCATGGGAACATCAGATCGGTTCAGCACTTCCCGACCGGGGCATCCTCACCGGTCATGCCGACATCGATCACGCCATCCGTATCGCCGTGGCCCGGCCCGACATCGGGCCGGGCCACGGGCATCGGGCGACCGTCACCTGCTCCCCCGATGCCCGCACCGCCGGCACCGCCGGTTCGTCCACCTGTCTTCCGACGAACGCGGCACCGGATCTCAAACTCACCGGGTCAGCCGTGGTTGACCCGCCAGAAGTCGGACACGGTCTGACGGCCCTGCAGGTCTCCGAGGAGTCCCTTGGGGTCGGTGTGGAAGAGCTGTCCCTTCCAGTCGGCCAGCCCGGGTGGGGTGACCGGGGGCTTGACCGTGCTGTTGCCGGAGATGCCGCCCTCGCCGATCTCGTGCTTGACGCCCTCCTCGGTCATGATGAAGTGGACGTACAGCTTGGCCGCGTTGGGGTGCTTGCTCTTGGCGGCGACCGCGACGTACTTGGGGTAGCTGAAGCCGACGAACGGCGCCATCCCCTCGCACGTCGCCTGGGTGTATCCCTTGTCCTCGTTGTTACGGAACTTCGAGATCGACATGAAGCCGATCTTCTTGTCGGTGGCGCTCGGCGCGCCCACCGCCCCGGAGATGTCCTCGTCGGAGCCGGTCAGCACCGGCTTGTTGCCCGCCATCCGCTTGATCCACTCATAGGCGGCGCTCTTCTCCTTGGTCTCCAGGGCCTTGCCGTACTTGGTCTGGTAGGCCTGCTCCAGCGCCTGGTTGCCGTGCGCGTCCATCTGGGTGAAGAACGACAGCACGGTCGGCTTGCCCAGCGGGTCCTGCATCACCAGCTTGCCGGCCCACTCCGGCTCGGTCAGGTCCCACACGTTCTTCACCGGGCACCCTTCCGGCGACAGCTTGGTGTTGTAGGCGAAGACCGTGGCCTTCGACAGCGCGAGCAGCGGGTTCTGGTTCTCGGCCGGGATCTGGTCCGTGAGGTCGCCGGGCACCCATGTCTGCGCCACACCCTGCGGGATCAGCTGGCCCACCAGCACGCCGCCGTCCTCGTACATCGCCGCGTCGATCGTGATGTTGTCGGCGGCGTGCTCCCTGATCATCTTCTCGGCGGTCTGCGGGGTATCCGACTTCACCCCTTCCATCTTGATGCCGTACTTCGCGGTGAACGCCTTGGCCACCTCTTCGATATCGCCGCTGGAGTCGTAGACCAGCACGCTGCCTTCCTTCTTGGCGGCGGCGACCAGCGCGTCCAGGTCGAAGTTCGCATCGAGCGAGGGGCCGGGCAGCGGCTGCTGGGCACTCGTCGCCGGCGAAGGGGCGCCGGTGGCCGTGGAAGGCGCGCAGGCTGCGGCGGCAAGCGCCAGCAGCGCGATAGGGATGATCTTTTTGGTACGCCTCACGGTAGCGTCACTCCTTTTGCCCATCGGGGTCGTAGGCGCCGCCAAGCACCCCGACTCGGCGCCGCAATGGGCTCAACAATGAACATCACGTGAATAGCTTGTCAAGACATTCTTACTTTAACGGGGCATCCGACACACTCTCGTTACCGGATGGACGGTCCGGCGAGGCGGCCCGATTCGGCCATTGGTCAGGACATTCTGACGTCAGATACCATCTGACCGTGACTGCGACGAGATTGGACATCGACCTCGACCGGTCGAGCCCGGTTCCCCTCTACTTCCAGGTAGCCGAGCGGATCGCGGAGGCGATCCAGACGGGCGAGCTGCTCCCGGGTTCCCGGCTCGACAATGAGATTCAGCTCGCCGACCAGCTGGGGCTTTCACGCCCGACCATCCGCCAGGCCATCCAGTACCTCGTCGACAAGGGGCTATTGGTCCGCAAACGCGGCGTCGGCACCCAGGTCGTACACGGCCAGGTCAAGCGGGCGGTCGAGCTCACCAGTCTCTACGACGACCTGCGCAGGGCAGGGCAGAAGCCGATGACCAAGGTGCTGTCCATCGACACGGTCGCCGCCGAGGAGAGCGTCGCCAACGCCCTCGGGGTCGCGCCGGGCACCGCGGTGCTCCAGGTGGAGCGGCTCAGATACGCACTGGGAGAGCCGCTCGCACTACTGCACAACTGGCTGCCACTGGGATTGACGCCTCTGTCGGCCGAGATACTCGAGGCCCGCGGACTCTACGAGCTGCTGCGCTCGGCCGGCGTCCGGATGCGGGTCGCGAACCAGCGGATCAGCGCTCGTGCCGCCACCCCGGTCGAGGCGCGGCTGCTGAACGAGCGTCGCGCCTGCCCGCTGCTCACCATGGTCCGCACGACCTACGACGACCAGGGCAGGGCCGTGGAGCACGGCTCACACGTCTACCGCGCCTCCCACTACTCCCTTGAGGTCACCCTCGTGGAGCGCTGAGCACGTCATCCCTTCCGGCTCCATCATAGTGATGATGATAGCTAGTCAGAATGTCAGGACAAACTATTGACGGTTTACCTGTCGTTCATCTAGAACTGGAGGCCCCTGTCACAAGGAGCCGCCATGCGTGTGGGTTTGCTAGGCCTGGGCCGGATAGGCATGTTCCATGCCGCCACCCTCTCGACTCTCGTCGACGACCTCGTCGTCTCCGACGTGGATGACACCAGAGCCGAGGAGGTGGCGGGACGGCTCAAGGCCCGGGTCGGAGATCCCTTCGACGCGGACGCGGTGGTGATCGCGACCCCGACCTCCACCCATGCGGAGGCACTGCTGCGGGCATCCGACCTGGGAGTGCCGGCGTTCTGCGAGAAACCCGCGGCCCCGACCGTGGCGGAGACCCGGCGGGTCGCCGAAGCGGTCAAGCGTAGCGGCATCGCGGTGCACATCGGCTTTCAGCGGCGCTTCGACGCCGGTTACATCGCCGCACGCGAGGCGCTGCGCGATGGTGAGCTTGGCGAACTGCACCGGGTCCACCTGTTGACCGCCGATCCGAAGCCCCCGGCCGCCGAGTACGTCGCGCTGTCCGGTGGCATCTTCCGCGACTGCCACATCCACGACTTCGACATCCTGCGCTGGGTCACCGGCCGTGAGGTGGACACCGTCTACGCGACCGGCTCCAACCGGGGCGAGGCCTTCTTCACCGAGGCCGGAGACGTCGACAACAGCGCCGCTCTGATGACCATGGACGACGGCACGCTGGTCACACTGCAGGGCTCCCGCTACAACGGCGCCGGATACGACGTGCGGATGGAACTGGCCGGAACCCGTGCCACCTGGGCGGCGGGACTCGGTGCCCGGACCCCGCTGCGCTCGACCGAGGGCTTCGACCCGGGCGGAGACCCGTGGCCGGACTTCCAGGCCAGGTTCGACGCCGCGTACATCGCGGAGATGCACGCGTTCCTGGCGATGGCGCGAGGTGAGCGCGAGAGCCCTTGCACGGTCCAAGACGCCCTGTCCGCGCTCTACCTCGCCGAGGCGGCCGATCTGTCGCTCCGCGAGGGACGGCCGATCCGCCTCCTGGAGGTGACGAAGTGAGGATCGCCGCCGCACCGATCTCCTGGGGGGTCTGCGAGGTACCCGGCTGGGGGTACCAGCTGCCCGCCGAGCGGGTGCTGACCGAGATGGCCGAGATGAACCTGACGGCCACCGAACTGGGCCCCGACGGCTTTCTGCCCGCCGATCCCGGCCACCGCGCCCGTCTCCTTGACCGCTACAACCTGCGCGCCGTGGGCGGCTTCGTCCCCGTGGTCCTGCACGACCCCGCCCACGACCCGCTGCCGGGCCTGCGGGCCACGCTGGCCCCCTTCGAGGACGAGGCGGTAGCCGTTCTGGCCGCCGCCACCGGCGTGGACGGCTACGACACGCGCCCCGCACTGGACGCGGAGGGCTGGCGCACGCTCCTGACCAATCTGGAGCGGATCCGTCATGAGACGGCTCGCCCGGTCACCCTGCATCCGCACGTCGGAACCATGATCGAGACCAGCGAGGAGGTGGACCGGATCCTCGACGGCTGCGGCGTCGCACTCTGCCTGGACACCGGTCACCTGCTCATCGGCGGCACCGACCCGCTGGACATCGTCCGCAGGGCTTCCGAGCGGATCGCCCACGTCCACCTCAAGGACGTCGAGGCAGCCCTCGCCGAGCGGGTCCGGACGGGCGCTCTCACCTACACCCAGGCCGTGCGGGCGGGGATCTACCGCCCGCTCGGCCAGGGCGACGTCGATGTGGCGGGCATCGTCACCGGCCTGACCGCGGCCGGCTATCCCGGTTGGTACGTGCTGGAGCAGGACGTCGTCCTCGACTCCGAGGACGCGAACCCGATGGAGGATGTCCGCACCAGCCTGGCCTATCTCGGAGGCCTCAGGTGAGCGTGCCCGCCGAGGTGCTGACGATGGGCCGGGTCGGAGTGGACATCTACCCGCTCCAGGTCGGGGTGTCGCTGCGGGAGGTGGAGACCTTCGGCAAATACCTGGGCGGCAGCCCGACCAACGTGGCCGTGGCCGCCGCCCGGCTGGGTCGCTCCAGCGCGGTGATCACCAGGACCGGGGCCGACCCGTTCGGCCTGTTCGTCCACGACGCGCTGCGCGCCTACGGCGTCGACGACCACCACGTGACCGAGGTGCCCGGTCTGCCCACACCGGTGACGTTCTGCGAGATCCTGCCCCCGGACGACTTCCCGCTCTACTTCTACCGCTATCCCAAGGCTCCCGACCTGGAGATCCTCCCCGAAGAGCTGGATCTCGCGGCGATCGCGTCCGCGGGGGTGTTCTGGACGACCGTGACCGGGCTGTCGGCGGAACCGTCGCGCAGCGCGCACCTGGCCGCCTGGCGGGCCCGAGGGCGGGTGCCGAACACGGTGCTGGACCTGGACTACCGGCCGATGTTCTGGCCGGACGAACGCGAGGCCCGTCACCAGGTACGCGCGGCGCTCGAACAGGTCACCGTCGCGGTCGGCAACCTGGAGGAGGCCGAGGTGGCCACCGGCACCCGCAAGCCCCACGAGGCGGGCCGGGCGCTACTGGAGGCCGGGGTCGAGCTGGCGATCGTCAAGCAGGGCCCGGGCGGGGTGCTCGGCATGACCGCCACCGAGACGGTGGAGGTGCCGCCGGTGAAGGTCGAGGTCGTCAACGGGCTTGGTGCGGGCGACGCCTTCGGCGGGGCGCTCTGCCACGGCCTGCTGGAGGGCTGGCCGCTGGAGCGGATACTGAGGTTCGCCAACGTGGCCGGGGCGATCGTGGCCGGCCGACTGGCCTGTGCTCCCGCCATGCCCAGCGTGGACGAGGTCGAGAACGTCCTGTCATACGGATTTCCGAAAGGGGACGCCGCGCATGCGTGAAGAGGACTACCGGCGGTTGCTCGACGACCGAGCCTGGCATCCGGAGCGGGTGACCGAGGCCGCCGCCAAGCGCAGGCGCAGGTCGTTGCCGACCGGTCGTGACCAGCTGCTGATCATCGCGGCCGACCACCCGGCGCGGGGCTCGCTCGGTGTCGGCAGTGAGCCGATGGCGATGGAGAGCCGTGCCGGTCTGCTGGATCGGCTCATGACCGCTCTGGCCAGGCCCGGTGTGGACGGGCTGCTGGCCACGCCCGACATCGTCGAGGACCTGCTGCTGCTCGGCGCGCTCGACGACAAGATCGTGATCGGTTCGATGAACCGCGGCGGCGTGCAGGGATCGGTGTTCGAGTTCGACGACCGCTTCACCGCCTACGACGCCGAGTCGATCGCGGCGATGGGTTTCGACGGCGGCAAGATGCTGTGCAGGATCGCACTGGAGGACGCCTCGACCGCCGCCACGCTGGCGAGTTGCGGGCACGCCGTCACCCGGCTGGCCAGTCACGGGCTGATGGCGATGATCGAGCCGTTCTGGTCCAGGCGGGTCAACGGCGTGGTGAGGCACGATCTGTCGCCGGAGGCGATGATCCACGCCATCAACGTCGGCCAGGGGCTCGGCGCGACCTCCGCCCGTACCTGGCTGAAGATCCCGGTGGTCGAGGGGATGGATCGGGTCATGGAGGCCACGACGCTGCCGACGCTGCTGCTCGGAGGTGACCCCGACAAGGCGCCCGACCATGTCTTCGGCTCCTGGAGCAAGGCACTGCGGCTGCCCGGCGTACGTGGCCTGGTCGTCGGCCGGGCGCTGCTCTACCCGCCGGGTGACGACGTCGCGGCGGCCGTGGACACCGCGGCGAGCCTGCTGGAGTCGTCGTGACACACATCCCCCACGGCACCGCCGCCTCGCCCCCGTGGGCAGTGGAGATCACCCCCGAGTCGGCGGGCTGGACCTACGCCGGCCTGCGGGTGATCGATCTGCCGGACCACCCGGTGCACTTCTCCACCGGCCGGGAGGAGATGCTGGTCCTGCCGCTGTCGGGTTCGTGCGAGGTCACCGCGGACGGCCGGCAACTGTCGCTGTCCGGGCGTACGTCGGTCTTCGACGCGGTGACCGACTTCGCCTACCTGCCGATCGACACGTCCGCGGTGATCACCGGCCACGGTCGCATCGCGCTTCCCTCGGCTCGGGCGACCCGGCACTTCCCGGTCCGGTACGGCCCGGCGGAGCAGGTTCCGGTGGAGGTGCGCGGCGCCGGGCAGGCCAGCCGCCAGGTCAACAACTTCTGCGCGCCGGACGCCTTCGACTGCGACAAGCTCGTCGCGGTCGAGGTGCTCACCCCCGGTGGGAACTGGTCGTCCTACCCGCCGCACAAGCACGACACGGCCTCCGAGCACGAGGCCGTACTGGAGGAGATCTACTACTTCGAGGGCGGCCCCGGCTACCAGCGGGTGTACGGCACGCACGACACCCTGGCCGAGGTGAGCGGCGGAGACGTGGTACTCGTCCCGCACGGCTACCACGGCCCCTCGATGGCCGCCCCCGGCTACGACCTGTACTACCTGAACGTGCTGGCCGGACCCGCCGAGCAGCGGTCCATGGCCTTCTGTGACGACCCCCGGCACGCGTGGATCCGCTCTTCCTGGGCGGATCAGCCGGTCGACCCCCGTGTCTCGCGTCGCGTCGCGGACGCCGGGCGCGAATTCCCTGGAGGTACCTCATGAGGCTCACGGTGGCTCAGGCGCTGGTGCGGTTCCTGGCGAACCAGTGGGCGGAGCGCGACGGCGTCGAGCAGCGGCTGATCGCGGGCGTCTTCGGCATCTTCGGCCACGGCAACGTGGCGGGCGTCGGCCAGGCCCTGGCCGAGCAGGGCGCGGGCACCGGCGACGCGCTGCCGTACTACCTGGCCCGCAACGAGCAGGCCATGGTGCACACCGCCGTCGGCTACGCCCGCACACGCGACCGGCTCTCCACCTTCGCCTGCACCACCTCCATCGGCCCCGGCGCCACCAACCTGGTCACCGGCGCGGCGCTGGCCACCATCAACCGGCTCCCGGTGCTGCTGCTGCCCGGCGACGTCTTCGCCACCCGGGTCGCCGGCCCGGTACTGCAGGAACTGGAGGACCCCCGCTCCTACGACGTGACGGTCAACGACGCGCTGCGCCCGGTCAGCCGCTTCTTCGACCGGATCAACCGGCCCGAGCAGTTGCCGTCCGCCCTGCTGGCCGCGATGCGGGTGTTGACCGACCCGGCCGAGACCGGCGCGGTCACCCTGGCGCTCCCCCAGGACGTGCAGGCCGAGGCCTACGACTGGCCCGAGGAGCTGTTCTCCCGGCGAGTGTGGCACGTGGCCCGGCCGGTGCCCGAGCCCGCCGCGCTGGCCAGGGCGCTCGAGCTCATCCGCGGCTCGCGCAGGCCGCTGATCGTCGCCGGAGGCGGGGTCGCCTACAGCCGGGCCTGCGCCGAACTGCTCCGCTTCGCGGAGAACCACGGCGTGCCGGTGGCCGAGACCCAGGCGGGCAAGGGCTCGCTGCCGTACGACCACCCGTGCGCGGTCGGCGCGATCGGCCACACCGGCACCGCCGCCGCCAACACCCTGGCCAGGGAGGCGGACCTGGTCATCGGCATCGGGACCCGCTACAACGACTTCACCACCGCCTCCCGGACCCTCTTCGGCCAGGCCCGGTTCCTCAACGTCAACGTCACCGCCTTCGACGCGGCCAAGAACTCCGGTGCGATGCTCGTCGCCGACGCCCGCGAGGCGCTGCGCGCCCTCGACCAGACGGACTGGCGGGCCGACCCCGAGTGGACCCGTCAGGCGGCCGCCCTGGCCGCCGGCTGGCAGGCCGAGATCAGCCAGAGCTACGCCGGGACGGAGCTGACCCAGCCGGTCGTGCTCGGCATCCTCAACGAGATCGCCGAGGACGGCGTGGTCGTCAACGCGGCCGGGTCCATGCCGGGTGACCTGCACCGGCTGTGGCGGGCCCGGGACCCCAAGGGCTACCACGTGGAGTACGGCTACTCCTGCATGGGTTACGAGATCGCCGGAGGGCTCGGGGTGAAGCTCGCGGACCCGGAGCGCGAGGTGTTCGTGCTGGTCGGCGACGGCTCCTATCTGATGATGGCCCAGGAGATCGCCACCGCCGTGCAGGAGGGCGTCAAGCTCGTGATCGTCCTGGTGAACAACCACGGCTTCGCCTCGATCGGCGACCTCAGCGAGTCGGTGGGGGCCCTGCGGCTCGGCACCGCCTACCGGATGCGCGGCTCGGAAGGAGAGCTGGACGGCGAGCGGCTTCCCGTGGACCTGGCGGCCAACGCGGCCAGCCTCGGCGCCGACGTGCTGCGCGCCGGCGATCCGGAGGCACTGCGCGCCGCGCTGGCCAAGGCGGTGGCGTCCGAGCGCACCACGGTCGTCTACGTCGAGACCGTCCCCGGCGGCGGACCCGGCGCCCAGGCCTGGTGGGACGTCCCGATCGCCGAGGTGTCGGAACTGGCCCAGACCCGGGCCGCACGGGAACACTACGACGAGGCCAAACGCGATCAGCGGCCCTACCTGTGATGGGCTGGACGCCCGCGTTCGCCGCGATGGCGATCCTCTTCGTGCTGGTCAGCGGGGCCAATGACGGAGCCACCCTGCTCGGGCTGGGGCTCAGATTCCCCCGCTCGCCGGGATGGGCGATCGCCGCGCTTCTCATGGTGGCGCTCTTCGCCGGGCCGTACGTGCTGGGGGTGTCGGTCGCGCGGACCTTCACCGAGAGGCTGGCGGGGCTCGGCACGAGCGGCGGAGCGACGGCGTTCCTGGCCGGGGTGGTGACCGCGGTGATCGTGGTCGCGGTGCTGACCGGCAGAGGGCTGCCGACCAGCCTGACGCTCGCGGTTATCGGCGGCATCAGCGGCGCGGGGCTCGGCGCGGGACTGCCGGTGTCGTGGCGGAGCCTGGGCACCGTCCTGGCCGTCGGGGCGGGCGCCCCCCTGGTCGGCCTGGTCCTGGGCTACCTGCTGGGAACCCTGTCGCGCCGGGTGCCGTCCTACCACCGGATGCCCCGGCTCGTGCTCTCCGCCCATCTGCTGGCCTACACGGCCCAGTGCGTGGCGTACGCGGTGAACGACGGCCAGAAGATGATCGCGGTGGTCAGCGTCGCGTTGAACGTGGGCCGCGACGGACTGGGCGGGGTCGGACCCATCGAGGTCCCGCCGGTGTGGATGGCCGTCCTCGTGGCGCTGTTCATCGCCGGATCCCTGACCAGTCTCACCCGCGTGGGAGAGCGACTGGGCCGCGGCCTGGTCATCACCCGGCCGCTGCACATCGTCTCGGCCGAGACGGCGGCCACCGGCGCCGTCCTCGGCAGTTCGGCCCTGGGAAGCCCGGTGAGCATGACCCAGTCCATCACAGCCGGAGTCGTCGGCGTGGCGGCAAGCGAAGGAGCCAGGAGGGTGCGATGGCAGAGCGTCGTGAACATGGGTACGGCATGGCTGGTCACGCTGCCGTCGTCAATGGCCCTGGGCGGCTTGGCCGGGCTCGCGATGAGGCTGCTGTGAGCGGCGCAGGCGGTCGCGCCCGGCGGTTCGCGCGGGCCTGGGACGACCTTCGCGGCCGATCCGGACGGCGGGTCGTCGAGCTGGTCCGCAAACAGGTCGCCGTCGCCCGCGCCGGAGCCGTACTGGCCCGCTCGACCGCCTCCGGCACGATCGGGCGATCGGCCGCCCGCACCCGGATGACCGAGGTGGAACATGAGGGCGACGAGGCGCGGGCCGAGCTGGTACGCGTTCTGCGGCGGGTGCTGGCGACCCCCATCGACCGGGAGGACCTGTTCCGGCTCTCCCGATCGATCGACGACGTGCTGGACCACCTGCGCGACTACGTGCGCGAGACCGACCTTTTCGGGCCGGAGGATCTCAGCTTCGCCGTCGAGCCGCTGCAGATGGTGAGCGACGGCCTCGATGAGCTGGAGAACGCCGTCCTGAAGATGATCGACGATCCCGGCTCGGTCACCGTGGCCGTGCTGGCCACGCGCAAGGCCTGCAGCCGGGTCCGCCAGCTCTACCAGACCCGGCTCACCGAGCTGTTCACCGGGCCGCTGGAGATGAACACCCTGCGTGAACGCGAGTTACTGTCGCGCCTGGACGCCGTGGGCCGGCGGCTCGGCGAGGCCGCCGACACGCTCGCCGACGCGATGCTCAAGCGAAGCCACTGAGGAAGCTGACGGACCACGCACCGCGCCGGTCCTGTGAACCCCCTGAAGGAAGTACCCATGGCTCTTCTCACCAAGGCGGAGACGCCGCCACCTCCCCCGAGGCGGCGCAGGCTGGTGTACCGGCTCCGCGTGCTGCGTCACGATCCGACCGCCGCGCTCGGGCTGATCCTCGTCATCCTGCTCGCCTACCTCGTCGTGGCACCGCTGATCGCGGTGCTGTCGGACGCCTTCCGCCTGCAGTACGGCGACGACGTGCACGCCGGGCAACAGCCCGGCGAATGGACCGGCTACTACCTGTGGCGGGTGTTCCGCTCCCAGATCAGCGGCCTGCTGTTCTGGGAGCCGCTGCTCAACACGCTGGTGATCGCGGTAGGCACCACCCTGTTCGCGCTGTTCCTCGGGGGCGGCATGGCCTGGCTGGTGACCAGGACCAACGTGCCCGGGCGCAAGTGGCTCGCCGGTGCCCTGGTGGTCCCCTACATGCTGCCGTCGTGGACCTTCTCCCTGGCCTGGCTGTCGCTGTTCAAGAACGAGCGCGCCGCCGGGCAGGTCGGTTTCCTGCAGGCCCAGGGCATCCGGACACCCGACTGGCTCGCCTACGGCGCGGTACCGATCATCATCACCCTGGGGCTGCACTACTACCCGTTCGTGCTGCTCCTGGTCGGGAACGCGCTGCGCCGCATCGACGCGCAGCTGGAGGACTCCGCACGGATCCTCGGTGCCCCGCAGCGGACCGTCATCCGGCGGATCGTGGTGCCGCTGATGCTCCCGGCGCTGTCCTCGGCCGTGCTGCTGGTGGTCGGCCGGGTGCTCGGCACGTTCGGCACGCCCTACGTGCTCGGTCTGCCGGCCGACTACCGGGTGCTGTCCACCGGGCTCTTCCAGTCGATCCGCGACCGCAGCACCGGCGTGGCCTCCGTACTCGCCACCGTGATCGTGATCATCGGAGTACTGATCGTCCTCGTCGACACCCGGATGATGCGCGAGCACCGCCGGTTCGTCACCGTGGGCGGCAAGGGGGCGATGGACCGGCTGGGCGATCTGCGCCGCTGGCGCTGGCCCGCCTTCGCGCTCGGCGTGGTGGTCTTCGTGGTGAGCGTCCTCGTCCCGGTCCTGACGCTTCTGGTCTCCACGGTCACCCGCACGCCCCTGGACCTGTCGACCTTCACCCTCGACTACTGGTTCGCCGAAAAGCTGCCCGGAGCGGTCGGCTTCCCGCACGGCGTCTTCCGCGGTTCCGAACTGTGGGAGGCCGCCTGGAACTCGCTGCGCATCGTCGGCCTGGCCTCGCTGATCTGCGCGGTCGCCGGCCTGCTGGTCGGGTACGTCGTGGTGCGCGGAACGGCGCCGCGCGTCGCCGCGTTCCTCCGCCAGGTCTCCTTCCTGCCCTACCTCATCCCCGGCATCGCGTTCGCGGCCGCCTCGCTGTCGCTGTTCGCCGTCGCCAGGGGACCGATCCCCGCGCTGTACGGGACGACGTTCCTGCTGATCCTGGTGATGGCCGTAACGCACCTGCCGTACAGCTCGCGCTCGGGCATCGCGGCGATGATGCAACTCGGCCGCGAACCGGAGGAGGCCGCGCAGATCGCCGGCGCCTCCTGGTGGCAGCGGATGCGGCGGATCATCTTCCCGATCCAGAAGGGCGCCCTCGTCACCGGAATCGTGTTGCCGTTCATCTCCGGGCTCAAGGAGCTCAGCATCGTCATCATGCTGACCACCACCGGGACACAGCTCCTCACCACCCTGTCGATCGGCCTGGTGGACTACGGATACACCCAGCTCGCCAACGCGGTCGTCCTCATGATCGCCTTGGTCTCCTTCACCATGACCTACCTGACCCAGCGTCTGACCAAGAGCAGCCTGGCGTCCGGCCTAGGAGGATAGATGCCGAACATCACCCTGAGCGGAATCGCCAAGAGCTACGGCGGTGGCGACTACGCTGTGAAGAACCTCGACCTGACCGTCCCCGACGGCGCGTTCATGTGCCTGCTGGGCCCCTCCGGCTGCGGCAAGACGACCACGCTGCGGATGATCGCCGGGCTTGAGCAGCCAACCGGCGGCACCATCGCCGTCGGCGACAGGGTCCTCGACTCCGTCGAGCAGGGACTCTACGTCCCGCCGGAGAAGCGCGGCATGGGGCTGGTCTTCCAGAACTACGCCCTCTGGCCTCACCTGTCGGTACGCGAGAACGTCGAGTTCGGCCTGCGGATGCGCAAGGTGCCCGCTCCCGAGCGGCGGGCCAAGGCGGAGTTGGCACTGCAGATGGTCCACGTCGACGCCGCCATGGACCGCTACCCCTCCCAGCTGTCCGGTGGTCAGCAGCAGCGTGTCGCGCTGGCCAGGATGCTGGCGATCAACCCCACGGTGCTGCTGCTCGACGAGCCACTGTCCAACCTCGACGCCCGGCTCCGGTTGGAGATGCGCGCCGAGCTCAAACGCATCCACGAGGAGTCCAAGGCGACGATCGTCTTCGTCACCCACGACCAGCTGGAGGCACTCACCATGGCCACCGACGTCGCGGTCATGAACGAGGGCGAGCTACAGCAGCTGGCCCCCCCGATGGAGATGTACGCCAGGCCCGCCAACCGGTTCGTCGCCGAGTTCGTCGGCAGCCCGCCGATGGCGATCGTCGAGATCGGCTCCACTCCCACCGGTCTGGCCGGCTCGCTGATGCGCTTCGTCGAGTCCCGCGCCGGGCAGGACATCGCCCCCGCCGCCGTCGGTATCCGCCCCGAGGCACTGCGCCTCGGTTCGCCACCCCATTCCGTCTGGTCCGAGGAGGCCACCGTCGAGGCCGTGCTGCCGGCGGGCTCCTCCTGGACCGTACGGCTGCGCGTCCTGGACACCGAGCTGTACGCGCTCTCCTATACGCCGGTCGAGGCCGCCGCCGGCGAGGTGCTGACCTGCTGGACCGACCAGGTGCACCTGTTCGGCGCGGACGGCATGCGCATCCCCGCCTGGGACAGGACGGGGGTCGGCGCGTGATCCGGCCCAAGGCGTTGCTGCTGGACTTCGGCGGGGTGATCGTGGAGACCGCCCGGCGTCCGTCGTGGGCGGCCGAACTCGCCACGGAGGTGCACGAGCTCCTCACCAGGGCCGGCTTCCACGGCCTCGGCCTCGACGATGTGGAGAACGACATCCTGGCGGGCGCGCGCGCCGACAAGTACTGGAAGGACTCCACCTCCCGTCAGTTCGCCCCGGCGGAGATGACGCACCGCGGGTTCTGGGCCGACTACGTCGCGGGCGACTGGCCGGAGCAGGCCCGCTCACTGGTGATCGCCGAGGCGACCCCGCTCTGCAGGCGGATGGGTGAGCTGCGCAGCGACCGCAAGACCCGGCCCGCCCTACAGGAGCTGCTGGCCGCCTGCTGGACGCACGGCGTCACGCCCGCGGTCGTCAGCAACGCCCTGTGCGGGGCCGTCCACCGCGACTACATGGCCCTCAACGGCCTCGACCGCCAGGTGGCCGTGCAGGTCTACAGCGACGAGGTCGGCATCCGCAAACCCAATCCGGAGATGATCTGGATCGCCTGCCGGGCCCTGGGCGTCGAGCCCGCGGAGACCTGGTACGTCGGCGACAACTACGACCGCGACGTGGTCTGCGGAGCCCGTGCTCGGGTGGGGGCCACCATCCTGATGGTCTCCGGGAGCACCGAGAAGATCCCCTACAAAGTGCGGGAGCGCCCTCAGGCGACAGTCGAGGACCCGCGCGGCCTGCTGAGCCTCCTGGAGGAGACATGGACCTGAACACCTCGCGTGATTTGACCGCCATCGCGGTCGAGGCGGCCAGAGCGGTCGGCGACCGGCTCAGGGAGGCCTTCCGTTCCCGGCCCGAGGTGAAGACCAAGCGCGACTTCCACGACCCGGTGACCGAGCACGACAAGGCGGCCGAGGAGCGTATCCGCGAGGTCCTGGACCGGCTGTGCCCGGGCAGCGTCGTGGTGGGAGAGGAGGACGGCGCCCGAGGTGAAGGCGACATCAGCTGGTACGTCGACCCCATCGACGGCACCGCGAACTTCGCCGCCGGCCTGCCGTTCTTCTGCACCTCCATCGGAGCGGTCGTCGACGGCGAGGTGGTGGCGGGCGTCATCTACGACCCCGTCCGCGACGACGAGTTCACCGCCTCACTCGGCGGGGCCTTCTACAACGGCGCGCCGATCCGCAGCACCGGCGCGCGCACGGACCGGGAGGCGGTGCTGCTGTCGAGCTACCCCTCCCCGCGCGACCTGGCCGCGGAGGGAGAGGTGGCGCTGCATCGCTTCGCCCGGATGGTCAACTCCTTCGCCACCACGCGCCGCCCGGGGAGCGCGGCGCTGAAGCTGGCGCACGTCGCCGCCGGGTGGTCCGACGTCGCCTACGGCACGTACGTCAACGCCTGGGACGTGACGGCCGGCTCGCTCCTGGTGAAGCAGGCCGGGGGCATCTACATCCCGCTGTCCGGCAGCATCTTCACCCCCGGCGGCTATCTCGCCTGCGTCGGCGGATTCGACCTCGCCGGCTCCGTGATGGCCGAGGTCTCCACAGCGAGGACCGCCTCGTGATCCGCTGGATCGTCACCGACCTGGACGGAACGCTCGTCGGTCGCGACCTGGCCATGGTGCCCTCCAGCCGGGACGCGCTCCGCCGCTTCATGGCCTCAGGCGGAGAGGTGGTCATCGCGACCGGGCGGATGGAGCTGTCAGCCCTCCGCTACTACGAGGAGCTGGGCCTCACCGGGGCGGCGATCCTCTACAACGGCGCCCGTACCGTGGATCTCGGCACCGGAGCCGTGCTGCGCTCCCGCCACCTGCCGGTGAACGCGTGGAAGGCGCTGCTCGACCTGTTCGAAGAACTCCCGCGGGGCGTCTACCCGGTGGCGTTCTCCGGCGGCGAGGCACTGGCCGTCCACGACGTGCCCGAACTGCGGGATTACGCCCGGCGCGACGGAATCATCCTGCACGATCCGGGCGACTGGTCGGCACTGCCCCCCGGCGAGATCACCAAATGCATGCTGATCGGCGATCGGCTTCCCGAACTGGATATTCCAGGAACCATCACGGTTCGATCTGAGGCGACCTATCTGGAGGTGCTGGCCGAGGGCGCGACCAAGGGCACCGCGCTCCGCGAGCTGGCCGCCTCCAGGGGCGTACCGCTGGAGCAGATCGCGGCCGTCGGCGACAACCCCAACGACATCGACATGATCATGACGGCCGGACTCGGGGCCGCGGTCGGCGACGGCCACCCGCAGGTCCGTGCGGTGGCCGATGTCGTGGTCGGGGCCTGCTCGGACGGAGCCGTCGCCGACGTGGTGAAACTGGCCCTCGGCTCCCATGCGTAGGTCATGAGATCGGGCCCCGAACCGCGGATGCCGATCCTCGCCGTCGCGCCGCAGGCGCAAAAGGAGCAAGAAATGAAGAACATCCCTCATTGGATCAACGGAGTCCCCACCGAGGACTCCCCCCGTGACGCCGGGAGCACGCCTTCGGCGCGACTCGGCGAGATCTTCAACCCGGCGGCGGGAGAGGTGGCGGGACAGGTCCACCTGGCCTCAACCGCCGAGGTCGACGCGGCCGTGGCCGCCGCTGTTGCGGCCTGGCCCGCCTGGCGGGACACCTCGCTGACCCGGCGGGCGGGGGTGCTGTTCCGCTTCCGTGAGCTGATGTACGCCCACCGCGACGAGCTCGCG